>NZ_JAXCEJ010000029.1:0-98236 GCF_041463665.1 Actinomadura chokoriensis
CCCGCTCTGCAGGCGACATCACCGGCTGAAACAAAGCCCCGGCTGGAAACTCCACCAGATCTGGCCCGGACTGCTCATCTGGATCACACCATCCGGAGCCTGGTACATCGTCCGCCCCGACCGGCAGTGACGGGTGGGTCGGTCAGGGATGGCAGGTCGGGTCGGTGGCGGGGAGGGTGCCGGTGGCCAGGTAGGCGTTGACCTCGGCGTCCACGCAGGCGTTGCCGTACTCGCCGTAGATCCCGTGGGCGGTGGCGCCGCGCAGGGTGAGCAGACGGGAGCCGGTCAGCGCCCGGTGCATGGCCCTGCTGCCCTCATAGGTGGTGGCGGTGTCGCCGGTGGCGGACACGATGAGAACGGGAGTGGGGTTGGCGATGCGCGTGGGGCGCTCGCGCGGCCGGCTCGGCCAGAAGGCGCAGGGCCAGATGTTGTTCTTGAGAGGGCCGAAGAGGGGGTGGCGCGCGCGGCTGCGCTGGACGTCGTTCCAGTAGACGTCGGGGTCGCGCGGCGCGGCGCGGTCGCCACAGGTGATCGCGGCGGTCGGACCGGCCAGCGGGGAACCGGCGCTGGTCAGCACGAACGCGAGGAGTTCGTCGAGTCGGGGGCCAGGGTCGGCCGGGCGGCGTTGCGCGGCCTCGTGCAGGGTCTGGACGGTGGAGGTGAACTCCGCACGGGCCGCGGGACGGTCGTCGCCGGAGCCGACGGACAGGAGGTACGGGACCAGCTGGTCGTCCACCTCGTACGGGCCGACGCTCAGCGGGCGGTCCTCCGCGGCGGTGAGGATCGCGTTCACCGTGGCGAGCACGCGGGCGGGGGTGGCGCCGAGGCGGTAGGCGCCGTGGCGTGCGGCAGCCCAGGCAGCCCAGCCGCGCAGCGCACGTTCCGCCTCGTCTTCGGTTCCCTGCGTCGCCCGGGGACCCCACTTGCGCGGGTCGCCCGCGCTGTCCAGGACCACGCGGTCGGTGCGGCCGGGGAACATCTGGGCGTAAACCGCGCCGAGGTAGCTGCCGTAGGAGTAGCCGAGGAACGAGATCCGGCGCTCCCCGAGGACGCGGCGCACGAGGTCGATGTCGCGGGCCGTGTCGCGCGTGTTGGCGTACGGAAGCACGTCGGCGTGGCTCCGGGCGCAGCGCTCGGCCAGGTCGCGCTGCACCGCCACCTGGTGATCGAACCGGGCACGGGTCGGACCGGCCGAGCGCAGCCACAGGCCGACGGGCCAGCCGCAGTCGAGCGGCGTGCTGCGCCCGACGAACCTGGGGTCCAGGCCGACGAGGTCGTAGCGCGCGGCGACGTCCTTCATGGCCGCGCGGGTCTGCAGGGGCATGGCCAGCGTGGGTTCGCCGGGGCCGCCGCTGTTGAGGACCATGGTGCCGATGCGGTGGGCGCGGTCGGTGGCAGGCAGGCGGGAGAGCGCGAGCTTGATGGTGCGGCCGCCGGGCCTGGAATGGTCGAGCGGGACGGTGATCTCCGCGCACCGCGCGCCTGCCCGGTCGAGCTCCTCGCCGACGGCGTCGTCCGGGCCCTGGGCACAGGGCTTCCACGCGAGCGGTGAGGGCCTGCCGCCGTCGGCTCCGGCCAAGGGCGCGACGGCGCCGGACAGAGCGATCAGGGCGAGCAGCGGGACCAGGCGTCCACCGGTCCGCACGAATGTCGACTTCATGATCACGGACGCTATTGCGGCCGGACGCCCGGCACTATACGGCTGGCTGCAGTCGCATTGGTGCAGCCCGCCGCAGTGCCCGGCGCGGACCGGGGGCGAATGATGATCTCAGCGGGGGCGGGGCGGGTGTTTGGCTATGAAGAGGCCCTCGGCCGACACGCAGGTCTCGCCGTTCGCCTTGATCTCGCCCGTCGTGCGGATCTTGCGGCCGTCCACCGACACCTGGCGGGCGGTGATCGTGAGCGGCTCGAAGAGCGGGGTCAGGTGGTGGTAGCGGATGGTCAGCTCGGCCGTCACTCCCGATGCGCCCGCCCAGCCGTTCGCCACGCCCAGGGTGTGGTCGAGCAGCAGTGCCGAGACGCCGCCGTGGACGCTGGACGGCGGCCCCTGGTAGGGCAGGCCCAGCGTCGTCTCCGCCTCGATGGTGCGGGAGTCCACCGCCGTGTAGTCGAGGGGCGGCGCGATCGGGTTCTCGGGGCCCGTGACCGGGTCGTGGCGCGTCATGCCGTCGCCGCGCCACATGTCGACCAGGCGGTCGTGCAGGGGCGGGGCCTTCGATTCGAGGTCGTCGGCCACGGCGTTCAGGTGGTCGGCGACGTCGGCCATGTCGGTGTCCGTCATGTCGCCGGCGCGGACGAGGGCGTCGATGACGCGGCGGGCCGCGTCCACGGCCGCGTCCACGCCCGCGGACCGGGTGTCCGAATGCAGGTCGATCGTCATCACGCCACCGGGTCGCGGGGCAGGCCGAGGATGCGCTCGCCGATGATGTTGAGCTGGACGTCCGTCGTGCCGCCCGCGATCGACATGTTCCGGGAGTTCAGGAACATCCAGGTCGGGTCCTGCATGCCGCCTTCGCCGCGTCCGGACAGGGCTTCGGGGCCGATCCAGTCCATGGCGGTCTCCCACACCTGCTGGATGTGCTCGACGCCGATCAGCTTGCCGATGCTCGACTCGGCGCCCGGCTGGCCGCCCGCGAGCGACCGCAACGTGCCGCGCAGGCCGAACAGGCTGCTCGACTGGGCGTCGCAGAGGATGCCGCCGAGGGTGGTCAGGCGCTCGTCGTCGGCGTCGGACACCAGCTGGAGGAGGGCCTCGCCGCCGCTGCCGAGGGACGAGTCGTTCGAGAGCGAGACGCGTTCGTTCGCGAGGGTCGTGCGGGCGAGCTTCCAGCCGTCGCCCGGCGCGGAGACGAGCAGGTCGTCGGGGATGAACACGCCGTCCAGGAACACCTCGTTGAATAGGGTGTCGCCGGTCAGCTCGCGGAGCGGGCGGATGTCGATGCCCTCGGACCTCATGTCCATGAGGAAGTACGACAGGCCCTTGTGCTTCGGGACGGACGGGTCGGTGCGCGCGAGCAGGATGCCCCAGTCGGCCTCGCGGGCCATGGACGTCCACACCTTCTGCCCGGTGATCTTCCAGCCGCCCTCGACCTTCTCCGCGCGGGTGGACAGCGCGGCGAGGTCGGAGCCCGCGCCCGGCTCGGAGAACAGCTGGCACCAGCGGATGTCGCCGCGGAGCGAGCCCGGCAGGAACCGCTCGTGCTGGGCGGGCGAGCCGTGCGCGATCAGCGTCGGCACCACCCAGTTGCCGATGATCATGTCGTGGGCGCGCAGGCCGGCGGCGCGCATCTCCTCGGCGATGACGAGCTGGGTGACGGCGTCCGCGCCCTTGCCCCAGGGGGCGGGGAGGTGCGGGGACGTGTAGCCGCGGTCCGCGAGGTAGGCGGCGCGCGCCTTGCCGTCCAGGGCCTTGGCCGGTTCGAGCTCCGCGCGAACGTCGGCGCGGATCTTCTCGGCCTCCGGCGGCAGTTCGACGCTCAGTTCGCGGCGGACGCCGTCCAGGGTGAGGCGCGCGACGCGGCGGCGCCACGACGCGGTGGAGCCGAGCAGGATGCGCAGGGTCTGCGTGCGGCGCAGGTACAGGCTGGCGTCGTGCTCCCAGGTGAAGCCGATGCCGCCGAGCGTCTGGACGCAGTCCTTCGCGGTCTGGAACGCGGCCTGGACGCTGGTCGCCCCGGCCACGGCGGCGGCGAGGGACGCCTCCCCCGGGCCGGTGCCGGGCTCCTGGGCGCGGGCGGCGTCCCAGGCGCAGGCGCGGGCCTGCTCGGCGTGGGCGAGCATCCGGGCGCAGCGGTGCTTGACGCCCTGGAACTGGCCGATCGGACGGCCGAACTGCTCGCGGACCTTGGCGTACTCGGCGGCGGTCACCGTCGCCCAGTCGGCCATGCCGGACGCCTCGGCGGCGAACAGCACCGCCGCGAGGTCGCGAACCGCCTGGGAGTCCAGGTTCAGGACCGAACCGGCGGGGACGGTCGCCTCGTCCAGCGCGACGGTGGCCAGGCGGCGGGTCAGGTCGTGGCTGGGCAGCTCGTCGGCGACGAACGCGTCTCGCGGCAGGACGAGCCAGGCCGTCCCGTCGCCGTCCTTCGCGGGGACGACGAAGACGTCCGCCAGCGCGCCGCCCAGCACCGGGCCGGAGACGCCCGTCACGGTGATGCCGGAGCCGGCACGGGAGAGGACGAGGCTCCCCGCGTCCAGTCCCACCGCGCCGATCGTCGTTCCGTCGGCCAGCGGCGGAAGGTGCTCGGAGTGCCTCGCGCGGTGCAGCACGGCGCTCGCCAGGACGGTCGGCAGGAACGGCCCCGGGGTCATGGCGCGCCCCAGTTCCTCAAGGACGACGGCCAGTTCGACCAGCCCGTAGCCCGCGCCGCCCGCGTCCTCCGGGAGGTGCAGGCCGAGCAGGCCCTGCCCGGCGAGTTCGTCCCAGAACGCCGGCGCCTTCTCCCGGTCGGCGTCCACGCTCGTGCGGACGACCGCCGGCGTCACCTGCCGGGACGTGAAGGCCCGCACGGCGTCGCGCAGGTCGCGGTGCTCCTCGGTCAGCCCGATGGTCATGCTCAGATCCGTTCGATGATGGTGGCCGTGGAGTGCGCGCCGCCCGCGCACATCGTGACGAGCGCGGTCGACTTGTCGGACCGTTCCAGCTCGTGCACGGCCTGCGTGATGAGGCGGGCGCCGGTCGACCCGACCGCGTGGCCGAGCGCGATGGCGCCGCCGTTGACGTTGACCTTGTCCATGTCCGCGTCCAGCACGGACGCCCACGACAGGACGACCGACGCGAACGCCTCGTTGATCTCGACGAGGTCGATGTCGGACAGCTTCATGCCCGCCCGTTCCAGGACGTGCCGCGTCGACTCGATCGGCCCGTCCAGGTGGTAGTACGGGTCGGACCCGACCATCCCGGACGCGACGATCCGGGCGCGCGGGCGGAGCCCGAGCTCCGCGGCCCGCTCGGCGGACATCAGCAGCACCGCGGCGGCGCCGTCGCTGATCTGGGACGAGTTGCCGGCGGTGTGGACGCCGTCCGGGATGACGGGCTTCAGCCCGGCGAGCGCCTCGGCGGTCGTGTCGCGCAGCCCCTGGTCGCGGGTGACGACGGCGACCTCCCCGGTCGGCCCCTCCCTGGTCATGACGGGCGCCTCGACCTCGAGGACCTGCCCGGCGAACCGGTCCTCCGCCCAGGCCGCCTTCGCCTTGGCCT
The DNA here is from genome assembly GCF_041463665.1 of Actinomadura chokoriensis. GTDB lineage: Bacteria > Actinomycetota > Actinomycetes > Streptosporangiales > Streptosporangiaceae > Spirillospora > Spirillospora chokoriensis_A. The sequence goes on from NZ_JAXCEJ010000029.1 coordinate 5,201, forward strand.
GCGACGCGAGCCCGAGCGCGTCGGCGTCCGCGCGGGTGATGCCGCGCTTGCTCGCGATGCGCTCGGCGGCGGTGAACTGGTCGGGGTAGTCGAACACCCAGCCCTCGGGGAGGGGGCTGCCGGTCTCGGGGGTGAGCGCCTGCCCGAGGAACACCCGGCTCATCGCCTCGACGCCGCAGCCGATGCCGGTGTCGATCGTCCCGGACGCGATCAGCCCGGCGATCAGGTGCACGGCCTGCTGGGACGACCCGCACGCGCAGTCGATCGACGTGCACGCCGTCGTGTAGGGCAGGCCCGCATGCAGCCACGCGTTGCGGGTCACGTTGTTGGCCTGCTCGCCCGCCTGCGTGACGCACCCGCCGACGACCTGCCCGACCGTCGCCGCGTCGACGCCCGCGCGGTCGAGCAGCCCGCGCTGCGTCAACCCGAGCAGCTGGGCCGGGTGCAGCCCGGACAGGGCGCCGTAGCGCTTGCCGACCGGCGTCCGGACGGCGTCGACGATGACGGCCTCAGGCATGAGATGTCTCCTTGGTTCCGATCGGCCGCGGGGGCCGGGGTCGGGTCAGTTCTGCGTCAGGACGCGCTTGGCCCAGCGGTAGTCGGCTTTGCCGCTCGGGGAGCGGACGATCGCGTCCGTGAAGGTGACCACGGCGGGGATCTTGTAGCCGGCGAGGTGCTCGCGGCAGTGCGTCCGCAGGCCGTCGGTGGTGGCGGACGTGCCGGGCCGCAGTTCCACGACGGCGGCGACACGTTCGCCGAAGCGGTCGTCGGGGACGCCCGCGACCAGCGCGTCCATCACGGCGGGGTGCGACTTGAGGGCCTGCTCGACCTCCTCCGGGAACACCTTCTCGCCGCCGGTGTTGATGCAGCCGGAGCCGCGTCCGAGGACGACGACCGTGCCGTCCGCCTCGACGCGGGCCATGTCGCCGAGGATCGTCCAGCGCTTCCCGTCGATGACGGGGAACGTCTTCGCGGTCTTCTCCGGGTCGTTGTGGTAGCCGAGCGGGACGTTCCCGGAGCGGGCGACATATCCGACCTCGTCCGACCCGGGCGGCACCGGCTTCATGGTCGCGTCCACGACGGTGACGCGCGGGTCGGCGGCGAGGCGCATCAGGCCGTCCTCGCCGATGGCTATGGTGCCGTCCGCGCCCGACTCCGACGCGCCGAACGCGTTGTTCACGTGGATGCCGGGGAGCAGTTCGGCGAACTCCTCTTGCACGCTGCGGGACAGGATCGCGCCGCCCGACCCGAGCACCTTGACGGACGACAGGTCGTACTCGGCGCCGTGCGCGCGGATCGCGTCGGCGATCGGGCGCGCGATGGCGTCCCCCACCACCGAGAGGACCATCGGCTTCTCGCGGTCGATCGTGCGGAGCACGTCCAGCGCGTCGAAGCGGCGCATCAGGATCGTCTTGCAGCCGGTGAGCAGCGCCATGAACAGGTTGTAGGACGCGGCGCCGTGCATCAGCGGCATCGTCAGCATGTAGCTGAGCTCGAACCCGGTCGTGGCGCCCTCGACCAGTTCCTCGACGGTGCGGCGCGGTTCGCCGTAAGGGTTCCCGCCCTTGACGGCCGCCATGTAGAAGTCCTCGTGCCGCCAGACGACGCCCTTGGGGTTGCCCGTGGTCCCGCCCGTGTAGAGGACGTAGCGGTCGTCGGCGGTGCGCCCTTCACGGAGGGACGGGTCGGGCTCGCCGGGCTCGGAGGTGTAGTCGCCGACGCTGATCCCCGACGGCCACGACGGCTTCTCCGCCGTCTCCCCCGTCCGGACGACGGAGACGACGCGCAGTTCAGGGCAGTCGCCCGCGACCCGCGCGGCGGCCGGCGCGAACACGTCGTCGACGACCAGGCCGGTCAGCCCGGCGTTGGTGTAGAGGTAGCGGAGCTCGCCGTCGGTGTACCGGTAGTTGATGTTGATCGGCACGGCCCGGATCTTCAGGCAGCCGAGCAGCGTCTCGACGTACTCGGTGCCGTTCAGCATGTGGAGACCGACGTGCTCGCCCGGCGCGATGCCCGCCGCGCGCAGCCGGCGTCCCGCCGCGTCGGCGCGCGCGTCCAACTCGGCGAAGGTGAGCCGGCGGTCGCCGCAGACGAGGGCGAGGCGGTCGGGGACGGCCGCCGCCACGGCCTCGTACAGGGTCGCCAGGTTCAGCGTCATACCGGGAATATTAGAATTCATTCTCGTTCTGGGCCAACGGAAGTCCCACTCAGTGGTCTTCCCGCTGGCGGGCATGAGCGGCACCCGCTCAGCGGGACGTGACCGCGGGCAGAAGTAGAATTCGTACTAGTCTCCGAGCGGCAACCGAACACACCGACCCGGAGGCTTCGATGAACGCTGACCTCTCCCTGGCGGGCCGCACCGCCATCGTCACCGGCGCGGGCGCCGGGCTTGGCCGCACCGAGGCCCTCGCCCTCGCGGCCCAGGGCGCCGACGTCGTCGTCAACGACATGGGCCCGGCCGCCGACGACGTCGTCGCCGAGATCAAGCAGGCCGGCGGCCAGGCCCTCGCGGTGAAGGGGGACGTCGGCGACTGGTCGCTCGGTGACACGCTGGTGTCGGCGGCCGTCGACACGTTCGGCTCGCTGGACATCGTGGTGAACAACGCGGGCGTGCTGCGCGACAAGATGCTGTTCAACCTGTCCGAGTCGGACTGGGACGACGTCATCCACGTCCACCTGAAGGGGCACGCGTCGGTGTCCCGCGCCGCCGCCGTGCACTGGCGCGCCGCGAGCAAGGCCGCCGGCGGCCCCGTCTACGGACGCGTGGTCAACACCAGTTCGGAGGCGTTCCTCTTCGGCTCCGCGGGCCAGCCGAACTACTCCGCGGCCAAGGCCGGCATCGTGGCGCTCACGCTGTCGACGTCCGCCGGGCTCGGCCGGTACGGGGTGCGCGCCAACGCGATCTGCCCCCGCGCCCGCACCGCGATGACCGAGGCGAGCTTCGCCGAAGGCACCGCCCCGGGCGGCGTCGACGCGATGGCGCCCGAACGGGTCGGAACGTTCGTGGCCTACCTGGCCTCCCCCGCCGCGGAGAAGATCTCCGGCCAGGTGTTCGTCGTCTACGGCGACATGGTCGCGCTGATGGCCGCGCCGACCGTGGAGCACAAGTTCACGGCGGCCGAGGGCGTCTTCTCCGTCGACGAGTTCGGCGCGCAGGTCACGCCCTACTTCGAGGAGCGCGACGCGCAGCGGACCTACGCCGCCTACAGCGTCGCCGCCCTCGACAACACCGGTACCAGTAAGTACTGATCCAGGACCCGCCGCCGGCCGCCCCCGTGGCGCGAAGGGGCGGCCGGCGGCGTCCACCGGGCCTCCCGGGCGCTCAGAAGTGGGACGCGTCGCGGAGGGTGGCCTCGGCGCCGCCGTCCACGTAGATGATCTGGCCGGTCATGTGGGTGTTGACCGGGGAGATCAGCCAGCGCAGCGCCTCGGCGATCACCTCCGCCTCGGCGAAGCCGTTCAGCGGCATCGGGACGGCCTCCTTCATGATCTGGAGCATGCCCTCGTCCTCGAACAGCGGGGCGCTCATCGGGGTCTTGACGACGCCCGGCGCGATCGCGTTCAGCGGGATGCCCGCGCCCGCCCACTCGGGGGTGGTGCAGACGCGCCGCAGCCACTGGGCGAGCGCCGACTTCGAGGACGGGTACAGCCGGCCCCCGAACCCGCTCTCCTCGACCTTCGTCGCCGCCGCGATCGCCGCCGGCTCGTCGAGCTCGAGGCAGGCGCGGACGACGTCGTCGTCCACCGGGTGGGTGCCGGAGATCGAGCCGACGACGGCGGCGCGCGGCGCCTGCGCCGCGGCGAGGGCGGGACGCAGCCCCTCCAGCAGCCCGACGGCGCCGAAGAAGTTCACCTTGACCGGCATGATCGTGAAGTCGGAGACGCCGGCGCAGGCCACGACGGCGTCGAGCCGCCCGCCCGCCTTCTCCAGCGTCTCCGCGACCGCGCCCGCCCGGCCCTCGGGGACGCTGAGGTCGGCGCAGACGTCCGCGCCGCGCAGGTCGATCCCGATGACGGTGTCGCCCTGCTCGCGCAGCAGCCCGGTGAGGGCCTTGCCGATGCCGGACGCGGAACCGCTGACGGCGATGGTGCGTGCCATGTCTGTCTCCTAGGTGTGTGCGCCGCCGTCGACACGGAAGTCGGCGCCGGTGTAGTAGGCCGCGTCGGACGACCCGGCGAACGCGATCGCCGCGGCGATCATCTCCGGGTCGGCGGCGCCGTAGTAGGACCGGATCTTGGAGAAGTAGTTCAGGTCGAGGCCGGGCGGGAACATGTCGGCGTTCCGGACCAGCGGGGTGTCGACGGCGCCCGGCGAGATCGGCACGACGCGGATGCGGCGGGCGGCCAGCTCGGCGGCGAGGCTGAGGGAGAACGCCAGGACCGCGCCCTTGGACGCCGAGTACGCCGTCATGTACGGGTTGCCCTGCGTCGCCGACAGCGAGGCCGTGTTGACGATCACGCCGGTGCGGTCGGGAAGGTGCTTGAGCGACTCGCGGCAGAACAGGGCGGTTCCGACGAGGTTGACGGAGAACAGCCGGTTCAGGTCGTCCACCGTCAGGGTCTCGATCGGGGTGGTCTTGTGGACGCCCGCCACGTTCACGAGGACGTCGATGCCGCCGAGCGTCTCGGCCGCGTCCGCGACCGCGGCGATCACGGCGGGCTCGTCGGTCACGTCGGCCGGGCGGGTGGTGATCGTGCCGGGACCGGTGACCGCCTCGGCCGTCTCGGCGAGGCCCTTCTCGGAGAGGTCCACGGCGTAGACCGCGGCGCCCTCGGTGGTGAGGCGGATCGCCGTGGCCCGTCCGATGCCGGACGCGGCCCCGGTGAGCAGCACTCTCACGCCGTCATAGCGATTCATGGCGGCACGGTAGCGGCGGCCCCGGGACGACCGTCCCGGCCGTCCCGATCACTGGGAGGCGTTGGAGCGGGGCGCCAGCAGGAGCCGGCACGCGAGCCGGATGTCGCTCTCGACGTCCGCCATGGAGGCGCGGCCGTTCAGGCTCGACTGGAGCACCCCGTACCAGCACTGCATCAGCAGCCGGACGAGCGTGACGTCCTGCGCGGTCGGAACCTCGATGCCCACGGCGCGCAGCAGGATCTCCCGGAACGTGTTGTCGATGTGGACGGTGTCGGCGACGGTCGCGACGTGCGCGGTGTTCGACGCGTGCAGCATCGACGCCGACAGGACGGGCTGGGCCATCAGGTTCCGGCTGGCCTGCACCAGCATGTCGGCGACCGCGTCCTCGGGCGCGACGCCGGGAGCCGGCTCGGACACCTGCTCGCGGAGCCGGTCGACCTGCGCCGCCATCACCGCGGTGAACAGGTGCACCTTCGACGGGAAGTACCGGTACAGGGTGCCGATCGCGACCCCGGCGGCCTTCGCCACCTCGTGCATCTGGACGCGTTCGAGGGACTTCTCGGTGCCGATGCGCGACGCGGCGCGGAGGATGCGCTGCCGCCGGTCGTGCTGCTCGGGCGAGCTGGGCTCGGCGGACGGCCTCGCCGCTGCGATCCTCGCCACGGCCCTCCCTCCGGGTCCATCGGTGCGCTGACCGGTGCGCCGACGCTGACCGGTGTGCCGACAAGGAACAATATCCAGTTTCCCGGCCGTCGCCGCGATCAGCGATACCGGTCAGTGGGACGGGAGGTCCCGCGGCCGCGCGGGCCGCGTCTACCGTGAGCGCCGCGCTGGATATTGCGGGCTGGAGGGGACGTCACGTGGGAAAATGGGACGACGAGTACGACGTGGTGGTGGCCGGTTCCGGCGCCGGGGCGATGGCGGGCGCGCTCGCGGCGGCGTCCGCCGGGCTGCGGACCCTGGTCCTGGAGAAGACGCGCGTCCTCGGCGGGACGTCCGCGTACTCGGGTGCGGCGGTCTGGCTGCCGGGCACGCGGGTGCAGGAGCGGGCCGGGATCGGCGACTCGACCGAGTCGGCGCGCACGTACCTGCGGGCGCTGATCGGGGACGACGGCGCGGCGCACCGCGAGGCGTTCCTGTCGACGGCGCCCGAGCTGGTGGAGTTCCTGGAGCGGGACCCGGCGATCGAGTTCCGGTTCCAGGCGTTTCCCGACTACTTCCCCGCGCCCGGACGCATGGACATGGGGCGTTCGTTCGTCCCGCTGGAGCTGCCCCTTGAGCGGCTCGGCGAGGAGCTGGCGGGGCTCGTCCGGCCGCCGGTCGACCGTGACCGGGCGGGGCGGGGCCATTCGGCGAAGCCGATGGCGCAGGGGCGGGCGCTGATCGGGCGGCTGCTGCTGGCGTTCACCGCGACCGGGAACGGGTTCGTCCGGACAGAGACCCCGCTGACCGACCTGGTCGTGGAGGACGGGCGGGTCGTCGGCGTGCAGGCCGGTTCCGTCCGGCTGCGGGCTCCGCGCGGCGTGCTGCTGGCCGCCGGCGGGTTCGAGTCGTCGGCTCCGCTGCGGGCGTCGCGTGCCGTGCCCGGCGGCGCGGACTGGACGATGGCACCGGACGGCGCGAACACCGGCGACGCGATCGAGGCGGCGGTGCGGATCGGCGCGTCCACCGGGCTGCTGGACCAGGCGTGGTTCTGCCCCGGGCTGCTGACGGCGGACGGGCGGCCCGCGTTCACGCTCGGGTTCCGGGGCGGGCTCATCGTGGACGGGTCGGGGCGGCGCTTCGCGAACGAGTCGCTGCCCTACGACCAGATGGGCCGGCGCATGGCCGGTGCCCAGGGACCGTTCCACCTGGTCTGGGATTCGCGGGCGGGCGGGCTGCCGGCGATCTCCGTCCCGCCGCTGACGACGGACGAGCAGGTCGCCGCGGGCCGCTGGGTCCAGGCCGGGTCCCTGGACGAGCTGGCCGGGAGGATCGGCCTCTCCCCGCAGGCCCTGGGCGAGACCGTCGGCCGGTTCAACGGCTTCGCCGAGAACGGCGTGGACGGCGACTTCCACCGCGGCGAGGACCCCTACGACCGGTACTTCTCCGGCGGCAGACCGTGCGTCGTCGCCGTCGACCGGGCCCCGTACTTCGCGGCGGAGGTCGTCCTGAGCGACCTCGGGACGAAGGGCGGGCTGCGCACCGACCCCGACGCCCGCGTCCTGGACGGCTCGGACCGTCCGATCCCCGGCCTCTACGCCGCGGGCAACACCAGTGCCTCGTTCACCGGACCCGTCTACCCGGGTCCGGGCATTCCGATCGGGTCGGCCATGGCGTTCGCCTACCGCGCCGTCCAGGACATCAGGAGGAACCACACGTGAGATCAATGGCACGGGTCGCCGTCGCGGCCGTCACCTGCGCCGCGGCGGCCGGGATCGCCGCCGTCCCCGCGCAGGCCGCCCCGGCCCAGCGCGGCAAGCTGCTCAGCAGCAGCCCGCTGACGAACCTGGCGGCGCTGCCGAGCGCGTCCGCCAACCGGTTCGTCACCTACGTCTCCGAGGGCGTGGGCGGGAAGCGGATCACGGTTTCGGGCACGGTCGCCGTCCCGAAGGGCACGCCGCCGCCCGGCGGCTGGCCGGTGCTGAGCTGGGCCCACGGGACGACCGGGACCGCCGACATCTGCGCCCCGTCCGCCGACGCCGAGGGCGGCCCGGTCCGCGACTCCCTGGCGATCACCGAGTCGTACCTGGACAAGTGGGTCGCGAACGGCTACGCCGTCGTCCAGACCGACTACGAGGGCCTCGGCACCCCCGGCGGGCACCCGTACATGAACGGCGTCAGCGAGGCGAACACCATCGTCGACATCGTCCGCGCCGCCCGCAAGGCCGACAACCGCATCGGGCGCGACTGGTTCGTCGCCGGTCACAGCCAGGGCGGCCAGGCGACGCTCTACGCGGCGGCGGCCGCGGAGAAGCCGAAGGACGTCCGGCTGCGCGGCGCCGTGGCGATCGCGCCCGGCTCGAACATGGCCGTGACCGCGCAGTACGTCAAGGCGCAGTACCCGGGCGCCGAACTCGGGCTGCCGTTCCTGTTCGTCCTGCTCAACGGTCTCCAGGCCGCCGACCCGACGTTCGTCCCCGAGGACCTGCTGACGGACGACGCCGCCGCCGTCGCCAAGGCCGGCCGGACGGACGCGTGCCTGTTCCAGCTCAAGCAGCTCAGCAAGGGTCTGCAGCTGAACAACGTGTTCCGCCCCGACGCCGACCTGACCCGGTTCGAGGACTACTACAACTCGCAGGAGGCGCTCGGGCTGAACATCAAGGTCCCGACGCTGGTCGCCCAGGGCACCGCCGACCGTGAGGTCGCCCCCGCCGCGACGCAGAACGTCGTGAACGACCTCTGCAAGCGCTACGGGAACATCGCCTACAGCCCGTTCGACGGCGCCGACCACCGGGGTGCCATCCCCGCCTCGTTCGACGCGTCCCTGCGGTTCGTCCAGTCCATCCGCAACGGCGAGGCACCGCCCACCACCTGCTGACGGCGGCTCGTTGACATGCGGCGAGTCGTCGTTATCCGGCTACTCATAGCGACGACTCGCCGCAACTCAACGAGAGGGAAAGCTCGCGCGGCCCGGCCCGCCTGGTAACACGCTGGTCTCCGGCGAGTCCAGCCCCCGAGGGGGGCGCCGTCAGACGAGGTTGTCCTCGACCTTCAGGCCGAAGATGCCGCGGCCCCACATGGACAGGGCGTGCTCGACGTCGTTGGCCACGTGGACGCTGCCGGCGTGGGCGTCGCGCCAGGCGCGCTCGATGACGTTGCCGCGGTGCAGCGAGTTGCCGCCGGCGGTCTTGAACAGGATGTCGATCGCCTCGATGGCTCGCTCGGTGCCGCGGACCTGGTCGCGGCGGGCGCGCAGGCGCAGCTCCATCGGGATCTTCTCGTTGCGGGCCGCGTAATCGTGGATCTCCCGGACGTTCCGGTCGGTCTGCAGGATCGCGGCGTCGATCTCCGAGGCGGCGCGGGCGACGGCGACCTGGGCGTGCGGGTCCTCCACGAAGCGCCCGCCGCCGAGGCTGAGGCGGATCCGGTCGCGCATCCTCGCCACGTAGTGGTCGTGGCAGCCCGCCGCCATGCCGATGACGCTGGCCGTGACCGTGCCGGTGAAGATCGTGCCGAACGGCATGCGGTAGAGGGGGCCGGTGTTGACCTTGCGGCCCGGGTTGCGGAGCTGGGCCTGCTCGAAGTTGCGCATGGCGCGGTGGGACGGGACGAACGCCCGCTCCACCACGATGTCGTCGCTGGCGGTGCCGCGCAGGCCCATCGAGTCCCACACCGGGCGGATCTCGTAGTCGGTCTCGGGGACGAGCACCGTCATGAAGTCGACCGGGCGGCCCTCCGCGCCGACGACGAGGGCGCCGAGGAGCGCCCAGGAGGCGAACTCGACACCGGACGAGAACGACCACCGGCCGGTCAGCTCGTAGCCGCCCTCGACCGGGGTGAGGCGGCCGATCGGCGCGTAGGACGAGGACACCAGGGTGTCCGGGCCGGCGCCCCACACCTCGCCCTGCGCCTCGTCGGAGAACAGGCCGAGGTGCCAGGAGTGGACGCCGAGGATCGCCGACACCCAGCCGGTCGAGCCGCACGCGCCGGAGATCTCCCGGACCACCTCGTAGAAGGCGACCGGGTCGTGCTCGGCGCCGCCGTACCGGGTGGGCTGGAGCATCCGGAACACCCCGGCGCCGCTCAGCTCCCGGATCGTCTCGGCGGGGATGCTCCCCTTCTCGTCCACGGACCGGGCCCGCTCGGCGATGCCCGGCAGGAGTCCGCGCACGGCGTCCAGGACCTCGTTGCTCATCCCCGCTCCTCGTGTTCCCTTGACGGCCTTTGCAGGAGACCATGCTGCCGTGCCGCCGCGAGGCCGCGCGTCCCGGCCACCGGGACTCACCGGCCAGGACGGTGACCTGCGACCTAACGTTCGAATCACCCGTCCATTCGCTGAAGGGATGATCCACGTGACCGCAACCGAGTCGGACGCCGTCCGCGCCATCGAGGCGGAGGCGATCTCCCGCCGTTTCGCCCGGGGATGGCACTGCCTCGGGCTCGCCGAGAAGTTCAAGGACGGCAAGCCCCACACGGTCAACGCGTTCGGCCAGAAGCTCGTGGTCTTCACGGGCGAGGACGGGAAGACGAACGTCCTGGACGCCTACTGCCGGCACATGGGCGGCGACCTGTCCCAGGGCAGCGTCAAGGGCAACGAGATCGCCTGCCCCTTCCACGACTGGCGCTGGGGCGGCGACGGCCGCTGCAAGAAGATCCCGTACTCGCGGCGCGTCCCGCTGCGGGCCCGCACCTCGGCGTGGCCGACGATGGAGCAGGACAAGCTGCTGTTCGTCTGGAACGACCCGGAGGGCAAGCAGCCCCCGGCGGACGTGACGATCCCGGTGATCGAGGGCGCGACCCGCGACGACTGGACCGACTGGCGCTGGACGGAGACGATCGTCCACACCAACGCCCGCGAGGTCATCGACAACGTCGTGGACATGGCGCACTTCTTCTACATCCACAAGTCGTTCCCGACGTACTTCAAGAACATCTTCGAGAAGCAGACCGCCACGCAGATCATGAAGGGCGTGACCCGGGAGGACGCCCGCCGGCAGCGGGAGGGCGACGAGGGCGGCGGCGGGCCGCGGATGCTCGGCAACACCTCCGTCGCGTCCTACCACGGCCCCTCCTTCATGATCGACGAGCTGACGTACCACTACGAGGGGTACGACCTGCACTCCGTCCTGATCAACTGTCACTACCCGATCGACGAGAACTCGTTCGCGCTGCACTCGGGCATCATCGTCCAGCACAGCGCCGCGCTGCCGGCCGCGGCCGCCGAGGCGACCGCGGAGAAGCTGTCGGACTTCATCCTCACCGGTTTCGAGCAGGACATCGAGATCTGGCGGAACAAGACGCGCATCGACAACCCGCTGCTGTGCGAGGAGGACGGGCCCGTCTACCAGCTCCGCCGCTGGTACGAGCAGTTCTACGTGGACGCCGCCGACGTCACTCCGGAGATGACCGACCGCTTCGAGTACGAGATCGACACGACGCGTCCGGTCGAGTCCTGGGAGAAGGAGGTCGAGGAGAACCTCGCGCGCCGCGAGGGGGCCTCGGCGTGACGACCCGCCAGGACGAGCGCCTGCTGGACGGCCCGCTGGTGCCCGTCGCCTGCCGCCGCTGCGCCGCCGAGGTGATGGTGCGCAAGGCGAGCTGGGAGCAGACGAGCATCCAGTGGAACGCCGCCGCGCGGGCCGCGTGCGTGAACCTCGGCGAGGACCCGCACGCGACGTGCCCGGCGCTGCGCTCGGCGATCCAGGAGGCGGCGCTGACCGGCGCCGTCCGGGTGGTCGAGTGAGCGGACGGCTGGCCGGGCGGACCGCGGTCGTCACGGGCGCGGGCGACGGCATCGGACGCGGCGTCGCCCGCCGCTTCGCCGCCGAGGGCGCCCGCGTCCTGGTGGCGGAGCTGAACCCCGAGAGCGGGGCGGCGGTCGCGCGTGAACTGACCGGCGAGTTCGGCGCCGAGGCGCGGTTCGTCCGGACGGACGTGACCGACAGGGCGCAGGTCGAGGCCATGGTCGCGGCGGCCGTCGAGGCGTGGGGCGGCGTGGACGTCCTGGTCAACAACGCCTGGGGCGCCGGGACCGTCGGCCGCGTCGAGAACAAGACCGACGAGCAGCTCGCCCGCGGTTTCGCCATGGGCTACTACGGCCCGCTGTGGGCGATGCAGGCCGCGTTCCCGCACATGAAGGCACAAGGGTGGGGACGCGTCGTCAACATGTGCTCGCTGAACGGGGTCAACGCCCACATGGGGACCCTGGAGTACAACTCGGCCAAGGAGGCCCTCCGGACGCTGACCCGCACGGCCGCCCGCGAGTGGGCGCCGACCGGCGTCGTCGTCAACGCGATCTGCCCGGGCGCCAAGAGCGCGGCGTTCCGGCGGATGGCGTCCGAGCATCCGGAGATCGAGGCCGCCGCCGACCGCGCCAACCCGATGGGCCGCCTCGGCGACCCGGAGACCGACATCGCACCGGTGGCGCTGTTCCTCGCGTCCGAGGACGCCCGCTACCTGACCGGAAACACCCTGTTCGTGGACGGCGGCTCGCACATCAACGGCGTCGCCTGGACCCCGGACCTGGACGGAGAGACATGATCGACACCTATGGTCCGTGGGCCGTCATCGCGGGCGGCTCGGAGGGGGTCGGCGCCGCGTTCGCACACCGCCTCGCCGACGCGGGCCTGAACCTCGTGCTGATCGCCCGCAAGCCCGGCCCGCTGGCGGAGACCGCCGAGGCCGTCCGGGCGAAGGGGGTGGAGGTCCGCACGGTGGAGCTGGACCTGATCTCCCCCGACCCGCTGAAGACGGTCCGCGAGGTCACCGACGGCCTGGACGTCGGCCTGATGATCTTCAACGCGGGCGCGAACAGCTACGGCCACGAGTTCGTCACCGGCGACCTGGAGCGCTTCCAGGGCGTCATCGACCTGAACATCACCGCGCAGCTCGCGTTCACGCACCACTTCGGCGCGCTGATGAAGGAGCGGGGCCGCGGCGGCCTGCTGCTGGTCGGCTCCCTCGCCGGCTACATGGGCCAGGCGCAGATCAGCATCTACTCCGCCGTCAAGGCGTTCGGCCGGGTGTTCGCCGAGGGCCTGTGGCTGGAGATGCGCGAGCACGGGGTGGACGTCCTGGAACTCGTCCTCGGCGTGACCCGCACCCCGGCGATGGAACGTGCCGGCCTCAACATGGACATGCCGGGGCTCAACGTCGCCGAGCCCGACGACATCGCCCGCGAGGGCCTCGAACACCTCAAGGACGGCCCGATCTGGGTCGCGGGCGGCAACTACAAGGCCGCGCAGAAGCGCGCGGGCTTCCCGCGCGACCGCCTCGTCTCCGGCGCCCACGAGGCCATGAAGAAGATGCTGCCGGACCCATCCTGATCGCATCGACGCGTGACGGCTCAGGGGCTTCAGGAAGACGTCCTGCTCCTGGGCCGCCGTGTCGGGCGATGGCCCCGGACGAGCCCCGTCCCAGATAGACATGAAGCATGTCTATTGTTCGGGTGCGCGGATGCTCGCTGCACATCGAGGAATCGGGAGACCCGTCCGGTCGCCCTACCTGCTCCTGCACGGCTGGCCGGAGTCATGGCGCCTGCCGGAGAAACTCGTCCGCGGACGGCAGGCCGCCTACTTCGACTACTTCTACGACGTGCTCTCCGCGGACCCGTCCAGGATCACCGCCGAGTCGCGAGCCGCCCACGTGTCCGCCTACGAGAGCGAATCGGCGCTGACCGCGGGCTTCGACCTCTACCGTGCCTTCACCCAGGACGCCGCCGACAACGCGGCCTTCCACGAACCCACGTCCGCACCCCTCCTCTACTTGCGTGGAGACAGGGAGGGCGGCGACATCGCCGCCTACGCGGAGGGCTTCCGCAGGGCCGGCGTCGAGAACCTGAAGACGGCCGTCATCCGGGACGCGGGCCACTTCGCCCAGGAGGAACAGCCCGCTCAGGTCTGGGCCGAGATCCACGCCTTCGCCTGCGGCCCCTGACCAGCGCGGGACCTCGGCCTGGACGGAAGCCTGGGGAATGGGAATGGCGCGTTAACGCCTGCGCTAACCTTCGCCGGCACTTCTTTCGTCCCGCCCTCCGACCCGCCTATGGTGCGATCACCAGGGAAGACACCGCGCCTCGACGCTCTCGGGCCCGGTCGAGGGGGGACATGGCCGAGAAGGTGATCTTGCACATCGGGCAGCAGAAGTCCGGAACCACCTACCTGCAGGAGGTGCTCGGGCACGTCTCCGGGCCGCTCGCGGACGACGCCGGCATCCTGTTCCCGGACTCGATCCGGGAGATCCTCCCCGACGCGATCGAGAACCACGAGAAGGCGACGCGCGGGCTCCTCGGCGGCGAGTACCCCTGGGTCTCGGCCGCCGACGCCGCCGCGGAGCGGCGCAAGTGGCCGCGGCTGATGGCGAAGGTCCGCGCCTGGCCGGGCACGGTGCTGCTCTCCGCCGAGGCGCTGTCGGCGATCCGCTCGGCGGCGGTGTCCCGGCTGCTCGCCGAGTTCGGCGACACCCCCGTCGAGGTCGTGATCACCACGCGCCGGCTGGACCGGACGCTGCCGTCGCTGTGGCAGCAGCACGTCCGCAACGGCCGGGGGGCCACGGCCGAGGAGTTCTTCGCGGTGCTGGCCGAGCAGCGCGAACGCGGCCGCCAGGCGATCGAGGAGGAGCTCGACCTGCACCTGTGGCGGGCCTTCGGCCTCGGCGGCCTGGTCCGGCGCTGGGCCGCCGCGGTGGGACCGGACCGGGTCCGCGTCGTGGTCAACCCCGGCTCGCCTCCGGACCTGCTGTGGCACCGGTTCGCCGAGGCGGTCGGGGCGCCGGGCTGCGCCGACCGGCTGCCGTCCGACGTGCGGACGCGCCGCACCCACAGCGGGCTGACCAGCGACGAGACCGAACTGCTGGTCGCCTTGAACCGCCTGCTCGACCAGGCCGGCTGGAGCACCTTCGAGAGCCGGGCCCTCCGTGAGGAGATCCTGCGGGACGGCCTGCTGGCCCGGGGCGAGCGCGGCGGGCCGGTCGCCGTCCCGGAGCCCGCACGGGAGCTGGTGCGCGGGTGGGCCGAGGAGGACCTCGCCGAACTCGCGTCGAGCGGAGTGCGGGTCGTCGGGCGCCCCGGCGAGCTGCGGCCCGCCCCCGAGGGGCCGGACGGGCACCGCCCGGCGACCTCGCAGCAGGTCGCCGACGCCGCCGCAGCCGCGATCATGGCCGTGACGGCGCGCGCCCGGTACCGTCCGGCGCCCCCGCCGAAGTCGTGGCGCACCTGGATCAGGCCCCGCACCCGGGACAGCGGCGCACCGTCCCCGTGACCGAGCGGTCCCCCTCGGCCGGGTCAGCCCCATCCCGTGCGGGCCGCTCAGACGATGCGGACGCAGAGGGTTCGGCCGCGGATCTCCCAGTCGACCCGCCTGCCGCCGGCGGGGCAGGCGCCGCGGGTGAACGCGGTGATGCGGAGGACGAAGTCGTAGTCCTCCGGAGGAGAGCCGTCCCCGCATGGCCACGAGGTCATCAGATCGGAGTTACTGATGGCTACCGTGTCCTCCTTCTCCCCTTTCGTACCGAGGAAGCACTCGCCCGGACGGAACTGCCGCTGCACGCAGAGGACGATCTCGTTCCCCTCCTCGCCATGGCTCCACCACAGTTCCCCGTCCAGATCGCCGGGGTTGTCGCCGACGCAGTCGGAGGTGTCGTCGACCACCCTGAGCACCTTCATGTACGCGTCCGCCCGGCCGCAGCCGACCGCGCGCGGCTTGCTCCTGCTCCACTTGCCGGACGGGCGCTCGTAGGCGTCCAGGCAGTCGCCGGCCGAGATCTTCTCGAACGCCCTGCGCGTCGCATCGGGGGTGGGGGTGACGCTCTCGGACGCGCTCACGCTGTCGGACACCTGCGGCAGCGGCGTCTGGGGAGTGGGGGACGTCCCGGCAGTGGTGGTCTGGGCGGCTGCGGGTGCGGTCGGCTCATCTCCGCCCCCCGCGATGGCCCAGGCGGCGAAGGCGACCAGCAGGACGCCCACCACGGCCGCCGCCGCCACGACCATCGGGGGTTTCGGCCGTCCGAGCGCCGGAAGGGGCCGGGCGCTCCCCGGCACGTCCTGCGGCGGGGGCGCCAGCACCTCGGTCTCCGCCACCCGCGTGGCGATCATCGTGGTGACCGGCTCCGGCAGCGGGGCCTCACCGCCCTGGACGAGCGCGGAGCAGCGTTCGAGGAACGCGTCGAGGCCGGGCCGGGCGTCCGGGTCCTTCCCCACGCCGGACGCGATCAGCGGGAGCAGCGACTCCGGCACGCCGGTCAGGTCGGGTTCCTCGTTGACGACGCGGTAGCCGAGAGCCTCGATGGGCCCCTCGCCGAACGGCCGCCGGCCGGTGGCGGCGAAGGCCAGCACCGCCGCCAGGCAGAACACGTCGCTGGCGGGCCCGACCTCGCGGCCCCGCAACTGCTCGGGCGACATGAACCCGGGCGTGCCGACCACGCTGGTGCGGGTGGTCTGCGAGGTGGCGTCCAGCGCGCGGGCGATGCCGAAGTCGATGATGCGCGGCCCGTCCTGGGCGAGCAGCACGTTGCCGGGCTTGAGGTCCCGGTGGACGACGCCCCGCTCGTGGATCGCCATCAGCCCTTCGGCCAGGCCCGCACCGAGTCCCGCGACCGCCTCCGCGGAGAACGCGCCGTGCTCGACGACGGCCTCGTGCAACGACGGCCCCGCGATGTACTCGGTCACGAGCCAGGGCGGATCGGCTTCGGCGCGGGCGTCCACCACCTGCGCGGTGTGGATGCCGCCGACGCGCCGCGCCGCCGCGACCTCCAGTTCGAACCGCCGCCGGAACTGCGCGTCCTCGGCGAGGTGCGGGTGGATCACCTTGACCGCGACCGGCCGTCCGCCCTTCGAGCGGCCCAGGTAGACCCGGCCCATCCCGCCGGCCCCCAGCCGCGCCAGCAACCGGTAATCCCCGACCTTCTTCGGGTCGCCCGCCTGGAGCGGCTTCAGTTTCTCGCTGGACACCCGCACGCCCTCCCGCACCCACGATGATCAGAAACGAACCTTTCCATAGGAACGGGGCAAGTGTCTGCAACCCCTCACGCCTACCCGCGACACGAGCGACCGCAGTGCAGCAGCGCCCGCTCCGTGAAGGACCACCTGACGTCCCACCGGCGGCAGTGAACCCAGAGTTCTCAAAACACCACACTCCGCTACCCGATGCGGCAGAATCAGCACTCGTGCGGGACCAAGACCAGAACACCCTGCAAGGCGACTTCGGCGAAGCCTGGCTGGAAGCGGTCGCCGCCGGGTGTGGTCTGCTCCACGGCCGGCCGACCACCGTGGATCTCCAGAAGGCGGACGTGCAACTTGTGTATCCAGGGACCGATCTGGGGACGTACTACCCAACGGTAAACGTGCAGGTCAAGACCACGATCGAACTGAGGCGCCTAGCGTCCGGCGACTTCGGTTACGATCTGGATCTCGAAACGTACGATGCGCTCAGGCGTGCCGACCATGCCGTTGGTAGGGTCCTTGCGGTAATCGGCGTTTCTGGGGAAGGTGAGATGGTGCGCCTTCACAGCGAGGGAACGCTCCTATGCGGTCGCGGAGCATGGATTTCCCTTGAGGGCATGGATCCCTCAAGGAATAGGACAAGTCAGGCGATACACCTTCCCGCCGCGAACACCCTGGATCAGTCAGGGCTGCACAGAATGCTCAAAACGCACGGAATTCGACGGTCGACTCCCGTTCCTTCCATCAATATTT
The DNA here is from genome assembly GCF_041463665.1 of Actinomadura chokoriensis. GTDB lineage: Bacteria > Actinomycetota > Actinomycetes > Streptosporangiales > Streptosporangiaceae > Spirillospora > Spirillospora chokoriensis_A. The sequence goes on from NZ_JAXCEJ010000029.1 coordinate 22,390, forward strand.
GGGAGCAGCCGTGAGTCACGCGAATTCTCTCGCCGAAGAAGGGGCCGCGAAGGTTCCGGATCTGGCGGCGCTCGCAAATTATCTTACCGGTTCCGGCTGGGTTGTCGAAGATACCGACAGTCGGACCAGCATGTGGCGACCACGGCGCGCTGGTTCGCATGACATCCGCATCGTCCTGCCGACGAGCCAGCGCGTTCGCGACTACTCGGATCGCATAGCCGACGCGCTCAAGGCACTCTCCTTCGTTGAGCGGCGACTCCCCGAAGAAATAGCCGATGACATAAACTTCGGCGGCGCGGATAAGGTTGCCGTCCGCCTGACACCGGACGCCCCACCGGGCGAGGCACCACTGCTGCTGGCTCATTCCGCAATTTCCGCTATCAAAAATTTCGTCGTGGCCTCCGCGGCTTCACTGGACTCCAACTCGCTGGTCCTGCCACCGAGACGGCCGCAGCGCGCGGAGGCATACGCATCCCAGGCAAGGCTGTCCACTCAACCAGGAAGCTTCATACTGTCGCTGGCCCTGCCGCTGGCAGATATATATTCGGACGAGTCGGACGACTCAACTCCCCCCGGCCAGGACGCGCTGGTTGAGGTTCCGCCGCAGCCTTTCGGACGAAAAGTGACGAACCGAATGCTGGCGGCCACCCTGAAAGCCCAGCATTTGGCGGAGGAAGTCAGCGTGGGAAACCGGCCGATCTCCTCCTTCGGGGATCTCACCCCGGACGCCCCCAACGCCACGGAACTGGCGGCACTGAGCTCTTTGGGTGGGCCAGACCATGACATCTATCACATACGCTTCGCTAAATCACCGTTGGCCGGCGGAGCCGCAGAGCCCGCACTCCTACGGGTCACGCCCGGCCAACAGCGGATCCTCGGCGAAGCCGCCGATTATCTGCGGACCAAACAGCCTAGAGCCGGAGTCACGGTTACCGGCCTGATCGTCCGACTCTTTCGCGAGGGCGGCTTCGGACGAGGAGAGGCGGTCATCCAGGGCGTGTCCGACGATTCTGGTGAAGCCCGTAGATACCGAGTCGAGCTTGGAGAGCTCGACTACAATGAAGCCGTAAGGGCGCACGCTAATGGGCTGCAAGTCACCGCTACGGGAGATTTGGACATCAGAGGCACCAGGCGGTCACTTCGCAGGTTGACTTCCTTTGCCGTCATCCCGGGTCTTGAGGATGAGTCCTGAATTTCCCGCCGTATCCCGCCTGCGATCGTAACACCGAGCCCTCGCTGGACGTCCTACTGCCCTGGCTGAGCCGTTTCAGGGCTTCGTCGAGTGTCGGTCATCGGAAGGCGGCGATGTTGGCGCGGGCCCAGTCGGCATACGTACGGGGCGCCCGGCCCAGCACCTTCTCAACGTCGGGGCTGACCCGCCGCTCGGCCGGAGTCGGCTCGCCCAGGATCTTCAGGGTCGTGTCCACCACGTCCGGCGGCATGAAGTTCAGCATCTGCGCCCGCGCCTGATCCGGAGTCTGCTCCACGAACCGGATCGGCTCGCCCAGCGCCGCCCCGATCGCCTCCGCCTGCTCCCTGGGCGTGACCGGAGCGGGACCGGTCAGCTCGTAGATCTGCCCGGCGTGGCCGTCCTCCCGCAGAGCCACGGCGGCGACCCCGGCGATGTCGACCGGGTCGACGGCGGGCAGGGCCACGTCGGCGAAGGGCGCGGCGACGGTCCGTTCGGCACGCACCGACGGAGCCCAGGCGTAGGTGTTGGAGTCGAAGTTGCCGGGACGCAGGATCGTCCAGTCCAGGCCCGACCCTCGCACGGCCCCCTCGATGGACAGCCCCCGCACCCCGTGCGACGCCGAGTCCGGCCGCGTCACCACTCCCAGCGATGACAGCAGCACCACCCGCTCCACGCCACCGGCCTCGGCCGCATCGAGGATGCCGCCCAGGTTCAGCGTGTGAGCACTGGCGCCGCCGTCATGCAGGAACAGGGCGTCGGCGCCGTCGAACACCGGGCGCAGGCTCCCCGCGTCGGCCAGGTCCGCCCGGCGGAACTCGACGCCCGCGGGGACGTCCGCCTCCGCGATGTTCCGGGACGTGGCGGTCACCTTCTCGCCCGCCGCCGCGAGCGCCCGCACGAGCGAGCGCCCGACGTTTCCGGTGGCTCCGGTCACAACGATCATGGTCGGTCTCCTGACGTTTCATCCGCTCGAACGAGCGGTCTGGCCGCAACGCAGGCGACGCTAACATCCTCGATATAGTAGGTACCTAGAGGAAAGTGACTATCTCTGGAGGGCGTCAGGATGGACGACTCGGCATGGACGGCCTCGCCAGGGTCGGCGGACCCCGAGCAGGCCTGCCCGATCGCCCCGGTGGTCGACATCGTGTTCAGCCGGTGGACCACCCCCATCCTGTGGACCCTCAACCAGCACGGCCGGCAGCGCTTCGTCGAACTGCAACGACGCATCAGCGCGATCACCCCGAAGGTGCTGACCCAGCGTCTGCGGCAGCTCGAACGCGACGGCCTGGTCGTGCGCACCTACCACCCCGAGGTCCCGCCCCGAGTCGAGTACGAGATCAGTGAACTCGGCCGCAGCCTCGCCCCGCTGTTCGCCCACCTCGCCGAATGGGCCGCCGCCAATCTCGACCAGGTCGACCGGGCCCGGCGCGACTACGACAACGCCTCAGCCCACTGATCAGTGAAGCGGCCGTGGAAGGCAGGGAGGGGCGGCCGCGTCCGCGGCTCACGGGAGGTCGTGGCGGGGGATGCCGTCAGCTGATCCGCAGGTCGGCGATCAGCCCGTCCCGCAGGATGAAGGCCAGGGGGCTGGTGCCGTTGAAGCCGTTACCGGTGACCTTCATGGTGACGACGTAGGAGTCCGGGGCGGCACCGGGCTCGACGCCGAGGATCTCGAAGTGCGACTGCTTTCCGATGTTGTCGGAGCGGTCCCAGGCGCGGACGCCGCTCTTGCCGTGGAACTCCCGTCCCCAGTCGTTGAGGTAGGCGTCGTCGGTGAAGGCGGCGGCGAACCGTCCGGCGTCGCCGTCGTTCGTGGCCTCGACGAACTCGCGGATCGCCTCGGGGACATCGTTCTCGGTCATGGTCGGACCTCCCAGTCGTCTTGAGGACGTGTGCCGGATCAGATGCCGATGCCGCGGCAGGCGTTCGAGCTGCCGGTGCAGGGTCTTCTGGTTCCCCTTGACGACCGGGAGGTAACGCGTCCTGTGCTTGCGGACCAGGACGGAGGTGCAGGGCCGGCGCCGTACAGGATCTCCCAGACGGTCGGTCAGCGCAGAGGGGCCTCGAGGTCCAGTGGCGTGCCGGTGAGTTCCTGGGACCACAGGATGTCGGTGAGGCGGGTGGTGGCCTTGGCCAGGTGGCGACGGTAGGTGGAGAAGGAGAGGTGGAGGGCCTCGGCGGCGGCCTCCTGGGTGGGGGCCGGGTGGAGATAGGTGCGGTCGAGGACGCGGCGGAGCGGAAGTGAGCGGGGGTCCTGGGCCAGGTGGTCGATGGCGGTGAGGAGAGTGGCGCGGAGGCAGGCGGGGGTGAGGTCGGCGACCACGGAGGTGCCGAGGAGGGGGTTGCCGCTCAGCTGGTCGGGGCGGTTCAGGTGCAGGAGCGCCTGGCGGACGGCCTGGTCGAAGCGATCGCGGTCGAGCGGGGCCGGGCGAAGGAGCTCGGGCGGCGCAGGGCCGGTCTCGCCGGTGAGTTCGCGTTCGGCGATGAGGTCGAGCCACCGTTCGACCGGCAGGCGGCGCCAGTCGATGCCGTAGACGGTGTGGGACAGGCCCGCGGAGGCGACGGTGACCTGCGTCGTGAGAGCGAGGTAGTTGAAGATCGGGCCCCAGTGGTCGGGGTCGGTGGTGGCGGTGAAGGACCAGGCCAGCGGCCGGGTGGCCCAGTCGACGGTCGACATGACCGACGCCGCGAGGGCGGCGTGGGGATCGCGCTCGTGGCCGTCGGGGCCGATGACGTAGCGGGCGATGCTGATCTGCTCTCCGGGCCTGGCCGGGGAGATCCGGTCCGCCGTCGCCAGCGCGGCGCGCAGGACGGGATCGACGTCGTGGAGGGCGGGGTCGGCGGGCCAGACGCACTGGAACGCACAGCCCGCCAGGCCGGCGGAGGTACGGACCACGACGAGGTTCTCGGGCTGGGCGGCGAGCCATCGTGCGGCGACGGCCGCGCTCTCGACGCCCTCGAAACGTTCGATCAGCGCCAGGACGGCGGGACGGTCGTCTTGGCGTCCGGGCGTCACCGCCGCGGTCCGCAATTCCGGCAGCGACCAGACGGGGCCCGCCAGCGGCGTCCGCCGGAGCAGAAAGACCTTCTGGTGGGCGGCCAGCCACCGGTCCGCGCCACCGGCCCGGCGCAGGCCGTTGACCGCGTGGTCGTGGACGAGGCGGTGGACGCGCCGGTGGGCCTCGGGCGAGCGGCGCCGCAGGTCGGCGGCGAGCAGGTCCCGTACGAGATCGTGGGCGTGCAGGCCGTCGCTGCCCCGGCCGATGTACGGGCGGTTCTCCAGCCAGGCCCAGATCTCCGCAGCGCGCTCTCCGACCGCGCGGCGCAGAAGGTCCTCAGTGGTGAGCCACGCATACGCGCACACCGCCAGGCCGGTGGCGTGTGCCTCGTCGGGCACACCACCGACGACCCGTCGCACCAGAGCCGCGACGAGGTCGGGCGCCTCGCCCAACTCGTCCGGCGGCGGTCCCGTCGCGGCCGCGTCGGCCAGCAGCGCCAGTACGAGCGGGTGGCCCCGGCCGAGCTCGGCCAGGCGCGCGGTGAGCGGGGCGGCCACCCCGGCCCGGACCAGCAGTTCGACGCTCTCGGCGCTGTTCAGGGCCGCCAGTTCCCGGCAGGCGGTGAGCGCGCGCCAGCCCGGATCGCTGCGCCACTGAGGGCTGGGCGGCTCGCGCCCGGCCAGCACGACGACCATGCCCGCCGGGACCGACGGCAGGAACTCCTCGCGGACCCAGGTGTCGAGCGCGGCGAGGTACTCGTAGCCGTCCAGCAGCAGGACGGCTTCGGAGCGGCCCTCGGCGTGCCCGGCCGCCTGGCGGAAGGCCTCCGGTGAGCAGTCGATGTCCCGCCCGTCGACGGAGACCACCGGACGGCCTGCGGCCAGCGCACGCATCCGGAACTGGTGAAGCAGCATGGTCTTGCCGATCCCGCCCGGGCCGTGGATCAGCAGGACCCGGTGTGGCGTCTCGGCTCCGAGCGCCTCGGTGAAGGCGGCGAGCTCGCCGGTCCGCCCCACGAACGCCCGCCGGCGCTCCTCGTCGATGACCGACGCGAGATTCTCCGCCATTCCACTCCCATGGCCGAGAATTCAGGCTAGCGCCGTCCCCTGCCGGGCGACAGACCCCGGAAGGCCGCCGCGGACCCGGTCGGGTCCGCGGCGGCTCGGGGAAGTGGGCGGTCAGGAGGTCGGCGGTGACTGCGGCGTCGGGGTCAGGTTCCAGGTGACCGTCGCGCCGAGATCGATCGGACGGATCGCCCCGGGCGTCTCGTCGTCACCGATGACGCTGCTCGCACCGAGCGCGTTCCCGAGAGCGCCGTCGACGTTGTCGCCCCAGCACCGGACCGCACCCGCCGTGGTGACGGCGCAGGTGTGCACGGTCCCCGCGGCGAGCGCGACGACGGAGTCTCCGTCCAGGCGGACCCATGAGGCGCTCGACGGCAGCTCGTCGTCACCGAGGTCCTCGAACGTGCCGAGGTCCGGCAGGCCGAGCCGGCCGTCCTTCGACTGCCAGCCCACGCGCCCCCAGCACCGGACGTGGTGGACGGAGCCCGCCAGCGCGGTGCAGGTGTGGTCATATCCGGCGACGGCCGTCGTGACCTCGGTCCCGCCCAGATCCACCGGGCCGGAGTCCGGGGGCAGATCGAGGACCGGGGTGCCGAGCCCGGTCGCGCCGTAGGTGTTGTCGCCCCAGCAGCGGAGCGTCGCGTCCTCCAGTGTGGCGCAGGTGTGCGCGCGGCCCGCCGTGACGTCCACCGCCTTCATCCCGTTCAGGTCGACGGCTCCGGCCTCCAGCGGCGTCTCGTCGTCGCCGATCTGATCGGTGAGATCTGGAAGCCCGAGCTGGCCGTGGGTGTTGTCGCCCCAGCAGTACACGGCTCCGCTGTCGGTCACCGCGCAGGTGTGGTCTTCGCCCGCGGCGATCGCCCGGACGTTGCGGCGGCCCAACTCCACGGCGTTGACCTGGCCGGGGTCTTCGTCATCCCCGATGATCTCGTCGGTGTTCGGATAGCCGAGTTCGCCCTTGCTCGAAAGCCCCCAGCACATGACGTCGTCCAGGTCGTCGATGACACACGTGTGGGTGCCGCCCGCGGCGATCGCCTTGGCGGTGCGGTTCCTCCCCAGGTTGACCAGGATGTCTCCGCCGACCGGGACGTCCGCGGGTGCCTCGTCGTCGCCGATCGAAGGGTTGTTCCCGTCCTGGGCACCGGACCCGAGGGCGCCGAAGCGGTTCTGTCCCCAGCAGACGACCCCGCCGTCGACGAGGACGGCGCAGGAGTGGAGGGCCCCGGTGGCCACCTTCCACGCGAGCTTTCCGCCCAGGTCGACAGGGTCCGACGCGCTCGGCGCCTCGTTGTCGCCGATCCTGCTCCGGCTCGGCTCGGCGTTGCGGCCGTGGCCCAGCTGGCCGTCGTGATTGTCCCCCCAGCACCGCACCGCGAAGGCGTCGTCGACCACGCAAGTGTGCCGGACGCCCGCGTCGATCCGCTCGCGGACCTGGGCCGGTATCGGTACCGGAACAGCGCTGACCGGCGGGAGGAACGCCATCCCGACGCCGATCACTGTCATTACCGCGAAGCCCGCGAGCCATCCGGCCCGCAGCACCCCGCTGATCCGATCATTTTCCACGAACTTCCTCCTCGGACTGCGGCCGTCAGGTGACCGCGCTCCGAGGATCGGCCGATCGGCCGCCCACTCTCCAGCTCAGAAACCTGTCATCCTCTGTCCACCAACGTGGTCGCGCCGATGGACAATGCCCGGACCCGCGTTCGCGTCCACGCGTTCGCCGGGTCGACACTCGTTCACTTGCGGCGAGTTGTCCTTATGAGCGCGCTGGAAAGAACGACATGCCGCAAGTGAACGCACCCGGTGGACCTTGGTCCGTGAAGAGCCAGTCCACGAACGCCAAGCCCTGAGCGGCTACCCGTCGTAGTGCCCGGCCTTCGCCTGAGTCATGAAGGCAGCCCACACCTGGAGGCTCAACGTGAGGTGGCCGGCGTCCGGGGCCTTGCTGTCCCGCACGCCGATGTCCGCTCCGAGGTCAGCGACCTCGACACACTGACCATTTCCACTGCTGCGCCCGCTCTTCCGCCAATGGGCAAGCGAAAGATCACGGGATGCGGTCATCGCGCTTCTCCTTACGGCGGCCTCACGGTCAGCCGTGCGGTGGATGGGCATGACTCGTCTCCCTAGTCCAGCATGGCGGTGCCTACCGGTTGTAACGCCCGGCCCTCACCTGAGTGGCGAAGGCCATCCACGCTTCCCGCGTGAAGGTGAGGTGTCCGACATCGGGAGCCTTGCTGTCCCGCACGCCGACGCCGACCACGAGATCGGCGATCTCGACACAGTTGCCACCAGCGCCGTTGCTTCGGGTGCTTTTGCGCCATTTGGCGCGGGATGCGCCCACGATCTGCACGTGCCGCACCTCCCTGTCTTCCGTTGTCGCGTGGTTCACGTCACGCCGTCGGCAATGCGGGCGATGAGCGCCTGTGAGTCGCTCGGTCGCAGGGCCGCCGCACGCAAGTGGTCGAATGCCAGGGTATACCGGTCAATCTCGTGCGACTTCTCCAGATAGAGCCCGCCTGTCTGTCCTTCCATGAAGACGACCTTGGGATCCGTTGACTCGGGGAAACCCAGGATGGTGAAGGCGCCGCTCATCGCTGGGTGAGCCCCTGCATCGAACGGGAGCACCTGGACGGTGACGTTTGGTGACTTCGCGATCTCACGAAGGTGACTGAGTTGCGACCGCATGGTCTGGGCACCACCGACACAGCGGTGGATCACTGCCTCGTTGAGGATCGCCCAGAACTTAGGGGCGCCTGGCGCGGTGAGGCGCTTGGTACGAGCCATGCGGAGGGCGACGCGCTTGTCGATCTCGGCCTCGTCATCGATAGGAAAGGCCTGGAAGACAGCACGAGCATAGTCAGCCGTCTGCAGCAGGCCGGGCACGTGCTCCGACTCATAGGCATCCATGGTCACGGCGTCCGACTCCAGTCCAACGTAGACCTCGAACCACGGCGGGATGGCTTCGCCGTAGCTGTGCCACCAGCCCTTCTGCCGAGCTTCGCGGGCCAGCGTCAGTAGAACCTCCCGCGCTTCTCCTTCGACTGCGTACACGTTGAGCAGGTACTTGACGTCACGCGGGAGCACGCCGACGCGAGCGTTCTCAATACGGCTGATCTTGGCGTTCGACCACTCCAACCGTTCGGCGACCTCGTCAAGGGTGAGGCCCGACACCTCCCGGTGCCGCCGCAGCTCGCCTGCGAGCCTGCGGCGCTTCACGGTAGGCGCACTCCTTGCGATCATTTGCATACCCCTTGTAATTAGCAATCTGCATCTGTAATTTACTGATGCAAGCGACCGACACTCAGAGCATGCCACCGGTGGCAGAGAGTGCGCAGGTGAACGCCAGTGCTGATCGGTCGGTCAGCAAGGAAACGGAGCGGCCCCGGGTCGGTGTTGCAGCACCGGCTCCGGGGCCTTGACCCGACTGCAAAGGAGTCGGACCCATGTCGAACCTACCCAACTGCTCGCCTCCCGAGGGGCGTGGGGACTGGACGCCGGTGCCGCCGGAGACGGCTCAGCGGCTCGAATTGCTGGTCAGGCTGATGGTGTGCCTGCGTAGCCTCGGACGGGGCTCGGTGTTGTACCTGGACGGGCGGGCCGAGCCGGTGCTGTCGGTTCCTGTGCTGTCGCGGCGGCGGTCGCTGGCGGTGCTCGTCGTCCAGGACGGCGGCGGGTGGTCGTACCTGTGGGACGCCGCGCACCGGACGCCGGCCAGGTCGGCGCGGGTGGCGGCCGAGCTGATCGCCGGGGTGACGCGGTGATCGTCTGGGACGAGGTCCACACCGAGCGGGTGTGCTCGGCCGGTGTCCTGGACGTCCGAGAGGTTCGGGCTCGGGTCCGGCGGGTGCTGGAGCGAGACCCGGACGGGTTCGACCTCGGCGATGTGGACCTGCTGGTCTGCGAGATCGCCACCAACGCCGTCCGGCACAGCGCGAGCGGACGGCCCGGCGGCGGGGTGTGGGTGACCTTGCTCCTGGCGTCCGGGCGGCTGCGGGTGGAGATCCAGGACGATGGCGGCTCGGAAGGGTCTCCTTTGATCCCTGCGCAAGCGTCCGCGTGGGACGAGTGCGGGCGCGGGCTGCTCATGGTGCGCGAGCTGGCCGAGTGCTGGGGCACCCTGCGCGGGGAGGACGGACGTCACACCGTGTGGTTCGAGGTCGTCCGATGATCGCCCTGCGTGCCCTGCACGACGCCTGGGCGGCCTGGCGCAACCGCTGTTCGAGCGGGCGAGACGAGCGCGAAGCCGTCCGGACGGTGCTCCCGGAGCCGTACCCGGAAGTGGTGTTCCTCTTCGCCGGTGGCGGGCCGGAGGTGCGCGAGGCGTCCGAAGCATTGCCGGGCGAGGCACGGGCCTGGCGGACGCTCGCGGAGATGGAGGCCGCGCGGTCGCGGGTCTGGTCGCGGCAGGGTCGGATGTGGGACGCGGGCGTGTGCGCCGGGCGGGCGCAGGCTTACCGGGCGGCGGCCGAGCAGCTCGAAGACGTGCTGATCGAGTCGCTCGGCCTGTGGGATGAGTACGAACGGCAGGGCAACGGGGACGGCCTCGGCTGATGTGCGGAGGTTCCTTCTTATTGGAGTTCGTAGAGGCCGTTGCGGTGTTCGTAGAGGGGGTCCGCCGTGTTGGTCGATTCGGCGCGCAGGGGGCGTTTGATGACCTTGTTGGTGGGGGTGCGGGGTAGCGCCTCGACTATGCGGATGTAGCGGGGCGTCCATTTGGTGCCCAGGTCTGGTTGGGCCTTGAGGAAGGCCGTGAACGACTCCGGGTCGAAGGGGCGGCCGTCGGCGAGGGCCACTGCTGCCATTACCTGGTCGCCTACATGCTCGTCTGGGACGGCGTAGACCGCTACCTCTGTGAACGGTTCGTAGCGGGACAGGAGGCGTTCCACGGGGGCTGCGGCGAAGTTCTCGCCGTCCACGCGGAGCCAGTCGTCGTCGCGGCCGGCGAAGTACCAGTAGCCGTCCGTGTCGCGGTAGGCGAGGTCGCCTGACCATGTCCAGCCGTTGCGGACGCGCTTCGCCGTCGCCTCCGGGTTGTTGTAGTAGCCCTCGAACTTGCCGGCGCCGTTCGTGTCGACGATCTCACCGATGGCCTCGTCGGCGTTGAGCAGCGTGCCGTGTTCGTCGAACTTGGCGGGCGGGCATTCCTGGAAGGTGTCCGGGTTGATGACCAGGGTTCCCGGCTCCGCCACGCCCAAGGAGCCGCTGGGCGTCCCCGGGACGCGGTTCAGGCGGATCTCGCCTTCGCTGGAGCCGTAGGAGTCGATGACGGTGCAGCCGAAGCGGCGGGCGAACTCGGCGATGTCGCGCTCGTTCGCCTCGTTGCCGAACGCGATGCGCAGGGGGTTGTCGGCGTCGCCTGGTTTCTCCGGGGTGGCCAGGATGTAGTTGAGGGGCTTGCCCACGTAGTTGAAGAACGTGACGCCGTGGCGGCGGACGTCCGGGAGGAAGCCGGAGGCGGAGAACTTGCGGCGGAGGACGATGCGGCCGCCCGTCGCCACGGCGGGGGCGATGCCGGCCATCAGGGCGTTCGAGTGGAACATGGGCATGACCACGTAGAACACGTCGTCGCGGGTGAGGGACCGGCGGTCGCGTTGCTGGACGGCGATCCGCCCGAGCCGTCCCTGGGAGCAGATCACCGCCTTGGGGGCCGCGGTCGTCCCCGAGGTGAAGACCAGGGAGAAGATCGTCTGCGCGCTGACGGGGCGGACGTCCGCCGGAGGGGTCGTCGCCAGGCGCTCGGTGTACGCGGCGGTGTCGGCCGTCAGTGTCGGGACGTCCACCAGGCCGTCCAGCAGCGGTGCGCGGGACGTCTCGGTGACCAGGAGCGCGCAGTCGGTGTGGGTCACGTCGCGGGCCAGTTCGGCGCCGCGGCGGGTCGGGTTCAGTTCGACGACCGGGACTCCGGCGAGGGCCGCGCCCAGCAGCCAGAACAGGTGCTCCGCGCCGTTCTCCAGGAAGAGGCCGACGTGACCGGTCGTGGGAAGGAGCGCGGCCCGCCGCCGGGACTCCGCGATCACCTCGCGCCACGTCCAGGACGCGTCCCCGAAGGTCAGGGCCGTCCGGTCGTCGTCCGCGCGGGCCGCCACCAGGTCGGCGAACGTGACCTCGTGGGCGGGACGGTCGTCGTGCAGGGCGGGCATGGGCACTCCCTAGGCGCTGTGCGACGGCAATGGCGAGGGCGACTGCGAGGGCGTGACCACGCTGACCCGGGGGCCCTCACTCACCGCGCCACCTCCGGACGGGACGGGTCTCGATCGAGTCGATGCGCTGCTCGCGCCGGGCGATCCGCCACGTCTGGCCGTCCAGCCGGTAGGTGTCGGTGTAGCGGCAGTGCCAGACCAGGTCCGACGGTTTGCCGTCCTCCCGGGCGGTCAGGTGGTGGGCGACGCAGGCGATCTCCCCGGTGGCCGTGCCCGGCTCGGCGCCGACGTCGAAGACCTGCCCGGCGAGCGCGTGGAAGGTGACGGGGATGCCGTCCAGCGCCGACAGGGTGGCCGCGATCTCCGCGCGTCCGGTGAAGACCCGCACCGGGTCGAGCCTGTCGGGGGCGTCGGGCAGCACGAGCACCGCGTCCTCGGTGAACAGGCCCGCCATCGCCTCGATCTCGCGGCGGTCGGCGTGCAGCGCGTACCGGGCGACCAGATCGCCGAGGGCGATCTGGTCCACGACACCCAGTGTCATGTGAGGCCCAGGCGTTCGGCGCAGGCCGACAGTTCGTCCTTGGCCTCGTCCAGGTCCTTGGTCGGCTTGCCGCCCAGGACGAGGCGGCCCGCGCCGAGATCGCCCAGCTTCGCAGCCTTCTCGGGGGTGACCGCCGACAGCGAGTGGCCGAGCGTCAGCTCCAGGGCGTCCGGGTCACGGCCGCTGTTTTCAGCCTCCGCGCGCATCAGGGCGACCAGCCCCTGAAGCTCTTCTCCCGCCACGCCGAGCGGCTGGAGACCGTTCCCGTACCGTCCGGCGCGCCGCGCGGCGGCCTTGGTGTGCCCGCCCACATGGATCGGCACGCCGCCCTCCTGGACGGGCTTCGGGTAGCTCATCGCACCCTTGAACTGGAAGAACTCCCCGTCGTGCGAGGCCCCCGAAGGCGCGGTGTCCGCCCACAGCTTGCGCAGCACCTGCAACTGCTCGTCGGCCCGGCGCCCGCGCGAGTCGAAATCGGCGCCGCACGCCTCGACCTCTTCCCGCATCCAGCCCATGCCGACGACCAGCCGCAGCCGCCCGCCGGACAGCGCGTCGATCGTGGCGAGCCGCTTGGCCAGCACCACCGGGTGGTGGTTGGGGAGGACGAGGACGCCGGTGGCGAGCCCGATCCGGGACGTGTGCCCGGCGAGGAACGCGAGCAGGTCCAGCGGGTCGGGGATGTCCAGGTCGTCCGCCAGTTCCATGCGGCCCGACGTGTCGTACGGGTAGACGCTGGAGTAGGCGCTCGCCACCACCGCGTGCTCGACCGCGCCGACCGACTCGAAGCCGCAGGCCTCGGCGTGCCGGACGTAGGCGCCGATCCATGCCGGATCGGCCGTCACGCCCGCCGCCACGGGGAGCAGGACGGCGTACTTCATGCAGCCACCTCTCAGATCTTCGAAGCGGCGGCGCGCCCGGCGCGGCGGCCGAAGAACGTGCCGTCGCCGAGGGACGTCCCGCTGATGTAGCCCTCGCCGTGGATACCGGAGGCGGTGCGCCCCGCCGCGTACAGGCCGGGGATCGGCTCGCCGGAGTTGTTGCGGACCTCGCCGTCCACGGTCGTGTCCAGGCCGCCGAGGGTGAACCCGCCGGCGCCCGTCCCGGCGCCGTGCCTGCCCGCTCCGAAGAACCCGTCGCGCGGGTCGATCGCCGCGAACGGCCCCTTCAGCGGACGCAGCCACCTGGCGTCCTTGTGGAAGTAGGGGTCCTCGCCCCTCTCCGCGAACCGGTTGTAGGTCTCGACCGTCTGCTCCAGCGAACCGGGCGGCAGGCCGAGGGACTCCTCCAGCTCCGCGAGCGTCTCCGCCGCGTGCGTGGGCCGGACGCCCCACATGTCGGCCTCGGCGATGTCGTCGTGCCCGGCCTCGTCGATGATCGCCCAGTAGGGGCCGGGCTGGTGCTGGACGGCCTGATGGCTGAACAGTCCCGGGTAGACGTCCTCGTTGATGAAGCGGCGGCCGAGGCCGTCCACGAGCATGCCCCGGCAGATCACGGCCGGGTTGGCGGTGAGCGCGATCTCCACCGTCGCCATACGGCGGGTCGCCGCGCCGAACGCGGTCGCCATCCGGATGGCGGACCCGTCGCTGGTGCCGTCGCTGACCTTGTCGTGCCCGAGCAGAACCGGGGCGTGGTCGGCGAGCATCTCCTCGTTGTCGACGAACCCGCCGGAGGTGAGGACGACGCCCCTGCGCGCCCGGTAGGCCACCCGCTCGGAGAACCTGCGCGCGACGGCGCCGACGACGCGGCCGTCCTCCACGACGAGGTTCGTGGCGCAGGTGTCCTGGTGGGTGGCGGCGCCCGCCTCGGCGACGGCCGCGATCAGCTTCTCCATCAGGACACCCCCGGCGAACATCGGCGTCTCCGGGCGGTGCCCGCGCGGCGCGGGCCGGGCGATCGTGTTGTACGGCCAGGCGTTCTCACCGAGCCACATCAGGCCGTCCTCGGTGTAGGGCATCCAGCCCGGCGCCTCGAACAGGCTCTCCTTGAACGGGACCCCACGCGCGCGGAACCACTCGAAGTGCTCCACGCTCTCGTCGCAGTACAGCCGGAGCTTCTCCTCGTCGGCATGCGGGCCGAGCGCCGCCTTGAGGAAGGCGAACATGTCGTCCGGGGTGTCGTCGAAGCCGCACGCCTTCTGCACCCGCGTGCCGCCGCCGAGGTACAGCTCCCCGCCCGACTGCGCGGACGTCCCGCCGGGGCCGCTTGACCGTTCCAGGACGAGCACGTCCGCGCCCGCCGCCGCGGCCTCGTACGCCGCGGCGCCGCCGGCGGCCCCGAAACCGACCACCAGCACGTCGCACTCGTGGTCGAACTCCACCTCAGCGGCGCCGACCGGCTCCACCGAAGGCTTCGCCATCTGACGTCAGCCCTTCTTCTGCGGGGTGAACGCGGCCAGCGGCTCGGACCCGGACCAGTCGTGGCCCCAGTAGCTGTCCTTCGTGATCTCCTCGGCGGTGTAGTACGTCTCGTCCACGAGCAGGCCCTCGCAGCCGTACTCGACGTCCCAGCCGCCGGGGGCGCGGACGTAGAACGACACCATCTTGTCGTTGGTGTGCCGCCCCAGCGTGGACGAGATCGAGAAGCCCTTCGCCTTGACGGTGTCGAGCGCGATGCCGACCGCGTCCAGGGTGTCGACCTCCACCATCAGGTGGACGAGGCCCGGGTCGCCGTCGTGCGGCGCCGGGCAGATCGCGAGGCTGTGGTGTCGCTGGTTGACGCCCATGAAGCGGATCCGGACCGCGCCGCCGCCGACCTTCATCGCGCCGCGCGGCAGGAATCCGAGGACCTCGTTGTAGAACGTGACCGTCTCGGCGAAGTTGGGGGTGGGCAGGACGACGTGGCCCATGCCCATCGGGCCGGTGACGAACTTCTGCGCGAACGCGGTGCGGACCGGGCTGTGGTCGAGCACCGGGCCGAAGAACACCTCGACGGGCGTGCCGCCCGGGTCGGTGAACGCGATGACCTGTTCGGCGTCGCGCTCCGCCGCCTCCTTGGCGGTCAGCTCCGTGACGGCCGTCCCGGACTTCTCCACGGCCTCGCGGACGGCGGCCAGCGCGAACTGGTCGCGGACCTCCCAGCCGACGGCGAGCACGCGGTCGCTGTCACCGGGGAGCACCTGGAGGCGCGAGCGGCGCTCGTCCATGCGCAGGTACAGGCCGTCGGGGTTCGGGCCGCTGCCCTCGGCGAACCCGAGCCCGTCGAGGGCGAACTCGCGCCAGCGGTCGATGTGGCGGGTCTGGACCTTGAGATAACCCAGCCCTCGGATCTGCGTCACTGTCCTGGATCCCTTCGGTTGATCGGCTGTGGGTACGGGCTGGAGGACGGTCAGATCATCGACCGCATCGGGCCCTGCGGGGGCTCGATGTCCAGGTCCGTCAGCGCGGACACGTGGTAGACCGAGCCCGGGACGTGGATCGCGTGCGCCAGGCCGACGTGCGCGTCCCGCCAGAACCGCTGGATCGGGTTGTCGTTGCGCATCGCGTTGCCGCCGGACCGGACCACGATCTCGTTCATCGCCTGCACCGCCCGCCACGCGGCGCGCACCTGGGTGCGGCGGCCGGCGGCGCGCTCGGCGAACGTCGGGACGTGCCCGGAGGCGACCATGTCGTACATGCGCGAGCAGTTGTCGAGCAGCGCCGTCCGGGACGCCTTGATCTCCTCGGCCGCCTCGCTGATCGCGTACAGCACGTACGGGTCGTCCTTGATCCTGGTGCCGGTGATCTGGACGCGGCTGCGCTGGTAGGCCAGGTGGTGGTGCAGCGCGCCCTCGGCGATGCCGATCACGGCGGAGGTGATGCCGAGCGGGAACACCGTGGAGAACGGCATCAGGTAGGACGGGTTGGTCAGCCCAGCCTCGCGCGGCGCGGACCCGTCCACGACCTTGTTGTACTCCAGCGTCCGGTACGTCGGGACGAAGGCGTCCTTGACGATGATGTCCTTGCTGCCGGTGCCCTTCAGCCCGGCGACGTCCCACGAGTCCTCGACGATCTCGTAGTCGGAGCGGGGCAGGATGAGGTGCAGCGACCGCGGCGGCTGCGCCATCTTGCCCTCCGCGTCGCCCAGCATCCCGCCGAGGAAGATCCAGTCGCAGTGGTCGGTGCCGGAGGAGAACTGCCAGCGGCCGTTGAAGACGTAGCCGCCGTCCACCGGGCGGGCGATGCCCATCGGCGCGTACGGGGACGCGATCCAGGTGTCGGGGTCCTCGCCCCAGATCTCCTCGCGGACCTTCTGGTCGGCGTAGGCCATCTCCCACGGGTGGACGCCGACGATGCCGGAGATCCAGCCGGTGGAGCCGTCCAGGGACGCGATCCCCATCACTGTCTCGGCGAACTCGCGGGGGTGGGCCTCCAGGCCGCCGTACTCCTTCGGCTGGAGCAGCCGGATCGCGCCGGACTCCCGCAGGATCGACGCGGCCTTGTCGTCCAGCCGGCCGAGGGCCTCGTTGGCCGGGCCGAGCTCGCGGATCTGCTCCGCCCGCTCCATGATCGTGTCAAGCACGCGGTTCGCCATCGCCTGTCTCCCGTGATGTGTTCAGCCGTCGTAAGTGATCTTCAGCCGGTCGGTGACCGGCCTCGCCTGGCAGGCGAGGATGAGGCCGTCGGCGAGATCCTGCTCGTCGAGGACCGTGTTGGCGTCGAGGGTGACCTCGCCCTCCTGCACCACGCAGGCGCAGGCCGAGCAGGAACCCTCCCGGCAGGAGAACGGGGCGTCGACGCCGGCGCGCAGCAGCGCGTCGAGGAGGCGCTCGGATTTCGGCCACGGGACGGTGCGCGTCTCGCCGTCCATCTCGACCTCGATCTCGCCGGCGTCCCCCGTGTCCTCGGCGGCCTCCTCCGGCTCCTCGAACGGGTCGCCCTCCAGCGAGAAGAAACGCTCGACGTGAACGCGCACGCCGAGGTCCGTGAACGTCCCCGTGACCAGGTCCATGAAGACCTCGGGCCCGCACACGAACGCCTGCCGCCCGGTGTAGGGGGCGGCCAGGGACCGCAGGACGGCGGGCGTCGGCAGCCCCTGCACCGACTCCAGCAGGTGCACGACCGTGAGCCGCTCGGGGTGCCGCTCGGTCAGCTCCCGCAGCTCGTCCGCGAAGATCACCGACCGCTCGTCCCGGTTGGCGTACAGGAGCGCGACCTTCCCGCTCCCGCCGGCCAGGCACGACTTCAGGATCGACATCACCGGGGTGATGCCGCTGCCGCCCGCGACGAGCAGCAGGTCGTCGTCCAGCGACGCCGGCGTGAACGTGCCCGCCGGGCGCAGCACCTCCAGCACGTCGCCCGAGGCGACGTTGTCGCAGATCCAGTTGGACCCGAGACCGCCCGCGACGCGCTTCACCGTGACCTTCAGCCGGTCGTCGGTGAGCGGCGAGCTGCACAGCGAGTAGCAGCGGGCCGCCCAGCCGTCCCCGGCCGGGACCCGGACGGTGAGGAACTGGCCGGGCCGGTAGGTGAACCGGTCCCGGTCGCCCTCGGCGGGTTCGAGGACGAGCGAATGCGCGTCGGCCGTCTCGTGGACGACCTCCACCACCCGCGCCTTCAGAGCCGTCATGACCGTTCAGTGGCCTTTCCAGCCGCGTGTCCAGCCGCGTGCCTGGCGGCGATGTAGCCGAACACGATGGACGGGCCGATCGTCGCGCCCGGCCCGGCGTACTCGTTGCCCATCACCGACGCGGAGGAGTTGCCCGTCACGTACAGGCCCTCGATGGCGGTGCCGTCCTCGCGGAGGACGCGGGCGTGCTCGTCCGACACGAGGCCGCCCTTCGTGCCGAGGTCGCCGACCTCCAGCCGGAACGCGTAGTACGGCGCCGTCTCCAGCGGGTCGAGGTTCGGGTTCTTCAGCTTCGGGTCGCCGTAGTAGCGGTCGTAGGCGGAGTCGCCGCGGCCGAACTCCGGGTCCTTGCCCGCGCGGGCGTACCCGTTGAACGTCTGGACGGTCTCGCTCAGCGCGTCCGCCGGGACGCCGATCTTGCCGGCCAGCTCGGCGAGCGTGTCCGCCTTGAACACGATGCCCGCGTCGTAGAACGCCTTCGGGATCGGCGCGCCCGGCAGGATCTGCGCGAACGGGTAGCGGGCGCGGGCCTTCGCGTCCATCACGAACCAGGCCGGGACGTGGCCGCCCTCGAGCTGGTCGTGGACGAAGTTCACGTAGGGCGCGGCCTCGTTGGTGAACCGCTTCCCGTCCTGCGACACGATGACCTGCCGCGGGATGGCGCGCTCGGACACCAGCGGGATCACCGCGCCGGCCGGGTGCCGGACCGCGGGCATCCACCAGGCGTCGTCCATGAAGTCCAGCGCCGCGCCGAGGCCCTCGCCGGCGCGGATGCCGTCGCCGGTGTTCTCGCGGGCGCCCATCGCGAAGTCCTCCTGCCCTCCCTTGGGCAGGTACGCGTCGCGCATCTTCTGGTTGTGGTCGAAGCCGCCGGTCGCGAGGAGGACGCCCTTGCGGGCGCGGATGCGCAGCGTGCCGCCGTCGCGCTGGGCCGCGACGATGCCGACGACGCGGCCGTCCTCATCGGTGACCAGCTCGGTCATCGCGGTCTTCAGCCAGAGCGGGACCCCGGCGTCCTTCAGCGCCATCCGCAGCCGGGCGACGAGGGCCCGGCCGCCGGTCGACATGTGCCGGCGGCGGATCATGTTGGACGAGACCCGCCACGCCGCGACCAGCGACGCGCGCCGCCCCGCCCAGGTGCGCTTGGCCATCGCGAGGTCGTGGTAGTCCTTCGCGGTGATCCACAGGCCGAGCGGGCCCTTCATGTTGTTCGGCCGCTGGTACTGCTCGTCGTCGCCGAGCTTGCGGGTGTCGAACGGCTTGGCCTCGATGGAGCGGCCGAGCGGCCGGCCGCCCTCCAGCTCGGGGTGGTAGTCGGCGTAGCCCTTCGTCCAGAAGAACTTCACCCACTTGCTCCTGCCGATGAGCTCCATGGCGGCGGGGCCGTTGTCGACGTAGGCGTCGAGCCGCGCGGCCGGGACGCGTCCCTCGGTGAGCAGGTCGAGGTAGCGGCGGACGGACTCGCGGCTGTCGTCGTGGCCGCGCGCCTTCAGCGTCGGGTTGTTCGGGATCCAGATGCCGCCGCCCGACAGGGCGGTGGACCCGCCGAACTTCTTGCCCTTCTCCACGATCAGCGCGGACAGCCCGGCGTCGTGCGCGGTCAGCGCGGCCGTCATGCCGCCGCCGCCGCTGCCGACGACGACGAGGTCGTACTCGTGGTCCCAGTCGCTCATCCCTGCTCCTTGTTCGTCAGAAAAGCAAGGACGGCGCTCTCCCACGCAGCCTTCTGCTCGATCATCACCCAGTGCCCGCAGTTCGGGAAGATGTTCAGCTGGACGTCCGGGATCGTCCGCATCGGGACGAGCGCCATGTCGACCGGGCTGACCCGGTCGTCCCGCCCCCAGGTGATGAGGGTCTTGGCCTTGAGCTTGTGGAGCATCGCCCAGTAGGGCGGCTCGTCCGAGGCCGCCATCGCCTTGGCGCTGGCCGCCATCGCCTTCGACCCGTACATGCGGCGGGCGGCGGCGAGCGTCTCGGGGTCGGTGGCCTGCCGCCACCGCTCCTCGATCATCTCCTCGGTGACGATCCGCGGGTTGTAGACCATCGAGTGCAGCCACCGGACGAGGCGCTCGCGGCTCGGCTCGTCGGTGAACTCCATCAGCAGCTTGATGCCCTCGCCGGGGCCGGGGCTGAAGATGTTGCGGCCCATCCCGCCGACCGTGACCAGGCGTCCGACGCGGTCCGGGTTCCGCAGCGCCACCTGGGTGCCGATGATGCCGCCCATGGAGTTGCCGATGACGTCCACCTGGCCGAGGTTCAGGCCGTCCAGGAAGCGGATCACGGCGCCGCCGGCCGCCATCATCGGGTGCGCGTCCGTCGGGTCGCTGACCCCGAACCCGGGGAACTCCAGGACCAGGCACCGGAAGTGCTCGGCGAACCGGGCGAGGTTGCCGTTGAAGTTGCGCCAGCCGGTCACGCCGGGGCCGGATCCGTGCAGCAGCAGCAGAGGCGGGCCCTCGCCGGCCTCGTGGTAGCGCAGGACGCCCTGGTCGGTGGCGAGCTCCCGCAGCGTCGACTCGTAAGTCAGCTCGGCAGGCATGATCTCCCAGTCCTTCGACGGTGGCTTGACGGGAACGTAATTCTGGTCGGGGCAAGGTCACCCGGCGGATCCCGATCAGCGGGACGCGGGGCCGGGCAGGGCCTCCGGGGGCCGGTTCGGCGCGCGCTTCCACTCATCGGGATCGGCGTGGGCCGTCCGGCGGGGACGTGCCTAGTTTCAGGCTCACCGGCCAGTTGACCGGCGCCGTGCCCGCCCTGCTTATTAGACATTGCCGCTCATAGGGCATTGTTGATGGACAAATTGTTGTTGAACCTGCACGTTAGCGAACAGGGACGCTGACAGGACCGTCCCGCACCGACCCCCGAGGGGAACAGATGCCAGCCGAGCCAGCGCTCACCGCGGACACCGGCCGCACGCCCTCCGACTCCGCCGTCCCCGACCCGGCGGACTTCCGGAAGGCCATGGCGGAGTTCGCGACCGGGGTCACCGTGGTCACCGCCATCGACGGCGGCGAGCCGGTCGGCTTCGCCTGCCAGTCGTTCGCGTCGGTGTCCCTGGAGCCGCCGCTGATCCTCTTCTGCGCGGACAAGCGCGGCCGGTCCTGGCCGCGGATCCGCACGGCCGGGCGGTTCACCGTCAACGTGCTCGGCGAGGAGCAGCGCGAACTGTGCGAACGCTTCGGCTCCAGCCGCGGCGCCAAGTTCGACGGCCTGGACTGGAAGGTCTCCGAGTGGGGGACCCCCGCGCTGCCGGACGTCCTGCTCGCCGTGCACGCCGTCGTCCACGACGTGCACGAGGCCGGCGACCACGAGGTGGTGATCGGGCGGGTCCTGGAGGTGGAGCGGCACGAGGTCCGGGACGGGGCCTGGCGGCGTCCGATGGTGTTCTTCCGCAGCCGGTTCGGCGTCGGCGAGCCGGACGCGCCGATCGCCCCGGACCCGTGGGGACTGCGCGACCGGTGGGGCTGGGGCTGACGCCCCGCCCCCGGCGGCCACGGCCGCGGGCCTGTCCCGAGCGGCCCGGGCCACGGTCGGGGGCGCGGTCGGGGCCGCCTCACATCCAGTCGCCGCGTCCGTCCAGGGCGAGCAGCCGGTTCATCATCTCCGGCGACCACGTCGAGTCCTGGCTCGTCCGGCGGGCGCCGCGGCGCCCGCGCGGGCGTCCCGAATCGGGCGCCGAGCCGGGGAAGAGGATCTGCGAGGTCTCGCGCGCGGCGGTGACCACCAGCGGCGCGACGTTCTCCAGCGGCGTCCTTATGTCGCCGACGAGGGAGATGCCGGCGACCGGCCCCTCGTCGCCGCGGATCGCCACCGCCACGCAGGCGATGCCGGCGAACGACTCGCCGCGCTCGAACGCCAGGCCGCGGCGCTGCCGGACGCGGTGCAGTTCCTGGTGAAGCGTGCCCAGCTCGCCGATGGTGCGGCTCGTGAACCGGCTGATGTTCTCGCCGAGCAGCGCGTCCACCTGCTCGGGCTCCAGCCACGCCAGCATCGCCTTGCCGAGCGCGGTGCAGTGCGCCGGGGCGCGCCCGCCGACCCGCGACGGCACGGACGCGGCGAGCCGCCCGCCGAGCTTGTCCAGGTAGAAGACCTCGGCGCCGTCCAGCACGGCCAGGTGCGCGACCAGCCCCGTGGTGACCTGCAGCTCGTGCAGCAGCGGCGCCGCGGCCTCACGGATCTTGCCGTGCCCGCCGTCCTGGCCGCCGAGCCCGAGGGCGCGCTGGCCGAGGCCGTAGCCGAACGAGTGGTGCGCGAGCCAGCGCTGCTTGACGAGCTGGTCCAGGATTCGGTGCGCGGTCGAGCGCGGAAGCCGGGTGCGGCGCGCGACGTCCTCCAGCGTGAGCCGGGCGGTGGGCCCGTTGAACGCGTCCAGGATCAGCGTCATCCGCTCGATCATCGACGGCGGCGACTCCCGCCGCACCGCCCCCGTCCCGGCCTCCGTCATGGCCTCCGTCACGGCCTCCGTCATGGCCTCCGGCGTCGCTGCCCCGCGCACCATCGCCTCGGTCATCGCACCTCCCGGCGTCCGACTGAAATGAATTCTTGTTACCTGGAATGTAGCAACCGCTTGGCCCCATGGGAAGGGGCCCCATAAGTCCAGCTCAGCGAAGCCTAGGATGCGAGAAGCAGTGCCCGGGACGCCCCCGAGAGCGTGATAGAACGTTTTCTGACAAGGAGGGAGCAACGATGCGTGTCGGTATCGTCACGCCGGTGGTGGCCCAGCCGCCGCCCGGCAACGCCGCCTGGGAGCGGGACGCGGGAATCGAGGAGATCGCGGCGATCGCCGAGACGGCCGACCGGCTCGGCTACCACCACGTCACCTGCAGCGAGCACGTCGCCGTCCCCGCCGAGGCGGCCGAGCAGCGCGGCGGCGTCTACTGGGACCCGCTCGCCACGTTCGGCTACCTCGCCGCCCGGACGTCCCGCATCCGGCTCGCCACCCAGGTCCTCGTGCTCGGGTACCACCACCCGCTCACGATCGCCAAGCGGTACGGGACGCTCGACCGGATCAGCGGCGGCCGGCTCACCCTCGGCTTCGGCGTCGGCAGCCTGGAGGAGGAGTTCGACCTGCTCGGCGCCCCCTTCGCCGGCCGCGGCGCCCGCGCCGACGACGCCCTCGCCGCCCTGCGCGCCTCCCTCGGCCGCCGCACGCCCGAGTACCACGGCCCGCACTACGACTACTCGGGCCTCGTGGTCGAGCCGCACGCCGTGCAGGAACACGTCCCGATGTGGATCGGCGGCCGGTCCGGGCGCTCCCTGCGGCGCGCGCTGACCGCCGACGGGTGGGTCCCGTTCGGGCTGCCGCTGAAGACCCTCGCCGAGATGCTCGCCGACGCCGACGTGCCGCCCGGCTTCGACGTCGTCCTGGCGCCGTCCCGCCCCCTGGACCCGCTGACCGACCCGGAAGTCGCGGGCGCCGCCCTCAGCAGACTCCGCGAGGCGGGCGCCACGATCGCGGGCGTCAAGTTCGCGTCGTCGTCCCCGGAGCACTACCGCGACCAGCTCGCCGCCCTGCGCGACCTCGCGGGCGTCTACGGGCTGACCTTCGAGGAGAAACTGTGAGCGTCGAATCCCGCCTGGCCGCCCTGGAGGAGCGCCTGCGCGCCCTGGAGGACGAGCGGGAGATCACCCGGCTGATCCTCTCCTACGGCCCCCTCGTCGACAGCGGCTGCGCCGCCGACGTCGCCGGCCTGTGGGAGCCCGACGGCGTCTACGACGTCGACGAGATCCTGATGACCGGCCGGCCGGAGATCGACGCGATGGTCCGCTCGGCGAACCACCAGCGCTGGATCGCCGGCGGCTGCGCCCACGTCGTCGGCCCGCCGCACGTCACCCTCGACGGCGACGAGGCCACCGCCGTCGGTTACACCCTCATGATCGTCAACAAGGACGGCTTCGTGCTGCGCCGCGCCACCGCCAACCACTGGCGCCTCCGCCGCACCGGCGACGGCTGGCGCGCCGTGAACCGCACCAACCGGGTCCTGGACGGCCGCGAGGAGTCCCCCGACCTGCTGGCCTCCCACTTCCCCGCCGCGACCCGGCACCGCTGACCGCCGACCCGCCCGCGCCCGGCCTCCACCCTGGAGGCCGGGCTTTCGTCTTGCCGGGGAAGTGGCGGCCGAATGCGGTCACGAGGACAACTTTCCGGGGGTCATAAACGACTGCGGCCTCCGCCGTCGAGTGTGCAGAATTACTGCTTTCCGTGGCCGTGAAATCACTTCCCCTTGAGCCGCGGTTGACTCATAATCGTCGGCACGCGCGTCGCCACGGGGGTGGGCACGGCGCCGGACGGAGGGGTCAATGGGGGGTACCGCCGGATCATCGCGGATAATCATGGGCTCGGCCCTGCTCTGCGTTTCACTGGTGAGCGGGATCGGCGCGATCATAAAGGGGGGCGCGGGGGATCCGGGGCAGGCCGCAGTGGGGCCTACAAAAACCAGTAAATCGGAAAAATCCGACAAGAAGCCGAGCCCGGTCGCGGAGCCGGGGGACGTGGTCTGGAACTCCGTCGTGCCGGCCGGCGGCGGGCGGTCCCCCGAGTGGTACGCGGCGATGAACAGCCGCGACTGCGACGCCATCACCAGGATCGGCCCGAAGAGGGCACAGCCGGTCTACCAAGGGCTCGGCGCGGCCTGCGCGGCCGGGATCAACGGGGACGGCGCGTCCTGGGGCCCGGCCGCACAGGCACTCGCGAACGTCAAACAAGCTCCCGATTCTTGTACCGACGCATTCGCATACCGGCTTCTCCGCGATCTCGTGATCGCGCATCTTCGGCAGCCGGGGCGGCCGCCGCTGGTCATCGGCTCGAAGAGCCCGATCACTTGTTGATGAGCACCGGTAGGCGCGATACCACGGGAGGAAAACGGTGCTGGACTACGGCGGGCGCGAGCGCGCCTTCCCGTTTTACATCGTCTGCGACGTTTCCCAGACGATGTGGGACCCGGATTTCAACAGGTCGACGCGGATACCCCTGGACGTCCTCCAGGACGCGGTTCCCGATCTGATCTACCGCGCCGAACTGGATCCGACGATCTGCGACGCCGCGTTCATCAGCGTGATCGAATTCTCCGGCCGGGCGGAGGTCGTCCTGCCGCTCACCCGGCCCGGCGAGACCGAGGACGTCCGGCGCTTCAACCGGGGCGACCAGACCGACTACGCGGGGGTCTTCGACCTGCTGCGCCGGTCCATCGACGAGGACTGCCAGCGGCTCTCCAAGACCTACGACCTCAAGCAGCCCGCGGTGTTCTTCCTCACCGACGGCATCCCCTTCGTCGGCGACGGCGACCAGCCCGAGAGCGTGTGGCTGCCGGCCCGCAACCGGCTGCTCGCGCCGGACTTCGCCTTCCGCCCGCAACTCGTGACCTTCGGGTTCGGGCAGGCGCGGCGGAACGTCCTGTGCAGGGTGGCGTCCGAGCAGGGCGGGCGGCGGCTGGCCTTCATCGCCGACCGGGCGATGGACGTCAGCGCGGTGCTGACCGCACTGATCGACACCCTGTTCATCAGCATCTCCGCCTCGGTCGCCCAGGGCGACCTCGCGGTCCGCGCCCCGGAGGGCATGGCATGGGCCTGCCCGCTCGCGGCCGGCTGACCGCCGGGGAACGGGAGGAACAGGTGTCGTTCGGACAGTTCGTTCTGGCATACGTGAGCGGGATGTGCGGACTCGCGGGGCTGCGGCATCTCGCCATGGCGAGCCCCGGAGGGCCGTGGAACGGGCGGCGGGCGCGGCAGACCCGCGGCGGGCCGGCACCGGACGTCCGGCCGGCGTTGCCGAGGTCGCCCGAGACCGGCCCGGACCTCGTCCGGTACACCGGGCGCAGGCCGGCGCCCGTGTCGGTGGCCCTCCCGGAGACCGTGCTTGAGGGTCGCTCCAGCCTCCAGGCCGACGGCGGCTGTGTCGGCCAGGTGACGATCCGGGCCGCGTCCTGCCGGGGCAGCGCGCACATGCGGGACGGCAAGCCGCGGCAGGACGCGTTCCTCGTCAGCGCCTCCGCCGACGGCCGCTGGATCATCGCCGCGGTCGCGGACGGGGTCGGCAGCACCGCGCACCCCGAGGTCGCCGCGCAGGCCGCCGTGGCCGCCGCGGTCCGGCTCACCGAGCGGGCGATCGGCCCCGGCGGGCTCGGCCCGCACGGCTGGGAGCCGATCTTCCGGCAGGTCGCCGACGAGATCGGCGACCGGCTGGCGGCGCTGGACGGAGCGGCGGGGAACCCGCGGCCGGGGCGCACGACGCTGCTGGTCCTGCTCGCCCCGGCCGACCCCCGGCCCGGCCGCACGGCGCAGCTCGCCGGCGTCGGCGACTCGCCGGCGCTGCTGCTGCGTCCGGCCGCCGGCGAGTGGTCCCTCGTGCTCGGGCCCGGCAGGACGTCCGGGCGCGTCCAGGACGACGTCACGGCGGCGCTGCCGCCCGGCGTGGACGAGCTGCGCACCGCCGCCCTCGAATGGCGACCGGGCGAGGTCCTGCTGCTCGCCACCGACGGGTTCGCCAACGCCCTCGGCAACCGCAGCGAGCTGTCGGTCGCGCTCGCCGCCGAGTGGGAGCGGCCTCCCCACCTGCTCGGCTTCATCCGGGACGTCGACTTCCGCCGCGCCACCTTCACCGACGACCGCACCGTCGTCGCCCTCTGGCCGGGAACCCATGACCGGCGCCACTAGGGCCGGGGGCGCGCACCCGCAGTACGTGCAGGCCGGCCGGCTCGTCCCGGTGGGCGGCTACGCGCCGGCCGGCGGGCAGTCGACGAGGCTGACGCGGTGCATCGGCCCGGACGGCGACGAGTACGTGTTCAAGACCTACACGCCGGAGGTGCGCGAGGCGGTCCGGCTGCCGGCCCTCGCGGCGATGACGTCCTGGCGCCTCGACCTCGACGTCGCGGACCGGGCGGAGCTCGACCGCGCCTGCGCCTGGCCGCGGGCCGTCGTCCTGGACGGCCACGCGGTCCAGGGCGTCCTCGTGCGGCCGGCTCCGCCCGCGATGTTCGTGGACGCCAGCGGGAGGGCGAACGCCTGGTCGCTGCCGAGGCATCTCGACGCGCTCGCGCGGCCGGAGGCCAAGGCCCGCAAGCTCGGCTACGACTACTACCCGCCACCGGTGAAGCTCGCCGTCCTGGCCCGCCTGCTGCGGACGATGCTGTGGCTGCACGAGCGCGGGTACGCGATCGGGGACCTGCAACCGCGCAACGCCCTGTTCTCCTTCGACGGCCGCGCGGCGGACGTCCTGCTGGTCGACTGCGACGCCTGCGTCCCGCTCTCCGGGGAGCCCGCGCACGCGCAGCGCGACCCGGAGGGCTGGAAGGCGCCCTGGCCCGAGCCGTTCGGGGTGCGGACGGACATGTTCAAGTTCGCGTGGCTGGTCGCCCGGTCGCTGCAGGAGAACACCGCGGCCACCGCCCCGGATCCCGATCGGCTCAGGGCCGTCATGCAGAGCCGCACGTGCGACGTGCTCGTCGAACTGTGCGGCGGGGGGCAGCCCGCGGACGCCGTGCCGCTGCTGCGCGACAAGTCCTCGGTGTGGCCGACGCTCGTCACGCCGGGCGCACTCTACGTGCAGACCGACGAAAGCCTGCGGCGGCGATGGCGTCCGGTCGGCGCGCCGCCGCCGGTCCCGACGGCGCCTCCCCCGCCCGCTCCGGCGGCCAAGTCCGGGTCGGAGATCCCGGCCGGGTTCGTCGTCGGCGTCGCGCTCGTCGTCGTCCTCGTCGCCCTCGTCCTCCTGCTCGCCTGAACCGAGAGGCAGCCCATGCCCGACGCCCTCTACGTCACGGTCCACGACTCGGTGACGAGGCTCGTGCCGTCCGGCGAGCACGCCATCGGGCCCGATGCGGGCTCGGACGTGCGCGTCGACCTCGGCGGCGCGCCCGGGCCGGTCGCGTGGCTGCGGTACATAGGCCACTGGATCCTGCGCCCGGCCTCGCACGTCGACGAGACGCTCGTCGACGGCAGGCCGCGGACCGAGCAGCTCATCCATCTCGAAACCGGGCGGGACACGAAGGTGACGTTCCGCCTCGGCCCGGTGCACACCGGTCTGCTCCTCGGCTTCAGCGCGCCGCTCCAGGCGGCCGCCCCGCCACCGCCGTACCGATCCGGCGGGCGGCTGCACCGGCTCGACGACGCGATGACCGTGCTCGGCAGCGGCGCGGGCGCCGACATCGTCGTCCCCGACCTCGGTGTGGCGGCACGGCACGCGACGCTGCGGCGGCGGGACGTCACCGGGCTGGAGATCCGCGACCACGGGCAGGGCGACCCGACGTACGTCCGGGGGCGGCGGATCATGTGGGCCCGCCTCCGCGCCGGCGACTCGTTCACCGTCGGGGACAGCGCCTTCACGCTCCTGGACGAGGTGACGCTGCGCGAGACGCGCCAGGTGCGGGGCGCGTCGCTGGTGGTCAGCGACCTGTCCGCCGCCTACCGGCCCGCCTGGAGGCCGTGGCCGAGGCAGCCGGTGACCAAGCTGGACGGCCTGTCGGTCGTGCTGCGCTCCGGCGAGATCCTCGCGGTCGTCGGGCCGTCCGGGACCGGCAAGTCCACCTTCTTCAAGGCGCTGCGCGGCGAGGTCGAGACGTCCGGGAGGCTGCTGTTCTCCGGGCTCGACCTCGCGACCGAGGGCGAGCAGGTCCGGGACATGGCGGCGTTCGTCCCGCAGCAGGTCGACCTGCACGAGAGCCTCACGCCCGGCCGGGTGCTGGGCCAGGCCGCCCGGCTGCTGCCGGGGGCCGGCACGACCGCCGCGGAGCGCCGGGGCAGAATCGCGGAGGTCGCGGCGCATCTCGACCTCGCCGGGCTGCTCCACCGGCCGATCCGCGAGCTGTCCGGCGGGGAGAAGCGGCGGGTCTCGATCGGCGTCGAGGTCCTCGGCAGACCCCGGCTGCTCGTCCTGGACGAGCCGACCTCGGCGCTGGACGCGGGCATCGCCCGGTCGGTGATGCGCATGCTCCGGACGGTCGCGGACGACGGCTGCACCGTCGCCCTCAGCACGCACGCCACCGACCAGCTGGGGGACGCCGACAAGGTGCTGGTGATCGGCGCGGGCGGCCGGCCGCTGTACTACGGCGAGCCCGAAGCCGTCCTGGACGACTTCGGCGCGAGCGGGTTCGCCGATCTCATGGAGACGGCCCGGCACCGTCCGCAGGAGGCCGCCGCGCGTTTCCGCGCGGGCCCGGTCCCGGCGGAGGCCGCCCGGCTGGCCGCGGCACCGGCGACCCCGGCGGCACCGGCGACCCCCTCGACCCCCGCGGCACCGCCCGCGGACGAGCCGCGGATGCGCGGGGAGGCGACCTGGCGCCGCGGGGTCCGGCAGTTCCCCATCCTGGTGGGGCGCGAGCTGGCGCTGCTCCGGGCGCGCGGCGCGCTCGCGCTCGCGCAGATCCCCGCGGTTCCCGCGCTCGGCGGGCTGCTCGCCGCCCTCGGCGCGTCCGCGGCCGGGCTGGGCGGCGCGGAGGGAGACAACCGGCACGCCGTCCAGACGCTCACGCTGCTGATCACCGCCTGCGTCTTCGCGGGCCAGTCGCTCACCTACGGCGACGTCGTGGCGCAGTTCCCGGTGCTGCGCCGCGAATGGCGCGCGGGCGTTTCGCCCGGCGCGGTCATCGCCGCGAAGGCCGCGGTGTTCGGCGTCCTCGCGGTGCTGCAGGCGCTGATCACCGTCGGCGCGTTCCGGCTCCTGCGGCCGCCCGCGACCTCGTCCCTGCTGCTCGGGCCGGACGCCGACCTCGCGATCTGCCTGGCGGCGGGGGCGCTGGCCGCCATGTCCGCGGGCCTGCTGATCTCGGCCGCCGCGCCGACCGTCGAGCGCGCCGTCGGCTGGGCGACCGCCGCCGCGATCTGCCAGGTCGCGCTGAGCGGAAGCCTGCTGGACCTGTCCGAGCATCCGGTGCTGTCCGCCGCCGGCTCGCTGCTCCCGTCCCGGTGGGCCACCGCCGCGCTCGCCGCGTCCAGCGACGCGCGCGGCGTCGCGTTCGGCGCCCCGCCGGACGAGCTGTGGCGGCACCGTCCCGCCTTCATGATCATCGAACTGGGTGTGCTGCTCGCCATGACCATCGGCTACGGCTGCGCGGCCCGGCTGGTCCTGCGGTACCGGCTGGCGCGCCGCTCATGACCCCTCGGAGGCAGGACCATGAAGAAGGCGAACAGGCGGCGGCTCACGGTGGGGGCGGTGGCGACGTTCCTGATCAGCCTGCTGCCGCTCGGCGGCTGGCTGCTGCCCGACCCTTTCCACACCCACGACGACGGCGGCGGCGGACGGTTCGACGGGCGGTGGAGGGGCACGATCACCCGCTCGTCCGGCGACCGGTGGGAACTCGACATCACGATCGACGTCGCCCGGCGGACCGGCCGCTTCGAGGTCTCGTCCGCCACGGCGCGGTGCTCGGGCGACCTGACGGTGCTGGAGCACTCCGACGACCGGCTCAGCGTCCTCGAGCGGCTCGTCCGCGCCGACCGCGGGACGTGCGCGCCGCGGGCCTACATCACGCTGTCGCTGGCGGGCGGCCGCGTCCATGCCGTCTGGGAGGACGCGGGCCCGGTGAACGTCACCGGCAAGGGCGACCTCACCCGCGGCTGACCGGGCGGCACGGAGAGGTCAACGGGGAGGGGAGCGGGGAGGGGTCAGCGGCCGGGGCCGCCGCCGAACCATTCGCCCGGGGCGGGGCGGGGGTCGGGGTGACCGATCTGGTCGGCGGGGGCGGCGGGCGGCGGGCTCTGGCGGCGGGCCTCCACCCGCTCCTGGAGTGCGGCCTCGATGCGCATCTCGTCCTCGTTCGGCGCCATCGCGATGATGATCAGCAGGAGGGTCGCCACCGCGCCGACGCCGCCGACGAGCGGCAGCAGGAAGTCGGCCGCGCCGGCGCCGCCGAGCGCCGCGTCGTGCGCGTGGTCGTGCGGGTGGATGCGCATGGCGGCCATGCCGACGTAGTGCATGCCGCTCACCGCGAGGCCCATGATCAGTGCGGCGCCGGCCGTCGCCCACAGGCCGCGCACCCTGGTCGCGAACCAGAGCGCCGCGGTGGCCGCCACCAGGGCGATCAGCACCGACAGCGCCACGAGGGCGGGCTGGTAGCCGACGTCGGCGGCCATGTTCATGGCCATCATGCCCATGTAGTGCATGCTCGCCACGCCGGCGCCGGTGAGCACGCCGCCGGCGACGATGACCGGGGTGCGGGTTCCGGCGAAGCCGACGATGAACAGCCCGACCGCGACGACCACGACCGCGACGGCGCAGCTCAGCAGGGTGAGCGGCACGTCATAGCGGATCTCGGTGTGCGAGACGCTGAAGCCGAGCATCGCGATGAAGTGCATGACCCAGATGCCGGTGCCGCCGATCGCGAGCGCCGCGAGGCCCAGCCAGGAGGCCCGGGAGCGGCCGGTGGTGGCCCGCGCCCGCGCGGTGCACAGCAGCCCGAGCAGCGAGCCGACGAACGACATGATGTACGCGGCCGCCGGGGTCAGCAGGCCATAGGAGAAATGGTGAACTTCGGTCATGCGGGTCCCCCGGAACGGTCCAAAATGCTGATCGCCGCATCATAGCCATGACGAATCAGCACAGATCACCCGCATCAGAACAAAAGAACCGCGCGTGATCCTGGACCGCGCCGGACGAATCGCTGCCCGCCGGGGAGCCCCGGCGGCCTCAGGGGGTGACGGCCATCGCGGCGAGGACCCGGCCGGCCAGGTCCCGGTCCCCCGTCACCCGGACGGCGGCCTCTCCGGGGGCGCAGCGCCCGGCGGCCAGCCGGACGTAGGTCTCCCAGTCCATGGCCAGCTCGGCGGTCGGGGCCTCGCCGGACGACCAGCGCCCCCGTCCGTCCTCGCCGATCGCCACGGCCACCTCGTGGTCGGGCGGGCCGGAGATCGCGAAGGCGACGCACTCCCCCGGCGCGGCCTTCGCGCGGCGGGCGACCACGAACGGAAGCCCGGCGCCGAGCAGGTCCCAGAAGCAGCCCGCCGCCGGGGCGTCCAGGTTGCCGGGACGGCCGGTCGCGCGGCGCACGTCCTGCTCGTGCGTCCAGCAGTCCATGGCGCGGAACTTCATGAAGCGCGAGTAGGGGCCCTCCTTGCCGTCCGGGCACAGGAGGACCCGGTCCGGGTCGAGGGTGGGCAGTTCGGCGAGGCGGCGCTCCAGGGCGTCCGCCAGTTCCGCCGCCACGGCCGGGCCCGGCACCGGGCGCCGCGCGTGCACCCGGGCCTCCAGGGCCCGGCCGAAGTCGTTGCGGACGTGCGCGAACTCGGGAAGCTCGATCTCCGGACCTGGCTCGCCGAGGAGGTCCAGCTCGACACCGACCAGGTGGGAGAGCTGGTCCTTGACCGTCCAGCCGGGGCATTCGGTCGGCCGGTCCCAGTCGTCCTCGGCGAGCGTGCCCGCGAGGGCGAGCGTCGAACGGATCGTCTGCTCGTAGGCGGCGGTGTTGGCGCGCATCTCTTCGCTCATGTCGGCTCCTCCATCGACCACCACCTGAGCTTAGGTCAGGCGTTCAGCTTGCTGCCGATGATGGTGGCGTATGCGGCCTCGCCCTGCGCGTTCGGGTGGAGGGGGGCGGCGAGGTTGACGGGGACGTAGCCCTCGACCCAGCGCTTGGACGTGGACTGGCAGGCGTCGTGGCCGGCACTGGGCGTGACGAGGTCGATGTAGGTGCCGCCGTGGGCGGTGGTCTGGTCGCGGATGACGCCGTTCATGGCGTTGACGGCGCCCTGGAGGAAGTTGGCGTCGGTCGGCAGAACGGGCTGGAGGGGCCAGCAGCCGTCCTTCTTGATGTAGAGGCCGTATCCCGTAACGACGATGCGGGCCTGCGGGGCGCGGGCGCGGATGCCGTCCAGGACGGCGCTGAGGCGGGGGCCGAAATCGGCGGTGCGCTGGGCGACCTCGGCCTCGAACTCGCCCTTGCAGGGGGTGGCGGTGGGGTCGAGGTTCATGCAGTCCTCGGCGATGCCCACGAGACCGACGTCGTTGCCCCCGATGGTGAGGGTGACGAGGGTGGTCGAGGTGCTGAGGGCGTCGAACTGGGGCGGGACGGTGCCGGTGTCGACTCCGCCGACGCTGGTGCTCTGCGACTCGGTCATGTGCTTGCTCTTCGCGCCGCTGCAGGTGACGTCGCGGAGGTTGGCGTTCAGCGCGGCGGCGAGCTTGTGCGCGTAGTTGTTGGTGGAGCGTCCGCATCCGACCGGGCCGGTGATGTTCGGGATGAGCGGCCCGGAGGCCATCGAGTCACCGAGGGCCACGTACTGGACCGTGGCCGCTTCGGCGGGGGCGGTGAGACCCAGGGCTGTGCCCGCGAGAACCAATGCGCCGACCATGCCGTGCAACAGACGCTTCATGCCAACTCCTCGGCGTCATGGACGATGTCGCCGTGATCGTCCAGAA
Source organism: Actinomadura chokoriensis (assembly GCF_041463665.1). GTDB lineage: Bacteria > Actinomycetota > Actinomycetes > Streptosporangiales > Streptosporangiaceae > Spirillospora > Spirillospora chokoriensis_A. The sequence continues at coordinate 55,216 of NZ_JAXCEJ010000029.1, forward strand.
TTTGGACACACCGTTCAATTGGCGTGAAAACAGACTCTTGCGGGAGCGGTTGTGGCGCGGGACAACATGGCGGCCTTGTGCATCGCCGGACGGCCGATGGCGGCGGACCTGCGGGCCCGCACGCCCCGACTCACCCAGCGCGTCGTCGCGCGGCTGCTGGTGGAGCTGCCGGTCTACGCGGAGCTGCCGCAGGAGGAGGTCGCCGGGGACGTGGCCGAGATCGTCCAGCACAGCCTGCGGCAGTTCGCGGACGTCCTGGAGCGGCGCCGCCGCGCGGAGCCGGACGAGTTCGGCCGGCAGCGCGACTCGGCGGCGCTGCGGGCCGAGGAGGGCGTGCCGCTGGACGCGATCCTCAGCGCGTACCAGATCGGCGCGGCGACGGCGTGGGACGAGCTGGCGGCGGGGGCCGAGCCGTCCGACCTGCCCTCGTTCCAGGAGGCGCTCAGCTACTTCCTGGACTTCCAGCGGCTGCTGACGTCGGCGGTCAGCTCCGCGTACCTGGAGGTGCGGCAGATCCTCGACAGCCAGGAGCACGGCGGGCGGCACGCGCTGATGACCGCGCTGGTGGCCGGGGACACCGCCGGGCACCGACCGGCGCCTCGCTACGCGGTCCTGACGCTGGCCTTCGCCCCGCACCCGGACGAGGCGGGCTCAGGGCAGCGTGCCCGGATCGCGGCCCGGCGCAAGATCCGCCGGATCCGGACCGTCCTGGACGAGGTCGCCGACGAGCCCGCGCTCACCGCCCTGGACGCCTCCGGCGGGACGGCCCTGCTGCCCTTCTCCGCCGGCTGGGACGAGCTGCGCGACCTGGTGGCGCGGGCGGCGAAGAGCGCCGACACGCAGGTCACGGCGGCGGCGGAGATCACCGGACCGGCGGGGGTCCCCGCCGCCGCCACGCGCAACGCCGAGATCATGGACCTGGTCCGGCGAGCCGGCCATCCGCCCGGCCTGTACCGGCTCGCGGACGTCCTGCTCGAGTACCAGCTCAGCCGGCCGAGCGGCGCGCTCGCCGGGCTCGCCGCCCTGCTGGCGCCGCTCGACCGCAAGCCGGAGCTGCTCCGCACGCTGGAGCGGTACCTGGCCTTCGACCTGGACCGGCGGACGACGGGCGCGGCACTGCACGTCCACCCGAACACGGTGGCCTACCGCGTCCGCCGGATCAGCGCGCTGACCGGGCTCGATCCGGCCCGGCCGCGCGACCTTCAGCTACTGCACGCGGCGCTGATCGCGCGCCGCGCGCTCTCCTAGCGTCACCTCCCGGGCCAGCGCGGGTCGAGGATGTCGAACTCGTGCGGCAGCCGCAGCGCGTAGCGGAGCTTGTCGTTGGCCTTGAACGGCGCCCACAGCGGCTGCTCCCACAGCTCGTGGACGTTGCACCGGGCCGCGGACGAGCCGGCCGCGTCCAGCAGCGCGTTGACCGCCTGCCGGCCGCCCTGGTTGGCGCCCTCCATCGTGGTGACGTTGATCGGCGTCTTCACCCAGTCCCCGGCCAGGAACAGGTTCGGGATCTTGGTCTTGGACGTCGGGCGCAGCTTCCACGAGCCGGGCTGCTGGATGAACAGCGGGGTGTCGTTCGTGACGCCGCCGCTCCCGTTCGGGATGATCGCGGGGTCGAGGAACCACGAGTGCAGGTCGGCGTCGGTGAGCAGCGTCTGCCCGCTGTCGTTGAGGTGGGCCTTGATCTGCTTCCAGGTCTCGGCGGCGATCTCGCTGGGCGGGCAGTCCGTCGCCCGCTTCTTGTTGAAGGTCCCCGGCGTGAACCAGTCGGAGATGATCGACGACAGGCAGTCCTGGACGGTGCCGTCCCCGTAGGTGGAGAAGTCGCGCTTCCAGAACTGCTCCTGGCTGATCGACGTGACCGCCCACGTCGAGTCGCCGTAGTTCACGTGCCCGGCGGCGAGCGGCAGTTTCTTCTTGAGGAAGAACTGCAGCCCGGTCATCCAGTCGGTGCGCAGGCCCTTGATCCCGGCCAGCGACGGGTCGGCGCTGAGGACGGCGTCGCTCAGCAGGCCGGCGGTCCGCTCGCACGGCATCGCGACGACGAACCAGTCCGCGGTGATGGCGGACTTGCCCTTGACGCCCGCGGAGGTGATCTTCCCGCCCGAGACGGTGAGGGAGTTGACCTCGTACCCCACGTTGAACTTGACGCCGAGGTTGCGCAGGTGCGCGATCCACGGGTCCAGCCACATCTCGGACGAGGACCCGTTCAGCACCCGGTCGACCGTCCCGCCCGACTCGTTGCCGAGCCCGAGGATGCTCCACACGGTGGCCTCGCCGACCATCGCGATCGAGTGGGTGCTCGCGTCCTTGGACTTGGTGGCGGCGAGGTTGCGGATCGTCCCGTCGGCGATGAACTTGTTGTACTCGTCGGAGTACCAGTCGGCGCGGATGTAGTCGGACCAGGTGATGTTGTCCCACTGGCCGAGCTTGCGGTCGTCGGAGCTCGTGACGTAGACGAGCAGCTTCTGCGCGGCGAACGCGGCCTCGGTCAGCGACAGTTTCGCGATCGTCTGGAGCCCGGAGGTGATCGTGGCGAGGAAGCTGGCGGTGTCGTAGATCTGTGCGCCCGGCGGCAGCGGGAACGGGAACGGGATGGTGAGGTCGGGACGTCCCTGCCGCGACATCATGTACGCGTCGGCTCGGACGAGGTTGCCCCAGGTTCCCTTGGCGTTGCCGAGGAACGGCGTGCGGCGCATGTTGTCGGTGAGGTTGAAGTAGAAGCCGGGGAAGAAGCGGAACCCGTGCTCGCCGGGGAGGTCGAGCCGGCCGCCCGTCCCTGTGCCGGGCGGGAAGATGCTGCGCGCCTTGCCGCCGAGGGCGGTGCGCTCGTAGACCTCGACCTGGAAGCCGCGGTCGATCAGCTCGTGGGCGGCGGTGAGTCCGGCGACGCCGGCGCCGAGGACGGCGACCCGCCCGCCCGCCGCGTGTGCGGGTACCGACCCCATGGCCAGTGCTCCTGCGGTGGCGGCGCCCACCACACCCGCGTCCTGTAAGAACCTTCTGCGTGTCGTCACGGCGACCCTCCCGGTGCCAGGCCCCCGACTCATAAGTGGTGAGTTACTTGTAACACGCTATTAGCACACTGCCAATAAGCCGGACGCACCGGGTCCGGCCACGGCATTGAACACCTCGAAAAGGGACAGACCGATACAGCAGAAGACACCGGACGCGCACGTCCGGTGTCGCTCCGCGCTCCGTCCGGTGTCGCTCCGCGCTCGGCGCGGGACGCTCAAGCGGCGGTCGCGCGGGCCCCGGCCCGCGCCCCGTCGCGCCTCAGCCCGCGGCCGCGCCGGGGTGCTCGGTGCGGAGGTGGTGCTGGAGCGCGGACAGCTCGAGGTGCGGCTGGTGGCAGCGCACGCAGGCCCAGACCCCGCTCGGAATCGTCACGCCGTGCTTCGCCGCGTCGTCGCGCACGCACAGCATGGTGTAGGTCTGGACGAGGCGCCGCCACGTCCTCCGTACCGCCGATGACATTCCCGCTCCCCTCCCGAGCCGGGTCCGGATGGACCGGCACAGGATACGGCAACGGGAATGTCAAGGCGAAACGCCGGAGATCACTGCCCGATTTTCACCCCCGGCTCACCGTGCCGGTACTCCAGCGGCCGCATGCCGCGGCCACCCGGGATGTTGCCGGCCACCCGGTACTTGCCGGTTGGCAGGATCGTCCGGCCGAAGGTGTTCTCCATCAACATCGCGGCGGCCAGGTACAGCGAGATCACCGCCGTCGCGACCAACAGCCAGCCGCCGACGTGCAGTGGCCAGGTGGACCCGGCCCAGAAGCCGGCCGCGGTGAAGCCCGCGGCCACCGCGAGGCAGCCCAGCAACAGCGCGAACACCATGTTCTCGCCGAGAGCCGCCAGCGCGCACAGCCCGGTGATCGCCGCCAAGGCGATGAACCAGAACGCGAAGTCCTGCCGGACGCTGCCCAGCACGGGCGCCAGCGCCAGTGGTACCGCGCCCACACTGATCAGCAGGAAGAACACGCCCCAGGCCAGGAAGAACGCACCCCACATGCCGTGCACCGCGGTGACGAGGCCGTCCCGGGCCCGGTAACCCCACAGTCCCGCGAGAAGCTGCGCGAGGCCGCCGAAGAACAGCACGAACGGCCACAGGACCAGCGGGGTCGCGGCATTGCCGTACCATCCGGCCTGCCATGCGCCGACCATCATGGTCGCGCCCGCGAGTGCGAACAGCCCGAGGATGGACGGTGCCGCGATGGGCTGCAGGAAGACGCGCGTCCGGTCCTCCCACAGCGCGTGCTCACCGGGTATGTCGGCGCCCCGGTGCGGCGCGGCCGTGGCGGCTCCCTCGGCGGGCGTCGCGGCTGCGGCGCGCTCGCCGGCCATCGGCGATTCCGCTCGCTCTCTTCGCCTTGCCATGAGATCCCCCTCTGGAATCGGAGAGCTATAAAACCCCCCTAACCGTGGTTTTGTGGGTCAAACAGCTTCAGCCCCGGATGATTTCGGAAGTGTCCGGCATCAACACCATCGTTTACCTTGCCGCGACAATCCCATTGCGAGCCGATGACCTTCGGGGCCTTCCTTTGGGCCTCCGGGAATGCGGGATCAGCGGTGAGGGCGGCAGTGGATCGTCAGGCCGGGGGTGGCGTGCCAGCCGATCAGCCGGAACAGCCGGTCGATGTGAGGCGAGACCGTGTGCAGGACGAGCAGGCGGCCGTCGCCCTGGAGGGCGCGGGCCGCGGCGGTGAAGGCGCGCAGGCCCGCGATGTCCATGAAGGCGAGCGCGGCCAGGTCGACGTGGACGTCCCCGGACACGCGGGCCTGGGCGGCGCGCAGGGCGGAGGCGACGCCAGGGGCGTTGGAGACGTCGATCTCGCCGCTCATCCGCAGCCATGGCGAGGACGTCGCGGCGGCGACGTGCAGGAGCACCGTGTCGAGTTCGACGATGTCGTAGCGGGGGGCCGCCTGCTCCCCGGGCCCGGGGCCGCCCTCGCCCCCGGTGATCCGCCATATCGTCATGTCACGCGCACCTCGCCCTTGGACGGGGCCGCTACCGTGCGCGGCCCCGTATGTGCCAGGCTCTCACCTGTCGGCATCTTATGAACCCCACCGGGCGGATTTCATGGACGAGAAGGCAATTCTGGACCGGATCAACGAGTTCATCGAGGAGGAGCACGGCCTGCGGCAGGCCCACGAGCGGGCCGAGACGACGAACGCCGAGGCGCAGGACCGGTTGCGCCGCCTCGAGGTGGCGCTCGACCAGTGCTGGGACCTGCTGCGCCAGCGCAGGGCCCGGATGGCGGCGGGACAGAACCCGGACGAGGCCGAGGTCCGTCCCGCCGGCGAGGTCGAGAACTACCTGCAGTAGGCCGCGGCGGCGGCGATGCGAGCGGTCCCGTCCTTCACGGGACCATCCAGCCGAGTACGCCGGTGGACTGCAGTCCCGACAGCACGCACATCCCGACGAGGAACAGCAGGCTCCAGAGGACGACACGGCGGAAGATGTCGCCCTCGCGCCCGTCCAGGCCCACCGCCGCCGCGGCGATGGCGAGGTTCTGCGGGGACACCATCTTTCCGAGGACGCCGCCGGAGCTGTTGGTCGCGGCCATCAGCACCGTCGACAGGTCCGCCTTGTTCGCGGCGGTGACCTGCAGGGCGCCGAACAGCGAGTTGGACGAGGTGTCAGACCCGGTGACGGCGGTGCCGAGCCACCCGAGGATCGGCGACAGCACGGCGAACGCGCCGCCCGCCCCGGCCATCCAGGTGCCGAGCGTGACCGTCTGCCCGGACGCGTTCATCACGAACGCCAGGGCGAGCACGGCCATGACCGTGATGATCGCCCACTTGAGCTGGACGAGGGTCGTCCAGTAGGCGCGCAGGGCCCTGCCGAGGCCGACGCCGAGGGCGGCCATGGTGATCAGCCCCGCGACGAGCATCTGCGTGCCGGGCGTGGTCAGGTAGTTGAAGGTGAAGGTGGGCAGGCTGAGCGGCTTCCCGGTCGGCCCGGTGAGGTCGAGGCCGGGCCAGGAGAAGGTCCGGGTGGCCCTGTCCAACTGCTCCTTGACCTGGTCGATCTGGCAGACGACGAAGACCGCGATGATGATCGCGTAGGGCGCGTAGGCGCGGGCGACCTCGCCGCGCGAGTCGCGCTCGCCGCCGGACTCGCCGCCGGACTCGACGCGGGCCGCGAACTCGGGGGTGGGCTCGTCGGCGGCGCCGCCCGCGACCGGGGCCGGCCGGGCCGCCGCCCGCCGCGGGCGCAGCCGGACCGCGAGGACGACGGCGGCGGCCGACACGAGGGACGCGACGACGTCGGCGAGCGGCACCGACAGGAAGTTCGCGGTGACGTACTGGGCGACGCCGAACGCGGCGCCGCAGAGCAGGGCGGCAGGCCAGGTCTCGCGGAAGCCGCGCCTGCCGTCCACGATGTAGACGAGGACGAGCGGGACGAACAGCGCGAGGATCGGGGTCTGCCGCCCGACCATGGCGCCGAGCGTGTCGCTGGACTCCCCGGTGACCTTGCCGAGGGTGAGGATCGGCGTCGCCATCGCGCCGAACGCGACCGGCGCGGTGTTGGCGGTGAGCGCGAGGACGGCGGCCTTGATCGGCTGGAAACCGAGCGCGATGAGCATCACGGACGTGACCGCGACGGGCGTGCCGAAGCCCGCGAGGGCCTCCAGCAGGGCGCCGAACGAGAACGCGATGAGCACGGCCTGGAGGCGGCTGTCGTCGCTGACCTGCGCGAACGACCGGCGGAGCACGTCGAAGTGGCCGGTCGTGACGGTGATGTTGTAGACCCAGAGCGCGTTGATGACGATCCACAGGATCGGGTAGAAGCCGAACGCGGCGCCCTCGGTTCCGGCGAGGAGCGCCTGGTCGGCGGGCATGCCGTACGTCCAGATCGCGACGGCCAGGGCGACCGCCAGCGCGATCAGGGACGCCAGCCACGCGCGCATGCGGACGCCCCCGAGCAGGACGAACAGCACGGCCAGCGGCAGCGCGGCGACGAGTGAACTCCAGCCGAGCGAGTCGGCGACGGGATCGAGGACCTGCTGGTACACGGGATCACCTCGCGGGTAGGGAGCGCCCCCGAGCACGGGGTCGATACCCACAAGCGTGACGTGGGTCACCTTGATAGTGAACTTTTCAATCAGTCAGGACGTGTCAGAGCTCCCGGAGGAGTCGGGCCGGGGTGAGGGGCAGGTCGCGGAAGCGGATCCCGGTCGCGTGGTGGACGGCGTTGCCGACGGCCGCGGCGGCCCCCACGATGCCGATCTCGCCGATGCCCTTGGAGCCCAGCGGGTTCAGGTGCGGGTCGGACTCCTCCACCCACGCCGCGTCGATGTCGCGGACGTCGGCGCAGGCCGGGACGTGGTACTGGGCCAGGTCGCGATTGAGGTAGTCGCCGAACTCGGCGTCCATGACGCTCTCCTCCATCAGCGCCATGCCGATGCCCATCGTCATCCCGCCGATGAACTGGGAGCGGGCGGTCTTGGGGTTGATGATCCGCCCGGCGGCGAACACGCCGAGCATCCGGCGGACGCGGATCTCGCCGGTGTCGGCGTCGACCTCGACCTCGGCGAACTGCGCGCCGAACGCGTGCCGGGCGTACTCGTCCCGCGCCTTGATCTCGGCGGTGGTGTCCGCGGACGCCTCCACCCCCTCGGGAGGCAGGGAGCCGTTCTCGGTGTGCAGGGAGCCTCCATGCCCACCGGCGACCAGGCCGTTGAGCTCGCTGCGCAGGGCCTCGCAGGCGCGGACGACGGCCGTCCCCCAGCTCGCAGTCCCGGCGGAACCGCCCGCGACGCTCGCCCGTGGCAGGGAGCTGTCGCCTATCTCGACCTTGACCTGGTCGAGGTCCGCCTTGAGCGTCTCGGCGGCGATCAGGCCGAGGGCGGTGCGGGCGCCGGTGCCGATGTCGGCGGCTGCGATCCGGACGGTGAACGTCCCGTCGGGCTCGGCGCGGGCGGTCGCCTTGCTGGGCATCAGGTACGCGGGATAGGTGGACGAGGCGACGCCCGTGCCGATGAGCTTGCGGCCCTCCCTGCGGACGCCCGGGGCGGGGTCACGCCCGTCCCAGCCGAACCGGTCGGCGCCCTCGCGCAGGCACGCGACGAGGTTGCGGGAACTGAACGGCAGGCCGCTCTCCGGTTCGCGGTCGGTGTCGTTGCGGACACGCAGCTCGATGGGGTCGATGCCGACGGCGATGGCCAGCTCGTCTATCGCGGATTCGAGCGCGTACATGCCGGGCGTCTCACCTGGGGCCCGCATCCAGGACGGTGTAGGGACGTCCAAGGCGACCACACGGTGGGACGTATGCCGGTTTGGGGCCTGGTACATGACGCGGGTGGGCGTCGCCGTCTGCTCTGCGAACTCCTTGACGGTGGACGTCTGCTCGAACACCTCGTGGAAGATGGCGTTGAGCCGTCCGTCGGCGTCGGCGCCGAGCCTCACCCGCTGGATCGTCGGCGTCCGGTAGCCGGTCGTGGCGAACATCTGCTGCCTGGGCACGGCGAACTTGACGGGACGGCCCACAGCGCGCGCGGCCAGCGCCGCCAGGACGACGTTCGGCCTGGGCGTCCCCTTGGAACCGAATCCGCCGCCAACGTGCGGGGACACGACACGCACCTGCGACGGGTCGAGGCCGAAGATGCCGGCGATCGTGGCCTGAACGAACGACGCGCCCTGGGTGGAGTCGTAGAGCGTGAGGGATCCGTCGCCGTGCCACTGGGCGAGCGTGGTGTGCGGCTCCATCGGGTTGTTGTGCTCGGCCGGGGTGGTGTAGGTCACGTTGACGCGGACGGCCGAGTTCCTGAACGCGTCCTCCGGTTCGCCTTGCCCGGTGTCTGCGGGGAAGACGGGATTCACCTTGTCCGGCTTGTAGAGGCCGGGGTGGTCGGCGCGGAGGGTGACGTCCGGTGTCTCTGTCGCGTACTCGACCCGGACCAGCCGAGCCCCTTCCCGTGCGGTTTCGAGCGTCTCGCCGACCACGGCGGCAACGAACTGGCCACGATAGGAAACCGTCCGCGACTGGAAGAGGGCCAGCTCACCGTCCGAGGTGTCGCTGAGCCTGGGCGGGTCCTCGCAGGAGAGCACGGCGAGCACGCCGGGGAGCCTCAGCGCGGCCTCGGCGTCGACGGACCTGACCTCTCCCTTGCCTACGCTCGCCTGGACGGCCGAGGCGTACGCGACGTTCTCGACCTGGTACTCGAAGGCGTACCGCGCCTGGCCGGTGACCTTGTCGCGGCTCTCCAACCGGTCGGTCATGATTCCCGCACTCCCCCCAGTTCCATCAGCGTCCGGACGATCAGGTTGCGCGCGAGCGGCACCTTGTAGGCGTTGTCCCGCAGCGGCTCGGCGGCCGCCAGCTCGGCCTCGGCGGCGCGCACGAACGACTCCTCGACCGCCTCGGCGCCGCGCAACTCCCCTTCGGCGCGCCATGCCCGCCACGGCTTGTGGGCGACGCCGCCCAGTGCGAGCCTGACGTCCCGTACCACGCCGTCCTCCACGTCAAGGGCGGCCGCTATGGAGACGAGCGCGAAGGCGAACGACGCGCGTTCCCGGACCTTGCGGTAGCGCGACGGTATGCCGAGCGCGGGAACCTCCACGGCGGTGATGAGGTCGCCTGCCTCCAGCGTGGTGTCACGCTCTGGCTCGTTGTCCGGCAGCCTGTGCAGTTCGTCGATGGGGATGGTCCTCTCCCCCGCGCGGCCTTGGATCCGTACGGATGCGCCCAGCGCCGCCAACGCCACCGCCATATCGGACGGGTGCGTCGCCACGCACGCCTGCGAATGACCCAAGATCGCCAGGTTGTGGTGCTCGCCCTCCCTGGCCGGACATCCACTTCCCGAGTTCCGCTTGTTGCACGGCTTGGCGGCGTCCTGGAAGTAGGAGCAGCGCGTGCGCTGAAGGAGGTTGCCTCCGACCGTCGCCAGGTTGCGGATCTGACCGGACGCACCGGCCAGAACGGCCTGCACGAGCATGGGATGGCCTTCGCGGACCGTGGGATCCGCGGCGAGAGCGCTGTTGCTCACCGCCGAACCGATGACGAGGCTTCCGTCCGGACGCAGTTCGATCTCGTCGTACGGGAGGTGCGCGACGTCCACGAGCCTGGCCGGTTCTTCGACACCGAGACGCATCAGGTCCACGAGGTTGGTTCCGCCGCCGAGGTAGACGGCTCCGTCATGGTGCCGCTCCAGGGCGTCCTCAGCACTGGTCGCGCGTTCGTACGCGAAGGGCCTCATGCTTGCGCCGCCTCCCTCTTCCTGGCGGCCTGCCGTACGGCGGCCACGATCCCGGCGTAGGCGCCGCACCTGCACAAGTTTCCGCTCATGCGTTCGCGTATCTCGTCGTCGTCCAGGCTGGGGTCGGAACCCAGGTCTTCGGTCACGACGCTGGGCCAACCGCGTTCGGCCTCGTCCAGCACGGCTGTCGCGGAGCAGAGCTGGCCGGGAGTGCAGTACCCGCACTGGAAGGCGTCCTGCTCGATGAACGCCTCTTGGACGGGGCTCAGCCGCCCGTCCTGGGCGAGCCCTTCGACCGTGACGATGTCGGCGCCGTCATGAGCGACGGCCAGCGCAAGGCATCCGTTCGCGCGACGCCCGCCGAGAAGGATGGTGCAGGCACCGCACTGGCCGTGGTCGCAGCCCTTCTTCGAGCCGGTCAACCCGAGGTCCTCCCGCAGGACGTCCAGCAGGGAAGCGCGGGTGTCGACGCTCAGCCGGTGCTCCATGCCGTTAACGACCAGGGTGATGTCGGCGTACATAGGTGTGTCCATGCCTGCGCACTACCCCGATGCGCCGGGGTGAGTCAGCGGCGCGGCCGCCTCCGTGTCCGGCTAGAGGACGCCGACGGCCGCGTCCACTGCGGCTCCCACGTCACCGTCGGGCGGGTAGAGCAGCGAGCGCCCGGCGACGACGCCCTTCACGCCGGGGATCCGCATCGCGCTCCGCCAGCCGTCCAGCACCGCCTCCGTATCGCCCGCTCCGACCGTCTCGCCCGCGTCGTCGCCGCCGAGCAGCAGCGCGGGCAGCGTGGTCGCCGCCATCACCCGCTCCATCTCCGGCACGACCGGCAGCTTCAGCCACGTGTACGCCGAGGTGACGCCCAGCCCGGACGCGACCGACACCGCCCGGATCATCGCCTCCGGCGTCAGCAGGTTCCGGACGCGGCCCTCGACCCGGTGCGCGACGCACGGCTCCACCAGCGCCATCAGCCCGTGCCGGGCGAGCCCCGACACCGCGTGCGCGCAGTTCTCCAGCGTGCCCGCCGTCCCCGGGTCGGCGTCGTCGACGCGCAGCAGCATCTTGCCGCCGTCCAGCCGCGCCGCCGCGATCGCGTCCGCGTCGTAGGCGGTGAACCGGTCGTCGATCTCGAACGACGTCCCGGCGAGGCCGCCGCGGTTCATCGACCCGATCGCGATCCGGTCGTCCAGCACGCCGAGCAGCAGGAGGTCGTCGAGGACGTCGGGGGTGCCGAGCACGCCGTCCACGCCGGGACGTCCGAGCGCGACGCAGAGCCGTTCGAGCAGGTCGGCGCGACCGGCCATCGCGACCGGGTCGCCGCCCGCCCCGAGCGCGCCGCGCGCCGGCTGGTCCGCCGCGATGATCATCAGGTTGCCGTGCGCGCCGGGCGGGCCGGCGCGGCGCGCCCGCGCGGCCGCGGCCTCGGCGACCGCCCCGGGCCGCTCGGCCCGCACGTCGGTCAACTCGCTGATGCGCACTCCGTCGAGTCTGCTGACGCCCGCTGCCGCGTGTCAATCAGCCCGAGTCTGTGAGTATCTCCACGACCTGGCGGGCCGTGTCGGTCGGCAGCGGCGCCGGCAGCCCCTTCCACTTGCGGGACGCGGCCATCGCCGCGGCGCCCGCTCCGCCGCCGTACACGGCCGCCGCGACGAACGACGCCAGCTCGGGCGGCAGCTTCCGCTCCAGCAGCAGGACGTTCATCCGGTAGGTGGCGGCGGTCGCGAGCATGCCGAACGCTCCGGCGACCGCACCCATCCGCAACGCGGGAATCCGCTGCCGCGCCTTGTCCAGCATCTCCTGTTGCGCGGCGTCGACCACCCGCCTCGCGAGCAGAAGGTTCTGCTCCAGCGGGCCGTCGACCTCCGCGGGTTCGCTCGACTCCGTCATGACCGATTGCTTACCCGCAGAAGAGCACAAGAACCGGGAGAGCAATATGTCACCGTCGGTAACTTTGCGCGTGCTGTAGGTTGCCGAACGGATCCCGACCCTTCCCAGAGCCGACAGAGAGGCCGGTCGATGCAACCGTTCGAGCTGCCCGACTTCTATGTGCCGTACCCCGCGCGGCTGAACCCGCATCTGGAGGGCGCGCGGACGCACACCATGACGTGGGCCCGCGAGATGCGGATGCTCGACGACCACCGGGACCCCGGCACCCCCGACATCTGGGACGAGGCCGCCCTCACCGCGATGGACTACGCGCTCCTGTGCGCGTACACCCATCCCGACTGCGACGGGCCGGAACTCGACCTCATCACCGACTGGTACGTCTGGGTGTTCTACTTCGACGACCACTTCCTGGAGGTGTTCAAGAAGCCCCGCGACCAGGACGGCGCCGGCGCCTATCTCGACCGGCTGCCGCTGTTCATGTCCCTCGACCCGCCGGAACCGGTGAACGCCGTCGAACGGGGCCTCGCCGACCTGTGGGCGCGGACCGTCCCGTCGAAGTCGGACGCCTGGCGCGAGCGCTTCTCCGTGAGCACCCTGAACCTGCTCCGCGAGTCGCTGTGGGAACTGTCGAACATCAGCACCGGCCGCCTGCCGAACCCCGTCGAGTACATCGAGATGCGGCGCAAGGTCGGCGGCGCGCCGTGGTCGGCGGACCTGGCCGAGCACGCCGCGGGCGTCGAGCTTCCCGAACGCGTCGTCGGGACGCGCCCGCTGCGCGTCCTCAAGGACACCTTCTCGGACGGCGTGCACCTGCGGAACGACATCTTCTCCTACCAGCGCGAGACCGAGTCCGAGGGCGAGGTGAACAACTGCGTCCTGGTGATGGAGCATTTCCTCCGGACGGCTCCGCAGGCCGCCGCCGACACGGTCAACGACCTGCTGACCTCGCGGCTCCGCCAGTTCGAGAACACCGCCGTCACCGAGCTGCCGCACATCTTCGCCGACCACGGACTCGACCCGGCCGAGCAGGCCGCCGTCGCCGCCTACGTGAAGGCCCTGCAGGACTGGCAGTCCGGCGGACACGAATGGCACATGCGCTCCAGCCGCTACATGAACAGCAAGTCGCTCGGGATGTCGGCCGCCCGCATACCCGCCCTGCTCGACTCGACCCGGATCAGCCGCCCGCACGTCCCGCACCAGAAGGTGGGGCCGACGCCGCTGCCCGAGTTCGACATCCCCTACCCGCCGCGCGTCAACCCGCACCGCGAGCGCGCCGGCCGCGCCACCCTCGCCTGGGCCCGCGAGATGGGCATGTTCTCCCCGCATCCCCGGCTGCCCGTCTCGGTGTGGAGCGCCGAGCGGCTCACCGGGATGGCGCTGGAGACCTGCGCGGCGTCCCTCGACCCGGACGCCGGCCCCGAGGCCCTCGACCTCGCCACCCAGTGGCTGGCCTTCGGCACCTACGGCGACGACTTCTTCCCCGCCGTCTTCAACCGCGACCGCGACATGGCGGGCGCGAAGCTCTTCAACGCCCGCGTCGCGTCCTTCATGCCTCTGGACTGCGGCGCCACGCCCGCCCCCGAGAACGCCTTCGAAGCGGCCCTCGCCGACCTGTGGCCCCGCACCGCCCTGCCCATGGACGACCGCGGCCGCCGCGAGTTCCGCGCCGCCGTCGAGCACATGGTCGAGAGCTGGCTCTGGGAACTGAACAACCATCTCCAGTCGCGCGTCCCCGACCCCGTCGACTACATCGAGATGCGCCGGCACACGTTCGGCTCCGAGCTGACGATGGCCCTGTGCCGGATCGAGCACTCGAGGGAAATCCCGGCGCACGTCTTCGAGACCCGCACCCTCCGCGAGATCGACGCCTCCGCGATGGACGTCGCCTGCCTGCTGAACGACTGCTTCTCCTACCAGAAGGAGATCGAGTACGAGGGCGAGCTCAACAACGGCGTCCTCGCCATCGGGAACTTCTTCGGCTGCGGCCGCGACGAGGCGCTGCCCATCGTGAACGACCTGATCACCTCCCGCCGCCGCCAGTTCGAGCACCTGGCCGAGCACGAGCTTCTGGCCCTGGCCGCCGACCTGGACCTGGACGACACCGCCCGCGCCGCCCTCGCCGCCTACGTCGACGAACTCCGCGACTGGATGGCCGGGATCCTCAAATGGCACCGCGAGACCGACCGCTACGACGAACGTCCGCCGAGCATCCCCAAACCGAGCGGCCCGGGCACCTCGGCCTTCTACCTCTTCACCCGCGAACGGGCACGAAACCCGATCACCTCCTGACCCCCGCGCCCGCCCCCGGACGCCCGGCCCCCGGCCCGAGTGCGACGTCCGGGGCGGGCGTTCAGGGGCCGACGGGTTCTGGCTCGGGAGCGGGGCGCGGGGCCGGGATCATCAGGGTGTGGCGTTCGTCGGGCGTCAGGCGGCGGAACACGCGTGTGCGGGCCCGCTCGACCAGCGCCGCGCCGTCGGTGACGGCCTCCCAGATCCGGACCGTGCGGTCGCCGGACGCAGTCGCGACGCGCGTGCCGTCGGGCGACCAGGCCACGTCCCACACCTCGTCGTCGTGGACGGCCGCGACGGACAGTTCCCGTCCGGTCACCGGGTCCCACAGGCGGACGGTCCGGTCACCGGACGCGGTCGCGAGGACCCGGCCGTCCGGCGACCACGCCACCGACCAAAGCCAGCCGTCGTGCCCGGACAGCAGCGACACCTCCGTCCCCTCCGCGGCGTTCCACACCCGCACCGCGCGGTCGCCGGCGAGGGCCGCGATGTGCGCGCCGTCCGGCGACCAGGCCACCGCGCGGACGGCGCCCTGCGGCACGGTCAGCGACGTGAGCCGCAGGCCCGTCCGCGGCTCCCAGATCAGGACGGCCCCGTCCTGCGACCCGGAGGCGATCCGCTCGCCGTCGGGCGACCAGGAGACGGCACGCACGGTGTCCTCGTGCCCGCGCAGCACGAGCGGCGCGGAGCCGTCGCGGCCCTGGAGCCGGATCGTGCGGTCGTCGGACGCGCTGGCCAGCCGGGCACCGTCCGGCGACCACGCCACGGCCCGCACCCAGTCGCCGTGCTCGGCGAGGACGCTCTCCTGCGCGCCGTCCGCGGTCCAGACCCGCACGGTGCGGTCGCGGGAGGCGGTCGCGAGCCGGGCCCCGTCCGGCGACCAGGCCACGTCCCAGATCTCGTCGGTGTGCCCGCGCAGCACCCGCCCGCCGCCGTCCGCCCAGATGCGGACGGTGCCGTCGTGCGAGGCGGAGGCGATCCCGCCCGCCGACCAGTCGACCGCCGACACCGCGCGCTCGTGCCCGCGCAGCACCGCGACCTCGGCGGCGCGCTCGGCGTCCCAGAACCGGACGGTCCGGTCGTTGGATCCGCTGGCCAGGCGCGTGCCGTCCGGCGACCACGCCACCGCGCGCAGCGCCTCGCCGTGCCCGCGGAACACCGCCAGCTCGGTGCCCTGCGCCGCCGACCACAGCCGGATCGTCCGGTCATGGGACGCGGTGGCGAGCCGGGCGCCGTCCGGCGACCACGCGACGGCCCAGACGATGTCGGCGTGCCCGGTCAGCACCGGCGCGGACGCGCCGGTCGCCACGTCCCACACGCGCGCCGTCCGGTCGTAGGAGCCGCTCGCGAGGCGGGCGCCGTCGGGCGACCAGGCGGCCGTGCGGACGGTCTCCTCGTGGCCCTCCAGCACCGCGACCGCGCGGCCCTCCGCCGCGTCCCAGATCCTGATCGTGCGGTCGTCGGACGCACTGGCCAGCCTGGTTCCGTCGGGTGACCAGGCCACGTCGCGGACCCATCCCTCGTGGCCGCTCAGCGTGGCGGTTGTCGTGCCGTCCGCGGGGTCCCAGATCCTGACGTCGCCGTCGCGGGACGCGGAGGCGAGCCGGGCGCCGTCCGGTGACCAGGTCACGCCCCACACCATGTCGCGGTGGCCGCGCAGGACGGAGATCCGGGCGCCGGCGGCCGCGTCCCACACGCGCGCGGTGCCGTCGTCGGACGCCGACGCCAGCCGCAGCCCGTCCGGCGACCAGGCGACCGCGACGACCGGGGCCTCGTGCCCGCGCAGCACCGCGACCTCGCCGCCCGCGGCGTCCCACACGCGGACCGTCCGGTCCGAGGACGCCGTCGCGACGAGCGATCCGTCCGGCGACCAGGCCACCGACCAGATCCGGTCCTCGTGGCCGCGCAGGACGCCGCACACCCGCGACACCGCGAGCGCCGCCGACAGCGCCCGGCGGGCCAGCGGCGTCGGCGCGCACTCCTCGTGCGCCGCCAGGGCGAGCAGCAGGCTGTGCTCGGGGTCGGTCCGGAAGCCGGTGAGCGCCTGCCGGGCGATGGAGTCGGCGAGGCGGCGCATGGCGGCCCCGTCCGAGCGGTGGGAGACCTCGACGAACTCGGCGACCAGCGGCTCGACGGCGGCGACCCCGTCGGCCTCGGCGATCCACCTGCGCGCCGCGGCGAGCCGCTCCCCGCGCAGGAGGTATGCCTCCCGGCGGCCGTAGCGGTCCCATTCGGCGGCCCACTGCTCCAGGTCGGCGAGGCGGCGCAGCGACTCGGCGTGCAGCGCGATCGTCTGGCGCAGCGGCGCCCAGGCGGAGAACAGCGCCTCGTGGGAGACGTCGAACACCGTCTGCTCGCCGTCCCGTCCGCTGGTGCACAGCCGTTCGCGGACGAACGCGTCCACGACCAGGCGGCCGGCGCCGTCCAGCTCGCTCGCGGGCACCCGCCGCCGCGTCGGCCGCCCGCCGGTGAACTTGACGAACCTCAGCAGCGTCTCCAGGACGGGCGGCGCCGGCTCCCGCGCCTCCAGCTCCCGCATCAGCCGGTCGGCCCGGCGGGTGAGCGCGCCGTCGACCCCGCCGGTGCGGCGGTAGTCCTCGGCGGTGATGACACCGTCGCGTCCGACGTGCAGGTACAGCTCGTGCAGGAGGTAGGCGAGCAGCGGCAGCGCCGTCCCGTCCCCGGTGTCGTCGGCCATCTGCGCGACCAGTTCCGGCGGCTCGAACGTGATGCCCGCCCGCGCGGCCGGTTCCCGGATCACCGTTCTGAGCGCCGCCCGGTCGAGCGCCGTGACCGCGAACGGATGCCGGAACATGCCCGCGAACCCGCCGCTCAGGAACTCGGTGAGGAACTCGGCGCGGAACACGAACACGACCCACGCCTTCGAGTCGGCGTCCAGCGTGTCGCGGAGCATGCCCAGGAAGGCGTCGCGCTCGTCGGCGGCCGTGAGCGTCAGCAGTTCCTCGGCCTGGTCGACGGTGATCAGCACCGAGCGGTTCCGCCGTCCCCGGCGCAGCGCGTCGATCCGCCGCCCGAGCTCGGCGGGATCGTCGCGCAGCTCCGCCGCGATCGGCTCGGCGTCCCCCTCGCCCTGGGCGTCGGCGAGGCGGTAGGCCAGGCAGCCGAACGGATCGTCCTCCGGCGCCATGGGCGGGACGACGACCCAGCGCCGCTGCTGGTGGAGGCGCGGCAGCAGCCCGGCGTACAGCAGCGACGACTTGCCGACCCCCGACGGGCCGGTCACCGCGATGGACCGCGGCTCGCTCCCCGGCCGGAGCCGCTCGATCAGCTCCTGGAGCTCCTCGTCGCGGCCGAAGAAGACCCCGTCGTCCTCTTCCGCGAAGGCGTCCAGGCCGGGGTAAGGCGAACGGTCGGCCTTCCAGACCGGTCGTGCCAGGCTCCGCCGTTCCTGCCCCTTCTCCCACGCGAGGACGAGGGGAATCAGCAGCATGCACAGGATGATGACGGGAAGCGCCCACTTTTGGACGATATGAGTCGTTTGCGGGGAAACCTGTAATGCCAGCCCGAGCAGCGCCACCAGCAGGATCATCAGATAACCGGGAAAGACAGGCCCCTGCCGACGCCGCATGCACCATCCTCCGGAACGTTCCCGCAACCCCGGCCCATGCTACGTGCGCCCCTTGGCGCCGACCATGTTCGCCCCCTTCGACCGGATGGGCGAAATGCTGGGACGCGTTCGGACATGTGCCCTGCATCTGGTCAATTCACCGCGCCCCGCGGCGCGTGACGAGAGGAGTGGGCTTGCCATCGCCTTCACAGGATCCGTCGCCTTCACAGGATCCGCCGGATGACCGGCGGCGCCGGTTCGAGGAGGTCTACGCGGCGAACCGCGCGCGGATCCTCGGGTACGCGCTGCGCCGCACCAGCGACCCGCAGGACGCCGCCGACGTCCTCGCCGAGACGTTCCTGACGGCGTGGCGGCGGCTCGACGACGTCCCGCCGGGCGAGCAGGCGCGGCTGTGGCTGTACGGGGTCGCGCGCCGCGTGCTGGCCAACCACCACCGCGGCGAGCGCCGCCGGTCCGCGCTGGCCGCCGACCTCGGCTCCCGGCTCCGCGAGTTCGTCCAGGACGAGCCCGATCCGGAGGGGATCGCCGCCGCGTTCCGGAGCCTGCCGGACGGCGACCGGGAACTGCTGTCCCTCGTCGGCTGGGAAGGGCTGGACCACGGCGAGATCGCGACCGTCCTCGACTGCTCCCGCAACGCGGTGCGGATCCGCCTGCACCGCGCCCGCCGCCGTTTCGCCCGCGCGCTGGAACGCGCGGACGCGCCCGCCCTGCCCGCCGCCACGCGGATTCCGAACGGAGAACACGTATGACCCGCGACATCGACGCGCTGATCTCCCGGCTCGCCCCGGTCACCGACGCACAGGCCGCGGAACTGCTGCCGGACGAGACCGCCGCCGACCTGGCCGACCGCATCACCGCCACCACTCCGGCCGCCACCACTCCGGCCGCCGCCCCTGCCGCCCGGCGCTCGCCGCTGCTGTTGCGACTCGGCCTCCCGCTCGCCGCCGCGGGCGTGGCCTGCGCCGCCGTCACGGTCGGCCTGCTCATCCGAGACGACGAGCCGCGGCGTCCACCGGTCGCCGCCTCGACGGACCCGGGCGCGGTCTCGACCAGGCCGAGCCCTCGCGTCGCACTCGTGGCGGCGCTCTCCTTCAAGCGCAAGGGCGACCACATCGACGTGCGGGTTCGCGACCCCCTGGCCGACCCGATGCGGTACCGTGCCGAGTTCGCCGAGCACGGGCTCAAGGTCAAGCTGTCATTCGTGCCCGCGTCGCCGTCCATCGTCGGCACCCTGGTGATGCTGGACACGAGCGACGGCACGAAGGAAGGCGACATCTCGGTCATCACCTCCAAGGGCGAGTGCGAGACCGGCGGCGGAGGCGATCAGTGCCCGGTCGGCGTCCGCATCAGGACGGGGTACACGGGCACCGCCGAAATCGTGTTCGCGCGGGCGGCCCGTCCCGGAGAGAAGTACAACAGCAGCGCACCGGTCACCGCACCGGGCGAGGCCATGCACGGGATGACCTTCAGGGGCCAGCGCGTGGGCAAGGTACTGGCCGCGCTGAAGAAGCGGAACGTGACCGTGCCCGAGTACCGCTACATCGACGCGAACGAGAGCAAGGTCCTGTTCCCCGGTCAGGTACCGGACACGTGGTACGTCCACGACGCCAGCCCCTGGGCCAAGGGCCAGGTCCTCCTGTTCGTGGGCCCCGAGCCCGAAACCGGCGCGGCACCGGCCGCGACCCCGGAACCGGCCTCCGAGTAACACTCGCCCCGAGTAACACATGGCCTCCGAGTAACACCGCGCCGTCCGGGGCATCAGGTTGTTCGCGAACAAACCTGATGCCCCGGACTGCCAGGCCCACAACGTGCGATAGTCGCCGGGTGGCGGGGAAGATACGGCATCGGTCGATCGTGGACGTTCACGCGCTCCTCTTCGACGAGGCGGGCCGGGTGCTGCTGATGGAGCGGGCCAACACGGGCTACGCGGACGGCATGGCCGGCGTTCCGGCCGGGCACCTGGAACAGGGCGAATCCATTCTGGACGCCGTCATCCGGGAGACCGCGGAGGAGGTCGGCGTCCGGCTCGGCACGGGCGACGCGCGCTGCGTCCACGTGAGCCATCGCTGCAAACCGGGCCAGGTCGACCGCGTCGGGTTCTTCTTCGCCGCCACCCGCTGGGAAGGCGAACCCGTCAACGCAGAACCGCACAAGTGCGCCCGCATCTGGTGGCACGACCCGGACGACCTGCCTTCCGAAACGATCGGCTACGTCGCCGACGCGATCGCCCGCGTCCGCTCCGGCGCCGGCGGCGTCTTCTCCCTGTACGGATGGACTTGACGCGCTCGAAGTCCCGCGAGGGGTGCGCGCTCGGGTCGCGCGGCCGTCGAGCCGCAGGTCGTCAACCGATCTCAGGTGTGCCGGGCAGGTAGACCGTCCGGCCGTCCCTGCGGGCGGCGCGGGCGGCCGGGATGCGGCGCCGGGTGTTGGCCGGGAGCCTGGCAACGGCGTCCTCCCAGGCCACGAACTCCGCCTGCTCAAGTTCTTCGGCCTGAAGCCGGACGGCACCGAGGTCGCTGATCTCCCCGCCGTCGAAAAGGTAGTTGGCCATGGAGCGGGGGCGGTCCCCACCGGGCGGCACCCAGTCCACGACGAGCAGGTCGCCGACTTCGATGCTCAGGCCGAGTTCTTCGGCCACCTCGCGGACGGCGCATTCATGGGGCGCTTCGCCGTCCTCCACGACGCCGCCGGGCAACGACCAGTGGGGGCGGTAGTTGGGCTTCACCAGCAGGACACGATCGGAACCGTCGGTGAACAGCACCACCGCGGACGCGTACACCGTCGGCAGGCTGGCGTACCACTCGGGTGGATCGAGGTGCGGCTGGTTCACCCTGCCAACGCTACGCTTTCTCACGCCGGGCAGGTGGCCGCATGATCGAACGTTCTCGCAGCTCATGCGGCCTGCCGCCGAACGAACCGCCGGATCGGCGGTATCTCCCGCCGCGCCCGCGCTCAGGAAGCCAGCGTGGCGCGGGTGGTCATCAGGGCGAAACCGAGGAGGTTCTGGCCCTGCCAGGTCGACGCCTGCTCGGCCCGGGGGTCGTCGGCGGCGAGCCCTATGCCCCAGACGCGGTCGACTGGGCTCGCCTCGACGAGGATCCGGTCGCCGGTGCCGAGGAGGTACTCGCGGAGGTCCTCGTTCTGGCCGAACTTGGCTTCGTTGCCCCTGGTGACTATCGCCACGCGATTGTCCTGCCACGTTCGTTCGTCGAAGTCGCGGACGCGGCGGCCGAGGTCCTTCGCGCGGCGGGGATGGGGGGCGGCGATGACGGCTGCGGCCGTCTCCTCGTCGCCGAAGAGGCGGGCTTTCCCGGCCATCATGTAATGCTCGGCGGTCGCGTAGGAGATGCCGTCGACGGTGAAGGGGGACGGCCACCACTGGCTCAGGTAGCCGCGACCCGGGGTCTGGTGCCCCCAGAAGAACAGGAACTTCAGGCGAGCGCCCGCGTTCTGGAGGCGGGTCAGTTCGGCTACGTCCATGGGTGAGAAGGGTGCCAGGACGAGGGGCGGAGAGCCACCGGTATTTCTGCGGGAATGGATGATCGATCGGCGGGGTCGGCGAGTCCGCCGTGCTCACGCGGGGAGGGACGCGGTCTAGACCATTTTGCGAAAGCGGGCCGGTCGCCGGGAACATCGGGTCATTGGGCCCCGGCTCGAACTGGGAGGACTGCAGCACCAATGGACAACGCCCTGGCGAACCCTCGACGCACCAAGATCGACTCGTGGCCGGAGCGGCGGCCGATGGACGCCGACCCCGAGCGTCCCGCGGAGGCCGAGGCCACGGACGATCTCGCCGTGCGCTGATCCGCGGCCGATAGATCGAGACCCGCCCGGACGATCCGGGCGGGTCCTTCGCGTCTTCAGCGGAAGGTGCCGGCGCGCGGCACCCCCTCGCCTCCGTCGCGGGTGAACGCGGCCTCCACCGCGCCGCGCCGCCTCTCTCCGCCCTCTTTCCGCCGACCGTCCCTAGAGGCCCCTGTACGGTCAGCGCACGACCTCGGCGCCATTCCAGCACGCCCCCGCCGCGCGCCGGACGGCGGCCGACACGACTGTATCCAGGCCAGGCGCCTCTTGATAACCCGCGTTGCCGCGAGGGAGCCACCCCCGGGCCCATTCCGCTATTGGCGGCGGTCCAGGCGGGCAGCCCAGCGGTGCAGGCTTTCCACGTGCCTGCGGGTGAGTCCGCGGGCGGGGTTCACGGGGACGAGGCGTAGCGCCCGGCGGTGCGGGAGCGCTTGGCGTCTGATCGTCAGCGGAATGACGTCGTCCACCCAGGCGAATGCGCGACCGTCCGCGTGCCGGAGGATCGGCGCCCATTTGCGCATGAGCGGAAGTTGCAGCAGCGGAATGCGCGGGTCGCCCTGCTGCGGGGTGTAGTCGAAGAACTCGACATGCGGGAGCGGAGGCAGGCCGAGGAGCGGGCCTATGTGCACGTTGGCGTGTTCCTCCCAGGTCGTAGCCCAGACCAGGTCGTAGTCGGTCGCGAGATCTCGCAGCCAGGGGCCGTGGTCGGGATTGACCCGGACGGTGAGGCGGCCGATGACGTGTTCGGTGAATCGGTCATCGGGCATTTCCGGGTTCAGGACGCCGTCGATGTCGAGGTAGAGGAGCGGCCGTGCTTTGCGGGTGCCGGGGCGGGGGACGTCGCCTAGCCACATAGGCGGGCCGTGTAGAGGCCGTCGTCGGTGGCCGCGAGGAGGGTGCCGTCCGGGGAGAGCGCCAGGTCGTTGGCCTGGGCCGGGATCTGGACGCAGTGGGACGGGGACGGGTTCACAGCGTCCCAGGCGAGGAGCGTGCCGTGCTGCCCGGGGAGGGCGGCGGCGACGAGGAGGCGGTCGTCCACCAGGGACGCGGTCACCCGGTCGCAGGGGCCCGGCGTTTCCAGGGTCGCGGTGCGGTCTCCGTCGAGGCCGCGGACGCACAGGTCGGTGGGGGTCGCATAGACGAGGACGAGGCCGTCCGGAGACGGGGTCAGGACCGCGTCGGCGGCCACAAGGACGGCGATCTCCTCGCCGCGTTCGACGTCCAGGAGGCAGACCGCAGAGTCACCGGGGAGGCCGACGAGGGGGCCGGTGGCAGGCGTGGCGTGCAGGAGCCAGCGGTCGATGGCCGTCCCGTGGCCGAGCCAGAGGGTGTACTCGGCGAGACGTTCGGCGGTGAGGGCGTCCCACACGATGACGTCGGCGTCGTTCGCGGGGCCGAAGACGGTGACGACCGCGGCGCGGCCCTGGTGGACGGCCAGGCCGAGGAGGTCCGGCTGGCCGTCGAGCGCCGGCTCGTGGCCGGTCGTGAGGTCGTGGACGTGGACGCGGTCGCGGTACGTCCAGGCGACGGTGGGCGAACCGGCGGGAAGGCCGAACGCCCACTCGGCGCGGTCGGTGGGGAAGCCGGCGATCGGCGCCCCGAGGGCCGCGCCCGCCGTCAGGTCCCAGAGCTGGCCGGCGTTCGCGCCCCGCGCCGCCTGGGAGGTGAACGCCAGCGGAGCGCCCGCCGCGGTGACGGCGACGCCGTCGAAAGATCCTTGCGCCAGCGACTCCGCCAGCACGCTTTCCGGCATGCGACGGAGAGTAGGGCACCCGGCGTCGATCGTTCCACGGACCCGCGAAACTCGGTTCCCCCCGATGTCGCCGCGCGCCGCGAAGCCGTGATCAGCCGGCGGCGCGGAGGCGGGCGGCGGCGTCCTCGGGAGAGACGTCGTTGATCCACGCGGCCATCCCGGACTCGGAGCCCGCCAAGTACTTGATCTTGTCGGGGGCGCGGCGGATGGAGAACAGCTCCAGGTGGAGGCGGAGGGAATCGTTCCCGGCGGGGGCCTGGTGCCAGCCGGCGACGTACGGGAGCGGGGCGCCGTAGAGGGCGTCGAAGCGGCGCAGCAGGTCGCGGTAGAGGACGGCGAGCTCGTCGCGTTCGGCGGCGTCCAGCGCGGTGAAGTCGGGGACGTGGCGGTGCGGCATGAGATGCGCCTCGACCGGCCAGCGGGCCGCGGCGGGGACGTAGGCCGTCCAGTGCTCGCCCGCGAGGACGACCCGGCCGCCCTCGCGTTCGGCCTTCAGGACGTCCTCGAACAGGCCAGGATGCGCGGCGGCCGCCGCGAGCATGCGCTCGGTGCGCGGCGTGACGAACGGGTACGCGTAGATCTGGCCGTGCGGATGGTGCAGCGTCACGCCGATCTCCACGCCGCGGTTCTCGAACACGTAGACCTGCCGGATGCCGGGGATCGCGGACAGTTCGGCGGTGCGGTCGGCCCACGCGTCGACGATCGTCCGGACGCGGGAGAGGGGCAGCTGCGCCATCGACGCGGAGTGGTCGTCGGTGAAGCACACGACCTCGCAGCGTCCGGCGCCGCGGGCGCGGGGCACGCCGTCGATCTCCGGCGGGACGGGCGGCGTGCGGACGTCGAAGGACGGGAACCGGTTCTCGAACGCCACGACGTCGTAGGACGGGTCCGGGATCTCCGAGGCGGGCCCGCCGGGGCACAGCGGGCACTGGTCGGCGGGCGGCAGGAACGTCCGGGTGTTGCGGTGCGCGGTGATCGTGACGTGGTCGCCGGTCAGCGGGTCGCGGCGCGTCTCGCACAGCGGCTCGACCGGCCGCAGCCCGCGCGGGTCGGGGACGGGCACCCGGCCCGGCCCCTCGTCGTAGTAGACGATCTCGCGGCCGTCGGAAAGCCGTGCGCGTGTCCGGTTCATCTCGGCGGCAGCCTACCGGGCGCCGGTCGGCCGGCCGGCCGCCGGTCACCGATCGTGTCGGGTCATGAAGTGGGCGAGGGTGCACAGGTCCGCGGCGGGTGCGGGCGCCGAGCCCGCCAGGTGGGCTCGGGCCTCGGCCAGGAGCGCGCCGGCGCGGGTGGCGGCCCAGGCCCGGGCGCCGGCCGCCTCGATGAGGGCGGCGGCCTTGGCGGTGTCGCCGTGCGACAGCGGCTCCTCGCGGAAGTAGAGGTCGGCCAGTTCGCCGCCGGCGGGGGTGCCGGAGGTCAGCGCGGCGACGACCGGCAGGGACTTCTTGCGGTTGTGCAGGTCGGAGTGGACGGGTTTGCCGGTGACGGCCGGATCGCCCCAGATGCCGAGCAGGTCGTCGGTGAGCTGGAAGGCCAGGCCGAAGCATTCGCCGAAGGCGCGCAGCCGGTCGGTCTCGGCCGTGCCGGCGCCGCCGTGGCGTGCGCCGAGGGCGCAGGCCGCGCCCATCAGCGCGCCGGTCTTGCGGCTCGCCATGGCGAGGCATTCGTCGAGCGTCACGTCGGTGCGGCCCTCGAAGGCGAGGTCGGCGGACTGGCCTTCGACCAGGTCGAGGACGGACCGGGCGAGGACGCGGACGCCGTGCGCGGCGGCCGGGGAGTCGTCCCCGGCGAGCGCCTCGTAGGCGGCGGCGAGAAGGGCGTCGCCCGCGAGGATCGCGGCGTCCGTCCCGAAGACGGTCCAGGCGGTGGGGCGGTGCCTGCGGGTGGGGTCGCCGTCCATGACGTCGTCGTGCAGGAGCGAGAAGTTGTGCGCCAGCTCGACCGCGACGGCGGCCGGCAGGGCGGCGGAGGCCGTCCCGCCGGCCGCCTCCGCGGCCAGCAGCGCGAGGGCGGGACGGATCGCCTTGCCCGCCGCGCCGGAGGCCGGACGGCCCCGCTCGTCGCGCCAGCCGAAGTGGAACGCTGCGATGCGGCGGGCCGCGTCCGGCATCGCCTCGACCGCGTCCCGCAGGGCGGGGTCGAGCAGGCGCCGGCTCCAGCGCAGGATGTCGGCCGCGGACCGGCCGCGCTGCTCCGGACGGTGGTCGCAGGCGACGACGGCGGGGTCGTCCTTCCAGGCGGGCATGGCGGTTCCTTCTCGTCGGCGGGCGCGCCGGCGGGTTCGCCGGCGGCTCGTCAGCGGGCGATCTCGACGTTCTCCAGGACCCCGAGCGCGTCGGGGACCAGCACGGCGGCCGAGTAGTAGGCGCTGACCAGGTAGGTCAGCAGCGCCCGGTCGTCGATGCCGGTGAACCGGACCGACAGGCCCGGCCGCACCTCACCGGGCAGCCCGGTGCGGTGCAGGCCGATGACGCCCTGGTCGTCCTCGCCGGTGCGCAGCACGAGGATCGAGCTGGTCCCGGACGGGGTGATCGGGATCTTGTCGCAGGGATGGATGGGGACGCCGCGCCACGCTTGGACGCGGCGTCCCTCGATCTCCACGCCGGCCGGGCGCACCCCGCGCCGGGTGCACTCGCGGCCGAACGCGGCGATCGTCTTCGGGTGGGCGAGGAAGAACCGGGACTTGCGCCGCCGCGCCAGCAGCTCGTCCAGGTCGTCGGGGGTCGGCGGGCCGCCGCGGGTCTGCACGCGCTGCCCGGGGTCGGCGTTGTGCAGGAGGCCGAAGTCCCGGTTGTTGATCAGCTCGTGCTCCTGGCGCTCGCGCAGTTCCTCGATCGTCAGCCTGAGCTGCTGCTCCACCTGCTGCATCGGCCCGTTGTAGAGGTCGGCGACGCGGGTGTGGACGCGCAGGAGCGTCTGGGCGACGCTCAGCCCGTACTCGCGCGGCGACGCCTCGTATTCGACGAACGTGCCGGGCAGGACCGGCTCGCCGTCGTGCCCGGAGGCCACCTCGATCTCCGCCTCGCCGTGCCTCGTCCGCGGCGGGGCGGGCGCGTCGCGGTGCTCCTCCAGGTGGGCGCGGAGGGTTTCCGACCGGGCGGTCAGCTCCTCGATCGCCTCCCGGGGCAGCGTCAGGACGGTCGTCGGGGTGAGCGCCCGGAACGTGTGCGGCCAGTCTTCGGACGTCCCGAGGAGGGCGCGTTCGCCGAAGAACCGGCCGCCCGCGAGTATGCCGACCCGCGCCTCGCCGCCGTACTCCCCCGGCGCCGCCTCCACGACCTTGCCGTGCGCGATCAGGTGGACGCCGTCGAGCGGACGGCCGGCCGCCGCGATCGTCTCGCCCGGCCCGTACTCGCGCTGCTCGAACCGCGCGGCGAGGCCGTCCAGGATCACGGGACCGTCCGTGACCTCGGGGTCGGCCAGGCCGCGCAGCGGGGGCAGTTCGGCCAGTTCGGGCGGGACGACCCGGATGTCGGCGCCGTCGTTGAGGAACGTCACCAGCCCGTCGCCGAGCCGGTAGGTGAGCCGCCGGTTCACCCGGTAGGTTCCCGCGTCCGCCCGCACCCACGGCAGCCGCCGCAGCAGCCACCGCGGCGTGATGCCGCGCATCTGCGGGACGGACTTGGTCGTCGTCGCGAGATTGCGCGCGGCGGCCGTACGGAGGGCGAGCCGCCCCTGAGCCTCGGTCGGCTCGGTCGCCTCGGTCACGCGCCGGCACCGCCGTGCGCGACCTCGACGGACTCCAGCATGCCGAGCGCGTCGGGGACGAGGACGGCGGCCGAGTAGTAGGCGCTGACCAGGTAGGAGATGAGCGCCTTCTCGTCGATCCCCATGTAGCGGACCGACAGCCCCGGCTGGTACTCGTCCGGCAGCCCGACCTGGTGCAGCCCGATCACGCCCTGGGCCGCCTCGCCGGTGCGCATCAGGAGGATCGAGCTGGTCCGCGTGTTGCTCACCGGGATCTTGTTGCACGGGAAGATCGGCACGCCGCGCCAGGCGGGGACCTTGTGCCCGCCGACGTCGACGCTGTCGGGGTAGACGCCGCGGGTACTGCACTCGCGGCCGAACGCGGCGATCGCCTTCGGGTGCGCGAGGAAGAACGCCGGGTCCTTCCAGACGAGGGTGAGCAGGTCGTCCATGTCGTCGGGGGTGGGCGGGCCGGAGCGGGTGTGGATGCGCTGGGACAGGTCGGCGTTGTGCAGGAGCCCGAAGTCGCGGTTGTTGATCAGCTCGTTCTCCTGGCGCTCGCGCAGCGCCTCGATGGTGAGCCTGAGCTGCTGCTCGATCTGGTCCATCGGCTCGTTGTAGAGGTCGGCGACGCGGGTGTGGACGCGCAGGACGGTCTGCGCGACGCTCAGCTCGTACTCGCGCGGGGAGCCCTCGTAGTCGACGAACGTCCCCGGCAGGACCGGCTCGCCCTCGTGGCCGGACGCAACCTCGATGGCCGCCTCACCATGCGCGTTGTGCGCGCGCGCCGGGCTCGCCCGGTACTCGTCCAAGTGGGCCTGGAGGGACGCGGACTGGCCGAGCGTCTCCTGGAAGTCGGCCTCGCTCATGCTCAGGATGGTGCAGGCGGTCACGGCCTTGACCGTGTGCTCCCACTTCTCCGGTTCGGCGCCTTCCTCCGTCCCGAGGAGGGCCCGCTCGCCGAAGAAGTCGCCGTTGGCGAGCGTCCCGAGGTCGGCCTCGGCGCCGTACTCGCCGGCCCCGATCTTGCTGAGCTTGCCGTGCGCCACGAGGATGACCCGGTCGACGGGGCGCCCGCGCTCCACGATGACGTCGCCCGGCTCGTACTCCTGCTGGGTGAACCGCCCGGCGATGGCGTCCAGCGTCAGGTCGTCGTCGTAGCCGCGCAGCGGCGGCAGCTCGCCCAGCTCGCGCGGGATGACCCGGACGTCGGCGCCGGTCGTCACGAACGTCACCCGGCCGTCGCCGAGCGTGTAGGAGAGCCGCCGGTTGACGCGGTAGGCGCCGCCCGCCGCCTGGACCCAGGGCAGCAGCTTCAGCAGCCACCGCGAGGTGATGCCCTGCATCTGCGGGACGGACTTGGTCGTGGTCGCCAGGTTCCGTGCCGCCGCGGTACCGAGGCTCAACTGCTGCTGTTCCGTCACGTCCACACCACCGATTCGTCGAAGGTCAGTCATGGGGCAGCCGTCTCCGGCCACCGGTGACGCTACAGACGGTAATGGATTCATTGCAACGAGCCACACCCTTGCCATGTCGCCACAGAAATCACACTGGCGCGACAGCACCGGACCATGCCGTGGAGCGCGTGCGACCGGTAAGCGAACTCGACGGCGGGGGTACCGGGCCGGACGGGCCCGGCGGGTCAGCCCGCCGCGGAACGCACCGGCTCGGGGACGTGCTCGTTCCCGGCCTTCTCGATCGGCACCCCGGCTGTCTCCGGGATCTTGATGATCGGCAGCAGCGCCACCGCCCCGGCGATCATCAGGTAGTACGCCGGAACGTAGTTCGAGCCCGTCACGTCGATCAGCGAGCCGACCAGCACGGCCGCCGTCCCGCCGAACAGCGACGTCGAGATGTTGTAGCCGATCGCGAACGCCCCGTACCGCACCCTGGTCGGGAACATCGCCGGGAACGTCGCCCCGATCACCGCCAGCATCAGCACCAGCAGCCCGCCGACGATGGCGTAGCCGGCCGCGACGCCGAGGTCGCTGTGCGTCTGCATGAGCGCGAACGCCGGCCACGCCAGCAGGATGTAGCCGATCGCCGCCGTCAGCAGCAGCGGTCTACGGCCGATCAGGTCCGACAGGTGCCCGAGCGGCACGATCACGGCGATCATCACCAGTTCCACGCCGATGGTGATGAGCTGCGCCGTCTCGTCGTCCATGCTCAGGAAGTCGACGAGGTAGGACGGCATGAACGTGAGCAGCGTGTAGTCCGCGACGTTCAGCAGGAACACGATGCCGATCAGCATCGCGATGACGCGCCAGTAGTGCTGGAGCGTCTCCTTCAGCGGCGACTTGGCCTTCCTGCCCTGCTCCTCCATGCGCTGGAAGGTCGGCGTGTCCTCGATCCGCGTCCGGACGTAGAGGCCGACGAGGCCGAGCGGCAGCGCGACGAGGAACGGGATCCGCCACCCCCAGGCGTGCATCTCGCTCTCGCTGAGCGCCAGGTCGATGGCCAGGACGAGCCCCGCGCCGAGGATGTAGCCGGTCAGCGTGCCGAGTTCCAGGAAGCTGCCGAAGAAGCCGCGCCGGTGCGTCGGCGCGTACTCGGCGATCATCGTCGCGGCGCCGCCGTACTCGCCGCCCGTCGAGAAGCCCTGGACCAGCCGGACGGCGAGCAGCAGCAGCGGCGCCGCGATGCCGATCGCGTCGTAGCCGGGCAGGATCCCGATCACGAACGTCGAGCCCGACATCAGGATGATCGTCGCGGCCAGCACCCGCTTGCGGCCGAGCCTGTCGCCCATCGGCCCGAAGAACAGCCCGCCGAACGGGCGGGCGAGGAACGCGGCCGCGATCAGCGCGAACGAGCGCAGCGACGCGCTGCCCGCCGCGCCCTCCGGGAAGAACACCGTGCCGACGATCGCGGTCATCACACCGGCGCTGAACACGCCGAAATCGAACCACTCGATGCAGTTCCCCATCGCGGACGCGATCACGGCCTTGTGGACGGCGCCGGCGCCGCCCCCGTCCTCCGGGAGGGTCGCACCGTCGTCCGCGCGCTCCGGGTCGTCGTTCACGCGCTACCTCTGCCCGATGATCGACAAAGATAACGCTGGGAATCACCGGGGTCACCCTTAGCAAAGGGCGGGCTCAGCCCTTCTCGGTCTCATTCTCCGTCGTGCCTTTGGACTTCGCGGGGCTGCGGCTCCCGGCGGCGCCGTCGGCGCCCTCGTCCAGAAGGTCGTCGGGCAGTTGCGTGAGGACGGTGGTGCGCTGCGGATCGTCGTCGGGCAACTCGGGGAGGTCCGACGTGGACCCGTCGCTCAACTGCCCGTCGAGCAGTTCGTCGGTCTTCTGCGGGTCGCCGAGCAGCTCGTCGAGGGTGGCGGTGCTCTGCGGGTCGGCGCGCACCTCGTCCTCCAGCAGGTCGTCCCCGGGGATCGACACGAGCGCCTGCGTCTCCACCGACTCACGCGTGATCACCCCGCTGGCGAGGACGGTGTTGCGGTGCCGCAGCGCGCCGTTCTCGCGCAGCAGGTTGTCGACGTCGGCGCGGGCGCGGGCGATGCGGCGGCTCAGCCGCACGTGCACGAGGAAACCGCCCGCCGCCGTGCCGAGGACGAAACCGGCGACGGGGAAGCCGACCGCGACCGGCGCGAGCGTGGCCACCAGCGCGACCACGACCAGCGCGACGACCACGGCGAGCGCGACAAAATGCTGTTCCACCCAGTCCAGGACGGTGTTGACGCGCTTCGGGATCCTCACTCCGCGACTCCTCCACTCGATCCGGGTGGGCGACGACCGGCGACCGGCGCGATCTCTTACCGCGCGACGCCGCTGCTGGGATGCACCGCCGGGCTACGCGGCCGGGACGGTCCGGGCTCGCGCCGCTCGGCGCGCCGCCCGCATGCTCTCGACGTGCCTCCCGCGAATGTTCACCGGCGGAAGGCCGTCCGAAACCCTAACACTACGTGACGCGCCCCCTCGCCGGGGCGGCGTGCCGGTCCGGGATGCGAACACCTGTCCGCGGCGAATATCGTCCATTGATATGAGCGAACACTTTGACGTCGTGGTCCTCGGCGCGGGCCCGGGTGGATATGTCGCCGCGATCCGGTCGGCACAGCTCGGACTGAAGACGGCCATCATCGAGGAGAGGTACTGGGGCGGGGTGTGCCTCAACGTCGGCTGCATCCCGTCGAAGGCGCTGCTGCGCAACGCGGAGCTGGCGCACATCTTCACGCACGAGCAGCAGACCTTCGGGATCAACGTCGAGGGGCGGGTGACCTTCGACTACGGCGTCGCCTTCGAGCGCAGCCGCCAGGTGTCGGACAAGCTCGTCAAGGGCGTCCAGTTCCTGATGAAGAAGAACAAGATCACGTCCTATGACGGGCGCGGCACGTTCACCGATCCGAACACTTTGCAGGTCTCCAGGCAGGACGGCTCGTCCGACACCGTGACGTTCGACAACTGCATCATCGCGGCGGGCGCCCACACCAAGCTGCTCCCGGGGACGTCGTTGTCGGAGCGGGTCGTCACCTACGAGGAGCAGATCCTCAGCTCGGAGTTGCCGGAGAGCATCGTGATCGCCGGCGCGGGCGCGATCGGCGTCGAGTTCGCCTACGTCCTGCACAACTACGGGGTGAAGGTCACGATCGTCGAGTTCCTCGACCGGATGGTCCCGAACGAGGACGCCGACGTGTCGAAGGAGCTGGCCAAGCGGTACCGCAAGCTCGGCGTGGACGTCCTCACCTCCACCCGCGTCGACGCCATCGACGACTCCGGCGAGAAGGTCAAGGTCACCGTCACCGGCAAGGACGGCGCCCAGCAGGTCATCGAGGCCGACAAGGTGCTGCAGGCCATCGGTTTCCAGCCGAACGTGGACGGCTACGGCCTGGAGAAGACCGGCGTGCAGCTCACCGACCGGGGCGCGATCGACGTGGACGGCCGCTGCCGCACGTCCGTCCCGCACATCTTCGCCATCGGGGACGTGACCGCCAAGCTGATGCTCGCGCACGCCGCCGAGGCCATGGGCATCGTCGCGGCCGAGACCATCGCGGACGCCGAGACGATGGAGCTCGACTACATCATGATCCCCCGCGCCACCTACTGCCAGCCGCAGGTCGCCTCGTTCGGCTACACCGAGGCGCAGGCCAAGGAGCAGGGCTTCGACGTCAAGACCGCCAAATTCCCCTACAGCGCCAACGGCAAGGCGCTCGGCATGGGCGAGGGCGAGGGCTTCGTCAAGGTGATCAGCGACGCCAAGTACGGCGAGATCCTCGGCGCCCACATGATCGGCCCCGAGGTCACCGAGCTGCTGCCCGAACTGACCCTGGCCCAGCAGTGGGACCTGACGGTCAACGAGGTCGCCCGCAACGTCCACGCCCACCCGACCCTGGGCGAGGCCATGAAGGAAGCCGTGCACGGTCTGGCCGGCCACATGATCAACCTCTGAGGCGGGCGGCCGGCGGCCGCGCCCCCGTCCCGAGCGGGGGCCCGGCCCTGGTCGTCGGTGCCGCGGCTGGTCAGGTGATGTCCGAGTTCCCCGCCGGCGAGAACGTGACGCGTCAGGACGTCGGGGCGGGGCTGGACAGGCGGCTCAGGAGGCGTTGGCCCTGGCGGGCGCTGATGTTCAGGCGGCGGCCCAGTTCGGCGCCGGTGATGTCCGGTTCGGCGTCGATGATGGAGAGGGCGCGGGCCTCGTTGTCGGTCGCCACGCTGCGCGGGACGCTCGGCTTCCTCGGCTTCGGCTTCGGCGGGGCCTGAGGCTGCGGTGGGGCCTGGGGTTGCGGCGAGGCTGGAGGCGGGGGCGCGGGCGCCGGGGCCGTCAGGTCGGTGACGCGGGCGAGGGCCTGGTCGAGCATGACGCCGTCTGTGAGCATCCACACGACGTCGGCGGGGGCCCTGGTCTTCCATTTGCGGCCGTAGTGGTCGTGCAGGAGGGCAAGGGCGTGGCGGCGGCGTTGCTCGGCCCGGAGGGCGTGCGGGTAGGACGTGATCTGCCACAGGACCATGCGGCGCCACAGGCGGAACGTCGAGAACGGTGCCAGGAGCCAGCGGGCGACGGGGACGCCTTCGCGGACGGTCCCGGCGGCGATCCCGGCGCGGCGGCGGATCGCGTGCCGGACGGCCTCGATGAACGTGATGAACAGAATCGGCATGGCGGCGTGCATGACCATCCCGGTGGCGTCGCCCTGGGCGGCCGAGACGTTCAGCCAGACGGTGGCGGCGGTGAACGCGAACGCCGTCCAGCGTAGGGCCGGCATCGGCATGGCCAGCCATTCCAGGAGCAGCGCGACGGAGACGAGGGCGAGGATGCCGAGGTCGACCCCGGCCGGGACGATCCACGCCTCGCCGCCGAACCAGGGCTCGGCGACGTCCCGGACGGACGCGAACGAGCCGTACCCGCCCAGGCCGGCGAGGCCCGCGAAGAACAGGCCGCCGACCCCGGCCAGGACACGCTGGGCCCGGGTCAGCGGCATGGTCGTGCGCGCCTCGTCGGTCACCGCGCCCGGGTCCATCGGCGTCCCTCCCGTCACGGGGTTCTGGATCATCACGTGACGGTAGCGCGCCCTCCCGGACGAAACCGGCAAAATCCCCCAGTCGTCAGCGGAGCGGGTCGAACGGGTCCAGTTCCCGCGGCCGGCAGCCGGTGACGATCTGCTCGGCGAGCAGGCGGCCGGTGGCCGGGCCGAGCGTGATGCCCCACATGCCGTGGCCGCCGGCGACGAACACGCGCGGCGAGCGGGTCGCCCCGATCAGCGGGAGGCCGTCGCGGGTGCAGGGCCGCGAGCCGACCCACTCGTCCTCGCGGGCGTCGAGGTCGGCGCCGCGCAGCAGCGGGCGGGCCGCCTCGACGATCGCCTTGACGCGCCGCGGGTCGAGCGGGGCCCCGGGACTGCGGAACTCCATCATCCCGGCGACGCGGAGCCGGTCCCCGAGCGGCGTGCAGGCGACGCGCTGCGCGGGGAAGTAGACGGGGCCGTCCGGGACGCGGTCCATCGGCACGCTGAAGCTGTAGCCGCGGCCCGCCTGGACGAGGGAGTGGACGCCGAACGCCCGGGCGAGGTCGCCGAGCCACACGCCGCTCGCGAGGACGACCGTGTCGAACTTCTCGGAGTCGCTGCCCGTGGTGCGGACGGAGACGCTGCCCCGCTGGTGGCCGATGTCGGTGACCTCCGCTCCCGTCCGGATCTTGCCGCCCCGGTGGCGGACGGAGTCGGCGAGCGCGTGCACGAACGCGCCCGGGTCGACGAACCGCTGGCCGCGCAGCACGATCGCGGCGCCGATCTCGTCCGAGAGGGCGGGAACCAGCAGGCGGGCCTCGTCGCCGGTCAGGGCCTCGTACTCCAGTTCCTGACCGGCGGCGCGGATGTGCTCGATCTCCTCCAGCAGGACGCGCCGCTCCCCCGCCGTCCGGTACGCGGCGACGAAGGACCCCGCCTCGTTGGTCTCCGCCTTGACGCCGCCGTCCAGCAGCGCGTCGAAGCTCGGCAGCGCCCGGCCGTTGATCGGCACCAGCGACTCCATCGCGCGCCGCCACCTCGCCGCCGTGCTGTGGCGCGCGAACCCGGCGAGGAACCGCAGCAGCCGCGGGTTCGCGCTCGGCGGGACGTAGACCGGGGAGGACGGGCTGAGCACCGCCCGCACGCCGTAGGAGAGGACGGCCGGCTCGGGCAGCGGGGTCGCGAGACCGGGGGTCAGCCAACCGGCGTTGCCCCAGGACGCGCCCGCGGCGACGTCCCGGCGGTCGAACACCGTCACTTCGGCGCCGTGTTCCTGAAGGAACCAGGCCGTGGACAGCCCGACCATGCCGGCCCCCACGACGGCGACCCGGCGCGGCGTCGCAGCCATTGCAACTCCTCTCCTCGTTATCCGCGTCACTTCGATGGTGCGCCGCCCGCGCCCCTGGGGCTCTGTCGCGTTCGGCCAATCAGATCGGCTCGCATAGTGTGATGAGCACAACCGTCAGCGAGGAACCACCGGATGATCACCGTCACCGACCTCGTCGAGTCCCTGGGCCTGCTCCGCATGGTCGAGGACGGCCCGGACGCGCAGGTGCACGACGTCGTGCTGGCCGAGCCGGGTGAGGCGGCCGGTCAGGCGGGCGAGATCGTCCTCGGCGTCGGCGTGACCGGCCCGGACGCCGCCGTGGCCCTTCTCGAACGCGCGGACGCGGCCGGCGCGAGCGGCGTCGTCCTGAAGGCGCCCCTCGCGGGCGCGCCCGAGGTCGCCCGCGCGGGACGGCGGCTGCGGCCCGCCCTGATCGAACTTCAGCCCGACACGTCCTGGACGCACGTCGTCTGGCTGGTGCGCGGCGCCATCGACCGCGCCTACGCGCCGCAGCCGACCGGCACCCACGACGACCTGTTCGCCCTCGCCGACACCGCCGCCGAGATCGCCGACGCCCCGGTCACCCTCGAAGACGCCCGCAGCCGCGTCCTCGCCTACTCGGGCCGCCAGGACACCACCGACCCCGCCCGCGTCTCCACGATCGTCGGCCGCCGGGTGCCGCCGCAGGTCATCGCCCACCTCCGCGCCTGCGGCGTGTTCCGCAAGCTGGCGCGCTCGTCCGAGCCGATCCTCGTCCCGGCCGGACCGGACGAGATGCTGCCCCGGCTCGTCATCCCGGTGCGCGCCGGAGGCGAGTGGCTCGGCTCGATCTGGGTGGTCGCGCGGACGCCGATCCCGCAGGACCGCGTCCACCGGCTCACCGACCTCGCCTCCGTCGTCGCCCTGCACCTGCTGCGCCTGCGCGCGGAGGCGGGCGTCACGCGCCGCGTGTCGGCCGACCAGCTGCGCACCGCGCTGCGGGACGGCACCCCGGTCCCGGCGGAGCCGCCGTGCCGGGCCGTGATCCTGGGCGGCGGCGAGCCCGGCGACATCCACAGCCGCCTCGACCTCTGGGAGGCGATCACGCACCGTTTCGGCTGGCACCGCCCCCTCCTCACCGACCTGGACGGCGCGCTCTTCGCCGTGCTGACCGGCGCGGGCCGCGAGGCCGGGTCGGTGCCCTGGCTGCGCACCGTCCTCGCCGGAGTCCGCGCGCACGACCCCACGCTGTACGCGGCGGCGGGCGGCCCGGCCCGCTCCCCCGCCGAACTGCCCCGCTCCCGTGCCGAGGCCATCGAACTGGACGCCCTCGTCACGTCCGGCCGCCTGCCCCCCGGCCTGCTCCTGCTGGAGGACGCCTGGGACGCGGTCATCGTCGAACGCGCCCGGAAAGCCGTCCGCATCGAGACGGGCCTACTCGGCGGCCCACTAGCCGCGCTGAAAGCACACGACGAGGCACACGGCACGGCGTTCCTCCCGACCCTCGCCGCCTGGCTGGACCACTACGGCGACCCGAAAGGCACCGCCGACTCCCTCGCCGTCCACCCCAACACCCTCCGCCACCGCCTTCGCCGCATGACCGAGGTAACCCCGCTCGACCTGTCGTCTCCCCGAACGCGCCTGGCCCTACGTCTGCAACTAACCGCCCTCCTCGACCGGCCATAGCCCGCAAGTCCGCAGCGTGTCCCCATCACCACCTGGCGAACAGCGTGACCACTCACGTTCGATTCCATGCTATTCCGCGATCCTTGGTCCGATAGCCGCCGCGCCGTGCTCAGGCGGACGTGAGGATTCGCAATTCTCGTGCTGCCGGGAGTGCTCGCGCCTCTTCTGGGAGGGTGCGGAGGATCTGGCCGGTCATGCGCCGTCGGGCCGGGCTGAGTGGCAGCTCTTGAAGGGCCGCCAGGGTGTGGTCGAGCCCCATGTCGACCTCTCGGCCAGCGATCATGCCCATCCCGTCGATCACTCTGAGGTTGGCCACCGGGCCCAGAGTGCCGGGCGGGTACAGCGCCAGGGCGCCGTCCACCGCCTGCCGCGCACGGGGCCCGCCGAGCAGGGTGTAGACGTACGCCTCGTTCCAGCGGAAGCGCGCTTCGTTCCATCCGAAGGTGGCGGGGTCACTCGTCACTGAGTCGGGCAGGCCCTCGAAAACATCCGAGAGTTCGTGCATCGTCGTGCGGGAGGTGGCCTCGTCGCCGCGCTCTGCCGCAAGGCTGGCACGCACCGCGTAGGCCCTTGGAAGACCGCTGTTGGGTATCCCGCCGGAGATTCTTATGGCCTCCGTGGTGCGGGCACCGATCTCCTGCGGTGAAAGCCCGAACCAGAATGCCTCTTCGGCTTCCCTCGCCCGCACCCATACCTTCAGGTCCCGATCGCCGGACGCATCGGCGGCTCGGCGGGCCGTGCCCCACGTCAGGCGGGCGCCTCTCCGGTTTCCGATGTCACCGAACTCGATGGCCAGGAGCGCGGACAGGCCGGCGCTGATGCGGAGGAGGTCGGTCCGCTGCGCGTTGTCGCGTTTGAGGAGTGCGCCGATACCGATGATGTCGGCGGTCAGGTCGTTGATCAGTGAGCCGACCGGCTGCCGGTTGATCAGGAAGCCGTACTCGCGTACCGCGCTCTCCCACTCGTCCACGTCGACCGGCCGGTCAACGGCGCGATCGATCCCGGCGAGGATCTCTTCCAGGGCACCCGGCGGGACGGTCGCTCCGGCACCGAGGGCGGCGATCAGTTGAAGTGCGGCGCGGCGTTTCACGTGATCGTCCCCATCCTCGGATCCACGGCTCGGGTTACATATCCGGGGCTGACAGTCGACACCCCGCCCGAAAAGACCTTTTCCGCACCTGATCAGGCGTGGGGCTGTGCTCAGGCGGATGTGAGGGCGCGTAGCTCTCGTGCTGCCGGTAGCTTTCGCGCTTCGTCGGGGAGGGCGGCCAGTACGTGGGCTGCCAGTGTCCCCGTACCAGCAGCCGAGAAATCAGGGTGTCTCTGAAGTGCCGTTATGGCCTCTTGCAGGCCCGCGTCCACCTCCCGGGCGCGGACGAGCGCCTCGGCCCGCATCAGCGACAGGTTCTTGATCGGCACGGCCGAGCCAGGCGGGTAGCAGGCGATCGCTCGTTCGAGCACCGCCGCTGCCTGAGAACGCCCGGTGCGTGTCAGGACGTACGACTCCGCCCAGCGAAGCTGGCTCTCGCGGAAGGCGAGGACAGTCTGCGTTCCATCGGGCAACCGCCCCGCCATTTCCTTGACCTTGTTCAGGGAAGCGATCGCCGCGCGATCGTCTCCCCGGTCCGCCGCCAGATAGGCGCGGGCGGCATACGCCCGGGCCAATCCGGCAGAGGGAGTTCCGCCTGCCAGGTTTATGGCCTCGTCGATCAGGGCGACGACCACCTCTTGTGGCCGTCCCGCCCAGAACGCGTCCTGTGCCGCCCTTCCACGCGTCCACACCTGGAGATCACGATCACCGGACGCGTCGGCGGCACGGCGAGCGGTACCCCAGGTGATCCGAGCGGAACGCTGCTCACCGGCGTCACCCAACTCGATCGCCAAAAGGCCGGATAGCCCCCCACTCACTCGAAGAAGACCTGCCTGATCGCGCGGGGAACGTGGCCGGTCGAGCAGTCGTCCCACAGCGATGATGTCGGCGGTGAGGTCGCCGATCAGCGCCCCGGTCGGCCGGACCATGACTTTCTGGCCGTACTCATGGACCGTGTGTTCCCACTCGTCCACGTCGACGGTTCGACCGGTGGCGCGATCGATGCCGGAAAGGATCTCTTCCAGGGCACCCGGTGGGACGGCCGCCCCGGTGCCGAGCGCGGCGATCAACTGGAGTGCGGCGCGGCGTTTCACATTGTCCCCATCGTCGGGAATAGGGCTCGGGTTTACGGTACCCGGGGCCTGATCAGTCGATTCCTGTCCGAACAGGTCCTTTTTCGCCATTCCGAACGCGGTGGCGTAGGCGGAGCCCCAGTCGGCGGGGAAGACCTCGCCCTTCTCGTGGCGGTTGATCTGCCGGGACAGGTTCTTGACCTGGCTCGGGTCGGGATGGTCGATTCCGGCGGCGGCGTAGAGGCGGCGGGCCGCCTTGAACGGGCCCCATCCACGGGCACGGCGTTCGGTTTCGAGACGGACGGCCCATTGGGGGCGCGGCTGATCAGCCATGGGGGGCACCCTTCGACCGGGGAGACAGGGCGGACTTGTGTCCCTCCAACGCCTCCATTGTCGCCTTTCTCGTTCCGTGCGCGCACGGTTTCACTGAGTTACGCGGGACATTCGCGTCCCGCTTCCGAGGAGACGAGACAACGGAGGTCGAAGCCCATGGACGGTCGGCTGAGGGTCCCGCTGCGGCGCGGCGGGATCACGCGGGCGAGCCAGGCCGCGCGGACGTATGCGTGGCCGCTGGAGATGCGGACGCCGGGGGCGGCGCGGAGGGCCGTGCGGGGCGCGCTTACCGGGTGGGGCGTCGCGGAGGCCGACATCGATGTGGCGGAGCTGCTGACCTCGGAGGTCGTCACCAACTCCGTCCGGCACGTGCGGGAGGAGCTGCGGGTCGGCGGCGTGGTCAAGGTGCGGGTCCGGGTGATGGACGGGCGGCTGCGCGTGGACGTGACCGACCCGGAGCCAGGGTTTCCCCAGCTCATGGCCGCGTCCGACACCGATGAGGGGCACCGGGGCATGGCCGTGGTCGCCGGATGCGCCGACAGGTGGGGCTGGCATCCGGCGGCGGGCGGCAAGACGGTGTGGTGGACGCAAGTCCTGGAGGTGCGCGGACGGCGCAACGAATAGCGTGCGCAAGGCGGAAAGACGCAACGAAATGCCAGGTCAGAGCAAGATTGACGCATTGGATCGCGAGAGCTTCGTTCCTAGGCTTTCGATCAGTCGATCCCCCCTTCCGGATGTCCCTGGAGACACCTATGACCGTCCTGCCGGCAATGGAGCCGAGCGCCGTCGAGCGGACCGCGCTGCGGCGGCACTTCCTGATGTGCCGTCCCGAGCACTTCGCCGTGACCTACGCGATCAACCCCTGGATGGAACCGGCGGCCGGGGCCGACGCGGCGAAGGCCGTCGAGCAGTGGGAGAGCCTGCGGGCCGCGTATCTCTCGCTCGGGCATGAGGTGAGCCTGATCGATCCGGTCGTGGGGCTGCCCGACATGGTGTTCGCGGCGAACGGTGCGCTGGTGGTCGGGGGGCGGGTGTACGGGGCCAAGTTCACGCATCCGGAGCGGCATGCGGAAGGGCCCGCGTATGTGAAGTGGATGCGGGAGAACGGGTTCGCGGAGGTGCTGGACGCCCAGCACACGAACGAGGGCGAGGGTGACTTCCTCACGCTCGACGATGTGATCCTGGCGGGGACGGGGTTCCGGACGGACATCGCGGCCCACCAGGAGGCCCAGGAGTTCCTCGGGCGTCCCGTCGTGACGCTCCGGCTCGTCGACCCGCGCTTCTACCACCTGGACACGGCACTGTTCCCGCTGGGCGGCGGGAACGTCGCCTACTACCCCGCCGCGTTCTCGCCGGGCAGCCGGGCGGTGCTGGAGAGGCTGTTCCCGGACGCCGTCCTCGCGACCGAGGAAGACGCGGCGGTGCTCGGATTGAACGCGGTGTGCGACGGGCGCAACGTCGTCATCAACGCCGAGGCGACCGGGTTGATCCGGACGCTGGAGACGCATGGGTACGAGCCCGTTCCGGTCGACCTGTCCGAGCTGCGCAAGGCGGGTGGCGGTCCCAAGTGCTGCACGCTGGAGTTGCGCGGTTGAGCCGGGCGCCGGCCCCGGAGGTCAACTGCGGGGCCGGCGGCGCGTGGGCAGGCCGATGTGGCGGCGGGCCAGGGCGCGGGACCGCAGGACGCCCGTGACGCCGATCGCCCAGATGCCGATCTGGACGGTCCATGCGGCTCGGAACGCTCCAGGCGTGAACTCGCCGTCGGGCGACAGGGCGTCCAGGACGAGGCCGATCAGCAGGATCGTGACGAGGGAGGCGACGAAGCCGCCCACGTTGACGATGCCGGTCGCGGTGCCCTGGCGTCCGGGCGGGTTGAACGTCCGGGCGTAGTCGAAGCCGATCATCGAGCCGGGGCCGCCGGGCGCGACGCACAGGACGAGCACGACCAGCAGCCAGGCGGGGGCGGGCGGCGGCCAGGCGAGGACGAGAGCCCAGGCCGCCACGTTGAGCCCGACGATGCCGAGGACGAGCCACGACCGGCGCAGCGGGTAGCGGGCGACGAGCCGGCCGATGAACGGCCCGGACACGACGTTGACCAGCACGAACAGCGTCAGCAGGGTGGACGCGGCGGCCGGGCGCATGCCCTGCCCCGACACCAGGTACGGGTAGCCCCACATCAGCGCGAACGTGTTGGACGAGAACTGCGTCACGAAGTGGGACCAGAGGCCGAGGCGGGTCCCGGGGTGGCGCCACGCCTCGACGAGGTTGGTGCCCGTTTCGCGGAGCGTCGGGACGTCGGCGCGGCCCGGCCCGTCCCGCAGCACGGCGATCGCGACCACCGCCATGAGGACGCCGAGGGCGGCGGCCGACCCGAACGCGGTGCCCCAGCCGGGGCCGTGCAGGAGGGCGACGAGCGGGATCGCGCTGAGCACCTGGCCGAGCTGCCCGAGCTGGCCGGTGAGCTGCGTCACGACGGGGACGTACCGTCCGGGGAACCAGGTCGCGACGATGCCGAGGACGCTGATGAACGTCATGGCGTCGCCCGCGCCGACCATGACGCGGGCGGCGACGGCCGTCCCGATGCCGGTGGAGACGGCCATGAGCGCCTGCCCGGCGGCCATGAGGAGCGCGCCGCCCGCGACCATCCAGCGGGGGCCGACGCGGTCGAGCAGCAACCCGACGGGGATCTGCAGGCCCGCGTAGACGAGCAGTTGCAGGACGGTGAACGACGCGAGGATCCCGGCGGACGCGTCGAAGCGGTGGACGGCGTCCAGGCCGACGACGCCGAACGACGTCCGGTGCAGGACCGCGACCGCGTACGCCAGTACGCCGACGCTCCACAGCACCCAAGCCATGGGGGCGGCTTTCGGGCGTTCCGGGCATTCCTGGGGAGGTTGGGCGGTCTGCACGGATAACCAAGTTATGTCACTTCTGTCGGGGCTTGGCGCGCAGGTGCATCCGCTCCCCCTGCGGCCCGAACAGGCTGAGGATCTCGGCCGGCCCGCCCTCGCCGCTGAACCAGTGCGGCAGCCGGGTGTCGAACTCGGCGGCCTCGCCCGGCTCCAGGATCAGGTCGCGGCCGGCGAGATGCAGCCGCAGCCGACCGTTCAGGACGTACAGCCAGTCGTAGCCCTCGTGGGTCTGCGTCTCGCCCGTCCACCGGCGCACCGGGACGATCATCTTGAACGCCTGGACCCCGCCCGGACGCCTGGTCAGCGGCAGCACGGTCATGTCGTGCATCTTGCGCGGGCGCGGCCTGATCCGCGGGTCGCCGACCTCCGGGGCGCCGACCAGCTCGTCCAGCGGGACCCCGTGCGCCCGCGCGAGCGGCAGCAGCAGCTCGAGGCTCGGCCGGCGCTTGCCCGACTCCAGCCGCGACAGCGTGCTCACCGAGATGCCGGTGGCCTCGGCGAGCGCGGTGAGGGTGATGTCGCGTTCCTGCCGCAGCCTCCTGAGCCTCGGCCCGACTTCGGCGAGGACGTCCTCGGTCGTCTCCATGCCTCCATTGCAGGTTCGGCAAAGAAGTTTGTCAAACCTGGCAGCCGGCGCGCATCCTCGCGGACCAGCGTCCCCGGCGTGTGGGCGGCGGGCAACGTCGTCTTCCCCGCGGGCCAGGTCATCGTGGCGGCGTCGGCCGGTTCGATGGCCGCCGCGATGATCAACGCCGACCTCATCGAGGAGGACGTCGCCCGCAAGCTCGCCGCCTAGGTTCACCCGATGCGTTGACTTGCGGCGAGTCGTTGGTATGAGCACGGCGGTTTCTAGTGTCTGTTGCAACGAGGTCCTTCTGGAAGGATCTTGTTGTGCCAGGACGTCGTCTTACGCTCGGTGAGCGTGCGCAGATTGAGGTGTTGTTCGGTGAGGGCCGGTTGATT
>NZ_JAXCEJ010000030.1:0-88941 GCF_041463665.1 Actinomadura chokoriensis
CCAACGCCTCCTGCGGGAACCGGGACTCCTCGTCCACCACCGCCGCGAAAGGAGCGATCTTGGCATCGGCCAGCTCACGCACCGTACGCCGCAGCAGCTCATGCTCCTCCGACGGCGCGTA
This sequence comes from Actinomadura chokoriensis, assembly GCF_041463665.1. Taxonomy (GTDB): domain Bacteria; phylum Actinomycetota; class Actinomycetes; order Streptosporangiales; family Streptosporangiaceae; genus Spirillospora; species Spirillospora chokoriensis_A. The sequence continues at coordinate 122 of NZ_JAXCEJ010000030.1, forward strand.
CGTGGGAAAATCAGAACTCATGCCGCAGATGCTACCCGTCAGTAGGACCAGCGGACGTTGCAGATACGCGCCCGTAGTGGGCAGTTGTCCATCAAGGCGGCGTCGGCGGAGCGAAGGGAGCAAGTCTTGACCCACCGGCTGACGGTCATCGGAACCGGTTACCTGGGCGCCACCCACGCGGCGTGCATGGCCGACCTGGGATTCGAGGTCCTCGGGCTCGACGTGGACACGGAGCGGATCGCCCGGCTGTCGGCCGGCGACCTGCCCTTCTACGAGCCGGGGCTGGAGCCTGTGCTGCGCCGGGGGCTGGAGACCGGACGGCTGCGGTTCACGACGTCCTACGAGGAGGCCGCCGAGTTCGGGGACGTCCACTTCCTGTGCGTCGGCACCCCGCAGAAGTCCGGGGAGTACGCCGCCGACCTGAGCTATGTCGACGACGCGACCGTGACGCTGGCGCCGCTGCTGCGCCGGCCCTGCCTGGTCGTGGGCAAGTCCACGGTGCCGGTCGGGACGGCCGCGCGGCTGGCCGAGACCCTGGCGAAGATCGCGCCGGTCGGCGGCGATGCCGTGCTGGCCTGGAATCCGGAGTTCCTGCGCGAGGGGTTCGCCGTCCAGGACACCCTGCACCCGGACCGGATCGTCGCCGGGCTGCCCGCCGAGCAGGGCGCCGCCGAGCACGCCGAGAAGGTGCTCCGCGAGGTCTACCGGACGATGATCTCGGAGGGGACTCCGTTCATCACCGCCGACTATCCGACCGCGGAGCTCGTGAAGGTGTCGGCCAACGCCTTCCTGGCCACCAAGATCTCCTTCATCAACGCGATGGCGGAGGTCTGCGAGGCGGCGCACGCCGATGTGACGAAGCTCTCCGAAGCGCTGTCCTACGACGACCGGATCGGCGGCAAGTTCCTCGGCCCGGGGCTCGGCTTCGGCGGCGGCTGCCTGCCGAAGGACATCCGGGCGTTCATGGCCCGGGCCGGCGAACTCGGCGCCGACCAGGCGCTGACCTTCCTCCGCGAGGTCGACGAGATCAACATCCGGCGGCGGATCCGGATGGTGGACCTCGCCCGGCAGCTGCTCGGCGGCTCGTTCGCCGGACGGACGGTCGGCGTCCTCGGCGCCGCGTTCAAGCCCAACTCCGACGACGTCCGCGACTCCCCCGCGCTGGACGTGGCCGCGTCCATCAGGGGGCAGGGCGCCAAGGTGACCGTGTACGACCCGCAGGCCATGCCGAACGCCCGGCGCGCCCAGCCGGCCCTGGAGTACGGCGAGTCGACGCTGTCGGCCGCCCAGGACGCGCACGTCGTCCTGCTGCTGACCGAGTGGGCGGAGTTCCGGGGCATGGACCCGTACGCGCTCGCCGAGGTCGTCGCGGAACGCAACATCGTGGACGGACGCAACGCCCTCGACCCCGAGCGGTGGCGCGCGGCCGGCTGGAACTACCGGGCGCTCGGACGTCCCTGAGCCCGGCCGGGAAGCAGGAGATCGCAGAAGCCGTTGTCGTGGACATGACCGATGAAGTGGACATGACCGATGAATTCGCCGACCAGGACGTGATCCGGCGGCTGCTGAACGAGTCCGGGACGTGGGCGTTCGTCGGGCTCGGTGACAATCCCGACCGCGAGGTCCACAACCAGGCGCGGCTGCTGCAGCGGCGCGGGAAGCGGATCGTCCCCGTCCATCCGGCGGCGGAGACGGTGCTCGGCGAGCAGGGGTACGCGTCGCTCGCCGACATTCCCGGCAAGGTGGACGTGGTGGGCGTGTACCGGCGCGCCGAGCAGGCCGGGCAGGTGGTGGACGAGGCGATCGCGGCCGGCGCGAAGGCCGTGTGGCTGCCGCTGCGGGTGATCGACGAGGCGGCGGCGCGGCGCGCGCGGGACGCCGGGCTCGACGTCGTCATGGACCGCTGCCCCGCCGTCGAGTGGGCCCGGCGCGGCTGAGCGAGGCTCAGAGCCTGTCGCGGAGTCGCGCGCCCTTCGCCTTGGCCTGGCCGTAGAGGTCCTGCTGGAAGGCCGTCATCCTGGCCTGCAGCTCCTCATCGGAGGCGGCCAGGACGCGCACCGCCAGCAGCCCGGCGTTGCGGGCCGCGCCGACCGCCACCGTGGCGACCGGGACGCCGGCGGGCATCTGGACGATCGAGAGCAGCGAGTCCATGCCGTCCAGGTACTTCAGCGGGACCGGGACGCCGATCACCGGCAGCGGCGTCACCGACGCGAGCATGCCGGGCAGGTGCGCCGCGCCGCCCGCCCCCGCGATGATCACGCGGAGGCCGCGGGCCGCCGCGCCCTCCCCGTAGGCGATCATGTCGTGCGGCATGCGGTGCGCGGACACGACGTCGGCCTCGTACGGGACGCCGAACTCGGCGAGCGCCTGCGCGGCGCCCTCCATGACGGGCCAGTCCGAGTCGCTGCCCATCACGACGCCGACGACCGGATCGCTCACTTCTTCTCCCCCATCGCCCTGTCCTCCATCGACGGCCCCCACCGCAGGTAGTCGGCGGCGTGCCGGGCCCGTTCGCGGACGTCGGCGAGGTCGGCCCCGAGCGCGGTCACGTGGCCGATCTTGCGTCCCGGACGCGACTCCTTGCCGTACATGTGCACCTTGACGGCCGGGTCGTGGGCCATCACGTGGATGTAGCGGGAGTAGACGTCCGGGTCGTCGCCGCCGAGCACGTTGGCCATGACCGTGTACGGGGCGGTGGGCTCGGTGGAGCCGAGCGGCAGGTCGAGGACGGCCCGGAGGTGCTGCTCGAACTGCGAGGTGCGGGAGCCCTCGATCGTCCAGTGCCCGGAGTTGTGCGGGCGCATGGCCAGCTCGTTCACGAGGATCCCGCCGTCGGTCTCGAAGAGCTCGACCGCCAGGAGCCCGACGACGCCGAGCTCGTCGGCGATCCGGAGCGCGAGGCTCTGCGCCTCGGCGGCGACGTCCTCCGGGAGGCCCGGTGCGGGCGCGATGACCTCGGTGCAGATCCCGTCCTCCTGGACGGTCTCCACGACCGGGTACGCGGCGCCCTGCCCGTACGGGGAGCGCGCGACGAGCGCGGCCAGCTCCCGCCGGAACGGGACGTGCTCCTCGACGATCAGGTCGACGCCCTCCGCCTGCAGCCGCTCCGCCCGGTCGGACGGCCCGTCCACGATCCAGACGCCCTTGCCGTCGTAGCCGCCTCGGGTGGCCTTCAGCACCAGCGGCCAGCCGTGCTCGCGGCCGAACGCCTCCAGGAACGCCGCCGGCGCGGACGCCGGCACGTGCGCGAACGCGGGGCACGGGACGCCGAGGGCGCTGAGCCGCTCCCGCATGACCAGCTTGTCCTGGGCGTGGGCCAGGGCCGCCGCGCCCGGACGGCAGGGGACGCCCGACGCCTCCAGCTCCCGGATGTGCGGGCCCGGGACGTGCTCGTGGTCGAACGTCACCACGTCGCAGCCCTTGGCGAAGGCCAGCAGATCGTCGCGGGAGCGGTCGTCTCCCAGCCGCACGTCCGACACGACCTTGGCCGCCGACTCGTCCGGCGCCCCGGCGAGGACGCGCAGCGACACGCCGAGCGCGATCGCGGCCTGCTGGGTCATCCGGGCCAGCTGGCCGCCGCCCGCCATCCCGACGACCGGCGTGTCCGCCCGGCGGGGCCGGTCCGCGGGGCGTGGGGGGCCCTCCCCCCTCGAAGGACGCTGAACTGTCACGTCAGAAGGCTATCGGCCGCCCGGCGCGAACGAACCTCGCGTCTCGGACATCGAAGGAGTGTGGGGATCTCGGCGATGGGCAGGAACGGTCGGAGAGCGGGAAACGTTCATGTTGCGACGCTCCCGCGGCCACGGGCGTCTATTCTCGTGATGCCTCCACATCAGCCGCCGCGCCGTCGGCCGTGGCGTACAGACGCAGTCCGGAAGGACGGTTCCCCTTCGTGAGCCTGGTCGCCATTCTCCATCGGCGGTTCGCGCACCTCGTGCGAGAACTGGCCAAGTTCGGCAGTGTGGGCGCGATCGCGTTCGTCATCACGATCGTGATCGGAAACGGCCTGCACACCGGGATGGGGGTGGGGCCCCTCACCTCCAACGCGGTCGCCACGATCATCGCGACGACGTTCTCGTACCTGGCGAACCGCTACTGGACGTTCCGGCACCGCGACCGCACCGGCCTCGGCCGCGAGTACGTGCTGTTCTTCGCGCTGAACGGCGTCGGGCTGGTGATCACCGAGCTGTTCATCGGCTTCTCGCACTACGTCCTCGGGCTGGACGGCGCCGTCTTCTACAACATCGCGCTGATCATCGGCACCGGCGTGGCGACGCTGTTCCGCTTCTGGTCGTACAAGAAGTGGGTCTTCCTGCCGGCGAGCGCCCCGAGCGTTGACCCCGCGTCCGGCCTGCCCGAGGCCCCCGCCGGTCCGGGCGCCCACCGCGCCGGCGGCCGCCACGCCCGCGCTCCCCGGGCGGCCCGTCCCCTGGACGCCCGCACCGCCGAGGACTACGCCGAGCTCTGAACCGCCCCCTCCGGCGCCGGGGGCCGTCGCCGGGTCAGGCGGGTCCCATCACGACTCGTTCGGTGGCAAGGCGCGCCTCGGCGGCCTCGCGGAGGAAGACGCCGAAGACGGCGGGCCGCGACTGGAGGAGTTCCAGGCGTCCGCCGTCGACGACGGCCAGGGAGCGGGCGAGGTAGAGGCCGAGGCCGGTGCCGTGGGCTCCGCTGACGCTGCGGTCGAAGATGCGGGGCTCCAGCTCGGGCGGGATCCCGGCGCCCTCGTCGCCGATCTCGACCACGACCGAACCGGCGCCCGGTTTGGTGTGGATGGTGACGGTGCCGGCGCCGTGCGCCAGCGAGTTCTCCAGCAGGGTCGCGACGATCTGGGAGAGGCCCTCGGGATTGGTCAGTCCGACGAGGCCCTGCTCGCCGATGATGCGGACGTCCCGGCCGACCTTGCGGAAGCTCGGCCGCCACTCCTTGACCTGCTGGGTGATGACCTCGTCGATCGGGGACGGGACGGCGCCGCCGGTCGGGTCGTGCCGGGCGCGGGCGAGGAGCTGCTCGACGACCGCGACGAGCCGCTCGGCCTGCGCGACGGCCGCGGCGCCCTCCTCGCGGACGACGTCGGGGTAGTCGGCGGCCTCGATCATCTCCTCCAGCCTCATCGACAGCGCGGTCAGCGGTGTGCGGAGCTGGTGGCTGGCGTCGGTCGCGAACTGGCGGCCGGCGACCACCAGGTCGGTGATGCGGACGGCGCTGCGGTCCAGCACCTCGGCGACCTGGTCGATCTCCGGGATGCCGTAGCGGCGGGGCCGCGGCCGGGCGTTGCCGCTGCCGAGCCGGTCGGCGGTCTCGGCCAGTTCCTGGAGCGGCAGCATGAACCTGCGGGCCTGAACCATCGCCAGGCCGACGGTGACGGCGACGCCGAGCAGCGCGAGGGCGGCGATCAGCATGATCAGCCGCAGCGCGGCGTCGCGGACCTGCGACACCGGGCGCGACACCCGCACCCTGACCGCGCCGTGCGTCGCGGTGGCGCTGAGGGCGTGGCCGTGGGGCGGCGGCCCCGCGGTGATGGCGCGGCCGTCCGGCAGGGTGACGGAGACGCGCCGGCCCGGGTATTCGCGGGCGATGACCGCGCCGGTGACGGGTTGCGGCTTCTCCAGGCTGTAGCCGACGCTGCCGGCGATGGAGGACGCCTCCCGGTCGAGCGACCGGCCGGCCTCCTCGTAGACGAGCTTGTGGGCGGCGTAGGCGAGGGGTATGCCGAGCAGGAGTATCGCGACCACCGCCACCGCGAGCGTCGACAGGAGGAGTCGGCGCCTCATCAGGGCTCCTTCGAGGGTGTGGCCGCAGACCGCGCGACACTCGCCGGGGGCCTCTCGGGAAGGCCCCCGGTCGTCCCGCACGGCCGCGGCGGCCGGTGCTAGTCGCCGCGCTCGAACCGGAAGCCGACGCCCCGCACCGTGGTGATGTAGCGGGGACTGCCGGCGTCGTCGCCGAGCTTGCGGCGCAGCCAGGAAATGTGCATGTCGAGGGTCTTCGTGGAACCCCACCAGTTGGTGTCCCACACCTCGCGCATGATCTGTTCGCGGGTCACGACCTTGCCGGCGTCGCGGACGAGCACGCGCAGCAGGTCGAACTCCTTGGTGGTCAGCTGGAGCTCCTGCTCGCCCATCCAGGCGCGGCGCGACTCGGCGTCGATCCGCACCCCCTGGACGATCGGGGTCTCGGTGCTGCCCCGGCGCAGCAGCGCCCGCACCCGCGCGAGCAGCTCGGCCAGCCGGAACGGCTTGGTCACGTAGTCGTCGGCACCCGCGTCCAGCCCGACGACGGTGTCGACCTCGTCGGCCCGGGCGGTCAGGATCAGGATGGGCACGCCGTGCCCCTCGGCCCGCACCCTGCGGGCCACCTCAAGGCCGTCCAGCTCGGGAAGGCCGAGATCAAGGACGATCAGGTCCACACCGCCGCCGAGCGCCCGCTCCAGCGCCTGCGGGCCGTCCGGGCTTACTTCGACGGTGTACCCCTCGCGACGCAGCGCGCGGGCGAGAGGCTCGGAGATGGACGTGTCGTCCTCGGCGAGCAGTACTGAGGTCATGAACCGATCGTATGACCATTCTTGACCATTACCGGGCTGCCTCCGCGCTCTTGACCTGCGGTTTGCAACTCGTAGTACATCCTCGAACACGACATATACGGCAGTACCCGGGTCCATGTCGCATTACGCGTGTCCGCGGGTCAGCGAAAAACCGCGACCGAGGCCGCCGGCAGCTCCAGCGCGGCCGTTTCGGAATCGCCGAGGTCGTCTGTCTCAAGATGAATTGCCGGATCCGACGCCAGCAGCAGCCGGGGACGTCCGCCGGGAGGCGCGGCCGGAAGGACGGCGGGGACGCCGCCGAGGTTCGCCGCCACGCAGACGCCGCCGCGCCGCATCGTCAGCCAGCGCCCCGTCTTCTCGTCCACCTCGACCCGCGTCGCGGTCAGCCGGGGGTCGTTCAGCTCGGGCGTGGACCGCCGCAGCGAGATCAGGGCGCGGTGCCATTCGAGCAGGTCGGCGTGGTGCGGATCGTCCGGCTCCGCCCAGTCGAGGACGGAGCGGCGGAAGGTTTCCACAGCCTGTGGATCGGGAACCGGGCCCGCCCAGCCGTGCCGCGCGAACTCCCGCCGGCGCCCGTCGCTGACGGCCCGCGCGAGCTCGGGATCCTGGTGGTCGGTGAAGTAGCACCACGGGGTGGACGCGCCCCACTCCTCGCCCATGAAGAGCATCGGCGTGAACGGCGAGAGAAGGAGCAGCGCCGCCCCGACTTTGAGCAGCCCTGGGGACGGCAAGAGAGCGCCGATACGCTCGCCCGAGGCCCGGTTGCCGACTTGGTCGTGGTTCTGGAGAAAGCCGAGAAAACGGTGTGCGGACGTTTCCCGGACGTTCACCGGACGCCCGTGGCGCCGCCCACGGTAAGTGGACATGGTCCCGTCGTGGACGAAGACTCGGGTAAGCGCCTTCTTCAGCGTTTCCAGTGAACCGAAGTCGCAGTAGTAGCCCTGTCTCTCACCGGTAAGGGCCGCATGCAGAGCGTGGTGGAAGTCGTCGCTCCACTGCGCGTCCAGGCCGTAACCCCCTGCCTCCGTGGACGTCACCAGACGCGGATCGTTCAGGTCCGATTCGGCGATGAGAAAGAGGTCGCGCCCCAGGTGAGCGGATTCGGCGGCCACCGCACGTCTCATTTCTTCGAGGAGGTGCACGGCGCTGTGGTCGGTGATGGCGTGGACGGCGTCGAGCCGCAGCCCGTCGAAGTGGTAGTGGCGCAACCACATCAGCACGTTCTGCACGACGAACGCGCGGACCTCGTCCGAGCCCTCCTGGTCGAAGTTCACGGCGTCGCCCCAGGGTGTGGCATGGGCGCTGGTGAAGTACGGGCCGAAGTTCTTGAGGCAATTCCCGTCCGGCCCGATGTGGTTGTAGACGACGTCCAGGATGACGGCCAGGCCGCGCGCGTGGGCGGCGTCCACGAATCGCTTCAACCCGTCTGGACCGCCGTACGGCTCATGCGGCGCCCAAAGGTGGACGCCGTCGTACCCCCACCCATGCCGGCCGGGAAAGGACGCGACCGGCAGCAACTCCACAGCGTCTATCCCGAGCGCCACCAGATGGTCGAGGCGTTCGACCGCGGCGTCGAACGTCCCTTCCTGCGTGAACGTGCCGACATGCATCTCGTATAGGACGCTTCCAGCGAGCGGGCGCCCGTGCCAGAGCTGATCCGTCCAGGCGAACCGGTCGTGGTCGTAGACACGGCTCTGGCCATGCACCCCATTCGGCTGCCAGGGCGACCGGGGGTCGGGCAGCACTTCCTCAGCGCCGTCCAAGACGAAGCCGTAGTCCGTCCCGTGGCCAGCGTCAGAGACACGGGCCTCCCACCAGCCGGAAGGCTGCGCTTCCATGGGGTACTTCGTGCCGGCGGCCACGACATCGACGCGTTCGGCGGCCGGCGCCCACACCGCGAAACGGGTGCTCACCTATCGATCTCCCTGGGGACGAGCAGCGCGACGGGCAGATGCTCGAAGACGCGGCCCGCGTCCAGGATCGGGCCCATGTGCGTGCAGCCGGTCAGGGCGTCCCGCCAGCCCTGATGGCGGACGTCCACCCTCGTGCCGCCCCAGCCGCCCCGGCGTTCCAGCCCCACGGGCAGCCGGGTCGCGAGCGCGACCGCGTCTCCCCGGGCGAACCCGACCAGATGATCGGCGGCGGGGCCGCGTGCCGCGACCGGCTCGTGCCGGGAGCCGGGCCCGAACCACTGCGGATGCGCCCGGCGCAACCGCAGCGTCCGCGACGTGACCAGCAGCTTCTCGTCGTCGACCTCCTTCGGCTGCCGCCCCGTGTCAAGCCGTGCGAGGTGCTCGCGGCGCCGCCCGTAGTCGACCGGACGCCGGTTGTCGGGGTCGACCAGCGCCAGACCGGTCAGCTCGCAGCCCTGGTAGACGTCCGGGACGCCGGGCATCGCCAGCTGGACGAGCTTCTGCCCAAGCGTGTTGACGCGCGCATAGGGGGCCAGCTTGGCGACGAACGACGTCATGTCGGTGATGAGGTCGGCGTCGGCCAGGACGTCCCGCGCATACGCGAGAACGGCTTCTTCGTAGTCAGCGTCTTGCTCAACCCAAGAGGTGCGGGTCTTGGCCTCGCGCATCGCCTTGGTGAGGAACTCCTCCAGGCGGGGACGGGTGATCGGCCAGGCGCCGACGAGCGTCTGCCAGAGCAGGTATTCGAGATCTGGCTCCAAGGGCGATGGGGTGGAACCCCACGTCCGCCACCGATCCACTGCTTCCGCCCACTCGCCCGGCAGTTCGGCCAGCACGGACAGCCAGGCCCGTACGTCCTCCTCACGTTTGGTGTCGTGCGTGGACAGCGTCGTCATCGTCAGGGGCCAATCGCGGGCGAGCCGTATGCAGTGCGCGTGAAAGTCCTCCGGGCTGACGGAGAACCGCCCCGGTGCGCCGCCCACCTCGTTCAGCGCGGCCATACGGTTCCACCGGTAGAACGCCGTGTCCTCCACGCCCTTGGCCGCGAGCGGCGCCGACGTCTGCTGGAACCGCACGATGAACTCGGCGTCGGTGCGCTCACCACGTCCCAGGGCAAGGTCTACGACGGTCTCCAGGTCAGCGTGCGCTTCTTCCGGCAGATGGGCACTCGCACGGTCCGCCGCGTCGCTGATGACGTCCACGGCCTGCTGTGGCGCGTCCTCACCTGGCACGACATAGGCGCGATAGACGGGCATGGCGACGAGCAACTCGACGAGAGCCCTCTCCAGGCCGGGACGACGTTCGCCCACGACCCGGTGGAGGACGCGCAAGAGCCGGTCCATCTCGGGCTTGAGGCCGTGCGTGGCCGCGTGCAGGCGGGCCTCACGCTCGACATCCTCGAACTCGGCCGGATTGCCCGTCAGCGACACGTAGTAATCGGTGAGCGGTTTCTCCCCGGCCGGATCTACGAACAGCCCGCCGATCATGCCGAGCGAGTCGTAGCCGGTGGTGCCCGCGCAAGGCCAGTCCGGCGGCAGCCGCTCCTCGCCCTCGGTGATCTTCTCGACGAGGAGCCAGCGGTCCGGCGCGGCCTCCGCCAGCCGGCGCAGATACCCGCGCGGGTCGGCGAGCCCGTCCGGATGATCGATGCGCAGGCCGTCCACGAGGCCCTGCTCGACCAGGCCGAGCAGCAGGCCGTGCGTGCGCTTGAAGACCTCCGGGTCCTCCTGCCGGAGCCCGATCAGCCCGGATATGTCGAAGAACCGCCGGTAATTGGGCTCGCCCTCGCCGGGCAGGACGACCCGGCCGCCGCCCGCGTCCCAGTCGATGTCGAACCACTTCGCGAACGTCGAGCCCCGCCCGGCCTCGAGGACGTCCGCGAGCGGAAGGTTCAGCTCGCGCGGTTCCGGGATCGCCATGTGGTTCGGCACGACGTCGACCAGCACCCGCAGGCCGTGCGCGCGGAACCGGGTCGCCATCGCGCCGAACGCCTCCGGCCCGCCGAGCTCCTCCGAGAGCCGGGAGTGGTCGACGACGTCGTAGCCGTGCGTGGATCCGGGCGCGGCCCGCAGGACCGGCGACAGGTAGACGTGGGACACGCCGAGGGACGCCAGGTAGGGCGCGAGCGCGGCGGCGTCGGCGAACCCGAAGCGGCCCTCGGACGTCCCGCGGAGCTGGAGGCGGTAGGTGCCCGACGGCGGCGCCGCGAGGGCGTCGCCGGCGGGAACGATCTCTTCGGCCGTGGTCCGCTCGGCCCTGTCCTTTTCGGTGCTGTGATCCTCGGACACGGTCTCCTCTGAGGGGGCGGCGGGGAGCGGTTCGTCTGGGGCGGGTTCGGCGTACATGGCGTCGTTCATGCGTCGCGTGGCCGCTTCCTCAGACCCGGCGCAGGACCTGGATCGAGCGGGCGCCGACCGGGACGTTCTCGCGGGCCTTCACGACGGGCGACTCCTCCTCGGCGAGCAGCGGGTCGGCGGTGTCGAGCATCTTGATCCACATCTGCCCGTAGACGGCGGGCGGCAGGGTGAACTGCAGGTCGCCGTCGTGCGCGTTGAACAGCAGCAGGAACGAGTCGTCCCGGACCTGCCGCCCGCGCCGGTCGGGCTCGCAGATCGCGTCGCCGTTCAGGAACACGTTCAGCGACTTGTTGAAGCCGGCCGACCAGTCCCGGTCGGCCATCTCCTGCCCGCCGGGCGTGAACCAGACCAGGTCGGGCAGCTCCTCGGCCTCCGCTTCGGCCTCGCCCATGCGCCGCGCGGCCTTGCGGGCGCGTTTCGTCCGCTGGTCGCCGAGGAAGAACCGCCGCCGCCGGAAGGCGGGGTGCTCGGTGCGCAGCGCGGCCAGGCGCCGGACGAAGTCGAGCAGCGGTCCGCGCTCGTCGAAGAACGTGTCGTCGCGCAGGCCCGTCCAGTCGACCCACGAGAGCTCGGCGTCCTGGCAGTAGGCGTTGTTGTTGCCGCCCTGGGTCCGGCCTATCTCGTCGCCGTGCAGCAGCATCGGGACACCCTGCGAGAGGAACAGCGTGGTCAGGAAGTTGCGTTTCTGCCGTTCGCGGAGGGCGAGGATGTCCAGGTCGTCCGTCGGGCCCTCGTGCCCGCAGTTCCACGACCGGTTGTCGTCGCTTCCGTCCCGGTTGTTCTCCCCGTTCGCCTCGTTGTGCTTGCCGTCGTAGGAGACGAGGTCGTTGAGCGTGAACCCGTCGTGGCAGGTCACGAAGTTGATCGAGGCGTTCGGGCGGCGGCCGTCGTCGGCGTACAGGTCGGACGAGCCCGTCAGCCGGGAGGCGAAGTCGGGCATCGAGCCCGGCTGCCCGCGCCAGTAGTCGCGGACGGTGTCGCGGTACTTGCCGTTCCACTCCGTCCACAGCGGCGGGAAGTTGCCGACCTGGTAGCCGCCCTCCCCGACGTCCCACGGCTCGGCGATCAGCTTCACCTGCGAGACCACCGGGTCCTGCTGGACGAGGTCGAAGAACGCCGACAGCCGGTCCACCGCGTGCAGCTCGCGGGCCAGCGTCGCCGCGAGGTCGAAGCGGAACCCGTCCACGTGCATCTCGGTGACCCAGTACCGCAGCGAATCCATGATCATCTGGAGCACGTGCGGGCTGCGCATCAGCAGGCTGTTGCCGGTGCCCGTGGTGTCGGTGTAGTAGCGGGGGTCGTCGTCGGCGAGCCGGTAGTACGAGGCGTTGTCGATGCCCCGGAGCGACAGCGTCGGCCCGAGGTGGTTGCCCTCGGCGGTGTGGTTGTAGACGACGTCCAGGATCACCTCCATGCCCGCCTCGTGCAGCGCCTTCACCATCGCCTTGAACTCCAGCACCTGCTCGCCCCGCTGCCCGGACGAGGCGTACTCGTTGTGCGGCGCGAAGAACCCGATCGTGTTGTAGCCCCAGTAGTTGCGCAGGCCGCGGCTCGTCAGCGCGTCGTCGTGGACGAACTGGTGGACCGGCATCAACTCCACGGCCGTCACCCCGATCGAGCGCAGGTGATCGGTTATCACCGGGTGGGCGAGGCCGGCGTAGGTGCCGCGCAGCGCGGGCGGGACGTCCGGATGCCGGGCGGTGAGGCCCTTGACGTGCGCTTCGTAGATCACCGTCTCGTGGTAGGGGATCCGCGGCGGACGGTCGTCCCCCCAGTCGAAGTACGGGCTGACGACCACCGAACGCATCGTGTGGGGCGCCGAATCGGCGTCGTTGCGCGACCACGGGTCGCCGAATTCGTACCCGAAGCACGACTCGTCCCAGTCGACGGCGCCCTCGACGGCCTGCGCGTACGGGTCGAGGAGCAGCTTCGCCGGGTTGCAGCGAAGCCCGTCGCGGGGCTCGTACGGGCCGTGCACCCGGTAGCCGTACCGCCGGCCGGGCATGACCCCCGGCAGGTAGCCGTGCCAGACGAAGGCGTCCACCTCCGGGAGCAGGAGCCTTGTCTCTTCGCCGTCGCCCGCCGGCCCGTCGAACAGGCACAGCTCCACCCGCTCCGCGACCTCGGAGAAGACGGCGAAGTTCGTTCCCGCGCCGTCGAACCGGGCCCCGAGGGGGTAAGCGTCGCCCGGCCAAACCTGTGCCACTTGTCCCGCCCTCCCGTCCAGACCGCGACAGGCCCTGCGTCGAATGCCGCGCGGGGCCGGCGGCCGCTTCCGCAGAGCCCTTCCCCGTGGGGCATGGATCACACCGATTGGGAGGCCACTGGCCAGAACGGACATAAGTGAGCTACGTTAGGGGAGCCTAACCTCAATAAGGGCGCCCTAAGTGTCCGAGGTCGGGTGCGCCGAGCCAGCTTCTGCCGCACGGAAGGTCTCCTACCGGCATGTACGTCTGCATCTGCAACGCCATCACCGAGGATGACGTTCACGGCTGCATGGCAAGCGGTTGCACGACCGCCAGGGCCGTCAAGGCCGCATGCGGCTTCAAGCCCGGCTGCGGCATGTGCACCAAGCGCATCCACACCATGGTCAGCCAGTACCGGACCGCCGGCGAGCTGGCGGACGCCCTGACCGGCGGCCCGCTCGCGCTGACCGCCGTCCCGGAGCCGTCCCCGGCCGCCGAGCCCGGGCCGTCCGAACCGGTGGGGCCGTCCGAGCCGGTGGGTCCCCAAGGACCGATCGCCGCCGTGACCATCGCCGAGGGAGCCGCGCCACAGACCGCCGCCTGAGCTTCCGGCCGCCCCGCACGGCCCCGCCCTGAGACGCAGGGGCGGACACGCGCCGTGCGGGGGTCAGTGCTGTCACCACCTTGGTCAACATGCGAGCATGGGGCCATGGAAGGCGACAGAGACATCATCGCGCTGCTGAACGAGCAGCTCACCGCGGAACTCACGGCGATCAACCAGTACTTCCTGCACTCCAAGATGCAGGAGAACTGGGGCTTCACCCGCATCGCCAAGCACACCCGCGACGAATCGTTCGACGAGATGAAGCACGCGGAGCGGCTCACCAACCGGATCCTGTTCCTGGAAGGGCTGCCGAACTACCAGAAGATCGGCACGCTGCGGATCGGGCAGACGATCTTCGAGCAGCTCAGGGCCGACCTCGAGATCGAGATGGAGGCCGTGGCCAGGCTCCGTCCGGGCATCGAGCTCATGCGCTCGCGCGGTGACATCACCTCTGCCCGCCTCTTCGAGTACATCCTCGCCGACGAGGAAGAGCACATCGACTACCTGGAGACCGAGCTGAGCCTCGTCGAGGCGCTCGGCGAGCCCAACTACCTGCAGCGCCTCACCGACTCTCCCGGCGAGGACGGCCCCAGCGTCTACTAGGGCCGCTCCGCTCCGGGCGCCGGCGGGGAGCCCGGCTTGCGGCGCAGCACGTACGGCTGGACGATGCCGAGGCCGCGGACCGGGCGCCGCACGATCCGGGTCACCTCGTAGGCGGGGTCCTTCTCCAGCTGCGCGGCCAGCTCGCTGTCGATCACGACGGAGCCGGGCCGGGCCAGCGAGGTGAGCCGGGCGGCGAGGTTCACGGTCGTCCCGAACACGTCGCCCATCAGCGGCAGGACGGGCCCGTACGCGACGCCGACCCGCACGTCCGGGACCTCGGTCTCGTCCTGGATCGCCGCCGCGACCTTCAGCGCGATCTCCGCGCCGACCTGCGGCGTCTCCGCGCTGAACAGCACCTCGTCGCCGAGCGTCTTCACCAGCCGGCCGCCGCAGGAGGCGATGATGTCTGCGGCGGTCTCCTCGAACCACTCCACCACCCGGGCCAGCTCGATCTCCTCCAGCTCCCGGCTGACCTGCGTGAACGACACCATGTCGGCGAACCCGACGGTGGCCGGCGGCCGCGTCGCCGGGTCGCCGTTCTCCCCGGTCGCCGCCGCGGCCAGCGCCCGCGTCCCCGCCGCGGCGAGCTGGCGCCGCCACGCGTGCACGACCAGCGGCTCGAACTCGCCGATGTGCTTCTCGGCGATGTCCACGACGGTGTCGACCGCCTCGGCGGACGGCATGTCGTGCGGGTCCTGGGTGATCATGCTGCGGAGCAGGTTGACCTGCCACTCCGCGAGCCGCGTCATCGTCTGCCCGAAGGCCCGGACGAGGCGGATCACGCCGTCCTCGTCCAGGATCCCGTCGTCGACGAGCCGGCGGAGCCGCTCCAGCGCCGCGACGTCGCCCTCGGTGTAGGCGATCGTGTCGTCCGGCATGGACGGGTAGCCGAACGCCCGCCAGATCCGGCCGGCGAAGTCCCGGGAGACCCCGGACAGCCGGACGGCCTCGACGCGGTTGTACCGCAGCTCGCCGCCGAGGAGGAGCTCCTCGATCTCCTTCGGATCGGGCAATCCGGCCGCCATTTCCCGCCCCTCAGTCCGCCGCCGCCATGGGCCGCGGCGGTGGCGTCGTGACTCCCTGTCCGGACATATCGTCGCAGATCAGCAATCGGTGCAACGCGCGGACCGCGGATCGTCGTTCCCGGTTCACCGAACGTGCACCACATCGCCGGCGCTGATCGCCCGGTCCCCGTCCCGCCCCGTGACCACCAGGCGCCCCGTCCCGTCCACGTCCCGTGCCGTCCCGGTCAGCCGCTCGGCGCCGGGCAACTCCACCCTGACCTCGCGTCCGAGCGTCGCGCAGAGGTCCCGGTAGGCGGTACGGAGCCCGCTGGTCTCCGGATCACCGTCCAGCGCGGTCCACTCCCGGTACCAGGTCTCGAACTCGCGCAGGATCGCGCGGAGCAGCGGCGCCCGGTCGCTCAGCGGCGCGCCCTCGATCGCCAGGGACGTCGCGGTCGGCACCGGGAGTTCCTCCTCCCGCAGCCCCACGTTCAGCCCGACCCCGATCACCAGGGCGTCCTCGACCTTCTCGGCGAGGATCCCGGCGAGTTTCCGGTCCCCGACGAGCACGTCGTTCGGCCATTTGAGCCGGGCGTCCACGGCCACGTCGGCGGCGTTCCCGAGGAACCGCTCGCCCGCCTGCGACCAGGCGGTCATCCTCCGGACCGCGGTGGCGACGCAGACGCCCGTCAGCAGCGGAGCCCACCCGAGCCGCGGCGCCGGCACCGCGGGCCGCAGCAGCACCGAGAACGCCAGCCCGGACCGCGGCGGCGCCGTCCACGTCCGGCCCTGCCTGCCCCGGCCCGCCGTCTGCAGCTCGGTGACCAGCACCGTCCCCTCCGGCGCCCCCTCCAGCGCCCGCGCCGCGAGGTCGGCGTTGGTGGAGCCGGTCTCGTCCACGACCCGGACCTCCCGCCACAGCCCGCCCTCCCGGACGAGCGCCCGCTGCAGCGCCCCCTCGTGCAACGGCGGCCGTCCGAGATCCCCATAAGCTGAGTCCACCGCTCCATCCAACCCCAAAGCCGCCCTGATCTTGGGGCCGGGCGTCCGGGAAGTCATGCCGCGGTCGTTAGGGTGCGCTCTATGAATGGTGTGACGCTGCGGCGCGACGGGCATGTCGCGGAGATCGTGCTGGACCGGCCCGAGGCGCTCAACGCCCTGTCGACGGCGATGGCCCGGCGGCTCGCGGCCGTGTGCGCCGAGGTCGCGGCGGACGCGGCCGTCCGCGCGGTGGTGCTGAGCGCGGCCGGCGAGAAGGCCTTCTGCGTCGGCGCGGACCTCAAGGAGCGCAACGCGATGACGGACGCGGAGATCCTCGCGCAGCGTCCGGTCTTCCGCGCCGCGTTCGGCGGCGTGCTGAACCTGCCGCAGCCGGTCGTCGCGGCCGTGCACGGCTACGCGCTCGGCGGCGGCTGCGAGTTCGCGCTGTCCGCCGACCTGATCGTCGCGGACGAGACGGCCGTGTTCGGCCTCCCCGAGGTGAGCGTCGGCCTCGTCCCGGGCGGCGGCGGAACCCAGCTCGCGCTGCGCCGCCTCGGCCCCGGCAAGGCCGCCGACCTGGTCTTCACCGGCCGCCGCCTGGACGTCGCGGAGGCCCTCGAACTGGGCCTCGCCGACCGGAAGGTGCCCGCGGGGACGGACCGCGAGGAGGCCCTCGCCCTCGCCGGCGTGATCGCGCAGAACTCCCCCGTCGCCGTCCGCGCCGCCAAGCGCGCCCTCCGCCAGGGCGCCGGCGTCGCCCTGGACGCCGGGCTCGACCTGGAGGAGAACGCCTGGCGCACCGCGGCGTCCTCCGCCGACCGCCGCGAGGGCATCGCCGCCTTCGCCGAGAAGCGCCGCCCCAACTGGCCCTAGGGGTCAGCCGGTGTTCTGGAGGCCGGCCGCCACACCGTTGACGGAGAGCAGGAGCAGGTCTTCCAGGTGGGCTCGTTCCTCTTCGTCCTCCACGCCTGCTCTGAGGGCCTTCAGGGCTCGTAGTTGCAGGTGGGAGAGTGCGTCCACGTAGGGGTTGCGGAGTTCGACGGCCCGGGAGAGGACGCGGCGGTTCTCCAGGAGGCGTTCGTGGCCCGTCACCGCCAGGACGAGGCGGCGGGTGCGGTCGTACTCGGTCAGGACGGTCCCGGAGAGTTCGGGGCGCTCGCCCAGGGCCAGGTAGCGCTCGGCGATCGCCCGGTCGGACTTGGCCAGGCTCATCTCGGCGTTGTCGAGGAGCGTGTTGAACAGCGGCCACGCCTCGTAGGCCTCGCGGAGTTCGGTGAGGTCGCGTCCGTCGCCCGAGACGGCGGCGAGGCCGCTGCCGAGGCCGTACCAGCCGGGGAGGTTGACGCGGGTCTGCGTCCAGGCGAACACCCAGGGGATGGCGCGCAGGTCCTCCAGGCCGCGGGCGGCCTTGCGGCGCGCCGGGCGGGAGCCGATGCGGAGTTCGGAGATCTCTTCGAGGGGGCTGACCCGGGCGAACCAGGCCGCGAAGTCCTCGGTCTCGACGAGGTCGCGGAAGGCGGCCCGCGCGGCGTCGCTGATCTTGTCGGCGAGCGGGCGGAAGCGGGCGGCGGCCTCGCGGGCCCGGGCCTGGACGGCGTCGGTGGAGGCGAGCAGCACCGCGCTGGTGACCTGGTCGACGTGCCGGCGGGCGATCTCGCGGTGGCCGTAGCGGGCGAAGATCACCTCGCCCTGCTCGGTGACCTTGAAGCGGCCCGCGACCGAACCGGGGGCCTGGGCGAGGATCGCGCGGTTGGCGGGGCCGCCGCCGCGGCCGAGGGAGCCGCCGCGGCCGTGGAACAGCGTCAGCGTGATGTCGTGCCGGGCCGCCCACGCGGCGAGGGCCTCCTGCGTGTCGTACAGGCGGAGGGTCGCGCTGGTCGGGCCGAGCTGCTTGGCGGAGTCGCTGTAGCCGAGCATGACCTCCAGGCGGCGGCCGGTGTCGGCCAGGCGGCGCTGGACGGCGGGGATCTCCAGCATCCCGTCCAGGACGGACGGGGCGCGCTCCAGGTCCTCGCCGGTCTCGAACAGCGGGATGACGTCCAGGACGGGCGCGCCGTCGCCGAGGGACTCGGCGAGGGCGTGCACGTTGGCGATGTCCTCCGCGGAGCGGGTGAACGAGACGATGTAGCGGTGGCAGGCGCGGACCCCGAAGCGCCCCTGGATCCAGGCCACGACGCGCAGCGTCTCGAGGATCTCCTCGGTCATGGCGGAGCGGTCGCCGCCGAGTTCGGCGAGAGCGCGCTCGTGCAGTTCGGAGTGCTGGCGGATCTCCAGCTCGGCGAGGTGGAACCCGAACGTCTCGACCTGCCAGATGAGCTGCTGGACGCGGCCGTACGCCTGCCGGACGGCGCCGGCGCCGGCCAGGGAGTCCTGGACGGCGCGCAGGTCGGCGAGCAGTTCGTCCGGCGAGGCGTAGGCCAGGTCGGCGTCGCGCTCGCGGGTCGCGGCGATGCGTGCGGCCGCGTGCAGCAGGACCTGGCGGTGCGGCTCGCCGGGCGAGCGCTTGCCGATCTCGCCGATCAGCCGGGGGTGCGCGGTGCGCGCGGCGGCCAGGACGTTCAGCAGGCCCTCCGAGGCGGGCGTGGTGGTCTCGTGGACGGTCAGCTCGCGGCCGACCCGGGCGCACGCGTTCTCCAGGGCGCGCAGCACGTGCTCCGCCTGGATCATCACGGCGTCCCGGGTGACCTGCGCGGTGACGTGCGGGTTGCCGTCGCGGTCGCCGCCGATCCAGCTGCCGAACCGCAGGTAGGGGCGGGCCCTCGGCGGACGGGTGCCGGTGCCGGCACCGTCCCCGCCGCCTTCCAGGGCGCGGTCCAGGGAGCGGTAGATGTGCGGGACGACCCGGAAGATCGTCTCGTCGAACGCGGCCATCGCGGTGCGGACCTCGTCCAGCGGGTCGACCTGGGTGTGCCGGCGCAGGGCCGTCCGCCAGAGGAGGTCGACCTCCTCGCGGAGGCGGCGCTCGGTCTCCTCCCGCTCGGACGCGCCGGGCGCGTCGTTCAGGTGCGCCAGCAGGTCGCTGATCCGCTGGATCGCGGTGACGACGGCGCGGCGGCGCGCCTCGGTCGGGTGCGCGGTGAAGACGGGCCGGAACTCCAGGCCGTCGACCACGCCGTCCAGGCGGCCGCCGCCGGACGCGCGGACCTCCTCGATCGCGGCGGCCACGGAGCCGGGGACGGTGTCGCCGGTGTCGCGTTCCCGCAGCGTGCGGATGCGGTGGTGCTCCTCGGCGAGGTTCGTCAGGTGGAAGTAGACGGTGAAGGCGCGAGCGACCTGCCCGGCGCGCTCCAGCGTCCAGCCGTCGACGAGCGCGGCGACCTCGTCGATGCCGGTCTCGCCGCGGCGGGCGGCGATCACCGCGTGGCGGAGCCGTTCGACGTCGTCCAGGAGCCCCTGGCCGCCGTACTCCACGAGGCCGTCGCCGAGCATGGCGCCCAGCAGCCGGACGTCGCGGCGGAGCGGTTCGGGCATGTCCTGCCGGAAGGTGTCACGCGTCTTCGTAGCCACCCTGCCCAGCCTAACGAGGCAGGCCGGGACGGGGTTCGTCCCGGTCACCGGCACCCGGCCGCACTCGCCGGATCAGCGGCCGGTTACCCTGACCGGCATGGCGATGGAAGCCCCTGAACCCCCCGTGGACTACGACGTCCACACCACGGCGGGAAAGATCGCGGACCTGGAGCGACGCCGGTACGAGGCGGTGAACGCCGGTTCGGCGCGCGCCGTCGAGAAGCAGCACGCCAAGGGCAAGATGACGGCCCGGGAGCGGATCGACGCGCTGCTCGACCCCGGCTCGTTCGTCGAGTTCGACGAGATGGCCCGGCACCGCTCCACCAACTTCGGGATGGAGAAGAACCGGCCCTACGGCGACGGCGTCGTCACCGGGTACGGCACCGTGGACGGCCGCCCGGTCGCGATCTTCAGCCAGGACTTCACCGTCTCCGGCGGGTCCCTCGGCGAGGTGTTCGGCGAGAAGATCGTCAAGGTCATGGACCACGCGGTCAAGACCGGCTGCCCGGTGATCGGCATCAACGACTCCGGCGGCGCGCGGATCCAGGAGGGCGTGGTCGCCCTCGGCCTGTACGCGGAGATCTTCAAGCGCAACGTGCACGCCTCCGGCGTCATCCCGCAGATCTCGCTGGTCATGGGGCCGTGCGCGGGCGGCGCGGTGTACTCGCCGGCGATCACCGACTTCATCGTCATGGTCGACCAGACCTCGCACATGTTCATCACCGGGCCCGACGTGATCAAGACGGTCACCGGTGAGGAGGTGACGATGGAGGAGCTGGGCGGGGCGCACTCGCACAACTCCAAGTCCGGCGTCGCCCACTACCAGGGGTCGGACGAGGACGACGCGATCGAGTACGTCAAGGCGCTGCTGTCCTACCTGCCGTCCAACAACCTCGCCGACGCGCCGGCGTTCGAGGTGCCGGTGGACGTGACGGAGCTGGACGAGGAGCTCGACACCCTCATCCCGGACTCGCCGAACCAGCCCTACGACATGCACACCGTGATCGAGCACGTGCTGGACGACGGCGAGTTCCTGGAGGTCCAGGCGCAGTTCGCGCCCAACATCGTCATCGGGTTCGGCCGGGTCGAGGGCCACTCGGTCGGCATCGTCGCCAACCAGCCGATGCAGTTCGCCGGGACGCTGGACATCGACGCGTCCGAGAAGGCCGCCCGGTTCGTCCGCACCTGCGACGCGTTCAACGTCCCGGTGCTGACGTTCGTGGACGTCCCCGGCTTCCTGCCCGGCACCGACCAGGAGTGGAACGGCATCATCCGGCGCGGCGCGAAGCTGCTGTTCGCCTACGCCGAGGCGACCGTCCCGCTCGTCACGATCATCACCCGGAAGGCCTACGGCGGCGCCTACGACGTCATGGGGTCCAAGCACCTCGGCGCCGACATCAACCTGGCGTGGCCGACCGCGCAGATCGCGGTCATGGGCGCGCAGGGCGCGGTCAACATCCTGTACCGGCGCGACCTCGCCGCCGCGGACGACCCGGACGCCCGCCGCGCCGAGCTGATCACCGAGTACGAGGACACGCTCGCCAACCCCTACATCGCGGCCGAGCGCGGCTACATCGACAACGTGATCAAGCCGTCGGAGACGCGCGGGCAGGTGGTGCGGGCGCTGCGGGCGCTGCGCGAGAAGCGCAAGACGCTGCCGCCGAAGAAGCATGGGAACATCCCGCTGTGATCGCTTCCGGGCGATGCTCAGGGGGTCCGTCCCTCCGGAGCTGGCCTTGCCCCGGACACGCCCAGGAGGTCGGGTTTCGTGACCGCTGACCAGAAGCCGTTCCTGCAGATCGTCCGCGGCGACCCGGGCCCGGAGGAGATCGCGGCGCTCGTCGCCGTGCTGACCGCCCGCGCCCGGGCCGCCGCCGCGGCCCGGGACGGCGACGGCCCGGCCCGCCCGTCCCGCTGGGCGGACCGCTCCCGGCTCGTCCGCGACACGTTCGCGGGCGAGCTGCGGCCGCGCGGGCCGGGGGCCTGGCGGGCCGCCGGCCTGCCCCGCTGACCAGGGCGCGGACCGCTCGATCGCGCGCCCGAAGCGACATGTAACCGTGGTTCGCGCCCAGCACGGGGCTCCGCACGAATAAGGTGGAAGGCCATGGCCACCTCGGAGTACGTTCCCCAGCCCGCGCGATACGCGATCTTCGTCGACGCGGGATATCTCTACGCGGCCTCCGGGGCCCTGCTGCTCGGCTGCGGTTCCCGGCGCGAGTACCGGGTCGCCGCCGAGAAGCTGATCAAGGCGCTGACCGACCACGCCGACGAGCAGCGCCGCGGCGAACTGCTGCGGGTGTACTGGTTCGACGCCGCGCCGAAGCGGCAGCCGACGGTCGACCAGCGCGTCATCGCGAACCTGCCGCTGGTGAAGCTGCGCCTCGGCAACCTGAACGCGCAGGGCCAGCAGAAGGGCGTGGACGCGCAGCTCCGCGCCGACCTGGAGGCCCTCGCCCGGCACCGCGCCATCACCGACGCGGTGCTGCTGGCCGGCGACGAGGACATGCTGCCCGCCGTGGAGGCCGCGCAGCGCTACGGCGTCCGCGTGCACCTGTGGGGCGTCGAGCCGACGCACGGCTCCAACCAGGCCGAATGGCTGGTGTGGGAGTCCGACACGGTCGAGGTGCTGGCCGCCGACTTCCTGCGCCCCTACTTCACCAAGGCCAAGGTGCTGCCGGTGCCCGCGCCGGGCTCCGCGGCCGCCGTCCGGGACGCCGCGGCCGCCGCGCAGCGGGCCAACCCCGTCCCGTCCCCGTCCCAGGTGTTCGCGGGCAAGCCGCCGTCGGTCAAGCCGGTGCCCGCCGCCGTCCGCGCCGCCGTCCCGGTGGCGGGCGCCGCGACGCCCGCCACGGTGGCCGCGTCGATGAACTCCGCCACCGCCCCGGCCGACGGCAAGCTCGGCCCCGACCGCGACCACATGCTGGAGATCGGCGAGCACGTCGCCCAGAAGTGGATCTTCGAGCGGGGGCGGGACAACATCCGCGACCTGCTGCCCGGCCCGATCCTGCCGCCCGTCATCGACAAGGAGCTGCTGATCGAGGCCGAAAAGGCGCTGGGCTCCTCCCTGCGCCCCTACCAGGAGGCCCGCACCTGGCTGCGGGACGGCTTCTGGGAGCGCACCTACCGCGAGTTCGGCATCGGCATCGGCAAGTCCGACTAGCCGGGCGACACGTTTCGTGATTGCCCGGACACCTGGCGTCACCACTCGGTAACGTGCCCGCCGTGATGCGGGCACGACCACGGGCCGCCGCGCTGCCGTTCGCCGCGGCCCTCACCATGGCGCCCGGCGTGCTGGCCGGGTGCACATCGCCCGTCCCGTTCCACCGGCCCGGGAAGCCGTCCCCGGACGACCCGGTGGTGGGGCTGGGCGGGCCGGCGCCCTACCTGCGCGCGCGGCCGGACGCGAAGCGCCCGCCGTCCGCCCCAGGGCCGCCGGCGGGCGGACCCGTCTACGCAGGGACCGGGCCCGGCATGATCGCACCGCACGCGCGCAAGCTGCCGCCGCGGATCTATGTCGCGAACGGCCGGCTCATCGACGTCGTCGACCCCGGCGCGGTCCGGGTCGCGCTGCGGTTCAGCACCGGGGCGGCGGCGTCGCGGGTCGTGCCGTCGTGGGATCTGCGGCGGCTCTGGGCGGTCGACCGCGAGCACGACCTGCTCGTCCCGGTCAGGCCGCGCGGCGGGGAGCCCGGACGTCCGGTCAGCGTCGCCGGTCTCACCGGCCTCTACTTCACGCCGGACGGGCGGGACGCGCTCGTCCTGGCACACCGGCGCGTCGACGTCCGCGACCCGCGCACGATGGCGCTGCGGGCGTCGGTGCCCATGCCGTGCTCGGCGGGCCACGCCGACTTCTCGTCCGCGGGCACGTCCATGATCGCGACGTGCACGGGCGCCGGGACGCTGGCCCGCGTCGACCTCACCGGCCGCCGTGCCGCACGGGCGATCCCGCTCCCGGACGGGGCCCGGCCCGGCGATCTGCGGCTCTCGCCCGACGGCGCCGTGTTCTACGTCGCGGACGCGGCCAGGGGCGGCGTGTGGCTGGTCGACGCGCGGCGGTCCGCCCCGCCCGGGTTCGTGCCGGCCGCGCCGGGCGCCCGCGGTCTCGCGATCAGCCGGAACGCGCGGCTGCTGTTCGTCGTGGGCGGCGGCAGCGTCGCCGCCGTCGACTTCCGGACGCGGCGGGTCGCGTCCCGCTGGCCGCTGCCCGGCGGCGGCTCCCCCGTCCCCGGCGGAGTGTCGTCGGACGGGACGGCGCTGTGGCTCGCCGACCCCGCCGGGCTCGTCTACGCCGTCTCCACCCGGACGGGACGCGTCGTCCGGAGGATCTGGGTCGGCGGCCGTCCGTCCGGGCTGTGCGTCCACCCGCAGCCGGGCCGCTACTCCCTCGGCGGCACCGGCCTGTACCGCTAGCGCGTCCCCACGCTGTGCCAGTCGGGGACCAGCTCCTCGACCAGGGCCTCCGTCTCGGGCTGGAGCCGGTCGAGGAACGGGTCGCGGGCGTTGCGGGCGCGCAGCTCGTCCACGACCACCTGCACCTGCGCGACGTCGCCGGTCGCGTGGGTCGCGCGGAGCAGGTCGCGCCACAGGCCCTCGTCGCCCGGCGCGAGCCGCAGCCCGGCGCGGGCCGCGCCGACCGCGCCGCGCGCGTCGCCCTCGTCCAGCCGCAGCACGACGAGCCGGTGCGCGACGTCGATGATCCGCGCGGGCGTCTCGTACTCCAGGTCGTGGTTCGCCAGCCACGCGTACCGGCCGCGGGGCCGGTCGGCGAGCAGCGGGCCGCGGACGAGGTCCAGCGCGTAGGCCATGTAGGCGGTCTCGGACGCGGGCTCGGCCGCCGAGCGCCACACCATCCAGCGGAACGTGGCGATGTCGACCCGCACCTCCGAGCCGAGCCTGATCCGGCCGCGGTCGTCGTAGTACAGGTTGGGGCGGCCCCGCGCGTCCCGGCCGAGCCAGTCCGACACGCGCGCCACGCACGCGTCGCGGACGCCAGCGCTGACGCCGCGCGGCCAGATCGCGCCGGACAGCACCGTCGGGTGGACGCCCTCCGGGTGCGCGGCGAGGAACACCAGCAGCTCGGTGCACAGGTCGCGGCGGCTCTCGTCCATCGGCCCGGGCGCCTCGATCTCGATCGGTCCGAGCAGCCGGACGTCGACCGAGGCCCGCTGCGCGGCGGGCGGCTCCGCGCCGTCCAGGCCGGGAAGCTCCACGGAGTCGAGCCGCCCGGCCGTGCGGAACAGCTCGAACACGCCCCGGTAGTCGTCGTCGTGGACGAGTTGCGCGTCGACGTCGAAGCCGAGCACGCCGGCCTGGAGGCGTCCGGCGGCGTCGACGTCCCACGTCCAGGTGGCGCCCTGCACGTCGCCGGGGACGATGTAGCCGGCGGCCATCCGGGTGCCGGTGCGGGCGAGCGCGACGAGCCGGTCGGCCTCCCGCTCGTCCGGGGCGTCCGCCATGATCAGGTAGTGCGGCATCCACGCCTCGCCGAACACGCCGCGGCAGCGTCCGGTGAGCACCGAGTCGACGCCGGACGCGGCGAGCGCCTGCCGCACCTCCTCGCTGCGCCCCTCCAGCTCCGGCAGCGCGTCCTGGAGCGTCGGGACGGACCGCACCCGGTCCGGGGCGATCTCGGTGAGGCCCTCGCCGAGCCCCGCGTCGAAACCGACGAGCGTGATCCGCATGTGGTCGGACCAGCGGTTGGTGGCGAGCTCCAGCGCGACCGCGGACAGCGCGGCGCGGCGCACGTCGTCGGGGCCGCGCAGCGCGATCAGCCCGTGCGCGGCCTCGAGGTCGACGAGGATGCGGCCGTTGGCGTTCGTGCCGATCGACACCAGGCCCGGGTAGGGGGCGAGGACGTCGCCGAGGTCGGACGCCTCCAGCATGGGCAGCGCGTCGCCGCGCAGCCGCCAGACCTGGCCGTCGTCGAACGCCTGCCAGGGGGCGGGCGGGTTCCGGTCGGCGGGCGCGATCCAGAGGTCGAGGCTGCCGTGCCCGAGGTGCACGCCGTAGACGGTGGGGAGGGCCCGGCCGCCCGCCGCCATGGACTTCGACATGTGCCGCAGGCCGAGGTCGAGGAGTTTCGCCGCGTCGTCGTCGGCGCCGATCCGCAGCGCCCGCTCCGCCTCGGCGGCCTCCCCCTCCGGCCGGACGACCATGTGCCCGAACGCGCGGTTCCACAGCTGGGTGCGGCGTCGCCTGCCGAGCACGCCGAGCAGCCCGGCGGCGATCAGCGACGCCGCGGCGAGGCCCTGCGGCCAGCCGAGGTCGAACGTCGCACCGGTGTCCTCGTGCTGCGCGGGCCCCTTGCCGGGGACCTGCGCGCCGCCGCTGCCGGCGTCGCCGCCCATCTCGCTGGACGGCCCGTCACCGTGCGCCGGCGGGTGCGTGGGCTCCGCCTCCTGCGGCGCGCCCTGCTCGGGGGCCTTGCTCTGTTCCGGTGCGGGGCTCTGTTCCGGTGCGGGGCTGTGCTCGGGGGGCTGGCTGTGCTCGGGGGCCGGGGTCTGCGGCGCGGACGGCTCCGGTGAGGCGGGCGGCGCCTGCGACGCCGGGGGCTGCGAGGCGGGAGGCTGCGAGGCCGGGGGCTGGGACGCGGGAGGCTGCGAGGCGGGAGGCTGGGTCGGCTGCTGCGGCTTCGGGTCGGGCGCCGGTGCCGGCTTGTCCGGGACGGCGTGCCCGTACCGGAAGTAGTCGTGCAGGTCCTTGGCGGGGATGACCTTGGCGCCCTTGGCGTCCGCCGGCATCTCCAGAATCCAGCCCGGACGGATCAGGCTGGCGATCGTCAGGCGCGTCCCGTCCGGCTGGATGTGGTTCTTGTTGAGGGAGTAGATCTCCTTGTAGCGGCGACCCTCGCCGAGGCACTTCTCGGCGATCTCCCAGAGGCTCTCGTGGTGGCGTCCCTCCGGCGGCTGCACACGGTAGATCTTCGTGGTGGCGGCCTTCTGCGCGGGGTTGGCGCTGAGGTCCTCGGCGATCCGCTCGGCGGCGGCCGGATGCTCCGGCGCGGCCGGGACCTGCTGGAAACCCGCCGCCTGCGGCTCCATCTGCACCTGCACCGGCGGACGCTGCGACAGCCCGCCGCCGGAGAACGCGGGCATGATCGTGGTGGTGGCGGTGAACAGCAGCAGCGCGGCCACGACGAGCCGGTGCACGAGCGACTGCGTCCCGCCCGCGAGCGGGACCCGCGCCGGTACGCCGACCCCGCGCACCCCCGCGTACACCTCGACGACGACGCACGCCGCGAGTTGCAGCCAGGCCAGCCACACCAGCGCCGCCAGGATCGTGATCAGCGACCCCGGCCCCACCTTCTGCGTCAGGTCGGACACGGCCGGCACGTGGTCCGGCAGCGGCGACCCGAACACCATGAGCAGCGCGGACGGGACACCGGCCATCAGCGCGGCCAGCGCGACCACCGCGCCGATCCCCGCCAGCACGTCGCCCGCGCTGCGGCGCGCCTTCACCCGGACGGGCGTCCGCCGACCCTGCCGCGTCACCATCGCGTCCCTGCCGTTTCCCCGGAGGTCGCCCTCATCGTAGATCTGTTCTCGCGCTCGATCACGGCCCATTTCCTCCGGTGACCGGGCGGGCGGTCGCGCTGGAGGTCAGCTGGAACTCGCCGAAACCCGGGATGATCCCGAGGAACTGGGGCCGCACACTGATCCGCACCGTCACCGCGACCTCCTGCTCGTCGGCATCGCACTGGGACGCGGTGACCCGGTCGGGGTAGGCGGCGAGCAGGTCGCACGCCGCCGCGCGGGCCCGGCCCGGGTCGAGGACGGGCTCGCCGGTCTCCCGCAGGACCGCCGTGTCGATCTGGTTCGCGCCGGCTCGCGCCGCCTGCTCGGCCATGTCGGCGGCGCGCTGCCGGGCGTGGATGGCGAGACCGCCGTCCACCAGAAGCCCGGCCAGCAGCAGGACGATCGGCGTGAACAGCACCGTGTACATCGCGATCGTGCCGCGGTCACCGCGTTCGGCGGTCATGGCGCGGCCCCCGGGTCGTCGGCGCCGCCCGGGTCCGTGCCCCGGTTGGTGAAGGTGTCGACGGGCGCGATCGCGTGGCCCTGGAGGCGTTTGCTGCCGGGCAGCCCGATGAACGCGAGGTCACCGAGGTCGACGTCGCAGGTGACCGTCACGCCGACGCTCCCGCCCGGCCCCCACGCGGACGTGTCGGTCTGGACGCTGGGGCCGCCCGAGCACCACTCGGTGCCGCGCATCCCGGCGGCGGCGGTGTCGGCGGCGAGGTTCTGCGCGGACCCGGCGCTCCGGGCGATGGACGCGGCGCGGGCGGCGTCGCGCGCGGCGCCGTCGATCTGGCTCTTGGCGTCCACCATGCGGCCGGCGCCCGCGAGGAAGAGCAGGAACGCGATGAAGATGGGCGTGACCAGCACCATCTCCAGCGACATCGAGCCCCGCTCGCGCGGGGCGCCACGGTCTTTCACGGCCCCGCCCCCTGCTGGCAGGCGGTGCCCGCGCCGACGTCCGGGCGGAAGCACTCGATCGGCCCCTGGGAACGCTGCGACACGCGGAACGTCATGAACGGGACGACCTGGACGGCCTCGCCGCTGACCTCCACCCACCGTTCGTCGTTCTCCTCACCCGCTCGCACCTGGAGGCCGCTCAGCAGGTCCGGGCCGATCTCCCGGACGGACCCGGCCGCCTTCGCGGTCGCGGCGCCCTCCCAGCCGCCGCCGACCGGCGACGTCCGCGCGACGCGGGCGCCCGACTGCGCCGCGGCGAGCGCGACGTGCCGGGCGTGGAAGACCATGGCGAACTGCACGACGACGAGCATCACCAGGATGAGGATCGGGGTGAGCAGCGCCCACTCCATCGACGAGGCGCCCGCGTCGGACCGGACGCGTTCCCGGAACCGCATCGGGGGTCAGCCCGTGTTGATGCTGTTGGCCTTGTCCTGGATCTTCTTCTGGATCACCGCGCCGATCGTGATCGCGATCAGCGCGAGGATCGCGGTGATGATCGCCCACTCGATCGCGGACGCGCCGCGGCTACGCTCCTCCTCCGCGCGCAGCCGCGCCATCCGGGCGCCGAGCATGGCGCGCCAGTAGAGGACGGACGGATGGTCGAACGGGTTGAGCGGATTCATTCGGACACCTCCACGGGGTCGGGGGCGAGCCCTGAAGTCATGACGCGAGCACCCGCATCAGGGCCGGATAGGCGAGGAAGATCAGGAATCCGGCGCAGAGGAACAGCTGCGCGACGAGCATCGACTGGGAGCGCTCGCCGGCCTTTCCCTCCAGCTCCGACAGCTCCCGGCTGCGCATGGACGCGGCGCGGGCGGCGAGCGACTTGCGGACCTGCGCGCCGTCGTCCGACACGAGCGCGAGCGCCCCGGCGAGGTCGCGCAGCTCGGCGATGTCGAGCTCCTCGCCGAGCCGTCCGAGCGACTGCCAGGGCGTCTGCCCGGTGATGCGGGCGTTGGACAGCGCGTCCCGGATGCGGTGCATGGCCCAGCCCTCGCCGACCTTCGACGCGGTCATCAGCGCCTCGGGGACGCCGCGCCCGCCCGCGAGGTTCATCGAGACGAGGTCGAGGAACGCGCCGACGACGTGCCGGAAGTCCTGCCGGCGGGCCTGCGCCTCCTGGCGCAGCTGCATGTCGGGGAAGAAGAAGAACAGCACGGCGAACAGCACGCAGATCCACGCGGGGACGGCGACGGACGAGCCGAGCCCGAGCAGCGTGAAGTAGCCGACGATCAGCGGGATGAACAGCAGCGCCGCGGCGGGCAGCAGGAACTTCGAGGCGAGGAACGCCTCCAGCGACCGCTCGGTGATCGCGAGGTCGGCGCGGACCGACCGCAGCCGCCAGCCGCGCGACTCGCAGAACCGGGCCAGCTCGCGGCCGACCCGCGCGCGCATGCCGCCGACCCGTTCGAGGGTCGGGGACATCCGGCCGAGCTGCTGCTCCTCCAGGTCGCGGCGGCGGGCGGCGTCGAGCGCGGCCATCCGGGCGGCGAGGCCGGGGCGGGCCGGGAACAGCGCCCGGACGAGCGCGTACAGGCCGAGGCCGACAACGGCGCCCGCGATCATCGCTGCGTTCACGACGCGCCGCCTCCTCCGGCGTCCATGGTGTGGCGTCCGCGCAGCGGCGGCTCCTGCGCCTGGCCGCCCTGCCACCCGGCGACCGTGCTCGGCACCTCGCCGGGCACGCCCGGCTCGGCCGTCCGGCGCGGCTCGCTGAGGAACCGTCCCGGCAGCTCGTACCGCGACAGCCGGCGCAGCCACAGGAACGCGGCCCCGTACAGGGCGACGACGATGCACAGGACGAGCTGCCCGAGGAAGTCGTCGTACGGCTCGACGTAGGAGTGGTTGAACACGGCGAGGGCGAGGGCCGTCCCGACGGAGACGGCGACGACGATGCGGACGCTGCGCCGGGTCGCGCGGCGGTCGGCCTCGACGCGGCGCCGCATGTCCAGCTCGGCGCGGGCGGAGGTCGCGAGCGCGCTCAGCATGTCGCGCAGGCCGGGGCCGCGCAGCTTGGCGTTCAGGATCAGCGCGGCGATCACCAGGTCGGCGGACGGGTCGTCCAGGTCGTCGGCGAACCGGCGCAGCGCCTCCGGCATCGGGACACGGGTGTGCAGCCGGTCGACGAGGCCCCGCAGCGGCTGCTGCAGGGCGGGCGCGGCGGCGCGCTGCGAGGCGGGGATGGCCTGTTCGAGGCCGACGGCGCCGGCGATCGTGTCGCGCAGCGACTCCGTCCAGCCGGCGAGGCCCTCCAGGCGCGCCATGCCCTTGCGTTCCTCGGCGGCGCCGCCCGCGAGCCCGTTCCAGGCGAGGACGAGCGCGCCCGTCCCGGCGGCGGCGATCGGCCACCGCGTCACGACCAGGACGACGAAGCCGGCGATGACGGCCACGGCGGTGCGGGTCGTGAGGGTGCGGACCAGGTCCTCGCGGCTGCGCCCGCGCGCGGGCCTGGCGCCGGCCGGCAGCCCGCGCAGCGCGACGACCAGCAGCAGGAGCCCGCCGCCGATCACGGCTCCCGCGACGATGGAGAGGAGGACGTCCGGCGTGTACATCACCAGGCGCCTCCCGCCGACGGGTCGTAGCCGTACTCGGCCAGCTCGGCGGCGCACGCGATCGGCGCGGACGGGACGGCGAACCCGCCGGTCCCGAGCGCGAACACCTCCGAGGACAGGACCCGCCCGTCCACGCCGGTGACCTCCCGGACGCTCGCCACGTAGCGGCGCAGCCGCCCGCCGGAGGCGTAGTCGTTGCGCTTCTCGATGAACACGACGAAGTCGATCGCGCCCGCGATCAGCATGTGCGTCGCCTCGACCGGCAGCCGCTCCTGCGACTGGATCGCGTACGTCGCGACGCGGTTGAAGACCTCGACCGACGAGTTCGCGTGGATCGTCGACAGCGACCCGTCGTTGCCCTGCGTCATCGCGTTCAGCATCGTGACGATCTCGTCGCCGAGCACCTCGCCGACGATCACGCGGGACGGGTTCATGCGCAGCGACCGGCGGACCAGCTCCGCCATCGAGATCGCGCCCTGCCCCTCGGAGTTCGGGAGGCGCTGCTCGAACGCGACGCAGTTCGGGTGCAGTTCGGGGAAGGCGTCCAGGCCGAGTTCGAGGGCCCGCTCGACCGTGATGAGCCGCTCGTGCGGCGGGATCTCGTTGGCCACCGCGCGCAGCAGCGTGGTCTTCCCCGCGTTCGTCGCGCCCGCGATCATGATGTTCTTGCGGGCGAGCACGGCGGCGCGGAGGAACTGCCCGATCTCCTGCGTGAACGTGCCGTTGCCGACCAGGTCGGCGAGGAACACCTTGCCGAGGCGGGCACGCCGGATCGACAGCGAGGGACGGACGGTCACGTCCATCACGGCCGACAGCCGCGAGCCGTCCGGGAGGCGCAGGTCGAGCTGCGGGTTCGCGGTGTCGAACGGCCGCGACGACAGGCCGCTGTAGGCGGCGAGGATCTGGATCAGCTCGACGAGTTCCTCGTCGCTCTCGGCGACCGGCTCGCCCATCACCTCGCGCCCGTCGGCGTAGCCGATGAACACGCGGTCGCAGCCGTTGATGTCGATGTTCTCGATCTCGGGGTCTTCGAGCAGCGGCTGGAGCCGGCCGACGCCGAACAGCGCCGCGTGCACGCCGGCGGCGAGCGCCTCCTCCTCCTCGGCGTTCGGCGGGCGCCGCCCGGAGGTGATCTCGCCGCGCGCGAACTCCTCCAGCACCTGGCCGATGAGCGCGCGGGCGAACTGCCGCTCGTCCTCCCCGGACATCGACGGCAGGCCGGCCGCGGCGTCCATCCGGCGCTGCTGCGCCAGCCGGTCGCCGACCTCCTGGCGGAGGCGTTTGACGAGCCCGTGGTCCATCTAGCGCCTCCCCTCGGGCCGCACGCCGACCGGGACCTGCGCGGGCGCGTCGCCCGGCGGCATCGACGCGAGCCGTGCGGTGAGGTCGGCGGCGACCTCGCGCGCCGACCGGATGAGCAGGGACCGGTCCAGCCGCCCGCCCCACTGCCCGGACAGCAGGTCGGCGCCCTTCGGGTCGAGCGCCAGGCCGCCGAGGACGCTCACGCCGGGCGGCGGCGGGCCCTGCGCCGGGTCGGGGGCCTGCCCGCGGCCCCGCGCGATGATCCGGTCGACCTCGGCGACCGAGCCCCGGAAGTCGCGCGGGTCGGCGAGCACGAGGACCCCGATCGGCGGGCCGCCGCGCAGCTCCTCGGTCAGCGCGCTGACGCGTTCGCGCAGGTGGGCGACCTGTTCGAGGGTGGCGCGGGTGAGCAGGACGACCATGTCGGCCTCCCGCATCAGCTCGGTCAGCGGGGTGCCGGCGCCGAGCCGTCCGCAGTCGGCGAGCACGTCGACCGGGGCGAGGCCGGCGAACGCGCGGCCGAGCGGCCCCCACAGCCACGTCATCGCCTGCGCCTGCTCGGCGTTGGTGATCCCGACGAGCACGTCGAGCCCGCCGACGAGCCGCTGGCAGTGCTCGGCGATCTGGTCGGGGCGCAGGCCGCGGCGGGCCGTCGCGGCGAGGCTGAGCAGGCCGCGGGACGGGTTGAGCATGCCGCCGTCGCCGTCCCCGCCGCTCCCGCCGCTGCCGCCGGCCGGGGCCGCGGGCAGCCGGTACACGAGGTCGCCGCCCGCCTGGTCGCACTCGGCGACCAGCACGGGACGGGGCCACACGGCGCCGAGCGCGACCGCCGCAGTCGTGACGCCCGGCGCCCCCTTGTCGGCCGCGAGCGCGATGAGTGCCACCGTCAGTTACCGCCCGTGCCCTGCGTGCCCTGCGGCCCGCCCGGCGTCGGTGTGCCGCCGCCCGGGACGGGCTCCACCTCGCCGCCGGGGTTCTGCTGCCTGGGCTGCGCGGCCACCTTCGTGCCGGGCGGTATCAGCGCGATCGCGACCGCCCCGGCGGAGGCCGCCTGCGTCACCTGCGCCGCGTCCGCCGGGAGGACGGCGACGTCCACGCTGGTCTGGTCGGAGCGCAGCCGGGTCGGGCCGCCGCCGTCGTTCCCGCCGCCGATCCCGATGACGACGGCGTCCTGGGCGAGGACGGTCCCGGCGCGCGGGCCGCCGTTCTGCCCGCCGCCGACCGCGTACAGGGTGACGCGGCTGCCCTGGACGACGTCGCCGGAGGGCATCTGGCCGGGCTTGAGCGCGAGCCCGACGATGACGCGCCCGTTCTCCGCGGCGGTCTGCGAGCTGATCATGGAGTTGGTCAGCAGCGCGCCCTTCACCAGCGGGACGGCCGCGATGTGCCGGGTCACCTTCGCCCGCTCCGTCCAGGCGAGGTACTGGATGCCGGTGTCGCCGATCTGGACCTCTTCGAGGGCGCTCGCCGGGATCCGCTGCCCGGCCGCGACCGGCTGCGCGACGCGGATCGCCGACACCCGCTCGCCGCTCGCCATCACGAGGTAGGCGCTGGCGAGGGCGCCGCCCAGGATCAGCAGCACCGCGAGCGCCGCGAGCGCGGGCTTGCGCTCGCGCGGGGACGTGGGAAGCCGCTGCCCCCCGGAGGTGCCGAGCCCCGACCGGCCGAGCCCCGCCGCCCCGCCGGACGAGCCCGCACCACCACCGGAGATGGTCGACTGGTTGGCCTTCATCGCGCTGCCCACGCGCTCCTTCCCGCCCGACCGCGGACCTCGTCCTGCGAGGTCCGCGCATACCGAGCGATCCATGCTTGCGGGGGCGGCAAGGTCCCGTCAATGGATTCGGTGATGTGAAGCGCTTCCGTATCCGTGCGTACCGTGATGACCTGCGAATTCGTGGATCACTTGGCTACTTACCACCAGTCACACCCGTCACTGACCACATGCTGGACACCTCCGGAGGCCCCGCGGCGTCACGGCGTCAGGCCGACGAGGCGGCCGAGCAGGGTCATCGCGTGGTCGAAATAGGCGGCCCGCTCCTCGATCACGTTGTTGAATTGCCCGAACAATTCGAAACTGACCGTTCCATACAAACCGGCCCATGCGGTGAGAGCACGGACGATCACCTCGTCCGGGACGTCCATGAACACGGCGGCGCGCACCCTGGCCGCGTCCCCGGCGAGCGCGGGCGGGCACGGCCCGGCCGGCTCCAGCGCGCCGGCGGCGTGCGCCCCGGTGATGATCCGCGCGAGGACGACGGTGTCGCGCATGGCGGCGGGGACGGTGTCGTCCGGCGCCTTGTAGCCGGGGACGGGCGACCCGTACAGCAGGGCGTACTCGTGCGGATGCTCCAGCGCCCACTCCCGGACCGCCCTGCACACGGCGAGCCACCGTCCGGCGAAGTCGCCGGCCCCGGCCTTCGCGTCGGCCCGCTCGACGGCCTCCCCGACGGCGTTGTAGCCGTCGATGATCAGCGCGGTCAGCAGGTCGTCGCGACTCGGGAAGTACCGGTAGATCGCCGACGACACCATGCCCATCTCGCGGGCGACCGCGCGCAGCGAGAGCCCCGCCGCGCCCTCGGTGGCCAGCTGCCGTCTCGCGATCTCGGTGATCTCCCGGATCAGCTCCGCCCGGACCCGTTCCCGCGCCGTCCGCCCCGCGCTCATGCGGGCCTCCTCGGGAGGGCGACCCCCCGCAGGCCCCGGTTCGCTTCGCTCATGGCCCGAGGCTAGCAGAGCGACGCACCGAACCGAGAGCACCGCTCTTGACAATCGCCGCTCTCTGGAGAGAGCATTGCTCTCATAACGGAGCACTGGTCAAGGTGGTCCGGATGGCCGCCCACAAGACGGCATCGAAGCGCGCGCCTGACAACGGGCGAGAAGGAGACGGACCATGGGAAAGCACGTGATCGTTGGGGCCGGGCAGGTCGGAGTGCATCTGGCCGAACGGCTTGCCGGGCGCGGGCATGACGTCGTCGTCGTGACGCGATCCGGGTCAGGGCCCGAGGGGGTCGAGCGGGTCGCCGCGGACGTCGCCGACCAGGCCCGGCTGACGGAGATCGCCAAGGGCGCCGACACGCTCTACAACTGCGTCAACCCGCAGTACCACCGGTGGGTGCGGGACTGGCCGCCGATGGCGTCGTCCTTCCTCGGGGCCGCCGAGGACACCGGCGCCGTCCTGGTGACACTGGGCTGCCTTTACGGGTACGGCCCGGTGGACGGGCCGATGACCGAGGACCAGCCGCTCGCCGCGACCGGCACCAAGGGGCGGGTGCGGGCGAAGATGTGGGAGGACGCGCTGGCGGCGCACGAGGCGGGACGCATCCGCACCACCGAGCTGCGGGCGTCCGACTACTACGGGCCGCGCAGCACCGACCAGGCGTACATCGGCGAGACGCGGTTCGTGAAGCCTCTGCTCGCGGGCAGGCGGGTGCCCTACTTCAGCGACCCGTCCGTCCCGCACGCCTGGACGTACCTGCCGGACGTCGCCGAGGCCCTCGCCATCGCCGGCACGGACGAGCGGGCGTGGGGACGGCCCTGGCACGTCCCGACGGGGCCGGCGGTGTCCACGCTGGACGTCGCCGAGCGGCTGTGCGCGATCGCCGGCGCGCCGAAGCCACGCGTCTACGAGGTGCCGCGGGCCGCGTTCAACGCGCTGGGGCTCTTCTCGCCGATGCTCAAGGAGTTGCGGGAGACCCGCTACCAGTTCGACAGGCCGTACGTCCTGGACTCCACCGCGTTCCAGACGACGTTCGCGATGGCTCCGACGCCGCTGGACGACGCTCTCGAAACGATCATCGCCGCCTACCGGAATCCGGCGGGGATCGGTAATTAAGCTGACTCCGATCGACCAGCGGACGGCGGAGGCTCGGATGCGGATCTCGTTCACGGCGCTGACCGGCGGAGGGCCACGCGATGTCGTGATAAATATCGATTCCGAGGCCACCGTGGACGGGGTCGCGCAGTCGCTCGCCGCCACCCTCGACGGCCCCCCGCAGGCCCTGTCGCCCCGGTTCTCCAAGGCCGCCCTGCTCGCCAAGGACGGCCGCACCCTTCGCCGGGCCCTCTGGATGGACGGCCGGATGCTCGACCCGCAGGCCCTCGCCGTCAAGGAACTGCGCGACGGCGCCGTCGTGGCGGTCGAGCAGCGCGGCGCCGCCGCCACCGTCCTCGCCGAGCCGACCGGCCTCGTCGAGGTGCGGGTCGCCGGCGGCCCGGCCGCCGGGTCGGTGCACCGGCTCGGGCTCGGCACCAGCACGATCGGGTCCGGGCTGGACGTGGACGTGCTGCTCGACGACCCGTCCGTCCCGGCCCGGTCCCTGCGGGTCACGGTCGGGCGCGACACCGTCGAGGTCGAGCCGTCCGCGATGACGATGCAGAGCTCGGCCGCGCTGGAGGGCACGCCGCTGGGCGCGAAGACGATCTGGCCGATGGGCGGGATGCTGTCGGTCGGCGGCAGCGTGCTGACCCTCGCGCCGAGCGCCGCGCCCGACACCCACCTGGAGCCGCTCCCCGAAGGCGGGCTGGCGTTCAACCGGCCGCCCCGGCTGCGCCCGGCACGCGGCGCCCGGCGGCTGGAGGTCCCGGCTCGCCCCGAACGCAATCCGCGCGAGCGGCTCAGGCTGTTCGGCGCGCTGCTGTTCTCGGCGTTCGGGCTCGTCATGGCGTTCGCGCTCGGCCAGTGGTGGTGGGCGCTGTTCGCGCTGGCCTGGCCCGTCATGACGCTCGGCGAGTGGATCGGCGACCGGATGCACGGCCGCAAGTCGTACAAGAAGGCGCTGAAGGAGTACCACCGCAAGTCGGGCGAGTTCGACGGCGAGATGGAGCGGCTGCGGCGCGAGGACGAGGCCGAGCGGCGAGCCCTGCACCCCGACCCCGCCGAGGTGCTGCTGACCGCGACGGGGCCGCGGCGGCGCCTGTGGGAGCGGCGCCGCGACGACGCCGACGTCCTGCACCTGCGGCTCGGCCTCGCCGACCTGCCCGCCCGCATCGAGCTGAGCGGCGAGGCGGGCGACGTTCCGATTCCGGCCGCCCGGCAGGTCCCGGTGGCGCTGCCGCTCGCCGATCTCGGCGTCATCGGGCTGACCGGCCCCCGGCACGCCTCGCGGGGGCTCGCGCGGTGGATGGTCGCGCAGGCCGCCGTCCTGCACAGCCCCCGCGACCTGGCCATCGTCGTCCTGTCCGCCGACCAGCGGGCCGGGGCGGAGTGGAACTGGGTGCGCTGGCTGCCGCACTGCGCACCGCGTGAAGGCGAGGAGTGCGTGGCCCTCGTCGGAACCGATCCCGAGTCGGCGGCGCAGCGCGTCACCGAACTGGCGATCCGGTTGACGGAACGGCGGCGTGCCGCGCAGGCGGAATCGTCGTTCTTCGGGAAGGAAGGGGCACCCTCCGCCCCGTACAACATCCTGATCGTGCTGGACGGCGCGCGCGCGTTGCGTCGCATACCCGGCATGCCGATGCTCCTGTCACGAGGCGCCGAACACGGCCTCTACGCCATCTGCGTGGACGACGAGGAACGTCTCCTCCCAGAGGAATGCCAGGCCGTCGCCGCGTGGGAGCCGCAATGGCCTTCGCTGATTCGGCTCCAGGGGCAAGGGCTCGAAGTGGTCGGTTCGGTAGCCGCCGACCAGGTTTCACCGACCTGGGCAGACCGGGTGGCGCGCGCGCTGGCCCCCGTCCGGGACGTGTCCCGCGAGGACGCCGAAGACTCGATTCCGACCGATGTGCGGCTCCTCGACGTCCTCGGCATGCCCGACCCCACGGCCGAGCACATCCTCCAGTCGTGGAGCCGGACCGGTGGACGCACCACCCGAGTCCCCATCGGCTTCGGCTCCGGGCAGCCGTACGAGATCGACCTCCGGACCGATGGCCCGCACGGCCTCATCGCCGGAACGACCGGTGCGGGCAAGTCGGAACTGCTGCAGACGCTCATCGCGTCCCTCGCCGTGGCGAACCGGCCGGACGAGATGACGTTCGTCCTCATCGACTACAAGGGCGGCGCCGCCTTCAAGGACTGCGCCCGCCTCCCGCACACCGTCGGCATGGTCACCGACCTGGACGGCCACGCCACCGAACGCGCCCTCGAATCACTCGCCGCCGAACTCCGCCGCCGCGAGGAGATCCTCCTCGAAGCGGGCGCCAAGGACATCGACGACTACAACGACCTGCGTCCCGCCACCCCGGGGCTGCCGACCATGCCCCGCCTCGTCCTCGTCATCGACGAGTTCGCCGCCATGGTGACCGAACTGCCCGACTTCGTCACCGGTCTCGTCGACATCGGACGCCGCGGCCGGTCCCTCGGCGTGCACCTGATCCTCGCCACGCAGCGTCCCGCCGGGGTCGTGACCGCCGACATCCGCGCCAACACCAACCTGCGCATCGCGCTGCGCGTCACCGACCCGGACGAGTCGGCGGACGT
This sequence comes from Actinomadura chokoriensis, assembly GCF_041463665.1. Classification (GTDB taxonomy): domain Bacteria; phylum Actinomycetota; class Actinomycetes; order Streptosporangiales; family Streptosporangiaceae; genus Spirillospora; species Spirillospora chokoriensis_A. The sequence continues at coordinate 38,564 of NZ_JAXCEJ010000030.1, forward strand.
CCTCGACTCGCCCGACGCGGCGCAGATCTCCAAGTCCACGCCCGGACGCTGCTACATCCGGTCCGGCGTGTCGTCGCCGCACCCCGTCCAGTCCGCGCGGATCGGGGGCCGCCGCCCCGGCGCCGGCGCCGGCCCCACCGGCCCGACCGTCCTCCCGCTCCCCTGGCAGGGCCTCGGCCACCCGCTGCCCTCGCCCCGCGAAGCAGCCGACGACACCACCCTGGCCACCGACCTCGGCGTCCTCGTCCAGGCGATCGACGAGGCCGCCCGCCGCGCCGGCACCGCCCGGCAGCCGTCCCCGTGGCTGCAGCCGCTGCCCGAGCAGGTCAGGCTGACGCCCCGCACCGCCGCCGGCGGCTCCGTCGTGGACGTCCCGCCGATCCCGTTCGGCATCACCGACCTTCCGGCCGTCCAGTCCCGCCAGGAACTGACCCTCGACCTCGCCTCCGGCGGCCACCTCTACCTCGCCGGCTCCGCCCAGTCGGGCCGCTCCACCGCGCTGCGCACCATCGCCGGCTCCCTCGCCGCGTCCTGCTCCCCCTACGACGCGCACCTGTACGCGATCGACTGCGGCGCCAACGCGCTGCTCCCGCTGATCTCCCTGCCGCACTGCGGCGCCGTCGTCAGCCGCGACCAGCTCGACCGCTGCGAACGGCTCCTCACGGCGCTGACCGCCGAGGTCGCCCGCCGCCAGCAACTCCTCGCCGAGGCCGGTTTCGCGTCCCTCGCCGAGCAGCGCGCCGCCGTCGCCGCCACCGACCGCCTCCCCTGGATGGTGCTGCTCCTGGACCGCTGGGAGGGCTTCCTCGGCGCGTTCGAGCACTACGACTACGGCCGCCTCGTCGACCAGGCCATCCGCCTCCTGCGCGAGGGCGCCGCCGTCGGCCTCCGCGCCGTCTTCACCGGCGACCGCTCCGGCCTCGGCGGGCAGGTCTCCACCGTCTTCGACCGCCGCCTCCTCCTGCGGATGGCCGACCCGAACGACTACGGCTACGGCGGCCTCCAGGACAAGCAGGTCCCCGCCGCGATGCCGCCCGGCCGCGCCCTCGAACCGGGCGCGCCGGGCACGCCCCCACGCGAATCACAGATCGGCCTTCTGGGGGACGACCCGTCCGGCACGTCCCAGGTAGCCGTCCTCCAGGAGATCGCCCGCACCTGCGTCTCCCGCTACGGCCGCCTCCCCCGCCGCCAGCGCCCCCTCCACGTGGACGAACTGCCCGTCCGCGTCACCTACCGCGAGGCCATGTCGCTCGACCCCGAGTTCACCGCCCCGTCCTCCCTCTGGGCGCTGGTCGGCGTGGGCGGCGACACCCTCGCCCCCGTCGGCATCGACCTCCTCAACGACGGCCCCGGCTTCGCCGTCGCCGGCCCGCCCCGCTCAGGCCGCTCCACGACCCTTCGCACGATCGTCCACTCGCTCCTGGACCCGGCCGTCGGCGGCGGCCTCGTCCCGGTGGTCCTGGTCACCCCGCGCCGTTCGCCCCTCCGCCTGCTCTCCGGCCACCCCGGCGTCCTCGGCCTCCTGACCGCCGACTCCGATCCGGACGACCTGGGCGACGCGATCGGCGACGAGCACCGCTACGCCGTCATCGTGGACGACGCCGAACTCCTCGACGAGACCGACCTGGACGACGCCCTCCGCGACGTCCTCCGCACCGCCCGCGACGGCGAGCACGCCGTCGTCATCGGCGGCACCACCGCCGACCTGGGCCGCGGCTACCGCGGCTTCCTCTCCGACACCCGCCGCTCCCGCTCCGGCGTCCTGCTGTCCGTCGACTCCCCCGACGACGGCGACCTCTTCGGCCTCCGCCTCCCCCGCAACGCCCCTCTGGGCGGCCCCACCGGCCGCGGCCTCTTCGTGGCCACCGGCATCACCACCCAGATCCAGGTGGCCCTCCCACCCCCCACCACCGACTGACCACCCACTCCGCAGCGGGACGGCCCGGTGAGACCTCCCACACAGCCGAGTTCAGCGCTCAGACCCCGCCACCAGCCGGCCGATCTTGAAGCACACCGCGCGCTCCAAGATCGGCGCCACCCATCAGGGCCGGTCGAGCGCTCCCGCCTTGATCCGGTCAAGCAGACACCCGAACTGGTCACCGCTCACCCTCAGCCGCCCACCACCAGGATCCTTTGAATCCCGAATGGCCACACCGCCGATCAGCCCAGCCACCTCGACACAAGCCTCATCGTTGATCGCCCCGCTCCGTGAGCTCTTGCGCCAATCGGTCTTCACTCGACACCTCCAGCAACTCGGCGATACGGGCTCGGGAAGCGTCCTCAGATAGGGCCTTGAACCCGATTCGTTCGTAATCTACGGCGAGTTCCTGTACCTCCGCTGCGTCCTCGATGAGTCGCCCGCCCCGTCGAGCCCCGGCGTAGGCGATCTGACGGTTCTTCACGGTGATGAGCCGGAACGGCCCGTCGAGCCCAAGGTGGGCGCCTGCCGACTTGAGGATCAGCCGCACCGACACATGGGGCAATCCTCCGAGTTCAAGCAGGTGCGCGAGCTGGGCACACATCACCCTGCGGCCACCGATCTCGGACGTCACAGCGTCTTCGTCCATCAACACCCAAACGATCCTGGCGCTGACGACGAAGGCGAGCTTCTGCCGGTCGAGGTCGTGCGCGAGCTGGTTGCGGCGGCGCAGGTCGGACGCGGCCTGGTCGGCCCAGGCGGCGATGCGTTTGATCTCCATCGCGGGCGCGGTGCTCACCTTGGCCGCGTTGAGGGCCTGCCACAGCGTGTCGGCGAGTTCGGCGAGCTTCGGGGCCGCCTGCGTCATCTGCTGGGTCATGTGCTCGAACTCGGCGAGCTTCACGCCGCAGGTGTCCGGATCGAGCCAGCCCATGTCAGCCCCGGTTCAGTTCGTCCCGGACGAGCTGCAGGGCCTTGCGCAGTTCGGCGTGCAGGGCGGCGTCGCTCTGGTCGAGCTTGCGCGCGAAGGCGCGGGAGGCGCCGCCGCCGACCCAGGCGTGGTCGTCCATGGCCCGGCGGGACGCGGTGAACAGGTGCCAGTACTGGTCGGACAGCATCTGGATGCGTCCGAGGAGGAATTGCAGTTGCAGCGGTGATGGCTTGCTCACGGGGATCCCTCAGGCGTGGGCCGGCTGCGGGGACGCCGGGGATGGAGGCTGGTGCGGGTCCCGGCCTCGGGGGGATGGGCCGGGACCCGCGGCTCGGGGGGTCAGCGGGTCGCGGCCTCGATGTTCTGCTGGGACTTGCGGATGTCCTGGCTGCCCTGTTCCAGCGCGAGCGCCATCTTGTCGAAGGCGGTCTTCGCCTCGGCCCACGCGGAGCGGAAGCGGTCGGCGCCCGGGCCCCACCAGGCGGCGCTGCTGCTCACGGTGCGGCCGTTGAGGTCCTTGATCAGGGCGTCGAGGTTACGGGAGTGCTTGCTGAAGATCCGGGAGAGTTCCTCGAGCTCGCCCAGGTTGGCTCCGCGCTTGTCGCCCATCGCTCCGGCCCTTTCGTCGCTGATCGCCGAACGTTTTGCCGTGGTGCGGGAAATAATGGCGTCAGCTTACGCCCCACGGTTCACGTCAATCCAGCCGTACCTCGTGGATCGTCCGCCGAAACGGCCATAATGCCGCCATCTCGGGATGTCCGGATGTGGCCACCACGAGGTTGTGACGAGCATACTTACTCCCCGTCAAGGGCATTTCAGAGGATTTTCGTCGGGAAAGCGCCGTCAGCGGTCGGGAGTGACCGGGTCGTTGACCGGATGCGCGTCCGGGTCGAGGACGCGCTCGGCGATCAGGGTGATCTGCTCGCCGCGCGTCCGGAACACGAACCGGCGCCGGATCGACTGCGTGACCTTGCCGCCGCCGTACCGGACCTCGGTGTGCTCGACCGCCTCCAGCGTGATGCGGTCCCCCTCGCGGACGGCGCGGCTCGGGTCGAGGCGGGTGCGGGCGCCGGTGTAGGCGGGGCCGCCCGCGACGGGCGCGCGGTTCCGGGTCTCCAGTTCGCGGACGGCCCGCTCCTGCGAGCGCAGCAGCGTCGGGGAGATCCGCACGCCGAGGACCTCGGCCGGCATGGCGCGCCTGTCCCGATCGTGCTTCGGCACGAGAGCCTGGGAGCGGCGTGCCAGGAAGGTCCTCGCGGCGACGGTGAGCTGCTCGGTGACGTAGTCCTCCACGACGGGGTCCTCCCGCCGGACGGTGGACGAGGGCGCCAGCAGGCAGGCTGCCAGCACGACCGCCAGGCCGGCCCGGGGCCACGGGCGAACCATCGGCGTCTCCAGATGATCACGTGCGACGGGATTCGAGCCGAGAGTACACCGGCAGGGGCGCTCGGAACCGCCCGCTTTCCCGCGAAGGCCTGCGCCCGGCGTGAGGGGCGCGGGCCTTCGCGGACAATGACGGGTCAGTCCGCTTGGCTGCGCAGTGCGGCGACGCGGGAGCGGGCCTGCGCCATCGCCTCGTGATAGCGCTTCTCCCATTCCGGGTCGCCGTCCGGGATGGACGCGACCGTCTGCCGTCCGATCTCGGCGATCAGGTCTCCGGTGTCGCTCCGGGTGACCTGCCGGACGGCGACCGTGGTGACGCCGCCGGACGACTCGGTGTGCGCCTCCCAGCAGGCGCCGCGCTCCAGCGCCGCCCTACCCGACGGCGAGCGGTCGGCGAAGGCGTACACCAGCAGGACGACCACCGCGGCGGCCACCGCCAGCGCCACCAGAACGATCAGGAACCGCATGTCGGCCTCCGTCGGTCAGTCCCGCAGCAGCGAGCCGTTCGGGTTGCCGGGCGCGTAGACGGTGATGCCCTGCGGGAGGGCCTTCAGTTCCTCGATCCTCGCGCAGGTCGGGCACTTGTTGTAGCCGTTCTGCCGGGCCTTGTTGGCCGCGGCCTCCGCCCTGGCCGTGGCGACCTTCGCCTGCGCCTCGCTGACCTGCGCGAACGCGGCCTGCGCGCGGTCCACCGCGTCCTGCACCTTGGACGGCAGGGTGATCCGGACGAGGTTGAAGTGGATGTTGGTGACGAACTTCCCGCCGAGCGTCTGCTCCAGGTCGGCGGCGAGGCTCGTGTTGATCGCGTTCTGCACCTTGGCGATGTTGGCGTTGTTGCTCTGCGCCTTCTGCCCCGCGGCCTGGACGTTCGCGGGCTGCGCGGTGTTCTGCACGAGGGCGCAGGAGGAGACGAGCTCGGCGCAGCGGAAGCTGTTGATCTGGCTGCGCAGGTCGTTGTCGATCACCGGCCGGACGATCTGGTCCAGGAAGGCCGACCAGCCCTCGTCGCCGTCGTAGACGTTGTGCATCTCGCCGCCGGCGGAGCGGAACTTGCGCGTCCCGTACTTGTCGTCGAACTCGCGGATGACCTGGTGGTCCTGGTTGAGCGTGAAGTACAGCGTCCCCTCGATGCCCATGTTGACGCCGTCGGAGCTCGGCACGGTGACGACGTCCACGCCGGTCTCGTCGCCCTTCCGCGCGTCCGAGGTGATCGTGTAGAAGCGCTGCTGGGCGGGGTACTTGTGGACCTGCGAGTAGAGTCCGATCCAGACCCGGCCGGAGCCGGGGTCGATGACCTGCCGGATCCGGTTGTTGTCGAAGAACCCGCCGTTGCGGACGACGGCGATCTCGCCGCCGCTCGTCCGCTCGTACCCGCCGAACAGGGCGCTGAGCACCGGCCAGCCGACGACGACCAGCAGCACGGCGGCGATGACGGCGGTGCGCCGGCGGGGCTTGCCCAGCCCCGAGAGCCGGCCCTCGCCCGCTGACCGCTTCCTCTCGGTGGACGACTCCTTGTTGGCCACGACCACTCCTCTCGCCCGCACCACTCGGCTCGCGGGTCGCTGGATGAGACGGAGGAGGGCCGGTCCGGGCTCCGCCGGTCACCAGACCGTTATCGCGCGATCTCCCACTATCTGGGACTGGAGACCCCTATAAGGAGGGGCTTACGAAATCCTGGATCGGCCGTTATCTAGACTGCCTGCGAGGTTGAAGGAGGAGACCCACGTGCGCAAGGTCCTGATCGCCAACCGCGGTGAGATCGCGGTCCGTATAGCCCGTGCCTGCCGGGATGCCGGTCTGGCCAGTGTGGCTGTGTACGCCGAGCCGGATCTGGAGGCGCTGCACGTTCGGGTCGCCGACGAGGCGTTCGCCCTGGGCGGGCAGACGGCGGCCGAGAGCTACCTGAACATCGAGAAGCTGCTGAAGATCGCCGCGGACGCGGGCGCGGACGCCGTCCACCCCGGGTACGGGTTCCTGGCCGAGAACGCCGACTTCGCCGCCGCGGTGGAGAACGCCGGGCTGACCTGGATCGGCCCGCCGCCCGCCGCGATCACCGCGCTGGGCGACAAGGTGCAGGCGCGGCACATCGCGCAGAAGGTCGGCGCGCCGCTCGTGGCGGGCACCAAGGATCCGGTGTCCGGCGCGGACGAGGTCGTCGCGTTCGCCGAGGAGCACGGCCTGCCGATCGCGATCAAGGCCGCGTTCGGCGGCGGCGGGCGCGGCCTGAAGGTCGCCCGGCAACTGGACGAGGTCGCCGAGCTGTACGAGTCCGCCGTCCGCGAGGCCGTGGGCGCGTTCGGGCGCGGCGAGTGCTTCGTCGAGCGGTACCTGGACAAGCCGCGGCACGTGGAGACGCAGTGCCTGGCCGACAAGCACGGCAACGTGGTCGTGGTGTCCACCCGCGACTGCTCGCTGCAGCGCCGGCACCAGAAGCTCGTCGAGGAGGCCCCCGCCCCCTACCTGTCGGACGAGCAGCTCGAACTGCTGTACACCTCGTCCAAGGCCATCCTGAAGGAGGCCGGGTACGTCGGCGCGGGAACGTGCGAGTTCCTCGTCGGCCAGGACGGGACGATCTCGTTCCTGGAGGTCAACACCCGGCTCCAGGTCGAGCACCCGGTCACCGAGGAGGTCGCCGGTGTCGACCTCGTCCGCGAGATGTTCCGGATCGCCGACGGCGAGGAGCTCGGCTACGGCGACCCGGAACTGCGCGGCCACTCGATCGAGTTCCGGCTGAACGCCGAGGACGCGGGCCGCGGGTTCCTGCCGGCCGTCGGCACGCTGACCGCGTGGGAGCCGCCGACCGGTCCGGGCGTCCGGCTGGACAGCGGCTACGGCGCCGGGCAGACCGTCCCGCAGGCGTTCGACTCGCTGATCGCCAAGCTGATCGTGACGGGGGCGACGCGCCGGCAGGCCGTCGAGCGGTCCCGCCGCGCGCTGGCCGAGTTCGTCATCGACGGCATGCCGACGGTCCTGCCGTTCCACCAGGCGGTGCTGGACGACCCGGCGTTCGTCCCGGCGGACGACGAGACGCCGTTCAGCGTCCACACCCGGTGGATCGAGACCGGGTTCGACAACCGGATCCCGCCGTTCGAGCACGCCCCGGCCGGGGACGAGGCGGCGGACGCCGAGCGGGAGCGCGTCACCGTCGAGGTCGGCGGCCGGCGCGTCGAGGTCGTCCTGCCGGCCGGCCTCGGCGCCTCCGCGGCCCCCGCCGGGAAGGCGCAGCCGGCCAGGCGGCGCGGCGGCAAGAAGGGCGGCGGCGCGCAGGCGTCCGGCGACTCGCTGGTCAGCCCGATGCAGGGCACCATCGTCAAGATCGTCGTCGAGGACGGCGCGACCGTGGCGGCGGGCGACACCATCGTGGTCCTGGAGGCCATGAAGATGGAGCAGCCGCTCACCGCGCACAAGGCCGGGGCGATCACCGGCCTGTCCGCCGAGGTCGGGCAGACCGTCTCCGCGGGAGCCGTCATCTGCGAGATCAAGGACAGTTGACCGGGGCCACGCGACCGGCACGGCGCCCTCGGCCGGTGTAGGAACGAGGGCGCCGTGCCAGGCGCGGACCCGTGGGCCCCAGGGCCCTGGGCCCGGGCCCGTGTCCCCTGCGCGGCGCCGGAACCGCCGGGCCGCGCGGGTCCCCCGCTTGGGGCCGCGGACCCTGGGACGTGCTCCCCCGGGCGGACACGATGTGCGCATGCAGCCCTCCGACAAGGGAGCCGGCGCGCTGGAGTACGCGGCCTCCATCGCGCTGGCCTCCGTGGTCTTCGCCGCCCTTTTCGGTCTCATCGGGGACAGGCCCGTCCAGGCGTGCAAGGCCGCGCTCTGCCAGATCTTCGGCGGGGACGACTGCGGGCAGCGATCCGCCGCGCACGCGAGGCCCCCGTACACCGTGCAGAACCTTCGCGCCGACCAGCCCGGGGGGCCGGTCAAACCGCCGATTCCGAAGCCCGTGTGTTCTCCCGATCCGAACGCGCCGTGGGTCGACCGGCTGAACGCGCACAACGACTACGAGAACAAGCATCCCGTGAAGAGCGCTCTCAGCAACGGCGCGACGAGCGTGGAGGCCGACGTCGCGTTCGACGAGAACGGCAAGCTCGTGGTCTCGCACAGAAAGGACGGGTCCAGCGATTCGGGGCCGTTCCGGAAGATGTACGTCCAGCGGCTCATCGACGAGGCGAAGAAGAACGGCGGGGCGGTCTATCCGGGGCGCGGCCAGAAGTTCCAGCTGTTCGTCGAGATCAAGGGCGGCGGGCAGCGCGCCTACGACCAGGTGCTCAAGGAGATCGAGGGCCTGCCGCCGGACGTCGAGGTCGTGCTGCCGGTGAGCGCGACCGACCCCGCCCACGTCATCAACGCACCGCCGAACGTCAGCTTCTACCAGAGCTTCGATGACGGCTGCACGATCCCGCACGAGCTCCTCTACCCCGCGACGCCCGAGGAGCGGCAGTACGCCCAGCGGGTGAGCGTCCTGAACGGCGACTTCAAGAAATGCGTGTCGCGCGACAACTGGGCCCTCTCGAAGGAGGAGGAGGCCAAGTACGCGGAGCTGCTCCAGCGGGCGCACGACGCGGGCTTCAAGGTCCGCATGTGGGGCGGCCCGGACGGCGAGCAGCGCCTGGGCTACATGGGCCACGGCCATTTCCGCCGCTGCACGCCCGGCGAGGACCGCTGCGCTAACGCGAACCGCCAAGCCTGGTGGCGGGCTCAGCTGAGGAACGGCGCCGACTACATCGTCACGAACCATCTCGGGACGGGCGCCGACTGGCTGACGAACTGCGGTCCTCCGCCGAAGACGCCGAAGCCCCCGTGGAGCCCGCCCGGGGCGGGGGAAGAGTCCGGCAGCGCCCCGCCGCCCACCTACCGGCCGCCGACGAACGGCCCGCCGTCGCCGAGCCCCGCCCCGTCGCCGCGCAACCGCTGACCCTGCCCTCCCCCGGCATGAGCAGCGCGCCGCGTTGCCCGCCGTCCCGCCCGCCGCCGGTCGGGGCGGCGGGCAGGGCGGCCGATGGGTGCCGCCCCCCATCCAGGACGACCACGAATCCGTCTCACGAACGAGGCATCAGGCCGTCCACGTGGGCAGACAATAGATATGAGCACCGAGAAGCGGGCCGCCCGCGCGGCACGCCTGGGCACCGTCTCGGCGATCGTCGGCGCCGTCGCCGTGCCGATGTTCGCCTTCAGCGCCCCCGCGCACGCCGCCCCGGCCCAGCCGACCCAGGTCCCGGCCCAAACCCGGCTCGAGCATTCACCGGGCCTTGAGAACCCACCGGCCGTCGCACGGCACATCGCCGCACCGCAGGTGCGTCCCGCCGCCGCGGCGGACACCGTGGGGCAGATCGCCAACGGGCTCGTCGACTCCCGGCTCTACGTGACGAGCGAGGCCGGGAACGTGCTGTCCCCGGCCGACCAGAGCCAGATCAAGCAGTCCTTCGCCGGTGACGCCGACGCCGACATCCGGGCCGTGGTCGTCAGCAACGCCGTCACGGGAACCCAGGTCAAGCAGTTGCTGCCGGCCGTCGCGGACCGCGTCGGGAAGGGCGAGACGTTCGTCGCCGTCACCGCGGACGGCAGCCGCATGGCCGCGATCTCCAAGAAGCTCAGCAGCAGCGAGATCAACCAGATCGTCACCCGCACCAACGGCGTCCCGCTGAAGCAGCGGCTGATCGACTTCGGGAACCGCGCCGAGAAGAAGGTCGACGCCAACGCGCGGTCCAGCGCGGTCGTCGGCTACGTCGTGATCGGTGTGCTCCTGCTGCTCGCGGCGGGGGGCGTGGCCCTGTTCCTCACCGCCCGCAAGCGGCGCCAGGTCCGCGAGGCCCGGGAGATGGAGGACCTCAAGGAAGGCGTGCAGGAGGACGTCACCCTCCTCGGCGAGGACATCGCCCGCCTCGACCTCGACGTCATGGACAGGAACCTCGATCCCGTCATCCGCGCCGACTACGAGCGTGCGATGAACTCCTACGATCAGGCCAAGGCGGCGACGGCACGCGCGGCCAGGCCGCAGGACATGCAGGCCGTGACCACCGCGCTGGAGGACGGCCGCTACTACATGACCGCCACCCGCGCCCGGCTCGGCGGCGAACAGGTGCCCGAGCGGCGCCCGCCCTGCTTCTTCAACCCGCAGCACGGGCCGTCCGTCCAGGACGTCATGTGGGCGCCGCCGGGCGGCAGCGCCCGTTCCGTCCCGGCGTGCGCGGCCGACGCCGAGGCCGTCCTGCACGGGACGGACCCGGACATCCGCATGGTCCCGTACCGGGGCGCCCGGCAGCCGTACTGGAACGCGGGCCCCGCGTACGCGCCGTACGCGGGCGGCTACTACTACGGCTACGGCGGGTTCGACCTGCTCGGCGGCCTGATGGTCGGCACCCTGCTCGGCTCGATGATCGGGCCCGGCCTCGGCTGGGGCGGCATCGGCGACGGCGGCATGGGCGGCGGGTTCGGCGACGGTGGCGGAGACGGCGGCGGCTGGGACTTCGGCGGCGGCGACTTCGGCGGCGGGGGCGGGGGCGGCGACTTCGGCGGCTTCTGACGGACGTCCCGAATGGACAAGATGCTGCACATAGGGTGACGTGGTGGTATGAGCAGGACACCCGCGTCGGCACTGTACTGGCGCATCCTCGGCATCAACGGGCTGATCTTCGCGATCGGCACCGTCCTGCTGGCCGTGGCACCCGTCACCGTCTCCTCGCCGATCCTGCTGCGGGAACTCCTCGTCCTGGCGGTGGGGCTGGTCGTGATGATGGCGGCGAACGCGCTGCTGCTGCGCGCCAGCCTGGCGCCGCTGGAGCGGCTCACCTCGCTGATGGCGCGGCTGGACTCGTTGCGTTCCCGCGACCGGCTCTCCCCCACCGGCAACGGCGACCTGTTCCATCTCGCCGACCAGTTCAACGCGATGCTGGACCGGCTGGAGGCCGACCACAGCATCGGCACCGCCGTGGTGCTGGACGCGCAGGAGGCCGAGCGCCGCCGCATCGCGCAAGAGCTGCACGACGAGATCGGGCAGTCCCTCACCGTGGTGTTGCTGGAGCTCAAGTCGGTGGTGGACCGGGCGCCGGAGGAGGTGGCGCAGGAGCTGCGGGGCGTCCAGGAGGTCGTCCGGTCCAGCCTGGACGAGGTGCGCCGCGTCGCCCGGCGGCTGCGTCCCGGCGTCCTGGACGATCTGGGCCTGACCAGCGCGCTCACCGCACTCGCCGGGGACTTCTCCGGGACGGGCGGGCCGCGCGTGACCCGCCGCCTCCAGACGGGCCTGGAGGGCCTCGGCCCGGACACCGAACTGGTGATCTACCGGATCGCGCAGGAGGGCCTCACCAACGTGTGGCGGCATTCGGGCGCGCGCAACGCGAAACTGTCGCTCGCGCAGGACGAGGACGGGAGCGTCGTCCTGCGCGTCGTCGACGACGGATGCGGACCGCCCACCAAGGACGGTTCCGGCATCCACGGCATGCGGGAGCGCGCGATGCTCATCGGCGCGCGGCTCACGATAGGGCCGGCGGACGGCGGCGGCACCGAGGTGAAGCTGGAGATCCCGCCCGAGGTCACCCGCCCCTCAGCGGGTTAGACGCGTGTTAGCGCCCGTGTCCCTTCTGCGCCGGCGGCGGGCCTGAGCGCTGGTCGGCGAGCCAGGCTTTCCAGCCGCCGTGGGCGGTGATGTCCCGGCCCGATGCGGTCGCGTCGGCGGTGGCGCCGAAGCCGACCACCCACTGTCCGTCGGAGAGTTCGACCCGGCCGAGCGTCATCGGGGCCGGCAGCGCCGCGAGGAACCGGCCGAGCGCGCCGGCGGTGAGCTGCCAGACCTCCCCGGCGATCGGTGCCCCGCCCGCCCCCACGCGGGTCATCCCCGGCTTGGGGGGCGTCGTGTCCAGCGCCGCGAGACGGTACGCCGCGGAGGTCGTGGCCTCCCCCGCCCAGCGGGCGCCCAGGGCCCGCAGTTCGCCTTCCAGCGGCTGCCCGCGCAGATGTGCGCCGACGACGAACAGGTCCACGGTCTGGAGCCCTGCGTCCGCGATCGCCGCGGGCCACGGCACCGGCGGAGCGTCCGCGCCCCTGCCGAGGTCGGCGCCCGGGAACGTCTCGGCGGGGGTCTCCGCCGTCACCATGACCCGCGAGGCGAGGTCGAGGGCGACGGCGTCATGGAAGGCCCGGGCGACGACGGTGACACCGAACTGCGCGATGCCGGCCTCGCCCTCGTCGACGGTCCCGGACGGGACGGCGACGGCGCAGAGATCGAAGAGGTTGCAGAAGTTGGTGTAGGTGCCGACGCGGGAGTTGGCGCCGACCGGGTCGGCGGCGACCTCGTCCATCGACGGGTGGAACGGCGCGGTGGGCACGAGGAGCGCGTCGAATCCGTCGAGGAGGGTCATGCACTCTCGACGCAGGTCAGCCAGGCGGGCCTGGTCGCGGGAGAGCTCGGAGCCCGTGACGGAACCGGCCTTGTGGACGATCCCCGCGACCGTGGGATCGAGACGGGCGGCGCCGTCGCCAAGGTGGGCGTCGACGAAGTCCCCGACCGCGGCGTGCCGTTCGGCGACGAGGCCGCCGTCGTACAGCAGGCGTGCGGCGGCCAGGAAGGAGGCGAAGGGGATCGCCTCGACCACACAGCCGTCGGCCCGGAGACGGTCGGCCGCGGCGGTGAACGCCTCGGCCCAGCCGGGGGCCATGGCGGGCAGCTCGTCCGGCACGGCCACGCGGGCCGCCGCCGGAGCGGCCAGCGGCGCGTCGGCGGGCCAGGCGCGCGTCCCGGGCCCGCCCGCCATCACCGACATCGCCAGGGACGCGGTGCCGAGGTCCCGAGCGAAGATCGTCAGCGCGTCGTAGGAGCGGCACGCCGGGACGACGCCGTCGGTGGAGACGACGCCGAGGGTGGGCTTGACGCCGACGATCCCGTTGAACGCGGCCGGGACGCGCCCGGACCCGGCGGTGTCGGTGCCGATCGCGATGTCTGCCTCACCGGTGGCGACGGCGACGGCCGACCCCGAGGACGACCCGCCGGACACGTGGGTGGCACGGTGAGCGGAGCGCACGCGGCCGTAGGGGCTGCGCTGCCCGACGAGGCCGGTGGCGAACTGGTCGAGGTTGGCGGCCCCGACCAGCGTCGCCCCGGCGGCGCGCAGCCGTGCCACGGCGGGCGCGTCCGCCCGGGCGGGAGCCGAGGAGAATCCGGGGCAGGCGGCCGTCGTCGGGATGCCTTCGACGTCGACGTTGTTCTTGACGGCCAGGCGCAGCCCGGCCAGCGGGCCGGCCGCCGCCTCGACGGAGGCGACGACCTCGGCCTCCGGACGCCGCCAGATCCATGCCTCGGGACGCGGGGACCCGGCGTCCGCGGCGTGCCGCTGCCCGTCGGTCACGGGCTGCCCCGCGAGCACACGCTGCCCGTCGGGCACGGTCTCGGTCGTCATTTCGTCACCTCCGCGCTCGGGGCCAGCACGACGAGCGCCTCGCCTGGAGCCACCTGGTCGCCGGCGCCCGCGAGGACCGTCTCGACGACGCCCGCGCAGGGGGCGGTGACGGGGGCCTCCATCTTCATCGCCTCCAGGGTGACGAGGGTCTGTCCGGCCTCGACGACGTCACCGGGGGCGACGTCGACCTTCCACACGCTGGCGACGAACGGCGCGTCCACGCGGGTGCCGCCCTCGGGGACGTGGACGTCCACCGGCTCGGGCACGGCGGCCTCGGCGGCGGCCGCGCGCTCGAACTCGCCCGCCGCCTCCCAGGCGCCGCGCTCCGCGCCGAACGCGGCGGCCTGCGCCGCGCGGAACGCGGCGATGGGCGCGGCGTTCTCCTCCAGGAACCGCTCGTGCTCGGCCAGCGAGAACGTCCCCTCGACGGCCTCCAGCCCGCGGCGCCCGGCGGCGACGTCGGCACGGATGTCGAGGAGTTCCTCGGCGGAGACGGGATACCAGGAGATCCGGTCGAAGAACCTCAGCATCCAGGGGTCCTGGCCGTCCTCGGTGTGCCTGCGCCAGACCTGGTGGGTGCGGCCGACGAACTGGTAGCCGCCGGGGCCTTCCATGCCGTACACGCACAGGTAGGCGCCGCCGATGCCGACGGAGTTCTCCGCCGTCCAGGTACGGGCCGGGTTGTACTTGGTCGTGACGAGGCGGTGGCGGGGGTCCAGCGGGGTCGCGACGGGCGCTCCCAGATAGACGTCACCGAGGCCGAGCACCAGGTAGGAGGCGTCGAAGACGGTCGCGTAGACGTCGTCGACGGACCGCAGGCCGTTGATCCGGCGGATGAACTCGATGTTCCAGGGGCACCACGGCGCGTCGTCGCGCACACCGGCCATGTACCGCTCGATGGCCTCGCGGGTGGCGGGATCGTCCCAGCTCAGCGGCATGCGGACGGTGCGCGAGGGCACGACGAGCTCGGAGACGGACGGCAGGGACCGCTCGATCTCCACCAGCAGCCCGAGCAGCGCGCGCACCGGCAGGACGGACGGGTCCACGTGCACCTGCAGCGAGCGGATCCCCGGCGTGATGTCCAGGACGCCGCGCTCGCCGCGCTCCTCCAGGGCGGTGTGCAGGGCGTGCACGCGGGCGCGCAGGCGCAGATCGAGGACCATGTCGCCGTACTCCACCAGGACGGAGTCGTCGCCCTGGCGCCGGTAGGTCACCGCGGGTCCCGACGTCTCGCCGCCGCCCAGGCGGCGCAGCACGCCGTCGTCGCCGTCCCCGCCCGCGACCGGCGAGGGGAGGTCGAGGGTGCGGGGCGCGGGCGCCGCCTCCAGCCGCACGGGGACGAACCGCACGGTGTCACCGGGACGGAGCTGGCCGAGCTTCCACCGGTCGGCGGAGACGAGGGTGACCGGGCAGACGAACCCGCCGAGGCTGGGCCCGTCCGGGCCGAGCAGGATGGGGGTGTCGCCGGTGAAGTCCAGGGCGCCCACCGAGTAGGGGGTGTCGTGGATGTTGGAGGGGTGCAGGCCGGCCTCTCCCCCGTCGGGACGCGCCCAGGCGGGCTTGGGCCCCACCAGGCGCACGCCCGTGCGCGCGGAGTTGAAGTGGACCTCGTAGTCGGCGGCGTAGAGCTGGTCGATGTCCTCGCGGGTGAAGAACCCCGGGGCCGCGTGCGGGCCCTCGGTGACGGTCAGCTCCCAGTGCGTGCCGAACCCGGGACGGCGGGACGGGGCGACGGGCCGCGGATCCGTGCCGTCCCCACCCCCGGCGCTGCCGCGAGTCCGCAGCACGTCTCCGGGACGCAGGGCACGACCGCCGTGGCCGCCGAACCCGCCCAGGGTGAAGGTCGCCGCGGAGCCCAGGTAGGCGGGGACGTCCAGGCCGCCCGCGAAGGCGATGTAAGTGCGGAGGCCGGACGAGGGGGCGCCGACGTCCAGGGTGGACCCGGCGGGGACGGGCACCGGCTCCCACATCGGCACCGGCGTCCCGTCGACCGTCACGGGGGCCGGGGCGCCGGTCACGCACACGGCGGTGTCCTGGGTGAAGGTGAGCTCGGGACCGCCCGCGGTGCACTCCAGGCCCGCGGCGTTCTCCCCGTTGCCGAGCGCGAGGTTGGCCAGGCGCAGGGAACGGTCGTCCATGGCGCCTGAGGGCGGCACGCCGACCTGCCAGTAGCCCAGGCGTCCGTCGGCGTCCTGCACGGTGGTCATCAGGCCCGCGCGCCCGACGGTGATGCGCGGTTCCGGGTCTCCCAGGCCGGTCAGGGTGGATGTGGTGTGCTCGGCGGCCTCGAACTCCGGCAGGCGCACGGCGGCACGCAGCATCCCCAGGTTGACCTCGATGCCGTCGATGCGGCTCGCGGTGAGCGCGTCCCCGAGGCGGCCCAGCGCGTCGGCGCGGTCGGCGCCGGTGACGATGACCTTGGCGAGCAGGGGGTCGTAGGCGGTGGTGACCTCGGTACCGGTGGTGACCCATGCGTCGACGCGGACGCCGTCGCCCTCGGGCAGCTCCACGCGGGTGAGAGGGCCCGCGGACGGACGGAAGCCAGCGGCCGGGTCCTCGGCGTAGACACGCGCCTCGACGGCGTGGCCGCGGAGGGGGACGGCGCCCGTCTCCGCGTACGGGGACAGGAAGGCGGCGTCGCCCCCGGCCAGGCGCAGCATCCAGGCGACGAGGTCGGTGCCCGTGACCTGCTCGGTCACCGGGTGCTCGACCTGGAGTCGGGCATTGACCTCCAGGAACGAGGCGTCCTGCCGCTCGGGGTCGTAGACGAACTCGACGGTCCCCGCCGACCGGTAACCGAGGCCGGCGGCCAGGGCCCGGGACGAGTCGTGCAGCCTCCGTCTCACCTCGGCGGGGAGGGCCGGGGCGGGGGCCTCCTCGACCACCTTCTGGTTGCGGCGCTGCAGGGAGCAGTCGCGGTCTCCGAGGGTGACGACGTTGCCCTCGCCGTCGCCGAAGACCTGGACCTCGACGTGGCGGGCGCCGGAGACGTACCGCTCGGCGAACACGCCGCCGGAGCCGAAGGATCGCTCGGCCAGGGACGTGACGCGGGCGTAGGCCTCGCGCAGTTCGCCGGCGTCCCGGCACACGCTCATGCCGATGCCGCCGCCGCCGTTCGTGGCCTTGAGCATCACCGGATACCCGATGCGCTCGACCTCGGCCACCGCGTGCTCGGCGTCCACGAGCAGGCCGGTGCTGGGGAAGACGGGCACGCCCGCGGCCACCGCGGCGGCGCGCGCGGTGTGCTTGTCACCGAACGTGCGCAACTGCTCGGGGGTGGGCCCGACGAACGCCATCCCGGCCCCTTCGACCGCCTCGGCGAAGTCGGCGTCCTCGGACAGGAAGCCGTATCCGGGGTGGACGGCGTCGGCGCCGGTCTCCTTGGCCGCGCGCAGAACGGCCTCGGCGTTCAGATAGGACTGCCCCGGGGGCGTGGGGCCGATCAGGACGGCCTCGTCCGCGGCCAGGACGTGGGCCGCGCCGCGGTCGCCCTCGGAGAAGACGGCGACGGTGCGCAGGCCGAGGGCCTTGGCGGAGCGGATGACACGGCAGGCGATCTCGCCGCGGTTGGCGACCAGGACGGCGGAGACACCGAGTCCTCCGGGAGGGAGGTCAGCCACGGTGCACCACCATCTCCGCGCGGGACGGGTCGAAGCCGTTGCACGGGTTGTTGATCTGCGGGCAGTTCGACACCACCACGAGGGTGTCCTTCTCGGCGCGCAGCGACAGGGACAGGCCGGGCGCGGAGATGCCGTCGACGATGCCGAGAGCACCGTCCGGGTCGACCGGGACGTTCATGAACCAGTTGATGTTGGAGACCTGGTCGCGCTTGCCCATGCCGTGCCTGGACAGCTCGTTGACGAAGTTGTCCGCGCAGGCGTGCTGCGCGTAGGTGTGGTGGCCGTAGCGCAGCGTGTTGGACTCCCGCGAGCAGGCGCCGCCGAGGGTGTCATGGCGGCCAACGGCGTCGGCGACGACGTGCAGGAGGGCCTCGCCCTCGTTGTCGCGCAGGATGGAGCCGGTGGTCAGGAAGACGGAGTCCTGCTCTTGAAGAGTGGCCTGCACGCTGTACGCGCGCGAGTGGTCGTGGGCGTCATAGGCGAGGAAGTCGACGGCCTGGTTGCCGTCCAGGTCCACGATGGTGAGGACCTCCCCGGCCTTCAGGACGCGGGACCATGGGCCCCGAGGCCCCACGGTCTCGCGGTGAGCGATCTCACCGAAGCGCTCGACGGCCGTGGCGATGGAGGCCTCGGCGGCGGCCGGGTCGCCCGGGGTCTTGGTGCCGAGGTAGGTGGCCGGCCTGTCGAGGACGGGAGCGGTGAGCGTCGTGGTGTCGGTGGCCGGAGCGGTACCGGACACGGCCTGGGCGACGGCGGGCGCGGCGGTGGTCATCGAAGGCTCCGTCCTGCACGGTGGTCTGCGGTGTTCTCGAAGGCGCGGCGTCCCTCGGGGGTCGCGGCCCACTCGGGGTCTTCGGGGGTGGTGACGCGGTCGCGCCAGGCCAGGATCTCCAGCTCGCCGCACGTGTACCGCTCGCGCGGGTCCAGAGGGTGGGCGGCGTTGGCCACGAGCATGACGACGGGCAGCTCGGTGCGGAGGGTGACGTACGCGCCCGAACCTGCGGCACCCTGCCAGACAGGACGGCCACCGTCGTCGATGCGCACGCCCTGGAAGAAGGAGACCGTCGGAGGGACGTCCCGGCGGCCCAGGCCGTTCTTGAGGGCGCCGTTGACCAGGAGTTCACGGCCGGCGGGGCTGGGGCCGTGCACGGAGCCGTCCCCGTAGCGGCGCTCGTTGCGGGCCTTGGTGGAGGCGCCGTAGATCGTGTCGTGGTGGCCCGAGGTGTCCTCGACGATCGTCGCGAGCACCCGGGCCTGGTCGCTGAGCAGCAGGTAACCCTCGTGCGGGTACACCTGCCACTGGATCTTCGCGGTGTCCGCGGTGTTCAGCCGCTCCCACGGCATGTCCGCGTGGTACAGCACGACCTGCGCGCAGGCGTCGCCGGTGACGTCCGTGAGGCGCACGCGCATGCCGGGGGCCAGCACGCGGTGGGCGTAGCCGCCCCCGGGCAGGCGGTCGCTCCACACGACGTCCTGCGGCGCGACACCTTCCGGAGTGCTGGTCTGGGACGAGGCCGGGACGGTGGGCGCGGCGTGGACCACGGTCCCCTCCTGGGCGCGGGCATGGTCCCTGGCCCCTGCGGTCGTGGCGGTTGCTGCGGGCACGGCTACCTCCTGCAACTTTTTCTGTCGAACAACAGAAATTGAATCGACCGTCGTCGCGCGCCGGATCTCGGTCACGTGAACGACGTGTAAATTGGCGCGGCTGCTACGTTCCACGCATGGCAGGACGCGGACGCCCCCGAACCAAAGGCCCTTCCATCTCGGGCAGTACGGAACAGGACATCCTGAACGCCGGGGCGGATCTCTTCTGCACGGTGGGGTTCGGCTCGGTGAGCACCTACAAGCTGGCCCAGGCCGCGGGCATTTCCCAGGCCACGCTGTACCACTACTTCTCCGCCAAGCACGAGGTCCTGCTCGCCCTGTTGCTGGAAACGGTCCGCCCCTCGATCGTCATGGCAGAGCGGCTCGTCGGCGAGAAGGATCTGTCGGCCCGTGACAGGCTGCGCCGCCTGTGCGCCTACGACGCCGACCTCCTGGCCACCACCCCCCGCAACCTCGGCGCCCTCTACCTGCTGCCCGAGGTCGCCGACGATCGCCTGTCCCCCTTCCGCACCGAGCGGGACCGCCTCCTCGGCGCCTACCGCTCGCTGGTCGAGCAGTGCCTGCCGGACGCGCCCGAGCCCGAGCACGGGGCCGTCGCCGACCTCGTGTTCGGGCTCGTGGAGAGCGTGATCCTGCGCCGTCAGCGCGCCGGCGGCGCCCCGCTGCCGCGCGACACCGGCGACCGCATCGCCGAGGCGTCGCTGAGGATCATCGGGCCCGGGTGAGGGCCTCCCGCGCGGCAGCCCCCGCCGCGTCTCACGTCCCGCCGACGGCGACGCCCTCCGGGGATCGCGGATCCGGCGCGACCGCCGCCTCCTCCGTCGCCGCACGGTGGTCCAGGAACCGCAGATCGCGCTCCTCCTCGTCACGCGACCGGCTGCAGAGGGAGACGACGACGAACACACCGACGCCGATCACCCCGGCCAGCAGGGTCGCCCACCCGTCGAACCCTTCCTTCACCAGGCCGTTCTCGATGTAGAAGAGATCGTTCGGCACCCCGTACAGGGTCGGGGTCAGCACCAGGAAGACCAGCCGGACGACCACCCCCACACCTATGCTCACGAGCGCGCCCGCCGTCGTCGCCCGCCGCCAGAAGAGCCCGAGCACGAACGGGGCGACGAGACAGGCCAGCATGAGGTCGAACGCGAGCGTCAGCAGGATGCCGGTCTGCGAGACCCGCACGGCCAGGATCGTGGCGCACACCGCGACGGGCAGCATCGCGATCCGCACCCATCGCAGCAGAGGGTCCTTGTGACCCGGCTCGACGGCGCGCTTGAGCCCGGCGACGTTGCGCACCGTCACCGCGGACGTGGCCAGCACCGCGCCCGACCCGGTGGAGAAGGACGCGGCCACGACGCCGGACAGCACCAGCACGGCGAGCAGGACGGGCGCGCCTCCGTCGAGCAGCTCGTAGACGACGGGCCCGTTGGCGGCCGTCAGGCCGAGCTTCGCGGCACCGGTCAGGGCGATCAGCGACCAGACCACGCCCACGGCCGCCGTGGCGCCGGCGCCGACGAAGCAGGCACGGCGCGCCGCCTCGGGGCTGCGGGCGCCGAAGATCCGCTGCATGAAGTCGATGGCGACCAGGTCGCCGATGCCCAGGGAGACCAGCGTCGCCCAGTTGATGGCGGCGCCCTGGGCGGGATCGGTCAGCTGCCCCATGTCGAAGGGCCCGGCTCCGTCCGGGACGCTGATCCCGTGTTCGGAGGCCACCCACACGAACAGCGCGACGGTGGCGCCGACCGTGATGACGGCCTGGATGACGGCGGTGTACACGTCCGAGAACAGCCCGCCGCCGACGGTGTAGGCGAGGATCAGCGCGACGGCGACGATGACGCCCAGCTCGTACGGGACGCCGGCGAAATGCTCCATCAGGAACCCGAGGGCGACCAGGTTCCCGGCCAGCAGCACGGTGAACGACACGACCATGAGAACGCCCGCGATGACCTCGACGCGGCGCGTGTACCGGCGCGCGAAGAAGTCCGCGAGGGTCATCAGCCCCATGCGGTTCATCGGTCTGGCGAGGAAGATCCCGGCCAGCAGCAGGCAGATCGCCAGCCCGAGGGCCAGCGAGGCGCCCGCCCAGAACCCCAGGTCGGCCGACAGGTCGGTGTTGCCGATGGTCGCGTTGGAGTCGACCGCGGCGGTGGTCAGCGCGACCGCCACCAGCGGCGCCCCGAGCTGCCGCCCGGCGACCAGATAGTTCGTGGAGTCGCCGTCGACCATGCGGGCCACCGCGATGCCGACCACGAGCACGAGCAGGACCGTCAGCCCCACCCCGGCGATGATCATGGTTCCTCCTGGACGCGCAAATTTCTGTCGAGTGACAGATAAGGCGTCCAGTAAGACGTCCGAGTGTTACGGCCAGAGAGGCTCAATGAAACAGGCGCGTAAAGGGATGCTCTCCGCGCGCGACGGGCAGGCGACAGCCCCGCCTAGGGTTCGACGAGCCCGATCCTGATGGCGTACTTCGTCAACTCCAGCCGGTCCCGCATGCCGAGCTTGCCGAGGATGTTGGCGCGGTGCCGGTCGACGGTCTTCACGCTGATCGTGAGCGTCTCCGCGATCCGCTTCGACGAGTACCCCTCCGCGATCAGCTTGATGACCTCCTCCTCGCGCGGGGTGAGGATGCTGTCGGGGGCGTCGCCGTCCCGGTCCCGGGCGAGGTACTCGCGGATCAGCGCGGTCACGGCCCCCGGGTACAGGAACGGCTCGCCGCGCATCGCGGAGCGGACGGCGCTCAGCAGGTCCCGGTCGGCGACGGACTTCAGCACGTAGCCGGACGCGCCCGCCTTCAGCGCCTCGAACAGGTACTGCTCGTTGTCGTACATCGACAGGATCAGCGTCCGCACGGCGGGGAAGCGCCGGGAGATCTCGCGCGCGGCCTGGAGCCCCGTCATGCGCGGCATCGCGATGTCGAGGATCGCGAGGTCGACGCCGCCGGCGGCGAGCGCGTCGAGCGCCTCCGCCCCGTCGGACGCCTCCGCGACCACGGTCATGTCGGGCTCGGCGTCCAGGATCAGGCGCAGCCCGCGGCGCACCAGCGCGTGATCGTCGGCCAGCAGTATCCGGGTGGCGGACTCGCGCGTGTGCACCCGATCACCTCCGGTCTCGTGCCCATCCTAGGGTCGGGCACGGAAGCGGGTTCTCCTCCACTCGCAGATACATGCCCCATGGCGCCGATATGGGGGTCGGCCCCGATATAGGGGCGGGCCGCCGCCGCAAAGACTGGACAGCGTACGCGGAAAGGGGCGGACGCATGGCACAGCGAACGAGCGGCGGGCACCGCACTCCGCCCAAAGCGCCGCGGAGGCCGTCCTGCGACGGGACCGCCCCCGGCGTGAGGAGGAGGAACCTATCAGCCCGAGGAACCAGGCTCTCCGGAAGCCGAAAGGACAGCATGAAAGCGCGGGACATCGCCATCAAGGTGCCGACCGTGACGCGGGACGACTCGATCGCGCACGCGATACAGGTCATGGCCCTTGGCCGCCTCCCCGGACTGATCGTGGTGGACGACGTGCAGCGCCCCCGCCTCGTCCTGCCGGGCACGCAGGTGCTGCGGCTCGCGGTGCCCGTCGCCTACCAGGAGGACCCGGCGCTGACGCGGACCGTGGACGAGGCGCATGCGGACGTCTTCTGGCACGAGATCCGCGACATGAAAGTGGGCGACTGCCTAGGCACGCACACTCCCCGCCCGGTCATCGTGAAATCGTCCGCGACCCTGCTGGAACTCGCCACGCTCATGGCCCGCCAGCGCAGCCCCCTGGTCGCCGTGGTGGACGACGCCGGGCTGCTCACCGGCGCGGTCATCCTCGACCGGCTGCTGTCGGCACTGGCGCTGACCAGGCCCGACGACTGACCCACTCATGGTCGCCTGACGCGCGACCGAGTGACGCACCGCCGCGCGGCGGCATCCGTCCGGGGGTTCGGCGATGACGGCGGTGGCGGCGCTCGCCATCTTCGTCGTCGCGTTCTTCTTCATCGCCACGGAGAAGGTCGACAAGGTCAAGGTCGTCCTGATCGCGGCCGGGGCCATGACGGTGCTGGGGCTCGCCCCCGGCGCCGACGTCTTCTTCTCCGAGCACGACGGGATCGACTGGAACGTCATCTTCCTGCTGCTCGGCATGATGATCATCGTCGGGATCATCAAGGGCACCGGGCTGTTCGACTACCTGGCGATCTGGGCGGCCAAACGCTCCAGGGGCAGGCCGTACCGGCTGCTCGTGATGCTCATGGCCATCACCGCGGTCGCCTCGCCGTTCCTGGACAACGTCACCACGATCATGCTGGTCGCGCCGGTGACGGTGGTGGTCTGCAACCGGCTGCGCATCCCGGCGCACCCGTACCTGATCGCCGAGGTGCTGGCGTCCAACATCGGCGGCGCCTCGACGCTCATCGG
This sequence comes from Actinomadura chokoriensis, assembly GCF_041463665.1. GTDB lineage: Bacteria > Actinomycetota > Actinomycetes > Streptosporangiales > Streptosporangiaceae > Spirillospora > Spirillospora chokoriensis_A. The sequence continues at coordinate 61,812 of NZ_JAXCEJ010000030.1, forward strand.
GGACCCGCCGAACATCATCATCGCCAGCCGGGCGGGGCTGACGTTCAACGACTTCCTCGTCAACATGGCGCCGATCGTGGTGGTCATCTTCATCGCGTTCGTGCTGCTGGCGCGGGTGATGTTCCGCAAGTCGTTCAGGTACGACGAGCGGTACGTCGCCGAGGTGATGTCGCTGGACGAGCGCAAGGCGATCACCGATCCGGCGCTCCTGGTGCGGTGCCTGGTCGTGCTGGGGCTCGTCATCGTCGGGTTCATGCTGCACTCGGTGGTGCACATGGAGCCGTCGATCGTCGCGCTCGTCGGCGCCGGCGTGATGCTGCTGGTGTCCCGGGTCGACGTGTCCGACGTCCTCGAAGAGGTCGAGTGGCCCGTGCTGGTCTTCTTCGTGGGCCTGTTCGTGATGGTCGCCGGCCTCGGGCACACGGGCGTCATCGAGACGATCGGCACGTGGGCGGCGGACGCGGTCGGCGACAACTACTTCGCCGCCGCGACCAGCCTGCTGTTCGGGTCCGCCGTGCTCGGCGCGTTCTTCGACAACATCCCCTACGCGGCGACGATGGCGCCGATCGTGGAGGGGATGGCGGCGGGCGCGCCCGACCCGACGACCGCCGAGGCGCTGTGGTGGTCGTTCGCGCTGGGCGCCGACTTCGGCGGCAACGGCACGGCCGTCGCGGCGAGCGCCAACGTCGTCGCGATCGGCATCGCCGCGAGGACCGGCAACCCGATCAGTTTCTGGCAGTTCACCCGCTACGGGATCGTCGTCACGGTGCTGAGCACCCTGATCGCGTGGGTGTACGTGGCCTTGCGCTACTTCTAGCGCGGTGCCCACCACGGTTCACCGGGTGCGTTGACTTGCGGCATGTTGTTGTTATGGGCGCGTCGGAAACAACAACACGCCGCAAGTCAACGCGTCAGTAGGCGTGCTCGGACATCAGGCGGCGGGACGCCTCGGTGATGCTGCCCGAAAGCGACGGGTACACGGCGAACGTCTGGGCGACCTGGTCGACGGTCAGGTGCTGCTGGACGGCCAGTGACACGCCCAGGATCAGCTCGCTCGCCCGCGGCGCCACGATGACGCCGCCGAGCACGATCCCCGTGGACGGACGGCAGAACAGCTTCACGAAACCGTCCTCGAAGCCCTGCATCTTGGCGCGCGCGTTGGTGAACAGCGGCAGCATGACCGCCTGGGCGTTGACGTCCCCGGAATCGACCATGTGCTGCGTCACCCCGACCGACGCGACCTCGGGGTCGGTGAAGATGTTGGACGCGACCCAGCCGAGCTTGAGCGGCTGCACCGCCTCCCCCAGCGCGTGCCACATCGCGATACGTCCCTGCATGCCCGCGACGGACGCCAGCATCAGCACGCCCGTGCAGTCGCCGGACGCGTAGATGTGCGGGACGGACGTCCGCGACACCTTGTCGACCTCCACGAAACCGCGCCCGTCGCACCGCACACCGACCTCCTCCAGGCCGATCCCCGTGGTGTTCGGCACCATCCCGACGGTCATCAGGCAGTGCGTGCCCTCGACCTTCGTCCCGTCCTCCAGGGTGACGATCACGCCGTCGCCCGAGCGCTCCACGCCCGCCGCGCGGGACCGCGACATGACGTTCATCCCGCGCCGCAGGAACACCTCCTGCAGGACGGCGGCGGCGTCGGCGTCCTCCGTCGGGAGGATCCGGTCGCGCGAGGACACCAGCGTGACCTTGGAGCCGAGCGACAGGTAGGCCCCGGCCAGCTCGGCGCCCGTCACACCGGACCCGACGACGATCAGGTCTCGCGGCAGTTCGGGCAGGTCGTACAGCTGGCGCCAGTTCAGGATGCGCTCGCCGTCGGGCTCCGCGCCCGGCAGCACGCGCGGCGTCGCGCCCGTCGCGATGAGCACGACGTCGGCCGGGATGCGCCGGTCGCCGACCGCGACGACGTGCGGCTCCACCAGCCGCGCCTCCCCGCGGACGATCTTGACGTCCTCGTAGGAGAGCCGTTCGGCGACGTCGAACGACTGGGCCCGCGCGAGATCCTTCACGCGCTTGTTGACCTCGGCCATGTCGGCCTCCAGCGCGCCGACGATCCCGTCCGGGCCGCCGTTGAAGCGCAGCCCGAGGCCCGCCGACTCCGACATGACCGCCATCCGGGTCGAGGTGGCGATGAGCGTCTTGGAGGGCACGCAGTCGGTGAGCACGCAGGCGCCGCCGGGACCGTCCCGTTCGATGACGGTCACGTCCGCGCCGAGCTGCGCCGCGACGAGAGCGGCCTCGTAACCGCCCGGGCCTCCTCCGATGATCACGATGCGGGTCACATCTTCCATTGTTTCCTACTCCAGGCAGTGAAAAGTCCCGTTCCGCACCCTGTGACGTGCGTGGCGAATCACCGTGGGGGACAACCCCCACACCCCCGCGACGTACGTGGCGAATCACCGTGGGGGACAACCCCCACACCCCCGCGACGCACGTGGCGAATCACCGTGGGGGACAACCCCCACACCCCCGCGACGTACGTGGCGTAGCCTTGGCCAACGTGGCACTGTACGCGGCGTACGCCTCCAACATGGATCCCGAGCAGATGGCGAGCCGGGCTCCGCATTCGCCCATGCGCGGCACCGGCTGGCTGGCCGGTTGGCGGCTGACCTTCGCAGGTCAGGACAAGGGCTGGGACGGGGCCCTTGCCACGGTCGTCGAGGACGACTTCGAACAGGTCTTCGTCGTCATGTACGACGTGCCCGCCTGGGACGAGAAGGAACTCGACGCCTGGGAGGGGGCCGCGCTCGGCGTCTACCGCAAGCTCCGGGTCCGCGTGCAGACGCTGGACGGCGACGCCCTGTGCTGGATGTACGTCCTGGACGACTACGAGGGCGGGCTGCCGTCCGCGCGCTACCTCGGCATCCTCGCCGACGCGGCGGAGAAGGCCGGCGCGCCCGACGACTACGTCAAGGACCTGCGGACACGTCCGTGCAAGTCGCTCGGCGACTGATCAAGCCACGAGCGACCCGGCTGTAGTGTCGGCCATGTGAGCAACGACGCTTTTGCACTGGCGCGGGACGCCGCGGACGCGCTGCGCGACCGCACGTCCTCCGACTCCTTCGACGTCGCCCTCGTCATGGGTTCCGGCTGGGTTCCGGCGGCCGACAAGCTCGGCGAGCCCGTCGCCGAGTTGACGGTCACCGACCTGCCCGGCTTCGCGCCCCCGGCCGTGGAGGGGCACGCCGGGAAGATCCGTGTCGTCGAGGTCGGCGGGCACCGCGCGCTGGTCTTCCTCGGTCGGACGCACCTGTACGAGGGGCGCGGTGTCGACGCCGTGGTGCACCCCGTCCGGACGGCGCTGGCCGCAGGGGTGACGACGGTGGTGCTGACGAACGCGGCGGGCGGGCTGCGCCCCGAGCACCAGAGCGTCGGCGACCCGGTGCTGATCTCCGACCACCTGAACCTGTCGGGCGCGAACCCGCTCACCGGCGCGACGTTCCTGGACCTGACCGAGGCGTACTCGGGACGGCTGCGGGCCCTCGCCAGGGAGATCGACCCGACGCTGTCGGAGGGCGTGTACGCGGCGTTCCGCGGCCCGACCTACGAGACGCCCGCAGAGATCCGGATGCTGCGCACGCTGGGCGCCGACATGATCGGCATGTCGACCGTCCTGGAGACGATCGCGGCCCGGCAGGGCGGCGCGGACGTCCTCGGGATCTCCCTCGTCACCAACATCGCGGCCGGGCTGTCGGACCAGCCGCTCGACCACGAGGAGGTCCTCGCGGCGGGCCGCGCGTCCGCCGGGCGCATGGGCACGCTCCTCGCCACCGTCCTGGCGAAGCTATGAGCGGCACCCGCGCGAACGGCACCCGCGCGAACGACCTCCGCGCGCGCGCCGAGGAATGGATGGCGCAGGACCCGGACCCGGAGACCCGCGCCGAACTCCAGGCGATCCTGGACGACCGCGAGGCGCTCTCCGCCCGGTTCGGTTCCCGCCTGGAGTTCGGGACGGCCGGGCTGCGCGGCGAGCTGGGCGCCGGCCCGAACCGGATGAACCGGGTCACGGTCATGCGCGCCGCCGCCGGCCTGGCCGCCCGCCTGCCCGCCGGCGGCCGCGTGATCATCGGCTTCGACGCGCGGCACGGCTCGCGCCGGTTCGCGGGCGACACGGCGGCCGTGCTGAGCGGGGCGGGCCTGCGTCCCGAGGTGTTCGCCGATCCCGTCCCGACGCCCGTCCTGGCCCATTTCACCCGGACGTTCGACGACGTCGTGGCGGGCGTCATGGTGACGGCCAGCCACAACCCGCCGCGCGACAACGGCTACAAGGTGTACTGGTCGGACGGGGCGCAGATCGTCCCGCCGCAGGACGCCGAGATCTCCGCGGCGATCGACGCCGTCGGCCGGGTGGACGAGCTGCCGCTCGGCTCCGGCTGGCCCGTCCACGCCGGCGCCGACCTGTACCTGGACGCGGTGTCGTCGCTCCGCCTCGGCGGCGACCGCGACATCTCGATCGTCTACACGCCGATGCACGGCGTCGGCCGCGACGTCCTGCTCGCGGCGTTCGAGCGGGCGGGGTTCCCGGCCCCGGTCGTCGTCCCCGAGCAGGCGGACCCCGACCCCGACTTCCCGACCGTCGCCTTCCCGAACCCGGAGGAGCCGGGCGCGCTGGACCTGGCCCTCGCCCTCGCGGAGGACCGGAACGCCGACCTGGTGATCGCCAACGATCCGGACGCGGACCGCTGCGCCGTCGCCGTCCCGTCCCCGTCCGGCTGGCGGACGCTGACCGGGGACGAGGTCGGCGGGCTGCTCGCCGAGCACGTCCTGCGGCACACCACGGGCGAGGACCGCCTGGCCGTCACCACGATCGTGTCGTCGTCGCTGCTGCGCTCGATCGCCGCCGCGCACCGCGTCCGCTTCGCCGAGTCGCTCACCGGCTTCAAATGGATCATGAAGGCGGGCGGCCCGTCCGACCGGCTCGTGTTCGGCTACGAGGAGGCGCTCGGCTACAGCGTCGGCGACGACCGGGGCGTCCTCGTCAACGACAAGGACGGCATCGGCGCCGCCCTCGCCGTCGCCGCCCTCGCGGCCGACGCGAAACGCGACGGCCGCACGCTCCTGGACCTCCTGGACGAGCAGGCCCGCAAGTACGGCCTGCACGCCACGTCCCAGCTCTCGGTCAGGGTGGACGACCTGTCCCTGATCACGGCGGCCATGTCGCGCCTGCGCGCCGCTCCCCCGGCAGAACTGGCGGGACGCACCGTCGAGTCGATCGACGACCTCGCCCAGCCGGGGGACGGCCTCCCGCCCACGAACGGCCTCCGCTTCCGCCTGGCAGGCGACGCCCGCGTGGTCATCCGCCCTTCGGGCACAGAACCGAAACTCAAGTGCTATCTGGAGGTCGTCCTCCCCGTAGAGGGCGACATCGTCAAGGCCCGCGCGCGCGCCGCCGCAGAACTGGAGGCCCTGCGCGCGGCCCTCTCCACCGTTCTCAGCTGAGCGTCGAGACGACCACGGTCACGATCGCGGCGACCAGTGGGACGACCAGGGCGGCCACCGCGGGAATGGACCAGGTCACCGTCCCCCTGGCGGGCGCTTCCGTCCTGGCGGCGGCGGCCTTGTCGGGAGCGCCCGACTTCGTCTTCGGACGGTGGCGGTCACGCATCTCGTTGAGTTGCTGGGCCACGAACCCCGTCGGCGTCCGCCCCCGCAGGTCGAGGGTCGGCCCCTGGCTCTTGCGTGCCTGCTTCTGCGCGCGCGCCTCCGCCTTGGCCTGGGCGCGCGGCGACGTCTGGTGCACCCAGGCGCGCGTCTCCAGCTCCGTCCCGTCCGGGCCGGCGAAACGCACCGTCACCGCGTTCTTGCCCTCGATGCCGCGGACCGCCGCCCACGGCACCCGGACGTCGCGGAGCGGGTTGCGGACGGTCAGCGCGTCATCGTCCCCCATGATCATGGGACGCAGCCCGACCGCGTAGGCGATCCCGCAGCCGAGCAGCAGCAGGAACGCGATCGTGAACGTCGTCGCCGAGTAGTCGGGGTCACCGGTGACGCCGGCGAACAGGTCCACGAAGTTCAGCACGGCGAACACGAACCACGCGTAAGCGGCGACGCGCCCGCCGGTGGAGCGAATGGTCATGGGCTCGATCATGCCAGCGGCCTCGCGCCGCTCCACTTGAGCTGCGCGAAACCGGGCTTGATCACCCCGTTGATCAGTTCGAGCCGCTCGTTGAACGGCACGAACGCCGACTTCATCGCGTTCACCGTGAACCACTGCAGGTCGTCCCACCCGTAGCCGAACGCCTCGGTGAGCTTCGCGAACTCCTGCGACAGCGACGTCCCGCTCATCAGCCGGTTGTCGGTGTTCACCGTGACGCGGAAGCTCAGCCGCCGCAGCAGCCCGATCGGATGCTCCGCGATCGACTTCGCGGCGCCCGTCTGGATGTTGGACGTCGGGCACATCTCCAGCGGGATCCGCTTGTCCCGGACGTAGCCGGCGAGGCGGCCGAGCCGCGCGTCCTCGCCGTCCACCTCGATGTCATCGATGATCCGCACGCCGTGGCCGAGCCGGTCGGCGCCGCACCACTGGATCGCCTGCCAGATCGAGGGCAGCCCGAACCCCTCGCCGGCGTGGATGGTGAAGTGCGCGTTCTCCCGCTGCAGGTACTCGAACGCGTCCAGATGCCGGGTCGGCGGGTACCCGGCCTCGGCGCCCGCGATGTCGAACCCGACGACCCCGAGGTCCCGGTACCGGACGGCCAGCTCCGCGATCTCCATGCTGCGCGCCTGGTGCCGCATCGCCGTGACCAGCGTCCCGACCCGGATGCCGAAGTCGTCTCGGGCGCGCGCGAACCCGTCCAGGACGGCCTCGACGACCTGCTCCAGCGTCAGCCCCGCGCTGAGATGCTGCTCGGGCGCGTACCGGACCTCCGCGTACACGACCCCGTCGTTCGCGAGGTCCTCCGCGCACTCGTAGGCGACCCGCGTGAGCGCGTCGACCGTCTGCATCACCCCGACGGTGTGCGAGAACGTCTCCAGGTACCGCTCCAGCGACCCCGAGTTGGACGCCTCCTCGAACCACGTCCGCAGGTTGTCGGCGTCGGTGGCGGGGAGGTCCGCGTACCCCGTCTCCCGCGCCAGGTCGATGATGGTCGCGGGCCGCACCCCGCCGTCCAGATGGTCGTGCAGGAGCACCTTCGGCGCACGCCGGATGTCCTCGAGAGTCGGCCGCTCGTTCATCCCTCGAATTTACCCGCCGACATCCCGTCCCCACGTCGTCAACTCTCGCCATTAACTCCGTGCCGGGAACCGGCGCGCGGAACCCGCGATGGGCTCGCCACGAGGTCGAGGAGGGCCGCGATGGGTCAGCGGGCCTTGGCGTAGTCGCCGATGTTGCCCGCGAAGTCGAACATGATGCAGGACTCGTCGCCGACGACCCACGCGTCGTGGCCGGGCTTCAGGACGAACACGTCGCCGGGGCCGAGCTCCCCTTCGGAGCCGTCCCGCATCTGGACCCGCATCCGTCCCTGGACGACGTAGCCGTTGTGGTGGACTTCGCACAGGTCGGTGCCCGCGATCTCCTTGACGGACTCCGTCCAGCGCCAGCCGGGCTCGAACGTGGCCTTCCCGAATACGAGGCCGCTGAGGTTCACGACTTCCAGGTGCCCTCTGGGGAAGTCGCGCCGGTCGTCCGGCTTCTCGATGCTCTTGATCTCAGTCATGATGAATCCCCCTTTTCACCATCACTTCCCACGCTTACACCACACCTGACCTGCGTCAAGGCGTGCGGCGGGGCGTCACGTCGGGGAAGCAGCAGCGGGGTCGCCAGCATGAGGACGCCCGCGACCGCGATCGCGGGGCGCGGTCCGGTGAGGCCGGCGAGCAGGCCCCAGAGGGCGGTCAGCGCGGCGACGGCCGCGTTGTCGGTGACCGACCACGCGGAAAGGGTGCGGGCGACCCGGTCGTCGGTCGTCCGTTCCAGCCGGTAGGTCGCGAAGACCGGGGTGAACACGCCCATGCAGGTGATCAGCCCGAACTCGACGGCGATGACGAGGGCCAGCCCCGCCGCGCCCGGGCCGACGAAGGCCAGGCCGAGCAGCCAGCACGCCCGGAGCGTCCCGGCGGTGAGCATGACACGCCGCCGCCCGAACCGGGTGACCAGCGGGCGGGCCAGGCGCGAGCCGACGAGACCGCCGATGCAGGGGACGCCGAACGCGAGCCCGTACTGCCAGGGCGCGAAGCCGAGGTCGCCGAGCATGAGGACGGCGAGGGGCGGCGCGGCCGCCAGGATCAGCGCCCTGACCAGCACCGTGTTGAAGAACAGCGGGCGCAGTTCCGGGTGGGTCAGGATGTACCGCCAGCCTTCGAGCAGGTCTCCGGGGCGGACCTTCCGTGCGCCGTCGCGGGCGGGCTCCGGCTCAGTCCCGCCGATGGCGCGGACCGCGCCCGCCGAGAGCAGGTAGCTGACCGCGTCCGCCAGCACGGTCGTCACCGGGCCGAACAGGCCGATCGCTGCGCCGCCGAGCGGCGGGCCGAGCATCGTCGTGGTCCACGTCGTCGATTCGTAGCGCCCGTTCGCGACGAGCAGGTCCTCCGGCCGTACGACCTGTTTCAGGCAGGCGCCGCTCGCCGCCCGGAAGGCGATGCCGGCCGCGGCGACGATCACCGACACCACCAGCAGCTGGACGAAGGTGAGCCCGCCCAGGGCGAACGCGGCGGGCACGCTCAGCAGCGCCGCGAACCGGACCAGATCCATCGCGATCATGACGGGACGCTTGCGGCGGAACTCCACCCACGGCCCGAGCGGCACCGCGACCGCCGCCCCCACCGCCAGCCCCGCGGCCGCCAGCATCGACACCTGGGCGGGGCCCGCGTCCAGCACGAGGATCGCGATCAGGGGAAACGCGTCGAGTGCGAGCCACGTCCCGGCGGCGCTGATCGTGTAGGACGTCCACAGCCACCGGAACTCCCGCCCCAGTGATCGTCCCCGCACCGCGCCAAAGCTACCGGACGGACGTCTCGGCGGCGTAGACGATGATGTTGTCGCGGTAGCTGCGCGCAGCCCGGTCGAACGAGCCTCCGCAGGTGACCAGCCGGAGCCCGGCATGGTCGAGCGGGCCGTACACGCGGCCGGTCGGGAACCGGTCCTTGGCGACCCGCTCCACGGACTCGACGGTGAACACGGCCACGCGGCCGTCCGCGCGGGTCACCTCGACGCGGTGTCCGGGCCGCAGGCGGCCGAGGTCGTAGAAGACCGCGGCCCCCTTCGGCGAATCGACGTGGCCGAGCAGGACGGCGGCGCCGCGCTCCCCCGGGGTGGGGCCGCGGTCGTACCAGCCGGCCTCGCCGGGACGGTCGGCCGCGGGAACCTGGACCGAGCCGTCGGCGTCGAGACCCAGCCGGATCAGCGGGGCGCTCACCCCGATCGACGGGATGGCGACCCGCACGGGCAGCGAGCGGGGCAGCACCGGCCCGCCGTGATCGACGGGCCGGGCCGTCGCGGCCCATGCGGGCGGCTGGGGCGGGCCGCCCGGACCGCGCAGACCGAGGCCCACGGCCGTCAGTCCCGCCGTCAGCAGCACCGCCGCCAGCGCCCACAGGTGCCGTGTCATCAGGCGTCCGCGTCGCTCCGCCGGCGCCGGACGGCCGCGCCGCCGGCGCCGACCGCGCCCAGCACCAGGAGTCCGCCACCGGCCAGCAGCACGAGGTCGCCGTTCTCGGAGCCGCCACCGAAGCCCGTCTTGGCCCCGCCGGTCGGGGTCGGGTGCGCGCTGCCCATCGGCGTGGGCCGCGCCGTGCCGCTCGGGGTGGGCAGGGGCGTCTTCGGCGCCGTCTTGTTCGGCGCGGTCTTGTTCGGCGCGGTCTTGTTCGGCGCTGTTTTCGCCTCAAGCACCTTGAGGTATCCGACCGACTTGTGGCCGCCGCACCGCACCTGCACCGTGTAGTCGCCCGGGAACGTGTCCTCCTTGATGGTCGCGAGGCCCGACCGGCCGTCGACCTCCTCCGCGCCGTTCAGCGGGACGGCCCCGCCCACGAAGGCCAGCGAGCCGGCCTCGCCGTCGACCTGGCACTTCTTCCCGACGACGGTGACCTGCTCACCGGGGCGCGCCTGGCTCGGCTGGACGACCGCGTCCCCGTCGTCGGCCATCGCGGGCGCGGCCAGGCCGATCGTCATGCCGCCGAGAACGAGACCGAAAACGGTCGCCTTTCCGAGTCGCATCTTCTCTCCATTACGACACGGCGGCTTACTCGACTTTCAGCCTTGGCACCGTGCCCCCTTATGCCTTCATACGATGAGGCGCGAACCCGTTTGGTTCGGGACCATTTTCTGCGAATCACCAAGAGGACATGATCAGAAATGCCGGTCCAAAAGTTGGTGTGAAAGCCGTCACATCGCCGACCGACGTGCGGCCTCACGGCTCCGCGCCTTCGAGGGGTTTCCGGACGCGGCGGGCCGGGTCGAGCGGTTCACGCGGTCGGCACGTCCCGGCGCCTAGAGGCCCGCCGCCGAACGCGCCACCGCACGGGGACTCGGCCACGAGGGGCACATCGAATTACGGGCGTGCAGTTAGTGAATTTCGGGCAAATTGGGCACCAATGGACACGTCACCGGAAAATGCTCTACTCTCTCCGGAATCTCGGTAATCCGCGCTTCCTCGGTGGAGTGTTGTGCCAGCCTGGACACGGACTGTACCGGTAAGAGCACAGCTTACTCAGTAATGTGATCCCTGCCGTCGACCGCACCGAGGACGCCATGCCTGCCTTCTCCGAACCTGCTGCCGATGCCGAGCGCCAGGATTCCCGGCGACATGGCAGGAATCCGTCCCGCGGGGTGCGGCGCCAGAACAGCATGCGGTCCTTTCACCTGTGCATTTCCGTTCTCCCCGCGGCCGTCGTGGCGGGGCTCGGGGTCGCCGCCGCCGCGGTGCTGTACGGCGGCGACCCCGAGCCCCCGACGCAGCGGGTGCAACTGGTGCTGGCGGGGGCCGCCGTGGCGGCCGTCATCACGCTGGGCGCGGCCGTGCTCGCCGCGGACGCGGCGACCCGCCGGGTGAACCGGCAGCACGCCCGGCTGTCCGTGCGCGGCCACGAGGACGTGCAGCGGCGCCTCGGCGAGCTGTGGTTCTCCATCGCGCGCGGCCGGCGGGGCCTGCGGGAGCTGGTGGAGCGGGTCAACGCCGGGCAGACCGCGCCCCGCAGCGAAGAGGTCCCGGCCACCGACTCCAGCGACGCGTTCGTACGGCTCGCGTACGAGCTGCGGCAGGCGCAGGGCGAGGCGTGGAACGCCGTGCTGGACACCGCCGCCGCCCGCGAGACCGGCGGCGGCACCGACCAGCGGGTCGACGTGTTCGTCAACCTCGCCCGCCGGATGCAGTCGCTGGCCCACCGCGCCATCCAGGGGCTCGACGAGCTGGAGAACCAGGTCGAGGACCCCGACCTCCTCAAGGGCCTGTTCCGGGTCGACCACCTCAGCACGCGCATGCGCCGCCAGGCCGAGAGCCTCGCCGTGATCGGCGGCGCCGCGTCGCGCCGCCAGTGGAGCCGGCCGGTGACCGTGTACGAGGTGCTGCGCTCGGCCATCGCCGAGGTGGAGCACTACAACCGGGTGAAGGTGGTGCCGCCCGCCGAGGGGACCCTGCACGGCGGCGCGGTCGCGGACGTCATCCATCTGCTCGCCGAGCTGATCGAGAACGCCACCAGGTTCGCCCCGCCGCACACGCAGGTGCTGATCCGCGTCGACACCGTGAGCGCGGGCCTGGCCGTCGAGGTCGAGGATCGCGGCCTCGGGATCCCCAAGGAGAACCGGCGCAGGCTGAACGAGGTGCTCGCCGACCCCGACCGGGCGGGCACCGGTGACCTGCTGCAGGAGGGACGCATCGGGCTCCTCGTCGTCTCCTCGCTCGCCCGCCGGCACGGCGTCCGCGTCCAACTCCAGGACAACCTCTACGGCGGGACGCAGGCCGTCGTCATCGTGCCGAAGGACCTGGTCGGCGCGGAAGAGGAGGAGCGGGCCGAGGTCCTGGCCGAGGCCCGGGCGGCGCGCCCCGAGCCCGTTCCGGTGGCCACCGGCGCGGCCGTGGCCGAGCGTCCAGCCACTGCGGCCGCGCCCGCGCCGCCGGACACCGGCGCCGAGCCCTCCCTCCCCGGCCCGGCCCAGAACCCCGCCCCGGCCCAGAACCACGGCCCGGCCCAGAACCACGGCCCGGCCCAGAACCCCGCTGCGGCGCCGAGCGGTGAGCGGCCGTCGTTGCCGCGCCGCCGGGTGCAGGCGAACATGGCGCCCGAACTGATCAATCCTCCGGCGCCGCGGCAGCAGGACGACGACGAGATCGAGTACAACCCCGGCCTCATGGCGGCATTCCAGCGGGGCGTCCGCGGCGCCGCGGAGGGTGACGGCGGCGCGGACGGCACCGATGGCACGGACTGACGAACCATTACCAGCGATAAGGAGCGTCCATTGAGCGCTGGCTCCCCGAACCAGGAACAGGATCTTGCTTGGCTGCTGCGCGGTCTGGGTGAGGAGGTTCCGGTCATCCGTGGCAGCGTGCTGCTCTCCTCCGACGGCATGCTGAAAGCCGCCCACGGATTCGATCGCGCCAGCGCGGAACAGCTCGCGGCGCTCGCCTCCGGCCTTTTCTCCATTGCCCGCAGCGCCGGAACGAAATTCGACGACAGCAACGAGGTCCGGCAGGTGGTGACGGAACTCAAGTCCAGCCAGCTGTTCATTTCGTGGGCGGGTTTCAACTCCGTCCTGGCGGTGCTGGCGAAGGGCGAGGCCGACCCGGCGGTCGTCGGTTTCGAGATGGCGCGGCTGATCAAGTCCGTCCGGCCGTTCCTCGGCACCGCGACGCGGGCGGCGGCCACCACGAGTCATCCGAACCCGTCGCCATGACCGTCGGCGACGACGCCGCCCGGCACGATGGCGTCCGGCGCGACGGTATCCAGCACCACGCCGCCCAGCACGACGGCGTCTGGCTCGATGACGACGCGGGGCCGCTGGTGCGCCCGTACGCGCTGATCGCCGGACGCACCCGCCCGGCCGTCCAGCTGGACCTGCTGTCCCTGGTCGTGGCGACCGGCGAGCTCCCCGGAGGGCTGGACCCGGAGCACGTCAAGGCGCTCGGGCTGTGCCGCTCGCCGACCTCGGTCGCCGAGGTCGCGGCGCACCTGCGGCTCCCCGTGGCGGTCACCAAGGTCCTCCTCGCCGATCTGGTGCACTGGCGGGCCCTGACCACCCGAGCGCCGCGCCCCGCGGCGGACCTCACCGACCGAGACCTCTTGGAGAAGCTGCTCGATGGCCTACAACGAGCCCGATGAGGTGTTCCCCACCCAGGTCAAGATCCTCGTCGCGGGCGGTTTCGGCGTGGGGAAGACGACGTTCGTCGGTGCCGCGAGCGAGATCGAACCGCTCAGCACCGAGGAGCTCATCACCACGGCCAGCGCGGGCACCGACGACCTCGGCGGGGTCGAGCGCAAGACCACGACCACCGTGGCGCTCGACTTCGGCCGGATCACGATCGCGCAGCACGACATCGTGCTGTACCTGTTCGGCACGCCGGGGCAGCAGCGTTTCTGGTTCCTGTGGGACGAGCTGTGCGCCGGTGCGCTCGGCGCCGTCGTGCTCGCCGACACCCGCCGCCTCGACGCCTGCTTCGACGCCGTCGACTTCTTCGAGAACCGGGGAACCCGGTTCCTCGTCGCGGTGAACGAGTTCGACGGCGCGTTCCGCTACGAGGCCGGCGAGGTGCGAGCCGCCCTCGAACTGCACCCGCGCGTCCCGATCGTGCTGTGCGACGCACGCGACCGCGGTTCCGCCACCTCCGTGCTGCGAGCCCTGGTCCGGCACCTGCTCGCCGCCGTCCCCGCCCCGTCCGCCTGACCGACCTCCTGGAGATCCCCGTGTCCCACGAGCCCCTGTACGAACCCGCCGGCCACTTGCTGACACCCGTCGACCACGAGGTCCCCCAGCGCGTCGCGCGGCTCCGGAGCCTCGGGCTGGGCCAGTGGGCCGAACCCGAGTTCGACGCGTTCGCCCGCGACCTCGCCGAGACCGCCCGGCGCCTCGTCGGCACCGGCGTCGCCCCGTTCGCGATGGTCAACTTCGTCACGGACCGGCAGTTCCTCGCCGGGCTCTACGCCCCGCCGGACCCGGGGGCCGACCCGGCGGGCGCCGTCGAGCTGGGCCGGGAGATACCGCTCGACCACGGCTACTGCCCGCACGTCGTCGTCCGGCGCAAGGCGCTCGTCCTGGACGACATATGCGACTATCCGCGGTTCGCCGGCAACCCGGTCGTCGACAAGCTGGGCATCCGGACCTACGTCGGAGCCCCGCTCATCGACCGCACGGGCACGACCCTCGGCACGATCTGCGTCGTCGACCGCGAGCCGCGACCGTGGGGACGCCCCGGGCTGAACCTCATCAAGGAGCGGGCGGCGGAGCTCGTCCGGCTGATCGGCCGGCGCGAGGAGTCGCTGGGCTGACGCGGCTCACCTCCCGCATGCCGCGGCTCACCTCCCGCATGCGACGGGGCGCGACTCGCCTGCCTCGGGTCACGCCTCTGCGGGCACGGGCACGGGCACGGCGCGCGAGAACGGCACGCCGGACGCCGGCGGGACGACCGCGCCGTCATCGATGCCGAGCACGCCCGAGGAGAGCAGACCGAACTCCGTGGCGACACCGGCGATGTCGGCCTTGAGGAACTCGATCGCCGCCCGCGCCCGGCCGGCGTCGGCACTGGACTTCGCGACCCACCGCAGGACCTGGCCGATCGTGAACGCGTAGGCGATGGCGCGGCCCGCGAGGACCAGGTGCTCCTGCCGGAGGTCCCGGTCGAGGAACCCCAGGTCCAGCCCCTGCGAGGTGATCGCGGACGCGGTGAGCGGCCATTGCGCCAGGAACTTGCTGAGCGGCAGGCCGTCGGTCCGGGCGAGGCAGTACTCGGTGAGCTGCTGGCTGAGCAGATCGTTGGTTCCGTCGAAGATGGTGTAGACCCGGGCGTCGAGGAACGCCTGGGCGGAGATGTTCGTGGGGGATCCGCAGCGGTACCCCTCGCCGCCCGCGAGCTGCTGGTAATGGTGCGCCGCGCTGAGCATCCGCTCGGTGGCGACCGTCTTGATGGCCTGGACGGCGGGGAACGCGCCGATCATGTCCGCCTTCATGTCCAGCCGCGTCCGCAGGTAGTCGTTGAGCGCCGCGCACACGGTGTAGGACGCGTCGATCGCCGCCAGCCGGTAGCGGACGAACCGGATCTCCGACTGCGGCCCGGGGCCGATCCGGCGGGCGTCGGCGTAGGCGCGGGCCTCGCGGCTGATGCGGCGCAGGAACCCGCAGCCCATCGCCGCCATCATCGCCCGCGACGCCATGAGCATCTCGACCATGGGCCGCAGGTTGCGTCCCTCCGCCTGGATCCGCCGGTGCCGGGGGACGACGACGTCGATCTCGTTGAGCCCGTAGTCGATCACCTTGAGGCCGAGCGGCTCGTACGGCCGCAGGGTGCGGAACCCCTCGCTGCGCTTGACGATGAAATAGCCGTACTCGCGGCCGTGCTCGTCGTTCTTCGCGCTGACGAGCCACCAGTGGGCGGTGGAGCTGAACGCCTGCCAGTGCTTGCGGCCGCGGATCCGGTATCCGTCCTCGACCTCCTGGAATGTGGTGGTCATGCCGGACATCCCCGAGCCGCAGCCGGGCTCGGTCGAGGCGAATCCGGCGATCATGGGATCGCCGCCCGCGTACAGCGGCAGGACCTCCCGCTTGGCCTCCTCCTCGGCCCACAGCGCGATGGGACGTAAGGCCACGCCTGTGATGACCGTGACGTACATGCCGAGCGGCAGGTTCCATTCGGAGATGGCCTCCACGACCCGGCACATCTCGGCGTGGCTGTCCCGCCCGCCGTACTCCTTCGGCAGCGTCGGGAGCAGCACGCCGGCGCGGGTCAGGAGCGTCCAGTCGTCGGCTGGGAGATTCTGCTGGGGGTAGGTCGCGGTGTCGAATCGGCGGGCGATGGCTTCGATACCGGCAATGAATTCGTTTGTCGACCGGTTCTGGAGAGCGTTCGTCATGGTGTCCGCTTTTCGGGTCGGCCTGGCAGTGCAGGGGAAGTCGGCTGATCGGAACCGCTGGTGCCCGATCGGCTTTCCAGCCGATCTCGCGAACCTCCTCTCCCATCCGTTCACCTGAGACTCTCACGACATACTGAAACGTGCAGTCACGGGGCGCAAGGCATCATTGGCTGACCGTGATCAGCCACTACTTGATGATCAGGCTGTGCTTGGAGAACGCCATTCCGGTGCGTCCTCCGAGATCCGCACTGAACTGGCCATAAAAGCGCGCTGCGGGCGGTGGGGTCCCACCGCCCGCAGCGCGCTTTTATGCCGGTGTCAGTTCTAGGTACGTCGGGTCAGCCAGGTGTTGGAGGGCCTGCAGACCAGTTCTGTGCCCTTCGCCTTGCACCAGGTCTGGTAGTCGTCGGAGTAGAGCCGCTCGCCGAGCCAGTGGTACGTGGGACGTGCCGGCTGGGACGGCGTGCGGGGGACGAAGTTGGCCGCGTCGTCGACGCTGCCCGTGCCGTCGTAGCGCGCGACCGTGGGGTAGGGGTGGACGGGCCTGGTTCGCGTGGCGTTCGACGCGATGATCTTTTCGGGCTGCCGGCCGCTCTCCGCCCACGCCATCACCGGGGTGAGGACGTCGAAGGTGTTCGGCCCGTTGCCGCCGCCGCAGTGCGCGACTCCGGGGAAGAGGTAGAGCCGGGAGAACCCGTCGACGGACCGCTGCCCCATGGTCTTCCGCATGGCGTCGTAATACGCGAGCGTGCTCTGCGGTGAGATGTGCTGGTCGTTCCAGCCGTGCCAGAGCAGGAGCTTGCCGCCGCCGCGCGCGAAGCGCCCGAGGCCCGGGTCCATGGCGGAGAGATAGCTGGAGGACTGCACCGTCTTCCAGAACGACTCGGCCGTGAACTTCAGGTCGGAGAGCTGCCAGCCTGGATCGACGGTGTTCGTGTAGCCGAGGTAGCGCGCGAAGGACAGGACGAACCGCTCGCTGCCGACCGTGTCCCCCTGGGCCGCCGGCACGAACAGCGTCCACTCGAGCTCGGATCCCCATTCGTGGGAGATCTCGGGCTCCAGCCGGCGGCCCTGCGCGTCGACGGCGCCGTCGTGCAGGCGCCGGACGACGGCGGCCTCGGCCTTGGACAGGCAGGTCGACGGGTCCTGGCCGGTCTCGCACACCAGCGTCGCCGGGTCGAAGTCGCAGCGCCGGGGGTCGTCGATCAGGCCGTCCTTCAGCCCGTCCAGCCCGTCGCAGGCGGCCATGACGGCGTCGTGGACGAGCGGGAGCCTGCCCGCGAGAAGGATGTAGTGGCCGTCGTCGTCCAGGTTGGTCAGGACGTTCCACGCGTGGTGGAAGGTGTTCTGGACGACCATGTTGTTCGCGGGCGCGCCGGCGGCGATGCCGTCGAAGTCGCCGGGGTACCGCTGGGCCTCCATCAGCCCCTCGCGGCCGCCGTCGGAGCAGCCGTTGAAGTAGGAGTAGGCCGGGGAGCGCCCGTAGAACCCGGCGATGACGGCCTTGGCGACCTCCGACGTCACGTGGACGCCCCGGTAGGCGAAGTCGATCTGCGCCTGGGGGTTGTTCGCGGCCCACGAACCGTCGGGCTGCCCCTGGTGGCCCATGTCGGTCGTCGCGCTGGCGACGGTGCCGTCCGCGATCGGCGGGCAGGTGGCCGCCTGCGTGTAGTTGATGTTCGAGCTGCCGCACTCGCCGCCGCAGCCGGTCTGCACGTAGCGCTGCGTCCAGCCGTCGACGGGCAGGCGCATGACGATGGTGTTGGCGGGGGCGATGGTCCCCCGGACGTCGCAGTACGGGGCGGGCGCGTTGGCGGTCGAGACGGTCGCGGACGTGATCGTGACCGGCGCGTCGGTGACGCCGTCCAGGTCGAGGCCGACCAGGTCGGCGCAGTCCATCCGCGGCTTGAGCGCGGGAAGGTCCGCGAGCCCCTCGGGGGTGAAGGCGTGGGGCCGGGAGGACGCCGCGGCCGTGCCGCCCGGCGCCCAGGCGGGCAGGACGGCCAGCGCCAGGGCGAGCGCGATCAGCGCGCCGGCCGCCGTCCTGAACCGGCCATGCGCGCGGCCGATGCCGCCCGCCCTGAACGTTCTGCCCCGATCGAAGAACCCGTGCATGGGGTACCGCCTCCTCGGATGGGCGGGGCGCCTTCCTCCGGCGCCGCCGCGGCCGCGCTCAACCGTGAGTGACAGGTACGAAAATGTCAACAATCTGGCGAGCGATCTGGTCGACAGAGGCCGCGGCCTGCGAAGCCCGCCCGTACCGGGGGAAGAGGACTCCTGCGCAGGTCGTCCGGCCGGTCCCCCGGGAGCTCGTCCCCTAACTTCGGCGCACAAATTGTTGACAATCTCGTCTGCGAATTCGTAGCATCGCGACACGCCAGCGGCGTCGTCCGGTCGGGCGAGCGCCGGCATCCCCACCCCCCGACGCCCCCGGAGACCCACCGTGATCAGATTCCGCGCGGCCCTGGCCGCCGCCGCCTCCGTACTCCTCCTCACCTCCGCGTGCGGGAGCGGGGACTCCTCCGACGACGCATCCGGCGACGGCCCCACCACGGTGAAGGTCAGCGTCATCCCCATCGTGGACGTGGCGCCGATCTACCTCGGGAACCAGCAGGGCTTCTTCGCCGAGCAGGGGCTGAAGCTCGACCTCCAGTCCGCGCAGGGCGGGGCGGCGATCGTGCCCGCCGTCGTCAGCGGCCAGGTGGACTTCGGGTTCAGCAACTACACGTCCCTGCTCATCGCCAAGTCCAAGGGCCTGCCGCTCAAGGTCGTCGCGGCGGGGGCCGGCTCGACCGGCGTCCAGGGCAAGGACTTCGGCGGCGTCGTCGTCAAGGCCGGCAGCCCGATCAAGTCGGCCAAGGACCTCGCCGGCAAGCGCGTCGCGGTCAACACCCTGAACAACATCAACGACACCACGGTCCGGGCCTCCATCCGCGCCGCCGGCGGGGACGCCAAGAACGTCAAGTTCACCGAGCTGGCGTTCCCGGACATGCTCGCCGCCCTGGAGAAGGGCAACGTCGACGCCGTCCAGGTCGTCGAGCCGTTCCTCGCGACCGCCAAGAAGAACGGCGGCAAGGTGATCGCGTCCAACTACGTGGACACCGCGCCCAACCTGACCATCGCCGGCTACTTCACCTCGCAGAAGACCGCCGGGTCCAAGCCCGAGCTGGTGAAGAAGTTCGCGGCGGCGATGCAGAAGTCGCTGAAGTACGCCGACGAGAACCCCGACGCGGTGCGCAAGATCCTCGGCACCTACACCAAGATCGACCCGTCGCTGACCCCCTCGCTGACGCTGCCGAAGTTCCCGACCGAGGTCAACAGCGCCTCCCTTGACACGCTGTCGAAGCTCGCCGTCCAGGACGGGCTGATCAAGACGGCCCCCGACGTCAAGGACCTGCTTCCGTGACGGCGGCGGTGACGGCGAACGCGACGGGACGCGGCCGGGGCGGACGCCGTCACCGCCCCATCCCCGCCTGGGCGCTCGGCCTGACCGGGCTCCTGTGCCTGATGGCGGTGGTGGAGCTGGTGCCCCGGACGGGGCTCGTGCAGGAGCGTTTCCTGCCGCCGTTCAGCGAGATGGTCTCCGCGCTCGTCGACCAGGCCGGGACGTCGGCGTTCTGGCAGGCCCTGCTGGAGACGCTGCGCGGCTGGGCGATCGGCCTGGCGATCGCGATGGCCGCGGGCGTCGTGCTCGGGATCGTGATCGGCGGCGTTCCGCTGCTCCGGGCGGCGATGTCCTCGACGATCGAGTTCCTGCGCCCGATCCCGTCGGTGGCGCTGATCCCGCTGGCCGTGCTGCTGTACGGCACCGAGATGCGGTCGACGCTCCTGCTGGTCGTGTACGCCTCGTTCTGGCAGATCCTCTTGCAGGTCCTGTACGGGGTGCAGGACGTGGACCCCGTGGCCCGCGAGACCGCCCGCTCCTACCGGTTCCGTCCGCTGACGCAGGTCCGGACGGTGATCTGGCCGACCGCGCTGCCGTACGTGATGACCGGGTTCCGGCTCGGCGCGGCGGTCGCGCTGATCCTGGAGATCACCGGCGAGCTGGTCATCGGGTCGCCGGGGCTCGGCAAGCAGATCGCGGTCGCGCAGACGTCCGGCGCGGTCGCGTCGATGTACGCCCTGGTCATCGTGGTCGGGCTGATCGGCGTGGTGGTCAACGTCATCGCGCGGACTACCGAGCGCCGCGTGCTGCGCTGGCATCCGTCCGTCCGCAGAGAGGTGTTCTCGTGAACGTCCTGGCCGTGCTGCGGCGTGCGCTCTTCCTGCTCGCGCTGCCCGTGCTGCTGGTCGCGGCGTGGTGGGTGGCGACGGCGAACAGCACCGACTTCTTCTGGCCGCCGCTCAGCAAGATCCTCGGCACGTTCGGGGAGACCTGGTTCGAGGGCCGGTTCACCGCGGACGTGCTGCCCAGCCTGGCCCGGCTGCTCGCCGGCTACCTGCTCGCCCTGGTGCTGGGCGTCGGCCTCGGCGTCGCGATCGGTTCCGTACGCGTCCTGCGCGCCTTCCTGGAACCGGTGCTGGAGTTCTTCCGGGCGATCCCGTCGCCGGTGCTGGTGCCGATCCTGATGCTGTTCGCCGGCATCGGGAGCGGGATGAAGGTGCTGGTCATCGTGTCCGGCTGCATCTGGCCGATCCTGCTGAACACGGTGGAGGGCGTCCGCGCCCTGGACGAGGTGCTGCGCGACACCGCCCGCTGCTACCGGATGCGCCCGCACTCGCGGCTCGTCCACCTGGTGCTGCGGGGCGCGAGCCCGCAGATCGCCGCGGGCGCGCGGCAGGCCCTGTCCATCGGGATCATCCTGATGGTGATCAGCGAGATGTTCGCGGCGAGCAACGGCGTGGGCTTCACGATCATCCAGTTCCAGCGCAGCTTCTCGATCCCGCAGATGTGGAGCGGGATCATCCTGCTCGGCCTGATCGGCATCGCGCTGTCGCTCGCCTTCCAGGTCGTGGAGGCACGGCTGCTGAACTGGTACACCGGCGTGCGCCGGTCACAGCGAGAGAGTTGAGGATGACCACCGAACCGATCGGCGCCGGCAGCCCGGACACCTCCACGGCGCTGCTGGACGTCCAGAACCTGCGGAAGGTCTACGAGGGCAAGGGCCGCAGCGTCGAAGCCGTCCGCGACCTGACCTTCACCGTCGGGACGGGCGAGCTCGTCTGCATCGTCGGGCCCTCGGGCGCGGGCAAGACGACCCTGCTCAGATGCGTCGCCGGGCTGCTGAACAGCACGTCCGGGAAGGTGGTGCTCGAAGGGGAGACGGTGACGGGCCCGCCGCCGGGCATGGCCGTGGTCTTCCAGGAGTACGGGCGCAGCCTGTTCCCGTGGATGACCGTGCGGCAGAACGTCGAACGTCCGCTGAAGGAGAAGAAGGTCCCGAAGGCGGAGCGGCAGCGGCTCGTCCGGGAGGCGCTGGAGGCCGTCGGCCTCGCCGACTCCGCCGACGCCCACCCCTGGCAGCTGTCGGGCGGCATGCAGCAGCGCGTGGCCATCGCCCGCGCGGTCGCCTACGAGCCGCACATCCTGCTGATGGACGAGCCGTTCGCCGCCGTCGACGCGCAGACCCGCGCCGACCTCGAAGACCTCGTCCGCGCCCTCTGGAAGCGCCTCGGGGTGACGGTCCTCTTCGTCACGCACGACATCGACGAGTCCGTCTACCTGGGGCAGCGCGTGATCGTGCTGTCGAACTCCCCGACGGTCGTCCTGGAGGAGGTCGCCATCGACCTGCCGGACGAGCGCGACCAGCTCACCACTCGCTCCGAGCCCCGCTTCGCGGAGCTGAGGGGGCACATCTACCGGCTCGTCCAGCAGGCCAAGGAAGGTCACCGGCCCGCTGACTGAGCCCGCGCACCGCCCCCGGGCCGGCCTCATCCTTCCGGCGGGGCCGGCCCTCGGACGCGGTCGGGCGGTTGGGGCAGACCGTAGAATCGATCACCGGATCGGCAGCATCCGCGTGCCGACGAGATGGGTGTGTGCCCGGCGCAGGCCCGCGAGCGAGGAGTCATGGCAGCGCACCAGCGGACCACGGACGTCCCCGGCGGCACCGGGCAGCCGGACGTCGCCGCCGCGATCCGCGAGGGGATCGCCCGGGGGGACTTCGCCCCGAACCAGCGCCTGGTCGAGGGCGACCTGTCCGAACTGTACGGCGCGAGCCGCAGCGGCGTGCGGTCGGCGCTGATCGAGCTGACCAACGAGGGGCTGGTCGAGCGCGTCCAGCACCGCGGCGCCCGGGTCCGCGCGGTCACGCTGGACGAGGCCATCGAGATCTCCGAGGTCCGCATGGTGGTCGAGGGGCTGTGCGCGGCCAAGGCCGCCGAGCGCATCGCCGACGAGGAGATCACAGAACTGCGCTCCCTCGGCGACGCCATGCGCGTCGCGGTCGCGGAAGGGCACGTGCTGGAGTACTCCGCGCTGAACAAGTCGCTGCACCAGCGGATCCTCGAGATCAGCGGCCAGGACACCGCCGCCGGGGTGCTGGAGCGGTTGCGCGCGCAGAACGTCCGGTTCCAGTTCCAGCTCGCGCTCGTCCCCGGGCGGCCGAACGTGTCCCTGGCCGAGCATCTGGCCATCATCGACGAGATCTGCGCGCACTCCCCCGAGGCCGCCGAACGTGCCGCGCGCCGCCACCTCGTCAGCGTCATCGAAGCACTGAAAGCGGTCTGAGCCGCCGGAGGCCGGCCGGGCGTCAGCCGGGGACGGGGAAGGCGACGGGGCTGCGGTGGCCGTCGCGGTCGACGGCGCGGACGCCGAAGAAGACGTTGTCCTTCGACAGGTCGACCGTGGTCTCGGTGACGTTCCCGACGGGGATGACGTGCGTCCAGTCGGGGCTCGTCGTCTCCCGCCAGACGACCTCGTATCCGGCGATGTCGGGTTCGGGGCCGCGATCCCAGGCCAGGTCGGTGTCGTTGGTGAGCCGGTCGGTGAGGACGCGGACGTTCTGCGGCGTCCCCGGCGCCTGTGCGAGCGACCACAGGGCGGCCGCGTTCACTCTCGCGACCCGGGCGATATAGGCGAAGTCGCAGAACTCGGGTAGGTCGCCGATCTGCTTCCCGTCCTCCACGCGGACGTCCTGGTGCTGGTGGTCGAAGTTCTCGTTCGGCTCGGTGAAGCGGGCGGCGGTGTAGCCCTGCTCCAGGTAGCCGATGTGGTCGCCGCCGCGCAGGTAGCGGTCCCGGCGGTAGATCACCCGGACGTGCATGCCGGTGGCGCCGTTTTCGGCCACGGACGCGACGAACCGGGCGAGCTGCCTGGACGGGGAGTCGTTCTCCCCGCCGACCGAGCGCCGCACGTCGCCCTGCCCTGGCGTCTCGGTGGTGGGCACGCCCTCCGCGAACAGCCGCACGGAACGGGCGTCGCGGGTTCCGTCGTCGGCGGTGCTGCTGCCCACGATGTCGTTGGTGAACATCGCCCGCACGTCCGCGCCGGCCGCCTTGTACTGCTTCGCCTGGTACCGGGAGCCGTACAGGCCCTGCTCCTCGGCAGCCACCGCGGTGAACACGATGGTGGCCTCCGGGCGGCGCTTGGCCATCACCCGGGCCAGTTCCATGACGACCGCGACGCCGGACGCGTCGTCGTCGGCTCCGGGCGCGTCCGCCGTGGCGTTCATGACGTCGGTGACCCGCGAGTCGTAGTGACCGGACACCACGTAGATCCGGTCCGGGCTGGCCGACCCGCGCAGCGTGGCGACGACATTGGTGATCCGCGTCGGGACGGGGATGCGCGAAGCGGGCTCCTGCACGTAGGACTGCAACTCGGCGGTCATCCGCCCGCCGGACGCGGCGGCGTACCGCTGCATCTCCGCGAGGATCCAGTCGCGGGCGGCGCCGATGCCGCGCTTCGGGTCGTCCTGGACGGACAGGGTGTGCCGGGTGCCGAAGCCCACCAGCTTCCGGACGGTCGCCTCGACGCGATCTTCGTCGATCTCGCGCAGCATCGCGCGCAGTTCGGCGTCCGGCGGCTGGTTCCGGACGGGACCGCCGGGCCCGTCCGGCCAGCCCTGCTTCTCCCGCGCGTCGGCGGGCACGGCGGTGGCCGCGACACCCGCACCGGTGGTCGCGGTGACGGCGACGGTCGCCGTCGAGAGGGAGAGGAACGTCCTGCGGCTCGCGGTGGCGGGGGGTTCGTTTGTACTCACGACGACGATGATCCTCGCCGCCTCGCGCCTGTCCATGGCCAGAAGCACCAGTCTTCGAGCGTGCCGGATGGCGCACATTGCACCAGATCGCCCAGCGGGAGCCGTCAGCCGCGGGAGAGGCGGGCACGGGCCGCTCGGAAGCCGAGGACGTCGTCTCAGGTCACGGCGTTCAGGGGGCGGTGTAGATACGGTGCGGGGCGATGAGCACGGCGGCTCGGCGATCTTCCGCCATCACCCGGTCGTAGGTGTCCCAGTCGTCATGGGTGCCGCCGGCCGCGCGGAACACCTCCCGCAGCAGCAGCCGCAACGCTTCGCCGTCGACGTCGGGATACGGATCGTCCGGCCCGATGATCTCGGCTTGCCCCTCGACGGCCGCCCATCGCCAGCCCGCCCGCGCGACGATCGTGGCGTGCGGGTCCGAGCGCAGATTGCGCAGCTTGCGCGAGCCGCCCATGGCGACGAGCCCGACGACCCGTCCGTCCCGCAACGGATGCTCCAGGACGCCCGCGTTGACCACGGACGACTGCACACCTCCGTCGCCCTGCACCGTACTGACCACGCACAAGCCGTGATCGAGCGGTATCAACTCGGCGAAGGCATCAAGGTCGGTCTTCATCGGTTCATCCCTTCTCCCGGCTGGTACGCACCGGCTGCGTTGACCTGCGGCATGTCGTTGTTATGAGCGCACCGGAAGCAACAACTCGCCGCAACTCAACGCAGGATCCCCGGCGGGTGGCTCTCGTAACGCCGAGCGGCCGGTGGGGCCGCTACGGGCGGAAGTTCTGGACGGCGCGGTTCGCGGACGGGCTGAGCAGCGGCTGCCACGTAATGAACAGCTCGGCCAATGACCGGCCGTGCGCGGCGCGCATCTCGGCGGACGCGGTCAGCACATCGAGCTCGTTGGCGACGGTGAGTTCGGCGAAGTCCCGGCGATCCGCGGGCGGCGGGACTTGCACGGTCCCCGTGAAGCGATCGGTGAAGGGACCGTCCGGCGAGGCCAGGTGCGGATACGACCTGCCACGATCACAGCTCGCGTACAGGTGGACCAGCCGTTCGGCCTCCGCCCCGATGACCTGGACCAGTTCGCCGCGCCGCCCGTGATCGCCGAGGGCCACCCCGAAGCCGTCGGTTCCGTAGAAGGCGTGGCACAGACCCGCGAGACACAGCTCCCGGCGCGCCCCCCACTCGCCGAGCATCGCGTGCACGCGCCGCAGGTGGGCGAACAGCGTGCCGCCCGGATGCTCCACCCGGTCCGCCCCTCTGTCCAGCAGAAACTCGGCGGCCGCGACATCGGTTTCCATGCGTGATCCGCCCCATTCCCGAAGACCGGCCTCCGTAGTGCTCAGCCTGGAGCCAATCCGCACTCCAGTCAATTCTTAGGTCCCCTTGCAAAACCCCAAGGAAGACCTTGGATCGTTCAACCGAGGACGAGCGGGATCTTCGCTGCCAGTCCTCCTAGCGCGGCCTTCTCAGTGTCCGTTGGGGCGCGGCGTCCGGTGCCGATCAGCAGCGTGTCCGTGTCCGAGAGCGCAGCCGGGAACCGTGCCCCGGCGATCCTCTCCAGGGATGCGCGTGCGGCGGCAAGGGTTTCGGCGGGCGGGTCGGCGGCCGAAGGCAGGTGAGCGATCAGGTCCAGGTGGTGCAGCGTCCATTCCATGACGTACGCGGACAGGTAGTCGCCGATGGTCAGCACCTCGTCCTGCGTGCTAACGCGGAGGCGCGGATCGGCGAGGTCGGCCGCGCGTCCGGCGGCGGCGCCGACGTCGTCGAAATGGAATCTCAGCAGGCTCGGGTCGCCGTAGGCGGCGGCCAGCCGCGGGATCAGCGCGTCGAGCGGATCCTCGCCGGTCGGGGGTTCGACGAGCTTCCAGTAGGTGATCGAGTCGACCGTCGGTTCCGTGTCGGCCGGTGTGACCAGCGTGATCAGGACGTCCTGGGCGTCGATGATCAGGTGGCACACCAGGTCCCGGACGAGCCAGCCGGTGCAGCCGGACGGCCGTTCCCAGTCCTGGCCGGAGAGTTCGCCGACCGCCGCGCGCAGCGCCGTCCAAGAACGAGAGAAGAGATCCACTCCGGCAAGGTAGTGCCGCCCCGAAACAGCGGACAACCGCCAGGCTCGGCAATCTGGATCTCGACGTCACTCGACCGGTCCCGCACCCCCGAGGTTGATCTGGGGCGGCGGGTTTCCCATCGGGATCTGGCTGTATCCGGAGAACGGCAGGCCCGGTGGCGGCGGCCCCGGAGGCTCGGGCCGGACCGCACGCGCCGTACCGCGTTCGCCGCCGTCCAAGCGGGCGCAGTCGGTCACGGTGTCGATGCACTGCCGCAGGATTTGCAGGATCGAGAAGTCTTTCCCGTCGAAGCGTTCGGCCGTATTGAGGAGGGCCACGTGCGAGTCGAGGAGCAGGGCGGCCCCGGTGAGCCGGTCGAGTTGGGCAGCGTCGCAATGGCGCGTCGCCGCATGCAGCCAGAACTGCGCCTCGACCAGGTCGTCGAACCATTCCCGCTGGTGTTCCTGCTTGAGGACGGCCGCTCCGCGCCCGCCCGCGAACTCCGACCGCAGGTTCGCCGCTCGCAGCAGATGCCGGAGCGCCCCGTCATAGGCGGACATCCGCTGCTCCCGCCGCCACTTCCGGTCGTCCCTGCGCGCCTGCCTCCGCTCGGAAAGCGCGGCCCCGAGCAACGTGAACGCCCCGCCGAGCAGCGCACCGACCAGGCCGATCACCGCCGAGCCCATAACCGCCTCCCACGCTCAGCCAGGCCCCCGCGCCAACCTAACCCGCCCCGTCCGACGCGTGAACGCCAGCCGGGCGAGCCAGGCAGCCCTGCGTCGACTTGCGGCATGTCGTTGTTATGAACGCGGGCGGTTTCTAGTGTCTGTTGCAACGAGGTCCTTCTGGAAGGATCTTGTTGTGCCAGGACGTCGTCTTACGCTCGGTGAGCGTGCGCAGATTGAGGTGTTGTTCGGTGAGGGCCGGTTG
>NZ_JAXCEJ010000031.1:0-82037 GCF_041463665.1 Actinomadura chokoriensis
GTGGCGGCGGGTCGTGAGCTGATCGCCGCCCCGCCCGGGCACGTGACCCAGGAACGCGGCCATGGCCGGATCAACCGCTGGAGCACCTGGGTTACCGGCACCGACGCCGGCATCGGGCTGCCGTACGCGGCCCGCTTGGCGGTGATCCGCCGGGATGTCGCCGACCTGGCCGGGCAGCCGCTCAGCAAGCAGGTCGTGATCGTGGCCACCAGCCGGGCCACGCTGTCAGCGGCCGAGATATGCGGCCACGCCCGCCGGCACTGGGGGATCGAGAACCTCGAGCACCGGGCCCGCGACACCGTCTGGCGTGAAGACGACCAGCAGGCATACCTCGGCAACGGGCCCCGGGCGATGGCCGCACTGCGCAACCTTGCCCTCGGCCTGTTCAGCATCCACGGCATCACCCAGATCAAACAGACCGTGCAGGCCATCGGCCGCCGCCCCATGCGAGCCGCCCCACTGATCACATAACGTCACGACCGGCGATCAACAACCGACTTTGAAATCGCCCTGGAAGTCAAGGGTGGCCGGAGGCCATCGCGAAGCGACGCGAAGCGCCCTGTGCGACACGAGGTCGCACAGCACAAGTGAACAAGTCGATTGGAGGTCGGCGAATGCCGATGACGTAGTTTCGGGCCAGTGCTGAGGGCTCGTCCCTGTCCTGGCGGGCGTCGCGGGCGACTGCGGGGTCTGAAGCCCGGGGTGAAGCCCAAGGGCTCCCGATTCATCCGGGGGCCACAGGCGAGGGGAAGGCCGGACGGGTGAAGTGATGAACCCTCTGTGATGCCTCGTTATCGCGACCCCCGTAGATGGGATGTTTCAACGGGGTACAGGGCTGGCCGCTGGAGGAGGCGGCAGGTGCCGACCGGTGAAGGGCGTCCGGTCGGGAGAGCACCATCGTCCCCGGGTTAAAGAGGGCACCCAACCCGGCCACATCTTGTGCGTGCGGAACGTGGAAACCCCGTCGGGGTCCGGGCCTCTGGGTCCGGTAAGCCGACCGTGAGGAGAGCTGAACTCCTCGGCGGGAACAGGATGTCCAAGAAGCGAACGCCGGCGGCCGAAAGGCAGCGGGAAACCGATCGCTGCGGTCCCGAGCCTCCGACTCGGGGTGATCGAATAACCGGCCGGATACCGGCCATGGTGCCGGGCCCGAAAGGGAGCTGACGTGGACAGGTGGGCCTTTGAAGACGGCTGGATCGGCCAACGGAACCGAAGGGCAAGTTGGACACATGGGAAGCTCCGAGGTCGCTTTGGAAGCGACGGTCGAAGCCCTCACAGTGAACGGACCTGAGGGCGCGGATCTTGCGTGGGACGCGATCAACTGGCGGACTCACGAGACCCGCGTACGGCGGCTGCGGCAGAGGATCTTCAAGGCGGCGCTGGAGGAGGACTGGAGGCAAGCCCGGTCCTTGCAGAAACTGATGCTGCGGTCCTGGTCGAACACGCTGGTGAGCGTTCGGCAGGTCACGCAGCGCAACGCTGGCCGCAGGACCGCCGGGGTGGACGGCGTCGTCTCCTTGACGCCCGAGGCCAGGATGCGGACGGCGGTGCAGGTGCACCAGTCGATCACGTCCTGGAAGCCCCTGCCGGTCAAGCGGGTGCACATCCCCAAGGCCAACGGGAAGCTGCGTCCGCTCGGTATTCCGGTGATCGTGGACCGGTGCCATCAGGCGCGGGTCCGCAACGCGCTGGAGCCCGAGTGGGAAGCCCTGTTCGAGCCGAAGTCATATGGCTTCCGGCCGGGTCGCAGTTGTCATGACGCGATCGAGGCCTGTTCAGCACGTTGAACCGGAAGGCTCAACGCGTGTGGATCTTGGACGCGGATCTGACGGCGGCGTTCGACAGGATCGACCACGACCACCTTCTAGCCATGCTCGGGGCGTTCCCCGCCAGGGAAATGATCCGGGGCTGGCTGAAGGCCGGGGTTTTCGAGAACGGCAAGGCCTTCGCGCCCACCGAGGAGGGCACCCCGCAAGGCGGGGTGATCAGCCCTTTGTTGTTGAACGTCGCGCTCCATGGTCTGGAGGCGGCCGCAGGCGTGAAACACCGCAACGACGACCCGTCGGTCGGCATCACGCGATCGACGGGCCCCGTTTTGGTCAGGTATGCCGACGACTTCGCGGTGTGCTGCCACACCAGGCGGCAGGCCGAGGAGGTCAAGGACAGGTTGGCCCAGTGGCTCGCGCCCAGGGGTCTTGCGATCAATGAGGACAAGACGCGGATCGTCCACCTCACTGAGGGGTTCGATTTCCTGGGATTCAACGTGCGCCGCTACCAAGGGCCCAAGCTGCTGATCAAGCCGAGTGACACGGCCGTCAAGCGGCTCCGGAAGAGGCTCGCGACAGAGGTCCGCGCGCTGCGCGGATCGAACGCGGGGGCGGTCATCGCCAAGCTCAACCCGATCATCCGGGGGTGGGCGACCTACTACCGGGGAGCGGTGTCATACAAGATCTTCGAGGCGTTGGACTCCTACACGTGGCGGCTCACTTACAAGTGGGCGCACTTTCGCCACCCGAACAAGTCGAAGCACTGGGTTATCGACCAGTACTACGGCCGGTTCAACTGGAACTCCGGCGACAGCTGGGTGTTCGGCGACCGCACGACCGTCAACGCCGACGGCGGCGTCGCACACCTGGTGAAGTTCCGATGGCACAACATCGTCCGGCACACCACGGTTCGAGGCACGGCATCTCCAGATGACCCGGACCTCGCCGCCTACTGGGCCCAGCGACGGAGACGGGTCAAGCCCCCGCTGGACGGCCACATGCTGGATCTGATCAGTGATCAGAACGGCGTGTGCCCGCTATGCAGGGACTCGCTGATCTCCGCCGATCAGCCGCCGGGATCGCCTCAGCAGTGGGCGAGCCGGTGGTTGTTTGTCACCCGCAAGGCCATACGGCACGAGTACCTTGTGACCGCTGGCAAAGCGGGACGCAGTGGGCCCGCGGGGGATGCGCTCCGCTTGGTGCACTCGTCCTGCCACCGGGCGTTTCCCGAACGCCTGGGCAGGAAACCAGCACCCTTCCGCCCGCCCTTTTAGGGGCTTGCTTGAGCCGGATGCAGTTAACGCCGCACGTCCGGTTCTGAGGGGGCCCCGGCGCAGCAATGCGCCGGGGCTACCCGACTGACTTCGGAGGGGCGGCCCCGTACGCAGCGCCGCCCCCACCACCGAACAAAGAACCAGAAAGTGCGCACTCCAAGAATCCCGTACCAGATCGTCACCGCTCCGCCCAGGCGCGGGCAGGTCAGGCAGAAAACCCGCGATCGCGGATGCGGACGGCAGATGTTCGGGTCACCGCTGAGTGAGCCGGACGACCGGGTACTGCCGGTCGGACTTGCTCTGGTACTTCGCGATACGCGGCTGCGCTTCGGCGATGCGCTGCCACGCCCGTTCACGCTCCCCGCCCTCAAGCTGCTGCGGTGTCACCGGCCTGGGCTCCTCGCCGGGCAGCTCTATGGACGCCCGGTCGGGGTGCGCCATCAGGTTGTCGAACCAGTCCGGATTCCGGCTCCCACCGCCCGACGCGACGATCAGCCGGGAGTCGCCCTCGTCGGGGAACCACGCCACGGGCGTCTCGCGCGGCTGCCCGCTGCGGCTGCCCACCGTGTTCAGGATCAGCACGTCCATGCCCATGAACGAGCCGCGCCCGCGCCGGACCTTGCGGTTCATGCGTGCGTTCATTCGGTGCTGCGTCCAGCGTGAGAACGCCCCCGGCGTGCCGGGCCTGCGCCCGCCTGCCTGCTGCTTTCCGGCCATCGGGCTTACCCCCGAACCTCGTTGATCCGGATCATGTTCCCCGCGGGATCCCGGAAGGCGCAGTCGCGGATACCGTACGGCTGCTCGGTGGGCTCCTGCGCGACCTCGGCATCGCCGGCCTGCAGCCGCTCGAAGACGCCGTCGAGGTCGGGGGTGGCGAGGACGATGATGCCGTAGGTGCCCTTGGCCATCATCTCGGCGATGATGCGGCGCTCCTCGTCGGTGATGCCGGGGTCGGCGGCCGGCGGGGTCAGGACGATGGACGTCTCGGGCTGGCCGGCGGGGCCGACGGTGATCCAGCGCATCTTGCCCTTGCCGACGTCGTTGCGAACCTCGAAGCCGAGGGTGTCGCGGTAGAAGGCAAGCGATGCCTCCGGGTCCTCATGCGGGAGAAAGACAGTGTGAATGGTGATGTCCATGCCCCTCACGCTAGGCGCGGCCCGCCGACCGCCGCTTCTTGATTCCTGATCGGTTCAGTCACCTCTTTCCCACGCCCCGCCCGCGAACTCTCACTCTCAGCCGAGCAGGTCCTCAGGGCTGGCCGAGGCAGGGAATCCGGTGCTGGCCCCCCACATCTCCGCGAACCGGCCATCGTCGATGCGGAAGATCTCGAACAGCATGGGCTGCGCGCCGCCGTCCGGGGCCGCGATGCCCTGGACGGACGAGCGGACGGCGGCCTTGTCGCCGTCGACCAGGATGTCCTCGGCGACGACGCGCACATCGGGGAACCGGGTGACGAGCATGCGCCAGGCGTCCTTGCCCGCCTCGAACCCGGCGGTGCCGAGCGGGTGGCTGAAGAAGCCAGGGGTGTGCAGGTCGGCGGCCTGGTCGAACCGGCGGGTGTTGAAGCACTCCTGCATCCGCCGCACCAATGCGCTCGCGTCCTCACGTGTGGTCATCGGCATGATCTCCTCGCGCTTGAGTGGCTGAGCGGCGCAAGCATGTAAGCGGTGCGTCGCCCCGGTTACGGCCAGACTATACGGTGCGCCGCCCCGGTTATACTGAATTCGCAATGTCCAGCCAGCCGCACGAGCCCACCCGGGCAACACCGACGACGGCTCCCGGCAGTGATCGGGAACTCCGCGCTGACGCGCGCCGCAACCGCGAGCGGGTCCTGCGGACCGCGCGGCAACTGTTCGCGACGGACGGCCTCGGCGTCTCGCTCGACGAGATCGCCCGCCGCGCGGGCGTCGGCCCCGGCACCGTCCACCGGCACTTCCCCACCAAGGAAGCGCTCTATCTCGCCGTCGCGACCGACATGCTGCGGCAGTTGGCGGCGGAGGCGGAAGAGCTCGCCGCCACCGCCGATCCCGCGGCCCTGTTCACGCTGCTGTCGCGAATGGTGGCGACGGGCGCCGAGAACGTCGCGGTGAAGAGCGCGCTCGCGGCCGCCGAGTTCGACTTGCGCACCGCCGCCCCGGACGTCGCGGCAGACCTCACGCAGCACGTCGCCGTTCTGCTGGATCGCGCGCACGCAGCCGGTGTCGCGCGCCAGGACGCCTCCGTCGACGAGGTGATGGCGCTCGTCGCCGGAGCCTTCACCGCGATCCGCCACGCCGCCGCGGAGACCAGCCCTGAACGCTCAGCGCACATCGCCCAGATCATCCTCGACGGGCTGCGCCCCCGGCCGCGGTGAACGTCCCCGCGCCTCTCAGCCGAGCCCAAGCCCGACGAGCGCCTTGACGCCGTTCCGCCCCAGGTCGATGCACCTCTCTACTTGTAAGACCGGTCAACTCAACCGGCGCGCACTCCAACTCCAGCTCACACGACTTGTCCAATCCCGCGCGAGAAGGCAGCCGGTGCCCACAAGCGCCGCCTCCACACAGTCAGGTCCCGGACGTTGTGCTGCGAGTCCCTCTTGTGCCACCAGTGACAGAGGAGGGAAAAGGTCACGCGAGGTCGAATGCACCGCGCTTGACCGCGTCCAGGAATGTGCTCCACTCCACCGACGTGAAGTCCAGCACCGGTCCCGCCCGATCCTTCGAGTCTCGAGCGAGGACGCAATTGGGGGCTACGAGGGCGGCCACCTCGACGCAGTCGGTCCCGTGGTCGGCACTGCGGCTGCTCTTACGCCACTGCACATCCTCGAATTCTTGGATCTTCATAGCCCGAACACTATCTCCTCGATGAGGTTCCTGGATTCGGGTTCCGTGAGAGCAGTGGCTGCAAGAACTCCGTATGTACGCTCGTAGTGGTCAACGCTCGCCGATTCGTCGATGAACCAACTACGAACGAGGCTGTGAACAGCGACGACGCTCGTCGAACCATCAGCCCCGATATCAAGGATCGAGAAGGATCCGTCCAGCCCCGGATGGGCACCGACCGCAAGCGGCAGTACGTGCAGGCTGAGATGAGGAGCGGTTGTCACGTGCAATATCTTCTTGAGCTGCTTCTTCATCACCTCCCGGCCGCCGACCGGCACACGCAAGGCCATCTCACCGAGGATCCACGTCACTTGCGGGGGCGCGTCCGCGAGGATGCGCTGCCGTGCCATGCGAAAACTGGTCGCTCCATCTTTTCGCGGGTCAGGCCTGACCGAGTCATATGCCGAGAAGATTGCCTTGGTGTACTCCTCGGTCTGGAGAAGCCCTGGTATCACCTGCGTCTCGAATGATCGGATGCGGGAGGCGTCGCCCTCCAGGGAGGCGTAATCCACGATGAAGGGGTCCGTCCGTTCCCGGTAGCCGAGCCACCAGCCGTCCTTGCGGCCCTGGGTGGCGAGGTCGAGAAGGCGGGAGCGTTCGCGCTCGTCGGTGATGCCGTAGTGGTCGAGGATCTGCCGGAGATCGCGGGGGCGGACGGCGCGATGGCCGTTCTCGTAGGCGCTGAGGGTGGCCGGCGAGCGTTCGACCAGGCGGGCCGCCGCGTCCTGCGTCAGGTTGCGTTCTTCGCGGTACCGGCGGAGCGCCTGGCCGATCTTGCGGCGCCGGTACGACAACCGGTCATCTGACGTCATGCACCCAGCTTGTCACCGTGCGTAATGGAGCGGGTCGGATTCGCCGAAGTTCCATACATCCGGACTTCGATACTTCAGTTCTGCAATGGGCCCGCGACGGATTCCTCTCAGCTCACGGGAAAGTGTTGATGCGGTGACGGAGGGCGATCAGCCTGGCGAGTGACATTCGGAGGAGGAATCACGATGATCACCCGCGAGGCCAGAGAGCTGCGGCTTCTCGCCGTATTGACGCTTCCCGGCGTGGAGCGTTCCGTCCGGCATGCCCGGCTGTTTCTCCGGGACACGCTCGTCCCCGACCACGTGGCGCCGGGCGGCGAGCTGCTGGACGACATGGCGCTCGTCGTGGACGAGTTCGCAGGCAACTGCATCAAGCACACGGCTTCGGGCCGGGGCGGGAAGTTCCACGTCGCGCTGTGGGCGGGAGACGGCGTCCTGCGTGCGGAGGTGAGCGACGAGGGGGCGAGCGGGGCGCGGCCGGTGCTGCGGGACGCGGCGGACGGCGAGAGCGGGCGCGGCCTGCTCATCGTCGCCGCGCTCGCGTCCCGCTGGGGGCACCGTGCGGACGGGCCCCGTACCACAGTGTGGGCCGAGTTCGCCGCCGGAACCTTCGGCTGACCGGGTCGGCGCACCGTCCACGCGTCCACAGACCGCAGCGCTTCAACAACCCCTGCAGCAGGGCTTTCAACCACTTGGTTGACATGTAGGCGACACGCGTTCTACGGTTGTTTTAACCGTTGAGTTGAAAGGGACCGCGGATGACCACGGACGCGCTGTCGCGGGTTTTCGCCGCGCTTGCGGATCCGACCCGACGCGACATGGTGGCCCGGCTTTCGGAGGGCGACGCGACCGTGGGCCGCCTGGCCGAGCCGTACGAGATGTCGCTGCAGGCCGTCTACAAGCACCTGCGGGTGCTGGAGGACGCCGGGCTCGTCAGCCGCCCGCGAGGGCCGCAGCCCAGGCCGGTGCGGCTGGAGGCCGGGGCCTTCGACCTGATGGACACCTGGATCGAGCGCCACCGGGTCCGCGTCGAGCAGCGCTACCGCCGCCTCGACGCCGTCCTGGCGGAGATGAAGGGAGACGAGCATGAACAGGATCACGGAGACGGTCATCGAGGCCGACCCGAAACTGCCGGTCATCCGGATGACTCGTGAGTTCGAGGCGACGCCCGAGCAGTTGCTCCGCGCCCACACCGACCCGGCGCTGTTCGCCCGGTGGGTGGGGCCCGACGCCCTGACCACCCGCATCGAGGAGTGGGACGCGCGGACCGGCGGCAGCTGGCGGTACACCTCGGTGCACGATGGCACGGAGTACCGGTTCCACGGCTGCTTCCACGAGGTGCGGGCGGACCGCATCGTGCAGACCTTCACGTACGAGGGCGACCCGGACGGCGTCGCGCTGGAGACGCTGTGGTTCGAGGACCTGGGCGACGGCCGCACGCGGCTGCGGGCGCAGTCGCTGGTCGACAGTTTCGAGGGCCGCGACGCCTGGCTGCGCAGCGGTATGGAGGTCGGGGTCGACGAGGGTTACGCCAAGCTGGACAGGATGCTCGCCGATGGTTCTGTCTGACCGTCCGGCCGAGCGGCACCGGCAGGTGGCCGGGGTGTTCACGGACCGGGTCCGCGGCGCCGCGTCATGGGACGCGCCGTCCCCGGTCGCCGGCTGGGCCGCCCGCGACGTCGTGCGTCACCTGACCGATTGGTTCCCCGGGTTCCTGGCCGCGGGCGCCGGCGTCGAGCTGCCCCATGGGCCGTCGGTGGACGAGGACCCGGTCGCCGCGTGGCAGGTGCACTGCGACGGTGTCCAGGCGGTGCTGGACGATCCCGAGACGGCGCACCGGAAACTCAGCAACCCGCACATCGGCAGCCTCCCCCTGGACGCCGCTATCGACCAGTTCTACACCGCCGACGTGTTCATGCACACGTGGGATCTCTCCAGGGCCACCGGTCAGGACGACCGGCTGGACCCCGAGTTCTGCGCTCGGCTCCTCGGCGGGATGGAGCAGATGGAGGAGGTGCTCCGCTCCTCCGGCCAGTACGGCGCCCGCGTCGACGTGCCCGGCGACGCGGACGTCCAGACCAGGCTGCTGGGTTTCATCGGCCGGGACCCCTTCTGGTCCAGGCCGTGAGCCGGACCAGTCCCGGCCGTAGCCGAGCCGGCGGGGCCCGGCCGTGAGCCGGACCAGTCCGAGCCGTGAGCCGAGCCAGTCCGAGCCATAGCCAAATTCCCGGGCCCCGGCCGGGGGCGAGCCGGACGCGCGATTCGCGTTCAGCCGTCGATGGGGGTCAGGAAGATCCAGACATGGCCGGACGGGTCGCGGAGCATGGACTGGCGGGCGCCGTAGGGCATGTCCGCCGGAGGCGAGATCAGCTCGGCTCCGGCGGCCACGGCGCGGTCGGTCAGCGCGTCCACGTCCGGGACGTAGACGTGCAGGATCACCGAAGGTCCGGCCTCGGCCGGGGGCGCGAACGGGGCCTCGGCGTCACCGAGCATGAGCGTGGACCCCTGGACGCTGATCTCGGCATGGACGATGCGCCCGTCGTCACCGTCGAGCCGGAACAGCTCGGAGGCTCCGAACGCCTCGGCGTAGAACTTGATCGCCTCGGCGGCGCCGTCGACCAGGATGTGCGGGATGACCGCGTACTTGTAGTGCTCCGGAATCTCCATGCGTCCACGCTAGGGAGCCGTCGTCGTCCGGGGATCGGGCCGGAGTCCGTTCTTCGCTGCGACGAAAGGCCTAGGTCCGCGTCGCGAGGACGGTGCACAGCGCGTCCAGCGCGGGGCGGTACGCGGCGCCGTGCGGAGTGCTGTAGCCGATGAGGAGGCCCTGCGGGTGGTCGGCCTGGTCCTGCCAGTGCTCGCGGAGGGGCATGAGGGCGAGCCCGGCCGACGCGGCCCGCCGGGTGATCTCGTCCTCGTCCGGCCCGCCGGAGGGGAGCAGGACGAGGGCGTGCAGGCCGGCCGCGATGCCCTGCACGCGGACGTGCGGGGCACGAGCGCGGAGCGCGTCGACCAGCAGGTCCCGGCGGCGCCGGTAGCGGAGGCGGGACGCGCGGATGTGCCGGTCGTAGCCGTGGGTGTCGATCAGGTCGGCGAGGACGAGTTGCGCGAGCGACTGCGTGTGGGCGTCGGCGAGCCGCTTGGCCTCGGTGACGGGCTCGACGAGGTGCGCGGGCAGCGCCAGCCAGCCGAGGCGCAGCGCCGGGGCGAGGGTCTTGGACGCGGTGCCCCCGTAGACGACGTGGCCCGGGGCCATCCCCTGCAGGGCGCCGACGGGCTGGCGGTCGTAGCGGAACTCGCCGTCGTAGTCGTCCTCGATGATCGTCCCGCCGGTGCCGCGGGCCCAGGCGGCGAACGCGCGGCGGCGGTCCGGGTGGAGGGTCGCGCCGACCGGGTACTGGTGCGCCGGGGTCAGCACCGCCGTGCCCGCACGGTCGAGGCCGTCGGGGCGGGCGCCCCGGTCGTCCACGGGCAGCGGGACGATGCCGGGCCCGGCGCTCCGGACGATGGAGCGGTGGAAGAAATGTCCCGGTTCCTCCATCGCGAAGGGCCCCGCGCCGGCGAGCACGGAGGCGAGCAGTCCGAGGGACTGCGCGTAACCGGATGTGATCACGATCCGCGCGGGGTCGGTGTGAACGCCGCGTGCCCGTCCGAGATGGCCGGCCAGCGCCTCGCGCAGTTCGATGCGGCCGCGCGGGTCGCCGAGCGCGTGCACCTCGAACGGCGCCACCGACAGGGCGCGGCGGGTCGAGCGCAGCCACGCCGCCGACGGGAACGTGCTCAGGTCGGGCCGTCCCGGCCGCAGGTCGTGCAGGGGCGCCGCGGGCACGTCCGGGAGGCCAGGTCCGGCTGCGGGGATGGACGCGGCGGGCGGCGCGTCCCTGGCGGAGGCGACCCTGGTCCCGGAGCCGGGGGCGGTGACGATGTGGCCCTCGGCGATCAGCTGGTCGTAGGCGGCGGTCACCGTGCCGCGCGAGAAGCCCAGCTCGGCGGACAGCGCGCGGGTCGACGGGAGCGGTGTGCCGGGGGCGAGGCGTCCGGTCGCGATGGCGGCGCGGAGAGCGTGCTCCAGACCCGCCCGGCGGCCGCCGGACGTGTCGACGTCCAGATGAAGGTCAACGTAACCGGACCAATCTTTCGGCATGAAACTGGATCTTAATCCTGGTCCGGTCTCAGTCTAGATTCGCCGGCATGATTGTTTTCGCCCAGCTCAGCGACACCCACCTCGACCTGAGCGGCCGCAGGGCCGAACGCGTGGCGCGGGTCATGGATCACCTGAACGGCCTCCGGCTGGACGCCGTCCTCGTCACCGGGGACATCACCGACCACGGCGAGCCCGCCGAGTACGAGCAGGCTCGCAAGCTGCTGCTGGCCTCGCCGCACCCGGTGCTGATCTGCCCCGGCAACCACGACGTGCGCGGCGCGTTCCGGGAAGTCCTCCTGGACGAGCCGCCGCACGGCGGCCCGGTCAACCGGCTCCACAGGATCGCCGGCGCCGCGTTCGCGATGTGCGACTCGACCGTCCCCGGCAAGAACCACGGGTTCCTTGACGACGAGACGATCGCCTGGCTCGACCGGCAGCTCGGCCGGGCCCCCGGCGAACCGGCGTTCGTGTGCTTCCACCATCCGCCCGCGCCGCTGGGCATCCCCCGCGTGGACGAGATCCGGCAGTTCGGCGAGGAGCGCCTGGCCGCCGTCATCGAGAGGCATCCGCAGGTCGTCGCCGTCCTGTGCGGGCACTACCACACGGCTGCGGCCACGACCTTCGCGGGACGGCCCCTGCTCGTCGCGCCCGGCGTCGTCTCCACGCTCAGGCTGCCCGTCGAGAGGGGCGACACAGAGAAGGGCGACACAGAGAGCGGCGACATCGCCGACTACGACGCTCCCCCGGGCATGGCGTTCCACATCCTGGACGACGAGGGCCGCCTGACCACGCACTACCGCACCGTCTAGTGCGGTGTCCACCAAGGTTCACCGGGTGCGTTGACTTGCGGCATGTCGTTGTTATGGGCGCGTCGGAAGCAACGACATGCCGCAAGTCAACGAGGTGGCGACCCGGTCGACGTTCGTGGACACCGGCTAGCGGTGCGTCGTCCAGGTGCGGGTGATCTCCTCGGCGGCGTCGTGGACGAGCCCCCGGTACCGCTCGACCGCCTCGGGGGTGAAGCGGTGCCGGGGCCCGCAGACGCTGATCGAGCCGTGCACCTCCGCGTCCGGGCCGAACAGCGGCGCGGCGACCGAGCCCGCGTCGGCCTGCCGTTCGCCGAAGGAGACGGCGACGCCCTCCTCGGCCGTCTCGGCGAGCCGGGCGCGGAGCACCGCCTCGTCGGTGACGGTCCGGTCGGTCAGGGCGACGCGCGGGCGGGCGAGGACGGCCTCGCGGCGCGCCTCGGGCAGGAACGCGAGGATCACCCGGCCCGAG
The DNA here is from genome assembly GCF_041463665.1 of Actinomadura chokoriensis. Lineage (GTDB taxonomy): Bacteria > Actinomycetota > Actinomycetes > Streptosporangiales > Streptosporangiaceae > Spirillospora > Spirillospora chokoriensis_A. Next base: position 12,133 of record NZ_JAXCEJ010000031.1, read on the forward strand.
GAGCCGGCGTGCAGCGGGAACCGCCGCCCGACCTCGACCGTCATCTTGACCTCGCGGGGGCTTTCGAACTGGTCGAGGTAGACCCGCTCGTCCCCGGCCAGGCCGGACAGCGTCGTCGTCTCGCCGGTCTCGTCCCGCAGCCGGCGCAGCACCGGCGCGGCCGCGTTGCGGACGTTGAAGCCGCGCAGCGCGCTCACGCCGAGCGCGACGGCGGCGGGGCCGAGCCGGTAGCCGGCCGTCCCCGCCTCCAGCATCTCCCGCGACACCAGCGACTGCAAGATGCGGTACACGACGGCCTTGGAGATGCCGAGTTCCCGGCTGATGGCGGTGACGCCGAGGTGCTCGGGCCCGCCGGCGAACAGCAGCAGCACGTCGGCGACGCGCCCGGCGACCTCGGTGCCCCCCGAGGGCGGGGCGGCGGCCTGGTTGGTCACTGGACGATCCTAGGGTTCACCGGCCGCGACGCAGGTAGCGCCCTACCGGGTCGCCGGCGATCGCGCCGTCCTTGTACACGTGGTTGCCGCGGACGAAGGTGTCGGTGACGCGGGCGGTCATCGCGAACCCTTCGAACGGCGTGTACTCCTGCGTGGACTCGGAGTCGGCGGCGCGCACCGTCCAGGAGACGTCGGGGTCGACCAGGGCGATGTCGGCGTCGTAGCCCTCGGCGATGGCGCCCTTCTTGAGCAGCCCGTAGCGGCGGGCCGGGTTCCAGGACGTCAGCTGCGCGACGCGCTGGAGCGGCAGGCCGCGCTTGAGCCCCTCGCCGACGAGCCCGGGCAGCAGGTACTCGGCGCCGCCGAAGCCGGACTTGGCGAGGAAGATGTCGTCGCGGTCGGCGCCGAACTTCATCTCGTCGCGGCAGCAGGCGTGGTCGCTGACGACCCAGTCGACCTCGCCGGCGAGGACGTGCCGCCACAGCGCCTCGACGTCCGAGCGGTCGCGCAGCGGCGGGTTGACCTTGCCGCCGAGGCCGTGCGCGGTGTCGACGTCGGCCAGGAGGTGCCCGATGGTGACCTCGCGGCGGAAGTCGATGTGCGGGAACGCGCCCGCCATGGTGAGCGCCGCCGACAGCGCCTTCTCCGACGACAGGTGCAGGAGGTTGATGTTCGGCAGGCCCGTCTCGTGCGCGAGGTAGGAGGCGATGGTGACGGCGAGACCCTCCGAGTGCGGCGGGCGGGACGCGCTGTAGGCGCGCAGGCCGCTGAGCGACCCGTCCTGTTCGACCATCTTGGTGTAGGCGGTCATGATCTCGGCGGTCTCGCAGTGCAGCGAGAGGGAGATGTGCGGCGCGTACTCGGCGAGCTGCTCGCGGGCCTTCTGGATGCCGCGCATGACGAACTCGAAGTGGGCGACGTCGTAGCGCTCCTCCGGCGGCGTCATGAGGAAGTCGCTCTGGCTGGAGGAGCGTCCGTGCAGCCCGTGGCTCCCGTAGAACATGAAGATCTTGAACGAGGTGACGCCGTGCTCCTCGACGAGGTGGGGGATCTCGTCGATGTGCTGGGCCATCATCGGCGCGAGGTGGAACGCGTAGTCGATGTAGGCGTTGCCCTGCGCGGCGCTCAGCACCTCGGGGAAGAACTCCCGGTACGGCCCGCCCTTGTTCAGGTAGTACTGGCCGGTGCGCATGTAGGTCAGGGACGTGGTGACGCCGCCCTGCGCGCTGGCGCGGCTCTCGGTGCGGGTGTCGGTCGCCAGCTCGTTGTAGATGCCCCAGTGCTGGTGGGCGTCGACCACGCCGGGGAAGGCGAGCCGCCCGCGCCCGTCGATCACGGTGGCGGCGTCGTCGTCGGGCAGGCCGGGCGCGACGCGGACGATGCTGCCGTCGTTGGCGGCGATGTCCGCGAGCACGGGCTCGGTGCCCTCGGGGGCGTCGGGACGGACCACCCGCACGTTCTTCAGCAGCAGTTCGGTAGTCGCCATGGAACATCTCCTCAGGTGTCGCGGGTGATCGTACGGCGGATCTCGTGGCGGGCGGCGGCGGGCGTCAAGCCGGCATCCGCCTCTCCAAGCCTGCGCTCGCTGATCGTTCCGCTTAGAGGAACAGCACGTCACTGATGCGTCATCGTGGCACCCGTCAGCGGCGCGGGTCAACATCTAGACAAAACTTGACGAAACTCGTCAATCAGTGCCAACTTGGGAACTCCGGGACGCCCGCGCGAACCGGCCGAGCTGTCCACCTCGTTTCTCTTAGCGGAACGATCGTCCGTGAAGGCGGTACCGTCCATGACCGACGCACTGTCCGGGGTCCGGGTCCTCGACACGGCCACGCTGTTCGCCGGCCCGCTCGCCGCGACGCTGCTCGCCGACTTCGGGGCGGAGGTCATCAAGATCGAGCACCCGAAGGGCGACCCGGTGCGCAGCCACGGCGCGCAGCGCGACGGCGTCGGCCTCTGGTGGAAGATGCTCGGCCGGAACAAGAAGGCCATGACGCTCTACCTCGGCTCGCCCGAGGGGCAGGACCTGTTCCGCCGCCTCGTCGCCGACGCCGACGTGGTGATCGAGAACTTCCGGCCCGGGACGCTGGAGCGCTGGGGCCTCGGCTACGACGAGCTCAAGAAGATCAACCCGCGGCTCGTCCTCGCGCGGGTCACCGGGTTCGGGCAGATCGGCCCGTACGCCAAGCGGCCCGGGTTCGGGACGCTCGCCGAGGCGATGAGCGGGTTCGCCGCGATCACCGGCGAGCCGGACGGCCCGCCGACCCTGCCGCCGTTCGGCCTCGCCGACGGGATCGCCGCGCTGACCACCGCTTTCGCGGTGATGACGGCGCTGCGCGCGCGGGAGGCGACCGGCGAGGGGCAGGTGGTCGACCTCGCCATCATCGAGCCGATCCTGACGCTGCTCGGCCCGCAGATCATCACCTACGACCAGCTCGGCGAGCTGCAGGCGCGCACCGGCAACCGCTCGCACAACAACGCGCCCCGCAACACCTACCGCACCCGCGACGGCGGCTGGGTCGCGATCTCCACCAGCGCCCAGTCGATCGCCGAGCGGGTGATGCGGCTGGTCGGCCGGCCCGAGCTGATCGACGAGCCCTGGTTCGCGACCGGCGCGGAACGCGCGAAGCACGCCGACGTGCTGGACGGGGCGGTCGGATCCTGGATCGCCGCGCGCGACCGCGAGGAGGTCGTCAAGGCGTTCGAGGAGGCGCAGGCGGCCGTCGCGCCGATCTACACCGCCGCCGACGTCATGACCGACCCGCAGTTCGAGGCCCTCGGCACCATCGCGACCGTCCCCGACGACGAACTCGGCCCGGTGAAGATGCAGAACGTCCTGTTCCGGCTGTCGGGGACGCCGGGGCGGATCGAGTCGGCCGGGCCGCCGCTCGGCGCGCACACCGCCGAGATCCTCGCCCGCTACGGGGTGGACGAGGCCGGGCTGGCCGACCTGCGCGCCAAGGGGGTGGTCAAGTGACGCCCCGGTCCTGGCTGTACGTGCCGGGCGACCGGCCGGACCGGATCGGCAAGGCGCTCGCCTCGGACGCCGACGCGGTCGTCCTCGACCTGGAGGACGCCGTCGCGCCGGCCGCCAAGCCGGACGCCCGCCGCAACGTCCTGGACGCGCTTGCCGCCGCGAAGGACGCGGGGAAGGACACCGGGAGGACCCCCGCCTACGTGCGGATCAACCCGCCCGCCACCGCGGAGGGCGCCGACGACATCGCGCTGCTCGCGACCGCGCCTGCCGCCCCCGCCGGGGTACGGGTACCCAAGTGCGAAGACCCGGGCGAGCTGCGCCGCGTCGCCGACACGCTCGGCGTGCCGGTGTTCCCGATCCTGGAGTCGGCGCTCGGCGTCGAGAACGCCCTGCTGCTCGCGACCGCGCACCCGCTGGTCGCCGGGATCTCGCTCGGCGAGGCGGACCTCGCCGCCGACCTGCGGGCGGGCGGCGAGGCGCTGGCGTGGCCGCGCTCCCGGGTCGTGGTCGCGGCGCGCGCCGCCGGGCTCCCCTCCCCGCCGCAGAGCGTGTGGACGGCCGTCCGCGACCTGGACGGGCTCCGCGCCGACACCGTCGCGGGACGGCGGGCCGGGTTCTTCGGCCGGTCGGTGATCCACCCCGCGCAGATCCCCGTCGTCCACGAGGCGTCCGTGCCCGACCCGGACGACGTCGCGTGGGCGCGCGACCTCATGAGCCGGCTCGCCGAACGCGGCGACGCCGCATGGATCGACTCGTCCGGCCGGTTCGTCGACAAGGCCGTCGTCGAGCGCGCCGCATGGCTGCTCGAAGCCGCCGAGTCCGCCGCCCGCCCCGTCAAGGAAGGCCACAAATGACCACGCAGGATCCGCTGCTCGCGGCCGTCGCCGGCGGCGTCCGGCTGATCGAGCTGGGCCAGCCGTTCTTCACCGGCATGCCCTGCTCCCCCAACCACCCCGGGTTCCGGATGACGCTGATCCGGCGGCACGGCGACATGGAGCGCCCGGACGGCGGGTCCGCCGCGAACGAGATCATCGTGACCGGCGGGCACGTCGGCACGCACATCGACGCGCTGTCCCACGTCAGCCAGGACGGGGAACTGCACGGCGGCGTCTCGGCCGCCGAGGCCCAGCACGGCGGCGTCTTCACCCAGCACGGGGCGGAGAACCTTCCGGGCCTGCTCTGCCGGGGCGTCCTGCTGGACGTGGCGGCCGTGCACGAGGTGGACATCTTGCCGCCCGGTTACGGCATCACCGTCGAGGACCTGGAACTCGCCGCCAAGCGCGCGGGCACGGAACCCGGCGAAGGCGACGTGGCGCTGATCCGCACCGGCTGGTCCCGCAACTTCGGCGACACGACCGCCTACCTCGGCAAGGAGACCGGCGTCCCAGGCGCGACCCCGGACGCCGGGCGCTGGCTGGCCGAGCGGGGCATCGTCGCGACGGGCGCCGACACGACCGCCTACGAGCAGATCCCGCAGGGGGCCGGGCACGCCGTCCTGCCCGTGCACCGCATCCTGCTGGTCGACTCGGGCATCTTCATCCTGGAGCACCTGAACCTGGAGGCGCTCGCCGAGGCCGGGCTGCACGAGTTCGTGTTCGTGCTGGCCCCGCTGCGGATCAAGGGCGGCACCGGCTCCCCCGTCCGCCCGCTCGCGGCGGTGACGGCATGACGCCCGTCCAGCGGCTCGCCGACCTCGCCGCCTCCACCGCCTCCCGCGGGCTGCCGCCGGAACTGCGCGCCGACGCCGCCCGCCGCGTCCTGGACGTCCTCGGCAACAGCCTGGCCGCGACCGGGGAGGCGCCCGCCCGCGCCGTCGGGGCGCTCGTCGCCGAATGGGGCGGCGAGGGCCGCGCCACCGCGATCGGCGCCGGGACGCGCCTGCCCGAGCCGAGCGCCGCCCTCCTGAACGGGACGCTCGCCCATTCGCTCGACTTCGACGACACGCACCTGCCGTCCGTCCTGCACCCGTCGGCCTCGGTGGTGCCCGCCGCACTGGCCGTGGCCGAGGCCCGCGGCGCGACCGGGGCCCGGCTGCTGGACGCGGTGGGCGTCGGCGTCGAGATCACCGTGCGGCTCGGCATGGCCGGGTACGACCGCGAACTCGGCAACTCGGTGTTCTTCGAGCGCGGGCAGCACGCCACGGCGATCTGCGGGACGGTCGGCGCCGCCGCGTCCGCCGCCATGCTGTCCGGCCTGGACGCCGACGGCATCGCCGACGCCATGGGCATCGCCGCCAGCATGGGCTCGGGCATCCTGGAGGCCAACCGCACGGGCGGCACGGTCAAGCGGATCCACTGCGGCTGGGCCGCGCACGCCGCCGTCACCGCCGCCGGGCTCGCCCGGACCGGGATCACCGGCCCGCCGACCGTCCTCGAGGGACGCTTCGGGTTCCTCCAGGCGTTCTGCGGCGACCAGGTCGAGCTGGACGCCCTCACCTCCGGCCTCGGCGAGCACTGGGAACTCCCCGGCATCTTCTTCAAGCCGTACCCGTGCAACCACTTCACGCACGCCGGGATCGACGCCGCGCTGCGCCTGCGCGCCCGCGGGCTGGACCCGGCCGGCATCGAGTCGATCGAACTGGGCGCGCCGACTCCCGTCCTGCGGACGATCGGCGAGCCGCACGAGGACAAGATCCGCCCCAAGTCCGGGTACCACGCCGCGTTCTCCGGCCCCTACACGGTCGCGGCGGCCATGCTCGGCGGGGGCGGCCTCGGCGTCTTCCACGAGGACTTCACCGACGAGGCCGCCGCCGACCCCGACCGGCTGGCGCTGGCCGCGAAGGTCCACTGCGTCCCCGACGCCCGCTGCGACGAGATCTTCCCGCACCAGTTCCCGGCCGTCCTGCGCGTCCGCACCCGCGACGGCGCCGTCCTGGAGGAACGGGTGGACGCCAACCGGGGCGGCCCCGGCAACCCGCTGTCGGCCGACGAGCTGGCGACGAAGTTCCGCCTGAACGCCGCCCGCCGCGCCGCCGAGTCCCAGGCCGAGCGGATCACCGGCCTCGTCTACGGCCTGGCCGACCTGGAGGACCTGAGTACGCTGACGTCCCTGCTCGGCTAGGGGGAACCGGAAGATCATCGTAGGGTCGGACGCCATGAGACATCTCGGCATCCTCGCCCACAGCGCGGAAGGCGCCGCGCTCTGCTTCCGGACCTTCTGCCAGGAGGGCTTCCGCGAGCTGGGCCCGGACGACCATCCGGACGTGACGCTCGACCTCATCGCGCTGGCGCGCAGCATGCCCGCGTGGGACGCCGGCGACCACGACTCGATCAGGGCGATCCTGGCCGAGAGCGTCCGGCGGCTCGCGGCGGCGGGCGCCGACTTCTTCGTGTGCCCGGACAACACCGCGCACATGGCCCTCGAAAGGCCGGGCGGCGACCTGCCGCTGCCCGGCCTGCACATCGCCCAGGTCGTCGCCGGCCGGGCCGCCGCCGACGGCCGGACGCGCGTCGGCGTCCTCGGCACCCGCTACACCATGGACGGCCCCGTCTACCCGCGCGAGCTGGCCGCACGCGGCATCGCCGCCGAGGTCCCCGCGCCCGCCGACCGGGAGACCGTCAACCGGATCATCTTCGACGAGCTGGTCAACGGCGTCTTCACCGAGGAGTCGCGCCGCGAGTACGTCCGGATCATCGACCGGCTCGCCGAACGCGGCTGCGACGCCGTCGCGCTGGTGTGCACCGAGATCCCGCTCCTGGTCACACCCGACGTCTCGCCGCTGCCCACGCTCGACTCCACCCGCCTGCTGGCCCGCGCCGCCTTCGACGTCGCCGTGGGCCGCCGCCCCGTCCCCGCCTGGCGCGGCGGCCCCGCCCCCACTCCCTGAGCCGCCGCGCCCCGACCGGGCACGGCGTCCTCCACGCCTGGCGGCCGACGCTTCGACCGGCGGTGAAATAAACCGTCCCTAGATTCGGGGACATGGAGAACACCGACGTTGTCATCGATCGGTACGCGGCCGTCGTCGCCGTCCTGCGCGACGCCCGGTTCGCCGTCCCGCCCGCCGCCGGCGGGCCGCCCGCGTCGCTCGCCTGGCTCCGGCGGACGGTGTGCCGGTTCAGCGAGGGCACCGAGCACGAGCGCCGCCGCGCCATCGTGGTGGACGCGCTGGACGCCCTCGACCCCGCGCGATCGCGCCGCCGTGCTCGCGACCTCGTGCGGGCCGGCGGCGCGCCGGCCGAGGTTCCGTGCCGCGTGCTCGGCGAGGCCCTCGGCGTCACCGACCTGGACGCCCTGACGGAAGCCGTGCCCGCCGCCGCGTCCGGGTACCTGACCGGCCAGGGGCGCGACGGTGCCGACGCGGCCGTCGCGGTGCTCGTCCGGCTCCTCGGGCCCGGTCCGGACGAGGTGGTCGCGGGCCGCATCGCCGTCCTCCTGCAGGCGTACGAGGCGACGGCGGCGCTGGTGCGCACGGCCCTGCCGTACGCGCGGCGGCCGGAGTCGCGGGCCCGGCCGGTCGAGGACGTCGTCGCCGAGGTCCTGCGGTTCGACCCGCCCGTGCCGGCGATGCGCCGCGTCGCCGTCGAGGACGCCCGCCTGGACGGCCGGGCGATCCCCCGGGGCGCCGTCGTCACGCTGGATCTGCGGGCGGCCAACCGGGATCCCGCCGTGTTCGAGGATCCGGATCGTTTCGATCCCGGGCGGCGGGAACGCGGTCACCTGACCTTCGGGGCGGGCCGGCGGCCCTGTCCCGGCGCCGGCCATGCACTGCACCTGGCCGGTGGCGCGATCGAGGGGATTCTGCACGGAGCGGAGGGTGTCCGGTGAGATTCAGAGACCTGCACTTCCGGGACCGGCCGCTGGTGCTGCCGAACGCCTGGGACTTCGCGAGCGGGGCCGCGCTGGTTCAGGCGGGGTTCCCCGCGATCGGGACGACGAGCCTCGGCGTCGCGGCGGCGGCCGGGAAGCCCGACGCGACCGGCGGCACGCGGGAGGAGACCCTCGCCCTCGCCCGTGCCCTGTCGCGGCTGCCCGTGCCGGTCACCGTCGACGTCGAGGGCGGGTTCTCGGACCGGGCCGCCGATGTGGCCGGGCTCGTCGCCGAACTGGCCTCGCTCGGGATCGCCGGGATCAACCTGGAGGACGGGCGGCCCGACGGGACGCTCGCGCCCCTCGACCACCAGACGGCGGTGATCGCCGCCGTGAAGCGGGCCGCGCCCGGCGTCTTCCTCAATGCCCGCACCGACACGTTCTGGCTGGGCGTCCCCGACCGGGAGGAGACACTGCGGCGGGCGCGCGCCTTCGCGGCGGCCGGGGCGGACGGGGTCTTCGTGCCCGGCATCGTGGAGGACGCCGACATCCGGGCCGTGCTGGAGGCGGCGGGCGTGCCGCTGAACGTCCTGTACCTGCCGGGCAGGACCGAGTATTCGCGGCTCGCGCGGCTGGGCGTGCACCGGGTGAGCACCGGGTCGCTGCTGTTCCGCACGGCGCTGCAGGCGACCGTCGCCGCGGCCCTCGACGTCACCGGGGAGGACGGCAGCCGTCCGGCGCCCTCGTACGGGGACGTCCAGCGGCTCGTCGGTGACCGGTGATCCGGTCGGCGAGGCGCGCCGGCGCGGGCTAGGAGACCGCGTCGATGATCCGGCGGGAGCCGATCCAGCGGGAGCGGTCCGCGGCGTAGTAGGCGGCGCCGTCGGGGCCGGCCGGACCGTCCCGCCACCGCCGCATCCCGAGCTGCAGCGCGATCTCCGCCGACGCCCCGTTGGCCATGTCGATCTCGGCGGTGATCCGGTGCACGCCGACCACCCCGAACGCGTAGTCGAGCACCGCGCGGGACGCCTCGGCGGCCAGGCCCCGCCCCCAGTGGTCCGGGTCCAGGCTGTAGAGGATCTCGACGTCCACGCCGTGGCCGAGCGGCCCCTCGTGGTGGCTGAGCCCGGCGACGCCGATCAGCGGTTCCCCCGGCGCGGACCCGGCGGCGTCTGTACGGGCGGCGTCTGTACCGGCGGCGTCGATCCCGGCGGACCAGCGTGCCGGGCGCAGCGCCCACAGCCCGTAGCCCTCGGTCGCGAAATCCCGCTCGCTCGCTTCGATGATCTCGCTGACCTGGACCGGCGTGACCATCCGGTCGTCGAAGAGATGGCGGCGGACGAGCGGCCCCGTCCAGTGCGTCAGCAGCGCGCGGTGGTCGCGCATCGACACCGGGTGCAGCGCGAGCCGCACCGTGCGCAGCACCTCGCTCATCCCCTGCCCCATTCATGCCCGGCTCCGCCGGGGTGTTCATGCCCGGCTCCGCCGGGGTGTTCATGCCCGGCTCCGCCGGGGCGTCCACGCCCGGTGCCGAAAGGGGCGTCCATGCCCGGCTCCGCCGGGTCGTCGGCGGGCCATTCGGGGGGCTCCTCGCCGTCCGGGACGCCCACCCGGAACACGCGGAGCTGCAGCGCGACCGCCTTGTAGTAGCCGACGAGCGTGACGAGCTCGACGACGGCGGCGCGGCCGAGCGTCGCGACCGCCTCGGTGAACACGGCGTCGGCGAGGTCGTCCTCGGCGGCGAGCTGCCGGGCCGCCTCGTAGACGACGCGCTCGCGGACGTCGCCGAACATGGGCGCGCGGCCCTCCCGCAGCGCGTCCGTCTCCGCTTCGGCGAGACCGTGGCGGCGGCCGATCCGCTCGTGCGCGTACCACTCGTAGTCGGAGCGGACGTGCGCGGCGACGACCAGCGTGGCGATCTCCCGCTCCCGTTTGGTGAACGCCGTCCGGAAGCGCAGCGCGGCGCCGAGGTCCTGCAGGGGCAGCCCGACGGACGGGCTGTAGAGCATGGCGTTGAACGGGCCGTGGAGCCGCCCGACGTCGTCGGCGAGCCCGAACGGCGGGGTGCGGCCGGCAGCGCGGGGGCCGCCCGTCACCGCCTCGTACACGGCCCGCTGCTCGTCGCTGAGCATGCCGGGGAGCAGCAGCGGCAGCCTGGTGGAGGACGGGTCGCGCCGGGGTCGATCGTTGACGCGCTCACCGCTCACGGGGTCGATCACTTACCGCACGCTAGGCGGTCGGCGCGGACGGCTCAACCCCCGGTCCGGAATGTGAAACCCCCGGCACACGGTGACGTAGCGGTCGCGTAACACGCGTCGGGGAGCCTGACCGTCGACCGCACCCGGCACGAACGGGGCCGCCCGCCCCCCGAGAGGAACGTTCCATGCCGCTGTTCCGCATCCGCACCGAGATAGAGGACAGGCCCGGCCGCCTGGCCCTGCTCACCGCCGCGCTGGGCCGGCGCGGCGCCAACATCCTCGGCCTCTCCGTCCAGATGGACGCCGAAGGGGTGGTGGACGAGTTCATCGTCGACGTCCCGCGCGGCGGCGCCGACGCGCGGGCCCTCGCCGAGACGCTCGGCGCTGCGGGCGGGGCCCGCACCGCCGTCCTTCCCGCGCGCCCGCACGAACTGGTGGACGAGCCGACCCGCGCCCTCGTCCTCGTGGCCCGGCTGCGGGCCGAGCCGCACGCCCTGCCCGAGGTCCTGGGCGAGCTGCTGCGCGCCGACGAGGCGGGCTGGGCCGGCGCGCCGGATGCGGACGAACCGGATGCAGGCGAACCGGATGCAGGCGAACCGGATGCAGGCGAACCGGACAGGCGCGTCCTCGACGTCCCGGTGCGCGGCCGCCGCGTCCGGCTGCGCAGGTACGGCCTGCCGTTCACCGCGACCGAGGCCGCGCGCGCGGACGCGCTGGTGCGGGCCGTGCTGCCCGCCGCGCCGCGCCGCGCCGCCCGCCGCCGGATGACGCTCAGCGACGGCACGCAGGTGGTCGCCCGGCCGATCGACCGGCGCGACGCGGACGCGGTCCGGGCGATGCACGAGCGCTGCTCGCTCGACAGCCGCAGGCTGCGGTACTTCAGCCCGAAGCCCTTCCCGCCGCGGCGGACGATCGAGCGGTTCTGCGACCCCGCGCACGGCCTGACGCTGGTCGCCGAGGGCGCGGACGGGTCGCTGATCGCACTGGCGCACCTCATCCACGTCCTCGACCCGGGCGTCGCGGAGGTGGCGTTCCTGGTGGAGGACGCCTGGCAGGGGCGCGGGCTCGGCCGCGGGCTCACCGAACTGCTGCTGGCGGTGGCGCGCGACCGCGGCCTGGTGGAGCTGCGCGCGACGGTGCTGAGCGACAACGTCCGGATGCGGCGGCTGCTCACCTCGTTCGGCGGCCGGACGCGGCGCACCGACGACACCGCGGTCCTGGAGATCAGGCTGCGGCCCGGCGGCCGTCCCGCCTGGCCGGAGGCGCTGGCAGGATGGCCGGGTGACCGGCATCTATGACGATCCCTGGGCGTACGAGCTGGCGTGCTCGTTCCGCGACGTGGCCGCCGAGGTGGAGGTCCTGCTCGGCTGGTGCGCCGAGCGGGGCGTGAAGCCCGCGTCGGTGCTGGAGCTGGCCGCCGGGCCGGCCGAGCACGCCCGCGAGTTCGCGCGCCGCGGCCTGGCCGCGACGGCGCTCGACCTGAACCCGGAGATGTGCGCCTACGCCGCCCGGGCCGGCGCCGGCATCGGCGCCGGCATCGAAGTCGTCCAGGACGACATGACCCGGTTCGACCTGGGTCGCCGGTTCGACCTCGTGGTGACGATGCTCGACTCCACGTCCCACCTCATGACGCTGGACGCGTTCGTCGCGCACCTGCGCCGCGTCGCCGCGCACCTGTCCCCCGGCGGCCTCTACATCCTGGAGATGTCGCACCCTCGGGACCGGCTCGGCGACGAGCCGAGCGTCAGCACCGGCTGGACGGTCGAGCGCGGCGGCGTCCGGGCGAGCGTGCGGTGGGGCGAGCCGTCCGACCGGCTCGACCCGGTCACGCAGATCGCCGACGACCACGTCACGATGACGATCACGGAAGGGGACCGCACGCGGGTCGTGCGCGACGTCGTCCCCTACCGCTTCTGGACGGCCACCGAACTGGACGCCGCGCTCCGCCTCGCCGGCGGCCTCGACGTGGTGGCGCAGTACGGCGACTTCGGGACCGGCGAGGACGCCGTGCCGCTCACCGATCCCGAAGCCTGGCGCATGATCACGATCCTGCGCGGCGCCCGGACCTAGCGGCCCTCGGGCGCGGGCGCCCAGCCGGGCATCGGGTAGGACGCCAGCAGTTCCCGGATCTGGCCCGCGACGCGTTCGACGACCGCCTCCTCCTGCCTGGCGGCGGCCTGCACGACCTCGTCGATCCACGCCGCCACCTGCGGCATCCACTCCTCGCAGAGCCCGCGGGTGGTGATCGCGGCGGTGCCGATCCGCAGCCCGGACGGGTCGAACGGCTTGCGCGGGTCGAACGGTACGGCGTTGTAGTTCAGCTCGATCCCCGCGCGGTCGAGGGCCTGCGCGGCGGGCTTGCCCGCGACGCCCTTGTTCGTCAGGTCGATCAGGATGAGGTGGTTGTCGGTGCCGCCGGTGACCAGGTCGTAGCCGCGGTCGGTCAGCGCGGCGGCCAGCACCTTCGCGTTCGCGACGATCTGCCGGGCGTACCGGGAGAAGTCCGGCCGGGCCGCCTCCTTCAGCGCGACGGCGATCGCCGCGGTCGTGTGGTCGTGCGGGCCGCCCTGCAGCCCGGGGAAGACCGCCCTGTCGATCGCCTTCGCGTGCTCGGCCGTCGACAGGATCATGGCGCCGCGCGGGCCGCGCAGCGTCTTGTGCGTCGTCGTGGTGACCACGTCCGCGTGCCCGATCGGGGACGGGTGGGCGCCGCCCGCGATCAGGCCGGCGATGTGCGCGACGTCGGCGGCGAGCACCGCGCCCGCCTCCCGCGCGATCTCCGCGAACGCGGGGAAGTCGATCGTGCGCGGGATCGCGGTGCCGCCGCACCAGATCAGCTTCGGCCGCTCCCGCAGCGCGAGGTCGCGCACCTGGTCCATGTCGACGCGGCCGGTGTCGGCGCGCACGTCGTAGCGGACGGGCCGGAACCATCTGCCGGTGGCCGACACCGACCAGCCGTGCGTGAGGTGCCCGCCCATCGGCAGCGACAGCCCCATGACCGGGTCGCCCGGCTCCAGGAACGCCATGTAGACGGCGAGGTTCGCGGGCGCCCCCGAGTACGGCTGGACGTTGGCGTGCTCGGCGCCGAACACCTCCTTCGCCCGCCGGATCGCCAGCAGCTCGATCGGATCGACGTTCTGCTGGCCCTCGTAGTACCGCTTGCCCGCGTAGCCCTCGGAGTACTTGTTCGTCAGCACCGAGCCGGTGGCCTCCAGGACCGCCGGCGACACGTAGTTCTCGGAGGCGATCAGCCGCAGCTTCTCGTACTGGCGGCGGGCCTCGGCCTCCACCAGCCCGGCGATCTCGGGGTCCTGGTCGTGCAGATGGGGGACGGGCGGTGCGTGCATCGTGAGCCTCCGCGCTGCTCGCGCCGGGACTTCGGGCGCCCCGGCGAAGGGGACCCGTACACCCAGGCGCGCGGCGTGCGGACTAGTTTCGCTCCCCGGTGGTCAACTCCACCTCGACTGCGCCAGTCACGTGCGCGCCATCATACCGGCCGGCCGCGAGGAGCGGCGGCCGCCTGCGACACCGCACGGGGGGACGACCCGCTCCCGAACCGCGTACGGCCCGGCCCTCGTCGGGGCCGGGCCGTACGCCGCCTGCGCGAAGATCAGGGTCAGCGGGCCGCGGCCTCCATGGCCTTCTTCACCGCGGCGCGCTTCTGGCGGAGCTTGGCGAGCGCCTCCTCGAGGATGGCCTCGCCGTCCTCGTCGCTGCGGCGCTCCTTCACGTAGGCCAGGTGCGTCTTGTAGGGCTCGGTCTTCGGCGGGGCCGGGGGGTTCTCCGAGTCCTGGCCGGCGGGGAACCCGCAGCGCGGGCAGTCCCAGGTCTCGGGGACCGCGACGTCCGTCGCGAAGCTGGGGCGGGTCTCGTGCCGGTTGGCGCAGTAGAAGGTCACCCAGACACGGGGGGCGGCGTCGCCGCGCTCCGCCTCTCCCATCGGACCGGCCCCGACACGGCTGCCCCGAATCGCGTTGCCACTACCCACGGATAACTCCTCGCTCGGTGTTCCGCCGCCGCCCGTGACCTCCTGGGACGGCGCGGCGATCGCATGTTTCGGACGGGTGGCTCAGCCGACGCCCTTGTGCTTGAACAGCAGCCCCAGCACGACGATCGAGGCGAACCACAGCACCCCGACGCCGATCGTCAGCCGGTCGAGGTTGCGCTCGACCACGGACGACCCGCCCAGGGACGACGAGACTCCGCCGCCGAACATGTCCGACAGCCCGCCGCCCTTGCCCTTGTGCATCAGGACGAGGACCACCATCAGCAGGCTCGCGACGATGAGCACGATGGACGTTGCGATGATCACGATTCTTCAGCGCCTTTGTCTGTGGGTCGGTGTCTGTTGGTCGGGACGGAGGGGCGCGCCGGGCGGTTTACCCGTCAGCTACGAAGGGTACGACGAACTACCCGCTGGTTCGGCAAGAACCCCCAGTTCAAGCAGAATTGATCAGTTTTGATCAGACGGGGAGATCCCGGTACCGGCAGATTTTGACGAACTCTCCCGGGTCCAGGCTGGCACCGCCGACCAGAGCGCCGTCCACGTCGTCCTGCGCCATGAGCTTGGCGATGTTCCCGCCCTTGACCGAACCGCCGTACAGAATACGCGCTTCGTCGGCCACTCCGCCGTCGTACAGGTCGGCGAGCCGCGTCCGGATCGCGGCGCACACCTCCTGCGCGTCCTGCGGGGTGGCGACCTCGCCGGTGCCGATGGCCCAGACGGGCTCGTAGGCGATCACGGTGCGCCGCGCCTGGTCGGCCGTGATCTTCTCCAGGCCGCCGTCGAGCTGCGCGAGGCAGTGCGCGACGTGCTCGCCCGCCTTGCGGACCTCCAGGCCCTCGCCCACGCACAGGATCGGGGTGAGGTCGGCGGCGAGCGCGGCCCTGGCCTTGGCGTTGACGACCGCGTCGTCCTCCGCGTGGTACTGGCGGCGCTCGGAGTGCCCGACCACGGCGTAGGTGCAGCCGAGCTTGGCGAGCATCGCCGCGGAGATCTCGCCGGTGTAGGCGCCGGAGGCGTGCTGGGAGACGTCCTGCGCGCCGTACTGGATGGCGAGCCGGTCGGCGTCGATCAGCGTCTGCACGGAGCGGATCGCGGTGAACGGCGGGATGACGGCGACGTCGACGGCGTCGAAGTCGGGCTCCTTGAGCGCGAACGCCATCTTCTGGACGAGCGCGATCGCCTCGAGGTGGTTGTTGTTCATCTTCCAGTTGCCGGCCATCAGCGGCTTGCGGGAAGGGGTAGCGGGGGCCATCGGTCAGTCCTCCAGAGCCTGCAGGCCGGGCAGCGTCTTGCCTTCGAGGTATTCGAGGCTGGCGCCGCCGCCGGTCGAGATGTGGGAGAAGGCGGCCTCGTCGAAGCCGAGCCGGCGGACGGCCGCGGCCGAGTCGCCGCCGCCGACCACGGTGAACGCGCCGGAGTCGATGAGGCCCTGCGCGACCGCGCGGGTGCCGTGCGAGTACGGCTCCATCTCGAACACGCCCATGGGGCCGTTCCAGAACACCGTCCGGGCGTCGGCGAGGCGCGAGGCGAACAGCTTGCCGGACTCGGGGCCGATGTCGAGGCCGAGCCGGTCGGCCGGGATCGCGTCGGCGGCGACCACGGCGTGGTCGGCGTCGGCCGCGAACGCGGTGGCCGCGACGATGTCGACGGGCAGGACGAACTCGACTCCGGTCTCCTCGGCCCGCCGCAGGTAGTCGCGGACGGTGTCGAGCTGGTCCTCCTCCAGCAGGCTCTCGCCGACCTCGTGGCCCTGGGCCTTGAGGAAGGTGAACACCATGCCGCCGCCGATCAGGATGCGGTCGGCCTTGCCGAGCAGGTTGTCGATCACGCCGAGCTTGTCGGACACCTTGGAGCCGCCGAGCGCGACCGCGTAGGGGCGCTCGACGTCCTCGGTGAGCCGCTTCAGCACCTCGACCTCGGCGGCGATCAGCCCGCCGGCGGCGTGCGGGAGCCGCCGCGGCACGTCGTAGACGGAGGCGTGCTTCCGGTGCACGGCGCCGAACCCGTCGCCGACGTAGATCTCGGCGAGCGCGGCCAGCCGGTCGGCCAGCGCGCCGCGCTCGGCGTCGTCCTTGCTGGTCTCGCCCGGCTCGAAGCGCAGGTTCTCCAGCAGCGCGACGCCGCCGTCCGCGAGGCCCTCGGCGGCGGCGCGGGCGGAGTCGCCGACGACGTCGGAGGCGAACGTCACGTCCGTGCCGAGCAGCTCGCCGAGCCGCCGCGCGACGGGCGCCAGCGAGAACTCGGGCTTGACCTGGCCCTTGGGACGGCCGAGGTGGGCGCAGACGATGACCCTGGCGCCCCTGGTCCGCAGCGCCTCGATCGTCGGGAGGCTGGCCCGGATCCGCCCGTCGTCGGTGATCCGGCCGTCCTCCAGCGGGACGTTGAGGTCCGCGCGGACCAGCACCCGCCTCCCGGCGACGTCGAGGTCGTCAATGGTGCGCATCGGAATGCGAAGTCCTTCCGTACACGGCCGCGCCGTGGCCGCGCGCGTCCTGCGCGGCCACGGCGGCGACGGCTTCGGTTACAGCTGCGAGCCGACGAGCTTGACGAGGTCGACGAGGCGGTTGGAGTAGCCCCACTCGTTGTCGTACCAGCCGACGACCTTGACCTGGTCGCCGATGACCTTGGTCAGCCCGGAGTCGTAGATGCACGACGCGGGGTCGGTGACGATGTCGCTGGAGACGATCGGGTCGTCGGTGTAGGTGAGGTAGCCCTTCAGCGCGCCCTCGGCGGCCTTCTTGAACGCCTCGTTGACCTCCTCGACCGTGACCTCGCGGGACACGTTGACGGTCAGGTCGGTGGCGGAGCCGGTCGGCACCGGGACGCGCAGCGCGTAGCCGTCCAGCTTGCCCTTCAGCTCGGGCAGCACGAGGCCGATCGCCTTGGCGGCGCCGGTGGAGGTCGGGACGACGTTCAGCGCGGCGGCGCGGGCGCGGCGCAGGTCCTTGTGCGGCGCGTCCTGCAGGTTCTGGTCCTGCGTGTAGGCGTGCACGGTCGTCATCAGGCCCTTCTCGATGACGAAGTTGTCGTGCAGGACCTTCGCCAGCGGGGCCAGGCAGTTGGTGGTGCAGGACGCGTTGGAGATCACCGTGTGCTTGGCCGGGTCGTACTGGTCGTCGTTGACGCCGAGGACGAGGGTGACGTCCTCGTTCTTCGCCGGCGCGGAGATGATCACCTTCTTGGCGCCGTTGTCGGCGTGCACCTTGGCCTTGGTGGCGTCGGTGAAGAAGCCGGTCGACTCCACGACGATGTCGGCGCCGACGTCGCTCCACTTCAGGTTGGCGGGGTCGCGCTCGGCGAACGCCTTGATCGCCTTGCCGCCCACGACGATCTCGTCGGCGGTGGCGCGCACCTCCTCGGGGAAGCGGCCGAGGATGCTGTCGTACTTGAGCAACTGGGCGAGCGTGGCGTTGTCGGTCAGGTCGTTGACCGCCACGATCTCGATGTCGGCCCCGCTCGCCTTGACGGCGCGGTAGAAGTTGCGGCCGATCCGGCCGAACCCGTTGATGCCTACTCGGATGGTCACGGAACGGCTCTCCCTCACGTCGTGTCGCCCGGTGCGCCCGGACTGCCAACTGCGGTATCCCGGGGCTCTCCCCGCCTTCGACCCTATCCAATGACTCGGCAGTAGCCCGACACCGGTGGTGTGGGTTTCACGGGTGATTCAGCCGTCCCCCGGCCGGGGGGTTCCTCCGCTTCCACCCCAGCTCACGACATTCGTCGATCATCACTACACTCGCCGTCCATGCGGCGCGGGTGGTCTGTCCTGGTGATCGGTGCTCTACTCGCGTGCCTCCCCGCGCCCGCCTCGGCGGCCCCGCTCGAGCGTGCCGAGCAGGTGAGCCGGATCGACCACCTCACCGCCGAACTGCGCCGTGACCCCGTCTATGTCACAGATCACGCGCCGCGTGCGGTGCCGGAGGACGCGGCCCAGCGGATCAAGAAGGCCGTCGCCCGGCTCGGCGTCCCCGCCTACGTCGCGGTGACGCCGGCCCGGCTCGCCGACGGCTACGGGACGGAGGACCTCGTCCCGCTGCTGCACGACGACCTCGGCCGCCCCGGCGTCTACATCGTGGCGGACCCGACGAGCTCGTCGTTCTCCGCCGTCCAGTACGGCGGCGCGACGCTCCCGGTGCAGGACGCGGTGTGGGCCACCTGGTCGGAACTGCCCTCCGATGCGGGCGCGGTCGCGATGGTCGAACGGTTCGTGGAGATCGCCCTGTCCGGCCATGCCGAGGAGCGGCGGGAGCGCGCCGGGCCGAGACCGAAGTCGAAGGTGCGCATCGCCCTTGACGCCCGCGACCGGTCGGAACGCGAGGCGAGCCGCGCGGAATGGCGAGCGTTCGCCGGTGGGACCACGCTCAGCGGCGCAGCGCTCCTGCTCCTCCTCGTCCTCTATCGGCGGAGGACGGCACGGGCCAAGACGGCCCAGGCCGGGAAGACCCAGGCCGGGAAGACGCACGCCAGGAAGGCGCAGGCCGAGAAAATGCGAGGCAAGACCGCCAGGCCGGGTTCCGCGGCGCAGCGGAAGAAGCGGGGGAAGCGCCGGTGAACGCCGTCACCCGGTTCCTGGTCCTCGCGGCCCTCGCCGTCGTCCCGCCGCTGCTCGCGGTGGCGCCCGCGGCCGCGGGCGAGCCGATCCCCGCATACGCGCGGCACAGGCTGGACCGCGTCGCGGCGGCGCTCGCCAAGGACCCTCTCTTCGTCGACCCGGACATGTCCACGGCGCTGGACCAGGCCGGCCGCGCCCGCGTCCGGGCGGCGATGGAATCGGCGGCGAGCGGGCTCGGCACGCCCGTCTATGTGGTGGTGATCCCCAACCACCAGGAGTCGGAGAGCCAGGGCAGGGACGACGTGCTCCTGCACGGGCTCCATGAAAGGCTCCGCCGCGACGGCCTCTACCTGCTGGTCAACTCCGCCGCCTGGTTCGAGGAGGAGGCGTTCGGCGTGCCGCGCCGGCTGTACTCCATCGACGACGAGCGCACGGACCGGCCCGCCGACGGCGACAACCGCTTCGCCGACCTGGCCGACCGGCTCTCCGCCCGGCTGCAGATCATCCGGGACGCGCCGTCCAGACCTGCGAGCACCCCCAGCCTCTACACCACGCCCGACCCGTTCGGGCAGGAGGACAGGTTGCGGTCGGTCGAGCCCGAGACCAAGGCCCCCTTCCTCACCGGCCTGCTGCTCGCCGGCCCGGTCGCCGGCCTCACGCTGTACGGCGCGGGCGTGGGCGCCGCCGCGTACCGGAGGCGGCGCCGCGCACCCCGTGCCACCGCCGCCGGCGGAGCCGTCGAGGCCCATCCGGGCGCGCCCGCCGAGCCGTCCGTGAAATGGCTGCGCCGCACGGGCGGCAGGGAACTGGACCGGCTGCGCACCCTGCTGCCCGAGAGCACCGGGAACCCGGGCCGCGAGTACGCGGTGTCCGCCTACGACGCCGCGCAGATCCTCTACGACGACGCGGGCGACGATCCCGGCAAGTCGCTCGACCTCGCCGGTGCGATCGTCCTGGCACGGCTGGGACGGGCGGCCCTCGCCCAGAAGACCGCGACGCCGCCGGCACCGTGCTTCGTCAACCCGTTGCACGGCCAGTCGACGCAGAACCGGAAGACGCAGCTGGGCGAGCCGCGGCCCAGGCGGCGCCGCGTCTGCGCCTCGTGCGGCAGCCGGAGCACGACGGCGCTGACCGCGCGTGAACTGAAGGTCCCCGGCCCGGACGGGCCGCGCCCCCACCACACCATCGCCGGGGTCTGGAAGGACACCGCCTTCGGGGCCGACGGCGATCTGATCCGGCGCATCCAGGAGTATCTCGGTGTCGAGTGAACCGTCCCCCGGCGAGCGGCTGGCCGCGGCGCTGCGGCGCTCCCCCATCTACGTCGACCCGTCCCTGGCCTCCGCGCTGCCCGAGGCGGACCGCGCGCGGCTCATCGCCAAGTTCCGCAAGCTCTCCGTGCCCGTGTTCGTCGTCCTCGTCCCGCTGGTCAAAGGCGGGACCTGGAGCGACGACGAGCAGCTGGCGACGGTCGTGCACGCGAAACTCGGCCGGGACGGCGTCTACATCACGTTCAGCGACATCGGAGACGACCTGCGGGCGAAGGAGTTCGGCGGCGAGCACCAGGCCCGCTACGCCGCCTGGGCGGTGTCCTTCGACCGCTCCATGGACGACGCGTCGCTCGCGACCCGGCTCGACCGCATCGCCGATCTCATGGTGTCGGGCAACGCCAAGAAGGAGTACGACCGCCAGTCGGCGGCGATCCAGAAACGCGTCGAGGAGCGCCGTGCTGAAGAGGAGCCCAGGTCCGGCGACTCGTCCGTGCTCCCGCTCACGCTCGGCGCCGCGGGCATCGCGGCCGCCGGAATCGGCGGCCTCCTGCTGTGGCGGCGGCGCCGGATGGCGGCGACGTCCCGCGGCGACAGCGCCCTGCTGATGCCCCGGACGGTGTTCTCCACGGCGAAGCGCGCCGGGGAGGACCAGCTCCGCGAGCAGACGGCGCGGGAGGTCATCGCCTTCGGCGAACTCCTCGACACCACGGACGTGCCCGTCTCCGGGGAACGGACCGGCGAGCTGATGACGCGGGCGCTGGACGCCTACCAGGCGGCCGGCAAGACGCTGGACCGGGCGCGCGGCATCCCGGACCTCGCGGGCGTCCTGGTCCTGCTCGACCAGGGCCGCGACGCCCTCGCGTCCGCGCAGGCCGTCGCCGCGGGCAGGCCGGAGATCCCGCCGAGCCCGCTCTGCTTCTTCAACCCGCTGCACGGTGACGCGGCCACCAGGATCGAGTGGCGCCCCATCGGCTCCCGGCGCCGCCTCCGCGTCCACGCCTGCCGCGACTGCGCCCGCGCCGCCCGCACGAAGGAGACCCCCGACATCCTGACGGACCGCCGCGACGGCCGCGACGTCCCCTACTTCGAGGCCGACCCGTCCCAGAGCGTCTGGGCCGAGACCGGCTACGGGCAGCTGCGCGACGACCTGATCCACCGGGTCCTCAGAGGCGACTGAGTCCGCCTACGGCGCGAGCATGTCCGCCGTCAGGTTGGCGTCGGTGCCGGGGATGCCCTGGTCGCCGGCGCGCTTGTCGGCCATGGCGAGGAGGCGGCGGATCCGGCCGGCGATGGCGTCCTTGGTGAGGGGCGGGTCGGCGAGCTGGCCGAGTTCCTCCAGGGACGCCTGCTTGTGCTCCAGGCGGAGGCGGCCCGCGTTGACCAGGTGCTCGGGGGCGTCGTCGCCGAGGATCTCCAGGGCGCGGGCGACGCGGGCGCCGGCGGCGACGGCGGCGCGGGCGGAGCGGCGCAGGTTGGCGTCGTCGAAGTTGGCGAGCCGGTTGGCGGTGGCCCGGACCTCGCGGCGCATCCGGCGCTCCTCCCAGGCGAGGACGCTGTCGTGCGCGCCGAGCCGGGTGAGCAGGGCGCTGATCGCGTCGCCGTCGCGGACGACGACGCGGTCCACGCCGCGGACCTCGCGGGCCTTGGCGTGGATCTTGAGCCGGCGGGCGGCGCCGACCAGGGCGAGCGCGGCCTCGGGGCCGGGGCAGGTCACCTCCAGCGACATGGACCGGCCGGGCTCGGTGAGGGAGCCGTGCGCGAGGAACGCGCCGCGCCAGGCCGACTCGGCGTCGCAGGCCGCCCCCGCGACCACGTGCCGGGGCAACCCGCGGACGGGCCGGCCGTTGCCGTCGATGAGCCCGGTCTGCCGGGCGAGCGACTCGCCGTCCCGGAAGACGCGGACGACGTAGCGGTTGCCCTTGCGCAGGCCGCTCGGCGCCAGCACGACGACCTCGGAGGTGTGCCCGAACACCTCCGCGATGTCCTTGATCAGGCGCCGGGCCGCGACCCCGGTGTCGATCTCGGCCTCGATCACGATGCGCCCGCTGACCAGGTGCAGGCCCCCCGCGAACCGCAGCAGCGTCGAGACCTCTGCCTTGCGGCAGCACGGCTTCATGACCGTGAGCCTGCTCAGCTCGTCCTTGACCACACCGGTCATCGCCATCTGATGAACCCTCCCCCTAATGGACTTCCAGCAGTGTGGCCGATTCCGGCCCCGCGGGTCGTCAGTCGTCAAAGATCTGTACGAAGGCTTGGGCCAGCCGGGCGGGTTCATGACGCGGCGAGCCGTCGTCGGCGGCGACGTCGGCGAGGACGAGCCGCCCGCCGAGGGCCTGGACGGCTTTGTCGAGCGCCGCCGGGTCGTCCACCACGCCGCGGTCGGCGAGGACGACGTCGATGCGCAGGTCCGGGGCGTGCGCCTGCAGGACCTCCAGATGGGTCTGCGGCGAGAAGTCGTCGGTCTCGCCGGGCTGCGGCGCGAGGTTCAGCGCGACCACCCGGCGGGCGCGGGCGGTGGTGAGGGCGCGGGCCAGCGCGGGCACCTTCAGGTGCGGCAGGACGCTGGTGAACCAGGAGCCGGGGCCGAACACGATCCAGTCGGCGTCGTCGACGGCGGCGAGCGCCTCCGGGCACGCGGGCGGGTCGGCCGGGACGAGCGACACCCCGAGCACGCCGCCCGGCGTCCTCGCGCACGCCACCTGCCCCTTGACCTGCGTGATCTCGTCCGGCCTGGAGGGGTCGGCGCCGCGCACCTCGGCGACGATGTCCATCGGGACGGCCGCCATCGGCAGGACGCGGCCGTGCGCGCCGAGCAGCCGGCCGACCCAGTCGAGGCCCGTGACGGTCGAGGCGGGCGCGTCCGCGCCGCCGAGCAGCTCCCACAGCGCGACGATCAGCAGGTTGCCGACGGCGTGACCCTGCAGGTCGCCCTCGCTGCGGAAGCGGTGCTGGACGACGTCGCGCCAGGTCTGGCCCCATTCGTCGTCGCCGCACAGGGCGGCGAGCGCCATCCGCAGGTCGCCGGGCGGCAGCACGCCGAGCTCACGGCGGAGCCGCCCGCTGGAGCCGCCGTCGTCGGCGACGGTGACGATCGCGGTCAGCCGGTCGGTGACGTTGCGCAGCGCCGACAGCGAGGCGTAGAGGCCGTGGCCCCCGCCGAGCGCGACGACCTTCGGGCCCGCGTTCGAGCCAGGGGGCTTCACCGTGCCGTAACTCTCCTCGTCCGGGTCCCGCGGGTGGTCATTCGCGGCCGAGGTCACGGTGGGCGACCTGCACCTCGATGCCCTCGTCCCGCAGCCGGGCGGCGATCTGTTCCGCCATGGCCACACTACGGTGTTTCCCGCCGGTGCATCCCACGGCGAGGGTCACGTAGTGCTTGCCCTCGCGCTCGTAGCCGTCGGCGAGCAGCCGCAGGACCTCGGCGTAGGCGTCCAGGAACTCCTTGGCGCCGTGCTGCCCGAGGACGTAGTCGCGGACGGCGGTGTCGCGGCCCGTCTTCGGCCGCAGCTCCGGCACCCAGTGCGGGTTCGGCAGGAACCGGCAGTCGACGACGAGGTCGGCGTCGACCGGCAGGCCGTACTTGTAGCCGAACGACACGACGGTCGCGCGCAGGCTGGACTCGCCGGTGTCGTTGCCGAAGAATCCGATGATCTTGTTGCGCAGCTCGTGCACGTTGAGGCCGCTCGTGTCGATCACCAGGTCGGCCTCGGCGCGGACCTCGCGGACCAGCTCCCGCTCGCGGGCGATGCCGTCCACCAGGCGGCCGTCGCCCTGCAGCGGGTGCGGGCGCCGGACGCTCTCGAAACGGCGCACGAGGTCGGCGTCGCTCGCCTCCAGGAACACCACCCGCGGGTGGACGCCGCGGGCCTCCAGCTCGGCGATCGAGGAGTGCAGGTCCTCGGTGAAGGCGCGGCTGCGCACGTCCACCACGACGGCGATGCGGGGCACCGCGTCCTTTACCCGGCCGCCGAGGTCGGCCATCGTGGCCAGCAGCCCCGGCGGCAGGTTGTCGACCACGAACCAGTCGAGGTCCTCCAGGGACTTGGCCGCGGTGCTGCGGCCCGCCCCGGACATGCCGGTGACGATCACGATGTCCGGGATCTTGGTCTCGCTGGTCATGCCCGTCTCCCCCTGTGCTCCCCGTCGCCCGCCGCGGCACCGCCCGCTGCGGCACCGCCCGCCGCGGGCGCTGTGCCGCCGTGCAGTGCCGCGACGATGCTCTGCGCGCTGCGCGTGCCGATTCCCGGGACCTCGGCGACCTGCTCGGGCGTCGCGTCCCGCAGCCGTTTCAGCGAACCGAAGTGCTTCAGCAGCGCCGCGCGCCGCGCCGGGCCCAGACCCGGTACGTTATCGAGTTCGCTGGCGGTCATGGACTTGGACCGCCGCTGCCGGTGGAAGGCGATGGCGAAGCGGTGCGCCTCGTCGCGCACCCGCTGGACGAGGAACATGCCCTCGCTGTTGCGCGGCAGGATGACGGGATCGCCTTCGCCGGGCAGCCACAGCTCCTCCAGCCGCTTGGCGATGCCGCAGACCGCGATGTCGTCGACGCCCAGCTCGTCCAGGGCGCGCCGGGCGGCGGCGACCTGCGGCGCGCCGCCGTCGACGATCACCAGGTTGGGCGGGTAGGCGAACTTGCGCGGCTTCCCGGTCTCGGGGTCGATCGGCTGGTGGGCGCCCTCGTCCTCGGGGTCGCCCAGGTGGTCCAGCTCGCCCATCTTCTCGCTCTCGGCGAGGTAGCGCCTGAACCGGCGGGTGATCACCTCGTGGACGGAGCGGACGTCGTCCTGCCCCTCGACGGCCTTGATCGTGAACCGGCGGTACTCGCTCTTGCGGGCCAGGCCGTCCTCGAACACGACCATGGACGCGACCACGTTGGTGCCCTGCAGGTTGGAGACGTCGTAGCACTCGATGCGCAGCGGCGCCTCGTCCAGTTCGAGGGCGTCCTGGAGCTCCTGGAGCGCCCGGCTGCGGGTGGTGAGGTCGGACGCGCGGCGCGTCTTGTGCTGCTTCAGCGCCTCGTGGGCGTTGCGCGCGACCGTCTCCAGCAGGGCCTTCTTGTCGCCGCGCTGCGGGACGCGCAGCCGGACCGGTCCGTCGCGCCGCTCGGCGAGCAGCTCGGTCATGGCGTCCTCCTCGGGCGGCAGGGCCGGGACGAGGACCTCGCGGGGCACCGACTCGCTCTCGCTGTAGATCTGGATGAGGAAGTTCTCGACGAGGTCGGCGGTGGTGACCTCCTCGACCTTGTCGACCACCCAGCCGCGCTGCCCGCGGATGCGGCCGCCGCGCACGTAGAACACCTGGACGGCGGCCTCCAGCTCGTCCTCGGCGAAGGCGATCATGTCGCAGTCGGTGGTGTCGGGCAGGACGACGGCCTGCTTCTCCAGGGCGCGCTCCAGCGCGCGGACGTCGTCGCGGAGCCGGGCGGCGCGCTCGTACTCCTGGGACGCGGCGGCCTCGCGCATGTCGCGTTCGAGGCGCTTGATGAACCGGGTCGTGTTGCCCGCCATGAAGTCGCAGAAGTCCTCGGCGAGCAGGCGGTGCTCGTCCGGGGAGACGCGGCCGACGCAGGGCGCGGAGCACTTGCCGATGTAGCCGAGCAGGCAGGGGCGGTCGAGCTGGTGCTGCCGCTTGAACACGCCGGCGCTGCACGTCCGGACGGGGAACACGCGCAGCAGCTGGTCGACCGTCTCGCGGATCGCCCACGCGTGCGAGTACGGCCCGAAGTAGCGCACGCCCTTGCGTTTGGCGCCCCGCATCACCATCACCCTCGGGAACTCCTCGTTCAGGGTGACGGCGAGATACGGATAGGACTTGTCGTCGCGGTAGCGGACGTTGAACCGGGGGTCGAACTCCTTGATCCAGGAGTATTCGAGCTGGAGGGCCTCGACCTCGGTGCCGACGACCGTCCAGTCGACCCTGGCGGCGGTCTGCACCATCGTCTGCGTGCGGGGGTGCAGCGCGGAGAAGTCGGTGAAGTAGGAGTTCAGGCGCGAGCGCAGGCTCTTCGCCTTGCCCACGTAGATGACCCGGCCGTGCTCGTCGCGGAATCGGTACACCCCGGGGGACTCCGGAACGGAGCCCGGGGCGGGTCGGTAGGTCGCCGGATCTGCCACGCTCAAAAGCCTAATGGGCGGCACCGACAGCCGGACGCCGCGCGCGTCCCGTCCGCGCACGGGCAACCGGACAAGGTGATATAGATCTCCCTTTTTGGACCGGATGACCGCAAAGCGCTGGGAAAGGGAACGTCGGACGAAGGTTTCCGATCAGCCGAGGGGGTCGTTGCGCACGTGTCCGCGCTCTGGGCATGGGTCGTCCTGGCGGCCGTCGTCGCCACGTCCGTGATCGTCGTCGAGGGAGGCCGGCGCCTGCTCGCCGGCCGGATGTCGGCCCGCTGGCCGGGGGCCGGCCGCGTCGCCCGCCGCTGCGCCGCCCCCGCGTTCGCGTTCGCGGTGGTGGTCAGCACCAACGCCGCGATGCCGTACCACCTGATGCACGGCGAGGCCGAGGACGCCGTCCGGCACGCGCTGCGGATCGCCGCCATCGGCGCCGCCACCTGGCTGGTGCTGCGGATCGGCTACGCGCTGAGCGACCCGCCGCTGACCCGGCTGATGAACATCGAGGGCGAGCGCAACCGGCGGGCCAGGCGCGCCCGCAACCAGATGATGCTGCTGCGCCGGATCGCGGCCGTGCTGATCGTGATCCTCGCGGTGGGCGCCGCGCTGTTCACCTTCCCCGGCGTCCGGGCGGTCGGCGCCGGGGTGCTCGCCTCCGCGGGCGTCGCCGGGCTCGTCGTCGGCATCGCGGCCCGGCCCACGCTCGGCAACCTGCTCGCCGGGCTGCAGCTGGCGTTCAGCGACGCGCTGCGGCTGGACGACATCGTGGTCACCCAGGACATCTGGGGGCGGGTCGAGGAGCTGACGCTGTCGTACGTGGTGCTGCGGCTCTGGGACGACCGGCGGATGATCTTCCCGGTGTCGCACTTCACCGAGCAGCCGTTCGAGAACTGGACCCGGCACTCCAGCCGGCTGCTCGGCTCGGTGGAGCTGCACGTGGACTGGACGGTCCCGGTCGAGGAACTGCGGGCCGAGCTGTACTCGGCGCTGAAGGACAACCCGCTGTGGGACCGCCGCGAGTGGGTGCTCCAGGTCGTGGAGACCCTGCCGAACGGGCTGGTCACGCTGCGGGCGCTGATGAGCGCCGCCGACTCGGCGAGCACCTGGGACCTGCGCTGCGACGTGCGGGAGCATCTCGTCGCCTACGTCCGCGAGCACCATCCGGAGGCGCTCCCCCGGTTCCGCGTGGGCGCCGAGCCCGTGGCCGACGGCGCGAACGGCGCGGGCGCGTCCCCGGACGGGGATGCGCCGCCCGCGGCCCCGCATCCCGGCCCGCGGACGGCGGGCGGCGCCTCGTCCGGCGTGAACGCGCCCGACGACCCCGACGGCGGCCGGGCCGTCCCCCACGGGGACGGCCCGGCGCAGCCGGGTTCGAAGGCGAAGTCGCTCAGGCGAGCATGATCTTGTCGCCCTGGACGGTGACCTTCCTCGCCTTCAGGGGCTCGTCCGCGGGCGGGTTCACCACCGAACCATCGGTGATCTTGAACTTGCTGCCGTGGCAGGGGCAGTTGATCGTCCCGCCGGACACCGATCCGACGCTGCAGCCCCGGTGCGTGCACGTCGCGGAGAACGCCGTGAACTGGCCCTGCCGCGGCTGGCACACGACGACCTTGGCGTCCTCGAAGACCTTGCCGCCCCCGACCGGGATCTCACCGGCAGACGCGAGCGCGGCGCCCGAACCATCGGCGCCGCCGCCCGCGGAGGAGCCGGAGCCCGCGTCCGAGCCGCCCGCGTCGTCGCCGTCCCCGGACCCGCCGCACGCGGCCGCGAGCCCGGCCACGCCCGCGATCCCCGCCCCGATGAGCAGGCCCCTGCGGGTGCGGCCGGGTTCGGCCCCCGGCGCCTGCTCCGTCCCGTCGGCCTGCGTCTCGGACCCCTGTGGCATGCTCGCCCCTCCGGTGCACTGTCGGTTCCTTCACGTCACCGGTTAGCACGTACGGGAGGGCGGGATGGTTCAAACCAGAACCAAATCGGCCGGGCTCAGGTGACGACGATGCCGCCGTTCTGGACCTGGACCGGGTACTCCTTGAGCGGCTGCGCCGCCGGCCCCTTCGTCACCGACCCGTCCGCGATCTTGAACTCGCTGCCGTGGCACGGGCACTTGATCTGCCCGTTCGCGACGCTGCCCACCGTGCAGCCCTGGTGCGGGCACACCGCCGTGAACGCCTTGAAGGAGCCCTGGCTGGGCTGCGTCACCACGACCTTCTCGTCCCCGTAGATCTTCCCGCCGCCGACCGGGACGTCGGCTGCCTTGGCGATCTCCTTGCCCTTGAGGTCCGCGGCGGACTTCTCCTCGTTGCCCGAGGCGCACCCCGCGAGCGCGGTCGCCCCGACGACGGCCGCCCCGCCGCACAGGACCACACGGCGCCCGACGGCCCCGGCCTCGACGGCCCCACCCGTCATGTTGTCTCCCATGCGTCCATCTTGGTGCACGTCCTCCGATGCCCCGTCCCGGCCCCCGGAGCCGTGGCGCACGAGACCGACCCGTCAGAGGATCTTCTTGAGGAAATGGCCGGTGTGGCTGGTCTCGACCTCGCAGACCTCCTCGGGGGTGCCGGTGGCGACGACGGTGCCGCCCCGGGAGCCGCCCTCGGGGCCCATGTCGATGATCCAGTCGGCGGTCTTGATGACGTCCAGGTTGTGCTCGATGACGATCACCGTGTTGCCCTTGTCGACCAGGCCGTTCAGGACGCCGAGGAGCTTGCGGATGTCCTCGAAGTGGAGGCCGGTGGTCGGCTCGTCCAGCACGTAGATGGTGCGGCCGGTGGAGCGCTTCTGCAGCTCGGAGGCCAGCTTGACGCGCTGCGCCTCGCCGCCGGACAGGGTCGGGGCCGGCTGGCCGAGCCGGACGTAGCCGAGCCCGACGTCGTTCAGCGTCTTCAGGTGCCGGTGGATCGCCTTGATCGGCTCGAAGAACTCGGTGGCCTGCTCGATCGGCATGTCGAGCACCTCGGAGATCGTCTTGCCCTTGTAGTGGACTTCCAGGGTCTCCCGGTTGTAGCGGGCGCCGTGGCAGACCTCGCACGGGACGTAGACGTCCGGCAGGAAGTTCATCTCGATCTTGATGGTGCCGTCGCCGGAGCAGTTCTCGCAGCGCCCGCCCTTGACGTTGAAGGAGAACCGGCCCGGCTGGTAGCCCCGCACCTTCGCCTCGGTGGTCTGCGCGAACAGCTTGCGGATGTGGTCGAACACCCCGGTGTAGGTCGCCGGGTTGGAGCGCGGCGTGCGCCCGATCGGCGACTGGTCGACGTGGACGACCTTGTCGAGCTGGTCGACGCCGTTGACGCGCCTGTGCTTGCCGGGGACGGTCTTCGCCCCGTTCAGCTTCTTGGCGAGGGCGTTGTAGAGGATGTCGTTGACCAGCGTCGACTTGCCCGACCCGGACACGCCCGTCACCGCGGTGAGGACGCCGAGCGGGAACGCCACGTCCACGTCGCGCAGGTTGTTCTGCTGGGCGCCCCTGACGGTGACCTCGCGGCCCTTCGTGCGCGGCCGCCGGATCTGCGGGACGGCGATCTCGCGGCGCCCGTCCAGGTAGGCGCCGGTCAGCGAGCGGTCGGACTTCTTCAGGTCCTCGACGGTGCCGGACACGACGATCTCGCCGCCGTGCTCGCCCGCGCGGGGGCCGATGTCGACGATCCAGTCGGCGGCGGCGATGGTGTCCTCGTCGTGCTCGACGACGATCAAGGTGTTGCCCATGTCGCGGAGCCGGATCAGCGTCTCCAGCAGCCGGTGGTTGTCGCGCTGGTGCAGGCCGATGGACGGCTCGTCCAGCACGTACAGGACGCCGACCAGGCCGGAGCCGATCTGCGTCGCCAGCCGGATGCGCTGCGCCTCCCCGCCGGCGAGCGTCGCCGACGCCCGGTCGAGGGTGAGGTAGTCGAGGCCGACGTCCAGCAGGAAGCCGAGGCGCGCGTTGATCTCCTTGAGGACGCGCTCGGCGATATGCGCGTCGCGCTCGCTCAGCTGCATCGCCAGCAGGAACTTCGCGGCCTCGCCGATGGGCATCGCGGCGACCTCGGCGATGGACATCCCGCCCATGGTGACGGCCAGCACGACCGGCTTGAGCCGGGCGCCCTCGCAGGTCGGGCATGGGATCTCCCGCATGTAGCCCTCGAAGCGCTCCCGGCTGGAGTCGCTCTCGGACTCGGCGTGCCGCCGCTGGATGTAGGGGATCACGCCCTCGTAGGCCGTGTAGTACGAGCGCGTCCGGCCGTAGCGGTTCTTGTACCGCACGTGGACCTGCGTCTCGTGACCGTTCAGGACGGCCTTGCGCGCTTTGGCCGGCAGCTTGTGCCACGGGGTGTTCAGGTCGAACCCCATGGCGTCGCCGAGCGCGGACAGCAGGCGCAGGAAGTAGTCGCTGACGTGCCCGTTGGACCACGGCTGGATCGCGCCCTCGCCGAGCGTGAGCTCCTCGTCGGGGACGACGAGCTCCGGGTCGACCTCCATGCGCGTGCCCAGCCCGGTGCAGTCGGGGCAGGCCCCGTACGGCGAGTTGAACGAGAACGACCTGGGCTCCAGCTCCTCGAACGACAGGTCGTCGTAGGGGCAGTAGAGATGCTCGGAGTACATCCGGGTGCGGTTCTCGTCGTCCTCGGGGACGTCGACGAAGTCGAGGACGATCGTGCCCCCCGCGAGCCCCAGCGCCGTCTCCACCGAGTCGGCGAGCCGCTGCCGCGCGGAGTCCTTCACCGAGAGCCGGTCGACCACGACGGAGATGTCGTGCTTCTCCTGCTTCTTCAGCTTGGGCGGCTCGTCCAGGCGGATCATCTGCCCGTCCACGAGCGCCCGGGAGTACCCCTTGGACTGCAACTCGCGGAACAGCTCCAGGTACTCGCCCTTGCGCCCGCGGATCACCGGCGCCAGCACCTGGAAGCGCGTGCCGGGCTCCAGCTCCAGCACCCGGTCGACGATCTGCTGCGGCGCCTGCCGGCTGATCGGCCGGCCGCACTCGGGGCAGTGCGGGTGCCCGATCCGCGCGTAGAGGAGCCGCAGGTAGTCGTACACCTCGGTGATGGTCCCGACCGTCGACCGCGGGTTCTTGCTGGTCGACTTCTGGTCGATCGACACCGCCGGGGACAGCCCCTCGATGAAGTCGACGTCGGGCTTGTCCATCTGGCCGAGGAACTGCCGGGCGTACGCCGACAGCGACTCCACGTACCGGCGCTGGCCCTCGGCGAAGATCGTGTCGAACGCCAGGCTGGACTTCCCGGAACCCGACAGACCGGTGAACACGATCATGGAGTCCCGCGGGAGGTCGAGCGAGACGTCCTTCAGGTTGTGCTCGCGTGCTCCACGCACGATGAGTCGGTCATGCACGGCGTTGATCCGGTTCCTCTTCTGGGGCGCGGCGGTAGGGAGACAGGTCTGCCTCAAGGCTAGCCACGGGGTGCGACAGAATCCCCCGACTCCTTAACGGCGACGGCCGCCGCCGCATTTCACGAAGTTACCCGCCCGTTCCGAACGGTCCGGACGGCACTCCCGCACCGTACACGTGTTCGAACACCACCCGCCACCACATCACCCCCGCGCGCGCTTCGCGCGCCCGCTCACGGCGCGGGCCGCTCGTCGTCCAGGGCGAAGGAGAGGTAACGGTCGGCGGAGCGTCGGACGGCGTCCTTGCCGTCGGTGTAGACGATCTTCTTCCACCAGGCGCCGTAGACGCGGTCGAAGTCGTAGGGCTCCAGCAGGCGCAGCGCCCGCCGGACCGTGCGCGGGCGCTCCGGGATGAGGTTCGGGTAGCTGTACATGAAGCTCACCCAGTCCCGGTCTTGGACGACCTGAAGGATGTCTCCCGAGAACATGGCGCGGGCGTCGCGCCAGTGCAGGACCTGGCCGCCGTCGAAGTGGACGCCGGCGTTGATCAGCGTGAGGCCGTCCGCCAGCTCGTGGGTGTCGCCCTCCCAGAAGACGACCGCGTCGTCCGGGCGGGCGACCCACCGCCGGTCGGCCTCGTGGATGTAGACGGGGGCGTCGAACGCGTGCGCCCACTCGATCATGGTGCCGTAGAAGTGCGGATGGCTGATCGCGATCGCGGAGACGCCGCCGAGCTCGCCGACCCGGCGGATCACGTCGTCGTCGATGTGCGTGATCATGTCCCAGAGGACGTTGCCGGACGGGGCGCGCAGCAGCAGGGCGCGCTGGCCGATCGCGGTGGACGGCTCGGTGCCGATACCGACGACGTCCGGGCCCTCCTCGGCGATCCGGCCCCGGTGGCCGGCCCGCAGCTCCCGGAGGGTCGTCCATCTCTGACCGTCCCAGCCGACGTACTGGCGTTCGTCCTCGCAGATCGGGCAGTCCGGACGCGGCCCGGCGTACTGGACGCCGCAGGTCACGCAGATCGGAAGATCCATGATCACCATTGTCTGGCACCGGACCGGCGGGTGCGACAGGATGGAGGCTCTTTTCCGGTCGAGGAGGGGTCATGGACTGGCGCGACGTGATCGACGAACTGGACGCGGGCACCGAGCGCATCGCCGGGACGCTGGGCGGGCTCGGCGAGGCCGACCTGCGCGGCCCGTCCGCGCTGCCGGGCTGGAGCCGCGGGCATGTCGCCACTCATATCGCCCGTAACGCCGACTCCCTCTGGAACCTGCTGGAATGGGCGCGGACCGGGGTGGAGATCCCGCAGTACCCGAGCCTGGACAAGCGCAACGCCGACCTCGACGCGGGCGCCGGGCGGAGCGGTGCGGAGCTGATCGCGGACGTCCGCGCGACCGCCGAGCGGTTCGCCGAGCAGGTCCGCACCCTGCCCGAGGACGCGTGGAACGCTCCCGTGAAGGCGATGCAGGGCTGGCCGCACCCCGCCTGGTACACCCTGTTCCGCCGGTGGAACGAGGTGGAGGCGCACCACGTCGACCTCGCCGCCGGGTACGGGCCCGCCGACTGGCCCGAGCCCTACGTCCGGTGGGCGGCGGCCGCGACGCTGGCGGACGTGGCCGCGGTCCCGGCCGGGCGCCGCGGCGAGCTGGCCGGGTACCGGATCACCGCGACCGACTCCGGCGAGTCCGCCGAGCTCGGCTGGACGGCGGGCGGGCCGGAGGCGTCCGGCTCGGGACGGGCGCTGCTCGGCTGGCTGAGCGGCCGCACCGACGGCTCCGGCGTGCACGTCCGCCCGGACGGCCCGCTCCCGGTGCCGCCGCCCTGGCCGCACGAGCCGTCGGGGTTCTAGTCGGGGTCGCGTCCGGCGAGCAGGCGCAGGGCGTCCGCGGAGCGGACGGCGATCGTGCCGCGGGCGACGGTCAGGCCGTCGCGCAGCGGTGCGGCGGCGAGGATCTGCGCGACCTTCCGGCGGCCCATCCCGGCCCAGCGGCCGAGGTCCTGCTGGGAGATCGGGACCTGGACGTGGACGACCTCCTCCGTCACGCCGTCCGGCCGCTCCCGCTTGACCGGGGTGCCGAACCGCGCGGCCAGGCGCAGGAGGCGGCCGGCGAGGCGGCGTCCGGGGTCGTCGGGGAAGTGGGCGACGCGCAGCTCGTTGGAGTCGCGCAGCCGCTCGGCGAGGACGGCTGCGACGGCCCACACCGAGCCGGGATGGGCGTCCAGGACTCCGCGGAACCGGGCGGCGGGCAGCACGAGCGCCTCCACCCGGGTCATCGCCTCCACGTTGGCGTGCCGGATCCCGCCGTCCGCCGCCTCCACCTCGCCGACCAGGTCGCCGGGCCCGAGCACGTCGAGGATGGCGATCTCGCCGCGCCGGTCCACCCAGACCTTGACGGCGCCGGCGCGCAGCACGAAGACCTGGGACGCGCGGGTGTGCTCGCGCATCAGGAACGCGCCCGGCCTGATCACCACCGGGGCGCCGGCCGCGCGCAGCGCCTCCCGGGCGCGGGGGCTCAGCGCGTCCCAGAATCCGAGGGCCGCCATCCCGCCTCCCCACCGGACCCCGGGCCGGGCCGGGGCCACGACCTCGTGATCACGTGTCATGGTCCAGTGAACGCGGCGCTGCGCCGATGGACTACCTCATTCGTCACATGTCCAGCGATCTTTCCGATTCAAGCAGGTTGTCGAGGGCGCGGACGCGCCGCACGCAGTCGGCCGCCGCCGCGCGGTCGCCGAGCGCGAGGTGCGAGCCGCCCAGCAGCTCCAGCGCCTGCCGGAGCCCCCGCCGGTCGTCCATGTCCCGGCGGATGACGATCTCGGCGTTGACGTGCTCCACCGCGCGGGCGTGCTTGCCGAGCAGCTGGGACGCGCGGGCCATCGAGTGCAGCGCGTGCGCCTGCTCGCGCGCGGCGCCCAGCTCGGCGGCGAGGTCGAGGGCGCGCCGCCCGGTCTCCAGGGCGTCGTCGGCGCGGCCGAGGTCGAGGTGGATGGCGGCGAGGTGGGCCAGGCCGGTGG
Organism: Actinomadura chokoriensis; assembly: GCF_041463665.1. Taxonomy (GTDB): domain Bacteria; phylum Actinomycetota; class Actinomycetes; order Streptosporangiales; family Streptosporangiaceae; genus Spirillospora; species Spirillospora chokoriensis_A. The sequence goes on from NZ_JAXCEJ010000031.1 coordinate 46,767, forward strand.
CCTCGCTGTGCCGGTCGCCGACCTCGCCGAGGAAGCGCAGCGCCTCCAGCTCCTCCGACAGCGCCTCCTCGGGACGGCCGGCGCGGCGCAGCACGGCGGCCAGGGTGTCCAGCCCGACGCCGAGGCCGTACCGGTCGCCGCCCGACCTGCGCAGGTGCAGCGCCTGCCGGGCCGCCCGCTCGGCCTCCTCAGGCAGGCCGAGCCAGGAGTAGGTGCGGGCGAGGCTGCCGAGCGTCCCCGCCATCCCGCTCCGCGCGCCGAGGTGGTGCCACAGGTCGAGGGCCTCGAGGCCGAGGACGAGCGCCTCCTGGGGGCGGCCGAGTCGGCGCATCACGACCGACAGGTACTCCAGATCGTGGGCCTCGCCGTGCTGGTCGCCGATCTCGCGGCGGATCTCCAGCGCCTGCAGCAGGTGCTCGCGCGCCTCCCGGTACCGGCCGAGCCTCCAGTGGACGATCCCGATCTGCGCGAGCGCCTCGGACTCGCCGTGCCGGTCGCTGGTGTCGCGGTGCAGCCGCAGCGCCTCGCCGCAGTAGGTGAACGCCTCGGCGAACTTCGAGGCCTCGCACATCAGCATCGCGAGCGTGTTCAGCGCGCGCGCCTCGCCGTGGCGTCCGCCCAGGGCGCGGTAGGTGCGCAGCGCCTGCTCGGCGTCCTGCTGCGCCATGTCGCGCAGGCCGAGCGCGGCGTTCATCCGCGCGAGCTCCGTCAGCGCCTGGGCGGCGCCGTGCATGTCCGCGAGTTCCTGCCGGATGGACAGCGCCTCCAGCGCGTGCGCCACCGCCTCGTGGACGCTCCCCTGCCGCCGGTGCACGCCGGCCACGGTGATCAGGGTCTCCGCCACGCCCGCCTGGTCGTCGATCCGGCGCCGGATGACCAGCGCCTTGGCCGCGTGCTCCAGCGCCGTCTCGTAGTCGCCGAGGCCGAGGTGGGCGCGGGCGAGAGTGCTGCGGCTCTTGGCGACTCCCCCGTCGTCCCCGAGCTCCTCGTGGATGCTCAGGGACCGCCGCGCATGGTCGATCGCCGTCAGGTACCGGCCCCGGACGACGTGGACGTCGGCGAGCGTGGCGAGGGTGACGGCCTCCCCGTACCGGTCGGGCGGGTCGACCGCCCGGAACCCGCGCCGCGCGTCCTCCCCGTAGCCGATCGCCTGGACGGAGCCGCCCAGCTCGAAGTGCGCCATCGCGAGGTTGTGCAGCATGACGGCCGCCGCCGCCCAGTCCTCCTCGGCGCGGGCGGCGTGCAGGCCCGCCTGCTGGACGGCGATGTTGTCCTCGCTGTAGCGGCGGAAGTCCTGGAAGTCGAACAGCGCGTCGGCGAGTTCCCAGCAGGTGCGGTGCAGGCCGAGCCGGGCGGCCTGGTGGACGGCGGCGACCAGGTTGCGCCGCTCCATCTCGAACCAGGCGAGCCCCGCCGCGCGCTCCGCCGGTGACGGGCGGCCGCGGGCCTCGCCCCGGTGCGCGGTGGGGCGGGGCCGTCCGGGCAGCGCCGCGCCCGCCTCGCGGGCCTCGGCGAGGTAGCCGGCCAGCAGCCGCCGCTGCGCCGCCTGCAGCTCGCCGTCGGAGTCCTCGCCGAGCCCGCGCTCGCGGGCGAAGTCGCGCAGCAGGTCGTGCATCCGGTAGCGGCCGGGGCCGACGTCGTGCACGAGGTAGGCCTGCCGGAGTCCCTCCAGGCATTCGCGCGCCTCGTCCACCGTCCGGTCCTGGAGGGCGGCGAGGGCGGCGGGCGTGAAGTCGGGGCCGGCGACGAGCCCGAGCCTGCGGAACGCCTCCCGCTGGTCACGGCGCAGGCTGCGGTAGGCGACGTCGAACGTCGGGTTGACGACGGCGCTCAGCCCCGGCCCGGACGTCCCGTGCCCCGCGGAGACGCCGAGTCCCGTCCCGTACGGCGCGGCGTCGGGCGCGTCCCGCGCGGCCAGTTCCCGGACGGTCCCGGCGATCGACTCGTCCGGGTTCTCGGCCAGCCGGCCGGCCATGACGCCGAGCGCGAGCGGCAGATGGCCGCATTCGCGGGCGAGCCGCACGACGGCCTTGCGCTCGTCCCGGAGGCGGGCGTCCCCCGGTCCGAGAACGCCCGCGATGAGGTCGACGGCCTCCTGCGGCGCCATCTCCGCAAGTTCCAGCGTGCGGACGTCGGCGCCGTCCAGGAGCGCGGGCAGCCGCCGCCTGCTCGTCACGACCACCAGCCCGGACGTCACCGCCGCCAGCAGCGGCCTGACCTGCTCGGGCTGGACGGCGTTGTCGAGGATCAGCAGCATCCGGCGGTCGCCCAGCAGCGACCGGCACTGCGCCGCGAGCCCGTCCTCGGTACGCGGAAGCTGGTCGCCGGGCACGCCCGCGGCGCGCAGCACCTGCCCCATCGCCTCCGCCGGGGTGACCGGGCTGCGGCTCGTGCCGCGCAGGTCGGCGAACAGGGCCCCGTCGGGGAACCGGTCGGCGACGCGGTGCGCCCAGTGCAGTGCCAGCGTCGTCTTGCCGACCCCCGCCATGCCCTGGACGATCACCGCGCGCGGCCACACGGACTGGCCGACCAGCAGGTCCAGCTTGCTGAGGCTCACCGCGCGCCCGGCGAAGAACGGGTTGTCGGCGGGCAGCCGCGCGGCGAGCGGGCGGCCGCCCGGCGGCTCCAGCCGCACCGGCTCGCGCGCCGCGATCGCGGCGTCCGCGGCGGGCCCGGCCGGAGCGGCGGGCTCGGCGGCGGCCGGCCACTCGTCCCCCCACGGGCTCGCGGCGCGCCGCAGCCGCTCGACGTCCAGCACGGTCAGCGGGCGCGGCCGCTGGTGGAGGATGCCCTTGGCCCGCCACGACCGGAACCACCGCACCAGCGTCTCGCGGGAGATCCCCGCCCAGTTCGCCAGCTCGGCCTGGCTGAGCTTCAGCGGGATCCGCGTCCCGTCCCCGGCGCCGGGCTCGCCGAACCGGTGCGCCAGCTCCAGCAGATGGTAGGCGAGCCGCTGCGGATGGTCGGCCGCGCGCACCGCGTGCCGGCGGCCGCCGAACGTGACGCTCTGCGAGATCGCGTGCATCATCGCCTCGGCGACCTGCGGGCTCGCCGCCAGCAGGCTGCGGAACTTGGCGCGGTCCACGCGCAGCGCCGCGACGTGGTCGAGCGCGGCGACGGTGCCGCGCTGCGGATGCCCCCACGGGCCGAGGAAGCCGACCAGGTCCCCGGCCCCGAACAGATCGATGATCGACTCGTCGCCGTCGCTGGAGTCGACGAACTCCTTGGCGACCGCGTTGCTGGCCGCGCGCGGCGAGGCCTTGAACACCACGTAGACGGCGGGGGCGACCGATCCCTGGTGGCACAGCATCCCGCCGGGCGGGATGTCGGTGCGCCGGCCCATGGCGCGCAGGGCCTGCCGGTCGCTCGGGGCGAGCCGGTCCCAGAAGCTGCCCGGCCGGACGTCGGGCGCGTGGTCGCTCGATACGGAGTCGATCAATCCGGTCACCCTCCCGCCATCGCCGCCGCCAGCGTCCAGAAGAGGAACAGCACGGAGGTCGCCGCCGCCCACGCGACGGCCTGCCAGGACAGCTCGCCGCAGCGGTGCGCCGCCGACAGCAGCCGGCGCAGCTCCACGTCCCGGACCCGGTCGTCCAGCGCTATCGCGGACCCGAACGGCGTCCACGGCACGCCCGGGTCGAGGGGCGAGCCGGTGCGGGCGCGCACGTCGCCGAGCACCGACAGCAGCGTGCGGCGCGACCGGACCGCGTAGCCGGCCGAGACCGCGAACGACCCGGCCAGCACCGGCAGCAGCGCCAGCGCGGCGAGGCCGGGCAGGCCGGCCGCGAGCCGGGACACGGTCCCGGTCAGGACGAGGGCGAGCACCACCGCGGCGACGGCGGAGTCCCGGCCGCAGAGCCGGACCAGCGTGCAGGCGTGCCCGAGGAGGTCCTCCGGCTGCTCCCTGCCCGGTCCGGGACGGAATGCGGTAACCAACGCTTCACCGTCCTCACGGGGTCGAACCTGATCTTCCAATTCCCATGCTGCAGTGGCAAGACTGAAATGTCCGTCCGTGAGCGCACGGTCGTGCTGCGTCTGGTGACTCAACCGCCCTGCGGTCCACGGTCACCCTGCGGCGCGCGATGATGGAGGATGGTCTTCGCACTACCGACGGGGAGGACCCCATGAGCTACACCGGGAACGTCGAGACCGGCGGACGCCCCGACGTCCGGGAGCTGCCGGGGCTGACGATCACGAAGGCGGCCGTCGGCCCCTACGACAACAACGCCTACCTGCTGCGCTGCACCGCGACCGGCGAGCAGCTGCTGATCGACGCGGCGAACGAGGCGCCCCGGCTGCTGGAGCTGGTCGGCGACGGTCCCCTGTCCCGCATCGTCACCACGCACCGCCACCAGGACCACTGGATGGCGCTGGGCGAGGTGGTGCGCGCCACCGGCGCCCAGGTCGTCGCCCATCCCCGCGACGCCGAGTCGCTGCCCGAGCCGGTCGCCGAACCCGTCGAGCACGGCGACACCGTCCGGTTCGGGCGGGTGTCCCTGGACGTCATCCACCTGCGCGGCCACACGCCCGGCTCGATCGCGCTGCTGTACGACGCCGGCGGCGAGCTGGCCGACCGCCCGCACCTGTTCACCGGCGACAGCCTCTTCCCGGGCGGCGTCGGCAACACCTGGGGCGACCCGACCCGCTTCAAGCAGCTGCTCTCCGACGTGGAGGAGCGCCTCTTCGACCGCCTCCCCGACGGCACCTGGTTCTACCCCGGCCACGGCAAGGACTCGACGCTCGGCCGCGAGCGTCCCTCGCTCCCGGAGTGGCGCGCGCGAGGCTGGTGACGCGCGGACTGGTGGCGCGCGAGGCTGGTGACGCGCGGGCTGGTGACGCGCGGGCCGGTGACGCGCGAGGCCGGTACGCGCGGGCCGGAACAAGCGGTGCGGGGTGTTCGTTGGCCCCTTCACCACCGGGCCGAAACCAGGAGACGACCATCCACGAAATCCACGAAGTGGATCCGGGACCCGCCCTGCGCTACCCGGCGGGCTCGCTGGTACTCGTCGCCGGGCTGCCCGGAGCGGGCAAGAGCACCCTGCTCGACCGGCTCTACGGGCTGCGGGGCGACGAGACGGAACCGGTGCCCGCGGGCGGCGCCCTGGTGATCGACTCCCGGCAGTCCCGCAACTGGTGGGCGCGGTTCCTGCGGCCCCTCCCCGTGCGGCTGCGCACCCCGCTCGTCCACGCCACCCACGTGTGGCGGATCGGGCGCGCGATCCTCAGCGGGCAGGGCGTCGTCGCGCACACGCGCGGCACCTGGCCGCACATCCTGCACCTGTTCGCCTGGCTGGCGCGCCGGCGCGGCGGCCGGCTGCACCTGATCCTCATCGACGTCGCCCCCGAGACCGCCCGCGCCGGCCAGTTCGCCCGCGGCCGCGTCGTCACCTCCACCGCCTTCAACCGCCACTGCCGCCGCTGGCGCCCGCTCATCGACCGCGCCCGCGGCGGCGCCCCCCTCCCGCCCGCCGCCGGCGTCACCGTCCTCGACCGCGACGCCGCCGACAAGCTCCAGGCCATCCACTTCAGCTGAGCAGGCGGCACCGGCGGCCCGGCCGGGTGGCTGGGTAGGGTCGGGGAAGATCGGACGAGAAGATCGGACGAGAAGATCGGACGAGAAGATCGGACGAGAAGATCGGACGAGAAGATCGGACGAGAAGATCGGACGAAGGGAGGCGGCAGCATGGCGCAGCAGGTACGCGGGGTCGTCGCACCGGGCAAGGGACAGCCGGTGCGGATCGAGACGATCATCGTCCCGGACCCCGGTCCCGGGGAGGCGGTCGTCAAGGTCCAGGCGTGCGGGGTCTGCCACACCGACCTGCACTACCGCGAGGGCGGGATCAACGACGAGTTCCCGTTCCTGCTCGGCCACGAGGCCGCCGGGGTGGTCGAGTCGGTCGGCGACGGGGTCACCGAAGTGACGCCGGGCGACTTCGTCGTCCTGAACTGGCGCGCGGTGTGCGGGCAGTGCCGGGCGTGCCTGCGGGGGCGTCCCTGGTACTGCTTCGACACGCACAACGCCGCGCAGAAGATGACGCTGGAGGACGGCACCGAGCTGTCGCCGGCGCTCGGGATCGGAGCCTTCGCCGACAAGACGCTCGTCCACGCCGGGCAGTGCACGAAGGTCGACCCGGCGGCCAAGCCCGAGGTGGCGGGGCTGCTCGGCTGCGGGGTGATGGCCGGGCTCGGCGCGGCGATCAACACCGGGCAGGTCGGGCGGGGCGACTCCGTCGCGGTCATCGGCTGCGGCGGCGTCGGCGCGGCGGCCGTGCTCGGCGCCCGGCTGGCCGGCGCCGCGAGGATCATCGCGGTGGACCTGGACGAGCGGAAGCTGACCACCGCGTCCGCGCTGGGCGCCACGCACACCGTCAACGGCAGGGAGAAGGACGTCGTCGAGACGGTCCGCGAGCTGACCGGCGGGTTCGGCGCGGACGTCGTCGTCGACGCGGTCGGCCGCCCGGAGACCTACGAGCAGGCGTTCTACGCGCGCGACCTCGCCGGGACGGTCGTGCTCGTCGGTGTCCCGACGCCCGAGATGAGGCTGGAGCTGCCGCTGCTGGACGTGTTCGGCCGCGGCGGGTCGCTGAAGTCGTCGTGGTACGGCGACTGCCTGCCCTCGCGCGACTTCCCGATGCTCATCGACCTCTACCTCCAGGGGCGCCTGGACCTGGACGCGTTCGTCTCCGAGACGATCGGGCTCGGCGATGTGGAGGCGGCGTTCGAGAAGATGCACCACGGCGACGTGCTGCGCTCGGTGGTGATGCTCTGATGGCGGCGCGCATCGACCACATCGTCACGTCCGGGACGTTCTCGCTCGACGGCGGCACCTGGGACGTCGACAACAACGTCTGGATCGTCGGCGACGACAGCGAGGCGATCGTCATCGACGCGGCGCACGACGCGGACGCGATCGCGGCGGCGGTCGGCGGACGGCGCCTCGTGGCGATCGTGTCCACGCACGGGCACGACGACCACATCGACGCGGCGCCCGCGCTGAAGGCCCGCACGGGCGCGCCCATCCTGCTGCATCCGGACGACCTGATGCTGTGGAAGCAGAAGCATCCGGACACCAGCCCCGACGGCGACCTCGCCGACGGGCAGGTCATCACGGTCGCGGGCACCGGGCTGACCGTCCTGCACACGCCGGGCCACAGCCCCGGCGCGGTCTGCCTGCACGCGCCCGCGCTGGGCACGGTGTTCTCCGGCGACACGCTGTTCAACGGCGGGCCGGGCGCGACGGGCCGGTCGTTCTCCGACTTCCCGACGATCATCGACTCCATCCGGGAGCGGCTGCTGACGCTGCCGGCGGAGACGACCGTCCGCACCGGGCACGGCGACTCGACCACCATCGGCGCGGAGGCCCCGCACCTGGACGAGTGGATCGCCCGCGGGCACTGACCCCGGTAGTGTCCCCGGTGGCGGACTGGCGTCCCGATCGGGGAGGGTGCGATGCGACGCACGGCACCGCTCGCCCTCGCGCTGGGCGGCGCGATGCTGGGCGCGGCGCTGGCGGGGTGCGGCCAGAGCAGCGAAGAGGCGGCGGGATACGTCCCGCCGCCGGCCGCACCCACCCCCGCACCCGAGCCCACGCCCGAGCCCGCACCGTTCGCGACGGCGCAGCCGACGACGAGGCCGCAGCCGCTCGGGCGGGCCGGAGGGTGGCGCGTCACCACCTACTACACGGCGCTCGAAAGCCTCTACGACGGCGAGCGGAAGGCCGTGCGGGGCTGTGCCCGCTTCCACTGCTCGCACGGGAAGGCGCCGCTCGGGTCGTATCCGGCGGACTTCCTGAAGGTCGTCCAGATGGAGGGCAGCGGGCGCATCACCGGCGGGCCGCAGCGGGGCCGGTACCTGAACTGGTCGCACAGCGTCGGCTTCTGGCTGGACGACACGACGCGCGACTCGCGGGGCCGTCCGCTGGTGCCGTGGGCGTCGGCGGCGGCCGACAAGTCGGTCCTGGCCCGGGGCCGGCGGTTCGCGATCGTCGGCTGCGGCAGGGACGGCGACGGCCGCCCGATCGAGGGCGAGGTGTGCGCGGGGTTCCAGAAGGCTCGCTGGACGGTCGTAGACCTGTTTCGACCGGGATACGGGGGCGAGAACCACGCCGACGTCTACATCGGTGAGGAGAAGGACGCGCGGCTGTCCGAGTCGCCCTTCTACACGACGCTGAACGGCGCGACCCTCGGCCCGTCCTAGGAGGGGACGCGCTCGGACGGGAGGGGCGAGGCGAGCCGGGTGGCCTGCGTCCGGCCCCGGAGGGTGACCTCCTCGCCGAGCGACCACCGGGCGGCCTCCTCCGGATCGGCCCGCGCGACCAGGGAGCCCGCCGCGAGGACGCGCTCACCGGTGTTCTTGGCCAGGTCGGTGAGGCGGGCGGCCTCGTTCACCGGGTCGCCGATCACCGTGTACTCGAAGCGCTCCTCGGCCCCGATGTGCCCGGCGACGGCCTCGCCCGCCGAGACGCCGACCGCCGCCCGCAGTTCGGGGACGTCCTCGCGCAGCCGCACGGCCAGCTCCCGGGACGCGGCGAGCGCGCGGCCGGGCAGTCCGTCCAGCGCGAGCGGCGCCCCGAACACGGCGAGCGCGGCGTCGCCCTCGAACTTGTTGATCCAGCCGCCGTGCGCGCCGACGACCTCGACGACCACGGCGAAGAAGTCGTTCAGCAGCCGGACGACCTCGGTGGGCGGCCGGTCGGCGGCGAGCCGGGTGGAGCCGAGGATGTCCACGAAGATCACCGCCACCTCGCGCAGCTCGCCGCCGAGGTCGATGCCGCGCTCGACGGCGACGCGGGCGACGTCCGCGCCGACCTGCCGGCCGAACAGGTCGCGGAGCCGCTCGTGCTCGCGCAGCCCGGCGGCCATGTGGTTGAACCCGGCCTGCAGCAGCCCGACCTCGCTGGCGTCGTAGACGGGCACCTCGACGTCCAGGTCGCCGCGCTGGACGCGGGCGAGGCCGAGCCGCACCGACTCGACCGGGTCGGCGATGGCGCGGGCGGCGGTGTAGGTGACGCCGAGCCCGACGATGAGGGCGATGCCACCGAGCGCGAGCACCGCGATGGCGAAGTCCCGCACGGTGACCTCGGCGATCACGAAGGAGCCGATGGCAAGGGTGATCAGGCCGAGGATCGGGACGGCGGTGCCGAGCCCCCAGGCGAGCACGGAGCGGGCGACGACGCCGGGCAGCCCGGTGCGGCTCGGCAGCTCGCTGTGCAGCGCGGTGGTCACCGCGCGGCGCAGCAGCCGCTCGGCCAGCAGGTAGACGATCGTGCAGGTGGTGAGGCCGCCGAGCAGGCTGGTCAGGCCGAGCTTGACGGCGAGCAGTCCGGAGAACGGGGCGTTGACGATGACCCAGCCGACCGTCCCGATGCCCCACAGGGTCAGGTGCGGGGCCATCAGCCGGAGCGGCCCGTACAGCAGCAGGGCGCGCTCGTGCCGGTCGGGTTCGCCGTGCCGCTCGACGAGCCGGCGGACGCGGCGGAAGAACCGCTCGCCGAGGAGCAGGCCCACGGGCACGGCCGCGGACACGTAGGCGGTGAAGACGATCAGGTTGACGGACCGGAGCCGCTCGGAGACGTGCCCGACCGGGTCGGGGACGATGACGGTGAACGCGAGGACGACGAGCGCGCCGCCGAGGTTGGCCAGCCCGGTGGCGATCGTCACGAGGATCCGGGCCCGGCGGGCGATCTGCGCGCGGGAGTCGCCGGGGGCGCCGTCGACGAGCCGCCACAGGAAACCGGGCCGGCTTCGCCTGGGCCGTGGCGCAGGCTTCGCCTTTTCGGTCTCCATGAGCGTGCAGATTAGCCGGTCAAATCCGCCATATCCCCATCCCCCCTGCGCGACCTCGGGGAGGAATCGCTCATTCGGGTGCGCATCGCGGCAGGCACGCCCGGTCGGCACTGCTCCGACCGGGCCCCTACGCCAGCTCCTCGATGAAGGCGGCGAGCTGGGTCAGGTTGCGGCACTCGAACATGGGGAGCAGCTCGCCGTAGCGGGACGCCGCGGAGTCGCCGGTGTCCCACCGGTCGCGCGGCTCGGGGTTGAGCCAGTACGCGTGCCGGGCGCGCTCCACCATCGACCGCAGGATCGGCAGGGACAGCTCCCCGTAGTTGGAGCGCGCGTCGCCGAGGACCAGCAGCGACGTCTTGGACGTGACGGCGTCGCGGTACTTGTCGTCGAACACCTTGATGGCGTGGCCGTAGTTGGAGCGGCCGGTGATCCAGACGAGGTCGGCCTCGGCGGCGAGGCGCGCCATCGCGTCCACCACGTCGGTGCCCGGCGCGAAGTACTTGGTGATCTCGTCGGTGGCGTCGATGAACGCGAACGCGCGGACCTTGCTGAACTGCTCCCGCAGCGCAAACGTCAGCAGCAGCGTGAAGTGCGCGAACGCCGAGACCGAGTCGCTCGCGTCGCACAGCACGACCAGCTCCGGCTTGTGCGGGCGTCGCGGCCGGTGGTGGGTGGTGAGCGGCACTCCCCCGCTGGCGAGGGACGCGCGGACCGTCCGGCGGAAATCCAGCCGGCCGCGCCTGCCGTGCCGCTGCTTCTGCACCAGCCGGGACGCGAGCCTGCGGGCCAGCGGACGCACCTCGCGGCGCAGCGCCTCCATCTCGGCCCGGTTCGCGGCGGCGAAGTCGAGCCGCTCCAGCGGCGGGCGGACGGTGACGCGGGCGGTCCGCTCGACGCCGGTGTCCTCGGCGATGCGGCGCCGCACCTCGGCCGCGACGAGCTCCTGGAACCGGGTGACGCGGTCGCGGAACGTCCGGCGCGCGACCCGCTCGGCCATCCCGCCGCGCTCCTGCCCGCCGAGGACGGCGGCGAGCAGCCGCGCCATCAGCGTCTCGGGCGACAGCGCGTTCAGGACGCCGGAGGAGAACCACGACGCCTGCCCGGGGGTCCGCCCGTACTCGGCGACGGCCAGGCGGGCGAACTGCCGCAGGCCCGCGTCGTCGCCGGAAAGCAGGAGCTCCGCCAGCTCGTCGCGGCGGGCCTGCACCCGCGGGTCCAGGGCCGGCGGGACGGGACGCCCGTCGTCGTCCAGCGTCCGCGCGCGGCGCTCCGGCGGAGCACCCGCGCCGTCCCCGACCGCCGCGGGGAACCACAGGTCGAAGAGCGTGTCGAAGGTCGGCCGGTGCTGGGCACGCTTGACGACCGTCGCGGCGTAGGCGGCGCGCAGCGACTCGCGGTCGAGCAGGTCGATCGCCTGCATGGCGCGGACCGCGTCCAGGCCCTCGGCCACCGACACCGGCAGCCCCGCCCTGCGCAGCTCCGCCACGAACCCGGTGTGCCGGTCGACGAGGGACGCCATCTCAGCCCCGCAGCCCCAGCTCCCGGGCGGCGCGCTCCTGGTCGGAGGCGTGCTTGAGGACGACGCCGAGGGTCCGCGCGACGGCGGCCTCGTCGAGGTCGTCCAGGCCGAGGGCGAGCAGCGTGCGCGCCCAGTCGACGGTCTCCGCGATGGACGGCGCCTTCTTGATCTCCAGGTCGCGCAGCGTCCCGACGGTGCGGACGAGCTGCTCGGCCAGCTCCGCCTCGATCCCCGGCACCTGCGCGAGGACGATGTCGCGTTCCCGCTCGGGCGCCGGGTAGTCCAGGTGCAGGTAGAGGCAGCGGCGCTTGAGCGCCTCCGACAGCTCCCGCGCCGCGTTCGAGGTGATGAGCACGAACGGGCGCCGCACCGCGCCCACCGTCCCGAGCTCGGGGATCGTCACCTGGAAGTCCGACAGGACCTCCAGGAGCATGCCCTCCACCTCGACGTCGGCCTTGTCCGCCTCGTCGATCAGCAGGACGGTCGGCCCGGTCCGCCGGATCGCCGCCAGCAGCGGCCGCTCCAGCAGGAACTCCTCGGAGAAGATGTCCTCGTGCGTCTCCTGCCAGGCCCGGTCGGCCGGGGCCGCCTGGATGGCGAGGAGCTGCTTCTTGTAGTTGAACTCGTAGAGGGCGCGGGCCTCGTCCAGCCCCTCGTAGCACTGCAGCCGGATCAGCTCCGCGCCGGTCGCCGCCGCGACGGCCTTCGCCAGCTCGGTCTTGCCGACCCCGGCCGGGCCCTCGACGAGCAGCGGCTTCCCGAGCGCCTGCGCGAGGTACACGGTCGTGGCGATCGACTCGTCCGCGAGGTAGCTGACCCCGGCCAGCCTGACCTCCACGTCGGCCGGCGAGGCGAACATTCCGTCGGTCATCCGTTGCCCTTCTTCGCGCCCGGTTTCGAAACGACCTTCTTGTACTTCTGGTTCGTGACGGGGAAGACGAGCGTGGTGCGGTCCTCCAGGGAGACGCCCCAGTAGGACGCGGTCTGCGGGTCGCCGCCGTTCCACGAGAAGCGGAACTCGCCGCCGCCTTCAGGGATGACCGCGCCGCTCCACAGCTTCCGCCCGTTCCGCACCCACACGCCGCTGCCGTCGGCCGTGAACTGGAAGTAGTCCTTGGCCGTGCCGACCCAGCGTCCGACGAGCGGCTGCACGTCGGAGGGCTTCACCGCCGGCAGCGGCGCCATCGTCGTGGCCGCCGCCGACGGATCCGCGCCCGCGGCGTCCTTCTTCCCGGCCCCGCCGCACCCGGCGAGCGCGAGCACGGCGACGGCACAGGCGCCGAGGACCATCGGACGGGTCACGGGAACCTCCGGGCGATCGGGGGGAGAAAGCGGCAGTTTATTCCGCGTGGTACCTGAGGCGTACCCGACGGTTCGCACCTCGGGGTGAGGCGTCCGGCGGGGCGGGCCGCCTATAACGGAGGCATGACCACCCCACGGCTGCCCCGCGAGGATCTCACGGCGGCGATGGCGGCCCGCCGCGAGCTCGGCCCCGACTACGACGACGCCTTCGTCGAGACGGTCGTGGACCGCATCGAAGCGGCCCTGGACGCGCGCACCGCCGCCGCGCCGCGGCTCCGGCCCCGTCCGGCGCCGGAGCCGCGGCGCGGCGGCGAGCACGATCACAGCCTGGCCATGGCGGTGCTTTCGCTGCTCGCCGCGATCCCGCTGAGCGCGATCGGCGTCGCCAACGCGGGCCTGCCCGGCCTCCTGCTCGCCCTCGCCGGCGTCGTCCTCGTGAACTTCACCTACGCCTTCCGTCCTCGTTGACCCAGGGGGGCGACCCCCTGGAACCCCGTTGCGACGCAGGCGATCCTCACGCCGCCGTCGCGGTCTGCCCTGCCCGCCCCGGCATGCGCGGCGTCGCTGCGGTCGCCTGCGTCGGCGGGTCGGACGACCTCCGGGCGCAGTGCGCCCTCCGGTCGCCCGACCCGTGAACGGTGGCTGAGCTCCAAGCCCGCGCCGAGCTCTACTTGCCCGGTTCGGGGTCGCGGGGCAGGCCGAGAAGGCGTTCGCCGATGATGTTCAGCTGGACCTCCGTCGTGCCGCCGTAGATGGTCATCGCGCGGCTGAACAGCATGGCGCGGGCGACGATGCCGCTCTCGGCCATGGGGACCTCGGTGGCGGCGGCCGTGCCCTGCGCCGCCCAGCAGTAGTCGGCGACGTCCTGGTTGAACTGGACGCCGAGGAGCTTGCGGACGCTGGCCTCCGCGCCCGGCTCCACCCCGTTCAGCTGCTTGAGGGTGGTGCGCAGGCCGAGCAGGTCGATCGACTGGCCCTGCGCGACGAGCCTGCCGACCTCGGCGGTGGAGACGGCGTCCAGCTCCCGGCCGCCGAAGAACGCGAGCAGCTCGGGGACGCCCATGCCGAGGCCGCCGCCGGTCGACAGCGACACCCGCTCGTTGGAGAGCGTGTTCCGCGCCACCTGCCAGCCCCGGTCGACCTCCCCGACGACCTGCTCGTCCGGGACGAAGACGCCGTCCAGGAAGACCTCGTTGAACAGCGCCTCGCCGGTCAGCTCGCGCAGCGGGCGGACGTCCACGCCCGGGGCCTTCATGTCGACGAGGAAGTAGGTGATGCCGTCGTGCTTCGGCGCGTCGAAGTCGGTGCGGGCGATGCAGAAGCCCCACTGGGCGTGCTGCGCCAGGGACGTCCAGATCTTCTGGCCGGTGAGCTTCCAGCCGCCCTCGACCCGCTCCGCCTTCATCGACAGGGACGCGAGGTCGGAGCCGGCGCCCGGCTCGGAGAACAGCTGGCACCAGACGATCTGGCCGCGCAGCGTCGGGCGCAGGAACCGCTCCTTCTGCTCGTCCGAGCCGTAGCGGACGAGGGAGGGCACGAGCCACGCGCCGATCCCGAGGTTCGGGGCCTTGACCTTCGCGGCCTTCAGCTCCTGCTGGATGAGGATCTGCTCCACCGGCCCGGCCTCGCGGCCCCACGGCTTCGGGAAGTGCGGGACGGTCCAGCCCTCGTCGCCCAGCCGCGCGGCCGTGTCCTGCGCCGCGGCCACCTCGGCGATCTCGGCGATCTCGGCGCGGATGCGCTCGCGCAGCGGCTGGGCGGCGGCGTCGAGTTCGAGGACGACCTCGCGGCGGCCGCCGTCCAGCGCGAGCCTCGCGACCTCGGCGGCCCAGTCCTTGGAGGAGCCGAGCAGCGACCGCAGCGTGAGGGCGCGGCGCAGGTAGACGTGCGCGTCGTGCTCCCACGTGAAGCCGATCCCGCCGAGGATCTGGATGGCGTCGCGGGCGGTCTGGACTCCGGCGTCGAGCGCGATGACGGCGGAGACGGCGGCCGCGAAGTGCGCCTCGGTCTCCCCGGCGGCATCGGGGCCCACGTCCATGGCGCGGGCGGCGTCCCACGCGGCGGCGCGGGCCTGCTCCAGCGCGATCAGGCTGCGGGCGGCCTTGTGCTTGACGCCCTGGAACTGCCCGATCGGGCGGCCGAACTGCTCGCGGACCTTGGCGTACTCGGCGGCGGTCGTGACCAGCCAGCCGGCGAGGCCGGCGGCCTCGGCGCCGAACAGCGCGGCGGCGATGTCCCTGACCCGGCGGGCGGTGACGCCGTCCACGACGCGGTCGGCGGCGACGGCGACATCGGACGCCTCGACGGCGGCGACGCGGCGGACCCGGTCCAGGCTCGCGACCGGGGTGACGGTGAGGTCGGCGGCGTCGACCGCGACCCACTGCTCGCCGTCGTCCGCCGCGACCGGCAGGACGACGACGTCGGCGAGCGCGGCGCCGAGCACCGTCCCCGACGTGCCGGACACGACCAGGGAGCCGCCGTCCCGGCGGCCGGTCAGCGCGCCGTCGAGCGCGACGGCGGCCGTCTTCGACCCGTCGGCGAGCGCGGGCAGCAGCTCCGCGCGCAGCTTGGCGTTGCTGGACGCGTCGATGACGGCGCTCGCGAGGACGGTCGGCAGGAACGGGCCGGGCGCGGCGGCGCGGCCCAGTTCCTCCAGGACGACCGACAGCTCCAGCAGGCCGTAGCCCTGGCCGCCGTGCTCCTCGGCCAGGTGCAGGCCGAGCAGGCCCTGCTCCGCCAGGGCGGGCCAGAACCCCGGCCTGGTCTCCTCGTCGGCGTCGAGCACGGCCCGGACGGCCGTCGCGGGGATGTTGCGCTCGGCGAAGCCGCGCACCGATTCGGCGAGCGCCTCGTGCTCCTCGGTCAGCCCGATGGCCATGCGATAACCCTCTCTCAGACCCTTTTGACCGAGATTCTAGAACAGCATTCGGGCCCGTGGGAGAAGCGGCCGGGCTCTCAGCCCTCGCGTGTCGCGCCGACGTCCGGCTCGTCCGCCCCGACCTCGCGCAGAGGCTCGTGCAGCCCCTTGCCGGAGGGCTTGCGACCGGCGGCGAGGCTCGCCACGGTGGTGGCCGTCAGGGTTCCGGCGATCACCGCGAGGGACAGCCAGATCGGGATCTCCGGCGCCCAGGCGACACCGTACTCGTGCAGCGCGTGGAAGATCAGCTTGACCCCGATGAAGCCGAGGATGAACGCCAGCCCGTGCGCGAGGTAGACCAGCCGGTCGGTGAGCCCGCCGATCAGGAAGTACAGCTGGACGAGCCCCATCAGCGCGAACGCGTTGGCCGTGAAGACCAGGTACGGCTCGGTGGTCAGCCCGAAGATCGCCGGGATGGAGTCCAGCGCGAACAGCACGTCGGTCGAGCCGATCGCGATCATCACGATGGCCATCGGCGTCATCAGCCGGCGGCCGTTCGCCCGGGTGACGAACCGGCTGCCGTCGTACTCGTCGGACGTGGGGATGACGCGCTTGGCCCACCGCAGCAGCCGGTTCTCCTTGAACTCGTCCTCGTCGTCGCCGCGCACCAGCCCGATCGCGGTCCAGATGAGGAACGCGCCGAAGATGAAGAAGACCCACGTGAAGGTCGAGATCGCCGCGGCGCCCACCGCGATGAAGAGGCCGCGCAGCAGCAGCGCGATCACGATGCCCGCCATCAGCACGGTGTGCTGCGCCTGCTTCGGCACGGCGAACCGCGTGAGGATCACCATGAAGACGAAGAGGTTGTCGACGCTGAGGCTCTTCTCGGTGACGAACCCGCCGAAGTACTCGCCCGCGTACCGGCCGCCGGCGAAGATCCAGACGCCGATCCCGAACAGCACGGCGAGGCCGATGTAGATCGCCGACCAGAACGCCGCCCTGCGGGTGGTGAACTCCCGCGTGTCGTTCCGGTGGATGAGGAACAGGTCGGCGGCGATGACGGCGAGGATGCCTGCGATGGTCAGGCCCCACACCATGGGTGAGACGGACACGTGAACCCCTCCAGCGGACACGAACGAGCGCTGGAGGTCTCTCCCGCCCTGATGAAACGTGCGGGCCGCGGAACCCGGGCCGGTACGGACCGACCGTATTGACGAGAACCGCGCGCGGGGATACTCCCCTCCACTTGCCTACTTGAACGAGAGCCGGGCGGGGGGCGTTCCCGGTCCGGCGAGCTTTCTCGAACTCGTTCCGAACCCCGTCCCCCCTCAGCGCGTCCAACAGCCTGCGGCAACCGGACCGTGCGGCCTCAGCGGCGCGTGCCGGTCAGCTCCCGGTAGATGCTCGCGAGCTGGTCGACGGCGTCCTCCTCGCCCGGCAGCAGCGCCGACCGCGCGGCCGCGGCCGAGCCGAGCCGCGCGGCGAGCGACGGGTCGTCCAGGACGCGGCTCACCGCGCGTTCCAGCGCCTCCGCGTCGCCCGCGGGCACCAGCAGCGCCGCGTCGCTCTCCGGCCCCTGCAGCAGCGCCCCGCCCGCCGGCCGCTCCGCCGCGCCGACCATGCCGGGGATGCCGCCGACGCGGGTGGCGACCAGCGGCCGCCCGGCCCGCAGGATCTCCTGGACGATCAGCGGCTGCCCCTCCCACACGCTCGGCACCACGGCCACGTCGCAGGCGGCCAGCAGCCCGGGGACGTCGGAGCGGCGGCCGAGCAGCCGGACGGGCAGGTCCTCGGCCTCGATCCGGGCGCGCAGGTCGTCCTCCAGCGGGCCGTCGCCGGCGATCGCGACGAGCGGCGGCGGGGTGCGTCCCGCCCAGACCGCGGCGGCGTCCAGCAGCGCGGGCAGGCCCTTCTGCTCGGCGAGCCGGCCCACCGTGAGGATCAGCGGCCGCTCCCCCACGCCCAGCTCGGCCCGCAGGTCGGCGCGGACCGCCGGGCCCGGCTGGGCCCGCGGCGCCGGGGCGGGCACGATCGCGTGGCCCACCGACCCGGCGCCGAGCGAACGCATCCGCTCCTCCAAGTCGGGCGAGACGCCGAGGACGCGGGCCGCGCCGCGCGCCACGACGCGCTCCAGCGCCCCGTACACGGCGGCCGTCCGCCCGCCGGTGATGACGGTGTTGTGCAGGGTGACGACCAGCGGCGGCCCGCCCCGCGAGAACCGCAGCGGCCCCGGCGCGACCCGCGCGCCCGCCGCCACGGCGAGCGCCCCCGCCCGGAGCCCGTGGGCGTGCACGACGTCGGCGCCGCGCAGCAGCGACCGCAGCCGCACCACGGCCCTGGCGTCGTGCAGCGGGCGGGGCCTGTCGGCGAGGTCGACCTCCGCGAACCGTGCGCCGGCGCCGCCGAAGCCGAACTGCTCCTCGGTCCCGGCGGGCCCGCATACGAGGACCCGGGCGCCGCGCCCGGCGAGGCCCTGCGCGACCGACCGGACGTGCCGCCCGACACCGCCCGCGCTGGTGCCGAGGACGAGCGCGACGCGCAATCCGTCCAGGTCCCGGTTGTCAGCCATTGCGTGTCACCTTCCGGGTGAGGACGGCGCGCAGGTCGCGCCCGTCGATCACGAAAGCGATGATCAGGAACACCGCGCCGGCGGCCAGCGCGGCCAGCGCCCCCGTCCCGACGTTGCGCAGCTCACCGGCCGCGCCGGTGCCGCCGGGGCCGAGCAGCGCGGCGACCGCGTATCCGGCGCCGCCGCCGGCGGCGCCGCCCAGCACCCCCGCCGCGAGAGCTCGCGGGAGGCCCTGAGCGGACGCGGCGCCCCGCGCGCGGACGAGCGTGCCGAGCAGCAGCACACCGGCGACGGTCATCCCGGCCGCGTTGCCGATGCCGAGCGCCGCGACCACCCACTGCCGCTCGACCGACAGCACCAGCGCCACATCGGCGACCATCACGACCACCCAGCCCGTCACGACCGCCGCCGCGCCCATCCGTCCCTTGTGGCACGCGAAAAGGACGCGTCCGAGGTGCGCGACGAGCCCGTACCCGAGCAGGCCCGGCGCGAACGCGAGCACCGCCCGCGACAGCACCTCCTGCTGGTCGGGATGGCCGGGGTTGAACACCGCCGCGACCGGGACCGCGACGGCCGCGAGCACGGCGGCGCCCGCGCACGACACCAGGATCACCGCGCGGGTCGTGGACGCGGTGACCCGGTCGAACCGCTCCTGCTCGCCGGCGCTGATCCGCGCCGACAGCAGCGGGAACGCGCTCGTGGCGATCGGCACCGCCAGGATCGCCCACGGCAGCAGGTAGATCGCCCACGCGTACTGGTAGTTGGCGAGCGCGCCGCCCGTGCCCCTGTAGCTGAGCCGGACGACCAGCAGCGCCGACAACTGCTGCGCCGCGACCGTGGCGAGGCCCGCGACCGCGAGCCGCCGCACCCGCCGCGCCACGCCGTCCGGGAAGCGCAGCGTCGGGCGCAGGCCGAGCTTCAGCCGCCACGCCGCGATCCCGGCGGTCGCGGCCATCGCGACGCCGCCGAGCGCCGTCCCGATCGACAGCGTCAATTCCGCGGCCCGCGGCAGGCCAGCAAGGTCGTTCTCGTGGCCGCGGCCGAGCGGCGAGTAGGCGACGTACGCGCCGATCACGACGAGGCTCGACATCAGCGGCGCCAGCGCGGGCGCGACGAACCGGCGGTGCGACTGCAGCAGCCCGTACAGGACGACCGCCATCCCGTACATCACCATCTGCGCCGACATGATCGCGAGCATGCTGGAGCCGACGTCCACGATGCCGCCGCGCGAGCAGCCCTTCAGCTCGTCGCCGACCAGCAGCTCCATGATCGGGCGGGAGCCGAGGGCCATCAGCGCCGACAGCGGCACCATCAGCACGACGATCCAGGTCAGCAGCGCCGACCCGATCCGGCGGACCTGCTCGCGGTCGCCGCGCTCGGCGGGCCCGGCGAGCACCGGCACGACCATGCTGGCGAGCGCGCCGCCCGCGACGATCTCGTAGACGATGCTGGGGAACTGCGTCGCGGTGAAGTACGCCTGGCTCAGGCAGGACGTGGTGACCGTCTGGGAGAAGGCGTAGGTGCGCCCGAACCCGGCCAGCCGCGCCAGGACCGTGATGACCGCGATGACGACGGCCGCGCCCGCGACGCCGCCGGCCATCCGGCGGACGGCCGAGGAGCGGCGGGCCGGGGAGGACGTTTCGGGAGGGGTCACGCTCGTGGACGTTCCGCGGGGGCCGGTCGCACCTAGGCGGGACCCGCCGCGACGCCGTTGCCCGCCGGGCCCGCGTCCGCCGGACCCGCGTCCGCCGCCCCGCCCTGCGGCGGGACGGACGGGCGGAACGCGTCGTCGCCCACCGGCTTGCCCGCGGGGGTGGCGGGGGCGGGCACGGCGGCCGGGCGGCGGCCCAGCATGTCGATGCGGTTCAACACCGGGTTGCCCGCGATGACCTTGGTGAAGCTGACGACCTCGCTGGCGGCGTTCAGCCCGGCGAGCCCGGCCAGCACGGCGAGCCGCGGCCCCCGTCCGAGCCGGGTCGCGGCGAGGCCGAGCAGCGCGCCGAGCGCGTTGGCCCCGGTGTCGCCGAGCATCGCGCGCTCGCCGAGGTCCTCGGGCAGGAGCGCGGCGGCGGCGCCGAGCGGCGCCGCGACGACGGCGGAGCCCGACCTCGTCAGCGCCAGCGGGGCGCCGGTGATGAGGCCGACCTTGATCGCCCGCCCGGGACGCAGGTCGAACAGGTTCATCAGGTTCGCCGACCCGGCGATGATCGCGCCGTTGACGAGGGCGTCGAACGCGCGCCCGGTCCGGGACGGGGCGGGCGACCCGGCGATCGCGGCGGCGGCCAGCCCGGTCGCGCCGATGCCGAGGATCTTCACCGCGCCGCTGGTGACCTCGCCGCGGGCGAGCGCCGTCAGGTGCCCCTTGAAGCCGCGGGACGCGCCGGAGCCCGCGAGGTCGTCGTACCCGCCGAGGACGCCGGACCCGGCGCCCGCGAGGAGCGCCGCGGCGCGCATCCGGCCGGTGGTGCCGGGGGCGAGCAGCCCGGCCACGGCGGCGCCGGCGACGAACGCGGGGCCCTCCAGCAGCGTCACCGGCTCGCCGCGGTGGTTGGTTCGGCCCCAGACGTCCTCGCCCGGCAGGCCGTTCAGCCCGGGCGGCCGCCGGGTCAGCGCGGCGTAGGCGGCGCGCGCCGCCACCGCGCCGAGGCCCGTGCCCGCCGCGAGCCGCGCGCCCCTGGTGATGCCTCGTCTCATCAGGTCACTCGTCTCATCAGGTCACCCGTTCTTCCCCGCCGTGGGCGCGGGCGAGGGCAGGTAGCCGCTCGCGCCGGCGCCCGTGCCGTACTGCCCGGACTTGCCGCCGATCTCCTTCTGCAGCGCCAGGATCGTCACGACCTGCCCGGACGCGGTGTCCACCACGTCGACGGTGGAGACCGAGTCCGCGGCGTCGGAGTCGCGCAGCGCCGCGATCAGCCCGCCCTCCTGCGCGGAGGTCGGCGGGCCACCGACGACGGTACCGCGCCCGGCGCCGTCGAGGGCGGCGGCCAGCGAGATCAGCGCCTCGTTGTCCTCGCCGCCGCCGTCGTAGGCGTAGGGGGCGGCGGGCGCGACCATCACCGCGAGCGTCGCGTGCTGGCCGGGCTTGCCGCTGGTGGTGACGTACCCGGCCTCCTTGAACCCGTTGAGGACGGCGCCTCCGACGGCGTCCTCGCGGCCGGACTTGGCGGGGTCCTTGGTGACGAGGGCGTTCGCCAGCACCGCGCCCGCCTTGTCGTAGGCGCTCGCGTCGGCGGGGATCTCCACGTCGCCCGACTTCAGCTGCGCGGACAGCTCGTCGACGGTCGTGCGCTGGTCGTCGTCCAGGAGCTTCTTCTGGATCGTGACGCGCCCGGTGACGGCGGCGCCGGCGCTCTTCGCCAGCCCGCTGACCTGCTCGATGCTGTCGTTGCCGGCGCCGGGCGTCTCGATGAGCACCACCGACTGGCCCTTCAGCCGGTTCTCGACGAGCTGCGACGACAGCACCTTGGTGAACTGCTCCTGGCCGTTCACCTGGTGCTGCAGGTCGCGCTGCGCCACGCGGGCCTGCTGGGCGGTCTTGGCCGCCGAGTTGGCCTGCTGGCGCAGCGTGTCGCTCACCGAGTTCGACAGCGTGGTGGAGCCCAGCACGATGCCGAGCGCCAGCGCGAGGAAGATCGCGACGATGGAGACGAGGTGGTAACGGAAATCGATCACGTGAAGAGTCCGGTCAGCCAGAAGACGAAGGCGTGCCAGCGGTCGGCCAGCAGGGGACTGATGACGTCCCCCGCCGGAGACATGGCGACGGCGGTGACGATGGCGATGAACGCGCCGAGGACGAGGAACAGCAGCGACCAGGTGGAGATCCGGCTGCGGTAGAGCCTGCTCACGCCCTTGGCGTCGACGAGCTTACTGCCCACCCGGAGCCGGGTGAGGAACGTGCTGGCCATCCCGGCGCGGCCCTTGTCGAGGAACTCCACCATGTTGGCGTGCGTGCCGACCGCGACGATCAGGGTCGCGCCCTTGTCGTCGGCGAGCAGCATCGCGATGTCCTCGCTGGTGGCGGTGGCCGGGAACACCACCGCCTCCTGCCCGAGCTCGTGGACGCGCTTCAGCCCGGGGGCGCGGCCGTCCCGGTAGGCGTGCACGACGATCTCGGCGCCGCAGGTGAGCGCGTCGTCGGACACCGAGTCCATGTCGCCGACGATCATGTCGGGCCGGTAGCCGGCCTCCAGCAGCGCGTCGGCGCCGCCGTCCACCCCGATCAGCACCGGACGGTACTCGCGGATGTAGGGCCGCAGGGTCGCGATGTCCTCGCGGTAGTGGTAGCCGCGCACGACGATCAGCGCGTGCCTGCCGTTGATCCTGGTGGTGACCTCGGGCACGCCGACACCGTCGATGAGCAGGTCGCGCTCGCGCTTGACGTACTCCATCGTGTTCGCGACGAACGCCTCCAGCTGGGAGGCGAGCCCCGCCTTGGCCTCGGCCAGCGCCGTCTCGACGGACTCGGCCGTCTGCTCGGTGCCCTTGGCGACGACGTCCTCGCCGCGGTGCACGGCGGGCCCCTCGACGCGGACCTGGTCGCCCTCGTGCAGCCTGGTGAAGATCTCCGGGCCGACGTCGTCCAGCAGCGGGATGCCGGCCTCGATCAGGATCTGCGGGCCGAGGTTCGGGTAGCGGCCGGAAATGCTCGGCGCGACGTTCACGACCGCGCCGACCTCGCACGACACCAGCGCCTCGGCGCTGACCCGGTCGAGGTCGACATGGTCGATCACCGCGATCTCGCCGGGCTGCAGCCGCTTGGTCAGATCCTTGGTGCGGCGGTCGAGCCGGACCGTGGCGCTGACCCCGGACCGGCCGTCGTCGCGGCCCCGGCCGAGCGTCAGCACCCGGCGGGGCAGCTTCCGGGACGGCCGGACGCCACGCTCGGTATCGGGCTCGGAGGTGGGTGACGGGTCGTTCATCGCCAACCATCCTGCCAGAGCGCCGCAGTGCACGTCGGAAAGCACGACTGTCCAGGCGTGTCCACTCGTGTACCCTCTGTAGTTTTTGGGTTCGGTTACCGTTCTTCGGCGGCCATGGCGAGAAGCTCCTCGGCGTGGGCCCGGCCGAGCTCGGAGTCCTCCAGGCCGGCGAGCATCCGCGACAGCTCCCGGACGCGGCCCTCCCTGTCCAGGGCGGTGACGCCGCTGCTGGTCACGGTGCCGTCGTCGGACTTCTCCACCAGCAGGTGCTGGTCGGCGAACGCCGCGACCTGCGGCAGGTGGGTGACGACGATCACCTGGGCGTTGCGGGCCAGCCGCGCCAGCCGCCGCCCGATCTCCACCGCGGCCTTGCCGCCGACGCCCGCGTCGACCTCGTCGAACACGAACGTCGGGACCGGGTCGGCGCCCGCGAACACGACCTCGATCGCCAGCATCACCCGGGACAGCTCACCGCCCGAGGCGCCCTTGTGCAGCGGCAGCGGCGGCGACCCCGGATGCGGCGCGAGCCGCACCTCGACCTCGTCGACGCCGTGCGGCCCGTACTCGCCGGTCGGGTTCACGGAGACGACGACGCGGGCGTGCGGCATCGCGAGGGCCGTCAGCTCCTCGGTGACGGCGCCCGAGAAACGCTCGGCGGCGCGGGTGCGGACCGCGGTCAGCTCCCCCGCCTCGGCCGCGAGCCGCTCGGTCAGCTCGGCGTGCTCGGCCTGCAGCTCCTCGATGCGGTCGTCGTCGCCCTCCAGCTCGGTGAGGCGGGCCGCCGCCGTGCGCGCCCAGTCCAGGACCTCCGCGGCCGTCCCCTCCGTCCCGCCGTACTTGCGGATCAGCGCGGTCAGCTCGGCGCGCCGCTCCTGGACGGCCGCGAGCCGCGCCGGGTCGGCGTCCACGGACTCGGCGTAGGACGCGAGGTCGGTGCCGACGTCGGAGACCAGGTAGCCGGCCTCGGCGAGCCGGTCGGCGAGCGCCGCCAGCTCCGGGTCGTGGTCGCGGACGGCGTCGAGGGCGTTGCGGGCCTGGCCGAGCAGGCTCGTCACGTTCGCCGCCTCGAACGCGGCGGCCGGGTCGCCGAGCAGCGCCTCGTGCGCGCTGTCGGCGGCGCCGCGCAGCGCGTCGGCGTGCCCGAGACGCTCCTCCTCGGCGGCGAGGTCGACGTCCTCGCCGTCCTTCGGGTCGACCTTCTCGATCTCCTCCAGGCCGAAGCGGAGTACGTCGGCCTCCTGGGACCGCTCGCGCGCCCGCGTCGTCAGCTCCTCCAGCAGCGCGCCGACCTGGCGGTGCCGCTGGTACGCCTTGGTGTAGGCGCGCATCGGCTTGGTCAGCGCGCCGCCCGCGTACCGGTCGAGCGCGCCGCGCTGCCGCCCGGCCTGCAGCAGCCGCTGCTGGTCGGACTGGCCGTGCACGGCGACCAGGTCGTCCGCCAGGTTGATCAGCACGTTCACCGGGACGGACCGGCCGCCGAGGAACGCGCGGGAGCGGCCCTCGGCCGACACCGACCGGGTGACGATCAGCGCGCCGTCGTCCAGCTCGCCGCCGGACTCCTCGACCCGCTCCACGACGCGGCCGCCCGGATCGACGACGATCCGGCCCTCGACCGTGGCGCGGCCCGCGCCCGGCCTGACGCGCTGCGGGTCGGCACGGCCGCCGAACATCAGCCCGAGGCTGGTGACCACCATGGTCTTGCCCGCTCCGGTCTCCCCGGTCACCACGTTGAAACCCGGCGACAGATCGAGCACGGCCTCGTCGATCACCCCGAGGCCCTGGATCCGCACCTCATCGACCATCGGACGCACCGGCGTCACAACCCTCCGCAAACAGATCCCCGATCAGCGCCTGTGGAGATTATCTCCTCTGCCCGCCGGACGCCTCCCCGCCCGATCCGCCGGGCGGGCCGTCCGGCACGAACCCCGGCCCGGGCCGGCCGGCGATGCCGCCGGCCGCCGGAGCGTCCCCGACCTGCGAGTCCCCGAGCGGCGGGGACGGCCGGGACGGCTGCCGGACCCGCCCGCGCCAGCCCGTCACGGGCAGCCCGAACTTGGTGACCAGCCGGTCGGTGAACGGGGTGAGGTGCAGCCGCGCGAGCCGCACCGGCTCCGCGCCGCGGCGGACCTCCACCCGCGCGCCCGGCGGCAGGTCGAGCGTGCGGCGCCCGTCGCACCACAGGACGGCGCGGGGCGTGCCCGGCAGCACCTCGACGGCCACCGACGAGCGCGGCGACACCACCAGCGGGCGGGCGAACAGCGAATGCGCGCTGATCGGCACGACCAGCATCGCCTCCACCTCCGGCCACACCACCGGGCCGCCGGCGGAGAACGCGTAGGCGGTGGAGCCCGTCGGTGTGGCGCACACCACCCCGTCGCAGCCCCAGTTCGACAGCGGTCGGCCGTCGATCTCGGCGACGACCTCCAGCATCCGCTCCCGCTCGGCCTTCTCGATGCTCGCCTCGTTCAGCGCCCACGTCGTGCCCATGACGGTGCCGTTGCGGCGGGCGGTGACGTCTATGGTCATCCGCTCCTCGACGTCGTAGCGGCGGGTGACGACCCGGTCGACGGTGGCGGCGAGGTCGTCGCGCTCGGCCTCGGCGAGGAACCCGACGTGCCCGAGGTTGACGCCGAGCAGCGGCGTGCCGGACGTGCGGGTCAGGTCGGCGGCGCGCAGCAGCGTCCCGTCGCCGCCGAGGACCATGACGACCTCGGCGTCCGCGGCGGCCGCCGCGGCGCTGGGCATGACCTCCACGCCCGCGCGGCCGATCGTCCCGGCCTCCTCGTCCAGGACCCGCACGCGGATCCCGGCCTCGCTGAGCCGCTCGATGACCAGCTGCGCGCTGCGGACGGCCTCCGGCCGCCCGGTGTGCGTCACGACCAGCACCGACCTTCTGCTCATGCTCCCGCCCCACTCCCCGACGCGCTCCGGCGTACGGACGTCTGGACGGACGTCCCTCGTGCGGACGTCCCTCGTGCGGACGTCCCTCGTGCGGACGTCCCTCGTGCGGACGTCCCTCGTGCGGACGTCCCTCGTGCGGACGTCCCCGTCCCGGACGCCCTCTGTACGTTCCGGGGCCTCTCCGCGTTCGCGGGCCCTCCCCGGCTCATTGCGGGCCCTCCTCGATCGCCTTCGCCAGCGCGGCCTCGTCCAGCGGCGGGGCGCCCGCGCGCAGCCACAGGAAGTACTCCACGTTCCCCGACGGGCCCGGCAGCGGGCTCGCCGTCACCCCGAGGACGCCGAGGCCGAGCGTCGCCGCGTGCCGGGCGACCCCCCGCACGGCGTCGGCGCGCAGCCCCGGGTCGCGGACCACACCGCCCGCGCCGACCCGGTCCTTGCCGACCTCGAACTGCGGCTTGACCATGACCGCGTAGTCGGCGCCGGGGGCGACGCACTCCCGCACCGGCCCGAGGACGAGCTTGAGGGAGATGAACGACAGGTCGCCGACGACCAGGTCGGGCGGCGGGTCGCCGAGCGTCCCCGGCTCCAGCTCGCGGATGTTGACCCGCTCCATGACGGTGACCCGGTCGTCGGTGCGCAGCGACCAGGCGATCTGCCCGTAGCCGACGTCGACCGCGTACACGTGCGCGGCGCCCGCCCGCAGCAGGACGTCGGTGAACCCGCCGGTGGAGGCGCCCGCGTCGAGGCAGGCGCGCCCCTTCACGGCCAGCCCCTGGAACGCCTCCAGCGCGCCCGCGAGCTTGTGCCCGCCGCGCGACACGTACTCGGGGCCGCCGGCGGCCTCCTCGACGAGGATCGCCGCCCCGGCCTCGACCTGCGTCGCGGACTTCGCGGCCTGCTGCCCGCCGACCCGCACCCGGCCGTCGGCGATGAGCTGCCCGGCGTGCTCCCGCGACCGTGCCAGCTTCCTGCGGACGAGCTCGGCGTCCAGCCTCCGGCGCGTGCTCACGGGCGGGGACGGAGGGAGTCGGGAAAGGCGGGCCGGCCCGGCCCGGACGGCTGGGGCGACGGGGAAGGCTGCGAAGGCTCGTCCTGGTCCGCCGACGCCAGCAGCTCCTGGAGCCTCCGGTGGACGTCCTCGTAGATCTCCACGTGCTCGGAGACGGACCGCCCGCCGAGCCCGCCGAGACCCGCCACGGCGGCGTCCACGCGCGGGTCGCCGGTCGGGTCGGGCGGCGCCGCCGCCGGGAAGCCCGGCTCCGGCTCGTCCGGCGCGTCTGGCCCGGCGGAAGGCTCCGGCACGGCGGACGGCGCCTCCGGCCCGGCGGACGGCGCCTGCTCCGCGACCGGGAACTCCGGCGTCTCCGCGGCCTCGTCCGACATCACGTTTACCTCCCAACGGTCCCGGAGCGCCCGCGACCGGTTCGCCTCCGGCTCATCCCGAACGCTACCGTCCCTGAACGACATCGTTGCCGGACGAACGGGGAACGGCCTGACCATGGCGAACGAGGAGGACTGCCGTGCGGCGCTGGAGCGCGTCGCGGCGCGCCTGGCGGAGGTGGACGGCGACCGGCTCGCCGAGCACGTCGTCGAGCGGACGATCAGCTGCCGCGTCCGGGACCTCGGGCTCGCCTACCGCACCCGGCTGCACGAGGGCGGCCTCGACCCGTTCGTGCCCGACGGCGACCCCGGGGCCGCGCAGGTGCGCCTCACTGTGGACAGCGACGACCTCGTCGCCATGGCGCACGACGAGCTGAACCCTGCCAAGGCGTGGGCCACCGGCCGCGTCAAGATCGAGGCGAGCCTCTTCGACCTCCTGCGGCTCCGCAAGCTCCTCTAGAACGGGAGGCCTTTAGAACGGGAGGCCTTCGAGGGCTTCCGCGAGGGCTTCCCGCGGCGGCGGCGTGTCGGCCTCCCAGGCGGCGGACGCGAGGGCGCGCAGGCCGTCGTAGGGGTCGCCGGAGCCGGTGACCGTGAAGGCGCCGCCGTCGCGGCGGGCCGTCCAGCCGCCGCAGCGGTGCGTGCCGTCCGCCCGGACGGTCTCCGGATGCGGGACGAGCAGCCCCGTCAGGTCGGGGGCCAGGTAACTCGGCCGCCGGTTCGGCGGCGCCGTGAGAGCCTGCATGTGGTCGGTGACGCCGGTGAAGACCAGGAGGCTGTCGGCGCCGCCGTTGCCGGCGCCCTCGATGTCGGTGTCGAGGCGGTCGCCCACCACCAGCGGTCGCCGCGCGCCCGTGCGCAGGATCGACTCCTGGTGCAGCGGCAGTTCGGGCTTGCCGGTGATGATCGGCTCGACGCCGGTCGCCGCGCTGATCACGCGCAGCATGGCCCCGTTGCCGGGGTGCGGCGGCCCCTCGCCGCCGGGGATGGTCAGGTCGCCGTTGGAGCCGACGAACAGGGCGCCCATGGCGACGGCCTGCGCGCCCTCGGACAGCGCTCCGTAGGCGAGGAGCGGGTGGTAGCCCTGCGCGACGGCGGCCGGCCGTCCCGCCGCGGTGGACACCGGGCGCAGGCCCTGCGCGTAGAGGGCGTGCCGCAGCCCCATGCCGCCCACCACCAGCACCTCCGCCCCGGCGGGCAGCCGCTCGGCGAGCAGCCGCGCCGCCGCCTGCGCGGAGGTCACCACGTCGCCCGCCTCGGCCGGGACGCCGACCTCGGTGAGCAGCGCCGCGACGGCCGAGGGGGTCCGGGACGCGTTGTTGGTCACGAACGCGAGGCGCTGCCCGGCCGCGCGGGCCTTGGCGAGCGACTCGGCCGCCGCCGGCACGGGCCGGGTGCCGACGTAGACGACCCCGTCGAGGTCGAGCAGGGCGACGTCGTACGCCTCGCTCAGGGGGCGGTCGCTGCCTTTCATCGTGCTCCTCATGCGTGCGATCCTAGGGGGATTGTTACCCGCAAGTAAGGAAGGCGTCAGCGCCGGGCCGCGAGGGTGGCCCTGGCCTGCCGCAACGCCTTCGCGTAGTCCTGGTTCTCCGGGCGCATCGCGGCGGCGAGCGCGAGCTGCTCGACGGCGCCCTCGAAGTCGCCCAGCCGGCTCAGCGCCAGCCCGAGCCCGAACCGCGCGTAGTCTTCGGCGGGCTCCTTCTCGACGATCCCGCGGAAGCTCGCGGCCGCCGCGTCGAACTGGCGGGCGCCGAACTGGGCCCGGCCGAGCGCCTCCCGGATGCTGTGCGACCCCGGCTCGGCCTCCGCCGCCCTCGCCAGGAGCTGGAGCGCGGCGGCCGCGCTCCCCGACCGCAGCAGCTCGAGTCCTCGGGTGTACCACTCGTAGACCCCGCCTCCCGGCGAGGCGGGGTGCTCGCCCGGGTCGTCCCCTGGGGAATCCTCCGGCCGCCCAGGCCCTTGACCACTCATATGGACCTCCCCTCGGATCACTACGACCGTACCCGCCGGGACGCCGCGCGCCCCGCGGTGAATACCATGCCCACCGTGGACGACGACCTCTCCTCCGGGCTCGCGCCGGAGGAGTTCAGCGCCCGGATCTTCGGGACGGCGGGGCCGCGCACGGGCGCCGGCCTGACGCTCGTCCCGTTCCGCGGTGTCCGGTTCGTCCCCGAGGTGGCCGGCGACCCGGCGTCGGTGACCATGCCGCCGTACGACCTGATCGACGAGGCGGCGGCGCTGCGGCTGCTGGCGGGCGGCGGGCACAACATCGTCCGGCTCAACCTGCCGCGCGCCGCCGGGGAGAGCTACGCCGCGGCGGGCGACCGGCTCCGCCGCTGGCTGGACGAGGGCGCGCTCGCCATCGACCCCGACCCCGCCCTCTACGTCTACGAGGCGGCCCGCGGCGGGACGGTCCTGCAGCGCGGCCTGATCGGCGGGCTGGGCCTGCGCCCGGAGGCCGACGGGGTCGTGCTGCCGCACGAGAACGTGTTCCCCGGCCCGGTCCGCGACCGGCTCGCGCTGATGACGGCCGCGAACGCCAACCTGGAGCCGATCTTCCTGGTGTACGACGGCGACGGCGACGCGGCCCGGATCGTCGACGACGCCGCTTCCGACCCCCCCTTGACCGAGTTCGACGCGGACGACGGGCTGAGGCACCGGCTGTGGCGCATCACCGACCCCGACTCGCATGCGCGGGTGGCCGCCGACCTTCTCGACAAGCGGGCCCTCATCGCGGACGGCCACCACCGTTACGCGACCTACCGTGCCTTGCAGGCGCGTCACCACGCCGCCGGTGACGGCCCCGGGCCTTGGGACGAGGGGCTCGCGCTGCTCGTGGACTCCACCCGCTACCCGCCGCACCTGGGCGCGATCCACCGCGTCCTGCCCGGTCTCCGTCCGGACGACGCGGTCGCCAGGGCGCGGAAGGTGTTCCGCGTGACCGACTTCTTGGACGAGGGGCCTGCCATCGAGGCGCTCGCCGCCGCGGAGGGTCCCGCGTTCCTGCTCGGCGGGGGCGACTCCCTCCATCTCCTCACGGAGCCCGATGAGGACGCGCTCACGCGTTCCATGCCGTCCGAGCACTCCCAGCGCTGGTGCAGGCTCGACACCGCCGTCCTCGACCATCTCCTCATCGACGCGGTGTGGAACGTCCCGGAGAACGAGAACGCCATCGAGGTGGTGCACGACGACCCGTCCGCCGCGATCGCCCGCGCCCGGCGCAGCGGCGGCACCGCCGTCGTCCTGAACCCCCTCAAGGTCAAGGACGTCCTCGCCGTCGCGGGCCAGGGCGAGCGGGTCCCGCGCAAGTCCACCTCGTTCGGGCCCAAGCCCCGCTCCGGGCTCGTCATGCGACTCCTCGACCCGGACGCGTCCGAGAGGCCATGATCGGGGAATGGACACCACGACCACGATCACGCCGCTCGGCGGGGGCGTCTACGAGATCGACACGCGGATGGCGGGCTACACCGGCATCACCGCCGGTTACCTGATCCTTTCCGACCGGCCATGCCTGGTGGAGCCCGGCACGTCCGGCTCGGCGCCCGTGGTGCAGGCGGCGCTGCGGGATTTGGGCGTCGGGCCGGACGACCTGGCGACCGTGGTCGTGACGCACATCCACCTGGACCACGCGGGCGGCGTCGGCGACATCGCGAAGATGTACCGGAAGGCCGAGGTCGTCGTCCACGAGAAGGGCGCGCGCCACCTGGCCGACCCGTCACGGCTCATGCGCAGCGCCCGCATGGTGTACGGGGACAGCCTCGACACCCTGTTCGGCGAACTGAAGCCTACGGACGCGGCCCGGATCCGGGCCGTCGAGGACACCGGCGTGATCGACCTCGGCGGCGGACGGCGGCTGGAGTCGCACCACTCCCCCGGCCACGCCAAGCACCACGTCGGGCTGATGGACTCCCAGACCGGCGACCTGTACGTGGGCGACGCCGCCGGCGTCTACATCCCCGAGACGGCGGACGTGCGGCCCGCGACACCGCCGCCGGACTTCGACCTCGACACCGCACTGGCGTCCCTCGGCAGGTTCCGGTCGCTCGGCCCGCAGCGGCTGCTCTTCGCGCACTACGGGCCCGTGACCGAGGTGGACGGCACGCTCGAACGGTCCGCGGAGGAGTTGCGCGTCTGGGTGGACGCCGTCCAGGACGCCAAGGACCAGAACCTCGACCTCGATCACGCCGTCGCCATGGTCGTGGACCGGACCAGGAGCCGCTACGCCTTCATGGGCGACGACGTCGACCCCGACCTGGTCGCCCGGTACGAGGTGCTGAACAACGCCGAGAGCAACGTCGTCGGCATCCTGCACGCGTTGAACAGGCACGCCTGACTCGTAGGCGAGAAGGCCTTGGGGCTCAGCGGCGGAAGGGGCCGGTGACCTCGAACGTGTAGCCGTCCGTCCCGGCGATGAAGCCGCTCTTTCCACGCTGGGACGAGAAATAGAGGCGTGAACCGTCCGGGCTGAACGCCGTACCGGTGATCTCCGAATCGTCGTGGCCGAGGACGCGCAGGAACGGCGTCACCACCCCGCCCGTGGTAATGAGGTTGATCTCCATGTTGTCGCCGTCCTCGGCGACGTAGAGGTCACCGGACGCCGTGGCCGTCACGGCGTCGACACCGTGAAGAGGCGCTTCGCCGCTGGTGACGAGGTCGTCGTCATAGGCGATGTCCAGCCGCGAGTTGGCCGCGTCGTAGGCCCACACACGGTTGTCGCCCTTGGTGGTGAAATAGCAGATGCCGCGCGTGTAATAGCACCCTTCGCCGCCGTCGAAATGCATGGCGTTCCCGACCTGCTCACGAGTCGGCGTCAGCCACACCTGCGGATTGGGAATCTTCGTCCAGGTGACGGGACCCGTCCCCGAACCGACCAGGACTTCGAGTGTCCCGGAGGAGAGGTCACCCCACGTGTTCGGCCGGAAACGGTAGAAGCAGCCGTCCCCCTGGTCCTCGGTGAGGTAGACGACCTTGCGCACAGGGTCGGACGCGGCGGCCTCATGCTTGAACCTGCCCAGCGCCGGACGCGCCACGGCCGACTTCTGCCCGCGCGGGTCCGTCTCGTGGACGATGCCGAGGTCGTGCTCCTCGCATGACAGCCACGTGTTCCAGGGCGTCGCCCCGCCGGAGCAGTTCAGCGTGGTGCCGTTCAGGATCCGGTACGCGGACGTCACCTTCCCGGACGCGTCGAACCGCACGGCGGACGCACCGCCGACGACGGGGATCTCCGAGTTGCTGACGTAGATCCAGCCGTCCCCGTCGGGGAAGCACGCACCGCCGTCCGGCGCCGCGTGCCAGGTGTAGCTCGTCCCCGCGACGCGCTGCGACGAGCGCGCCACCACCCGGCTCGTGAATCCGCTCGGCAGCTGCACCCCGTTGCCGTCCGCGGCCTGGAGCGGGCCGTACGGGCTCGGGCCGGGCTGCGCGGGCCCCGAGGCGAAGGCCCGCTGCCACAGGGCGCCGGAGAACGCGGTCGTCCCGCCGGCGAGGGCGGTGGCGCGCAGGAACATGCGTCGGTTCAGGGACATGCCTCTCCTCAAGGAGACGATCACCGCCGGACTGATCCGGCGGCCCCCGAACGGCGCGGTCCCGGTGAATATCCGGGAAACCTACCCGCGCGTCAAGTACCGGTGGTCAGTCCCCTTGCGGAGGCTGCTCCTCGTCCGCCCGCCTGGGCTCCAGGAACACCGCAGGCGCCTCCGGCGCGTCCTCTTCGGGCGCCTCCCGCACCTCGGGCTCGGCGGGCTGGAACGCGATGTCGGTAGCCGCCGGGGGCTCCGAGGCCACCTCCGGCGCGGCGGCGCCGCCACCATCATCATCGGTAGCCACGTCATCCGTGACCACATCGTCGGTGGTCACGTCATCGTCGGCGGTCACGTCATCG
Source organism: Actinomadura chokoriensis (assembly GCF_041463665.1). Lineage (GTDB taxonomy): Bacteria > Actinomycetota > Actinomycetes > Streptosporangiales > Streptosporangiaceae > Spirillospora > Spirillospora chokoriensis_A. Next base: position 79,883 of record NZ_JAXCEJ010000031.1, read on the forward strand.
GCCGTCACATCATCGGCGGCGTCGGTCGCCTCGACATCCACATCCTCGGTGTCGAGAATGTGGAGGCCCTCCAACTCGGCGTAGCGTTCGGCGGCGTCGGTATCGCCGTCCCGGTCGGCGGCGGCGGCCCGCGCGAACCAGTCGGCGGCCTCCTCATCCCGCCCGGCCTCGACGAGCGCGTCGGCGTAGGCGTAGAACAGCCGCATCGACCACGGCCGGAGCCGCCGGTCCCGCAGTTCGGGGACCTGCAGGACGACCACGGCCGCGTCGTACTGACCCATGTCGCGGCGCACGCCCGACTCCACGATGCGGAGCTCGACGCGCCCCATCGGGTCGAGCTTCTCCGCCTCCGGCGACTTGATCAGGTCGAGGGCGCGTTCGGGACGGCCGAGGCCGCGCTCGCAGTCGACCATCACCGGCAGGTAGGAGTCGTCGCCGGCGCCGAGCCGCCGCGCGGCGCGCAGCTCGGCGAGCGCCTCCGCCCATTCGCCCGTGTGGTACGCCGCGATCCCGGCCGCCTCCCGGACGATCCCGACCCGGGACGCGAGCCGGCGCGCGGCCTTCGCGTGCCTGTAGGCCTGCTCCGGTTCCTCCTCGGCCAGCCGCCCCGCCATCACGAGATGCCGTGCGACCTTGGCCGCCAGCTCCTTCGGCAGCGTGCGCAGTTCGACGCGGGCGTCGGCGTCCAGTTCCTCACCGGTGACATCGTCCGGCAGCAGCGGATCATCGTGCCGCGGCGCGGGACGCTCATGCTCCTCCGAGCGTGTCCGCCGGTCCTGACGGTCACGCGGCGGCCCGTAGGAGCGTCCGCCTTCCTGCGGACGCTTCGGCCCGCGGCCCTTGAAGGATCTGTCACGGTCTCCCGGACGCCCTTCACGTCGCGGACCGGCCCCTTGGCCCTGACGAGGCCCACGGTCTCCACCGGAGCGCCATTCCCGGCGCTCCCCGCCCTGGCCCTCGAACCGCCTTTCACCAGGCTTGCCCTGGCCCGTACGGGGCCGCTCGAAACGCCGTTCACCGGGCTTGCCTTCGCTGCGCCGTGAACCCTCGAACCGGCGCTCGCCCGGCCGCCCCTGACCACCGCGCGGACCCTCGAAACGCCGCTCGCCCGGCTTGCCCTGACCGCCGCGCGAACCCTCGAACCGGCGCTCACCCGGCTTGCCCTGACCGCCGCGCGGGCCGTCGAAACGCCGCTCGCCCGGCTTGCCCTGGCCACCCCGGTGCGCTTCAGAGCGCCGCTCTCCAGGCTTGCCCTGGGCACCGCGCGGACCGTCGAAACGCCGCTCGCCCGGCTTGCCTTCGCTACGCCGCGAACCTTCGAAGCGGCCTTCTCCGGGCCTTCCCTGGCCAGCACGCGGACCCGCGAACCTGCGCTCGCCCGGCCTGCCCTGACCGGCACGGGGCGCCTCGGAGCGGCCTTCTCCGCGCTCGCGGCGCGGCCCGCTGAAGCGGCCTTCGCGACGGTCGTCCGTACGTCCCTCACGCGATTCGGTGCGCCGGTCGTCGGAACGCTTGAACGGGCGGCCGGGCTTCCGGTCGTCACGCTTACCGCGCGAATCCCGGTCCTTCCAGCCGCCGCCGGCGGGGCGGCCGCGCCCGCCCTGCGGACCGCCGGCGCGAGGCGCTCCGCCACGGGGCCCGCCGCCTTTGCGGTCACCGGACCCCGCCGGTCCGCCACGGGCATTGCCGCCACGACGGGGCGGGGTGCTCCGCCGCCCGTTGTCGCCACGCCGCTCGCGGCTGTCGTCGCTGCGGCCGTCCTCTTCCGCGCTCATCACGTCCGTCACTGTTCTTGATGGTGGTGTGGACACTTGCAGCCTACTTTGGCCGCGCCACGACATGCGTCGAGGGCCGCCCCGCATAGGGGGCGACCCTCGACCAATTCAAGTCCGGCGGTGTCCTACTCTCCCACACAGTCTCCCATGCAGTACCATCGGCGCTGAAGGGCTTAACTTCCGGGTTCGGGATGAGACCGGGTGTTTCCCCTTCGCCAAAACCACCGAACGACCAACCCCAACACCCCCTCCAAAATCCCGGGGGTGCGGGAAGTTCTCGTCCGAGCGTCAGGCTCGGTATCCAATTATCAACTGCGGTCACCCAGTTGTTTCCTGGGAACCACACAGGGACGCGAACATACTCGCAGCGATTCGGATTG
>NZ_JAXCEJ010000032.1:0-81592 GCF_041463665.1 Actinomadura chokoriensis
TTCGCCTTGTTCAGCGTGGTCTCGACGACGGCGCGGGTCCGCTCCCAGATCTCGGTCGGGTTGTGCTCGACCCAGCCCGCCCGCGGCAGGATCTGCTCGTGCTCCAGCTGGTGGCGGGCGACCACCCCGCCGCCGTGATCGAAGATCATGAAACGGGTGCTGGTCGTGCCCTGGTCGAGGGCTCCGACGAAGTCGGCCATGCGCGCGGTCTCCTGGGACGAAGGGATGGGACGGGTCAAGCCGTCTCGTACTGCGGTTCGGGCTTGGCGATCTCCTGAGGACGCTCCTCCCCGGCGGGCAGGAACCGTCCTACCAGGGTCTTGTAGAGCCCGACGCCGAGGACGCCGCCGATCAGCGGCCCGACGATCGGGACCCAGAAGTACAGGTCGCCGTGCTGGTCCCGCCACGCGCCGCCGTATCCGGTGAGGAACGAGGCGAGCCGGGGCCCGAAGTCGCGCGCCGGGTTGATCGCGTAGCCGGCGTCGGTGCCGAACGCCATGCCGATCGCCACCACCAGCAGGCCGATCATGAACGGTGTGGTGTTGGCGAGCGGCGGGGCGTTGCGCGCGTCGGTCAGCGCCTTGATCACGAAGAGCAGGATGGCGGTGCCGATCACCTGGTCGCGGAACGCGCCCCAGGTGCCGACCGGGAGGGTCCCGTTGCCGGGCAGCGTTGAGAAGACGCCCTGCGTCTTGACGGTGTGGCCGGGGTCGACCTTGGCGAGCACCTCGCTGTAGTTCCAGCGGACGATCAGCGCCGCGACGAACGCCCCCGCGGTCTGCGCGGCGATGTAGGGCGCCGTCCTGCGCCAGGCGAACTCCCGGAACACGGCCAGGGCGACGGTGACGGCGGGGTTGAGATGGGCGCCGCTGATCCGCGCGGCGACGTAGACGCCGAGCGTGACACCGAGGCCCCAGGCCCAGGCGATGCTGTCGTGGTCGCCGATTCCGCCGCCGGCGACCTGCGCGACGACGCCGACGCCGAACAGGATGAGGATCATGGTGCCGGCGAACTCGGCCGCGAGCTCACCGGCGAGCGCGGGGATTCTGGGTCGTTCCGCGGTTCGTTCCGCGGTTGGTTCCGCGGTTGGTTCCGTCATGCGGACTCCTCGGAAGGCAGGGGGACGAGCCCTTGTGAGGCTGGTCGGACCGTAAGTCGGGACGGAACGGACGACAACGGGAGCGTGCCGACAATGTCGAACACTTTCCCCGATGCCCGGCGCCGGTTACCCTCCAGTCTGTGCACCAGATCACAGAATCGGGGCAGTTCGGGGCGCAAACAACGACGATTACGACGACTGCCGACATTGTCGGCAACCTGCCGGGCGAACTACCATCGGATCCATGCCCGGACCTGTGCAATCGATCGAGCGGGCCGCCGCGATCCTGCGCCTGCTCGCCGCGAGTTCGGGCCGCCTCGGGGTCGGCGAGATCGCCAGTTCCCTGGGCCTCGCCCGCGGCACGGCGCACGGCATCCTGCGCACCCTGGAGCGCGTCGGCTTCGTCGAGCAGGACGGCGGCACCGGCAAGTACCAGCTCGGCGCCGCGCTGCTTCATCTCGGCACCAGCTACCTGGACGTCAACGAGCTGCGCTCCCGCGCCATCAACTGGGCCGACGCGCTCGCCTCACGGAGCGGTGAGGCCGTCCGGATCGGGACGCTGCTGGAGGGCAAGGTCCTGGTCGTCCACCACGTGTTCCGCCCCGACGACACGCTTCAGGCGATGGACGTCGGCTCGCTGCTGCCGCTGCACGCCACCGCCCTCGGCAAGGCGCTGCTCGCCCATGACGCCAACGCGGCGGCGTCCATCCGCGACACCGTCCTCGAGTCCTACTGCCGGCGCACCATCACCGATCCGCGCGAGCTCGCACGGGCCGCCACCCGCGTGCGGGAGAACGGGTGGGCCGCCGAGACCGAGGAGCTGTCGATCGGCGAGGCCGGCATCGCCGCGCCGATCCGCGGCCACGGCGGACTGGTGGTCGGGGCCATCGGGATCTCGGGCGCGGTGGAGCGGATCTGCGACCCCCGCCGCCTCCCCGAGCCGCGGCTCGTGGCGTTCGTGCGGGATGCGGCCCGCGCCGTCTCCCGGGACCTCGGCGGCTCTCGCTGGTGATCCCGGCGCGCCGCCGCCCCCGTCCGGTGCCGGCCACCGGGAGGCGCTGCCAAGGGCGGGAGGCCGATCGTGACGGAACGTTACGTGATGTCGATCGACCAGGGCACGACCTCGACGCGGTGCATCCTGTTCGACCACGGCGGCCGGCTGGTGTCGGTGGCGCAGCGCGAGCACCGGCAGTACTTCCCGAGGCCCGGCTGGGTCGAGCACGACCCGGTGGAGATCTGGCGCAACCTTGAACGGATCGCTCCGGAAGCGCTCGCCCAGGCGGGCGTGACCGTGAACCAGGTCGCCGCCGTCGGGATCGCCAACCAGCGGGAGACGACCGTCCTGTGGGACCGGCTGACCGGCGTCCCGATCGGCCGCGCCATCGTGTGGCAGGACCTGCGCACCGGCGCCCTGGTGGACGAGCTCGGCCGTGCCCCCGGCGCCGCGCTGGTCGCCGAGCGCAGCGGGCTGCCCCTCGCCACCTACTTCTCCGCGCCGCGCATCCGCTGGCTCCTCGACCACACGCCCGGCCTGCGGGAGCGCGCCGAGCGCGGCGAGGTCCTGTTCGGCACGATGGAGAGCTGGCTGATCTGGAACCTCAGCGGCGGCGTGGACGGCGGCGTCCACGTCACGGACGTGACCAACGCCGGCCGCACCCTGCTGATGGACCTGCGCGCGCTGAGCTGGGACGACGGCCTGCTCCGCTTCTTCGGCGTGCCGCGGGCGATGCTGCCGGAGATCAGGTCGTCCACCGAGACCTACGGGACGGCCCGCCGCGTGTTCCCCGGGGTGCGGATCGGCGCCGCCCTCGGCGACCAGCAGGCCGCCCTGTTCGGACAGGCGTGCTTCGCCCCCGGCGAGACCAAGTGCACCTACGGGACGGGCGCGTTCCTGCTGATGAACACAGGCACCGCGCCGGTGAAGTCCGACAACGGGCTGCTCACCACCGTCGGCTACAAGATCGGCGACGAGCCCGCCGTGTACGCGCTCGAAGGCTCGATCGCGATCACCGGCGCGCTCGTCCAGTGGTTCCGGGACGGCCTAGGGCTGATCACCACCGCGCCGGAGATCGAGACCCTGGCCCGGTCGGTCGACGACAACGGCGGCTGCTACATCGTCCCCGCGTTCTCCGGGCTGTTCGCCCCGCACTGGCGCAGCGAGGCGCGCGGCGTCATCGTCGGCCTCACGTCCTACATCACGAAGGGCCACCTGGCGCGGGCCGTGCTGGAGGCGACCGGCTGGCAGACCCGCGAGGTCGTGGACGCGATGAACGCCGACTCCGGGCTCGGCCTGAAGGAGTTGAAGGCCGACGGCGGCATGACGTCCGACAACCTCGTCATGCAGATGGTCGCGGACGTGCTGAACGTGCCGGTGGAGCGGCCGATGGTGGTCGAGACGGTGTCGCTCGGCGCCGCCTACGCCGCCGGGCTCGCCGTCGGCTACTGGTCGGGGCTCGAGGGGCTGCGGCGCAACTGGCACCGGGCCGCCCGCTGGGTCCCGGCGATGGAGCCGGCGCGGCGCGACGCCGAGTACGGCAACTGGAAACGCGCGGTGGAGCGGACGTTCGACTGGATCCGCGCCGGCGAGGACCCGGCGTCCGCGCCCTAGATCCGGTTCCGCTCGACGAGCTGCCTGACGATCACGTTGCGCTGGATCTCGTTCGTCCCCTCGCCGACGATCATCAGCGGGGCGTCGCGGAAGTAGCGCTCGATGTCGAACTCGGTGGAGTAGCCGGCCGCGCCGTGGATGCGGACCGCGTCGAGCGTGATCTGCATGGCCGCCTCCGACGCGTACAGCTTGGCCATGCCCGCCTCCATGTCACAGCGCTCGCCCGCGTCGAGGCGGTGGGCGGCGTCGAGGGTGAGCAGCCGCGCGGCGCGCAGCCGCGTCGCCATGTCGGCCAGGTAGTTGCCGATCGACTGGTGCTGCCAGATCGGCTTGCCGAACGCCTCGCGCTCCTGGGCGTAGCGGAGGGAGTCCTCAAGGGCGGCGCGTCCGACGCCGAGGGCGCGAGCCGCGACCTGGATGCGGCCCACTTCGAGACCGCGCATCATCTGGGCGAAGCCGCGTCCCTCCTCGCCGCCGAGCAGCGCGTCGAGCGGCGCCTCGTAACCGTCGAAGGACAGCTCGCAGCTCTCCACGCCCTTGTAGCCGAGCTTCGGCAGGTCGCGGGAGACGGTCAGGCCGGGGCCGTGCTCGACCAGCAGGATGCTGATGCCCCGGTGCCGCGGGGACGCCCGCGGGTCCGTCTTGCACATCAGCGCGATGAGGCCCGACATCCGGGCGTTGGTGATCCACATCTTGGCGCCGTCGACGATGTACCGGTCGCCGTCCCGCCGCGCGGTCGTGCCCATCGCCTGCAGGTCGGAGCCGCCGGACGGCTCGGTGAGCGCCATCGTGGCGCGCAGCTCGCCGGTCGCCATGCGCGGGAGGTAGCGGGCCTTCTGCTCCTCGGTGCCGAACACGGCGAGCAGGTGCGAGACGACGGTGTGGCCGCCGAACGCGCCCGCGATGGTCATCCAGCCGCGCGCCAGCTCCTCGGTGACGAGCGCGTAGCACGCCTTCGACACGGCGGACTCGCCGTACGGCTCGGGCACCGCGAGCCCGTAGACCCCGAGTTCCTTCATCCGGTCGATGAGGCGGCCGGGGTAGGCTCCCGCGTGCTCCAGGTCCCGGGCGATCGGGCGGACCTCCCTGTCGACGAAGTCCGCGACGACCTCGACGATGGCGCGCTCCTCGTCGCTGAGCGTGAACACGGCGGCTCCGCCTCCTCCCGCACCGGGCGATCTCTCATATATTTGATTTGAAAATACACACACCCGACCCGCGCACGCGCACGGGGGAGACGATGACCGTTGCCCGTTCCGGCGGCCCGGCCCTCGGCAGACGCCGCCAGCTGAGCGACGAGGTGGCCGCCCACGTCCGCGACCTCATCATGTCGGGACAGGTGAGGCACGGCGAGTTCCTCCGCCTGGAGCGGATCGCCGAGGACCTCGGGATCAGCGTCACCCCCGTCCGGGAGGCCCTGCTCTCGCTGCGCGGCGAGGGCTTCGTCACCCTGGAGCCGCGGCGCGGGTTCATGCCGGCGCCGCTGGCCCGGCAGGACGTCCAGGACCTGTTCGAGGCCCAGGCCTACTTCGCCGGCGAGCTTGCGGCCCGCGCCGCCGGCAAGCTCACCGAGCCGGAGCTGGACTCCCTCGCCCGGACGCAGACGCTGCTGGAGGAGGCGTTCGAGGCCGGCGACTCGGCCGGCGTCGAACGCGCCAACCACCAGTTCCACCGGCTGATCAACCTGTGCGCCGGGGCCCCGAAGCTGGCCTGGCTGCTGCAGACCGCGGTCCGCTACGCGCCGCGCAGGTTCTACGCGAGCATCGACGGCTGGACCCGCGCGTCGGTCGACGACCACCATCTCGTCCTCGCGGCGCTGCGGGCCGGGGACGCGGGAGCCGCGCGGCAGGCGATGCGCGCCCACATCCGGCACGCGGGCACGCTCCTGGCCGTCCACCTGGAGGCACAGGGCTTCTGGGATACCCCGCCGGGGTGATGCCGCCCGCGGGCCGCCGTATCGTATAAAAAATTTCGGTGGGGCCGGCCGGAGGAGCGGGAGTGAGCAGGCTGCAGCAGACGCACGGGCTGTCGGACGAGCAGCGGGAGATCATCGCGACGGTCCGCGCGTTCGTCGACAAGGAGATCCTTCCTGTCGCGACCGCCCTGGAGCACGCCGACGAGTACCCGCAGGCGATCGTGGACGGCATGAAGGACCTCGGGCTCTTCGGCCTGATGATCGGCGAGGAGCACGGCGGGCTCGGCGCGTCGCTGCTCACGTACGCGCTGGTCGTGGAGGAGCTGTCGCGCGGCTGGATGAGCGTGTCCGGCATCGTCAACACCCACTTCATCGTCGCCTGGATGATCACCCACCACGGGACGGCCGAACAGCGGGCGCACTACCTGCCGAAGATGGCCACGGGGGAGATCCGGGGCGCGTTCTCGATGTCGGAGCCCGGCTGCGGCTCCGACGTGTCCGCGATCACGACCCGCGCCGTCCCGGACGGCGACGACTACGTGATCGACGGCCAGAAGATGTGGCTGACGAACGGCGGCTCGGCCAACCTCGTCGCGACGCTCGTCAAGACCGACCCCGAAGCGGGCCACCGGGGCATGACCACGTTCCTCATCGACAAGACCCCCGGCTACGGTGAGGTCGCGCCCGGCCTCACCGTCCCCGGCAAGATCGAGAAGATGGGCTACAAGGGCGTCGACACCACCGAGCTGATCTTCGACGCGTACCGCGTCCCGTCGGCGCGGATCCTCGGCGGCACACCGGGCCGGGGCTTCTACCAGATGATGGACGGCGTCGAGGTGGGCCGCGTCAACGTGGCGGCGCGCGGGTGCGGCGTCGCGAAGCGCGCCTACGAGCTGGCCCTCGGCTACGCGCGGCAACGCGAGACGTTCGGCAGGCCCATCGCCGAGCACCAGGCCGTCCTGTTCCGCCTGGCAGAGATGGCCACCAAGGTCGAGGCCGCCCACCAGATGATGGTGATGGCGGCGCGGCGCAAGGACTCCGGCGAGCGCAACGACCTCGAGGCCGGCATGGCGAAGTACCTGGCCAGCGAGTACTGCAAGGAGGTCGTGGAGGACGCGTTCCGCATCCACGGCGGCTACGCCTACTCCAAGGAGTACGAGGTCGAGCGCCTCTACCGGGAGGCCCCGATGCTGCTGATCGGCGAGGGCACCGCGGACATCCAGAAGATGATCATCGGCCGCCGCCTGCTGGAGGACTGACCGGGCCGCGGTCCCCGCGTCCCCGCGTCCGCACGCGCGGACTCGGCGCGGGAGAATCCCGCTGACCGGATGATCGGAAAGGTGATCGGAAGGGCCTTTCCTATGATTCGATCTCTCTGGGCAGTCGAGAGAGGTGGACATGTGAGCAGTGACGAGCGGGTGCCGGCGGGCGTCGACCCGAGCGTGCCGAGCGTCGCGCGGATGTACGACTACTACCTGGGCGGCAAGGACAACTACCTCGCCGACCGGGAGGCCGCGGACCGGGTCATCACCATCAGCAGGGAGGTCGGCAACGACGTCAGGCTGGCGGCCCGCGCCAACCGCGCCTTTCTCGGCCGGGCCGTGGGAATGCTGGCGGAGCTGGGCATCCGGCAGTTCCTCGACATCGGCACCGGCCTGCCCACCCAGGAGAACGTGCACCAGGTCGTGCTGCGCAGCGCACCCGACGCGCAGATCGTCTACGTCGACAGCGACCCGATCGTGCTCGTCCACGCGCGGGCGCTCCTCGCGGACAACCCGCAGACCACGGTTCTGGAGGGCGACCTGCGCGACCCGGACGCGCTGCTCGCCGACCCCGCGCTGCGCACCCGGATCGACTTCGACCAGCCGGTCGCCCTGATCCTGTGCGCCATCGTGCAGTTCATCTCCGACGACGCGGAGGCCGCGCGGATCGTCGGCCGGCTGTGCGAGGGCCTGCCGTCCGGAAGCCACCTGGTCATCTCGCACGTCTTCCCGGGCGAGGGGCACGACGAGGAGCTCGCGGAGGTCGACGGCGTCTACAGCCGGACCACGGCGGGGAACTTCACGCTGCGCAGCCGGGCGCAGATCGGCTCGCTGTTCGCGGGCACCGAAATGCTGCCGCCCGGCCTGACCCCCGTCGAGGACTGGCGGCCGGGCGGCGGCGGGGACTTCGACTTCGCCAGGCCGACCTACCTCGGCGCGGTCGGCCGCGTTCCCTGACCCGGCCGCGTTCCCTGACCCGGCCGGGTCCCTCGGAACGGCCGGGTCACTCCGCCGGGCGCACCAGGCACGAGCCCTGCGCGGCGATCGCGTCGGCGGTCTGCTTCACGATGCCGTCGATCAGCTCACCGCAGGTGGGCAGGTCGTCGATGACGCCGACCACCTGGCCGGACGCCATCACGCCGAGGTCGGGGCGCCCGTCCACCATGGCAGCCTTCAGCAGCATCGGCGTGTTGGCCGCCATCAGCACCTGCGACCACGACAGGTCCTTGCCGTGCTTCATCGCCTTCCCGTCGGCGATCATCGCGCGCCACGACATCCCGGACAGCTTCTTGAACCGGGCGCCGTTGCGCACCGCCCGGACGAGCCCGCCGACGCGGCCGGAGCTCTCCAGGGTGTCGACCAGCTCGCTGCGCAGCACCCGGTGCGGCATGCCGTCCACCTGCCGCGTCACCACGGTCTCGCCGGTCTTCAGGTAGACCTGCTTGACCGAGTCCGGCACCGAACTGTCGGAGGTCAGCAGGAAGCGGGTGCCCATCGCGACGCCGGCCGCCCCGTAGGCGAGCGCGGCGGCGAGGCCGCGCCCGTCGAAGAAGCCGCCGGCCGCGATGACCGGGATGTCGACCGCGTCCACGACCTGCGGCAGCAGCAGGGTGGTGGCGACGGCGCCGGTGTGGCCGCCGCCCTCGCCGCCCTGGACGAGCACGGCGTCGGCGCCCCAGCCGGCGACCTTCTCCGCGTGCCGCCGCGCGCCGACGGACGGGATCACGACGAGCCCGGCGTCCTTCAGCTTGGCGATCAGCTCCTTCTTCGGGGCCAGCGCGAACGAGGCGACCTTCACGCCCTCCTTGATCAGGAGGTCGATGCGGTCGCCCGCGTCCCCGGCGTCGGCCCGCAGGTTGACCCCGAACGGAGCGTCCGTGCGCTCCTTGACCTCGCGGATCGCGTCCGCGAGCTGGTCCAGGGTCATCGTCGCCGACGCGAGGATCCCGAGCCCGCCGGCGTTCGCCACGGCCGTCACGAGCTTCGGTCCGGCCACCCATCCCATGCCGGTCTGGACGACCGGGTGCCGCACGCCCGTGAGCCGGGTCAGCGGTGTATCGAGCACCTGCTCCATCAGGACGGGACCTCCCGCTCGCGCAGGCCCTTCGGGTCGAGCACCTCGCGCATGATCCGCAGTTCGGTGTCGTCCGGCAGCCGCGTCTCGGGCACCTCGTCCGGGACGGCGAGCTCGAAGCCGGTGGCGGCCACCACGTCCTCGGCGCTCACGCCCGGGTGGACGGAGCGCAGCCGCATCCGCCGGTCCGGGGTGTCGAAGTCGAGGACCGCGAGGTTGGTCACCACGGCGCGGATCTCGTGCGCGCCCCGGTCCCAGCCGACGCCGCTGACCATGTCGACCTTCTCGGTGAACACCCGCGTCGAGTGCTTCGGCACCCAGTAGCTCGTCGGGTTCAGCAACGTGTTGCCGGGCCCGCCGCGCACCCCGAGGAGCTGCCGGGCGGGCCGCTCCCAGTCGCCGATGCACGAGATGTTGGTGTTGCCGTGCGCGTCGATCTGGCTCGGCCCCATCACCACGTGCCGCCGCCCGTTCAGGACGAGCCACAGGTGGTCGCGGAACGGCAGCCAGCCCTCGACCGTCGCCGCGGACGAGCCGAGCGGCACCGGCTCGGCGCTGAGCGACGGCCCGCCGTCGGTGGTCAGCAGGTCGGGCGCGAACGTGGACCGCGCCAGCCGGGACCCCAGCATCGGCACGAACCCGGCCACCGCCGCCGCGACGATTTCCCCGTCGCCCCGGAACAGGTCGGCGCACGCCGCCGCGCACACCTCCGCACGCGTGATGTCGCTCATCGGTTCTCCTCCCGCCAGACCCGGACGGCGTCCTGGTAGGCGGCCTCGTCGCCGGACAGGAACCGGCCGGTGAACGCCGCCCACTTCTCCGGGTCGGCCGCCGACTGCGCGTAGAGCCTCTGGAACTTCTCGTCCCGCCCGAAGTCGGGCACGCAGTCGGTGAAGTGCGCCCCGTTCGGCGTCTCGACGACGCCCGCGACGTGCGACCGGCTGATCAGCATCGACTGCACCGGCCCCTCCTTGGCGAAGTCGGCCGTGTCGACGAGCCGCTCGCACGATACGTACGTGCGGCCGGCGGCCTTGGCGAACAGGTCGTCCATGTAGGGGTCGGGGCCGAGGTACTGGGCGTTGCCGCGCGCGTCCGCACGGTTCATGTGGACCAGCGCCACGTCCATCTTGAGGGCCGGGACGGCGACGAGCTCGGTCGCGTCCTCGTACGGCGACCGGATCGTCCTCAGCTCCGGGTTGACCTTCAGGACGTCCGAGCCGAGCCCGACCGGGGTGGGCAGGAACGGCAGGCCGTGCGCCGCCGCGTACAGCCCGAACATGAACATGCCCTCGTCGTACTCGGTCAGCTCGATCGTCCCGGACTCCCGCGCCTGCCGGAAGTGCGGCTCCAGCGGGATCGAGTCCATTGTCACGAACGCGGTGACCAGCCGCCGGATCTTGCCGGCCGCGCACAGCAGCCCCACGTCCGGGCCCCCGTACGTCACCACCGTCAGGTCGGTGACGGGGGAGCGGAGGATGGCGCGGACGAGGGCCATCGGCTTGCGCCGCGACCCCCAGCCGCCGATCCCGACCGTCATGCCGCTCTCCAGCGAGGCGGCGACCTCGTCCGGCGACATCACCTTGCTGCTCATTTCGCCCCCTTCGCGACGAAGGCGTCACGGTGCTCGTCGCCGGCGCCGACCAGGTTGAGCTCGAAGGTGAAGCCCTGCTCGTAGCGGTAGCTGCGCTTGACGTCGATCGGGTCGATGCCGTTCAGCGACTCCTTGGCCCGCCGGATGACGTAGCGGTCCTTGGCGGCGATGTTCGCGGCGACCTCCATGGCCTTGGCGCGCAGCTCGTCCGCCGGGACGACCTCCAGCACCGAGCCGTGGTGGTGCAGCTCCTCCGCCGTGACGCTGCGGCACGTGTAGACCATCGCGCGCATCAGGTGCTGCGGGACGAGCCGGGCCAGATGGGTCGCGGCGCCGAGGGCGCCCCGGTCCACCTCCGGCAGGCCGAAGTAGGCGTCCTGCGAGGCGATCACGATGTCGGCGTTGCCGGCCAGCCCGATCCCGCCGCCCAGGCAGAAGCCGTGGACCGCGGCGACGACCGGGACCTCGCAGTCGTAGACGGCCGCGAACGCCGCGTAACAGCCGCGGTTCGCGCCGACGAGGGCGGTGTGGCCCTCGCTGTTCTGCATCTCCTTGATGTCGACGCCCGCGTTGAAGCCCCGGCCCTCGGCCCGGAGCACGACCGCGCCGACCTCGGGGTCGCGGCCCGCCGCGAGCACCGCGTCGGCCAGCTCGTACCAGCCCGCGACGGTCAGTGCGTTGACCGGCGGCGCGTCCACGACGATCTCGGCGACCCCGTCCAGGGTCGTGGTGGAGACTCCCATGCGCTACCTTTCCACCAAACATTTGTTAGAACAGAAGGTAGCAGAGGTGCACAGAGGAGGCGGAATGTCACTGACGCTCGACCTGGCCGGCAGGACCGCCGTGGTCACCGGCGGCGTGCGCGGGGTCGGGGCCGGGATCAGCCGCGCCCTGCTGGAGGCGGGCGCCGACGTCGTCGCGGTCGCCCGGCGCGAGCCCGATTCGCTGCCCGAGGCGGGCGGGCGGACGGCGCGGTTCGCGTCGCTGGACGTGCGCGACCCGGACGCCGCGCAGGCGTTCGCCGACGGGCTGGACCGCGTCGACGTGCTGGTCAACAACGCGGGCGGCGGTCCTTACCTGCCGCTCGCCGAGGGCGAGCTGCGCACCCATCTCAAGATCATTGAGCTGAACCTGACCTCCGCGCTGATCATGGCCCGGGTGCTCCAGCCGAAGATCCTGGAGGCGGGCGGCGGCTCGGTCATCAACATCGGGAGCGTGAGCGGGGTGCGGCCCTCGCCCGGCACCTCCGCCTACGGCGCCGCGAAGGCCGGCCTGCACGGCCTGACCCAGTCCCTGGCCGTCGAGTGGGCGCCGCACATCCGGGTCAACACGCTGATCCTCGGGATGGTCCGCACCGAACTGGCGCACCTGCACTACGGGGACGAGGACGGCGTCGCCGCGATCGGGCGGACCGTCCCGCTCGGCCGGCTCGCCGACCCCTACGAGATCGGCACCGCCTGCGCCTTCCTGGCATCCGACCTGGCGTCCTACGTCACCGGCGCGTCGATGCTGGTCCACGGCGGGGGAGAGCGCCCCGCCTTCCTGGACGCCGCCACCGTCAACAAGGAGGAATCGCGATGATCTGCAAGGACCGGGTGGTCGCCGTCACCGGCGCCGGACGCGGGCTCGGCCGCGCGCACGCGCTGGAGTTCGCCCGCGAGGGCGCCCTCGTCGTCGTCAACGACCTGGGCGTGGCGCGGGACGGCACCGGCGACGCCTCCGGGGGGCCCGCGCACGACGTCGTCCGGGAGATCGAGGCGCTCGGCGGCAGGGCGGTCGCCAGCACCGATGACATCGCCACCGACGAGGGCGCCGCCGCACTGGTCGCCGCGGCGATCGACGCGTTCGGGCGGCTGGACGTCCTCGTCAACAACGCCGGGTTCCTGCGCGACCGCATGCTGATCAACCTGGGCGAGGACGAGTGGGACGCCGTCATGCGCGTCCACCTCAAGGGCCACTTCCTGCCGCTCAAGCACGCCGGACGCCACTGGCGCGCCGAGAGCAAGGCGGGCCGGCCCGTCGACGCCCGCGTCATCAACACCTCCTCCGGCGCCGGGCTGCTCGGCAGCGTCGGCCAGGGCAACTACTCCGCCGCCAAGGCCGGGATCGTCGGGCTGACCCTCGTCGCGTCCGCCGAACTCGGCCGCTACGGCGTGACCGTCAACGCGATCGCGCCCGCAGCCCGCACCCGGATGACCGAGGAGGTCTTCGCGCAGACGATGGCGGCCCCCGCGGAGGGCGAGTTCGACGCGATGGCACCCGAGAACGTCTCGCCGCTCGTCGTCTGGCTCGGATCGGCCGGGTCCCGCGACGTGACGGGCCGGGTCTTCGAAGCCGAGGGCGGCAAGATCTGCGTGATGGACGCCTTCCGGCACGGCCCCACGGCCGACAAGGGCGCCAAGTGGGAACCGGCCGAGGTCGGCGACGTCGTCAAGGACCTCCTGGCGAAGGCCCCCGCGCCCGAGCCCGTCTACGGCGCGGGCTGACCGCGCCCCGGGGCCGGCGCGGCGTCCGGCGGCGGCCCCGGCGCGGAATGCGGCCAGGGCAGGGAGCGTTGTAGCCGCCGGAAAATGGATCGCGTCGCATGGGGCGTTCCGGCTACGGTGCGAAGGTTTGTGGGGTGAGCGGGACCGGGGGCCCGGAACCTTATCCTTGTCGATGGTTATGGGGACGAGTTTGGAATCGCCGCTCGCCGGCCTGCGCGCGCGCCTGCCACAGCTGATGCTGCGCGACCAGCACCGGCTGCGCCGCCGGATCGACGGTGTGCAGAAGACGCGGGACGCCGCGCGCCGCGCGAAGGCCGCCGAGGAGATCACCGCCGACGTCGAGGCCGCCGAGCGGCGCGTCGAGCGGCGGCGCCTCGCCGTGCCCGCGATCACCTACCCGACCGAGCTGCCCGTCGCGCAGAAGAAGGACGACATCCTCGATGCGGTCCGCGACCACCAGGTCGTGATCGTCGCGGGCGAGACGGGGTCCGGCAAGACCACCCAGATCCCCAAGATCTGCCTGGAGCTGGGCCGGGGCGTGCTCGGCTCGATCGGGCACACCCAACCGCGGCGGCTGGCGGCGCGGACGGTCGCCGACCGCATCGCCGAGGAGCTCGGCACCGGGCTCGGCGACGCCGTCGGCTACAAGGTGCGCTTCACCGACCGGTCCAGCGACGACACGCTCGTCAAGCTGATGACCGACGGCATCCTGCTCGCCGAGATCCAGACCGACCGGCTGCTCCGCCAGTACGACACGCTGATCATCGACGAGGCGCACGAGCGCAGCCTCAACATCGACTTCCTGCTCGGCTACGTCAAGGAGATCCTGCCGCGGCGTCCCGACCTCAAGGTGATCATCACCTCGGCGACGATCGACCCCGAGCGGTTCTCGCAGCACTTCGGGAACGCGCCCATCGTGGAGGTGTCGGGGCGCACCTATCCGGTGGAGGTCCGGTACCGGCCCGTCACCGACCCCGACGACCCGTCCGCCGACCCCGACCGCGACCAGATCCAGGCGATCACCGACGCGGTGGACGAGCTGGGCCGCGAGGCTCCGGGCGACGTGCTGGTGTTCCTCAGCGGCGAGCGGGAGATCCGCGACACCGCCGACGCGCTGACCAAGCACTTCACGCGGCGCAAGAGCGCCACCGAGGTGCTGCCGCTGTACGCGCGGCTGTCGGCCGCCGAGCAGCACCGGGTGTTCCAGCCGCACCGCGGGCGGCGCGTCGTGCTCGCCACGAACGTGGCCGAGACGTCGCTGACCGTTCCCGGCATCAAGTACGTCGTCGACCCCGGCACCGCCCGCATCTCCCGCTACAGCCACCGGCTGAAGGTGCAGCGGCTCCCGATCGAGCCGGTGTCGCAGGCCTCGGCGAACCAGCGCAAGGGACGCTGCGGACGCGTCTCCGAGGGCGTGTGCATCCGGCTGTACTCCGAGGAGGACTTCGAGTCCCGCCCGGAGTTCACCGACCCGGAGATCCTGCGCACGAACCTCGCGTCGGTCATCCTGCAGATGACCTCGCTCGGCCTCGGCGACATCGCCGCGTTCCCGTTCGTGGAGCCGCCGGACCGCCGCAACGTCAAGGCCGGCGTCGACCTGCTGCACGAGCTGGGCGCGATCGACCCGGCCGAGAAGGACCCGCGCAAGCGCCTCACCCCGCTCGGCCGCCGCCTCGCCCAGCTTCCCGTCGACCCGCGGCTCGCCCGCATGGTGCTGGAGGCCGACAGGAACGGCTGCGTGCGCGAGGTCCTCGTCATCGCGTCGGCGCTGTCCATCCAGGACCCGCGCGAACGTCCGGCCGAACACCAGCAGGCGGCCGACGACAGGCACCGCCGGTTCGCCGACCCCACCTCCGACTTCCTCGCCTACCTGAACCTGTGGAACTACCTGCGCGAGCAGCAGAAGGAGCTGTCGGGCAGCGCGTTCCGCCGGATGTGCAAGAACGAGTTCCTGCACTTCCTGCGCGTCCGGGAATGGCAGGACCTGCACGGCCAGCTCAAGCAGGTCGCCAAGTCGCTCGGCGTCACGCTCAACACCGCCGACGCGCCGCCCGACCGCATCCACACCTCGCTGCTCGCGGGCCTCCTGTCGCACATCGGGCTCATCGACGCCGAGAAGAAGGACAAGCAGCGCCGGGGCCAGGAGTACCTCGGCGCGCGCGGCGCCCGGTTCGCCGTGTTCCCCGGATCCTCGCTGTTCAAGAAGCCGCCGCGCTGGGTCATGTCGGCGGAGCTGGTCGAGACGTCCCGGCTCTGGGGACGGGTCAACGCCAAGATCGAGCCCGACTGGATCGAGCCGCTCGCGCAGCACCTCGTCAAGCGCGCCTACAGCGAGCCGCACTGGTCGAAGAAGCAGGCGGCGGTGATGGCGCGCGAGAAGGTCACCCTCTACGGGGTGCCGATCGTCGCCGACCGCCCCGTCAACTACGGCCGCATCGACCCGGCGCTGTCCCGCGAGCTGTTCATCCGGCACGCGCTGGTCGAGGGCGACTGGGAGACCCGCCACCGCTTCTTCCACGACAACCGCGCCCTGCTGGACGAGGTCGAGGAGCTGGAGCACCGCGCCCGGCGCCGCGACATCCTGGTCGACGACGAGACCCTCTTCGACTTCTACGACGAGCGGATCCCCGAGGACGTCGTCTCGGGGCGGCACTTCGACTCCTGGTGGAAGAAGGCGCGGCACTCCGACCCCGACCTGCTCGGGTTCGAGAAGTCGATGCTCATCAACGAGACCGCGGGCGGGGTCAGCGAGTCCGACTACCCGGACGTGTGGAAGCAGGGCCCGCTGCGCCTGCGCCTCACCTACCAGTTCGAGCCCGGCGCCGACGCCGACGGCGTGACCGTGCACATCCCCGTCCAGGTACTCAACCAGGTCCGTCCGGACGGGTTCGAGTGGCAGGTGCCGGGCCTGCGCGCCGAGCTGGTCACCGAGCTGATCCGGTCGCTGCCGAAGCAGCTGCGCGTGAACTTCGTCCCGGCGCCCGACTACGCCCGCAAGGTCCTCGACCGCGTCGCGCCGCGCACCGAGCCGCTGCTGGACGCGCTGGAACGCGAACTGACCGCGATGACGAGCGTCCCCCTCGCCCGGGAGGCGTGGGACACCTCACGGCTGCCCGCCCACCTGCGCATCACGTTCCGCGTCGTGGACGACCGGGGCCGCACCCTCGGCGAGGGCACCGGCCTGGACGAGCTGAAACGCCGACTCGCCGGCCAGGTGCGCGGGACGCTGTCGAAGGCCGCGTCCACGATCGAGCGCTCCGGCCTCACCGGGTGGACGATCGGGGAGCTGCCCCGCACCTACGAGCAGAAGCAGAACGGCTACGACGTCAAGGCGTACCCGGCGCTCACCGACGAGGGCGACACGGTCGCCGTCCGCATGTACGAGACGGAGGCCGAGCAGCGCAGCGCCATGTGGCTCGGAACGCGCCGGCTGGTCCTGCTGAACGCACCGTCACCGGTCAAGCTCATCCAGGGCCGCCTGACCAACAAGGGCAAGCTGGCGCTCAGCCACAACCCGCACGGCTCCGTCGCGGCGCTGTTCGACGACTGCGTCACCGCCGCCGCCGACCGGCTCATCGCCGAGGCGGGCGGGCCCGCCTGGGACGAGGACGGCTTCCGCGTCCTGTACGACCGCGTCCGCGCCGACCTGCACGACGCGACGGCCCAGATCGTCGCTCTGGTCGAGCGGATCCTGGCCGACGCCCACGAGGTCGACCGGCGGCTGCGCGGCACGACGAGCCTCACGCTCGTCCCCGCGCTGACCGACGTCCGCGGCCATCTCGGCGCGCTGATCCAGCCCGGTTTCGTCACCGCGACGGGCTGGGCGCGGCTGGCCGACCTGCCCCGCTACCTGCGCGCCCTCCAGATCAGGCTCGACAAGCTCCCGGAGAACCCGGGACGCGACCGGATGCTCGCGCACCAGGTCGACGTCCTGAAGCAGGAGTACGAGCAGACGCTGCGCCGCCTGCATCCGTCCCGCCGCGAGGAGGAGCCGCCCCGGCAGATCCGCTGGATGCTGGAGGAACTGCGCGTCAGCCTCTTCGCCCAGCAGCTCGGGACCCGCTTCCCCGTCTCCGACAAGCGCATCCGCAAGGCGATGGCCCAGCTCTGACCGGAGCGCGCAGGTCCGCCGGACGGGCGCGAGCTTCACCGGACGACCATGATCGTTCGCCTGGTATGACTGGATCATGGCATTGAGGGAGTATTACCCGCCGATCGAGCCGTACGACTCGGGGCTCCTGGACGTCGGCGACGGCGACCGGATCCACTGGGAGACGTGCGGGAACCCGGACGGAAAGCCCGCGGTGTTCCTGCACGGCGGCCCCGGCGGCGGCGTGCTCCCCGACAACCGGCGGTTCTTCGACCCGGCCGCCTACCGGATCGTCCTGTTCGACCAGCGGGGCTGCGGGCGGAGCCTCCCGCACGCCGGCGACCCGTCCGTGTCGCTGGAGCACAACGTCACGGCGCGCCTGGTGGACGACATCGAGCGGCTGCGCGAGCACCTCGGCGTGGACCGGTGGCTCGTGTTCGGCGGGAGCTGGGGCAGCACCCTCGCGCTCGCCTACGCGCAGGCGCACCCGGAGCGCGTCACCGAGATCGTGCTGCGCGGCGTCTACCTCGTGCGCCCGCCCGACGAGGCGTGGGGGTTCACCCCGACCGGCGCGGCGCACCTCTTCCCGGCCGAGTGGGCGGAGTTCCGGGACGCGATCCCGCCCGCCGAGCGGGACGACCTGCTCGCCGCCTACGGCCGCCGGATCGGCGATCCGGACCCGGCCGTGCACGTCCCCGCCGCCCGTGCCTGGATGGCCTGGGAGATGTCCGCCAACACGCTGCTGCCCGTCCCGCCGCCGGACCTGGACGACGCCACCGTCCTTGCGTTCGCCCGCATCACCCACCACTACATCTCCAACCGCGGCTTCCTCCCGGAGGAGGGGCTGCTCGCGGGCGTCGACCGCATCCGGCACATCCCCGCCGTGATCGTCAACGGCCGCTACGACATGAAGACGCCACCGGACCAGGCGTGGGATCTGCACCGGGCGTGGCCCGAGGCGGAGTTCCACATCGTCGAGGACGCCGGGCACGGCGGCTCCGAGCCAGGCACGCGCGCCCGCCTGGTCGAGGCCACCGACCGCTTCGCCGCTCACTCCTCCGCGACGTGGGCGCCACATCTAGCCCCCAAGTCACTGCAGTGACTTCGATCAGTGCGTAAGGTTCATTCCATGCCTAACATCGAAGAGCGCGACAATAGCGGCCCCGAGGAGACGGCCGCGGCTCCCCAGGTCGGCGCGGTCTCCGAGGGCGCGGGGGAATCCACCGGGACGGCGGTCGCCCGCATGGGCGAGCCGGTCACGGTATGGCCGTGCGCGAACTGCGGACGTCCCGTCCCGCAGCCCGTGGGAGCCGTCCGGGCCGTCCGCTACTGCCGGGACAACGACGGCGTCTGCGCCCGCGAGGCCCGCGAGCGCCGCGACCGGGGCCGGGACGCGCCGGGCCTCACCGGGCAGGTCGCCTCCGCCTGGGAGATGGTCGAGCGGCTGGAGAAGGCCGCCGACCTGCTCGCCGATTCGCTGACCTCCGAGCTGAGCGTCGCCGGCGTGGAGCGCCGCGTCGCCGAGGTGCGCGCCGAGGCCGCCCGGGAGCTCGCCATCGCGCAGAGCGAGCGCGACGCCTCCCAGCGCCGGGCCGAGGAGGCGTGGCAGGAGGCGTCCACCGCCCGCAAGCGCGCGGAGGGCGCCGAGCAGGAGGCCGGCCGCGCCCTGGAGGAGGCCAGGGTCGCCACCGCCAAGCGCGACGCCGCCCAGCAGGCGTGGGAGGAGGCACACCAGGTCGCGCAGCAGTCGATGACGGCCAAGCTCGCCGCGGAGAGCGAGCGCGACCGCGTCGCCGCCCGCGAGACCGAGCTGCTCGCCGCGCTGGAGTCCGCGCGAGCCGAGCTCGTCGGCCTGCACGCCAAGCTCGCCGAGGCCGAGGGCGCCGCCGAGTCGCAGCGCGTGGAGGCCGCCGTCGCCAAGCAGGGCGCCGAGGACCTGCGCAACGCCATGCGCGACACCGAGGCGCAGCGGCAGCGCGCCATGCAGGCCGCGAGCAAGGCCGAGGCCGAGCGCACCACCGCGCTGCGCGCCCAGTCCGAGGCCGAGGCGGAGGTCGTCCGCGCCAACGCGCGCGCCGACGAGGCCGCCAAGGAACGCGACGCCGCCCAGGCGCAGGCCAAGGCCGCGCTGGCGGAGCGGGACGAGCTGACCGGCGAGATCAACGACCAGGCCGTCCAGCTGCGGCAGCTCTCGCAGTCGGTCGCCGAGCAGCAGGCGGCGCTCACCGCCCTCGCCGAGGAGCGCGACGCCGCCCGCGCCGAGGCCGACCGCGCCCGCCGCCAGATCGACCAGTTCACGCACCACACGCTGTCGTCCAGCATGCCGCCGGGCGGCCGGATGCCGGGCGGCGGCCCCCCGATGCCCCCGCCGGGCGTGCCGCAACCCGCCGGTCCGCAGTTCACCGGACCGCAGCTCACCGGGCCGCAAGCCGCCGGACGGCAACCCGCCGGTCTGCCGCCCGGCCTGCCCCCGATCGGCGGGTCGGCCCCGCACGCCCCCGTGCCGACCAGTGCCCCGCCGATGCCGCTGGCGGCGCCCCTCCCGAGCGACGCCCCCACCCCGAACGGAACGCCGGGCTCGAACACCGGCGGCCACCGGGCGCCGGGCCGCGACGCGCAGAACCACGGCCGTCCCCTGAACGGCGTGGACCGCGAGGACCCGCTCTTCGCGGGCCCCTGACCCGGCCGCGCGTGCCCTGGGCGGACGTCCGTCCGGGGCTCAGCCGTACCTGACGGCCAGGAAGAGCGCCAGCGCCGATCCGATGATGACCAGCATGACGTGGCCGGGTTCGCGCGCCACGCCCTGCCGCAGCGTGACGGCCCGCCGCCGGCCGAGCCGCAGATCCGTCACGGAGCGTCGCGCCCGCCCCCAGTGGATGCCCGTGTAGGCCGCCAGGGCCGCCAGGGCCAGGATGAGTAACCCGTCTTCGCCCATGTGTCGCGCCTCCGTATCCGCGGAAGCTCAGATTGAACAGCGGATCCGGCCGAGATTACAGCGTCGGACGACACATTCGCACGACACATGCGGAACCGGATCCGGTCGGCCGGCTGCGGATCACCGGCCGGCCGACCGGTTCAGCGGCCGAAAACCTCGGGGTCGATCTCGATCCAGATCTGCTCGGCGCGGCCGAGCAGCCGCCCGTCCGCCCCGTAGAGCGCCGTCGCCGCGTGCATCTTGCGGTCCTCGCGGCTGCGCGCGCGCCCCATCACGACGCACCGCTCGCCGGCCTCGGGGACGTCCATCACCTGCGCGGTCATGGTGCCGAGGACCGCCGGGCGGCCCGCCACGTCGAACGACCAGCCGCCCGGGCAGTCGAGCGCCGCCCACACGAGCTCCCGCTCGGGCACCCGCTCCGGAACCCACGGCGCCGCGACGGTCCCCTCGCCGACCGGCCCCGGCTCGAGCCGGAGCCCGTCGCCGGGCTCCCGGTCAGGCCCGCACACGAAGCAGCCCGGGAAGGGGTGGTTCTCCTGCGTCCGGAACTTCTCCGCCGCCTCCACCGCCCGCTCGAACGGGACGGGCGCGATCGGCGGCACGACGATCGCCCCCGCGAGCGCCTCCGCGATCAGCCGGTCGCCGTCCCACAGCCGCGCGCTGTGCCCCCGCTCGTCCTCCGTCGTGACGGTCAGCTCGGTGTCCAGCGGCGGCGGCTGCCGCAGCGCCACCGTCACCGTGTCGATCAGCACCCGCCCCGCGAGGCGCCCCGCGACGTATCCGCCGTTCCCGGACCCGTCCGGCCCGTGGAAACGTTCGTCAATGATCACCTGACGTTCCCCCGTACTATCACCACACCAAAACGGCTTAGATCCTATTGACCCCGCCCGACATTCCGCCGCCGCACCCCCGAACCTGGTTCGAATCGCCGGGCGCCCGGGCGCCGGGGCCGAGCGCGCGGGCTATACGGCCCGTGAGGGCTGGGGGCGGCCGGGTCGGGTGGTGAAGAAGACCGAGAGGGAGCCCTGGAGGCGTGCGCGGACGGTCTCCTCGTCGACGGGGCCGTCCTCCGGGACGGGAGTGCGGTCGAGGGCGCGGTCGATGAGGACGTCGATGTTGCGGTCGGCGACGAGGACGGAGCACGTGTCGCACGCGTACCACGGGTAGAGCATGTTCAGGACGGCCACGGCGGTGTCGTCGTCCGAGAGGTCGGTGGTGTCCAGCTCGACCTCGAACATGTCGGTGTCGTCGGGGTCGAGCGTGGGGTAGTAGAGCCAGCTCGGCCCGGACGCGCCGCAGAAGTCGCAGCCCGGCTCCCGCGGGAGGGGCTCGCCGACCGCCAGCTCCAGCTCGTGGTCCCACGGCTCGACCCGCCGGTTGTGGCGGTAGCCGACGCCGTCGAGCGAACCCTCGCGGTTGTGCGTCACGTCGTGCACCTCGCCGCCGCAGCGGGCGCACATGAGGCCGATGTCCTCCATGTCCCTCCCCTGATCGCTGAGGCACCGGGTCTCACAGTATCCGGCCGGACGCCTCCGTCGTACCCGTCGGAGCCTCTCGGATACGTTGAAGATCGTCACCGGCGCGCCGCCCCGGCGATCCCGGCCCCCGGCGTCCCCGCACCGCCGCACACTCCCAGCGTGCCCCCATGCCGAATCCTTGAACGGAAGGTCCCGTGTCGAACGTCGTGCTGGACGCCGACAAGATCGATCTGGTCTGCGAGCGGCGGCCGCTCCTCGACCGTGTCACGATGACCGTGCTGCGGGGCGAGCACTGGGCGCTGATCGGCCCGAACGGCGCGGGCAAGAGCCGACCGTCCCGACCTGGCGACCGTGCTCGTCACGCACCATCTGGAGGAACTGCCCGTCAGCACCAGCCACGCCCTGCTGCTGCGGGAGGGGCGGGTGCTCGCCTCGGGCCCGGCCGACGAGGTGCTCACGACGGAGCTGGTCAGCGCCTGCTTCGACCATCCGATCAGCATCGACCGGCGCAACGGCCGCTGGTCCGCGACCGCGGGGCCCGCATAGACGCTCCCCGATGTGCGGTTGCTGCCGCTGGTCAGAGGGTTTCGTCAGTACCCGCCAACGAGCCGATGCAACTCGGCACGCCGCTCGGCAGCGTCGTCCTGGTGCTCGCTCATGGCTCCGAGCGTACGCAGCAGGCCCCCGTACGGCCGAACGTCCGGCCATAAGCCTGCCCGGGCTCGGTGGCACAGGGGCGCCCACGTTCCGATGATCTTACGGACTGCGAACGCTCGGCCAGTTCAGGCGGTTACCGGCGGGTCGCCTCCATAGCCTCGTACTACGCGGACGCTCCGGAAGGACCGAAAGCCGCACGGCGCGGGAGGAACGAGGATGAACACGATCGTGGTCGAGGCACGCGACTTGCGCGTCAGCTCAGGCGGCCTGGTGGCCGGGGGCTTGTCGCTGGCGGTGCCGGAAGGCGAGATTCACGCGCTACTCGGCCACCGGGGGGCCGGAAAGACCCTGGCGCTGGAGGCGTTGGCCGGCCTCCGGAGGCCCTGCGGTGGCCGGGTCCGGCTCCGGGGCGCCGATCCCTACGCCGAGCGGGACGGGCTGCGGGTCGGCACGGTGTGGCGAGACGGCGGCCTGTTCCCCGGCCTCACCGTCACTGAGGTCCTCGAAGCCTGGCGGCGCTGGACACTGGACCCGCTGACGGTGGACGAGGCGCTCGCCCTGACCGGACTGGAGAAGGTCGCCGGGGTGCGGTTCGAGCGGCTGACGGCAGGTGAGCGGCGGCTGCTCGACCTGTCGCTGGCGATGGTGAACCGCTCGGACGTGCTGTTCCTGGACGAGCCCACGTCCGGCCTGGATGGGGGAACGGTCCACCGAATCTGGGCGACGCTGCACCACGTGGCCGCAGCCGGCAAGACCGTGCTGCTCACCACCAGCGACGCGGCCGAAAGCCGGCGGGCCCACCGTGTCAGCGTCCTCGACCGGGACCGCTCTTACTCGGCCGACGCCATCTCGGCGCCGCCTACCGGCGGCGTGACCGCTGAGGCAGTGCGGTCGCCAGTGCACCGCGACGTTCAGGATGTTCGGGCCGTAGCCGGTGCAGGCCGGCGGGGAAAACCCGCCCCGACGGGCCCGATGACGTTGAGGGGGAGTCGCATGCCCGCCGGCGACGTTCAGAACGTCGGGTCCGGTTACACCGCCGCGAACGACGCACGTTGATCGACTACGCCCTGGCCAGGTCCGGTGAGGCTGACGCCTTGCCCGAGATTCCGGGAACAGGCACTTGAGTGCCTGTCTTCAATCTCTCGAAGATCATGGGTTGCTCCGGTTCAGAACGAAAAGAACGGCTCCCGTTGCCGGGAGCCGTTCTGCGTCAGTGCCTACACCTGGCGCCGTCGCTCCTGGTCGGCCTCTATCTCCTGGGCCTTAGGTGGAGATCGTCCGCAGGGAAGGGTTTTGCCGGCGGACACGACAGGTCACCGGTCCGCTCGTCAAATGGTTCGCTCGCTGGGCGCGGACCGGAGTGGTGGCAATGCTGCACGGCCAGCTGTGCGGCCAGTTGCGCGAGCAGGTCCGCCGCCCCGCCGGCCGCTGCGCCCGCCCGGTCACCGTCATCGTCGACGGCCAGTCGGTCAAAGCCGCCGAAACGGTCGCCAAGGCCGACCGCGGTCATGACGGCAGGCAAGAAGCTCAACCGCCGCAAACGACACCTGGCGGTCGACACCCGCGGGCTGCCGCTGACTGCGCGGATGCATCGGCTGGCTGCGCGGCCTCCCAGCCATACAGTGATCCAAACCACGAACAGGCCCCAGCCTCTCGCCACTCAGCCCCCGCGGCTCAGCCTCCCACGACGCGATGCCCGGCCAGGTGGGCGAGGACCGACTGGTTCGCCTCCCACCCGTCCGGGAACTTCACCGGCACGCCGAGGTGCACCGGCTCCGCGGACGGGTGCGCGTCCAGCAGCTCGGGGATGCCCGCGCGCGCCACCACCACGCACGCGTGCCGGTGCCGCGACGCGAGGACGCAGAGCCGCCCCGACTCCAGGTGGAACGCGGTGGCGTCGCGACGACCCGACAGCGGATGCAGGACGACCGTCACGTCGTACTCGCGGCCCTGCAGCCGGTTCGCGGTGTCGACGGTGATGCCGTCGCCGTGCGGGCCGAGCGCGGCGCGGATCGCGGTGACCTGGTCGCGGTGCGCGGCGCCGATCGCGACGCGGGCGGCGCCCACCGGGCTCGACCCCTGCTCGGAGTGCGCGACGGGGCCGCGTTGCAGCAGCCGGACGGCGAGCGCCGCCGTCACCCGGACCGCCTCGGCGTCGGTGCGCAGCGTGTGCCGCGCCGGCAGCTCGTACAGGGCCCAGCCGGTCGCCGCGGCCTCTTCGAGCGCCCGGTCGTAGGTGGTGCCCATGCCGCGCGCGCCGAACTCCAGGCGGCGGTCGCCCGGCCCCGTCCCGGCGCGGAACCCGGTGAACGGGTAGAACGCCCGGGACACGACGGGCGCGGCCGACGCGGGCAGCCGCCACGACACCGGCAGCCGGTGGACGGGCAGTTCCGGGTTGTGCGCGAGCAGGACGGACACGGCGCTGCGCATCGGGTCCCACGTCAGCCCCGCCCAGCGTTCGACCTCCACCGTGGAGAACGGGTCGAGTTGCCCGGGGTCGCCGACGAACAGCGCCCGCTCGAACCGGCGCGCGATGCGCAGCAGCATGTCCGAGCGCATCTGGTACGCCTCGTCGACGATCGCCCACGGCCAGGAGCCGTCCGGCAGCGTCGCCCATTTCGCCGCCGTCGCGATCACCACGGTGCGCTCGGCGAGATCGGCGGCCTTCTGCGCGATCCGCACGGACGGACGCGCCAGCACCCGCTCGGACGGCACGTACCCCGACGCCGACAGCCGTCCCAGCGTGATCTCGGGATGCCTGTCCGCGATCCGCTCGATGAGGTCGTCGACCTGCTCGTTCGTCTGCGCCACGATCATCAGCCGCTCGCCGGCCTCGGCCAGGTGCGCGGCGGCGCGGACGACCAGCGTCGACTTGCCCGCCCCGGGGGGCGAGTCGACCACCACGCCGCGATGCCCGCCGGCGAGATCGGCGAGGACGTCGTCCACGACCCGCCCCGCCGCCTGCCCGGGATCCAGCGCGGACGGCTGGAGACCTTCCGCCGCCACCGGCACCAGGCGGCGGCCCGCGTGTTCGGTCACGACCATTCCTCTTCGGCGTCCTCGTCGGTCGGCACGTACTCGCCGGGCGGACCGCCGTGCGTCCACGGCGTGTCCTCGCGGTCGGGGAACTTCGCCGCGCCGAACGAGCCCTCGGTCAGCGACGTGAAGCAGACCCGGTCGCCCTCGCGCGGGACGGCGCCCGGCTCCGGGGTGAGCTTGCGGCCCATCCCGCCGGTCAGCTCCAGCAGCACCGACCCGTCCCCGATCTCCACGATCCTCCCCTTGAGCGCGGGCCGTGCCGCGTTGCAGACGGTCGTCCCGGCGTCGAGCCGCACCGGATCCCGCGTGCCGACCCGCAGCAGGGGCCGGAGCTTCGGCCGCTTGCCCGTCTCGTCGAGCCGGGTCGGGTCGCACCCGGTGACCGTCCCGCCGAACGCCTGGCCGTTCAGCCGGTGCTCGGCCATGACCAGCGGGTCGTCGAACGCCCGCTGCGCGTCGTAGGCGTCCTGCGCGCGTTCCAGGTCGTGCAGCCGCCGCGCCGCCCGGACGGGCGGGTCGCGGCGCGCCTGAGGATACGCCTCGCCGAACGTCTGGTGGTAATAGGTGAAGGCGTCGCGGTCGCGCTCCCAGCGCCGCGGCGCGCTCGCCGCCTCCGGCAGCGCGCGCAGCAGCTCGACGGCCCGCCACATCAGGTCCCACGTCGGGGTGAGCTGGCTCGCGAGCGCCTCCCGCAGCCTCTCCTCCGCGCGGGAGCCGCGCCCCGCACGGTCGTAGGCGGCGATCGCCGGGGCGAGGACCTCGTTGTCGAACGTCGGGTCGGTGGTCGGCCCGGCGGGCGGGCAGAGCACCGGGTCCTCGGCGCGGGCCGCCGCCGCCGCGCCGTCCATGCCGTCCGGCGGGTCGATCCAGCCCATCAGCGCGGCGAGGTTGCCGTCCTCCAGCGAACTCTGGCCGGTCGCCCAGTGCAGCCGCAGCGCCTCCGTCATCGCCAGCAGCAGCGACGACCCGGGATGGTCGTACCGGTCGGCGAACCACGTCAGCCACCGGCCGAGCACCGGCACCGCCGGGTCGACCGCGTACGGGCCCTCCGTGCTGCGGAACCGCGTCGACCGTCCCATCAGCCGCAGGAACGCGACGCCGCCCCGGTTCGGGACGAGCAGCTGCGGCGCGTCCCCGTACCGGATCCGCTCCTCGCCCTCCTTGCCGGGCGGCAGCTCCTCCACCGCGCCCCGGCTCGTCTCGATGTGGTTCAGGACGAGCTTGGCCAGCCCGGCGGCGAACCCGAACCGCAGATCGCGGTTGCGCGGCTGCGGCACGACCAGCAGCGCGGGCTCGTCCGGCGCGCTGCCGGCCAGCACGGCCAGCGGCGCCGCCGCCTCCCCGGCGAGCTTCAGCGGGACGAGTACCAGCGGCGCGTCCGGGACATGGCAGTGCCGCACGGTCGCCAGCGGCTGCGCGACCCCGGCGGCCACCGCCTGCAACTGCGCGAGCGAGGACAGCGCGCTCATGAAGGGATCACGCCGCCCCGTCCAGGGCTTCGGCGCGCAGCCGGGCCGCGGCGCGCAGCTGCTCGGCGGTCTCGGCCAGGTCGTCGGACGGGGCCAGCGAGCCGTCCGCCAGCGCCAGCGCGGTGCCGATCGTGTCGACGCCGCCGAGGTCGTCGCGGACGGACCGGCCGAGCGCGCCCGTCGCACCGCACTCCCGTGCCTCGTCGCGGCAGAACAGCGCCATCTCGCAGCCCGACATGCACTCGGGCGCGTACCGGGCCTCCACCGCCCGGACCGACGCCGCGAGCGCATCGCCGGCCTCGAACGTCAGCCCGTCGGGCAGCTCCGCCAGCAGCTCGTCGACGCGGGTCAGCCGGGCGAGCTGCCGTTCGAGGACGGCCAACTGCGGCCGCACGTCCAGCGGCGTCGCCGTCGGGCGGTTGGAGAAGTTCTCCGGGCAGACCAGGAACACCTCGTGCGACACGCGCGCCGGATCGTGCCCCAGCTCGGCCACCAGCCGGCGCAGCGCCAGCACGTACACCGCGGACTGCCGGGCCGCCGCGGCGACCTGCTCCGGCTCGGCCTGCCCGTCCACGACGGCGAACGACTTGATCTCGATGACGTGCAGCCGGCCCGCGAGCTGAAACGCGATGACGTCCGGCTCCAGGTAGGCCGGGCACCCGGCGATCTCCAGCCGCAGCAGCGGATGGTCGAACAGCGTGCCCTCGCCCGCCTCCAGCGCGCGGGCGAGCAGCCGCCGCGTCCGCGAGTGCCGCAGCTCCCGGCCCTCGTTGCCCGCGACCACCTCCAGGTCGTCGTAGGCGACC
The DNA here is from genome assembly GCF_041463665.1 of Actinomadura chokoriensis. Lineage (GTDB taxonomy): Bacteria > Actinomycetota > Actinomycetes > Streptosporangiales > Streptosporangiaceae > Spirillospora > Spirillospora chokoriensis_A. Next base: position 27,510 of record NZ_JAXCEJ010000032.1, read on the forward strand.
TCCGGCACGTCGAGGCCGAGCCGGTCGCGCAGCAGCGTCAGCAGCTCCGCGCACCCGTCCGCCTTCACCTGCGCCTCGAACGCGTTACCGCGCGTGATCGCGAACTGCGACTGCCCGAACGGCGCGGGGAACCCGAGGGCCCGCGCCACCGCCTCCTTGTCGACGCCCGCCGCGTCCATCACCCCGCGGCGGGCGCAGCCCGGATTGGACGTCAGCGCGGCGATCGTGCGGGCGTCGTGGTTGCGCGGGGGAGCGCCGCCGCGCAGCCGGTCCAGCTCCGGTGCGGTGTCGGTCATGGGGCATTCTCTCCGTTGATGGCAGGGCGCCGCCCGGAGGCGCGCACGGCGCGCAACCGGCTGCCGAACAGCCGTTCCGCGTCGTCGAGCCGTTCCCGGGCGCGGGCGGCGGCGGCCTCGCGGCGCCGCCGGTCCGGTTCGCGGTGGACGTCCAGCTCGGCCCGGGCGGCCTCGGCGAGCACGGCCGGATCGGCCGTACCGACCGTACCGGTGACCGCACCCGGAATGTTGGACGCGAAACGCCACAGCAGCCGCTGCGCGTCCGGGGACGGTGTCCCGCGCCCGGCGTGCTCGGCGAGGCGCAGCGCGCACGTGAGGAAGTCGGTGCGCGGGCTCAGCGGGCCGACGATCCGCTGCTCCAGCGGCCAGGTGCTCACGGTGAGCAGCCCGCGCGCGGGGGCGAGCAGGTCGGCGGTCAGCGCGGCGCACAGGTAGTACGGCCGCGCGTACGGGGCGGTGCGGAACGAGCGCTCCTCGTCGCGGCGCAGGCTCGTCAGCCGGGTCCCCGGGATCTCGCCGGGGAAGAACGCCGCGTACACCGAACCGATCAGCTTCGGCGCGGCCGGCGCGCCGAGGAGGGTGAGCGCCTGGTGCACCTGGTCGCGGACGGGCAGCAGTCCCCGTTCGCCCTCGCCGCGGGGCGCGGGCGCCGGCTCGCCGAGGACCGCGTCGTCCCACGCCTTCTCGGCCTTGCGCAGCTCGGCGCGCAGGTGGCGGGCCTCCCGCCGGTCTCCGGCCGCGATGGCGCGCCGCACGGCGGCGCGCAGTTCGCCGATGCGCCTCTCCAGCTCGTCGGGGGACGGCAGGCCGGGGGACCTGGACATGCCGAGGACAGTACAGGTACTTCCGGACAGTTCCAGTGTTCTCCAGCTTTGGGGCGCCGGGGCGGGATCAGGTGGCGAAGCTCGCGAGGTAGGTGGCGGCCATGTCCGCGTCGCCGTGGCCCCGCTCGATGGCGCGGCGGAAGCGCTCGCCGGCCGCGTCGTTGACGTCCACGCGGATCTTGGCGGACTCGGCCGCCTCGTGGATGAGCCGGGTGTTGGTCTCGGCGTTGCGGACGGCGAAGCTCGGCTCGAAGTCGTCCTCGATCATCGCCTTCATCTTGATCTGCAGGTAGGCGCTGTCCAGCGGGCCGCCGGTGAGGACCTCGCCGAGCAGCGACGGATCGAGGCCGAGGCCCTTCGCCAGCGCCACGGACTCGGCGACGACGGCGGTCAGCGAGATGGCGTAGCTGACCGCGGCGAGCTTCAACCGGGTGCCCGCGCCGCCCGCGCCGTTCTCGTCCAGCCAGAGCGTCCTCGCGCCGACGGTGTCGAACACCGGGTCGAGGACGGTCCGCGTGTCCTGCGGGCCGGCGGCGAGCACCATCAGCTTCCCCTGCTCAGCGGGCTGCTTGGTGCCCTGGACGGGCGCGTCGACGAACCTGAGACCGCGCTCGGCGGCGAAGGCGGCGAGCCGCCCGAGCGACGGGAGGCCGACCGTCCCCATCTGCGCCCAGATCTGCCCGGAGCGCAGCGCGGGAGACGCCTCGGACATGACCGACAGGGCGGTCTCGCCGTCCTTCAGCATCGTGATCACCACCTCGGCGCCGTCCACGGCCTCGGCGGGGGAGCCCGCGACGGTGGCGCCGTCGGCGGCGAGAGGCTCCGCCCGCGCCGCCGTGCGGTTCCAGACGACGACCCGGTGGCCGCCCCGGAGCAGGTTCCGGGCCATCGCGCCTCCCATGATCCCGGTTCCGAGCATCGCGACCTGTGCCATCTCACGCTCCCCTTCGTCGGACTGTCCGGTTCCCGGATGTCCCTACCCACCCGCGGGCGGAGATCGCGGCGGCGACCCGGGGATCGCGGCGGCGACCGGAGCGGTCAGCCGTAGGCGTGGCCGTCGTCCGCGTCGGCGTACGCGGCCGTGTACGGCGCGGCGAACGCGTCGAGGGTGCGGTCGAGCTGGGCCGACCACCAGGCGACGAGCGATGCCGGGCCGCGCCCGCCCGTGCCGTCCTCGCCCAGGTACCGGTGCCGCAGCGGCGCGACGTCGCAGAGCCGCTCCCACCACGCGCGGTGCACGGCCGACTGGATCTGCCCGGCGTCCAGCGGATACGCCGAGCGGTGCCCCCGCACGAACGCCTGCACGCGGTCGAGGTCGAGCCCGCGCTCGTCGTCGCAGGCGAACAGCCGCGCCGCCGAGCGGACCACCTCGCCGGCGACCGGGCCGGTCGTCAGGCCGTCCCAGCCGAGGACGGCGGTGACGTTCCCCGACCCGCCGTAGCGCAGATGCCCGGAGTGGAACGAGCCGTGCAGGTGCCCGACCGTGCTCACCTCGATGTCGGGCGGCTGATGCCCGGCGAACTCGGTGAGCAGGTCGCGGCGCTCGCGCAGGCGGCGCCCGGTCAGCGCGTCGAAGTCGGTGCCGTCCCCGTCGCCCGGGACGTCCCGCAGCATCTCCTCGACGGCGGCGGACGCGTCGGCGGCGCGCGGGGTCGGCACCAGCATGCTCTGCTGGACGGGCGCGGTCAGCTCGTCGAGCGCCGCGTGCAGACGCCCGAGCAGCTCGCCGAGGGCCTCGCATTGGACGAACGTCAGCTCCAGCCCGCCGCGCCCGCGGCCACCGACCCACGGGTACAGGGCGTAGCCGCGGCCGGCGGAGGCGACCAGCGTCCGGCCGGCGCGCGCCGGCAGCGGCGCCAGCACCGGCAGCCCGGCCGCGTCCAGCGCGGCGGTCACGGTGTGCTGGAAGAGCACGCGGCGGCGGTCGGGCTCGGCGTACTCGCGGAGGAAGAACGTCCCCGCGGCCGCGTCGACGCGCCAGCACCGGCGGCCCGGGCCCGCCGCCAGCGGGCTCGCCGCTTCCGGGGCGCCGATGTCCCACCGCCGCAGGAGCCGCGGCGGCGGATCGACGTCGGCGGTCTGGGACGTGGGCACCTCGGCACCTCGGCTGCGTCGGGGCGGATGGTGGTCGAATGAATGTTCTACGCCGACGCTACACGTCCGGCCCGCGCCGCGAAAGGGAACCCGCGCGGACGGCGGCTCAGACGCGCTCCAGCACCACCACCGGAATGTCGCGGCTCGTCTTCGTCTGGTACTCGTCGTAGGCGGGCCAGGCGGCGACCATCTTCCGCCACAGCGGTGGCTTCTCCTCCGGAGTCGCGGTCCGCGCCCTCGCGGTGAACCTGTCGCCCTTCACCTGCACCTTCACCTCCGGGTCGGCCTGGAGGTTCAGGTACCAGAGCGGCGGCTCGTCCGCCCCGCCCTTGGACGCCACGACGAGGTAGGCGTCCCCCTCGGGCTCGTAGATGAGCGGCGTGGTGCGCTCCTTGCCGGTCTTGCGGCCGGTCGTCGTGAGCAGCAGCGTCGTCGTGCCCTGCCAGTCGTGGCCTTCGGCCCCGTCGGTCTCCTGGTAGCGCTTGACGTGTTCCTTGCCGTACAGCATCGCTTCTCCTTCTCCCGGTTCGGCCCGCTCCCGTGTAACCCCGCAACGCGGGGTCGACTTCCCGGCGGCTCAAGGCGCGACCTACCCATGCCCTGGTGGTGCGCACTCTCATTACGCTGGGCCGGTGGACGACGCGGCGGAAGTGGCGCGGCGATGCGCCGAGACGATGTACGCACGGGACCAGGTGGCGCAGGACCTCGCCATGGAGATCGTCGAGATCGGGCCCGGCCGGGCGAGGCTCCGCATGACGGTCGCCGGCACCATGGTGAACGGCTTCGGGCTCGCGCACGGCGGCTACCTGTTCCTGCTCGCCGACTCCGCGTTCGCCTACGCGTGCAACACCCATGACGCCGTGACGGTCGCCGCGTCCGCCGAGGTGGTGTTCGTGGCGAGCGCGCGCGGCGGGGACGTCCTGGAGGCGACGGCGGCCGAACGCGTCCGCTACGGCCGGAGCGGGATCTACGACGTGACGGTGCGCCGCGTCCCGGACGGCGAGGTCGTCGCAGAGTTCCGAGGCGGAAGCCGCACCCGGGACCAGCGGGTCACCGATGGCGACCCGTCCGGTGGCGACCCGTCGTGACCCTGGTTCAGAGCTCCTTGAGGATGTCGGTGAGGTACCGGGCGGTGTCGTCTGGACGCGCCGCCGTGATGCACAGGTTGTTCATGGCCCGCATGTAGGTGTCGACGTCCGTCGGCTTGTCGAGGTAGAGCGCGCTGGTGAGCTGCTCCAGGTAGACGACGTCGGACAGGCCGGGCTCGGCGAAGCGCAGGATCGTGAACGGGCCGCCGGCGGCCGCGTGCCCGCCCGCGCCGAACGGCACGATCTGCAGCGTCACGTTGGCCAGCTCCGACACCTCGATGAGGTGCTTGAGCTGGGCCCGCATCACCTCGCGGCCGCCGAGTGGACGGCGCACGACCGCCTCGTCCAGCACCGCCCACAGCGTCGGGGCGCCGGGTGAGGTGAACCGCTCCTGCCGCGTCGTGCGGATCTGCACGCGCCGCTCGACCTCCTCCTCCGAGGCGTCGGAGTAGCCCAGCCGGACGACGGCGCGCGCGTAGTCCTCGGTCTGCAGCAGCCCGGGAACGAACTGCAACTCATAAGCACGCAGCATCGAGGCGGCCTCTTCCAGGCCGAGATACACCTCGAACCAGCTCGGCAGGATGTCGCCGTACCGGTGCCACCAGCCGGGGTTGTTGGCCTCCTTGGCCAGCTGTAGCAGCGGTGTCCGCTCGGCGGGGTCGGAGACGCCGTAAAGGGTGAGCAGGTCGGCGACGTCGCGCTCCTTGAACCCGACCCGCCCCAGCTCCATCCGGCTGATCTTGGAATGCGACCCGCGGATCTCATACCCCGCCTGCTCGGTGGAGATCCCGCGCGCCTCGCGCAGCCGGCGCAGCTGCGCGCCGAGAAGAATGCGCAGGACGGTGGGGCCGCCGCGCCGGGGGTAATCGATCAGCCGTCCGGCCGGATCACCTTCGGCCGGAGGTGTTGGGGCAGCTGAATCCTGGGGCAAGGGGTCACCAGCCAGTTGACGGGTCTGTACGGAGGCCGGACGGCACCGCCCTATGTTAGAGGATGCGGCCCTGTTTTCGGGAGGTATCGAAAAACGCGTCTGGGGTCGGGCCGGGATGCGGGGCCGATGGCTCGCCCCGGTCGGCGGGGATGCCCGGTGACCAGTGCTGTAGGTGGCGGCGTTGCTGCGGAACGTGGTGCCGGGACAATCCCGAAGATGGTTCGGGGGTCCTTTCGCCGGCCGTCGCGCCGTCGTCGGCGTACCCATATCCCACCGTTCGCTGGCATTGTGGGCGACCAATCCTGACAGGCCATTCAGTGAACTGTCGGATGACACGTGAATGTCGCACGTCGGGCCTTTTGGCGACTCTTCCGGTGCCGACGCGGCGGGGCGGCCCGCATCGGCGGACGGCGGCGTGACGAAGCTCTCGTCCCGGACGGGCAAGATCTCCGGCCGCTCGTACGTTCTTCCCGACAGAGGGCGGTCACAGCCGCCGCTCTGCAGACAGGCGACCACCACCGCGCATCTGGGGGAACCATGAACGCGACCCGTGAGCGACCAGAGATACGGTTCCTGACCTCGGGTGATGTCTCCGCGCACGAGCGCTCGGCGGCTGAGCGCGCCGTCCGCGAGGCGCTGGCCGGAGCCCGTGGCGTCACGTCCGTCCAGGTCACGCTGAGCGTGGTCAACGACCAGTCGCTGCCGAGGCCGGCGCTCGCCCAGGCCGTCGTCGAGTTCGACCGCCGGCGCGTCCGAGCCCAGGCCGCCGCGCCCCGCATCGGCGAGGCGACCGACATGCTCCGCGAACGCCTGGCGATCCGGGCGACCTCCCCTCAGGCGGGCTGAATCTGACAGCCCGCCCGTCCTGCAACGGCGGAGCCCCATGGCGGGGCGCCGCCGTTCGCGCGTTCGGGCCCATGCATTCGTCGCGGCCGATCGGCCTGGGAAGGGCCGCGACCATCGCCCGACGCGGTCTACTGACCCGGCGCGCTCGTTCCACGGCCCCGGCAGGTGGTAGGCGACCTTCGGCATGACGTCTTCGGCACGGCGTGCCGAACGAAGACGGCCGACACGAGGAATGCCGCTGTGGAACGCGGCAGCACGCCGCGCCTGCCTGCTGCCGCGATGCTCTCCGAACTCCAGGCCCGCGACAGAGCACAACTGCTGACAGCCGCCTACGAAACCCGCCTGTTCCGCCCCGCCTGATGGCGTTGACCGCCGTCAGACGGGCCGGATCGTCGGGCTGCTCGGGGCTGGAGCCGGTCAGAGGAGCGTGGGAGCGAGTCGTTCGTAAAGGTCGGCGGACGACGCCGGGTCCGGGGCGAGGACCGCGATGGACACGTGGTCGGCGCCGGCGTCCAGATGGTCCTGCACCCTCTTGCCGATCGCGGTGTCGTCGCCCCAGGCGAAGCACGCGTCGACGACCTCGTCAGAGGCGCCGTCGGCGAGCGCCTCGTCCGGGAACCCGAGCTCCTTCAGCGAACGGACGTAGGGCGAGCCGGGAAGGCTGAGCACCTGCATCTGCCTCGCGGCGGCGCGCGCCTTCTCGGGATCCGTCTCGAGGATGGCCATCTGCATGACGATCAGGAGCTTGTCCCGGCCCAGCCGCTCTCTTGCGGCTCTGGTGTGCGCGACGGGCATCATGGCGGGCAGCGCGCCGTCCGCACGGTCGCGCGCCAGGCCCTGCATCTTCGGGCCGAGGGCCGCCAGCAGCCGGGGGAACGGCACGTCGGGAACCGGGGCGGCTCCGGCGGAGGCGTCCATCCCGTCGAGGTACTCGCGCATCCGGTTCAGCGGGCTCGCCCACTTCTGCCCGCTCTGCTCGACGGCCGCGGCGATGCTGACGCCGAGGCCGAGCGCGAGCCGGCCCGGATGGGCGTCTGCGAGGACCGACGCCGCTCCCTGCATGGTGGCCGGATGCCGCGCCCACAGGTTCGCGACGGCCGATCCGAGGACGATTCGCTCCGTCGCCGCGAGCATCACCCCCAGCTGCGTGAAGACCTCGCGGCCCCCGATGGCCTCGTTGGTCCAGATTGCTCCGTAGCCCGCCCGCTCCACCCGCCGGGCCGCGCGTCGCCATTCGTCCGCCGGCGCGATCGGCGTCATGAGCACGGCACCGACCCTGCCCAGCCTTCCCCGCATCTCCTCCACCGCTGCGACCGACATCGGATCCTCCTATAATCGGAACGAACAACCCGGTTAGGAACCGTACCGGAACGCGCGCCCCGCTTGTCAATGCACGAAGTCGTCAACGCAAGAAGGAGGCACCGTTGGGCAGCCCGCCCCAGCGCGCCGATGCGCGCAGGAACCGCGAGCGCATCCTCCAGGCCGCCTTCGAGGCGTTCGCCGCAGAGGGGCACCTCGTTCCGCTCGATGACATCGCTCGTCGCGCCGGAGTGGGGGCGGGCACGGTGTACCGCAACTTCCCCACCAAGGAGGCGCTGTTCCAGGCCGTCGTCACCGTCCGCATCGAACGGATCGTGGACGAGGCCCGGGCCCTCGGGGGCGCGGCGGACCCGGCCGACGCCTTCTACGGTTTCGTAACGCAGGTCGTCGAGCGGGCCATGTTCAACCACGCCGTCTGCGAGGCCCTGGCGGCCGACATGCGCGGCTTCGACGCGAGCGGCATGGACGAGCAGTTCACCGCTGCCCTCGACGTCCTGCTGCGGAGGGCGCAGAACGCCGGCGCCGTACGTCCCGACGTGGACGTTCAGGACGTCCGCGCCCTCCTGGCGGGTGCCATGTACATGGAGCGCGGGCATCGCCGGGGCGACCGTCCCGGCCACATGACGTCCCTTGCCTGCGATGCGCTCCGTCCCACGACGAAACGAAACGAAACTTCTGGCCCGCGTGACGAAACGCATTGCGAGATCTGTGCGACCCCGCTCACTCCGGCCGCGACCGGCCGTCCGGCCCGCTTCTGCAGTGCCTCATGCCGGCAGAAGGCCCACCGCCGCAAGAAGGCGTCCCCGAAAACCGGTTGAATCGCTCCCCCGCCCTGGGAAAGCCTGGCCGGCCCATGCGCACACGCGAGATCCGAGCCCGCTACGACCGCGACTCGATCACGGCCTACCCGGCGTACTTCCCGGACTCGCACGGCCCTTGCCCGCAAGGTCCACGAGCTCCCCAAGGCAGGCCGGAAATCCCAGACGAAAGCCCTCCTCCCCAAGGAACGCCCCTATCCCGTGCCTCCCGCCCTGGCCACTCGGTCAGGAATGCCGTGACTGGCATCCACGCTTCTGCGATGCCCGGCCCGGCGTATTTCCTCCCGAACCTGGCGGAGCGTCGGGAAACGACGGCATCGCTGTACGCCAAGGCCATCGGGCGCATGCGTCCGGGATGCCGTGGTTGCCGGATCAGCGGGGACGGGTGCGATATGCCTCAAGTCGTTCGGCCAGTTCCTTGGGGCGGCTGAGCGCCAGCAGGTGGCCGCCGGGCATGTCGTCGACCTCGATGCCCAGCCGTTCGCGTACCACACGGCGCTGGAACTCCAACGGGAAAAGTCGATCGTCGCGTCCCTGCAGGAACACGGTCGGGGTGCCCGGCCACGCGCTGAGCGGCCACGGCTCCGCGAACGGCGTCGACGACTGCGGTGGTTCCTCCCGGGACAGCGCCTCGGCCTTCACGTCCTGCGGGACGTCATGGAAGAAGCATTCCTCCGGATCGAACTCCGCGGACGGCGTCCGTCCCTCGCGGACCGCCTGGTCGGCCATGGCCTGAGCCTGACCGGTGTTCTTCCACCAGGCGCCACCCGATTCGCCGGGTGCCGGAACCATGGCATTGAGCAGGACGAGCAGCTCCACCGGCAGCCGTTCGCAGACCAGCGGAGCGGTGAGCCCGCCCATGGACTGTGCCACCAGGACGAGGCCGGACCGGTCGCCGATCGCCTTCACCACGGTGTCGGCGTACTCCCGCAGGCCCGCCGAATCGTCCCCCGCGGGGAGGTCGGCGGCCACGACGTCGTGCCCCCGCTCTCGCAGCTCCGGGACGAGGCGGTGCCAATACCAGGACTCTCCGCCGGCTCCGGGGATGAGTACATAGGTCGCCAATGGTCACCTTTCCGCGTGGTCGAGTTCGGCAGCGTTCAGGCTACGAGCCTCCACCGACACTTTCTGGTCCCACCCTCTTGATGTAGCGGCATCTCGTCCCATTCGGGTGCGGCGATCCGTTGCGGTAGCGCCCGTGTGCTCGACGTCGTGCGGTGGGGCTGCTGGTCGTCCGCGAGTTGCTGCACGATGGGTCGCGTGCCCTACTGGCAGGCACGTCCGCGGTGGTGGTGCCCGAGGTCGGGAGCGTTTGCGGTCGGTTCAGTTGACGGGGGCGGTGAGGTCGGGTTCGCAGGTGAGCAACTCGTGCAGGACGGGCGGAAGGTCGTCCCAGAGCCATTCGTTCAGGGTGCCCGGGAACCCCGCCGGCGGCTGGATGCTTAGGCGGTTGGAACCGACGTCGGTCAGCCGTACAGCGATGGGGCCGTCGTCCCACATGGGGTCTCGATTGCCCCAGAACGCGGAGAAGTCGGTGCTGGTCAGCATCAGCTCGCCGGGCAGCACGTGGTCGCCGGGGTGCCTGCCCAGAGGTAGCAGCCGTTGCGCCGTCGTACGGAGGATGTTGAGAGCGGCCAGGTCGTGGGGACATGCCACGTTGGCGATCTCCAGCTCAGGCAGCCCGAACCGCCGCAACCCGCGGGTCTTGAGGGTGACGCAGGCGCAGCCGTCGATGTCGTCCTCGTCGGCGGTGCAGCGGCCCGAGTTCCGGTACGGCGGCAGGACGGTGCCGAGCCAGTCGTCGGCGAGGACGAAGTCGTCCAAACGACCGAAGCTCGTCACCGCCAGCGTCCGGCCGGTGGCGAGGTCTACGGGCACCCCGCAGCGCGAGTCGGCGATCGCCTTGGCCGTCGCCCGTGCGAGGAGCGGCCCGGACGGCAGGTCGCCGACCGGCAGGACGGATGTGACGCCGATGTGCCGTGAGGCTCGGCGGGCCCGCTCCGCATCGTCCTCGGAGGCACCCGCCACCTCGGTCAGGTCCCAGGGCGAATCCCCGGCGGGATGGCAGGACAGCGTGAGATGCGGGGTGCCGAGGAGGCCCGCCACCGCCGCGGCCAGCGGGACGGGAAGCCGCTGTCGGATCGCCGCCACGAGATCGCCGGGCTCCCTGTCGGTCGCGACGACGAAGCCGGCGGTCGTCTCTTCGGGAACCGTGATGGTGACGCGCATTTGCAGCCTCCTCGGGGCCGTGGACCGGCGTTCGCAGTCCACCTTCGAGGAGGCCGCCGAGCACTTTCACTAGAAGGCGATTCTGTGGATAGAGGCTCCGAGCGCGCAGGTCCGAGCGCCATGCGAACACGGATCGCCCGCGACCGGCGATCGCGGGCAGGCATGGCGCCGACCTGCTGACCTGCCGACGTGCCAGGCACGTCGGCCGCCGCCGGATCGTCCGTCAGAAGGCGCTCCAACGCGGCCCACCGGCGCTCGGCCAAGCGAGAGCGGACGATCCGGCGACGTTCCCTTGCTGCTAGCGGGCGGAAGGATCCACGTAGTGGCGCTCACCGGGGCCCACGTACACCTGGCGAGGACGTCCGATCTTCGTGGCCGGGTCGTTCATCATCTCGCGCCACTGGGCGATCCAGCCGGGAAGCCGGCCGAGCGCGAACAGCACGGTGAACGCGTTGGTGGGGAAGCCCATCGCCTTGTAGATGACGCCGGTGTAGAAGTCCACGTTGGGGTAGAGCTTGCGCTCGATGAAGTAGTCGTCGCTCAGCGCGACCTCTTCGAGACGCATGGCCAGATCCAGCAGCGGGTCGGACTTGCCCAGGGCGTCCAGGACCTTGCCCGTGGCCTTCTTCACGACCGCAGCGCGCGGGTCGTAGTTGCGGTAGACGCGGTGCCCGAAGCCCATCAGCTTGACGCCGGGCTCCTTCTTCTTGACGCGCTCCACGAACGAGTCGATGTCGTCGCCGTTCTCGTGGATGCGCTCCAACATTTCCAGGACGGCCTGGTTGGCGCCGCCGTGCAGCGGGCCGAACAGCGCGTCCACGCCCGCGGACACCGACGAGAACAGGTTCGCCTGGCTGGACCCGACGAGGCGCACAGTCGACGTCGAACAGTTCTGCTCGTGGTCGGCGTGCAGGACGAAGAGCATGTCCAGGACGCGCGCGATCTCAGGATCGATCTCGTAGGGCTGGGTGGGCAGGCCGAACATCATGCGGAGGAAGTTCTCCACATACCCGAGGGAGTTGTCCGGGTACAGGAGCGGCTGGCCGTTGGAGGTCTTGTAGGCGTACGCCGCGATGGTGGGCAGCTTCGCGATGAGGCGGATGCTCGACTGGTTGACCTGCTCGGGGTCGAACGGGTCGAGGCTGTCCTGGTAGAAGGTGGACAGGGCGCTGACCGCGGACGACAGCACCGCCATGGGGTGGGCCCGGCGCGGGAACGCGGAGAAGAACGCGCGGAACTTCTCGTCCAGCAAGGTGTGGTTCCGCACGCTGTCGGTGAACGCGCTCAGCTGGTCGGGCGTCGGGAGCTCGCCGTAGATGAGCAGGTAGGCCACCTCGAGGAAGGAAGACTTCTCCGCCAGCTCCTCGATGGGGTAGCCCCGGTAGCGGAGGATGCCCGCCTCGCCGTCGATGTAGGTGATGGCCGACGTCGTGGACGCGGTGTTGGTGAAACCGGGATCGAGCGTGACATGCCCCGTCTCCTTCAAGAGGCTGCCAACGACCAGCCCTGACGGCCCTTCCGTAGCCTCGGTGACCTCCAGAGGCATCCGGCCGCTCGCGTGGTCGAGCTCGAAATCCGACATACTCGCTCACTCCCAACTGCGTCCACACCTGCGCAGACGTTCCGCTCTTCATCGTATCCACGTGATCACCCGGGCCGATCCGGCACGTCCTGTTGACGGAAGGCCGGGCCAGGTGCTCCGGTGGGATCGTGACCGATCACGGGGCCGCTGAACTCGTCGCTCGCACCCGCCGGGATATCGCGGGCGGAGCGGCCGCGAACCGCTTCGTCAGCCTGCTCGAAGCGGGCCAGTTGCCCCGAGATCGCCTGGTCTGGCTGGCCGGCGAGGAGTATCGGATCGTCAAGAGCGATCGGCGCAGTTTCGCCCTGCTAGCTGCAAGGTATCCCGATTCGTCGTCCGGTGAGCTGTTCCTGGGGCTCGCGCAGGGCGAGGGGCGGGCGCTGACGCTGCTCGGAGACTTCGCGGCCGCGCTCGGGCAAAGTGAGAAGAATCTCATGGCCTACGAGCCGAAACCCCTCGCACAGGCGTATCCGGCCTACCTCGCGCAGAGGGCGGCCTTCGGGACGGCCGCCGAGGTCGCCCTGGCCATGCTGGCCAACCTGGAGGAGTGGGGTGCGTATTGCGCCCGCACCGCCAGGGCCCTCCGTGCGGAGTACGGCTTCCCTGACACAGCCGTCGGGTTCTTCGACTTCTTCGCCGAGCCACCGCCGGGCTTCGAGGAACAAGCCCTGGACGTGATCGCGTCCGGGCTGGCATCCGGGGACGACCCGGTCGAGGCAGCCCGCGCGGCCCGCCTCCTACACGCCTACGAGACCGCCTTCTGGGACGCACTCGCCGAGGGTCTGCCCTGACCGGGCGTGTTAGTGCTCCCGCAGCGTGGGCAACTCCGCGGTGATCTCGACCAGTGTCTTCTCCTGGACACCGATGAGCTGCTCGACGTCGACGGGCGGCCATTCCTCGCCGTAGTGGGCGTCCAGCAGCGTGGACAAGGCGACGAGGATCTGCTCTGGTGTGGGACGCTCCCCAGGGTCCTTGAGCAGACAGCGGGTCACGAGCCCGCGCATGGGGGCGGGCAACCGGCTGAGGTCCGGTTCGCCGTACACGATCCGCCCGCGGACCTTGCGGTCGGCGCCGAAGGGCGCGACTCCCGTCGCCGCGAAGACGAGGGTCGAGCCGAGCGAGAACACGTCACTTTCTGTGTGGAGGGGGTCTCCGAGAGCCTGCTCTGGTGACATGTAGGCGGGCGTCCCCAGGATCTCCTTGCGGGACAGGGGCAGCGCGTCCAGAGGCCTCGCGATACCGAAGTCGATGACCCTTGGCCCGTCCGAAGCGAGCAGTACGTTCGAGGGCTTCAAGTCCCTGTGCACGATGCCCGCACCGTGGATCGCGATCAGGGCCTCGGCGAGTCCGGCCCCCAGGCGGCAGGCCGCACGTTCGCGAAGCGGCCCCTTCTCCCGGACGACCTTGGAAAGGCTCACACCACGGATGTACTGGGTCGCGAGCCACGGTCGCTCCGCGTCCGGGTCGGCGTCGACGACGGGCGCCGTGTAGAAGCCGCTGACCGACCGCGCCGACGTCACCTCACGGCGGAACCTCGTGCGCCATCGGGGATCGTCCAGAAGCTCCAGGCGGATGACCTTCACGGCGACGAGGCGCCTGCTGGGCGACGCCCCGAGGAACACCTCGCCCATCCCACCGGTGCCGAGCCGGGCGACCACGCGGTACGGGCCGATCATCTCTGGGAGTTCTGACTGCATGGGCACGGAGATCCGATCATGGTGGGGCGCGCTCAATCGTGTCATGGGGCGGACACTCGTCCGGCAATGCGCGCCCTCATGTCCAGGGCAGCGCACTCCGTTCGTCCCAGTAGCGCTCCGGCGGAACATTGAGCTCCGCCAGCGCCCTCAGGTCCCCTTCGTCGAGGGACACCCTCGACGAAGTCAGGTTCGACTCCAGTTGAGTCGGACTGACCGCGCCGATGAGAACGATGTCGGCCCATGGCCGACTGAGCGCCGCCGCCAGCGCCAGACCGTCCGGCCCCACCTCTTTCTCGGACGCGATGGTCTGCACGGCCGCTGGCGGCCGCACGGCGAGCCTCCCGTTGGCCAGAACCTCCTTGAGCAGGACGTGCAGCCCTGCGTCATGTGCTTCTCGCAGAGCGTCCTCGGCGGATGTCTCCAGGATGTTCCACGTTGATTGGACGGTACGAAACAGCCTCTGACCGGAGACGTCCAGCGCCATCGCCCGGCGGATCGTGTCGGCTTGCCCGGGGCCCGAGGTGGAGAAGCCAACCTGCACGCCCTCGGCGTTCAGTTCCGCCAGGGCCTCCTGTAGACGGACGTCTTGGAACAGGGGGCTCTCGGCTGTCAACGAGTGGACCTGGTAGACGGAAAGACGCCCATCAAGCGACTCGCGGGTCTCTCTGTACTGGGTGTGGAAGCGGCCAAGACTGTGCTCCTTGACCTCGTGCACCGCGGCGTCGGTCTTCCAATCGCCGACGTAGGCGTAGCCCCACTTGCTGGAGACGGTCACATCCTCGGGGTTGCGCGCGCTGAGCCAGCTTCCGAGAAACTCCTCCGCCCTTCCGTAGGAACGTGCCGTGTCCACCCATCGGATGCCGGCCGCATAGGCCGCGTCCAGGACGTTCCATGTCGCCTCGCGCATCTGTTCTACGCCCCGCCCGTGCGGTAGCTCATCGGCCCTGCCCACGTTGATGTAAGCGGGGCGTCCCAGCGCGGCAAGCCCGACCCCCAGGCGCTGCATTGCGTTCATGGCCCCAGCCTCGCATGGGGTGCCCGCGCTGGAGAACCGATATTCGCCTGAATTGTCCGATAAAGCGGATGGTTGTTTCAGGATTATCCACAGAATCGCGTTCTAGCATTCTCGCGATTCCTCGTCCGCGAGGCTGTGTCACGTCAATGACGATCGCGGCACGAAAGGCGCGGAAATGCCTGCGCAGATTAATCGCACCGAGTACGGTGCCCACCAGTTCGCCGACCACCTGGGTCTCACTCGTTGGCAGTTGCGCGTGGGGCTGGAGCACGGGATCCTCCCCGGCCCCGATCTCGACGGCGACCGCTGGTCCGCCGACCTGGCCGAGGACGCCCGGGAGGCCGGCGAGGAGGTCGTCGCCAGATTCGGCGACGAACCGCCGATCGGCTCCGCTCGCGCGGCGGACCGGCTGGCCGCCCGGGTGACCCTCGACGTGGAGCGAAGGGACATCGAGGTCCTGGTCGCCCAAGGCGCCCTCAACGTCGTCAGCACCTTCCGCGGGCACCCGGTGTACCTCATGCGCGACTTGGACCGGCTCGACCCCGAGGCCGTGCGGATGGTCGTCTCCACCAGGAAGGGCCCGCTCACCGACACCGTTGACGCCGGCGGGGCGGCGACCATCCTCGGATGCCCGCGCCGGATGTTCGACCGGATCGCCGGTGAGCGCGAGCTCGTGCCCGACAGGCTCGGCCGTTACGCCCTTCCCGACGTCCAGGCGCTGAGAAGGGACGAGCGCCTGGCCCGCGAGATCGCGGAGGAGAAGCGCCACCTGGCCCTGGAGCGGACGCGCAGGTCCGAGGCCGCGGTCGAGGACGTCATACGCGCCTGGATCCTGCGCTGCTCGGCCTACCTGGACGGCGACGCCGACCAGCAACCGGACATCGGCCCCCTCAGCCGGGCACTCCGAAGCCTCGGCACCGTCAGGGCCGAGATCCGAAGACAGGAGCACCCTGCCTCTTGAGAGCGGCCTGCCGATGCATTCGTCAACCGGTATCAGGCGAGTCACACGGCCGAAGGCGCCAGGCCGACCTGGAAGAGAGCGATGAGAAGCAGACCCATGGTCATGGGGGAGAACGCCTTCTAACGTCCATGCCCGGTCTCCGCCGGGCAAGGAAGAGCACCCCCGGCACTGAGCCGGACCGGCTGGCGACGAGCCGCCCCCGTGCTCGCCCCGGCCGCCTTGCTCGCCCCGCCGCCTTGGCTTGCCCTGCCCCCGTGCTCGCCCCTCTGTGTTGTGCGTCGCGCCCGTGTTGTGCGTCGCGCCCCGTGTTGCGCTCGACCTTTGGGTTGGGTCCCGCTCCCGTGCGTCGCCCGGAGCCGCGTTCCAGTCCCTCATGATCATCTGCTGGGCCGGGCGGCCGGCGCGGGCTAGCCGGGCGGCGTCACCGGCCTCGCGGTTCGCGCCGCGGCCGCGGTGCTGATCGGCATCGTCCGCGCCGCCCTGTCGCACACGCCGCCTCGCCGGTGCTTCGCCCGACTCGGAGCATGCCCGCTGGACCGCAGGACCGGGTAGTCATTCAATTCCGGCCAACATAAATAACCGGAACCGATCTGCCGCCTGTGAGTGGGTGCCGTCCGCCCGGCGTGTTGATAACGCCGAGTGAGACTTATGGCACTGGGCGGTCACCTGCCCATGGCACGTCGCCGCCTACGGAAGAGGCCCGCCCCGCCTGCGCGTTCATGCGTGAACGGAGGCTGTGAACCTGCGGTGCGCGTTCGCGGAAGGTGCGTGTCAGCAGGCGAACCGTGAAGGCGGCCACTGCCGTTCGGTGCCGCTATCGTCTCGGTGCACCACATCGTCTTCCTTGGCTCCATCTACGACATACCGCCTATTCCGGCCAGCGCACCGACGGAGTCGGCGGCGGGGACCGTGCAGGCGACTGTGAGCAATGTTCAACGCTCCGTAGCCGAATTGACTACGATCGGCATTCTCACGGTGACCGACGCGATCCCCCGGGGCGAAGATGAACCGTTTTCTGGCACATCCCAGGCTTGCCGCCCTGCTCGGCGACTGGCTCCGCTGCACCTGCGGCGTGCTGGGCTGTACCGCCATGGCCGGTGCCATCTCGATCGGTGCGGCGGCGCCCTCGGACGCCATCGCCCGGCCCGAGCCGGGGTCGCGCAGATCCGTGCCGCCGATCTGCCGTCACGCTGTGAGCGTCGGTGACCGGCACACCGCGCACAAGTGCAGGGAGGCATGGCGGTCGATGTACGAGAGGTCTCGCAGGAGGTCGGGACGCGGCCGGGACGTCCCCCGCCGGGCGCACCGGCACACCTGGAAGCCCAAGACGGGACACCGGCCGTCCCCGCCCGTACCGCAGAGGCCGAGCGCCCGCACCGTCCTGCCGGATCCGCCGAGCGGCGAGCGGCCGTCCCCCGTCCGGAAGAAGAACACCCCTCGTCCCGCACCGTCCTCTGCGGCGCCGACTCGCATACCGGAGCGGGCGGAGGAGGCGGAGTCACGTTCCTCCTCGCTGCAGCCCGTCCTGTTGCTGAGTCTGCTCATTCCCGCCGCGGCGGCGATCTGTTACCCCTTCCGGCACCGGCTCTGCGCCGCCGCCACCGCCGGCCTGCCCGTCCTCCCCGTGCCCGAGGCGGAGGCGGAGGCGTCGGCGCCGGTCGGCTTCGGCTACCGCCCCGTCCTCGACCCCTTCGCCGCGCCGGTCGCGGGCCTGTGCGGCCCCGGGGCGATTTCCACGGCACGTGTGCTCGCCCTGACCGCCCTTGAGGCGCACGGCGACGAATCCCTGCTGGTGATCCCGCGTCCCGACGCCACCAGCCTGTTCGGGCTGGCCGAGGACGAACTCCTCGACGACAGCACGGACGGGCTCTTCATCCCCGGCAACCTCGACGTGGCGCTCGCCTACCTCGAGACGGAACTCGCCATCCGCAAGGACACCGGGGTGACGCAGGCACGCCGACTCCTCCTGGTGGCCGACTGCGCCCAGGAGGCCCACCGGCTCCAGGCACTCCTCGCCCGGCATCCGGGCGGCGCCTCGGCCGTCCTTCTCGGGCCGTGGACGGGCGACCAGGCCATGATCGACGACGACGGTCTGGTCGATGCCCCTCCCGCGCTGGCCTCCGCCCTCCCCGACCGCGTCCCGGCGCTCTCCCGAACCGAGGCCCGGGACCGTCTCCTCGCCGCCCTGGCGCAGCAGAGGGAGGCCAAGAAGCCCCCGCCCAAACGCCGCTCATCCCCTCGCCGTCCCTGACCGCGAAACCAGTGCCCGCCGACTACCGCCTCCGCCGGCTGGGCTTCTTACCTGACTCGGCCACCACGGCCGCCGTGTTCACTCCGGCCGTCGTCAGGATGTAACTCCTCGATCAGGAGCTACACCGACTTGTCGGATCGGTGGCGTTGATCGCGGTCTCCGGGCGTCCTAGTGACACCGACTTGGATGACCGGCGTAGAGCGCGGTCCCCGGTCGAGATCAACAGGGCTTGCCGGACCCCGGCGGGTGTCAGCCCTCGGTTACCCGCAAGGCCCTACAGACCCTTTGCGCGGAGGTGAGCCGTTGCTGGGCAGGTGGGGGGGCGGAGGGGTGCGGAGGGCAATGCCGGAGGTTCGGTTAGGCGGCGCGTGAGGGGTCGGCGGCGGCCTTCAGGACGTCGTACATGCCCAGGGGGAGCGTGTCGCCCGAGAGCCAGTCGTTGACCGTGCCGTCGAATTCGGCGGGCGGGCTGACGGTGAGGAGGCGCGTCGTCAGCGGCGAGAGGGTGAGCTGGAAGGGGGCCGGCGGGGTGAGGCGGACGCGGCGTGTCGACCCCCAGAAGTCGTTGAAGTCCCGCTGGGTGAGGTCGAGTGCGGCGGGGATCGTGCGGGTGCCCTCGGCCGGACCGGTGGCGAGCCAGGACCAGTGGTCGGTCAGGAGACGGCGGGCCGCGGCCCGCAGGACGTTCAGGGCGGCCAGGTCGTGCGGGCAGGCGACGTCGGTGATCTGGAGTTCGGGAAGGCCGAAGCGGCGCAGACCGCGGGTGCGCAGGCGGACGCAGGCGCAGCCGTTGAGGCCCTCCGGGGCCAGGTCGGGGTCGGGGGCCGTGCAGCGGCCGTTCGCGCGGAACGGCGGCAGGACGTCGCCGAGCCAGCGGTCGGCGAGGACGAAGCGGGTCCGCTCGGCGGTGGACGGCGCCAGGACGTGACCGGTGACGAGGTCGGCGGCGATGCCGCCGGTGGACTTGGCGATGGCGTACGCGGCGGCGCGGGCGACCTGGACGCCGCGGGGCTGGTCGGTGATCGGCCCCAGGGTGGTGACGACGGCGAACTCCGTGGCGCCGTTGAAGGCGAGTGCCGCCTGCCGGTCTCCGGGGCCGGCCGCGCGGACGGCGCCCGGATCCCAGCGCAGGGTCGCGACGTCCTCTCGGGTGATCTGCAGCTGGGACGAGCCGAGACGTCCGGCGATGTGGGGGGCATAGGGGCCGGACGCGGCCCGGCGAAGAACGCCGGCGAGGTCGTGCGGGATGCGGTCTGCGGCGACGGCGAACCGCGAGGTCGTGGTCGCCGGGACCGAGAACGTGATCGTGGCCATCGGATCGCTCCTTCCGGGACGGGACACGGCCAGCATGCGCGGCCGCCCCGGCCCGAAGCAGTAGAACGAGATTCTGGGGAAAAGTCGGCGGCGCCCGGGGCCGCCGGCCGGAGCGTTCGCGTGAGGGCGTGCGGGAAGTCGGCTCGGCCGTGCGTACTCATGACGGTGCGCGATCTCGGCGGCGGTCGTCGAACCGAAGGCGGGTCGGCCGGGTCGGCGTTCACCTTCGCCGGACGGCGGTCCACGGCGTACTGGGCCCGGAGTGAGGCCCTCCGGCTCGGAACACGCGGCTGAGGCGTCGGCGGGAGGCCGGATCGGGTTCCGGTCCGGGGGCCGCTGCGGACGATGCTCGTGCGGAACGGACGGTCGTCGGCAGTTGAGGGCCCGTCTGTCTAGATCCGACACGCCGTTCACCACGGAAAAGACCAGCTTCGGCCGAATTCGCGGTGATTCGCGCGGCATCGACGGCGTAATCAGGGGGAATGTGTACGTTGGGGAGATCAACACTGCTGTGAGCTGCGGGGACTGACCCCGCCGCCCAGCCTTGGAACAGGAGGTCCCCGTGGCTCGAACACTTTCGAGGGGCACCCGGGTCACCGGTGCCGAACGCACACAGCTCGCCGCCGAACTCGCTCCGCGCTACGCGTCCGGCGAGAGCATCCGCGACCTGGCCGCTGAGACCGGCCGGTCCTACGGGTTCATCTACAACGTCCTGAAGGAAGCGGGCGTGCCGCTGCGCGGCCGGGGCGGCAACACCCGGCGCAAGAAGGGCTGACCCGCTCCCGCGACCACGCGAGAAAGGAAGAAGCGAGCACATGTCCGGACGTCCCCCTCGCCCCCCGGGGGGACCCCGTGCGCTACGAGCGGCGGAACGCCCCGGTGATCTCGGAGCGCCCGTTCAGGCTGGCGAGGTCGGCGGCCGCCCGCCCGGCCACCCAGCCCTCATAGTTGGAGACCGAACCCGCCCGTCCCTTGGCGAGGTCCGGGAACATCGTGTCGACGGCCTGCTCGACGGCCCGGTCGCGCGCCGCCAGAACGGGAAGAAGATCCTTCCCGCCGGCGTCCGCGACCGCACTGTCCGCCGCAGCGCCCGCGGCCTCGCACAGCCGTTCCCCGATGCGGGAGGCGTAGGCGTTGAGGAAGGCGTGACGGAACGACCGCGTTCGTGACCGTCCCCGCGCGTCGCGCCGCGGACCCGCGTGCACGATGGCGGACGTCGCCTGGACGAGCAGCGACGTGAACAGCATCTCCACCGCGGCCAGATCGGTCGGAAAACCCAGGACGGTGCAGAACCCGAGCTCCCGGTGCCAGATCGCCCGGCAGCGGTTCGCATCGGCCACCACCGTCAGCAGGACCGCCTTCGGCGCGTCGTACGGGCTGTCCACCGCGATGCGCCGGCCGGCGGGCCCTCCCATGCCGCCCGTCTTCGCGGCCAGCAGCGCATGGTCGATGCTGTGCCGCGCCATCAACTCCTGAGCGCGGGCGCTGAGCGCCTCCGCCTCCTCGGGGAACTCGGTCGACTCCGCCTTGGCGAGCAGCGCCCGGACCTTGCCCAGCACCCGCTGATCCACGCCACGTGCACGCTCACGCGACACCTCTGCGCCGGACGTCCCGCCTCCGGGCGCGCCGCCCCAACTGGAGCCCGTTCCAGCCGAGTGCGTCGTGAACGAGTCCCGGTCGGAGGGGCCGCTGCCAGGCGGTGCGGTCAGAGGCGGGAGTTTCGGGAGGGTTTCCAGGAGGTGGGCTAGTTCGAGTGCCGTCGTGATGTAGACGGCACGGTCGACGTTTTCGCGGTGGCACCACTCGGTCGGGTGCGAGTCGTCGTCCGTCCACCAGACGGCGGCTTCGATGGATGTGAGCTGCTCGTGCCACTGCTCGCCCACGGTGGCGGGGGAGTAGGCGCGCATCTCGTCGGCGATCGCGTCGGTCGCCAGGCGGGCGTGCCGGGAGGTGCGCAGGCGGGACGTGAAACGGACCAGGTCGACAGGCTGCCAGCCCCGGTTCCAGGCCGCGGTGACTCCGCGCCGCAGCCGCGCGGTCAGGCACCGGCCGGCGGTGAGCGCCCAGTGCGGCGTGCCGGGACGGTCCGCGAGGGAGGCCGCGAGACGGCGGAACGTCACGTCGTCGCCCTGGGACAGCGACCTCACGGCCTCGGCCGCCAGCGTGTCCGCGGCCTCGGCTGCCTCCGGCGAGCCGGGCTCGCGCCGCCACGACTTCCGCACCGCCACTCCCGCCGCCGGCATCACAGGCCACGCAGCATCCTGCCATCCGATGCGCCGTGGAGGGAGTTTTGCGAGTGACACGCGAAGGCCCCGGCCGTCCTGTCCGGGCCTCGCTGGACGAGCGGGTCAGGCGCCGCCGTGCTTGTCGCCCCGCATCTCGTCCACCACGACGCTCTGGTACGCGCGGGACGTGTCGGGGACGTAGCTGAGCCGCGCGAGGGCCTTGCCGTCGTCGTCCCTGATCTCGAAGTGGTAGCCCTCGCCGGTGTTCCCGACGTGGGCCACGGCCTGGTCGTGCCGGAGCCGGCACATCGTGTCGACCTTCTCCAGTGCCACCTTCAGACTTCCCGCGTCGCTGATGAGCCGCGCGGGGTCGCTGGTCTCCCAGATCTCGAACATGAGTCGTGTCCTGTCGGCGGTCGGGAGGAACGGGCGGGGCATTCCAAACGTCGGCCACAGCTTGCGCGCATTTGGTGGATCTTTCAACCAGTTCCGGTATCGGATTGATCACCATTGGAAGCCGTCCACGCCCCCCCAACGCCATGTCCGCAAGCGGCGGCGGGCCGGTGCTTCCGCAGGCCGTGCCGGGATCGATAGAGTCGGCCGCACGCAACCGAATGAGATTCGGAAGGGGCCGGAGTTGGAGTACCGGGTCGTGTCCATCGTCCGTGACCACGCCCGCGACCGGGGGTCGGCGCCCGCCGTCTCCGGCGACGGGCGGACCGTGAGCTACGCCGAACTCGACGAGCGCTCCAGCCGGGTGGCGCAGGCCCTGAAGGCGGACGGGCTCGGCCCCGGCGCGCGGGTCGCCTACGTCGGCAAGAACGCGCCCGAGTTCTTCGACCTGCTGTTCGGCGCCGCGAAGATCGGCGCCGTGACCGCCCCGGTGAACTGGCGGCTGACCCCCGCCGAGATCGCCGCGATAGTCGCGGACGCGGGCGCGCCGGTGACCGTGCTGGACGCCGAGTTCGCCGACCTCGCGGACGGGCTTCCCGGCCGCGTCGTCGTGACCGGCGAAGAGCACGAGACGTGGCTGGCCGCGCATCCCGCCGACGACCCCGGCTTCGTGGGGGAGCCGGACGACGTCGTCGTGCAGCTCTACACCTCCGGCACGACCGGGGTGCCGAAGGGCGTCCAGCTCAGCAACGCCAACTTCGAGGTGGGGGAGCGGATGGCCCGCCGCTGGCGGCTGGACGGCACGGCGGTGAGCCTCGTCCCGATGCCGCTGTTCCACATCGGCGGCACCGGCTGGGCGCTGTCCGGGATGTACGCGGGCTGCCGGCAGGTACTCGTCCGCGACATCGACCCGGCCGCGCTCGTCGACACGTTCGAGCGCGAGCGGATCACGAACGCGTTCATCGTCCCGGCCGTCCTGCAGTTCATGTGCCAGGTGCCGGGCGCCGCCGGACGCGACTACTCGGCGCTGCGCGCGATCACCTACGGCGCGTCCCCGATCACCTCGGAGGTGCTGCGCCGCGCCCTCGACACGTTCAAGGCGCCGCTCTTCCAGCTCTACGGGATGACGGAGACCACCGGCGCGATCGTCCAGCTCGAACCCGAGGACCACGACCCCGGGGGCCCGCGCGGCCATCTGATGCGCTCGGCCGGCCGCCCCTACGACTGGGTCGAGGTGAAGATCGTCGAACCGGGCGGGGACACCGAGCGCGCCCCCGGCGAGGTCGGCGAGGTGCTGACTCGTTCCACGCAGAACACGCCCGGCTACTGGAACCGGCCGGAGGAGACGGCCCGCCTCCTCGTCGGGGACGGCTGGCTCCGCACGGGCGACGCCGGCTATGTCGACGGCGAGGGCTACCTCTTCCTCACCGACCGGATCAAGGACATGATCGTCACCGGCGCGGAGAACGTGTACCCCATCGAGGTCGAGGAGGTCCTCGCCGCCCATCCCGCCGTCGCGGACGTGGCGGTCATCGGCGTCCCGGACGAGCGCTGGGGCGAGACGGTCAAGGCCGTCGTGGTGCGCGCGCCGGGCGCCGAGCTGACCGAGGACGAGGTCCTCGCGCACGCGCGCGGGCGGCTGGCGGGTTTCAAGCGCCCCCGCTCGGTCGACTTCGTGGACGCGCTGCCACGCAACCCCAGTGGCAAGATCCTCAAGAAGGACCTCCGGGCCCCCTACTGGGAGGGGCTCGGCCGCACGATCGCCTAGCCTGCACGATTGCTCGGCCTCCACGGCCCGCGCGGCCGCCTAGGTCTCCACGGTGACGACGGTCTGCTTGGCGTCGGGTTCCAGGAAGCGTAGGAGCGCCTCCCCTTCGACGGTCAGCTCGTCGACGGCCGTCTGGGGGAGCGGTTCGAAAGGACGCATCCGCAAGGTCGCGACCTTGCGCTTGTACTCGGTGTCCCAGATGCCGCGGGCGAGGCCGTCCCAGAGGAAGACGGCGCGGACGCGCAGGTTCTTGGTCGTCAGCGAGGGCCGGTGGGCGTCGGCGATGACGCGCCTGCGGTCGGCGTGCGCCAGGACGAGGCTGTCGAACTCGGGCAGGAAGCGCGCCGGTGCCGGAACGTCCTCCCCAGGGCGCGGTGCGTCGGGAAGATCGAACAGCTCCCGCCCCCTGTCGTCGGCGAAGACCCGAAGGGACGGCCGCAGGCGCTCCAGGGCCTCCCCGGTGGCCGCCAGTCCGGACCACGTCTGAGCGTCGGCGGCAGACGCCGGCCCATAGGCCGCCAAGTACCGCAGCATCAGTTCTTCGACCGCGGCCCCGGCCGAGGGCTCGCTCCCCAGCCAGCCTCCGGCCAGGGTGAACTGCGCCGCACGAGGGAACCCCCACCTGTCCTGCGTGGGAAGCATCACCAAGGGCACGCACAGCCGGACGGCGTAGCCGAGGGCACGGTCGTTGACCTCCGGGAACCGTTCCTGGAGCAGCGCGCGCACCTCGTTGAACGTCCTGGGGCCTTCGTCAAGGAGCGCGCGTGCGGCCGGGACGACCTTCTGCAAGTCCAACCCCTTGGCGCGGTCGCCCAGGACGCGCAAGGCGCCGTCCAGCATCGGCTGCATGGCCGTGCGAAAGGCCGTGTAGTCGGCGCCGGTCATCAGATGCAGTGTTGCCCGCATCATCGTGGCGCGGACGAGCGACCGGTCCTGCAGTGCCGCGTGCAGGTCGGACGCCTGGAAGCCGTCCAGCCGTGCCCACAGCCCGAGGAACGGCGGTTTGGGCTCCTGGGCCTGCATGCCGCACAGGCGGCTCACCGCCTCGGTGACCGGGATCCCCTCCCGGCGGAGCAGCAGTTGCCGTGCCAGCGTGGCCCGGTTCAGGGCCTGGACGCTCAGGGTTTCGACCATGCGTCCAGCATGCCGGTAATCGGGCGGGGGCGGAGTCCCCGTCGCTCTTCCGGGCCGATCGCCCCTGGACCCGCGCGCAACTAGAGATATATCTTGCGCCGTCCGCGACTTGGAGCTGCCGTCCGAGCCGGGAATCGCCTACGTGGCCGGAGAGGAACGCACCGTACAGGCGGTCCGTGCGCACCTCGTCCGCGACCGCGGCTGGCCTCGCGCATCCGTGCTGGTCAAGCCGT
The DNA here is from genome assembly GCF_041463665.1 of Actinomadura chokoriensis. Lineage (GTDB taxonomy): Bacteria > Actinomycetota > Actinomycetes > Streptosporangiales > Streptosporangiaceae > Spirillospora > Spirillospora chokoriensis_A. Next base: position 52,529 of record NZ_JAXCEJ010000032.1, read on the forward strand.
TCTGGACGCCCGGCAAGCGGGGGATGGAGTGACCCTGGAACGATCGACGGGCGTGCCGGTTACGGGGTGATTTTCTTGAAATGCACGTGCATCAGCTCTTGCACCTGCACGCCATCCCTAGCAGGATGATCCCGGACCCCCCGCACGTGAACTCCCCGGAGATCGCGATGAACGCACACTTGAGCGACAGTGACCGACAGGCGCTGCGGCTGGCCCAGGATCTCCGCGAGGAGATGTGGGCGACACTTCCGCAGCTGCCGGCCGCCCCTTCGGTCTCCCCGTTCGTCGACCAGTCCGGGATGCCGAGCGTCCTGCTGAAGATGGACGCCGAGACCGCCCACGCGCTCATGGCCGTGCTGGCCGAGCGTCGTGCGGGACAGGGCGGTGCTCCCGGAGCCGAGCCCCGCCGGGCCGACGGTTCGCACGGCCCGGCGCCCACGGCCCAGGGCGGCCCGGCGGCGCAGGGACCCCCCGTGGCGGCCGTGAGCCCGTACGGTGAGCCCGCCTACCCCGGTCCCGCCTATCCGGATCCCGGCTACGCGCAGCCCGCCTATCCGGGGCCGGGCTACGCGCAGCCCGCCTATCCGGAGCCCGCCTATCCGGAGCCCGTCTACCCGGAACCCGGCTACACCGAGGCACCGTTCGTGCCGCCGCAGCCGGGCGCCCCGATCTTCACCGGCGGTACCGGACCGACGCCGCTCGTGCCGACGGTCTACCCGACGTACTGATCCAGCCGAGCGGCACCCACGATACGGGCACCGTGCAGTGTCCTCGTCTTGGCCGGGGCCCAGCCCGGCCCACGGTCCGGCGTCCCCGATCTCCTGAGCCGTGCGGGCTCAGCGGACGCCCGGCCCAAGCCGCCTGCCGGGGCTCGGCAGGGGCCCCGCCGAGGCTTTACCTCCCCTCGGGCGATGTCTGGAATGCCCGTCGAGGTCCTCGCGTTCTTTACTGTGTCGTGGTGATGCTGTGACCGTCACCGGTGCAGCGATCCCGGCTCTTTGCCCGATCCGGACGTCTCCGGCGCTCTCCGGCCGGCTGCGCTCGGGAGAACATAAAGATCGTTTTCTTTCGGGCGGACCGCCCGGAGGCCCGATGGGAAAGGCGTTCCGGTCGGATCTCGGAGAAAAAGATCTACCTGGGCAAAGGTAAAGAAAACCGTGGCTTGGCGAAAGTACGGTATTGCCGTATATAGTCAACCGCAGGTTCGGGTCAAAGAACCGTTGACCCTGCCAACCGCATAGCCGTCGCCTCCCGCCCGCCAGGCGGGATCCCGCGCCGAGCCGCGGCCGTACCATGCACCGGCCGCGCGCACCGTGACGGGCCCGTGAGCCCCCGGTCGGCGCTTCTTCCGCTTCATCAAAGCCCGCGTATACACGCACGTCCGAGAACGGTCGTGCACGAATCGGCGCGGGCGCGGTCCGCCATGCCCGTGGACCGTTCCAAGCGGGTCCTTCCCCGCGGCGGCATCTCCCGAGTCCCGAGTCTCGGAGCCGCTCTCCCCTGCCCGGAAACGGCGCATCGCCACCGGCGCGGAGCGGCAGCCCTGTACCCCGAACGAAGGAAATCCATGCAGCAGCGAGCGATCAACGTCATCCTGACCGGTGTCACCGGAACCGCCCTTGCGGGCATGCTGGTGGCCGGCGTGGCCGCGGCCAGTGATGACTCCGCTCCGGACAAGCAGTTCCTGTCGCAGCAGGCCGTGGCCTCGCAGGAGCACAAGACCTCTCCGAAGCCCGTCACCGGCGGCGAGGAGAAGAGCGAGTCCAAGTCCGACTCCGAGACCGGTCGCAAGGCCGAGTCGAAGGCCGACTCCAAGAAGGACGCCCAGAGCGAGAAGAAGGCCCCCAAGGCGCTGCTCAGCGGTAAGACCAAGGCGTCCTACTTCTGGGACGACGGGTCCGGCATCAACGGCGACACCGGCGCCCCGGCCGGCGGCAAGCCGATGCAGAAGGGGCTGTTCGCCAGCCCTAGCTGGCCCATGCACACCAAGGTCAAGGTCACCTACAAGGGCCGCAGTGTCACCGGCTTCGTCGGCGACCGCGGACCGGGCGAGCCCTCCCACCGGGGCGTGATGCTCGACCTCGACACCTACACCTTCCGCTACCTGCTGGACGGCGAGAAGCCGAAGAGCAAGTACAACGCCGGCACGGGTGAAGGCCATCTGAACGGCGTCAAGTGGGAGGTCCTCTCCTGGGGCAAGGGCGCCGGGAAGAAGGGCGAGCCCCGGCCTTTCGGCTCCTGACCAAATGACATGAGGCCGCACGCCGGTGCCCCAGTGAAATGGCTCACAAAAGAAATGTGAACCCGCTCACGGGCGCCGGCCAGCGCCTCGCACAGACCCGGCACAGGGCTGCCGGTGCATGGAAAACGGGGATTCCCCGGTATCGCGAGATAACCGGGGAATCCTCATTTTCAACGCTCCGGCCGTGAGCCGCCTCGTCGACCGGCGGAACGGGGCGAGCGGCTCGGTCGCCGTCCGTGCGGCGAAAGGGCGTCACCGACTGCCCCGTTCGCACCGGTCACTCTCCAGGCTGCGCCGCGCCGCCCGGATTTTCAACTGCGGCGGGCTTCACCTGCTGTGACAGGCGCGGATCCTGCGACCACGGTTCGCTGCCCCGCTGCCCCGCTGCCCCGCTGCCCCGCTGCCCCGCTGCCCCGCTGCCCCGCTGCCCCGCTGCCCCGCTGCCCCGCTCCGCCGCCCCGTCCGGCCGTTCGCCGTGAGCCACGACACCGCGCCGTCCAGCCATGGCGAGCAAGAGCCGCGCGTCGGCGGGGCCGCCACGGCGGATCTTTGTCATGAGCCGATGAACGCCTGGGCGCGCTGGAACAGGCCGAGAGTGATCGAGTGCAGCAGGTCGCCGGTCTCCCTCGGGGCCTTGCCCGCGAAGGCCCGTGCGTGCGTGCCCTCGAGGACGATCCCCAATTTGAAGCAGGCGAGCACCGCGTACCAGGTGATGGACGCCAGGTCGCGCCCGGCGACGGCGTCCGCGCGTTCGGCGTAGGTCGCGACCAGTTCGTCCGCGGCCGGCAGGCCGCCCGCCTCGCCCAGCGGTCCGGCCAGCGCCGCGCTCTGGTCGTCGCGGTCCGGCCAGGTGGCGAGCAGCCAGCCGAGGTCCAGCAGCGGGTCGCCGATCGTGCACATCTCCCAGTCGACGATCGCGGCGACCTCGGGGCCGTCGAAGGAGTACATCAGGTTGGCCAGGTGGTAGTCGCCGTGCAGGATGCCCGGCCGCCACAGCTTCGGACGGCGCTCCTCCAGCCAGCGGGCGACGTCGTCCAGGCCGGGGATGTCGGGACCCGGATAGCCGTCGAGGGCGCCGTAGGAGTCCAGCTCGGACATCCAGCGGCCCACCTGCCGCTCCAGGAAACCCTCGGGCTTGCCGAAGCCGCCGAGGCCGACGGCCTCGTGGTCGACCGCGCCCAGCGCCGACAGCGCGCGTGCCGCGTTCAGCCCCATTCCGCGCCGGACCGATGCGTCGTTTGCGTGCAGCTCGGGGAGCGTCACCGAGGCGTTGAAGCCCTCGACCGGCGTCATCAGGTAGAAGACCGCTCCGCCCATCACGGACTCGTCCGGGCAGGCCGCGATGAGGCGCGGCGCGGGGACGTCGGTGCCGTCGAGCGCCGCCAGCACGCGGGCCTCGCGGCGCAGGACGTCGTTCGTCCTCGCCCGCAGGTGGGCCGGCCCGCGCCGCAGCACGTAGTCGCGGCCGCCGCGGCGGAACCGGATCAGCGTGTTCTGCGTGCCGCCCGCGAGCGGCCGGAGGTCCTCGAACGGGCCGCCCGGCAGGCCCCGGCCGTCCATCCACCCCTTCAGGACGTCGAAGTCCACGAGGGCGCGGTCGATCTGCTCAGGCTGCACGGCGGGTCCCTTTCCGGCGCAAGGTCAACCGGAGAGTAACAGTCATGCACTTGCATTACTCGCTGAGGTGAGCCGATCATCGGGGAAACGACGTCAGGAGGCTCGCCATGGCTTGGGACTTCGAGACCGACCCCGGCTATCAGGAACTTCTCGACTGGGCGGACGCCTTCGTCCGGGACGAGGTCGAGCCCCTCGACCTGGTGCTCGGCGATCCGTACGACAAGAGCGACCCCCGCTACAAGCAACTCGTGCGGCCTCTCCAGGACCGGGTGCGCGAGAAGGGGCTGTGGGCGTGCCATCTGGGCCAGGGCCTCGGCGGCCAGGGATACGGCCAGGTGAAGCTGGCTTTGCTGAACGAGATCCTCGGACGCTCCAGGTGGGCGCCGTCGGTGTTCGGCTGCCAGGCGCCCGACTCCGGCAACGCGGAGATCATCGCCCATTTCGGCACGCCCGCGCAGAAGGAGCGCTACCTGCGGCCCCTGCTGGACGGCGAGATCTCCTCGTCGTACTCGATGACCGAGCCGCACGGGGGAGCGGACCCGACGCTGTTCACCACCCGGGCCGTCCGGGACGGGGACGGATGGGTCATCAACGGCGAGAAATGGTTCTCCTCGAACGCCCGCCATGCGACATTCCTGATCGTGATGGTCGTGACGAATCCCGATGTGTCCGCATATGAGGGTATGTCGATGTTCATCGTGCCGGCCGACGCGCCCGGGCTGACCACCGTCCGGAACGTGGGTGTCGGCGGCCAGCGCGAGGGTTCGCACGGCTACCTGCGGTACGAGGACGTCCGCGTCCCCGCCGAGAACCTCCTCGGCGACGAGGGCGGCGCGTTCGTCATCGCGCAGACGCGGCTCGGCGGCGGCCGCATCCACCACGCGATGCGGACGATCGCGCAGGTCCGCAAGGCGTTCGACATGATGCTGGAACGGGCCGTCTCCCGGCAGACGCGGTTCGGTCCGCTCGCCAAGATGCAGATGACCCGGGAGAAGATCGCCGACAGCTGGATCGAGATCGAGCAGTTCCGGCTCCTCGTCCTGCGCACCGCCTGGCTGATCGACAAGCACGGCGACTACAAGAAGGTCCGCAAGGACATCGCCGCGGTCAAGGCCGCGATGCCGAAGGTCTACCACGACGTCGTGCAGCGCGCGATGCACCTGCACGGCGCCCTCGGCGTGTCGAACGAGATGCCGTTCGCGGGCATGCTGCTCGCGGCCGAGGCGCTCGGCATCGCCGACGGCCCCACCGAGGTCCACAAGATCACGCTGGCCCGGCAGCTGCTGCGTGACGTCGAGCCGGTCGAGGGCCTGTGGCCGTCCGGCCACCTGCCCACCCGCCGGGACGCCGCCCGCGAGCGCTTCGCCGAGGCCCTGGAGCACGCGATCGGCAATGAGTGACACCCGCGAACGCCTGCTGGACGCCGCCGAGGCCCTCTACGCCGCGCGCGGCGTGGACGCCGTGAGCCTCCGGGAGATCCTCCAGGAGGCCGGCGCCCGCAACGCCACGGCCGTCCAGTACCACTTCGGGGACCGCGCCGGGGTCCTCCGCGCGATCTTCGCCCGGCACGCCCCGGACGTGGAGGCCCGCCGGCACGCCCTGCTCGACGCCTACGAGGACGGCGAGCGGGGCGTCCGGCCGCTGGCCGCCGCCCTCGTCCGCCCGCCGGCGGCGCGCCTGGCCGACCCCTCCGGCCGCGCCTACCTCCAGATCTGGGCGGACGTGGTGAACCGCCCGAACCCTCTCGTCCCCGTCGCCGTGCTGGACGACCCCTCCGGCGCGGTCGCCGGGGAGACCGGGAGGTCCTCCCCGCAGACGAAGACCGACAGCCTCTGCCGCTGGCGCGCCCTCGTCGAACCCCTCATGGAGGAGGACGCGGCACGCCTGCACCGCCGCTTCACGGCCGTCCTGTACGCGTCGATCGAGCTGGCGCGCCGCGCCCGCTCCGGCCCCCGCACCGACGACCGCCTGTTCACCAGCCACCTCGTCGACGTCGTCGCCGCGATCCTCGGCGCACCCGTCTCGCCCGAGACCCGCCGCCTCGCCGCCGAACGCGACGCCGCCCGCCGCTGAGGTCACATTCGTCCAAGACGAAGGGAGGCCCGCCGCGCAGACTGGGCATGCCAGACCCGAAGGAGGACGACATGACGAGCGAGATCCGCAGGACCTTCTACCCGCTGATCAGATCCGCCGACCCGGCGCGGACGATGGCGTGGCTGGAGAAGGCGTTCGGCTTCACCGAGATCGCGGCCCACAAGGACGACACGGGGAAGATCGTCCACGCCGAGATGCGCTTCGACACCGGCCTGGTCATGCTGGGCGCCGCCGAGACCGCCGCGACGGCGGTCTATGTCGCCGTGGACGATCCCGACGCCCACCACGACCGCGCGAAGGCCGCCGGCGCCGAGATCTTCCGCCCGCTCAGCGACCAGGACTACGGCTCCCGCGACTACGCGGCCCGGGACCCCGACGGCAACGAGTGGTACTTCGGCACCTATCGTCCCTGACCGGCTCGCCATCGCCCCGGGAAGAGCCCGCGATCCTCCGTGGCCGGGCCTTTCCGGGGCGATTACCGGAGGCCGGCGGGTGGGGTGTGATGTTACGGTTCGGGGGCCGGCCGCGGGACTTCGGTGCGACTTCCGGAACCCACCTCTGAAGTGATGATTCGCAGCTCGCGCCACCCTTCCCCGGCCGGCATCCCGGCCCCTCGGACGACCCCTGGGAAAAGATGAGCGAGACGTTCGCGGACCTCGTCGCGTGCGAGGACGTGCTGATGTTCGTCAACGCGGCGATCACCTCCACCGGGCAGCGGGAGTTCCATCACCACGCCGGGGAGCAGCGCCTCAGCCTCGATTTCCTGCACGAGTACATGCTGGAGAACTACCGGGAGGTGTACGCGGCCGCGCTCGCGCTGGACGTCAACGACCACAACGCGGCGACCATCATCCGGAATCTGCTGGTGCGGGCGGGCGACGCCGGGGCCGAACAGCGCAGGCGGGAGGGGCGCCTGATCGCGCGGCGGCTGGAACTGATGCCGCAGCAACGCGTGTACCGGGTCTTCCGGGAATTGCGCCGGCTCGGCGTGAACAACCGGCGGACGCGCGCCATCGTCCGCGACTGGATGGCCGGTCGCCGCGACCCGGACTTCGACTTCGTGAAGTACCGGGGAGCGGTGAAGGACGCCGTGCGGCACGCGCACCTGCGGCTCGGCAAGGAGCAGAGCGACTTTCTCTTCGCGCCGTCCAGCGTGAAGTCGTTCCGGTCGCCGGTCTTCGAGCAGTGGCGCCGCGCGCACTACGAGCAGGCCGCGATCTACGATCTTCCGTACACGGTCGCGGAGGGTTTCGCGGCCAAGCACGGGATTCCGCGCGAGGTGTTCCTGGAGCGCATCGAGCGCAGGATGACGCGGCTGGAGCGACTGCGCATGCAGGGGAGCGGCGTCCGCGCTGAGCTGGGGGAGATGCCGCTCACCCGGCTGGCGTCGTACGTGCTCTCCCTGCCGCTGGACGAGAGGTCCGGGCGGCGTGCCGAACTGTCGCAGGCCCTGCGCACCGCGGCGCGGCGGGTGGCCGGGCCGGCGCGCGGGTCGTGGGGCCGGGTCGCCGCCGTGCTGGACGACAGCTACTCCTCGCTCGGGTCGGGGGACAAGCGCCGCCGCCCGCTGGCGGTCGCGCTCGCCGCGCACTACCTGCTGGAGGCGCTCGCGAAGGAGTACACGCCGCTGTGGACGTCGGGACGCGCCGACGAGCTGCTGCTCTACCCGTCCGGCCCCACACCGCTGGGCCTGCGGATCATCGATGCGCTGGACACCGCGCCCGAGCGGCTCCTCATCGTCTCCGACGGCTGGGACAACGCGCCGTCGGGCCTCGCCGCGGACGTCCTGCGGATCTGGCGGACGCGCCTCGACCCCGGCCACCGGCTGGCGCCCGGCCACCGGATGCTGATCGTGCATCTCAACCCGGTCTACGACGCGGACGACTTCGACGTGCGGAGGCTGGCGCCGGCCGTGCCTACGGCGGGCATCCGCGACGCCGAGAACCTGCCCACGCTCGTCGAGCTGGCCCGGTTCGCCGAGGGGCGGGTCGGGTTCGGCAAGCTCCGGGCCCACCTGGACGACCGGACCGCCCGCTTCCTGGGAGAGCACGCGTGACCTTCAAGCTGGACGGCCTGGAAACGGGCCCGGCACAGGTGCGGGGTTCGGTGCGGCTCGTCCCGCTCATCCGCGACGAGCCCGTCCCCCACCTGCGCCTGCACCGGAAGGCCTACGGGGAGCCGGTGACGGTCGTGGACGTCGGCGACGCCTACTACGTCTCGTTCGTCCCGCACGCCTTCGTGGCGTCCTGGAGCGACGCTGACCAGCTGCCTTCGGCGTCCTACGGGACGCGGCTGCTGGAGCGCGACACCGGCGCGCCCCCGCGCATGGCGGTGCGGACCACGCGGCGCATGGCGCGGAAGGCGGGCAAGGACCGGCTCCGCTTCCTTCCCTTGCACCTGGCGGTCGAGGGCTATCTCGCGCTCCACTTCGGCGGCCCCGAGATCGCCTGGGAGGAGTGGGCGCGCGACGCCGTCGCGCACGGACTGTCTCCTCGATGCGAGGAGACCTACTTCGGGCTCCAGGTGCGGGGGCTGGAGGACGCGCTCAGGATCTTCGAGATCCATCCGGGGCAGTGCGGCGCCATGGTCTACGTCGCGGACGCGCTGGCCAGCGCGTTCGTCGTCCCGCACCACGACGACTACCGGGCGCTGCACCCGACCCTGGTCGAGGATCTCTTCGGCGAGCTGATCCATACCTACGGCCTGCTCGGCGCACCCGCCGGCGACCTGTCCGGGCGCGTCGACGACACGCAGATCCGCTCCCTGGCGGACCTGCGGGCCGCGGCGGAGCTGCGCCAGGAGGAGTGGGCGTCCTTCCACGACGTGGTCATGGCCGGGCGGCTGTTCGACGGCGACGGTTCCCGCCAGGTCGTCCAGCGTCTGCGCGGGTTCGAGCTCGCGCGGTTCCTGCCGTCGTTCGCGCTGCGCGACGAGAACCACATCGGCGAGACGATCACGGACGGGGACGGCCGCGTCGCCTACCTGAAGTCGTTCCGGCTGTCCGACGCCCAGACCAGGCGCGGCTACCTGCTCAGCAGGCTCGCCGAGCACGATTGGCGGCTCGGCGCCACGGCCGCCGCCCTCGGCGCCGACAGGGCGGCGCTGGCGCTGCGCCTGGAGCGGGCCGGGTTCGGGTACCTGCTGAGGCAGGACGTCCTCGACCACTACCGGGCGCAGCGCGCCACCCGGGCTACCTGAGCCCGGCGAAGAGGTCGTCCTCCTGGTCGGGGGCCTCCACACGGCAAAGGTGCCGGACGAACGTCTCGAAGGAGAACGCCGCCCGCTGCCGCTCCTCCGGCATCCGCAGCAGGAAGATGTTCTCGCCCTGGCTGGCGTGCGCCTCCAGTGCCTTGCGCTTGGCGTCCACGTGCGCGGCGACGTCCACCACGCTGGTGATCAGCTCGTCCGGGGTGCCGAAGTCGTCCGGCGGGTCGAAGTCGATCTCCACGCCCGCCTCCTTCATCGTGTCGAACATCTGCTTGATCCCCGAGCGGGGGATGGCGGTGTAGTAGAGCTTGTCGGGCACGCCGGTCCGTTCGGCCGCGGCCAGCGCGATGCGGTGGGCCTGGATGTGGTCGGGATGCCCGTAGCCGCCGTTCTCGTCGTAGGTGACGACGACCTGCGGGCGGTAGCGCTCCATCAGCTCCGCCAGCCGCCCGGCGGAGTCGTCGAGGGGGACGTTCGCGAACGCGCGCGGATCCTCGTTCGTCGACCAGCCGTCCATGCCGGAGTCGCGGTAGCCGAGCAGTTCCAGATGGCCGATGTCGAGCAGTCCGGCCGACTCGCGGAGTTCGGCGAGGCGGAGCCGCGCGACCTGCTCGGCGTCATGTCCCGGGTCGCCGGGTTTCGCGCCGCCCTCGCCGTCGCCCTGCTCGCCGTTGGTACAGGTGACCAGCACCGTCCGGATGCCCTCGGCGGCGCTGCGGGCGAGCAGCCCGCCGGTGCCGAGCACCTCGTCGTCCGGGTGGGCGTGGACGGCCATCAGCGTGAGTTCATGCGTCATCCGGGCTCCTCAAGCGGTTCGGCCGTCCACCTTACGTCCCGGCGCGGGAGTCGATCAGGTCTGGGACGTGGATTCCGCCGGCGACAGATCCGCGGTCGTCAGCCGATGCGCGGGTTCGTCGAACGGGAAGGCCGAGGACGACTCCAGCCCGTCCACGGTGAGCAGCTCGCCGGGGGCGAGGAGCCGCCAGCCCGGGTCGTCGTCCATCCGCTCGCTGGCGAGGACGACCGCCGGGCACGCCTCCCGGTGCGCCGACACCCTCACCTGGCCGGGCTCGCGGTCGGAGGCCAGGTGCCGGGCCGGTCCCGGCTTTTCCAGCCTGGGGTTCAGCACCCACAGCTCGTGGGTGTCCGGATAGCGCAGCGCCCACAGCCGCCCCGACTCGGCGAGCAGGATGTTCAACGCGAACAGCGGCAGTTCGGCGGCGATGCGGCGGACGGCCGCGATCAACCCGGCCGCGGTGTCGCCGTGCCGCCGGATCTCCGCCGTGATGTAGGCGAAGACGAACTCGGAGTCGGTCTGCCCCTGCATCAGCGCCCGGTCCACGTCGGAGAGCCACGAGCCGAGGTCGTCGAGCCCCCGCACGACGCCGTTGTGGGCGAACAGCCGGTCGTCCATGACGAACGGGTGGGAGTTGTGGACCTCCGGCCGTCCGGTGGAGGCATAGCGGACATGGGACACGAACGTGTGCGACACGACGTTGCGCGCCTCGGCGTTGAAGTCGGCGTCCTTGAACGCCGCGACGGGCGCGCGGTCGCGGACGGGCTCCTCGCCCAGCGAGAACCAGCCGAGTCCCGTCCCGTCGGGCATGCGGCGGGACTGGAACTCCAGGCTCTCGGGCGCGTCCAGCAGCCAGAACGTGGCGTGGATGCGGGGACCGCCCGTGGTCATCCCGAACAACCGGCACATGACGGGAGGATGCCCGGCGGAGCGCCGGTCAAGACTCGGACGCGGAAATGACCTTCGACGGCGGGTCCTCGATGACGTACGGTCCGGAGTATGGGATCGCCGGTGGTTCTGCTGGACGTGGACGGAGTTCTCAATCCCTTCGAAAGGCCCCATCGCGGGTTCCAACGGCACCGGTGCGTGCCGGACGGCAGGATGTTCAGGCTGTGGCTGAACCCGGCGCACGGCCCGTCCCTGCTCGATCTCGCCGAATCCACCGGCGCCGAACTGGCCTGGGCGAGTTACTGGTGCGACAACGCCAACGTCTGGATAGCGCCCAGGATCGGGTTGCCGGAACTGCCCTTCGTCCCCATCCCGCGGTTCCCCGGCGCCGAGCAGGGCGGCACCCTCGGCGCGTGGAAGGCCCGGCACGTGGCCGCGTGGGCGGAGAGCCGCCCGTTCGTCTGGTTCGAGGACGAGCCCGACGCCACCGAATGCATCGCCGCCGAAACCGACGCGGCCGAGCACCTCCTCGTGGAGGTCGACCCCCTGACGGGCCTCACCGACGAGCACCTCGCCGCCGCCGCGACCTGGCTCCGCGCCATCTCCCGCTGACGGATCCGCGGGCCGGCGGTCAGCGGCGCGTCCAGTCGGGCTGGACGAAGTCGGCGACCCTGACGTCCCGCCCGAGCAGCACCACCTCGCGGAACTGCCACAGCATCGCGCCCGTAGGGGCGTGGACGCGCCAGTTCGGGCCGAGCCGCATCTGCAGGAGGCTGCCGCCGTCCGGCTGCGGGACCCAGTGCGGGGTGTCGTCGTCCGCCAGCCTCCGCAGGCTCGCGTGGTGGACGGACTGGACCTCGTCCGGGCTCGGCGCCGGCGGGCCGGGGTCGTCCAGCACCACCACGACCGGGGTGATCGCGAAGCCCGAGGCGGCGGGGAAGTCGTCGAGCCGGCCGAGCACGTCGGCGGACCCGGCGGCCAGGCCGATCTCCTCGTGCAGCTCCCGCAGCGCCGCCTCCTCGGGCGTCTCGCCGTCCTCCAGCCGCCCGCCCGGCAGCCCCCACTGGCCCGCGTTCCGCCCCCGGTCCGCGCGCTTGATCAGGATCACCGACGGGACGCCGTCGTGCTCGACCGCGCACAGCACCACGCCGGCGCGGCGCAGGCCGGGCGCGTCGGGGACGGTCGTGTGCGCGAAGGAGCCGAGCTTCGCGGCCGCCAGCCTCCGGAAGGCGGCGAGGTCGTCGAGGGGATCGAGGGGGTCGAGGGGGTCGAGGGGGGCGGTCATGCCTCGATACTGCCAGGACCCGCCTCGCGGGCGTACCGCGCGGGCGGCGTCCCGACCGCCGCGGTGAAGTCGCGGGTGAAGTGCGCCTGGTCGGCGTAGCCCAGCTCGGCGGCGAGGTCCGCCCAGTCGACCTCGCCGCCGGACGCCGCGCGCTCGGCCGCCTCCTGCATCCGGAACCGCCGGATCACCCATTTCGGGCCGATGCCCACGTACTCGTGGAACAGGCGTTGCAGGCCGCGCACGCCGAGCCCGACGTCGGCCGCCAGTTCGTCCACCCGCACGAGGCCCGGCCGCGCCGCGATCCGCTCGACGATGGCGGCGGCCCGCCCGGCCTGCGGATCGGGTCCGGGGGCCGCTCCGGCGAGGAACGCCTCCAGCCGCCCGACCGCCTCCTCGGCGCCGGCCGAAGCGAAGATCTCATCGGCGAGCGCGAGACCGGCCGCGCCGAACACCTCGTCCACGCCCGCGAACCGGCCGGTCAGCGCGGAGACGGACCCGTCCATGAAGGGTCTGAACCCGCCCGGCCGGAAGGCGGCCCCCACCACGCGGCCCTCGTCGTGGATCTCCTCGACGAAGTCGTCGCGCACCACGCCCACGATCCGCGCCCGCGTCGCCCCGCCGGTCAGGTAACTGGTGAACGTCACATGGACGGACGGCCGCGTGAGCACCCGCTGCCGGTGCGGCGGCCGGCCCCGCAGATCCCACCGCAGCACCCAGAAGTTCTCCACGAACGGGGCGAGCGCCTCGGCCGGCGCGATCCGCTCCACCCCGAAGCGCTCCAGGCCCGTCCGCGCCCGCAGGATGCCGCGCGTCCCACCGGGTAGGGATCGTTCCATCGTCTCAGGCTAACGCCGTCGCGTTTGTACAAGACGGCGCCGCGGGCCCGTCCTAGCGTGGCCATGTGTTCGAACGAATGAGCGAGGGAGAGATCATGGATGTCCGGAGCCGGATGCTTCCCGCCGCGGAGGCCGCGGCGCGGATCGTCCTGGAGGTCCCCGCGGCGCGGATGGACGACCCCACCCCGTGCCCCGACTGGGACGTGCGGGGCCTGGTCAACCACCTGATCCTCTGGAACGGGCGGGGCGAGGCCGCCGCGCACCGGGCGCCGGTCACCGGGCCGGGGGAGGACCACGACTTCACCGCCGAACCGGGGTGGGCCGAGCGGTTCGGGGAGCAGGCCAGGAAGACCGCCGAGGCGTGGCAGGACCCGGCGGCCTGGGAGGGCAGGACCAGCCTCAGCGGCACCGGGGAGGGCATGCCCGCCGAGTTCATCGCCGGGATCCTCTTCGTCGAGTGCGTCCTCCACGGCTGGGACCTCGCCGTCGCCACCGGCCGCGATCCGGGGTTCTCGCCGGAGGTGGTGCGGACGGCATGGGACCAGGTCGTCCCGATGGCGGAGATGAGCCGCCGGTACGGGGTGTTCGGCGCCGAGGTGCCCGTGCCCGAGGACGCGCCGCTGCTCGACCGCGTCCTCGGGGCGTCCGGCCGCGACCCGCACTGGAAGCCCTGAAACGCCGCCCCGCCGCGCGGGTCCCGGCGCGAGCGGGGGCCCGCGCGCTCTACCCTTGAGACATGTCTTCGAGCTCTTCGATCCGCGTACGCTTCGCCCCGTCACCGACCGGCATGTTCCATGTCGGCGGCGCCCGCTCGGCGCTGTTCAACTGGGTGATGGCCGCCCAGTCGGGCGGGACGCTCGTGCTGCGCATCGAGGACACCGACGCCTCCCGCAACAGCCCCGAATGGACCGAGGGCATCATCCGCGCCCTCGCCTGGCTCGGGATGGACGGCGAGCAGTACGAGGGCCCCTACTTCCAGTCCGCCAACGCCGACAGGCACGCCGAGGCCGTCCAGAAGCTGAAGGACGCCGGCCGCGCCTACTACTGCGACTGCAGCCGCGAAGCCGTCGTCGCCCGCACCGGCGACCAGCACAAGGGCTACGACGGCTTCTGCCGCGACCGCGGCCTGGAGCCCGGCCCCGGACGCGCCCTCCGCTACCGCACCCCCGACGAGGGCCAGACCACCGTCGTCGACCTGCTGCGCGGCAAGCCGGTCTTCGACAACGCCGTCCTGGAGGACTTCGTCATCGCCCGCGCCGACGGCTCGGTCACGTTCCTGCTGGCCAACGCCGTCGACGACATGAGCCAGGGCATCACCCACGTGGTGCGCGGCGAGGAGCACCTGTCCAACGCGCCCAAGCAGCAGCTGCTGTGGGAGGCGCTCGGCGGCGAGCCGCCCGTCTGGGCGCACATCCCCGTCATCGTGAACGAGAAGCGGCAGAAGCTGTCCAAGCGCCGCGACAAGGTCGCGCTGGAGGACTACCGCGACGAGGGCTACCTCGCCGAGGCCATGCGCAACTACCTGATGCTGCTCGGCTGGGCCCCGGCCGCCGACCGCGAGATCGTCCGCTGGGACGTGATCGTCGAGGAGTTCCGCATCGAGGACGTCAACACCTCGCCGGCCTTCTTCGACGTCAAGAAGCTCCGCGCGATCAACGGCGAGTACATCCGGGCGCTGCCCGTCGAGAAGTTCATCGCCGAGTGCCTGCCCTTCCTCGAACGCGCCCCCTTCGACGTGGACGTGGCGGTGTTCGCCGAACTCGCGCCGCTCGCCCAGACCCGGGTGGCGCTGCTGTCGGAGATCGTCGAGATGATCGACTTCGCGTTCCTGGACGAGCCGCCCTCCGACGAGCAGTCCTGGAACAAAGCGATGAAGGAGCCCGCCGCCGCGATCCTCGCCGCCGCCGAGGCCGCCTACCGGGACGCCCGGTGGGACGCCGCCGAGCTGAAGGACCGGCTGGAGCGCATCGGCGCCGAGCACGGCCTCAAGCTCGGCAAGACGCAGGCGCCCGTCCGCGTCGCCGTCACCGGGCGCACCGTGGGCCTGCCGCTGTTCGAGTCCCTGGAGATCCTCGGCCGCGACCGCACCCTCGCCCGCATCGCCGCCGCCCGCGCCCGCCTCGAAGCCTCCTCCTGACGCTTCCGCGATCCGGGTCCGGCCCCACGGGCCGGGCACGGGTCAGGAGGAGGGAGGCTCCGCGCCGTCCAGGGTCCGGCGCAGCTCGGTGAGGCGGCGGGTCAGCTCGTCGAACTCGTCGCGGCGGGCGGGCGGTATGTGCTTGCCGACCGCCTCCGCCTGCTCTTCCACCGCTCTGAGCCGGTCACGGACCGTGTCCTGGTCGGGGCGCTCGTCCAGCAGCGCCGACTGCTCGCGCAGCAGGGCGGCCTGCTCGTGGAGCTGCTTGTTCTTGGTGTGCAGCTCCACGAACACCGACACCTTGGCGCGCAGCACCCACGGGTCGAACGGTTTGGAGATGAAGTCGACCGCGCCCGCCGCGTAGCCGCGGAACGCGTAGTCGGGGTCGCTGTTCACCGCCGTGAGGAAGATGATCGGAAGATTCCGGGTCTTCTTGCGGCGCTTGATGTCGCGGGCCGTCTCGAACCCGTCCATGCCCGGCATGACGACGTCCAGCAGGATGACCGCGTACTCGTCGGTGAGGAGCGCCTTCAGCGCGTCCTCACCCGACCGCGCCCGGACCAGGTCCTGATCGAGTGAGCTGAGGATGGCCTCCAGCGCGATCAGGTTCTCCTCGCGGTCGTCCACGAGCAGGATCTTCGCCTTGTCGTCCACGCGCGTCTCTCCGATTCCGGTCCCCGCCATCGCCCGGCGCATGAGCCCCCTGCGGCGACCCTAGTGCCCGGGCGCCTCCTCTCCTCAGCGGACGATGGAGGGTTGCAGCCAATTCCTCATGACGTCAAGGAGATGGTCCACGTCAACGGGCTTCGGCACATAGTCCGACGCGCCGGAGTCGAGGCTCTTCTCCCGGTCGCCCTTCATCACCTTCGCCGTGATGACGATGATCGGCAACTCGGCGAACTGCGGCATCGCCCTGATCGCGGCGGCCGTCGCGTAGCCGTCGAGGCCGGGCATCATGACGTCCATCAGCACGACCGCCACGTCCGGATTGCGGTGCAGGACCTCGATCCCGGCCTGCCCGTCCTCGGCGTAGAGGACGTCCATCCCGTAGCCCTCGAGGACGCTGGTGAGGGCGAACACGTTCCGGACGTCGTCGTCGACGATCAGGACCTTGCGCCCCGACAGGACGGTGTCGAGGAAGTCGGCCGGGGGCTCCTCCACGAGGCCGTTCAGCGCGGGCTCGGACTCCGCGGCGGGCGGCCCCTGCTCGATGAGCACCCCGTTCTCGGCGGCCGCGGCGGCCGGCGGCCGGACCCCGCCGCCGTTCCCGTGCCCGGCGTCCGCGCCGTGCCCGCCCTCCGGCGCGGCGAGCGACTCCTCCTGCGCCGCCGGGCGCCGCCGGTCCTCGCGCCGGCTGTACTGGGCGGGCAGGTAGAGCGTGAACACGCTGCCGCGGCCCGGCTGGCTCTCCGCGTGGATCTCCCCGCCGAGCAGCCGCGCGATGTTCCGGCTGATCGACAGGCCGAGGCCGGTGCCGCCGTAGCGGCGGCTCGTGGTGCCGTCGGCCTGCTGGAACGGCTCGAAGATCTCCTGCAGCTTGTCCGCGCTGACCCCGATCCCGGTGTCGATCACCCGGAACGCGACCACGTCCGGGGTGTTCCACAGCGCGGGCAGCGTGAAGTCGATGTCGCCGGCCCGCTCGATCAGCAGCCGCACCTCGCCCTCCGCGGTGAACTTCACCGCGTTCGACAGCAGGTTGCGCAGCACCTGCTGCAGCCGCTGCTCGTCGGTGTTCAGCGCGGCGGGGACGTCCGGCGCCACCTCCACGCCGAACTGCAGCCCCTTGTCGACCGACAGCGGGCGGAACGTCGCCTCCACGTAGTCGACCAGCGCCGACACCGACAGCCGCTGCGGGTGCGCCTCCATCTTGCCCGCCTCGACCTTGGCCAGATCCAGGATGTCGTTGATCAGCTCCAGCAGATCGGTGCCGGAGTCGTGGATCGTCCGCGCGAACTCCACCTGCTTGTCGGTCAGGTTCCCGCTCTGGTTCTCCGACAGCAGCTTGGCGAGCACCAGCAGGCTGTTCAGCGGCGTGCGCAGCTCGTGCGACATGTTCGCCAGGAACTCCGACTTGTACCGCGAGGAGATCGCCAGCTGCTCGGCGCGCTCCTCCAGGGTCCGCCGCGCCTGCTCGATCTGGAAGTTCTGGATCTCGATCGCGCGGTTCTGCTGGGCCAGCAGCGCCGCCTTCTCCTCCAGTTCGGTGTTGGAGTGCCGCAGCTCGCCCTGCTGGCGCTGCAGCTCGTCCGACCGCTCCTGCAGCTCCTGCGCGAGCCGCTGCGACTCGCCGAGCAGCGCCTCGGTCCGCGCGTTGGCGCGGATCGCGTTCAGCGTCACCCCGATCGTCTCGATCAGCTGCCTGAAGAACGCCAGGTGGACGTCGCTGAACCGGCCGAACGAGGCCAGCTCGATCGCGCCGAGCAGCTCGTCCTCGAACACGATCGGCAGCACGATGATGTTGACCGGGGACGCCTCGCCCAGGCCCGACCCGATCTTGATGTAGTCGGCGGGCGCGTCGGCGATCAGCAGCGGCCGGCGCTCCTGCGCCGCCTGCCCGACCAGG
The DNA here is from genome assembly GCF_041463665.1 of Actinomadura chokoriensis. GTDB lineage: Bacteria > Actinomycetota > Actinomycetes > Streptosporangiales > Streptosporangiaceae > Spirillospora > Spirillospora chokoriensis_A. The sequence goes on from NZ_JAXCEJ010000032.1 coordinate 70,194, forward strand.
CCCTCGCCCGGCGCGAACCGCACCGCCCCGACCCGGTTGCGGCGCGTCCCGTACCCCGCGATCAGCACCAGCTCGGTCTCGTCGCCCGCGCCCTCGGCGCGGTAGAACGCCCCGTACTGGGCGCTGGCCGACGGCGTCAGCTCCCGCATGATCAGGTCGGCGACCTGCAGCAGGTCCCGGTGGCCCTGCATCAGCCCGCCGATCCGCGCCAGGTTGGTCTTGAGCCAGTCCTGCTCCTGGTTGGCGCGGGTCGTCTCGCGGAGCGTCGCGACCATCAGGTTGACGTTGTCGGACAGCTCGGCGACCTCGCCGCGCGCCTCCACGGTGATCGTCCGGGTCAGGTCGCCGGTGGCGACCGCGCTGGCGACCTCGCCGATCGCGCGCACCTGCGTGGTCAGGTTCCCGGCCAGCTCGTTGACGCTCTCGGTCAGCCGCTTCCAGGTGCCCGACACGCCCTCGACCTCGGCCTGCCCGCCGAGACGCCCCTCGCTGCCGACCTCGCGAGCCACCCGGGTGACCTCGGACGCGAACGAAGACAGCGTGTCCACCATCGTGTTCAGCGTCGTCTTCAGCTCCAGGATCTCGCCCTGCGCGTCGACGTCGATGCGCCGCGTCAGGTCGCCGTGCGCGACCGCGGTCGCCACCTGCGCGATGTTGCGGACCTGGTAGGTCAGGTTGGACGCCATCCCGTTGACGTTGTCGGTCAGGTCCTTCCACATGCCGCCCGCGCCGGGGACGATCGCCTGGCCGCCGAGGCGTCCCTCCGTGCCGACCTCGCGGGCGACGCGGCTGACCTCGTCCGCGAACGCCGACAGCGTGTCGACCATCGTGTTCAGCGTGTCCTTGAGCTGCAGGATCTCGCCCTGCGCGTCGACCTCGATCTTGCGCGTCAGGTCGCCCTGCGCCACCGCGGTCGTCACCGTGGCGATCCCGCGCACCTGGTTGGTCAGGTTGTTCGCCATCGAGTTGACGTTGTCGGTGAGGTCGAGCCACACCCCGCCCGCGCCGGGGACGATCGCCTGACCGCCGAGGCGTCCCTCCGTGCCGACCTCGCGGGCGACGCGGGTCACCTCCGAGGCGAACGCCGACAGCGTGTCGACCATCGCGTTCACCGTGTCCTTCAGCTCCAGGATCTCGCCCTGCGCGTCGACGGTGATCTTCTTGCCGAGGTCGCCCTCGGCGACGGCGGTGGTGACCTGCGCGATGTTGCGGACCTGGTAGGTCAGGTTGGACGCCATGCCGTTGACGTTGTTGGTCAGGTCCTTCCACACGCCGCTCACGCCCGGCACCCGGGCCTGGCCGCCGAGGCGCCCCTCGGTGCCGACCTCGCGGGCGACGCGGGTGACCTCGTCCGCGAACGCCGACAGGGTGTCGACCATCGTGTTCACGGTGTTCTTCAGCTGCAGGATCTCGCCCTGCGCGTCGACGGTGATCTTCTTGCCGAGGTCGCCCTCGGCGACGGCGGTGGTGACCTGCGCGATGTTGCGGACCTGGCTCGTCAGGTTGTTCGCCATCGCGTTGACGTTGTCGGTCAGGTTCTTCCAGACGCCGCTGACGCCCCGCACATGCGCCTGCCCGCCGAGCTGGCCCTCGGTGCCGACCTCGCGGGCGACGCGGGTGACCTCGTCCGCGAAGGCCGACAGCTGGTCGACCATCGTGTTCACGGTCAGCTTCAGTTCCTGGAGCTCACCGCTCGCCTCCACCGTGACCTTGCGGGTCAGGTCGCCCTTCACCACCGCGGTGGTGACCTCCGCGATGTCGCGGACCTGCGACGTCAGCCGGTTCGCCATCACGTTCACCGACGCCGTCACGTCCCGCCAGCGGCCCGTCATGCCGCGCGCCGGCGCCTGCCCGCCGAGCCTGCCCTCCGTGCCGACCTCGCGGGCGAACTGGGTGACCTCCCAGGTGAACTGGTCGAGCAGCTCCACCATGCCGTTGGCCGACTTCGCCATGCGCAGCAGCTCGCCGCGCATCGGCCTCCCGCGCACCCGCAGCTCGACCCGCTGGCTCAGGTCCCCGGCCGCGACGGCCTCCACCACCCGGCTCATCCCGGTCGCCAGGTCGGTCAGCTTGTCGATGACCGCGTTGGCGTCCTCCACCGCGGTCGCCCACGTACCGCGCAGCGGGCCCGTGGTCAGCCGCCCCCGGAGCTTCCCCTCCCGGCCGATCTCCCGCCGGACGCGGCTCAGCCCCGACGCGAGCTCATGGCCGTTCTGCCGGATCTCCTCCAGGATCGCCGCGGCGTCCGCCACGGCGCCGTCACCCGGCACGTCCAGCTCGGTCTTCGCCCTGCCGTCCCGCACGGCGACGAGCGCCCTCAGCAGCGGTTCGAGGTCGGCGTCGCTGTAACGCGGGGTCGTGTCGCGGTACCCGCCGAGGCGGGCGCGTGACGCGGTACGCGGCATTCTCTTCATCCTCCTGGCCCGCGAACGTCCAACATCCGGATACCACGGACTCCTGCTCCGGGCCCACGTCCGGTTCCCCTGGGCCCTTTCCGGCCGCACCTGTACTCTACGTCGCCGGGCGACGGCCGGGCCCTTTCGCGGACCAGGCCGTGGTCAGACGTCGATGACCGTGCATCAGCGCTTGTAGTCTTCGTGTTACGGTCTGTCGTGTCGTGGCGGGGGGTCGCGTTCGCCGAGGCCGACGCTTCGCGGAGCCCCCGGTTCACGGCTCTCGTGGCCGCGCGGCCGACCGTCTGTCACGATAGCCAGGCCCGGATTGTGACGCTTCGAACAAAGGGACGACAGTTGGATCGGCAGACGGCGTCGGCGACCTTCCCGTCCGCCGCCGCGGCGGTGGCGGACGCGCGCCGGTTCGTCCGGAAGGTCCTCGCCGACTGGGGCATGGACGAGGCGGCCGACGACGCCGTGCTGGCCACCAGCGAGCTCGCCACCAACGCGATCGCCTACGCCGGCACCTCCTTCGAGGTCACCTGCCGGCTGGAGGACGGCGACATCAAGATCGAGGTCCGCGACCGGCACCCGACCCGGGGCATCGAGATGCCCGGCGTCACCGCCTCCAGCGGCCGCGGGCTGCCGTCGATCGCCCGGCTCGCCGCGTCCTGGGGCGTCTCCTACGACCGCCGCACCAAGGGCGTCTGGTTCCGGCTGCCCCGGCCCGACGCGGCCGCCGGCCCCGCGCCGGGGCCCGCCGCGGAGGCCGCCGAGGGGAGCGAGCCCGAGGCCGCCGGCGACGGACCCACCGGTTGCGCCGTCCGTGATCGGACGCCCCGTGATCGCGCCGCCCGTGATCGCGCGAGACGCGACGGCGCGGACCGCGACCGGAGCGAGGCCCGCGACGCCGCCGGCGCGCCCGGCCGCGACGGCGGGCTCGGCCGCGACGGCGGGCTCGGCGGCGACGCCGGCGACATGCCCGTCGCCGGTGACCGGCTCCTGCGCTCCCCGGCCGCCGTGGAGGCCATGGAGGACGGTGTCGCCACCGTCCGCGAGATCCTCGGCGCGGAGGGCGCCGCCGTCCTGCTCACCGAGCGCGACGGCCGCATGATCATGGGCTCGTCCACCGGCACCGCCGCCGAGCTGCCGCTCGGCGAGCTGTCGGTGGCCGGACTCGGCCCCGCCGCCCGCGCCGGCTCGCCCTGGGTGGCCGCCGACCCCGACCCGACCGCCGCCGCCCTGCAGGCGCGGTCCCTGGCCGCCGCGCCGCTGGAGTCCCAGGGACGCCTCACCGGCGTCGTCGTGGCCGTGTCCTCCGTTCCGGGCCGCTTCGACGAGGCCGACGGCATCCGGCTCGGGCGGCTCGCGGACGAGATGTCGCTCTCCCTGGAGAAGGCCAGGGTCGGCGAGCTGGAACGGTCCTGGCGCGGCTGGCTCAGCTTCGTCGCCGAGGCCAGCGACCTGCTCGCCGGCACCCTCGACCAGGAGCGCACCATGGCCCTGGTCGCCCAGCTCGTCGTCCCGCGCCTGGCCACCTGGTGCGCCGTCTACACCGTCACCGAGGCCGAGCCCGACCGGCTCGCCTACGTGTGGCACGCCGACGAGAACCGCGCCGACGGGCTCCGCGAACTGCTGGAGCACGCGGGCGCCGCCCCGCCGATGGACGGCCCCGGCCCGTGGACCGGGCTCGCCACGGCCCCCGCGGACGTCCGGGCCGCCGCCGGCGGGACGGCCGCCGACCACGTCTACGCGTTCCCGCTGATCGCCCGGGGACGTAGCGTCGGCACCATCGTCATCGGCCGCCCGCCCGGCGACCGCTTCCCGCGCAGCGCCGTCGAGCTGGCCGAGGAGCTCAGCCGCCGCGCCGCCCTCGCCGTCGACAACGCGCGCCTGTTCTCCGCGCAGACCGCCATGAGCAGCGCCCTGCAGCGCAGCCTCCTGCCGCCGGGCATCCCCGAGATCCCCGGCCTGGAGGTCGCGGTGGTGTACGAGCCCGCGGGGGAGGGCAGCGAGGTCGGCGGCGACTTCTACGACGTGTTCGAGAGCGTCCCGCGCCCGGGCGGCTCCGCGTCCTCGACCCGCTGGCGGTTCGCCATCGGCGACGTGTGCGGCACCGGCCCCGAGGCGGCCGCCGTCACCGGCCTCGCCCGGCACGCCCTGCGCATCCTCGCCGCCGAGGACATGTCGGTCCCGGCCGTGCTCGGCCGGCTCAACCGGCTCATCCTCGGCGAGGGGGAGCGGGGCCGCCTGCTCACCCTGCTGCACGGCGAGATCGAGGCCCGCCGCCGCGACGGCGTCCGGATCCGGCTGACGAGCGCGGGGCACCCGCTCCCGCTCGTCCTCGACCCCGACGGCGGCGTGCGCGAGGCGGCCACGGCCCAGGCGCTGCTCGGCGTTTTCGACGGTGTGGACTTCCACACCGACACTGTCGACCTCCGCAGAGGCGAGGTCCTGCTCTGCGTGACGGACGGCGTCACCGAGCGGCGTTCCGGGAGCCGGCTGCTCGGTGACGGCGACGGCCTCGAACGGCTGCTCGCCGGCTGCACCGGGCTGAGCGCGGGCGCCGTCGCCGCGCGGATCCAACGCGCGGTGCGCGACTTCGGCCCGGAGCCGTCGAACGATGACATTGCCCTGATCGTTCTACGGGCGTCATGATGGAGACCAACAATCGGTAAGGTGGGGTGGCGTGGGGCTTGCCTTGCACACGACACGACAGGACGGCCGCGCGACGATCGCCGCGCGCGGCTCCATCGACCTGCATTCCTCCGAAGAGCTGCGCACTCGGCTGACCGAGCTCGTGGACGCGGGAGAGCGGGCGGTCGTCGTCGACCTCGCGGCGGTCGACTTCTGTGACTCCTCCGGCCTGAACGTCCTCGTCCGGGCGTACAAGCACGCGCGCGCGCAGAACGCGAAGCTCACCGTCACCGGCGCCTACGGCCGGGTCGAGAACGTGCTGCGCACCACCGGGCTCGACCGCTTCCTGATCGAGGGCCCCACGGAGGAGGCACCGGCCGATGGACGGTGAGGGGAGACGATGAAGAACGGCGAGCGGGCGGAGTGACCGACCCGATGACCGAGACCACACTGCGCGCGGCGCCGCAGACCGAGGCGGTCGAGTACGCACGCCGCCTCGCGGCCCGCACCATGCGCACCTGGGCGCTGATGGAGCGCGAGGAGCTCGTCACCGCGATCGTGGCCGAGCTCGTCGCCAATGCCGTCCGGCACGCGGGCACCGCGCTGGAACTGCGGCTGCTGCGCGGTTCCGGCCGCGTCCGGGTCGAGGTCCGCGACCGCGCCGCGCAGCTGCCCCGGCTGACCGTCCCCGGCCCGCTGGACGAGTCGCACCGCGGCCTGTTCATCGTCGACAGGTTCGCGAACTCATGGGGAGCCGACCCGGTGACCGGCGGCAAGGTCGTGTGGGCCGAGGTCGACATCTGACCCAGGCCTCCCGGCGGAACGCGCCGTGACGGAACGGCCGTCCTGGAGGCAGCCGCACTGGGGGCAGGCCGTCGCGCCCGGCTTCCGGCGGGAGCGCGTCCACCCGCGGTGACACGGCAGATGGACGCGCCCGCCCCGTGACGGTCAGGCCGACTTGCGGTACAGCTCGGCCACCATGAACGCGAGGTCGAGCGACTGGCCCCTGTTGAGCCGCGGGTCGCACGCCGTCTCGTACCGCTGGTGCAGGTCGTGCTCGGCGAGCCCCTGGCCGCCGCCGACGCACTCGGTGACGTCGTCGCCGGTGAACTCGATGTGGATGCCGCCCGGGTGGGTCCCGAGCGCCCGGTGCACCTCGAAGAAGCCGGCCACCTCGTCCAGGACGTCGTCGAGCCGCCGGGTCTTGTGCCCGCTGGGCGCCTCGAACGTGTTGCCGTGCATCGGGTCGCAGATCCACGCGACCGGCGCGCCGTGCTGGCGCACCTTCTCGATCAGCGGGGGCAGCGCCTCCCGGATCTTGCCCGCGCCCATCCGGGTGATGAAGGTGAGCCGGCCCGGCTCGTGGTCGGGGTTCAGCCGCTCGATCAGCGCCAGCGCGTCGTCCGCCGAGGTCGTCGGGCCGAGCTTCACCCCGATCGGGTTGCGGATGTGCCGCAGGAACTCGACGTGCGCCCCGTCCAGCTGCCGGGTGCGCTCGCCGATCCACAGGAAGTGCGCGGAAACGTCGTAGGGGAGGCCGCTCAGGTGGTCGACGCGGGTCAGCGCCCGCTCGTACTCCAGCAGCAGCGCCTCGTGGCTCGAGTAGAACTCCACCCCATGGAACTCGTCGGGATTCGCTCCGCACGCCTTCATGAACGTCAGCGCCCGGTCGATCTCGGCCGCGAGCTGCTCGTAGCGGCGTCCCGCGGGGCTCCGCTGGACGAAGTCGCGGTTCCAGGCGTGCACCTGCCGCAGGTCGGCGTACCCGCCCTTGGTGAACGCCCGGCACAGGTTCAGCGTCACCGCCGAGCAGTGGTAGGCCTTCAGCAGCCGGTTCGGGTCGTTGCGGCGGGACGCGGCGTCGAACCCGAAACCGTTGACGGCGTCGCCCCGGTAGGCGGGCAGCTCGACGCCGCCGCGCACCTCCACGGGCTTCGAGCGCGGCTTGGCGAACTGGCCCGCCATCCGGCCGATCTTCACGACCGGCACGCTGGCGGCGTAGGTGAGCACGACCGCCATCTGCAGCAGCGTCTTCAGCTTGTTCTTCACCGCGTCGGCGTTCGACCCCTCGAACGTCTCGGCGCAGTCGCCGCCCTGCAGGACGAACGCCTCACCGCGCGCGACGTCCGCGAGCTGGGCCTTCAGCTGGTCGCACTCGCCGGCGAAGACGAGCGGGGGCTGGGCGGCCAGTTCGGCGGCGACCGCCGAGACTTCGTCCGGATCGTCCCATTCGGGCTGCTGAAGGGCGGGGAGCGCGCGCCAGGCGTCGAGGTCCCCGATGTCGGCGGAAGTACTCACGCGGAAAGGCTATGGCACCGCCCGCCCAGCAACGGACGGCGAGTCCGTCCGGGCGGCGGCGCGGCGGGGACGGGCACGCCGACCGGGAGGCCCGTTTCGGGGCCGCCCGGTCCGTGATCACGTCGGCGTGGGCTCCGTCAGGCGGCGCGGCTCCCGGCGCCCGCGGTTTCCCGGGTGGAGCCGGCCACCGTCCTGCGGCCGCTCAGATCCGTCTCGCTCGCCAGCTGCCGCAGCCGCCGCAGCGAACGGTCGGTGATCTGCCGCACCCGGTTGTGGCTCAGGCCGTACCTGGCGCCGATCTGGGCGTAGGACAGCGGCTGGCCGCTGTCCATCCCGAACCTGGCGCGCAGGATCGCCGACTCGCGTTCCGGGAGCCTGTCGAGCAGCCGGGCGAGGCCCTCGACGTCGTCCAGCGCGAGGATCTCCGCCTCCGGCGTGACGGCCTCCGGATCCTCCAGCAGGTCGCCCATCGGCGTCTCGCCGGCGTCGTCGACGGTCGCGTCCAGGCTCGCCGGGTCGCGCCGCCAGCGCAGCAGCTCGTCCACATGGTCGGCCTCGGCGCCGAGCGTCCCGGCGAGCTCCTCCCGGGTCGGCTCCCTGCCGAGTTCGCGGCCCAGCTGGCGCTCCGCGCGCCGCAGCCGGGAAAGTTCCTCCTCCACATGGACCGGCAGCCGGATGGTGCGGGCGGTATGGCTGAGCCCACGCCCGATCGCCTGCCTGATCCACCAGGTCGCGTACGTGGAGAACTTGAAGCCGCGGCGGTAGTCGAACTTCTCCACCGCGCGCATCAACCCCAGGTTCCCCTCCTGAATGAGGTCGATGAGGGGCAACGAGTCGGTCGGATATTTCCGGGCGATCGAGACCACGAGCCGCAGGTTGGCCTCGACGAAGCGCTGCTTCGCGCGCAGCCCCGCCGCGGCCAGCTCCTCCAGCTCCTCGCGGGTCGCGCCCTCGGGCGCACTCCCGTTCACGAGGAGCTGCTCGGCGTACAGGCCCCCTTCGATCGCCTTGGCCAGATCGACCTCCTCCTGCGCGTCGAGCAGGGGGGTACGGCCGATCCGGTCGAGGTACGCCCCGACTAGGTCCTTGTCGGGAACTTCGACCCTGTCGCCCTTAGTACGGGTTGCAGCCATCCTGACCCTTCTCCGGTGCGATCTCCCTAGGAGGAGAACGCTAATTACCGCTCTGTGATTCCCGGGTGGGGAATACTGCCTGGCTGTGTGCCGCTCTACGTCCTGTACCCCGACTGAGGAGAAACCGACATGGCCACGGTCACACTCACCGCTGAGAACTTCGACAAGGTCGCTCAGGCCGACGGCATCGTGCTCGTCGACTTCTGGGCGGAGTGGTGCGGTCCGTGCAAGCGCTTCGCGCCGGTCTTCGAAAGGTCGGCGGGCAAGCACGGGGACATCGTCTTCGGGAAGGTCGACACCGACGCCCAGCCGGAGCTGTCAGAGCGGTTCGGGATCAGGTCGATCCCCACGCTGATGGCGATCCGGGACGGTCTCATCGTCTTCGCCGAGCCCGGCGCCGTGCCCGAGCCGGTGCTGGAGAACGTGATCGAGCAGGTCCGCGGTCTGGACATGGAGGACGTCCGCCGGCGCGCGGAGGCCTGACCCCGGGTCCCGGCGCCGGGACTACCCGGCGGCACTGAGGGCGCAAGGTTGCGCGGACGCGACGTCCGGCGGACGCAGGGGCGGCGAGCGGGCGGCACGAGGGCAAAGAACAGGACGGTGACGCCCGATCGGCCGCCCGGATGGACGATGATGGACGGATGCTCGCCGATGTCGTCCCCTATCTGGTGTGCCCCGTGTGCGGAGCCGACCTCGAACTGGCCGACCGCGGACTCCTCTGCCCCAGCGGGCACGCCTTCGACATCGCGCGACAGGGCTATGCGAACCTCCTGCCCGGCAACGCCCGCCCGGGAACGGCCGACACCCCGGAGATGGTGCGTGCGCGAGACGCGTTCCTCGAGGCGGGCCACTTCGCCGCCCCTGTGGACAGGCTGGCGATGAGCGTCTCCCGCGCCGCCCCTTCCTTCGTCGTCGATGCCGGCGCCGGAACCGGCCACTACCTGGGCCGGATACTCGACCGGACACCCGGCGCGGTCGGTCTCGCACTGGACATCTCCAAGCACGCGGCCCGCCGCGCGGCCAGGGCTCATCCCCGCGCGGGGGCCGTCGTCGCGGACCTCTGGCGGCCGCTCCCGCTGCGTGACGGCGTCGCCGACGCGGTGGTGAACGTCTTCGCCCCGCGCAATGCGGCCGAGTTCCACCGGGTCCTGCGCGACGACGGGCTCCTGCTCACCGTGACCCCGTCGCTCCGGCATCTCGGCACTCTCGTGGAGCCGCTCGGCCTGCTCTCCGTCGACGAGCGCAAGACCGAACGCATGGACGCCGCGCTCGCGGGTTACTTCAAGTTCGACTCCCGCCAGGAGATCGACGTGGAGGCCGTCCTGTACCACGATGAGGCGGCGACGCTCGTGGGGATGGGGCCGAGCGCTCATCACGTCCCGGCCGACGTGCTCCGGGAGCGGCTTCGGCGGCTACCTGACCCGGTGCCGGCGCCGCTGTCCTTCGTTCTGTCGACGTACCGGCGGCTCGCCTAGGTCCGCGCCGACGCTCTGGCAGAGTTCGAGGAGGACCTGCGGCACCTCGCCCGGCGCCGTCACTTCCTCGACCCCCGGCACGTCGACCGTCTCGTACATGAACGAGACGGAGACCGAGCGGGCCATGCCGCTCAGCAGCAGGCGCTGGAGGGCCTGGCCCGCGCGCAGCCATTCAGCGGGGGAGTCGCCGGAGGTCGTGAGAACGGCGCGGCGGCCCTCGGCCTCCTGCGATCCGGGCCCTGTGAGCAGATGGAGCGCCGCTCCTTCCAGCCGGGCCGCCTCCCCCAGTTCGTTGACGACGGGAAGCGCCGGCCGGGCGCCTGAGGCGGCACGGTTCGCCAGGAAGGGCTTCAGCGTCGCGGCGTAGAGCAGCCGTTCCTCGCGGGTGACCCGGTGGCGTCCGGCCAGGCGCACGGAGGCGAGGACCGATGGACGCGCGGCGTCGGGAAGCAGCCGCACCACGGCCTCATGTCCGAGCTGGGCGGCGGCGAGCCGCAGGTTCACGAGCGCGGCGCCGCTGCTGAGATGCAGGCCCCGCCCCGAGGGGTCGTGCATGGGCCGGAACCTGTCCGGGTCGGCGTGCACCTCGACCAGTCCAGGAACGACCTTGAAGCGCCACGCGTGGACGTCATGGATCGTCGGCCCCATCGTCGCGGCGACCACGAGACGTTCCGCGGACGCGCGGATGGCGACGGGCACATTCACGAGGTGTTCCTCCTGACCTCGGCGGGGTGTCGTGCCGGGAGCCACCGCCCGCCCCGGCGGGGCGTCGCCGCTGGACGAGCTGTCTGCCTGCGCACGCTACCTCACTGTGACCCGGCGCACGTAGTGCGCGAATGCGAGGTCAGCGAGGCCGATGGTGTTCCTGGGTGACAAGTGTGCGAGGGGACCGAGCGCGGCGATTTGACGATGCCCATGGCGGACCTTAATGTCTCTCTTGCCCCGAGGGACGCGGGACGCCGCAAGGCGGCCGGTCTAGGGGAAGCCACCAGGAATGACCCAGCCGCAAGCCGGGTTGGTCCTGTGTGACGCCCCCGATGGGATGCGGGACGCCCGATGTGGCGGACGGCCCACGGGGTGAGCGGACCTCCGAAAATCGGTTCGAGCGGCGCTCGGGCTGGTGTAGGATGGTCGAAAAGCCCAAGACCGGGATGCAGGACGCCGCGAGGTGGCCGGCCCGCAGGGCATCTCCTACGGAACGATTTTCGCCAGGTTTTCGTCCTGGGGGTGTGTCGTCGCCGTGGGGGCTGGTGCGCCTCCGATCGTCAAAAAGATCTTCGCTGATCGGCTTGACAACGGGAGCGGATCGGGTAAGTTAGAAGGGTTGCCCCGGAGCCGGGTCTGCGTGAGCAGGGGTTCGGCGCGGTGGGTGTCCGTTTCTTGAGAACTCAACAGCGTGTTAAAAGCCAGTGCCTTTATCGGCTCGGCCCTTGTTGGGGTCGGGTCGCCCCGTGGCCGTCTTT
>NZ_JAXCEJ010000033.1:0-79797 GCF_041463665.1 Actinomadura chokoriensis
CACGACCTCGACGAGATCGCCCGCCAGCTCAACGGACGCCCCCGCCACACCCTGAACTGGAAAACCCCAGCCCAAACACTCAACGAGTACCTCGTTGCAACAGCCGCTTGACATCGCCGCGCCAGAAGCAATGACACGCCGCAAGTCGACGAGGCGCTAGGCGGCCGGGGTCTGGAGGCGGTTGCTGGTGGCCCGGATGAGGGCCGCGACGGCGGCCGTCGCCCGGGAATCGGACACCGCGGCCAGGGGACGCAGTGCGGGGTCGGATTGGAGCAGGGTGAACGGTCCCTCGCCGAGACGGCCGCGCATGGCGAGTGACGAGGCGAGACGGGCGCGGCGATGCCGTAGCGGACCGTAGTGAGCGAGCCGTCCCTCTCCTTGGGCGAGGAGCCGCAGGAGGAGGGACACGTCCTCCAATGCCTGGTTGGCACCCTGCGCCAGGAAGGGCGGCATTCCGTGCATGGCGTCGCCGATCAGCACGACGCGTCCCCTGCCCCAGTGGCGCGGGAAGGCGTGCCGGTGGTTCGGGAAGATCTGCACGTCGTCATCGGTTATCTCGGCCAGGAGTTCGGGCACGGGCCACGTCCAGGCGCCGAAACGGCGGCGCAGGTGATCGAGTGGGCTGCCGCTCGGACCGTCCGGCGTGCGCGGGACGTCGAAGAACCACCACAGCCGGCCATCGCCCGCGGGTCCGAACCCCGCCACGCCCTCCCGGCCCGCGAGCATCAGCGAGCGCCCACCGAGGTCCAGCGCGGACGGCGTGAGCCCCTGCCAGGTCGCCCAGCCGGTCGGCTTGGGGTGGCCGGCGCCGAACAGTGCGGTGCGCACCCGGGACCACATACCGTCCGCGCCGATCAGGAGGTCCGCGGTGTAGGACGTCCCCGATCCGGTCTCGACGTGCACCAGCCGGCCGTGCTGACCGTACCGCGCGAAGCGTTCCCCGAACCGCACGGTCTCCGCGGGCAGCCCCTGGTAGAGGCTGGTCAGCAGGTCGCGCCGCGCGACGCCCAGGGAGGGGGCGCCCAGTCGTGCCTCCAACTCCTTCCCTGGCACGGCCAGGACGCGCCTTCCCCGGGCGCTGAACATCTCGATCCCCGACAGCCGTGCGCCGAGTTCGGTGACGTCCAGGCCGAGATCGCGCAGCACGGTCGCGCCGTTGGGCCACACTGTGATCGCTCCGCCCGCGTCACGCAGGGCGTCCGCCCTCTCCAGCACTGTGACCTGGTGCCCGGCGGCATGGAGCCCCCGCGCGGCCGAGAGCCCGCTGATCCCGGCGCCCACGATGAGTACCCGCATCCCGCTCCTATCAACGACAGCGTGTAGTACTACAAGTTGTAGAACAGATCTGGGTGGGCCGCAAGACCTGTGGGAGATCTTCGGGTCGGTGAGCAGTGGATCGCGCCCGTCGCCGGCCTGCGAGCGCCCCGGCGCGGGGTCAGGCGCGGGCGAAGCGGGCGGCCCAGGTGTGGAGCCGGGCGCGCAGCTCGGGCGGTTCCACGACGTGGAACTCCGCTGCCGCCATGCCCAGGGCCAGGGCGGTCCAGTCCAGGTCGTCGGTGGTCATGCGGACGCGGCAGCGTTCGGCGTCGACCTCTTCGACGGTGTACCAGCGGCCGATCCGGTCGCGGATCGTCGCCGCCGGAGCGTCGAACAGCACCTCCACCCGGTACGGGCGCGGCATCTCCTTCAGGCCGCTGCGGACGAACTCGGCGGCGTCGGCGGCGGGCAGCTCGCGCGGACGGAACCGGGCGCCGGTGGCGGCGGGAGCGGCCAGCCGGTCGAGACGGAAGGTGCGCCAGTCGTGCCGGTCGAGGTCGTAGGCGACCAGGTACCAGCGGGCGCCGAGGCGGACGAGGCGGTGCGGCTCGACCTGCCGGTCGGTCCGGTCGCCGCCCGCGGCGGTGTAGGAGAAGCGGAGCCGTTCGCCGTCCCGGCAGGCGAGCGCGATCACGGTGAGGACGGCCGGGTCGATGCCCGTCGCGGCGGGGCCTCCCCACCCGGCCGGGACGGTCATCGAGCGCAGCGCGTCCACCTGGCGGCGCAGCCGGGCCGGCATCACCTGCGCGACCTTGGCCAGGACCCGCACCGACGCCTCGGCGATGCCCTCCATCTGCGTCGCGGCCTGCAGGCCCACGGCCAGCGCGACGGCCTCCTCGTCGTCGATCACCAGCGGCGGCAGCGCCGCCCCGGCCGCCAGCTGGTAGCCGCCGTCGACGCCGCGCGACGCCTCGACCGGATAGCCCAGCTCGCGCAGCCGGTCGACGTCCCGGCGCAGCGTGCGGACGGAGACCTCGAGCCGCTCCGCCAGTTCGGGGCCCGGCCAGTACCGATGGGTCTGCAACAGCGACAGGAGCCGCAGCGTTCGGGAACTGGTGTTCGCCATGTCCCCGATTCTCCCGTGATTCAGGTCAGGAAGTGGCCGCAATGGTTCCTAGCCTGGTGACTGACCGAGGAGAACGGGAAAGGTGGAAGACATGGGCGAGCAGAGCACTGACCAGGTCACCGGGGAGCGCGCCGACCTGCTGGCGACCCTGGCCGAAGCCCGGCACTTCCTGCGTTTCACCACGCGCGAACTCACCGACGAGCAGGCCGCGATGCGGCCCACGGCGAGCGAACTGTGCCTGGGCGGCCTCATCAAGCACGTCACCGCCGTCGAGCGGAACTGGGCGAGCTTCATCGTGGACGGCTCACCCGTGATGAAGGACTTCAACGAGATGACCGAGGAGGACTTCGCGCGGCGGGCGGACGAGTTCCGCATGCTGCCCGGCGACACGCTGGCCGGGGTCCTCGACGCCTACGCGGAGGTCGCCCGCCGGACCGACGAGCTGGTCGCCACCCTGCCCGACCTGGACACCGTCCACGAACTGCCGAAGGCGCCGTGGAACACCGAGACGCACTGGTCGGTGCGCCGCGCCCTCATCCACATCGTCGCCGAGACGGCCCAGCACGCCGGGCACGCCGACATCATCCGCGAGAGCCTGGACGGCGCGAAGAGCATGGGCTGAGCCGCGAGGACCGACAAGGCGGGCGGCGGTGCCGTCAGTGGTCGGCCGGTTCCCGCTCGCGGGGCTTCTTCTCGCGGGATTTGCGGAGGGAACCGGCCTTGGCCTTCTCCTCCGGATGCGCGTGGACGCGGACGAGGCTGGCGCCGGTCGTGAAAAGGAGGATGGCCAGGATCACGCCCAGCGAGAGCGTGGTCGGAACCTTGGGGATGGAGTGGCTGACGTCCTCGTGCAGGAACTGCAGGATCAGCTTGGCGCCGATGAACGCGAGGATCACCGAAAGGCCGATCGACAGGTAGACGAGCCGTTCCAGCAGTCCCTCGATGAGGAAGTAGAGGGCGCGCAGGCCGAGCAGCGCGAACGCGTTGGCGGAGAAGACGAGGAACGGGTCCTTGGTGACGCCGAACACGGCGGGAATGGAGTCCAGCGCGAACAGGACGTCCGTGCTGCCGATGGCGACGAAGACCAGGAGCAGCGGCGTCATGACGCGCCGTCCGTCCTCGTGGGCGAGCATCCGCCCGCCGTGGAAGCTCTCGCTGACCGGCAGGATCTTGCGGGCGCTGCGGACGAGGAAGGTGTCCTCCACGTCGGGTTCCTCGTTGCGGTGCCGGACGAGCTGCACCGCCGTCCAGATCAGGATCAGCCCGAAGATCAGGAACGTGAAGGAGAACAGGCTGATCGCGGCGGCGCCGATCGCGATGAGGACGGCGCGCAGGAGCAGGGCGGCGGCGATGCCGAACAGCAGCGCCTTCTGCTGGTACTCGGCCGGCACCGCGAAACGGCCCATGATGATCACGAACACGAACAGGTTGTCGACCGACAGGCTCTTCTCGACGAGCCAGCCGGAGAAGTACTCGGTGCCCGCCGTCGACCCGCCGAGGCCCCACACGGCGAGGCCGAACAGGACCGCCATGCCGATGTAGAACACCGACCAGAAGGTGGCCTCCTTGATGTGCACCGCGTGCGGCCGCCGGACGGCCACGAGGAAGTCGAGAACGAACAGCGCGGCGATCAGTCCGATCGTCGCGCCCCAGGCCCATAGGGGTACGTCGAGCATCCGGCAGGCTCCTCCTGGACGGGGTGTCCGCTGACCTATATCCGTTCTGCGTCTTTTCTATCGCGCGCGGTGCGGAGGGAACGTCCGGTAAACCGCAGATGATCTCCAGGCGTCCTGTCTAGGAGATCTCGTGCTTTGGTCCACCTCCCCGCCGAAGGATGCAGATGACTCGACAAGACCGGCGCCGGCGCACCGCGGCGCTCGCCGCGTTCACGGCGGTGGCCGCCGGGACGGCCTGGCTCACCGCGCTTCCGGCGCAGGCCGCGCCACGCGTCCCGGCGATGCCCGGCGACTTCAACGGCGACGGGCGGCGCGACCTGGCGCTCGGCAGCCCGTCCGGTACCGTGTCCGGCCTCACCGCGGCCGGGTTCGTGACGGTCGTCTACGGCGGCTCGTCCGGTCCGGACGCCGCGAAACGCCAGGTGATCACGCAGGACAGCGCCGGCATGCCGGGCGTTCCGGAGAGCTACGACCGGTTCGGCAGTTCGCTCGCGTCCGCCGACTTCGACATGGACGGGTACGCCGACCTGGCCGTCGTCGCGGAGGGCGAGAACAACCAGAGCCCGATCCCCGGCGGATGGATCACGATCATCTACGGCAGCGCGAACGGCCTGTCGTCCCGCGCCGTCGGGTTCGGCGAGGGCGCGGTCACCGTCAGCGCCGCCGACTTCGACCACGACGGCAAGCCCGATCTCGCCGCCGGACACGCCGGGGCGTTCGCCGTCTACCGCAACCTCGCCGCCGGTGACGTCAACGGGGCCGTCACCGGCATCGGGCAGGGCGAGGGCGAAGCGCCGACGGTGGCCACCACCGCCGCGGACTTCACCGGCGACGGGTACGCCGACCTCGCGATCGGCATCGAGTGGCCGCCGATCGCCGGCGACGACCACTGGCTCCGGCTGAACGTCTACCCGGGCTCGGCGTCCGGCGTCGCGGGCACCCCGGCGTTCACCACGACCGGCGTGACGGTGGAGTCGCTGGCCGCGGGCGACGTCAACGGTGACGGCAAGGCCGACCTGGTCGTGGGCGCGGCGGACCGTCCAGGCGGCGAGGTCAGGGTGTATCCGGGCGCCGCGTCCGGCCTCGGCGACCCCACGGTGATCGATCAGGACACCGAGGGCGTTCCCGACACGCAGGAGCCGAACGACGCGTTCGGCAAGTCCGTCGCCGTCGGGGACGTCAACGGCGACGGCCGGGCCGACGTCGCGGTGGGCGCGCCGGACGAGGCGATCGGCACCACGGCGCGGGCCGGCGCGGCGACCGTCCTGTACGGCGGGCCGGACGGCGTGACCGGCGCGGGAGCGCAGATGTTCTCCCAGGACACCGACGGCGTGCCGGGCGGGTCCGAGCAGAACGACCACTTCGGCTCGCAGGTGGCGCTCGCGGACCTCAACGGTGACGGCAAGGCCGAACTGACCGTGGGCGTCGCGGGCGAGAACGGCTCCGAGGGGTCGCTCTACATGCTCGGCGGCACCGCGTCGGGCGTGACCGTGTCCGGCATCAAGGTGTTCAGCACCGCGTCCCTCGGCATCCAGGGGCGCAGCGCCTCCCTGGGCGGGGTCGTCCTGCCCTGACCCGGGTTCCGATCGCGCACCCCCGGCCGCGCACACGGGCCGGGGGTGTGCTCGCACTCAGGCGCATCTGAGTAGTAGCGCCGATGCGGCCCGATGGGGCGAAAGGCCAGGCTTCCTGGCATGGACACTTCTCGCTGGCGCCCGTTCGCGCTCGCCGCCAAGGCGGCCCTCGCCGTCCTGCTGGGCCTCGCCGTCGCGTTCCCCGAATGGGACCGGTTCGCGGACAAGGCGATGGGCGCCCGCGTCGCGGCGTACCCCGCCGCCGTCATGCTCGTCACGCTCGTCTGGGCGCTGCGCGGCCGGCGCAGGCCCTTCCCGTGGGACGTGGATCTCCTGCTGACCCTCCCGTTCGTCGTGGACGTCGCGGGGAACGCCGCCGACCTCTATGACACGGTCTCCTGGTTCGACGACGCCTGCCACTTCGGGAACTGGGCCCTGCTGAGCGCCGCCGCCGGCGTCGCCCTCCGCCGCCGGGGCGGCCTCGAACCTTGGACACTGGCGCTGACCTGCGCCGGAACCGGCGCCATCGCGGCCATCGGCTGGGAGTTCTTCGAGTACGGCGTCTTCATCCTCGACACCCCCGAAAGCGTCACGATCTACCGCGACACCATCGGCGACCTGATGCTCGGCCTCGCCGGCTCCACCACCGCCGGCCTCCTCGCCGCCCTCCTGGCTCGCCGCGCCGGAAGCACTGGCGGCACAGGTCAGCCCATGTCCGACCGCTGTGTTGCCGGACGGCGGGTCGCGGGGGCCCGTCCGGCCGCCCGTCCGGCCGCCATGCGGAGGCTGAGCCTGGACACGACCGTCCACCTCGCGTGGGACGGGTCAGTAGACGAGGGCCTGGACGTCGTTCATGGTGATCTCCTCGACGAACGTCGGGGCGCCCGCGATGCGGATGCCGGGCAGGACGTCGTCCGGGCCGATCTCGCGGCGGGCCGCGCACTGGGTGCAGAGAGTGACGCGTCCGGCGGACAGGACCACGGCGAGAAGGTCGTCCAGGGGGGTGGCGTGCGGCAGTGAGAACCCGGCGGCCCGTCCCGGCAGTGCGAACCAGGCCGACTCACCGGTCAGCCACAGCGAGATCGGGACGCCGCTCGCCGCGGCGGCCGCCGCCACCGTGAACGCCTGGTTGCAGCGCTCGGGGGCGTCCGCCCCCGCCGTCACCTTGATCACCAGTGGTCTCGCCATAACCGCACTCTAGCCCGGCCGCGCCCGTAACATCCTGCGGTGTGGGTGGCATGGTGAACGCGGGGATCCTCGTCCTCGCACTCGGGCTCATGGCGGTCGCCGCCGTTCTCCTCGTGATCCGCCTGGGGCGGCTGAAGTAGCCGCGCGCCGGTCCACCGCGGGAGGCGGCGCCGGGCAGGGGCGGCGGTCCTGTCCCCGGGAGGGACGCGGGGGTCCGCGCGCGCCGCTACGCTCGGTGTCCATGGATCCTGAGCTGCACCCGGACCTTGAGCCTTTGAAGTTCCTGCTCGGCACCTGGGAGGGCGCCGGCGTGGGCGGCTACCCGACGATCGAGTCGTTCAACTTCGGTCAGGAGCTGTCCTTCACCCACAACGGGAAGCCCTTCCTGATCTACTCGAGCCGCACCTGGATGATCGAGCCGGACGGCGCGCTCGGGCGCCCGCTGGCCGTGGAGACCGGCTACTGGCGGCCGCGTCCCGACCACCGGGTCGAGGTGACGCTGGCCCACCCCACCGGCATCATCGAGATCTACGTCGGCACCGTGGCGTTCAACCGGGTGGAGCTCCAGACCGACGTCGTCGCGCGGACGGAGTCGGCCAAGGAGGTCACCGGCGGGCACCGCCTGTACGGGCTGATCGGCGAGGACCTCGGCTGGGCGTACGACATGGCGGCCGTCGGCCAGCCGCTGCAGTCGCACCTGTCGGCGCAGCTCAAGAAGGTGTCCTGACGGCCTTCGGCCGACCCCCGGAAATGAACGATCCCCGGACCTCCCGCCGGGTGGCGGGGCGATGGACAGGACGGGTCCATCGGTCCGGGGACCGGGTAACTGCCTGGTATTCGCCGGTCACCGTCGCGACCGGCGACCACCGCCCGAGGGCGGCGGCTCCGAGGCGGAACGGCGACTAGCGGACAGTCACCTCGCGAGTCCTACAATCAACCATTGCTTGGACCACCTCCTTTCGCGCGTATCTCGCACGTTATGTGAGCCCGCGCGGCGAGGCAAACAGATTTTCCGAGGGCAGGATCCCGGGCGGGGGCGAGCCCCGGACGCCGGGATCTAGACTCGGGACATGGTCGAGTCGTGGCAGGAGGATCTGCGGGCCAAGGGGTACCGGGTCACCCCGCAGCGCCAGCTGGTCCTGGAAGCGGTCACCAACCTGGAGCACGCGACCCCCGAGGAGATCTGCACCGAGGTCCAGCGCACCGCCCGCGGGGTGAACATCTCCACGGTGTACCGGACGCTCGAACTCCTCGAAGAGCTCGGGTTCGTCAAGCACGCCCACCTCGGGCACGGCCCGCCGAACTACCACCTGGCCGCCGAGGCCGAGCACATCCACCTCGTCTGCCGCGGCTGCCACACGGTGGAGGACGTCGATCCGCGCGCGGCGGCGGGTCTCGCCGACGTCCTGGCGCGCGATTTCGGCTTCGAGACGGACGTGCACCACCTCACCGTCTACGGGCGGTGCAAGGAGTGCCGCGCGACATAGTCTGGACGGCATGGAGAGCCCGCTGCTGAAGTCGCCCGGAGCCGTCGCCGCCGACCCGCCCGACCAGGAGGTCGCCGGGCACTACGGGGACCCGGCGCGGGAGCAACGCGCGCTCGAACGGGGGGCCGCGTTCGTCGACCGCAGCAACCGGGGCGTCGTGAAGGTCTCCGGCCCGGACCGGCTGAGCTGGCTGCACAGCCTCCTCAGCCAGCACCTGGACGCGCTGAAGCCGTTCGAGCCGACCGAGGCGCTGCTGCTCGGCCCCAAGGGCCACGTCGAACATCATCTCTTCGTCGTCGATGACGGCGAGGCCGTCTGGGCGCACGTGGAGCCGGGTTCGGCCCCCTCCCTGGTGGAGTTCCTCGACCGGATGCGGTTCATGCTCCGCGTCGAGGTCGCCGACGTGTCGGACGAGTACATGGTCGTCACCGGGCCGCCGTCCGGCTCCGAGCACCCGGCCTGGCCGGACGTCGCCGGGACGACGACGCGGATCGTCCCGCGGGGCGAGTTCCCGGAGGGGCTCGACCCGGCCGGCGTCTGGGCGTACGAGGCGCTGCGCATCGCCGAGCACCGGCCCCGGTTCGGGCTCGACACCGACGAGCGGACGATCCCGCACGAGGCCGGCTACGTGGAGACGGCCGTCCACCTGAACAAGGGCTGCTACCGGGGGCAGGAGACGGTGGCGCGCGTCCACAACCTCGGGCGGCCGCCGCGCCGCCTGGTGTTCCTGCACCTGGACGGCAGCGTCGACCGGCTGCCCGCGCACGGCGACCCGGTGGAGATCCCGGGCGGCCGCGCCGTCGGGTTCGTCGGGTCGGCGGCGCGGCACCACGAGCTGGGCCCGATCGCGCTGGCGATGGTCAAGCGGAACGTCCCGGTGGACGCGGAACTGCTGGCCGGCGGGGTCGCGGCGGCGCAGGAGGTCGTCGTCTCGCCGGACACCGGGTCGAACGCGCAGATCGCTCTGCGCCGCCGGTCGGCGAGACACGGGTAGCACCCTGCACTCTGGGCGAATATCGTCAGATATAGACGATTTCTAACCGGCCGCCGCCCGGGGAAGGTGGATTCCTACCGATGGTCGCGAACCTTGGGAAGCGGGAGCCGCCGGCGGCCAGACGGGGCACCCGGCGCCGCCCGCGCCGGGAGTCCGCGCTCGTGTGGTGGGCCCTGTTCGCGGTGCTCGCCGCCGCCGCGTGGTGGCTGCACTCGTGGCGGGTCGCGCTGCTCGGCCTGCTGGCCTGGTGCCTGTACGAGTTCCTGCTCGTCCCGACCCTGTGCCGGATCCTGAGCCAGCAGGGCGCCGCCTGCACCGAACGCACCCGGGGACGGCTGTTCGCCTGCGGCCCGGACCACCAGCGGCTCCGCAACGACGCCCTGTGGCGGCTCGCCGGCCTCCGCAACCCGTTCCAGCGGGAGGCGCCCCGGGACGAGGGCGAGACCGGCGTGGTCGTCGTCTCCCCGGACGTCCGCGGACGCCTCACCCTGCCCGACCGCGCCCTCATCCTCCTCGCCGCCGCGGGCACGATCACCGCCCTGGTCGGGATGGTCTACGGCTTCCGCTAGACCTCGACGATCAGCGTGATCGGGCCGTCGTTGACGAGCGCGACCTGCATGTCCGCGCCGAACTCGCCCGTCTCGACCTTGGCGCCCAGGTGCCGCAGTTCGTGGACGACGGCGTCCACCAGCGGCTCGGCGACCTCGCCGGGGGCGGCGGCCGTCCAGGATGGGCGGCGGCCCTTCCGCGCGTCCCCGTAGAGGGTGAATTGGCTCACGACGAGGAGCGGCGCGTTCACGTCCGAGCACGACTTCTCGTCCTGGAGGACGCGCAGCCCCCAGAGCTTCGCGGCCAGCCTGCGGGCCTTTTCCGGGCCGTCCTCATGCGTCACGCCGACGAGGACCAGGAGCCCCGGCCCCTCGATCTCGCCGACGACACGACCCGCCACGGACACGCTGGCCCGGCTCACCCTCTGGACTACGGCACGCATGACCATGCATTCTGCCGCCTATGGGAGCAACGACGCTCATCACGGTGGCGCCCACGGGCGCGGAGTCCGCCAAGGCGGACGTCCCGGCCCTGCCCGTCACCCTGGATGAACTGGTCCAGACGGCCAAGGAGTGCGAGGCGGCCGGCGCGGCCGTGATCCACGTGCACATCCGCGACGACGACGCGCGGCCGACGCTCGACCCGTCCCGGCTGCGGGACACGGTGACGGCACTGCGGGAGAGCACGGGGCTGATCGTCCAACTGTCCACGGGCGGCGCGGTCACGGACCCGTACGAGGACCGGCTCCGCGTCCTGGACGCCGAGCCCGACATGTGCTCGCTCACCTGCGGGACGGTCAACTTCGGCGACGACGTCTTCATGAACCCCTGGCCGTTCATGGTGGAGTTGTACAAGCGCACCCAGGAACTCGAGGTCGTCCCAGAGTTCGAACTGTTCGACTTGGGTCACGTGGCGGCGCTGCACAGGCTGCTGGACAAGCACGGCCTCCCGTACGGCGGCCACGTCCACTGCGACCTGGTGATGGGCGTGCCGGGCGGCATGCCGGGCGATGCCCGCTCCCTCGTCGCGGCGGTCGAAGCGCTCCCGTCCGGCGCCACATGGGCGGCCACCGGCATCGGCCGGACGTCCCTCCCCGTCATGTTCGCGGCCCTGTCGGCGGGCGGCCACCTGCGGGTGGGCATGGAGGACACGGTCACCTTCGCGAAGGGCCAGCCGGTGACGGCGAACGTCAAGCTGGTGGTGCGCGCCGCCCAGGCCGCGACCCTGGCGCAACGTCCGCCCATGTCCCCAGCGGACGCCCGCGCACTCCTGAAGACCAAGGCTCGCTGATCTCGGGGTCATCCAGGGGAAACGATCACCGGGCGGAGTGGTGGCGCCGGCCGTTCACTTACCGTGACCAGGTGAGGACGGCTTCCCCCGGGGGACGGAGAGGGCATGAACCTTCAGGTGCTCCCGCTGGCCATCACGATGATGGCGGGGCCGCAGATCATGACCGCGATCGTCCTGGTGACGACGCCGAAGGCGGTGCGGTCCTCGCTGGCGTTCCTGGCGGGCGTGGCGATATCGGCGTCCGTCGGGGTGGCGATCGCGCGGGGCGTCTTCTCGCTGCTGGGCCACGGCGTCTCGCTGGGCAAGTCGTCGGACAATTCGTCGGTCGGGCACATCGTCCAGTACGTGCTGGTGGCTCTGCTGCTGGCCGCGATCGTGCGGAACTACGTGAAGCGGGCGACGATCGAGCCGCCCAAGTGGCTCGGGTCGCTGATGGAGGCCGGGCCCGGCAGGGCGTTCAAGACCGGCCTGCTCCTGATCCTGCTGATGCCGTCCGACATCGTGGTGATGCTGACGGTGGGCGCGAACCTCGAACAGAACCACGCGGGCTTCGGCTCGGCGGCGGTGTTCATCGCGGCGACGGTCCTCGTCGCGGCGCTGCCGCTGCTGATGCTGCTGGTGTTCCGGCAGCGTGCGGAGCGCGTCATGCCCGGGGTGCGGGAGTGGATGAACTCGCACAGCTGGCTGATCAACATCATCTGCTGCCTGATCTTCATCCTGCTCATCCTGAAGTGACCCCGGGCGGGGGACGTGCGGTCTGAGGCGGGGTCAAGGGGTCGCATAATCGCGATCATGCGCGCGTGCGGGCCGGTTCGGCGCGGTGGGCGGGGTAGTCGACCGGGTGGGGAGACCCGCGGGCGGGACGGAGGACACGGTGGAGATCAATCCTGTGCTGGTCGAGGTCGAGCGGTCCGGGTTCGTGGAGTCGCGGCACCGGGGCGCGGCGGTCGGGATCGCCGCCGCCGGGACGGTCGCGGTGCGGGTGGGGGACGCCGAGGCGCCGATCTTCCCCCGGTCGGCGAACAAGCCGATGCAGGCGGTCGCGATGCTGCGGTGCGGGCTCGACCTGGACGACGAGCTGCTCGCGCTCGCGTCCGGCAGCCACTCGGGGGAGGACTTCCACGTCGAGGGGGCGGAGAAGATCCTCGCGGGGGCCGGGCTGGTTGCGAGTGACCTGCGCTGCCCGCAGAGCTGGCCGCTCGACCCGCAGACGCAGCAGGCGGTCGCGCGGTCGGGCGGCGGGCCGTCGCGGGTGCGGATGAACTGCTCGGGCAAGCACGCGGCGATGCTGGCGACGTGCGTCGCGGCCGGGTGGCCCACCGACACCTACCTGGACTCCGGGCACCCGCTGCAGATCGCCGTCCGGGAGGTCATCGAGAAGATGGCCGGCGAGCCGGTGACCGCGGTGGGCGTCGACGGGTGCGGAGCGCCGCTGTTCGCGGTGTCGACGGCCGGGGTCGCGCGGGCGTTCCGGGCGCTCGTCCTGGCCGGTCCCGGCACGCCCGAGCGGCGCGTCGCGGACGCGATGCGGACCCACCCGCAGTGGACGTCGGGCACCCGGCGCGAGGAGCGGCAGCTGATGGACGCGGTCCCGGGCCTGCTCGTGAAGTGCGGTGCCGAGGGCGTGGACGCGTTCGCGTTCGACGACGGGCGGGCCGGCGCCGTCAAGATCGACGACGGGGCGATGCGGGCACGGACGCCGGTCACCGTGGCGCTGCTGCGGGCGCTCGGCTTCGACGAGTCCGGGCTGGACGAGCTCGCGATCGTCGAGGTGCGGGGAGGGAACGCCGTCGTCGGCGCCATCCGTCCCGCGGCCGGAGTGTTCTAGCTCACCCCGTTGAGTTGCGGCATGTTGTTGCTTCCGGCGCGCTCATAACAACGACTCGCCGCAGGTCGACGCGCGGGCTAGCGGCTCCGGCTCCGCTGCTTGAGCCCCTCGAACTCCTCCTTGAACACCGTCTGCTCGTACAGGACGCCGTCCGGCCACGGCTTGCGCGGCTCGCGGCCCGGCTGGGGGTTGTCCTTGCGGAACTCCCGCCACTGGCCGTCCCGCGCGGGCGGGTAGCTGTGGGAGAACATCCCCGGCCGGTAGGTGTACAGGCCGCCCTGTTCCATGCCGCGGTGGTTGTCCTGGTCGTTCCGCCGGTCGGGGTGGACCTTCCTGGCCGAGGCCTCGATGGTCAGGAAGAGCCAGCTCAGCAACCCGACCACGGCCACCACCATGATGAGCCACGCCCACATGAGGGCCGCTGTCTGGGTCGGGCCGGCAAGGATCGCGGCGTGCATCGGTCCACC
Organism: Actinomadura chokoriensis; assembly: GCF_041463665.1. Taxonomy (GTDB): domain Bacteria; phylum Actinomycetota; class Actinomycetes; order Streptosporangiales; family Streptosporangiaceae; genus Spirillospora; species Spirillospora chokoriensis_A. The sequence goes on from NZ_JAXCEJ010000033.1 coordinate 13,437, forward strand.
TCCCGATGGGATATCGGCCCATATGAGGGTCAATTAGGGATGTGTCCGCTAGTTTCCGAATTAACCCCATCGGAGTCCGGAGCGGCGGGTGCGCCGACCGTGCGGATGCGTCCCGCCGCCACCCCGGGCACCGTCATGGCGGCGCACACGGCGAGCACGCCGATCATCGGAACGCTCCAACCGCCGGTCGCGTCGTGCAGCGCGCCGAGCGCGAGCGGGCCGGTCGCCGCGATGACATAGCCGACGCCCTGCGCCATCCCGGACAGTTGCGCCGCGATCTGCGCGTCGTGGGCGCGGAGCCCGATGAACGACAGCGCGACGGCGAACCCGAGGCCCTGGCCGAAGCCCATGACCATCGTCCAGCCCCACACCGACTCGATCGGCGCCCAGGTGACCCCGACGAAACCCGCCAGGGTCAGCACCACCGTGGCGACCACCAGCGGGCGCTGGTCGCGGGCCCGGCGCGCCAGCACCGGGACGGCCAGCGACCCGGCCGCCTGCATCGCCGCCGACAGGGCCAGGACGTAGCCCGCGGACGTCTCGTCCATCCCTCGGTCCTGGCAGATCGTCGGCAGCCAGCCGAGCACGACGTAGGCGAGCAGCGACTGCATGCCCATGAACATCGTGACGTTCCAGGCCAGCCCCGACCGCCACACCAGCGCCGCGACGCCGCGCGGGGCCGCCGCGGGCCGCGCCGTCCGCGCCGCGTGCGCCGCCCGCCGCGCCCGCGGCACCCACAGCATCCCGGCGAGCGCCGCCGGGATCGCGAGCAGGCCGAGCGGCAGCCGCCATGTCGCGTCGAAGAGGTGCCGGGCCGGCACCGCCAGCCCGGCCGTCACCGCGGCCCCGGTCGTCACCGCCACCGTGTAGACGGCCGTCACGGTGGTGATCCTGGCGGGATGGTCCCGCTTGATGATCCCCGGCATCGCGATGTTGCCGATGCTGATCGCGATCCCGGCGACCAGCGCCCCGGCGAACAGCGCGGCCCGGGCGTCCAGTAGCCGCAGCAGCAGCCCGGCGACCAGCAGCGCCATCGCGCCGACCAGCAGGGTCTCGCCGCGCGGGGCGCGCGGCAGGAACGCGGCGACCAGCCCGTAGGAGCCGAAGAAGGCGAGGGGGAGCGTGGTGAGGGCGCCCGCCGCCGTCCCGGACAGCGCGAACTCGTCCCTGATCTCGGTCAGCAGCGGCCCGACCGCCGCGAGCGCCGGCCGCAGGTTGACCGCCACGATGACGATCATCAGCAGGGCGCCGGCCGTTCCGGCCCGCCGCGCGCTCACCGCGACCCGGTAGAAACGGGACTCAACCCCACGAATCCTCCCAAAGTAAGACGTCAGACATCTTACGAGAGGCGATCAAGGCGACCCGCGGTGACCGCCGGAAGGGGTCACGGCGGCCACCGCGGGCGCGGACGACGTCCGCCGGGGGGTGGGATGAGGGAGCTTCCGGCGGACGTCGTGTCCGGGCGAGCGGCGCGGGTCAGCGGCCCCTATGCGAGCCGAACAGGCCACGCCGTCTCTTGCGTCTCGCGCCCGCGGGCGCAGCGGCCCGTTCCGCCTCCTCGCGGGCGCGCTCGTACTCCACGTCCGCCTCAACGTCCGCCATCACCTCGCGGTGCGTGACCGAAGGCGCCGGGTCGCGGCGCGACCGCTGGGACGGGCTGCCCTGGATGATGCCGCCCTGGACGGGACCGCGATTCGGCAGGCCGCCCCCCGGAGTCCGCCTGCGCGGCCCCACGCGCGAAGCCGTCAGCGTGACCAGGACCCACGCGACGACCGCCAGGAAGATGACGGCCGGCCCGATGTAGAGGAACCAGGCGTTTCCGACGCTACCGGGGGCACGATCGGCGAGCATGAGGCGACACCTCCTCGCCCCCGCCCTTACCCGGCCTCGGGCGGTTAACCGCCCGGTAACCGAACGGTGCCGGTCACATGCCGCGCGACTGCGAGATCGACCCCGACGTGGCCAGCGTGAACGTGCGCATCGACTCGGCGAACTTCGACAGGTCCCACTCGGCCGGGCCCTCGTACCAGTAGAGGTTGTCGGCGCCCTCGGCCCGCTCGCCCGCGTCCTTGACCGTCTCCGCCCACTTCCCGACGGTGCCGAACACGACCGCGTAAGGCAGGAAGCGGGAGAACAGCGCGATGCGCTGCCGGGACGCGGCCGCGTCGCCGTCCGGGACGGCGCCCCGCTCCAGGAACGCCCGGAAACCGATCGTGTGCGCGAGCACCGTCGCGCCGCGCGCCGTCTTCGCCGGCATGTACTGGCCGCCATAGGCCAGCGCCGCGCCCGCGATGATCAGTGCGAGCCCGGCCAGCGCCCACTCGGTGGTGAGGGCCAGCGCGACCGTCGCGGCGACGCCGAGCAGCGTCACGAGGATGCCCGCGACCGTCCAGCGCGACCGGACGGTGTCGGGACGCCGCGCGAACCAGCCCTGCTTCACCACGTCGTCGTACATCGCGGACCTGACCTGCGCCAGCTTCGTCGCGAACGTCCCGCCGAGCTCCGACAGCTTGACGGCGTCGCGGCCGGACCCGTCCGGGGCGGTCAGCAGCGCGTCCAGCAGGATCCGCTCGTAGGGGAGGAGGCCGACCTCGGGGCGGTCGAGGCGGCGCAGCGTCCAGTCGAGGCGGCCGGTCCGGGCCCGGTCCTCCTCCTCGATCAGCAGGTAGCCGCGCACGGCGAGGTCGACGATCGTCGCGGTCACGTCGATCACGTCGGCCTGCTCGTCGATCAGCGTCCCGATCTGGCCGGGGCGCACCCCGTCCGGCGGCTCGAACTCCGACCCGGCGAGCGGCGCCTGGTCGCCCTCGGCGGCCTTCCTGCCGACGATCCGCGCGTCCCGCCCGCGCAGCAGGTAGAGGGCCACCACGCCGCCGACCAGCAGCACCAGCAGGCCGGCGAGCGCCCCGCCGGTCACGGCGTTGACGGAGAACGCGGTCGCGACCGTGTGCCGGCGCTCGTAGATGGCGCGGCCCCCGGTCGTCCCGGCGGGCAGGCCGGCGACGACCGTCATGTACTCGCCGGGCAGCATCCCCTGCTGCGCGTAGACGCCCTGCGTGTGGGCGTGGTTCGTGTAGTACTGCGTGCAGCCGATCGTGCTGCCGACCGGCCCGGTGAAGCAGTTGACGCTGCGGATCACCGCGCCGCCGTCGACGGTCGCCTTCGCCTCGTCCAGCGGGACCTTCCAGCCGCCGACCACCGGCCAGCGCAGCTCCTCCGCCGCGCCCATCGGGATGATCGCGCCGCGCAGGTCGTACTCCAGCACGACCGTGCGGTCCCCGGTCAGCGCCTTGGCGCCGGTCACCTTGACGGTCGTCCTCGTGCCCGCGCTGGACGCGACGACCTTCGCCGGGCCGCCGTCCGGACTGCTCGCCCGCAGGTTGTCGAGCTTGTGGACGCGGTCCTCGCTGAGGCTCTCGTGGCTGCGGGTGGGGAACGTCCGCTCGAAGCCCTCGCCGCCCGCGAACCGGTAGACGATCGTCTCCTTCACCCTGGTGGTGCCGCCCTTGCCGGGGGTGAGGACGACCTCGTCCTTGAGCACCCGCTCGTTCGCGGCCATCGCCCCGGACGGGGGCGTCGCGGACCCGGCCGACGCGGGCGAGGAGGTCAGCACAGGGATCAGGGTCGCGGCCGTCAGCGTCAGGACGACTGGCCGGAACCGGAACAACGCCGCAAGAGCAGACATGGCCGCAAATAGTATCGGGAACGCGTGCGATGATTCTGCGCTATGGCAGGTCATTACCCCCCGCCGCCACCTCCGCCCCGGCCGCCGGCGCCGCCCTATGGCCGGCCCCCGTACGGCGGGCCCCCGTACGGGGGGCCGCCCTACGGCGCGCCGCCCCCGCACGGGCCGGGTTACGGGCCGCCCGCCTACGGGCAGCCGCAGTACCACTACGTCCGGATGCGGCCGCCCCCGCGGCGCAGCGCCGGCGGGACGATCGCGGGCATCTTCGGCGGGCTGACGGCCCTTGTCGTCGTCGCGATCCTGGGCCTCGCCGCGTTCGGCGGGACGCGGGACGCCGCGGGCGGCACGGGGACGACCGCCTCGCCCGGCGGCGGCACCGGTCCGGCGTCGGCGAAGGAGAAGGCCACCGGCAGCAAGCTGTACAGGACCGGCTCGCTGACGCCGGTGAGCTGCCGGCTGCCGGAGATCCAGCCGTCCGCCGAGTCGATGCGCCAGTTCATGGAGACGCTGAGCGACTGCCTGGACGCCTCGTGGGCGCGGCAGTTCCAAAAGGCCGGGATCACGTTCGACAGGCCGAAGCGCGTGTTCTGGGTGGAGCCGGGCCGCAGCCCGTGCGGCAGCTATCCGGCTCCCGGCGCGTCCGCGTTCTACTGCCCGGCGAACAACACGATGTACGTCGGGCTCAAGCACGTCGTGGAGACGTCGGGAGGGGAGCCCCTGTCCCACTACGCGGTGTACGCCCGAGTGATCGCGCACGAGTACGGCCACCACGTCCAGGACCGCGCCGGAATCCTCCTCTACGGGGACCGGCAGATCGAGACCGGCGACCGGGCGACCGGCAACGAGGCCAGCCGCCGCATCGAACTGCAGGCGCAGTGCTTCGCGGGCGCGTTCCTCGGGTCCGAGCGGGCCACGCTGCCGATGACGCGCGAGCAGTACGTCGCGATGATCGTGGACGTCCGGGGCCGGGGCGAGGACCGCAAGCCGCCGGACGAGCGCGACCACGGCCTGGGCCGCCACTACGCGGGCTGGGTGATCACCGGTTTCGACGGCCGCGACCTGACCGTCTGCAACACCTGGACGGCCCCGTCCTCGCAGGTGAGCTGAGTCCGGCCGAGCCGCGCGACCAGGCCCGGCGTCGTCGTCCCGACGGCGCCGGGCTCCGTCATTTCCGACCTTTCGAGCATGTGAGGCGATTCACCACAAAGTGCTAGCTGGGCCGCTTGCAATTGCAAGCAGTCATGGCGCACTGTGGAGTCATGGCAAGTTCGAAGGTCGGCTCCATCGGGGAGTACATCCGGGAACAGCGCACGCGGGCGAAGATCTCGCTGCGCCAGCTCGCGGACGTCTCCGGCATCTCCAACCCGTACCTGAGCCAGATCGAGCGCGGCCTGCGCAAGCCGAGCGCCGAGATCCTGCAGCAGATCGCCAAGGGGCTGCGGATCTCCGCCGAGGCGCTGTACGTGCAGGCGGGCATCCTTGAAGACCGCGAGGCCGACACCGACGTCCAGGCCGCCGTCCGGGCCGACCTCCTGCTCACCGAAAGGCAGAAGCAGGTCCTGCTCGACATCTACGCGTCGTTCCTCAAGGAGAACGAGGCCACGGGCGTGCTCGGCACCGAGTTCGCCGACGCGGCTGCACCGGGCCGAGCGGTACCGGAGCCGGCGCGTGAACCAGCACGTGAACCAGCACAGGCACACGAACGCAACGGAAAGGAAGAGGTCGGATGACGCTGGCCAGCAACCTTCGAGAGAGCAAGGCCGTCTACGCCGTGGCCGGCGCCGGCGACTTCGCGGTGGAGAAGATCCGTGAGGTCCCCGGCCAGGTGGACCGCTACCGCGAGCAGGTCCGCGGCACCGTGGACCGCTACCGCGGCGAGGTCTCCCGGTACCAGCAGCGGGTGGACGCCAAGGACCTGCCGGGCGCGGCGGTCGCCTACGCCACGCACTTCGGCACCCGCGCCGTCGAGTTCATCGACGAGCTCGCCGAGCGGGGCAAGAAGGTCGTCAACCGCCAGGCCGTCGAGGTCGCCGAGATCACCGAGACCGACGCGAAGCCGGTCCCGAAGGCCCGCGCGCAGCGCAGCAACGGGGCCGCCCGGCAGACCCGCTCCACCACGAAGAAGTAACGGCGCCGCAGGAGGGGGCCCGGCCGGGAACACGCGGCCGGGCTCCTTCGTCTGTTCCAACGGGCTGTCCCGCTGGACGGTGCGCATAGGGTTGGGGCAGGCGGACGCCCTGTGCGCGGCAAGGGGAGTCGCCGTCGGAGACGAGCAGGAGCGCTGATGTCGCACTTCAACGTGGTGGACTACTTCTTCTGGCTGCTGTTGATCATCGCGTTCGTCATGGAGGCATGGGCGCTGATCGACTCGCTGACCGTGCCCGAGGGCGCGTACGAGGCGGCGGGCAAGTGGCGCAAGAAGCTCTGGATGATCGTCCTGATCGTCGCGGCGGTCGTCGGCGCCGCGTACGCGGTCGCGCCCGCCGCGCTGAACGCCAGCCCCATCGCGCTGCTGATCGGCATCCTCCCCGTCGCCGCGTTCATCGCGGCGGCGGTCTACCTGGCGGACGTCCGTCCCGCCGTGGCCCCCTACCGGAAGAAGAACGGCGGCCGCGGCGGTTCCCGCTCGGGCCCCTACGGCCCCTGGTGACCCGCGCCGTACGGTCATGATCGAGGCTCTTGGCGTTGGCGGAAAGTGCACACATCTGCGGTAGAAGTGTATACTTCTTGCCATGGAAAGTGTCCCTCTGAAGGATGCTCGTAGCCGACTGGGCAAGATTCACTCCGCAGCAGCGCACGGACAGCCGGTCGAGATCACTCGCCACGGCTCCGCACCCGTCGTCGTGGTCTCCAAGACCATGTACGACGTCATGTTCACCGACCATCTGCGTTGGCAGGCCGAGCAGTTCCGCAAGGCGCTGGACGAGGGAAGCGTTCCCGACGGCACCCTCGTCATCCATCGCGACGACCTCGATCGCTGGCGCAACGCCACCCCGGAAGAATGGGCGGCAGGCAAGCTCGATGCCTGACCACCTGATGATCCCCCCGGCCACTCGGCGGCAGATGGCAGCGCTTCCGGAGGGCCTTCGGAAGCTGGTCTTCGACGTCATCCTTCTGCTGCTGGAACAGCCTCATCCATCCGGCAGCATGCCCTACGAAGGCGTCGCGGACATGTACTGGCTGGAGCTCGACGAAGTGACGATCTACTACAACGCCTACGGCACGGGAACGATCATCGTCCAACAGGTCATCGTCAACGACTGAGAAGCGGGTTCAGGGGGAGGGGCGGGAGAGCGCCTCGACCGAGACCAGGCCGTGTTCGACGATCTCGACGGCGCGGTCGAGGGCGGTGCGCATCGAGCGCGGGTCGTAGCCTTCGCGGCGGCAGTGGGCGACGACGGCCTGCATGCCGCCGATCGCCACGCCGGACGCGGCCACCGCGTCTACCTCGGAGATGCCGGGGCAGAGGTCGCGTAGCAGGGCCTCGATCACCTCCTGGGCGTCGGTCAGGCGCTGGAGGGCGCGGGCGCGCAGGGCGGGGCGTTCGAGGACGAGGGCCACCTGGACCGCCCCGTAGTCGGCGTGTTCCGCGACGACCGCGTTGAGGACGTCGACGATGCTGCGCCGGATCGTCTCCATCGGCGCCTCGCCGGGGGTGCGGCGCAGCCGCTCGGAGACCTCGGCCAGCCGGTCGTCGACCTCGGCGAAGACGACGTCCTCCTTGGACGGGAAGTAGCCGAAGAACGTGCGGGGCGCGATGTCGGCGGCGGCGGCGATGTCGGCGATCGTCGTCTCCTCGTAGCCGCGCTCGGCGAACAGGCGCAGCGCGGCGGTCGCGATGGCCTGCCGGGTGCGCAGCTTCTTGCGCTCCCGCAGGCTCGGCCGGGCCGGCTCGTCGTCCATGTGACGAACATTACCATGACTGCAAAGTTGCATCTGTTGCAAAACGGCAGCGGTCGGTGTTCTCTGCCACCATGGGCCGATTCCTGGACGCACTCGGGCGTCTCTGCGTGCGGCGGCGGCGGACGGTCTTCGAGCTGTGGGTCGTCGCCATGCTCGGCGCCGGCGTCCTCGGCATCATGCACGGGGGCATGTTCGTCCAGCAGAGCACGCTGCCGGGCACCGAGACCCAGCGCGCCATCGACACGCTCGGTCAGGACTTCCCGGCGATGACCGGGCCGACCGCGACCGTCGTCTTCCACGAGACCCCGCAGGCCGGCCCCGCGGACTGGCGGGTCGCGCTCACCATCGGCCAGTCGATCGAGAACATCGGCAGGCTGAAGCGGGTCGCGTTCGTCGAGAACCCCTACGCCCAGGGCATGGGCGGGCTGAAGGACGACAACGCGGTCGTCGTGCGGCTCAACTTCGCCGGGACGATGAGCGAGGTCGGCCACGCCGACCTCGACGCGCTGAACCGGGCCGTCGAGCCCGCGCGGATGGCCGGGCTGGACGTGAAGTTCGGCGGCATCGTCGCGATGATCGTCAACCAGCCGAAGAGCGGGCCGCAGGAGGTCGTCGGGATCGGCCTGGCGCTGGTCGTGCTGCTGCTGGCGTTCGGGTCCTACCTCGCGGCGGGCATCCCGATCCTGGTGTCGCTGTGCGGGATGGCCGTCGCCTATTCGCTGATCCATTTCTCGGCGTCGCTGTTCCAGATCGCGCCGACCGCCCCGATGGTCGCGGCGATGCTCGGCATCGGCGCGGGAATCGACTACGCGCTGTTCGTCGTCACCCGGTACCGGCAGCAGCTCGCCGAGGGCGACGACGTCGAGACCGCGGTCGGGCGGGCCATGGCGCATTCGGGGCACGCCGTGGTCTTCGCCGGCGGCACCGTCGTGTTCGCGATCTGCGGGCTGTTCCTGTCCGGGATCGAGTTCATCGGACGCATCGGGATCGCGGCCGCGCTCGCCGTCGCCGTCATGGTCGTCGCCGCGCTGACGCTGCTGCCCGCGGTGCTCGGCGTCCTCGGGCATCGCATCGACCGGTACCGGCTGCCGCGCGTCCGCCCGGACCGGAGTTCGCGCCGCTGGACGGCCTGGGGACGGCACGTCGACCGGCACGCCTGGCCCTACGCCATCGCCGCGACGCTCGTCCTGCTGGCGCTCTCCGTGCCGACGCTCAGCCTGCGGTTCGGCGTGATGGCGGACAGCATGTCGTCCCCGAAGATGGAGGCGCGGCAGGCCTACGACATCGTCGCCCGAGAGTTCGGCGCCGGCCACTACAGCCCGTTCGTCGTCGTCGCGAAAGTGCCCGGAGAGGAGAAGCACGCCAAGCCGAAGCGCGTGGTGCCCACGGTTGACGCACAGGAAGGGCTGGGGGGCCTGACGGGGCCCGCCGTGACGGAGTCGAGCCCGTCCCCGCGTCCCGCCGTTCCCAAGGGCGCGCCGGACCCGGGCAAGAAGCCCGACAAGGACGCGATCCTCGTCGCCCAGGAACTCCAGACCCGGCTTTCCGAGGTGCCCGGCGTCGTCTCCGTCGGCGAGCCCATCGTGACCGGGAAGACGGCGATCGTCCGGGTCGTTCCCCGGGACGCCCCGCACGCGGAGTCGACCACCGATCTCGTCCACCATCTGCGGGACGTGGAGATCAGCGCCGTGCGGGACGCCCATCCCGGCACCGAGATCTACCTGGGCGGCGAGAACCCGGCGATCATCGACATCGCCGCCACCGTCGGGGACCGCATGGTGACCGTCGTCGTCGCGGTGGTCGGCGTCGCGCTGCTGCTGCTCGTCGTCGCCTTCCGCTCGGTGATCGTCCCGCTGAAGGCCGCGCTCATGAACCTGCTGTCGATCGGCGCCTCGTTCGGCGTCGTCACCGCCGTCTTCCAATGGGGCTGGGGGGTGCGGCTGCTCGGCGTCGACCAGGCCATCCCGATCATGTCGTTCATCCCGCTGTTCATGTTCGCCCTGATCTTCGGGCTGTCCATGGACTACGAGGTCTTCCTGCTGTCGCGGATCAAGGAGGAGTACGAGCGGACGGGCGACCCGCACGAGTCCGTGGTGATCGGCATCGGGGCGACCGCCCGGCTCATCACCTCGGCCGCGCTCATCATGATCTTCGTGTTCGCCAGCTTCGTCCCGCAGCCCGATCCGACGATCAAGATGATGGCGCTCGGCCTCGCGGTCGCCGTCGCGATGGACGCCACGATCGTCCGGCTCGTCCTCGTCCCGGCGCTGATGAGTCTGCTCGGCCACGCGAACTGGTGGTGGCCGGGCCGGTCCCGGCCGCCCGCGGCGCCCCCGCCCCCGGACCCCGAACCGGCCGTCGAGCAGTTGGAACTGGAGCTGACTCCCTGACACCGAGTGTTACGCGACGTGCTGGGTAAGTGCCGAAGGGGACACTTGGGGGAGCCATGCGCGTCGCCGCAGTACGGACGGTCGTGCCAGACCATCACTACGACCAGGACCAGATCACGCGGGCCGTCGTGGAACGCACGGACGCCAAAGAGGAACTCGTCCGCCGCTTCCACGCCGCGACCCAGGTCACCGGCCGCAACCTGACGCTGCCGATCGACGAGTACGTGAAGCTCGACGGCTTCACGGGCGCCAACGACGTCTACATCGAGACGGCCGTCGAGCTGGCGACGCGCGCGGTGCGGGACGCGCTCGACGGGGCCGGATTCGCCCCGCACGACGTGGACCACCTGATCTTCTGCTCCTCGACGGGGCTGGCGACGCCCTCGCTGGACGCCCGCGTGGCCCAGCGCGCCGGGCTGCGGGAGGACGTCACGCGCGTGCCGATGTTCGGCCTCGGGTGCGCGGCGGGGGCGGCCGGGCTGTCCCGGTTGCACGACTTCCTGCGCGGCTGGCCCGAACGGGTGGCGGTGCTCGTCTGCGTCGAACTGTGCTCGCTGACCGTCCAGCGCGACGACACGTCGGTGGCCAACCTGGTCGCCGCCGGCCTGTTCGGCGACGGGGCCGCCGCGGTGGTCGCGCTCGGGGACCGGCGGGACACCGGCGTCCACCAGGGGCCGCGGGTGGTCGCGACCCGCAGCAGGCTCTACCCCGGCACCGAGCGCCTCATGGGCTGGGAGGTCGGCGACCACGGGTTCCGCGTCGTCCTGGCGGCCGACCTGGTCGACCACGTCGACGCGACCCTCGCCCGCGACGTGACGGCCTTCCTCGCCGACCACGGGCTCTCCCCGAGCCGGGTCGGCTCGTGGGTCTGCCACCCCGGCGGCCCGAAGGTGATCGAGAGCATCCAGCGGGGGCTCGACCTGGAGCCGGGCGCCCTGGACATCACCTGGAACTCCCTGCGCACGATGGGGAACATCTCCTCGGCGTCGGTGCTGAACGTGCTGGAGGAGACGATCGCGCGGCGCCGCCCGCCCGACGGCGAGCCGGGGGTGCTCATGGCGCTCGGCCCGGGGTTCTCCGCCGAACTCGTCCTGCTGCGCTGGTGAACCGGTACCCGGCGCTGATCGCGCTCGTCGCGGCCGAACGGCTCGCCGAGCTGGCCGTGGCGCGCCGCAACCGCGCCTGGGCGAGGCGGCACGGCGGGGTCGAGCACGGCAACCGGCACTACCCGCTGATCGCCGCCGCGCACGCCGGGCTGCTGGGCGGGGCGCTGCTGGAAGCGCGCAAGACCCGGTTCGTGCCGCCGCTCGGCTGGCCGATGCTGGCGCTGGCGGTCTCGTCCCAGGCGCTGCGCTGGTGGTGCATCGCCAGCCTGGGGAAACGCTGGAACACCCGGGTGATCGTGGTGCCCGGCATGCCGCTCGTTGAGCGCGGGCCTTACCGCCGCCTGCGGCACCCGAACTACGTGGCCGTCGTCGCGGAGGGCGTCGCGCTGCCGCTCGTCCACACGGCGTGGCGCACGGCGCTGCTGTTCACGGGGGCCAACCTCTGGCTGCTCAGGACCCGTCTCAGGATCGAGAACGAGGCCCTCGGTTACGGGATCTGCTCGACCCGGACGCCCGGGACGGCCTCGTAGACCTCCGGGTCGGCGGTGATCAGCGGCCAGCGCCGCCAGCGGGCGGACCACGCGGCCTGCGCGGCGTCCATCCCGAGGCTGGGGATCGTGGTCACCAGCAGCCCGGTCTGCTGGGCGATCACGTCGTCGAGGTCGTCGACGTGCACGACCTGCATGCCGGGCAGCCGCTCCAGGACGGTGCGGCCGTGGTCGGGGACGATCTGCCAGGCGCGGGCGAGCGCGGTGGCGGGGATCACGATGGTCGCGTGCTGGGCGATGGACGCGCGGAGCCGGGCGCGGACGTAGATCGTCTTGCCGGTGGCGAGGTCCAGGAGTGCGGTCGCGTCGAAGACGTGACCGGTGATCACGCGACGTCCCGGCGGTCCGGCGCGCCGCGTTCGACGAGCCGGTCCACCATGGCCTGCTCGTCCGGACCCGGCGGGCCGAACAGGTCGTCGATGGTCGAGGAGTCCCGCAGGAAGGCCAGCTTCAGGCGCGCCCCGTCCGCGAGGAAGCCGGACACCGAGGCGATCTTCTTGTCCTCGGCGAGGCCCTGCAACGTGGCGGCAAGCTCATCAGGGAGTGTGATGTTGAGTCTCGCCATGGCGCACACGATACACACTCCACGGCCTTCCAGTGTGTACTGGCCGCATCTCGGGGACGGGCCCGCGACGGTCAGGGCGACGTCCGGGCCCGCGCGGGCGGCAGCCGGAACAGGCCCTTCAGCCTGCGCAGCGCCTCCATGTCCCCGGACGCCGACGCGGCGCCGCTCTCGATCGCCTCGGCGAACGTCCCGCCCTGGCCGGTCAATGCGACGAAGGCGTCCTCGCTGATCGTGATGGTCGCGTCCGGGTGCTGGGCCGGGCCGTGCAGCGCCTCGATCGTCCCGTCGTCGACGCGGGCGTGGAACACCTCGTCGCCGACGCGGAACTCGTACACGGCGCGCAGCCCGGCGGCGGCCTCGGTATCGAAGCAGGCGCGCAGACCGAGAACCGTCCAGCCCGGATGGAACGTCTCGGCCGGGCGCCGCTCGCCCATCGCCCACTTCAATCCCCACCGGGCCAGCTCCAGGACCGCCGGGCCGAGTTCCTCGCCGGCCTCGGTGAGCGCGTAGACGGGGGTGCGGGCGGGCGGCGGGAGCGTCGTCTTGCGGGCGAGGCCCTCCCGCTCCAGGTGCTTCAGGCGGGAGGCCAGCAGGCCGGTGCCGAGGCCGCGCAGGCTGGCCTGCAGGTCGCCGAACCGTTTCGGCCCGGTGAGCAGCTCGCGGACCAGCAGCAGCGTCCAGCGCTCGCCGACGAGGTCGAGGGTGCGCGCGGTCGCGCAGTACTGGTTGTAGGTTCGCTGTTCCACTTCATCACTGTAGGCTTCGCGCTTCCTGTTATTGAACCGTCTCCTGCTGTTCCTGGGCGGCGTCCAGCAGCATCCGGGCGAGCGGCTCAGGGTCGGTCAGCATCACGTCGTGCGGGCCGGGCACTGGGAGCGTCCGGTATCCGGCGGACGCGCCGAGCCGGTCGTACGGGTAGCTCGGCGGCGTGCAGTAGACGGCCGTTCCGGGGATCAGGTCGACGGCCCCGGTCAGCCGGGTGGACTCGGCGAACGTGCGCAGCGGCTGGGGGACCAGGCGCGGGGCCAGCCACTCCGCGTCGCCGGCGTCGGTGATGCCGTAGGCCGCCGGGGGCGGCGCCGGGATCCACCGCCCGTCCTCGCTCGCCTCGGCCAGCGTGCTGACCGCCTTGACGAAGGTGGCGGGGGCGAGGCTGAACATGCTGGCGCCGTCGGGGCCCGCCCACCCGTCCACCAGGACGATGTGGCGGACGGAGCCGGGCCGCGCGTCGGCGGCCTCCCGGACCACCAGGCCCCCGTAACTGTGCCCGACCAGGACGACCTCCTCCTGAACGCCGTCGAGGGCGGCGATCACCAGCGCGGCGTGATCGTGCAGCCCGTGGTCGCCGGTCAGGTCGACGGTCAGCGTCCGGGCTCCGGCGGCTTCCAGCAGTGGGACGACCCGGTCCCAGGCCCAGGGGCCGTGCCAGGCGCCGTGGACGAGCATGAAAGTGGTCATCGGTCGTTCTCCTCGCGTGTGAGGGGCAGGACCCGGTCGGCGAACTCCTCCAGGCCCGTGTCGTGGTCTTCGGTCGCCAGCCGGATCACGAGGTGGCGGGCACCGGCCGCGACGTAGCCGTCCAGCCAGGCGGCGGCGTCTTCGGCGGTGCCGGCGAACAGGGCCTGGACGGACGCGACGAACTCCAGCGGCGCGTTGTAGTACCGCTCGATGCTGCCGCGCATGCGGTGGTGCGCCTTCTCGGGGTCGTCGTCAAGGCAGAGCGTCGCGTACAGGGCGGGCGTGACCGGACGGGACGCGGCCCGCTCGACGGCCGCGCGCTCCGCCGCGTAGGCGGCCGCCTCGGGCGGGTAGGGGAGCCAGCCGTCGGCGAGGCGGGCCACGCGGCGCAGGGCAGGCCCGCCGCCCGCCAGCCAGATCGGCGGCCCGCCCGGACGAGACGGCGGCGGCGCGATCCGGACGTCCTCGAACGCGAAGTGCTCGCCCCGGTGGGAGACCTCCTCGCCCGACCAGAGCCGTCGCATGATCTCGATCGACTCCTCCATCCGGCTGCCGCGGCGGGCGAACCCGACGCCGACCGCCGCGAACTGCGCTTCGGTGGCGGGCATCGGGTATCCGGCGCCCATGCCGGCGATGAGCCGTCCGTCCGACAGCCGGTCCAGGGTGGCGAGCTGGTGCGCCAGCAGGATCGGGTGGCGCAGCGCCGGCAGCAGCACCGCCGTGCCGACCGCGACCCGCTCGGTGGCCTCCGCCACGGCGGCGAGCAGCAGCAGCGGATCGGCGCGGGGCCTGGTCACGGGGCTGTCGCCCGCCCAGACCGAGTCCAGCCCGAGTTCCTCCGCCCGCCGCGCCCGGGCGACGAGCCGCCCGAGATCGTGTTCGCCCGCGGCGCTCTGGTCGCGCGTGGGCAACAGGTAGCCGATGTCCATCCCGCCTCCTCGTTCGGAGTGATCTTAACCATTGACTTCCTGTTTTTGAAGTGCAAGATTCTTATACCGGTAGTTACGAGGAGAGGGAGTTCGACGATGACCGAGGCGCAGTACACCGCGGAGGCGCACGTCGCCGGGGGCAGGAACGGCCACGCGCGCACGTCCGACGGAGCGCTCGACCTGGACCTGCGGCTGCCCAAGGAGATGGGCGGGGACGGGGAGGGGATCAATCCAGAGCAGCTCTTCGCGATCGGCTACGCGGCCTGCTTCGGCACCACGCTCGACCTTCTCGGGCGGAGCGCCGGCCGCACGGCGGGCGACGCGGAGATCGACGCGGCCGTCTCGCTGATCCCGAACGGCGCCGGCGGCTTCGAACTGGGCGCCGAGTTGCGGATCTCGCTGCCGTCGCTCACCGACGCCGAGGCGGCCGACCTGGTCAGGGCCGCGCACCAGGCCTGCCCCTACTCCCGGGCCACGCGCGGCAACATCGACGTGGCACTGGTGGTCAACGGAAAACCGCTCTGATGTGTCGATCCGGCCGCCGCCCGTTCGTGTAGAGGGTGAGGACGGCCGGCGCCCGGCCGGCGTCCGGGAACGGGGGCGGTACCGATGACCGAAGTCAGGACGCTGCTGGAAGGCCGCGGGCTGGTCGAGTCGCCGCGCTGGCACGGCGACCGGCTGTACTTCTCCGACTGGTCCGCGGGCGAGGTCGTCGCCGTCGACGCGACGGGGTCCACCGAGGTGGTCGCGCGCGTGAAGTCGCTGCCGCTCTGCACCGCCTGGCTCCCCGACGGCCGGCTCGTGGTCGTCTCCTCGGCGGACGGGCTGCTGCTGCGCCGGGAGCCCGGCGGCGCACTGGTCACCCACGCCGACCTCGGCCGGGCGGCCTGGAACGACGTCGTCGCCGATGGACGCGGCAACATCTACGTCAACGAGGTCGGCTTCGACCCGATCTCGGGGGAGGCGTCCAAGCCCGGGTCCGTCTCCCTGGTCGCGGCGGACGGCTCGCCGCGCCGGGTCGCGGACGGCATCGCGTTCCCCAACGGGATGGCGGTCACGCCCGACAACGCCACGCTGATCGTCGCGGACTCCTACGGCCACGCCCTCGTGGCGCTCGACATCGGCGCGGACGGCGCGCTCTCGAACCGCCGCCAGTGGGCCGACCTGGGCGAGGCCGCAGCCCCGGACGGCATCTGCGTCGACGCGGAGCACGCCGTCTGGTACGCGGACGTCCCCAACGAGCGCTGCGTGCGCGTCGCCGAGGGAGGCGAGGTTCTGCAGACCGTCCATCTGGACCGCGGCGGTTTCGCGTGCGCGCTGGGCGGCCCGGCCTGCAGGACGCTCTTCATCGCCGCCGCCGAATGGCGCGGCATGACCGAGCCCGAGATGGTCACGCCCGGCTCCGGCCGGATCCTCGCCACCGAGGTGGACGTTCCAGGTGCCGGATGGCCGTGACGTCCGTTTCGCCCTACTCGGCTCGCAGGGCGTCCAGGCGGGCCCGATGGCGGTCTGCGAGCCGCAGTCCGGCGGCGGCGACGTTCTCCTCCAGGTGCACGATCGACGCGGTTCCCGGGATGGGCAGGACGACCGGCGACCGGCCGAGCAGCCACGCGAGGGCCACCTGGGCCGGGGTGGCGCCGAGTTCGGCGGCCACGGCGGCGACCTCGCCCGCCGTCGTCGCGGGCAGGACGGGCCGCCACGGCAGGAAGGCGATCCCCGCCGCCGTGCAGGCGTCGAGCACCGCCTCGTGCTCGCGGTCGAGCAGGTTGTAGCGGTTCTGCACGCTCGCGATGGCGACGATCTCCCGCGCCTCGTCGAGTTCGGCGACGGTGACCTCGGACAGGCCGATGTGGCCGATCTTGCCCTCGTCCCGGAGGTCGCGCAGCGTCCCCACCTGGTCGGCGAGCGGCACCTCTGGATCTACGCGGTGCAGTTGCAGCAGGTCCAGCCGCTCGACACGGAGCCTGCGCAGCGCCCGCTCGACCTGATCCCGCAGGACCTCCGGGCGTCCGCACAGGGTCGCGTCACGCGGCGGGTCCGGCGGGACGACGCCCACCTTCGTCGTGACGAGCACGTCTTTCGGGAACGGGTGCAGCGCCTCGACGAGCAGTTCCTCGTTGGCGCCCCACCCGTACAGGTAGGCGGTGTCGATGAGCGTCACGCCCAGCTCGACGGCCCGCCGGGCCACCGCGATGGAGCTTTCGCGGGACCCGGCGTCGGTCGGCAACTTCATGGCCCCGAACCCGAGCCGCCGTACCTCGATCGCCTTTCCGATGCGGAACGTATCGGACGTCATAGGCAAATATCCCCCCTCGCCGGAAACCGTAACAGCCCACCCCGTCCAAGATCGCCTTCGCGCCGTCGCGCGGCCCTCCTCCTCTGTTGACCTGCGGCGAGTTGTTGTTATGAGCGCTTCCATAACAACAACTCGCCGCAGGTCAACGGAGGCGGGCAAGGAAGGGGCGGGCGATCGGCAGGGTTAGGTCGGTGCGGGTGAAGGCGTCCAAGTGGCCGCATTCGGGCAGTTCGGTGAGTGTGGCGCTGGGAGCGCGGGCGGCGGTTCGCCGCACGGCCGCGAGCCCGGGGTCGCGCTCGCCGACGAGCAGGAGCACCGGCACCGGTGTCCCGGCGAGGACGTCCAGGACGCCGTCGCGATCGGACAGCGCGGTGGTCAACGCCGCGAGCGCATGCGGGTCGGCCGCTTCCATGGTGGCGCGCATCCAGCCCGGGACGTGCCCCTGGCGCTCCATCGCGGCGACGAACGGCGCGACACCCCGCGTACGGAAGAGCTCCGCCTCCTCCTCGACCTCGGCGGGACTCACATGCACGGCCTCCCCGTGCATCCCACCCGCGATCAGGCCCGTGAGGCGCTCCGGATGCCGGGCCAGGAGATGCATGCCGATGGCGCCGCCCATGGACGCACCCCAGAACGCGGCCCGCTCGACGTCCAGCGCGTCCAGCACGGCGATGACGTCCTCGACCTGTCGCTCGACGCGGTACGCGGAGGCGTCATGCGGCGCATCGCTCCCGCCATGCCCACGAGCGTCGATGCAGATGAGCCGATGCGTATCGGCGAGGGCGTCGACGTACCCCGCGTCCTGCCAGGTGGTGCGATCCCCGAAGAACCCGTGCAGCAACACCAGGGGCCGCCCCGCCCCGCGACCTCGAAGGCGATCCGCACCCCACCAGCACTCGGGACGAACTCCGCCCCCCGACCTTCGCGACCACCCCCCATCCGCGCAACCCTTGACACACGCGGCGGAGAGCCATCAGCGAATCAGGCTGGCGTGTTGGCGAGCATGGCGTAGGCGTCGCGGAGGGCGGGGCGGCGGGCGTCCTTCGTGGATGCCAGGTTCAGCGAGGTGAAGGCCGTTCGGCGGATCATGGAGTCGCCGCGATGGGCACTCGGGATGGCGGTCATCACGTCCACGACGTGTCCCGCACCGGTGTCGGTGTCTCCAATACGGATCAGTCCGCCTGCTCTGTGCAGCTCGATCTGGGCACGCGCGAGGAAGCTGTCGGCCGGGTAGAGCGCCGTGGCGGAATCCTGGGCGGCCTGGGCGCGGTCGAGGTCGCCGGCGTGCGTGTGGACGTAGCTGGCGACGTGGTGAAGCCGTTGCTCAGACCATCCCCACGCGGAGGTCTTGTCCTTCGTCACCGCTGCGGGCAGGCCCTGGAAGACGCGCGTCAAGTCGTTCAGCGCCTGCTTGGCCTCGTCGAGGCGACCGAGTTGGGCGAATGCCTGCGCCTGGGCGCTGTGCGCGCTGGCCAACCCGCTGGACGGACGGCTGCTGAGGGCGATGGTCTCCTCGGCGGCTTCCACGGCGGCCAGCTCCGGAACACCCGTGTAGAGCGAGAGCACCGCCGCTTTGCCTCGGACATTCGAGGAGGTGTCTTGATTGCCCGACTCGTCCGCGGCCTGGGCCGCGGTGCGCCACCAGCGGCGAGCGCCGCGTGGGTCGCCGACGACGGTCAGTTCATAGGCCGTGAGGGCGGCGAGTTGCGCCGCCGTGTCTACGAGGCGGCTTCGGACGTGTCCGTGTGCTCGGGTGATGTGCAGATTGAGTTCGGCGAAGTCCGCGAGGAGGTCCGGCAGGAGCTCGGCCGGTGGCACGCGGTCGATCTCGTGGGCGTGGTCGAAGGCGGTACGGGCCCAGGCGTCGGCGTCGCGGGTGGTGGCTTCGGTGGTGAGAGTGCCGGTGAGAGCGGCGCGGAGCCGTTCGGCCTCGTGACCGAACGGGGCGGCTACGGCGGTGGTCGCGAAAAGGCTGAGGAGAGCTCGGCGCTTCATGTCGTCGTCCTCGAAATCGTGAGCGGGGTCATGCCTAGAGGATGCCTCCCTTGCCTGCCCGGTTGAGAAGAGTTCTGAAGGGTCTATTTTGAACACCTTCGCGTAGGTATCTGCCCAGTTTCGAGGGAAGTGCTTGCCTCTCTCCCAGTCGTAGATCTGACGGGCGAGATTGATCACGTTGCCCTGCTCCAGGCCGTCGGCTTCGAGGAGTCGCCTGGCCATCTCGTGTTTACTCCAGCCTCGCGCGTCACGTTCGGCGCGCAAGCGGATTGCCCATATCGGGGGGTTTTGGGCAGTCATTGGCATGTGCCCCCTTTTGTGGACCCGGAGACTTCGAGTCTCCGGGTTGTCTCCGGGTCTGTCTCCGCATTCTCATCTTTTCTCGCGGGCTGTGACGCCTGTTTACTCAGAGTCGCGGGACGGGTTGGGACCCGTCCCTTCCCCGAAAACGAAAGCGGCCCCGACCCGGTGCAGCAACACCATGTGGGTCGGGGCCTGACCAGGAAAAGGAGTCCTGGCTGTGGACGATGGTACGGCTCCCTTGGCGCGCCTCGCGGCGCTTGGCGCACATCTGGCCGCGCGGAGGTTCGAGGTCCGGCTCGACTCGCGCGGGCTCCAGGTCACGAGCCCGCAGGTCAAGGACTGCTGCGGGCGGCGGGAGAGCGACACGATCTTCTGCCGCGTCCGGGACGAGGACGGCGGCCGGCTCTGGTACTTCACGGCGTCCGGCGAGCCGATCGCGCCCGCCGACCGGGTGACGGACGCGGCCGTGTTCGTCCTCGGCCACCTGGCCGGGGAGGAGCGGTGACCCCCTGGGCGGCGGCCGAGCTCGACCCCGAGCGGGTCGCGGACGAGATGGCGCGCCGGTTCCCCGGCTGCTGCGTGTGGCGCGGCGAGTTCACCGGAAGCTGGTGGGCGCTGGCCGGAAACCGCCTGGTGGAAGCGCCCGACCCGCACACGCTCGGCCGCCTGCTGTACGAGCTGCACGGCCGCTATTCGCGGGCGGCCCTCCAGAACCGCACGGCTGGACGGGCCGCGCCCACGCCCCCCAGGGCGCCCCGTCCGGCCGTGCATTCCAGGCCCCCGGCGCGCCGTCCGCCCGCGCGGGCCAGGCGCATCGAAAGGCGGCCCCGGGGCGGCTGGCTGCGGCGGATGCTCGGCTCCTTCGTGGTCGTGGACGCGTCGTCCTGACCGCGAAGCCGGACGGCCATGTGGACGAGAAAGCCCACCCCCGCCAGCAGGTAGCAATTGGCGATGGGCGTCAGGAAGAGGTGGAAGCCGTATTGGAGCGGGTGGCCGTTGTGGGGCGTCCACCAGAGCGGCGAGAGCACGAACAAGGCGTAGGCGGCGAGGGCTGTTCTCCGGCTGCCGTTGCGGAGCAGAACCGCCAGCGCGGGGACGATCCACACCCAGTGGTGCGCCCAGGAGACGGGGGAGACCAGGAGCCCGGTCACGCCCGTGACCGCTATTGCCACAGGCCAGTCGCCCCGGCGTGCCCAGGCCGCCGCGAGCGCGAGACCGAGAATGCCGATGGTCAGCGGAATGGCGGCGTACCAGTCGCCGACCTCTGCCGTTCCGCGCAGTATGCGGGTCAGCGCGCCCAGCGGCGATTGGTTGCTGATGTACGGGACGCCCACCCGGGACGTGTCGTAGAAGGTGTGCAGCCAGTAGAGGCGGGACGCGTCCGGCGCGATGGCGTAGGCGAGCAGCGTGCAGACGGCGAAGGTCGCGGTGGCCGTGGCGGCGTCCCTGGTTCGCCTCGTCAGCAAGAGCAGGACGACGAACATGGCCGGGGTCAGCTTGATCGCGGTCGCGATGCCGATCCCGATCCCGGCGGGACGGCCCTGCGCGACCCGGTGCATGTCGGCCAGGACGAGAGCCAGAAGGAAAAGGTTGACCTGCCCCAGGAAGAACGTGTGCCAGACCGGTTCGAGAAGAAGACCGCCCGCGAGCACGACCACGAAAGGAATGCTGCGGCCGGTCAGTTGAAACGCCGTCCGGCATGCCCAGATGAAGGCCGCCAGCGAGGCCGACTGCCACAGCAGGCGCGCGAGAACGAGTGGCATCTCGGCAAGAGGGGTGACCAGGGCCGCCATAAAGGGCGTGTTGGTGAACCAGTGGGCGGCGAGCTGTTCCTGGTAGAGGTCGGCGCCGTCCGTTATCGCACGCCCTCCCAGCCAGTAGATGCGGAAGTCGAGTGAGTCGTAGGCGATGGAGAAGACCACAACGGCCAGGATTTCGAGAATCAGGAGCAGAGACGCCCAGCGTTTCATGCTGACAAAGGTGCAGGCGACCCCACCCGGCGGTCATCGGGCCGCCGGACACATTAGGAAAGGGCGTTTGTAGCCCGTGGGATTAAGCCTCCGGGCCAATGTGCCGGGGAAGGCCCGCGGTTACGATCGCCGCATGTCCGCCTTGCAGTTGAGCCGAGCAGGTCGCGTCACGGGGATGGTGCTGGCCTGGTGCGGCGCCGTCCTTTATCCCGGCCTGCTGTACGTGACGATGTCCAGCGGGCGGACGGGCTTCCGGGAGCCCGACGTCCTCCTCCTGGTCCTTCTCACCGTGCTGGTCGCGGCCCTGCTGCGGCGGCGCCCGCTGCCCGCCCACGCGATCCTGGTCATCGCCTGGACCCTCGCCGCCCTGGAAAGGCAGAACGGGACGGTCGTCGGCGCGCTGATCCTGATCACCGACCTCTCCGCCGCCTACATCGCGAGCATCCGCCCGCGGAAGATCTCGGTCCCCGTCGCCGTGGTGACGTTCGCCGTGCAGGTGATGGCCGTCCTCGCGTTCGGGGCCGCGAACGAGCAGCTCCTCATGACGACCGTGCTGGCGATGGGCATCGCCTGGATGGCGGGCAACTCGGTCCGGGTCCGGCGGACGCACGCGGAGGCGATGCACGCGCAGGCCACCGCGCAGGCCGTCGCGGCGGAACGGCTGCGGATCGCGCGGGAGCTGCACGACATGGTCGCCCACAGCATCGGGATCATCGCGATCCAGGCGGGCGTCGGCGGACGGGTGATCGACACGCAGCCGGCCGAGGCCAGGAACGCGCTGGACGCCATCGAGACGACCAGCCGCGAGACCCTGTCCGGGCTGCGGCGCATGCTGACCGCGCTCCGCAAGGACGACCCGGGCGCGGCGCCGCTCGGCCCGGCCCCCGGCCTGGACGATCTGCCGGGCCTGACCGCCGCCACGATGGACGCCGGCGTCCGGGTCGACGTCCGCACGGAGGGCGAGCGCCGTCCGCTGCCGCCGGACGTCGATCTCTCCGCGTACCGGATCGTCCAGGAGGCGGTCACGAACGTCGTCCGCCACGCGGGCACGGACGATTGCCGTGTGACGATCGACTACCGCGGCGACGAGCTGGCCATAGAGATCGAGGACGACGGGCGCGGCGGCGTGGTCGGCACCGGGTACGGCCTCGTCGGGATGCGCGAGCGCGTCACCCTCCTGCGCGGCGAGTTCGCCGCCGGGCCGCGTCCCGAGGGCGGGTTCCGGGTGGCGGTGCGCATCCCGCTGGCGGACCGATGACGATCCGCGTCGTCCTCGCCGACGACCAGCCGCTGATCCGCGCCGGGCTGCGCGTGCTGATGGCCGACACCCCCGACCTGGAGATCGTCGGGGAGGCCGGGGCGGGCCGGGAGGCGGTCGACCTGGTCGAGGACGTCCGGCCCGACGTGGTCGTCATGGACATCCGCATGCCCGGTATGGACGGCATCGAGGCCACCCGCCGCATCACCACCGCGCACGTGCTGATGCTGACGACGTTCGACGACGACGAGTACGTGTACGGCTCGCTCAAAGCGGGCGCCAGCGGCTTCCTCGTCAAGGACATGCCGCTGGAGGAGATCCTCACCGCGATCCGCGTCGTCGCGAACGGCGACGCCCTCATCGCCCCGAGCGTCACGAAACGCCTGATCGAGGAGTTCGCCGCCCGTCCCGAACCGGTCCCGGAACCGCGGTCCGCGGTCGGCGTCACCGACCGCGAGCGCGAGGTCCTGACCCTGGTCGGGCGCGGCCTGTCCAACCAGGAGATCGCCGACGACCTCTACATCAGCGTCGCGACGGCCAAGTCCCACGTGGCCCGGCTGCTCGCAAAGCTGGACGCCCGCGACCGCGTCCAGCTGGTCATCATCGCCTACGAGCTGGGCCTCGTCGCGCCCCCTACAGGCGGTAGTACTACCTGACGTGGTGACCTTGGTATCGGTCGGATAACCTTGGGGGCGTGAAGGGTCTGGGAGAGCTTGAACGCACGGTCATGGAGGTTCTGTGGGCGCGGGAGGACGCCGGCCACGAGGCCGCCACCGCCCGTGACGTGAGCCGTGCGCTCGCCGGCGACCGCGACCTCGCCCACACCACGGTCATGACCGTGCTCGACAGGCTCGCCAAGAAGGGCTTCCTCGAACGTGAGCGCGACGGCCGCGCCTGGCGCTACCACCCGGTCGCGAGCCGCGAGATGTACGTGACCGAGCTGATGCTGGGCGCCCTCAACGAGACCGGAGACCGGGACGCGGCGCTCGCCCACTTCGTCCGGTCCGTCTCGCGGGACGAGATCGACGTCATCCGGCAGACCCTCGCGGGCCTCATGAGCAAGGAACCGCCCGCATGACCGGCACCGCCCTGCTCGCATTGATCTCACTCGGGACCGTCGGCGGGGCGCACTTCCTGTCCCGCGCCCGGTGGACGTGGCGGACGCCGCGCATCGGGATCGCGCTCTGGCAGGCCCTCGGGCTGTGCTGGGGCGTCGCCACGATCGGCGCCCTCCTCGGTCTCGCTCTCCTCCCCTACCGCAAGGGCGTCCTCGGCGGGCTGCCCGGCCTGTACGACGACCAGGCCGCCCGCCTCAACGCCGCCCAGGTCGCGGCGCTGCTCGCCGCGATCGGCCTGACGGCCGTGCTGCTGGTCATGCTGATGTTCGCGGTGGTCCGGGTCGTGCGGGCCCGGCGGCGGCACCGGGCGCTGCTCGCGCTCGTGTCGCGCCGCGACTCGTCCGTGCCCGGCACGCTCGTCCTCGACCATCCCGGCGCCGCCGCGTACTGCGTGCCGGGCGTCCGCTCGTCCAAGGTCGTCGTCAGCGCGGGGACGATGGAGCTGCTCGACCGCGGCGAGCTCGCCGCGGTCCTCGCGCACGAGCGCGCCCACGCCCGCGAGCGCCACGACCTGGTGCTGCTGCCGTTCGCGTCGCTGCGCCAGGTGTTCCCGCAGTTCCACCTGGTCGGACGGTGCCTGGACGCGGTCGAGCTGCTGATCGAGATGGCCGCCGACGACCGGGCCCGGCACGGCCGCCCGCCGCGCGAGCTGGCGACGGCACTGCTGCGCTTCGCCGCCGCCCGGCCCGCCGCCGCGCCGTCGGGGACCCTCGGCGTCGCGCACGGCGACATCCCGGTGATGGCGCGGGTGAACCGGCTGCTGGAGCCGCAGCCGGTGTCCCGCAAGAGCCGCATCGCCGCGTCCGCCGCCGTGCCGGTCATCGCCGGGCTGCCGCTGCTGCTCCTCGTCCTGCCGCACTAGCGCTACGCCGCGAGGACCGTCCCGTACAGGCGGGTGACGTGCAGGCGGATCACCAGCCGCCGGTCCGTCGCCATCTGCTCCAGGAAGGCCCGCTCGTCCGCGGGGTCGGCGAAGCCCGGCGTCATCGCGAGCAGCTCGCGCCCGGCCGCGTCACCGGGCTTCTCGGATATGTCCGACAGCTCGGCGGTGCCTTCGGCGACGGCGAACGCCAGGTGGTCGGCGCTCGACGCGTGCAGCGCGGCGCGCGGGTCGCGCTGGAACTGCTTCACCTTCGCCCGCCCGGCCGTCGTGGAGATCCGCACGATGCGCTCGTCCGGGTCCCACGCGTAGACGACGGTCGAGACGTGCGGGTGGCCGCTCTTCTTGTTCGTGGCCAGCACGGCGAACTGCTGCTCGCCGAGCAGGCGGGACAGGTCGTCCTCGCCGACGGGCTTGGGGCCGGGTCCCTGGCCGGGGCCGTACTCGGTCATATCGGGTCTCCTTCAGATGCCGGCGGGGACGTTCTCGGCGGGCGCGGTCGTGCCGACCTGGGGCGTCGGGCGGCGCAGGACGAGCAGGGACACGGCGAGCGCGGCCACGAGGAGCCCGGCGGAGATGCCGAACGCGAGGTGGTAGCCGCCGGTGAGCGCGGCGGCGGCGTCCTGGCCGTCCGCCCGCAGGGTCTCGGTGCGGGACGCGGCGAGCGTGGTCAGGACGGCGACGCCGAGCGCCATGCCCACCTGCTGGACGGTGTTGAACAGGCCCGACGCGAGACCGGCGTCCTCCGGGCGTGCGCTGGACATGCCGAGCCCGGTCAGCGACGGGATGACGAGCCCGGCCCCGGCGACCAGCACGAAGACGGGGAACAGATCGGTGACGTAGTCGGCGTCCACCGGAACGGTCGTGAGCCAGACCATCGCGCCGACCAGGAACACCAGCCCCGTCATCAGGACGGAACGTTCCCCGAACCGGTTCGACAGGCGTGCCGACGCGAAGAGCGAGACCCCGCCGATCGCCACGGCCGCCGGGAGCATCGCGAGCCCCGTGTCGAGTGCGCTGTAGCCGAGGACCTGCTGCATGTAGAGGGCGACGACCACCTGGAACGAGAACATCGCCGACAGGGTGAGCAACTGGACGGCGTACGCGCCGGACACGTTGCGGGAGCGCAGGATCCGCAGCGGCATCAGCGGGGTCGCGGCGTGCGCCTGCCGGACGGCGAACCCGGCGAGCAGGAGCACCGACACCGCGCCGAGGCCCAGCGTGTGCGGCGAGACCCAGCCGTGGCCCTCGACCTTGACGACCGTGTAGATGCCGAGCATCAGCCCGGAGGTGACGAGCAGCGCGCCCGCGACGTCCGCTCCGGCCGCGAGGCCGATGCCGCGGTCGCGCGGCAGCGCCGGGAGGGCCAGCAGGATGGTGGCGAGGCCGATCGGCAGGTTGATCAGGAAGATCCAGTGCCAGCTCAGCGCGTCGGTGAGGACGCCGCCGAGCACCTGCCCGATGGTCGCGCCCGCCGCGCCGGTGAAGCTGAAGATCCCGATGGCCTTGGTGCGCTCGCGGGCGTCGGTGAACAGCGTCACGAGGATGCCGAGCACGACGGCCGAGGCCAGCGCGCTGCCGACGCCCTGCAGGAAGCGGGCCGCGATCAGCACGCTGGACGTGGTGGCCGCGCCCGCCAGCAGCGACGCCGCCGTGAAGACCGCGTTGCCGGCGAGGAACAGCGCCTTGCGGCCGACGAGGTCGCCGAGCCGTCCGGCGAGGAGCAGCAGGCCGCCGAGCGGGATCAGGTAGGCGTTCATGATCCAGCTGAGCCCGGCGGGGGAGAAGCCGAGGTCGTCCTGGATGGCGGGGGCCGCGACGGTCACGATGCTGCCGTCCAGGATCGTCATCAGCATCGTCGCGGACAGCACGCCGAGCGCCGCCCAGCGGGAGCGGAGCAGGGAGGGAAGGGTCGTCTCTTCGTTCATGAGAGAGACCGTAGCAGATAGTTTTGTTAGAGACGATGCTTAACGGACTTACTTCGTGCGCTGCCGGGCGCGGCGGGCCGGCTGCGGGCACTCGACCGGGGTGCTCAGGTGCCCGTTGACCAGCGTGTTCAGGGCGCGCAGCAGTACCTCGCGCTCGTCGGAGGGGAGTGAGCCGAGAGCGGCCTCGTGGACGCCGTCCACGAGCTCCTGGCTCCGGGCGGCGACCCGCGCGCCCTCCTCGGTGACCGCGATGATCCGGGCCCGCCGGTCCGTTGACGACGGCCTGCGCTCGGCGAGCCCGGCCTTCTCCAAGGCGTCCACCGTGACGACCATCGTCGTCTTGTCCATGTCGCCGATCTCGGCGAGCTGGATCTGGGTGCGCTCCTCCTCCAGGGCGTGCACGAGGACGCAGTGCATGCGCGGTGTCAGCCCGATCTCGGCGAGCGCCGCCGTCATCCGGGTGCGCAGGGCGTGGCTGGTGCGGTCCAGCAGGAACGACAGGTCCGGTGTCGTCCGGACCGGGGCCATCGAGGTCATGCGTCCAGCCTACCCAACCGGTTCCGTTCGAGATTATCTGCGAGCACCTGCTTCCCCTCGTCTATGCTGGGGGCATGCATCGCACCACGTGCCCGAACTGGTGGCCGTCCTAGGACGGCCGACTCGCGCACGCCATCGGGCCGTCCCCTCGGACGGCCCTTTCTCTTTCCCGATGACGCGGCCCGTCCGGCGGGGGCCGCCCGGATCGAATCGAGGAGAGGGAAGCATGGAGACCGCCACCCCCGAAGCACGAAGCCGTGAACTCGAAGAACGCATCGAGACCGAGCCCGGTGCGTTCCGGATCCTGACCGGCGACCGGCCCACCGGGCCGCTGCACCTCGGCCACTACTTCGGCACGCTCGCCAACCGCGTGAGGCTGCAACGGGCGGGCGTCGAACTGTTCGTCATCGTCGCCGACTACCAGGTGCTCACCGACCGGGACATCGCCGAACAGCTGTCCGAGCACGTCGAAGGGCTGGTCGCCGACTACCTGGCCGCCGGGATCGACCCTTCCGAGGCGACGGTCTTCCGGCACAGCGCCGTCCCCGCCCTGAACCAGCTCATGCTGCCGTTCCTGTCGCTGGTGTCGGTCGCCGAGCTGAACCGGAACCCGACCGTGAAGGACGAGATCGCGGCGTCGAGGCAGGCGTCGGTCAGCGGGCTGATGTTCACCTATCCCGTGCACCAGGCGGCCGACATCCTCTTCTGCAAGGCCAACCTCGTACCCGTCGGCAAGGACCAGCTTCCGCACCAGGAGATCACCCGGACGATCGCGCGCCGCTTCAACGAACGCTACGCGCCGGTCTTCCCGGTGCCGGACGCCCTGCTGTCCGCCGCGCCGAGCCTCCTCGGAACGGACGGCCAGAAGATGAGCAAGAGCCGCGGGAACGCCCTCGCCCTGTCCGCCGGGCCGGACGAGACCGCCCGGCTGATCAGGCGCGCCGTCACCGATACCAAGCGGCACATCACCTACGAGCCGCAGACCCGTCCCCAAGTGTCGAATCTCGTGCTCATCGCCGCGCTGTGCCAGGACCGCGACCCGCACGCCGTCGCCGCCGAGATCGGGTCCGGCGGGGCGGCGGCACTGAAGAAGGTCGTCACGGACTCGGTCAACGAGTTCCTCCGCCCGATCCGCACCCGCCGCGCCGAGCTCATCGCCGACCGGGCGTACCTGCGCCGCGTCCTGGCCGAGGGCAACGCCCGCGCCAACGCCGTCGCCGACGGCACCCTGGAGGAGGTCAGGGAGGCGATGGACTCCTAGCCGGGCTCCTGGCGGGACTCCTGGCGGGTCTCCTGGTGGGGCTCGTGGCGAGCGATGCCCCGTAGGACGACGGCGACCAGGCCGTCCACGGCGTCCGAGGGAACGCGGTGCGCGAGTTCCCCGCCCTGGAACAGCACCGACAGCACCGGTTCGTGGCACGCGCCGACGATCATGGAGGTGGCGGCGTCGACCGGCGCGCCCGGAGCGAGCCGGCCGAGGTCGCGCTCCGCGCGCAGGTACCGGGCGAGCCGCGACCGCCAGTCCTCCGCCCCGCCGCTCATCGCCGAGAACCGGGCGAGGACCTCCGGTTGCGCGACCAGCCCGGCCAGCGCGGGGAGGAGGGCGTTGTGCGCGGCCAGGCCGTGCGCGACGTACGCCCGCAGGTTCTCCTCGATCGTCGCCGTGCCCGGCTCGGGGAGCGGGCCGAGGCCGCTCGCCACCGACTCCGCGCGTGCGCGCAGCGCGTGCGCGAGCAGTTCCTCCTTGTCGGCGAAGTGGTTGTAGAGGACGCCGTCGGCGACCCCGGCCTCCCGCGCGATCGCCCGGACGGTCAGCCCCGCCGCTCCGCGCTCGGCCATCATCCGCTCCGCGGTGGCGATCAGGTGCTCGCGCAGGCTCCGGTCCCCGGCGCGCAGCGCGGCTGCTTTTCGAGGTGACATCACGCCGAATCGTATTGGTCGAGATCGAATCCGTGCGGCGGGAAGCCGGGGAGCGGGCCGGGGATCGCGGCCCGGTTCATCGCCGGGCCCGCACCAGCCGGGCGGTGCTGCGCAGCCGGACGGCGCCGTCCCGCTCGAACCGGCCCAGGGCCTCGGTGAGCGTGTCGACCAGTTCGCCGCTCGCGCCGTAGTTGAAGCGGATCGGGCCCCAGCCGGCGAAGAACTCCGCGGCGTCGCGGCCGTCCCGTCCCCAGATCTGCTCGGCGTCCACCAGGTGCGTGTTGACGTCCCGGAAACCGGCGCCCTCCAGGACCTCGCGGACGCGGTCGGGGTCGGCCAGCGACAGCGGGCCCCGATGCCCGATCGGCGGCTCCGCCAGCTTCGGCAGCGCCTCGAACACCGTCCCGAGGTCGGACTGCCCCGGCGGCGTCATCACGAGGAGCGCCAGCCGTCCGCCCTCGCGCAGCGCCCGCCGGACGTTGCCGAACGCGGCGACCGGATCGGCGAAGAACATGGCCCCGAACCGGCTCATCGCCACGTCGAAGGCGCCGTCCGGGAACGGGTGGATCTGCGCGTCGCCCTGCTCGAACGTCACGTTCGCGACGTCCTCCTCCTTCGCGAGCGAGCGGGCGCGGTCGAGCATCGGCCCGGACAGGTCCACGCCGGTCGCGCCGCCGAGCCGCGCCCGCCGCGCCGCGAGCCGGGTGACCTGCCCGTTCCCGCAGCCGATGTCGAGGACGCGGTCGCGCGGCCCGATCGCCGCCGCGTCCAGCAGGGCGTCGTTGAAGCCGCCGTTGACCGCGTCGTACCGGCCGTGGTGCCCGGCCCAGTGCTCGCCCTCGTACCCGTTCCACGCCTCGGCCTGGTGGGTGTTGACGACGTCGGCCATGGTTCCTCCTTCGCTATGAACATTCGTTCATGAACATACGTTCATGCCTCGGTCCCGTCAAGGTGCCGCTCGAATACCTGCACGGTGCCGAGATCGGGGAAGATGAGCGGATGAACCGGCTGCGACACCGCTATCTCGGACACTCCTCCCACTCGGCGGAAGCCGGGGAGACGCTGTGACGACTGACCCGCGAGCGGAGCGGAGCGCCGGCGGTCAGCCCGCCGTCCTGAGCCGGAGGGCGCTGAACCGGGCGCTGCTGGCACGGCAGATGCTGCTGGAGCGGCACGACCTGCCGGTGCTGGACGCCATCGAGCATCTGGTCGGCATGCAGTCGCAGGCGCCGAACCCGCCGCACGTCGGGCTGTGGAGCCGGCTCGCGGACTTCGCGTTCGACGAGGTCGGCGCGCTGATGACCGACCGCCGCGCGCTGCGGATCGTGCTGATGCGCGGGACGCTCCACCTGGTCAGCGCCCGCGACGCCCGCGCGCTGCGGCCGTTCACCCAGGTGATCCTCGACAACCACCTGAAGACGCGCGCCGCCGACCTCGACGGCATCGATCTCGACGCGATCACCGCCCACGCCCGCGCGCTGCTGGAACAGGAGCCGCGCACCGACAAGGAACTCCGGACGCTGCTGGCCGAGCGGTGGCCGGAACACGACGTCGCGCTGCTCGGCTGGGCCGTCCGCCTGCGGTTGCCGCTGGTCCAGGTCCCGCCGCGCGGCATCTGGGGCGCGTCGGGGACGGCGCGGCACACGACGCTCGACACGTGGCTGGACGGGCGGCCGGCGGTGGAGACCACGCTGGACGACGTGGTGCTGCGCTACCTGGCCGCGTTCGGGCCGGCGAGCGTCCAGGACGTCCGGCACTGGTCGGGCCTGGCGGGCCTCGGCGAGGTCGTCCGGCGGCTGCGGCCCGGGCTGCTGGAGTTCCGGGACGAGAACGGCCGCACGCTCTACGACGTCCCGGACGCGCCGCGTCCCGACGCGGGCGCCCCGGCGCCCGTCCGGTTCGTCCCCGACTTCGACAACCTGCTGCTCTCCCACGCCGACCGTGCCCGGATCATCAGCGAGGAGCACCGCAAGCGCGTCTTCACCGTCAACGGCATCATCCGCGCGACGTTCCTCGTGGACGGCTTCGTGCACGGCATGTGGAAGATCGAGAAGAAGCGGGGCGAGGCGAGGCTGCTCATCGCCCCGTTCGACCCGGTGCCGCGACGGGAGCGCGCCGCCCTCGAAGAGGAGGGCCTGCGCCTTCTCGCCGCCGCCCACCCCGAGGCCGGGGCGCACGCGGTCGAGTTCGGCTAGCCGCGGCCGCGTGCGCAGGGGGCCTCGTGCGCCGGGTCCAGGGAGTTCAGGAGGGTGTGGAGGATCTCCCGGAATTCGAGCATCTGGTCGCGGGTCAGCGGGTCGAACAGGTGGCGCCTGACCTCGGCGACGTGGCCGGGGGCCGCCTTCACGAGGACGGTGTGACCCTCGTCGGTCAGCCGCGCGATGGTGGTGCGGCGGTCGGTCTCGTGCTTGCAGCGGCTCACCCAGCCGGCCTCCTCCAGCCGGTTCACGGCGTGCGAGAGGCGGCTCGGGGACGAGTGGACGATCTCGGCGAGCTCGGTCATCGTCAGCGCGCGGCCGGGCGCCTCCGACAGCATCGCCAGGATCATGTAGTAGGCGTGCGGCAGGCCGGAGTCGTGCTGCAACTGCCGGTCGAGGGCCTCGTTGAGCAGCCGCGACGTCCACAGGAAGGCGCGCCAGGTCCGCTGCTCCTCGTCGTCCAGCCACTGCGTCTCGGTCATGCCCCGAGTGTACCCGAAGGTTGAACCTTCAAGCCTTGAATGTTCAATCACCTACTACCGCGTCCGCTACGACGCGCCCGGCGCCCCCGAGCTGGCCGCCGACGTGCGGAAACTGATCGCCGGCGTGCGCCAGGACGAGGAGCGCGGCCTCGACCACGGGCGCGTACGTCCCGCTCGTGGAGATGTACCCGGACGCCGACGTCCCCGTGCTGCAGATGTCGATGCCCACCCTGGAGCCGGTACGGCTGTTCGAGATCGGCCGGAGCCTCGCGCCCCTGCGCGACCAGGGCGTCCTGATCGTCGGAAGCGGTTTCACCACGCACAACCTGCGGGAGCTGCGTCCGGAGCCGGGCGCCGCGCCGCCCGCCTGGTCGGCGGAGTTCGACGAGTGGACGGACCGCGCCGTCAAGGCGGGCGACGTCGACGCACTGCTCGACTTCCGTGCCAAGGCCCCCGCGGCCCGCATCGCGCATCCGCGGACAGAGCATTTCGCGCCGCTGTTCATGGCCCTCGGCGCGGACGCGGACGACGCGTCGGACCGCCGGTCCGTGATCGACGGCTACTGGCTCGGGCTGGCGAAGCGCTCGTTCCAGTTCGGGTGAATTGTCACGTTCCGCCCGGTTAGTCGGCCGGGGCGTCCATCTGGGCGAAACCCGTGCGCCACGACGTGATCCGCGGCTTCCAGCCGAGGCTCAGCGCCTTCGCGTTGGACACCGGGCGGCCCGTCGTCGCGGCGTGCTTCCCGGCGCTGCCCGGCTGCGGGGCGCCGATGGCCGCGCCGTAGACGGGCAGCCAGTCCGCGGTGGTCGCGGGCTCGTCGTCCACGACGTTGACGGCCCCGGCCGGCCAGTCGAGGGCCGTGAGCGCCGCCGACGCCGCGTCATCGGCGTGCACGAACGACGTCCACGACGGCGCCGGACGCAGCGTGCCCGCCCGCACCCGCTCGGCGATCGCGCCGTCGGGGGCGTACCACGTCCCCGGCCCGTAGAGCGCGCCGTACCGCAGCACCACGCCGCGCGGCATCTCGCCGACCGCCTCCTCCAGCGCCGCGACGCCCCCGTACGGGGGCAGCGACGGGTCGAGCGGGTCGGTCTCGACGGCCGGCGCGTCGCCCGGGACGTACAGCCACGCGATGCTCTGCGCGATCATCGTCTCGACGCCGGCGTCCTTCGCGGCGTCGACCAGGTTGCGGGTGCCGGTGATCCGCAGCTGCGAGTTGGCTGGGAAGTCCTCCGCGCTGAGATCGGTGAGCTGGTGGATCACGGCGTCCGGGCGCTCGGCCGCGACGGCGTCGCGCACCGCCGGGCCGTCGAGCACGTCCACGACGACCGGCGCGGCGCCGAGATCGCGGAGCAGGCCGGCCCGTTCGGACCGGCGGGTCGTGCCGGTCACCTCGTGGCCCGCCTGGACGAGCAGCGGGATCAGCCGGCGACCGACCACTCCGGTCGCTCCGGCGAGGAGAATCTTCAAGGGGGTACCTCCGCGACTGTCACGCCTTTGTGAGATCGTCTTTTGAAAGATCGTCTTCTGTATCGCGCCTGGCGTTCGGCATGGGATCCCCTGCGTCCGGCCGGACGAACTCGGACGAGCCGCACCACCCCGGAGCATCGTCCGCCATGAGCGTACCGCCGGGAACCGCCCGACCGCGTTTCACGTGCGGCGCGGATGAGAATTCATGTCATCTGACGGGTCCGGCCAAAGCGGAGGAAGTACACATGAAGATCAGTCTCGTCCGGGGAGACATCACCGAGCAGGCGGTCGACGCGGTCGTGAACGCGGCCAACTCGTCGCTGCTCGGGGGCGGCGGGGTGGACGGCGCGATCCACCGCAGAGGCGGCCCGGAGATCCTGGACGAGTGCCGCAAGCTGCGCGCGTCCCACTACGGCGGCGGCCTGCCGACCGGCCAGGCGGTCGCGACGACGGCCGGGCGGCTGCCCGCCCGCTGGGTGATCCACACCGTCGGCCCCGTGTACTCCCCGTCCGAGGACCGCTCCGGCCAGCTGATCTCCTGCTACCGCGAGTCCCTCCGCGTCGCCGACGAGCTGGGCGTCGGCACGATCGCCTTCCCGGCCGTGTCGGCGGGCATCTACGGGTGGCCCATGGACGACGCCGCCCGCATCGCCGTCGGCACCGTCCGCGCCACCTCGACCCAGGTCGTCGAAGCCCGCTTCGTCCTCTTCGCGGACGACGCCTACGCGGCCTTCGAACGCGTGGCCGGCCTGCCCTAGCCGCGCTCGTTGCCGGGGGGGCGCCCCCCACGTCCCCCGGCAGGACGGCATGCCGTCGCCTTCCGGCTCGGGCGCCGGTCAGTCCTTCTTCGGCGGCGGCACCACCAGGACCGGGCGGTGCGCGTGGTGCAGGACGCGGGTCGAGACGCTGCCGAGGATCACCGACCGGGCGCCCGCGAGGCCGCGCGAGCCCGTGATGATCAGGGACGCGTTCAGCTCGTCCGCGACGTCCACGATGGCGGCCCACACCGGCCCGCCGCCGCGCTCGGCGCGCGTCGTGACCTTGGTCAGCCCGCCGGACCGGGCGAGCTCGGCGCCCTTCTCGGCGAGCTGCTCGGCCTGCTTCTCCTCCTCGTACTTGTCACCCGGGGCCTCGGGGGCGACCGGCGCCACGGCGGCGATCGGCGCCCAGACGACCTGCGTCAGCAGCGGCTCCCACACCGTCATGATCACGGTCGGCTCGTCCTTGAGGTGGCGCGCGGCGTACTCGACCGCGGCCTGTGCGTCGTCAGAACCGTCAAATGCAATCAGAACTGTCATAGGACAAGCATGTCCAAGATCACTTGCAGCCGAACCCGTTTCCGCCGGTCAGTGGCCGATCTCTCAGCCGGACGCCGGGGCGCGGCCGGAGCCGGGCGGACCGGCGAACGCCTGCGCGACGTCCAGCCAGCGGCCGGCGTCCGGGCCGGTCGCGACGAGGGCCAGGTCGGCGGGGTGGCGGCGCTGGGTGACGGCGTGGCAGAAGTCGAGCGCGGGGCCGGTCACGGACTGGCGGGCGTCCGGCGGGCCCCACGTCCACTCCTCGCCGCCCGGCCCTTCGAGGACGACGCGGAACTCCTCGGCGGGCGGCTCCAGGCCCCGGTTGCGGTAGGCGAAGTCGCGGGTCCGGACGCCGATGTGGGCGACGTGCCGGAGCCGGCGGGTCGGCTCGCGCCGGACGCCGAGCGCGTCGGCGACGTCCTCGCCGTGCGCCCACGTCTCCATCAGCCGCGCGGTGGCGAGCGTCGCGGCGCCCATCGGCGGGCCGAACCAGGGGAGGCGCGCGCCGGACGGGACGGCGGCGAGCGCGTCCACGACCCGGCGGCGCCCGTCGCGCCAGCGGGCGAGCAGGTCGGCGGGGTCCTCCTTCGCGCCCTCCCGCGCGCCCGATTCCACGTAGCCGGGGTCGGCGGAAGCCTGCCGGACGAGTTCGGCGAACGCGCCGGCGTCGGTGGCGGCGACGATCGCCTGGTCGTCCGTCCAGGCGAGGTGGGCGATCTGGTGCGCGACCGTCCAGCCCTCGGCCGGGGTCGGGTCCGCCCAGCGGGCGGCCGGCAGCGGCGCGACCAGGGCGTCCACGGTGTCGCCCTCGGTGGTGAGGTCGGCGAGCAGGGAGTGCAGATCCGGCATTCCGCCAGGATCGCCCGCCGCGGCGCCGCCGGTACAGGACGGGGACCTACAAGCCGAACGGGATTCTTTAGTGGAGGAGGGCTCGGGCGGCGGCGTAGTCGGCCTTGCCGTTCGGCAGGCGCAGGCTCCCGTCCGTGCGGACGAACGCCTTCGGGATCTTGTAGCGGGCCAGGTGGGCGGCGCAGCCCTCGCGCAGCTCCTCGTCGGACGGGGCGCCGGCGGGGGCGAGCACCGCGACGATCTCCGTCCCCCAGCGCTCGCTCGGCCGGCCGACGACCAGCGCGTCCGCGACGCCGGGGAGCCCGCGCAGCACGGCCTCGACCTCCTCCGCGAACACCTTCTCGCCGCCGGTGTTGATCGTCGTGGCCTCCCGCCCGTGGACCTCCACGGTGCCGTCCGCGAGCAGCCGCGCCCGGTCGCCCGCGACGACCAGCCGCTCGCCGTCCAGGGTGAGGAACGTGGACGCGGTCTTCACCGGGTCGCCGAGGTAGCCGAGCGGGATCGAGTCCCCGCCCTTGGCCAGCCAGCCCGTCTCGTCCTCGCCGGGCGCGAGGCGCCGGGACCGGTCGGCCGACAGCACGGCCGTCCCCGGCTGCGCCGCGAAGGACCGCGCCGACGAGCCGCTCCGGGTCACCTGGAAACCGGACTCCGACGACCCGAGGACGTCCACGATCCGGGAGTGGGGGAGGAGTTCGAGCATCCGCGCCTTCACGCCGGGGCTGATCGCGGCGGCCGAGTTCACGAACGAGCGCAGGGCGCCGAGGTCGTGCGGGCGGGCCTCCAGCGCCTCGACGATCGGGCGGGCGAAGGCGTCCCCGACCAGCGGCATCCGGGTGACGCGCTCGCGCTCGGCGGTCGCCATCAGGTCGGCGGCGTCCAGGCCGTCGACCCGGTCGGGGAACACCACGCACCCGCCGCCGCACCACGCGCCGAGCGAGGACCACGTGCCCGCGCCGTGCATCAGCGGCGGGCCGACCAGTACCCGCACGTCGCTGCGGACGGCCCGCGCGACGGCCTCGTCGAGATCGGTGACCGGCGCCCCGTCGCGGCGCCGCAGGCCGAGCGGGCCGAGCATCAGGTCGCCGATCCGCCACAGGACGCCCTTCGGCATGCCCGTCGTGCCGCCGGTGTAGAGGATGTGCAGGTCGTGCGCGTCGGGCCGCACGGGCAGCGGGTCCGAGGACGCCTTGACGAGGGCTTCCTCGTAGTCGAGCGCGCCGGGCAGGAGCGGGGCGGCGGACTCGTCGGCGACCTGGAGGAGCAGCGGGCGCTCGCCGAGCCGCTCGACGACCCGTCCGATGGCGCCGGCGAACCGCGCGTGGTAGATCACGGCCGCGGGGCGGGCGTCGCCGAACAGGTGGGCGAGCTCGTCGTCCACGTACCGGTAGTTGACGTTGAACGGCGCGACCCGCGCCTTGTGGGCGGCGACCAGGCCCTCCAGGTACTCCGGGCCGTTGTGCAGGTAGAGCGCGAGATGGTCGTGCGGCGACTCCCACGGCTCGGCCGCCGTGCCGCGCAGGCCGAGGCCGTGCCCGTGCAGGACGTTCGCCAGCCGCCGCGTCCGGTCGGCGGTCTCCCGCCAGGTGACCCGGTGGTCGCGCCACACCAGGCACTCGCGGTCGGGGATCGCGGCGGCGATGGCCTCGTGCAGGGTCGCCAGGTCGAGCATCGGCACTCTCCTCGGGGGGACGGCGTCGGCAGCACCGTAACCGATAACTTACCGAATCACGTTCGGCGGGTCGGCCGCCAGGTGCCGCAGCGGACGGACCGGCCCAGCTGGACGTACAGGGCGCTGGACGTACAGGGCATAGGAGGTCACAAGGAACAATTGCCGAGTGCCCCCAGCCATGAAGCCGCGAGGCGAGGTGACTCGCGGCACCACCGCCCCCAACCGGCTGCGCCGCGTCGACCGCTGGATCACCGCCACCCAGACCGGCCCGCTGCGCACCGGCGGACGCCCGCTCGCCGTCGACCTCGGCTACGGCGCCTCCCCGGTCACCACGTTCGAGCTCTACACCCGGCTGCGCGCCGTCGCGCCGCGCCTGGAGGTCGTCGGCATCGAGATAGAGCCGGAACGGGTCGCCGCCGGGCACGCCCTCCTCGCGGCACTGAACGAACCCGGCCGGGGGTACGAGGGGCTGTCGTTCCGGCGCGGCGGGTTCGAGTTGCCGGTTCCGCGCCCGCCCGCGCTGGTCAGGGCGTTCAACGTCCTGCGGCAGTACGACGAGCAGGCGGCCTGGCACGCATGGGACGATCTGCGCGCGCGTCTGGCGCCCTCGGGCGTCCTCGTGGAAGGCACGTGCGACGAGATCGGACGGCGCGCAGTATGGGTGACCCTGACCAAAGACGGGCCCCAGTCCATCACGTTCGCGGCCCATCTGCGCTCGCTCGAACGTCCGTCCGTGCTTGCCGAACGGCTCCCGAAGACGCTGATCCACCGGAACGTGCCGGGCGAGCCCGTCCACGCTTTGCTGACCGCGTTCGACCGCTGCTGGGCGACGGCCGCGCCGCTGTCCGCGTTCGGCCCCCGCGCCCGCTGGGTCGAGGCGGTGTCGCTGTTGGCGCAGACCCATCCGGTCCTGACACGTCCTCCCTATGGGGGACGAAACCGGTGGCGTCTCGGTGAGGTCACTCTCCCCTGGACGGCAGTCGCGCCCGCCCACGGGTGAGTGCTACTCCCGGTGAAGCTTGTAGGGAGCGGCCTGCACGCGCGGCTGGACGTCGATCCGGTCGATGTTCACGTGCGGCGGACGGGTCACGGCCCACGCGACGCAGTCGGCGACGTCCTCGGCGACCAGCGGCTCCGCGACGCCCTCGTACGGCTTGGCGGCCTGCTCCGCGTCCCCGCGGAACCGGACCAGCGAGAACTCCTCCGTGTGCACCATCCCCGGCGCGATCTCGGTGATGCGGACCGGCTCGGCGACCAGTTCGAGACGCATCACGTCGTTGACCGCGTACGCGGCGTGCTTGGCCGCGTTGTACCCGCCGCCGCCCTCGTACGGGACGTGCGCGGCGAGCGAGGTGATGTTCACCACGTGACCCGCGCCGCTCCCGATCAGCTTCGGCAGCAGGGCCTTCGTGACCCGGACGAGCCCGAGGACGTTCGTGTCGTACATGGTCTGCCAGTCGGCGAGGTCGGCGGTCGCGACGCTGTCCAGGCCGACGGCTCCGCCCGCGTTGTTGACCAGGACATGGCAGGTGTCCACCGCCGCCGCGAGCGCGTCCACCGACTCCTGCGACGTCACGTCCAGCGTCACGGGCGCCACCTTCCCGGCGCCCGGCACGGCCTCGGCGATCTCCTCGGCGAGGGCGTCGAGGCGGTCGCGCCGCCGCGCGGCGAGCACGACGTTGAACCCCTCCGCCGCCAGGCGCTTCGCCGTGGCGGCCCCGATCCCGCTGCTGGCCCCGGTCACTATCGCGGTCTTACGCATGCGTCCAGGATCGCAGGTGGGGGACCGTGGGTCGGCGGCGCCGGCGGGCGGGATGTCGGTGAAGTCCGTCACTGTCGCGATACATGACGATTGCCGCCCTTGTTGAGGGAACACCTCGCGCGGTCGATAGGTTGCACAACCGGAGGTGGTGTGCAGTGTCGCGTCGTATCAACCGGGTTGCGACGGTCAGTGTTCATACATCCCCCCTTGACCAACCTGGTACGGGCGACGCGGGCGGCATGAACGTCTACATCGTCGAAGTCGCCCGGCGGCTGGCCGCGAGGGGCGTGGAAGTAGACATCTTCACCCGCGCGACCTCGCGGGCCCTGCCTCCGGTCGTCGAACTCGCCCCGGGCGTCCTCGTCCGGAACGTCGTCGCCGGGCCGTTCGAGGAACTGGACAAGACCGAACTGCCCCGGCATCTGTGCGGCTTCACGTCCGGGGTCCTGCGCGTCGAGGCCGCCCACGACCCCGGCCACTACGACCTCCTGCACACGCACTACTGGCTCTCCGGGCAGGCCGGATGGGCGGTCAAGCAGCGGTGGGG
Organism: Actinomadura chokoriensis; assembly: GCF_041463665.1. Classification (GTDB taxonomy): domain Bacteria; phylum Actinomycetota; class Actinomycetes; order Streptosporangiales; family Streptosporangiaceae; genus Spirillospora; species Spirillospora chokoriensis_A. The sequence continues at coordinate 52,501 of NZ_JAXCEJ010000033.1, forward strand.
CGTGCCGCTCGTCCACTCCATGCACACGATGGCGAAGGTCAAGAACGCCGCCCTCGCGGACGACGACAAGCCCGAGCCCGCCGAACGCGTCCTCGGCGAGGAGCAGGTCGTGGCCTCCTCCGACCAGCTCGTCGCCAACACCTCCAAGGAGGCCCACGAACTCGTCGGCCTCTACGACGCCGACCCCGCCCGGGTCGCGACGGTCAGCCCCGGCGTCGACCTCTCCCTCTTCCGTCCCGAGTCGCCGATCCTCGCCCGCAGCACCGGGCTCCTCCCGCACCGCACCGGCCCCGCCCGCCGCCGCCTCGGCCTGCCCCGCGACGCGTACGTGCTGCTGTTCGTCGGCCGGATCCAGCCGCTCAAGGCGCCGGACGTCCTGCTGCGCGCCGTCGCCCGCATGCTCGCCGACGACCCGGCGCTGCGCTCGAAACTCGTCGTCGCCGTCGTCGGCGGCCCGTCCGGTTCCGGCCGCTGCCGCCCCGAAGGGCTCCAGTCCCTGGCCGCCCGGCTCGGCATCTCCGACGTCATGCGCTTCGAGCCGCCGAGCCCGCAGGCCGAGCTGGCCGACTGGTACCGGGCCGCGGACGTCACCGTCGTCCCGTCCCACAGCGAGTCGTTCGGGCTCGTCGCCGTCGAGTCGCAGGCGTGCGGGACGCCCGTCGTCGCGTCCCGCGTCGGCGGCCTGTGCACGGCCGTCGCGGACGGCGAGTCCGGGGTGCTGATCTCCGGCCACGACCCGGCCGACTACGCCGCCGTCCTGCGCCGCCTGCACGCCGAACCGGGGCTGCACGCCCGCCTCGCCCGCGGCGCCGTCCGACACGCGGACGGCTTCGGCTGGGACGCCACCGTCGACCGCCTCCTCGACGTGTATACCGGTGCCATGACGATCCCCGCCGGTCCTGTTACCGCCGAGGCCACAGCATGAGCGCAGCGAACCGGGGGGCGCGGGGGGGCGTCCCCCCGCAGGAGACGGGAATGAGCGAAGGCATGAGTCACGCCGAGACCATCAGGGAGGCGCTCAAGGCGGCCGAGCTGGAGTTCGACGAGCCGCGCGAGAAGGCGTTCTTCGTCAAGCTCCCCGGGCAGCACAAGCTCGCCACCATGACGTGGCTGATCGTCGGCGACCACTCCCTGCACGTCGAGGCGTTCTTCTGCCGCCGTCCCGACGAGAACCACGCCGAGTTCTACCGGTTCCTGCTGGAGAAGAACGGCCGCATGTACGGGGTCGCGTTCGCGCTGGACGACGTCGGCGACGTCCACCTCGTCGGGAAGCTCCCCCTCGACGCCATCTCGCCTGACGAGATCGACCGCATCCTCGGCTGCGTCCTCACCTACTCCGACGAGAACTTCGACAAGGCCCTCGAACGCGGGTTCAAGACGTCCATCCAGCGCGAGTGGGACTGGCGCGTCAAGCGCGGCGAGAGCCTCGCCAACCTCCAGGCGTTCGCCTCCTTCGCGGACCCGGCCAACCGCGAGTGACCCCTGAGGGGCCGATAGGCTCTGCGCCATGGCGACCTTGGTATTGCTCCGGCATGGCGAAAGCGTCTGGAACGCGGAAGGGCTGTTCACCGGCTGGGTGGACGTCGACCTGTCCGCTAAGGGCGAGAGTGAGGCGACCCGCGGCGGCGACCTGCTGCTCGACGCCGACATCACCCCCGACGTGGTGCACACCTCCCTGCTGAAGCGGGCCATCCGCACCGCCAACATCGCCCTGGACGTGGCCGACCTCCTCTGGATCCCCGTCAAGCGCTCCTGGCGGCTGAACGAGCGCCACTACGGCGCCCTCCAGGGCAAGAACAAGGCGCAGACGCGCGAGGAGTTCGGCGAAGAGCAGTTCATGACCTGGCGCCGCTCCTACGACACCCCGCCGCCGCCCATCAAGGACGACGACCCCCTCTCCCAGGTCAACGACCTCCGCTACGCCGAGCTGCCGTCCGAGCTGATCCCGCGCACGGAATGCCTCGCCGACGTCGTCGACCGGCTCCTGCCCTACTGGTACGACTCGGTCGTCCCCGACCTGGCCGCAGGCAAGACGGTCATGGTCGCCGCGCACGGCAACTCGCTCCGCGCCATGGTCAAGCACCTGGACGGCATCTCCGACGAGCAGATCGTCGGCCTCAACATCCCGACCGGCATCCCGCTCGTGTACGAGCTGGACGACGACTTCTCCCCGCTCAAGCGCGGCGGCGAGTACCTCGACCCGGCCGCCGCCAGGGCCGCCATCGAGGCCGTCAAGAACCAGGGCGGCGCCAAGCCCGGCTCCCCGAAGCCCCCCGCGAAGGACGCCAAGGACACCAAGCCCAAGGGCAGAACAAGGCGCGGCCGCAAAAAGTAACGCGCGGGAACCGGCGAGCCCACCACACACACAACCGCGCCCGCCCCCTCCGTTGACCTGCGGCATGTTGCTGTTATGGATAGCCGAATAACAACAACACGCCGCAGGTCAACGAACCTGCGGGCCGCTGAGTAGGTGTGGCGTCTGGAATGAGTATTTGCGCCCTGTCTCGTCTACGGCTGTCCGGGCGACGATGAACGTGATCGCACACGGACATCGAGGAGCGCGAGGATGGCTTACCAGACCGCGACGCCCGCGGACCAGAGCAACAAGATCTCGCTAGGGGCCGTGCTCACGCTGCCCGTGCTGTTCGTGCTGGCCGGGGTCCTAGTGCTGTTCAACCTGCTGATGTCAGCCCTGGTGCTCACGGGCCCGGACTCCTGCGGTGAGGTCTCCTGCTCGGGCAGCCCGCTGTTCGCCAAGATCTTCCTGGGCATCGCCATCGTCCCGGCGGTGGCGTCGATCGCGACCGTGTTCACCCTGCGGCCCTCGCGCTTCGGCATCCGCTGCGCGCTGATCGCCACCGCCCTCGCGGTCCCGGGCCTGGCGGACCTCATCACGATCTCCGCCACCCCCGACTGGTTCGCCTGACGGAACGGGTCAAGCGCGGGCGACCGTAAACCAGGTGAGCGTCCCGGGACCGTAAGGCATACTGCCCCACTCCTTCGCGAGCGCGTCGAGCAGGTGCAGGCCACGGCCGCTCTCCGCCTCGGCGGAGTCGGGCCTGCCGCGCGGAGCCGGGACGGACGTCGCCCCGCCCTCGTCCAGGATCTCGACCCGGAGAGCGTCGTCCAGCCCCAGCAGCTTGACCGCCACCCTGCCGCCGCCGGCACCGCCGCGGGTGAAGCGGATCGCGTTGCTGACGCACTCGCAGGCCAGCAACTCCGCGTCGTCGGCGATGGCGGGCGACCCATTGCGGACGAGCAGGCTCCGCACGTAATGCCGGGCGTCCGGCACCTCCTCGACCGCCCCGGGGAAGACGATGAGCCCGAGGAGGCGTCGACGCAAGGTGTTACTTGAAACCCATCAAATTCGATGACCGATTGGAGTTGATTCGTGGCAAAAGGTAGGCATATTCCGACGGTGGCGAGCGCCCGGCCGGCGCGGGAGCTGCGTGCCCGGCGTGAGAAGGCGGGCTTCAATCAGGAGGCCGTGGCCGAAGAGATGGGATGGGCCGAGAGCAAGCTCTACCGGATCGAGAACGACAAGAGCCGCGTCCTGCAGCGGGACGTGAAACGCCTGCTCAAGATGTACGGCGTCGAGGACGGTGAGGCCGAGGCGCTCGTCGAACTGGCACGGCTGGCCCGCGAGCCCGACTGGTGGCACCAGTACTCCGGTGCTATTCCGAAGTGGTTCCAGGTCTACGTCGTCTTGGAGGCGTCCGCGTCGCGGGTGCTCGAGTACCACTCGGAACTCGTGCCCGGCTATCTGCAGACCGAGGGGTACACGCGAGCGATCATGTCCACGGCGCCCGCCTCGGACACCGATGAGGAGATCGACGAGACGATCCCGGTGCGGGCGGCCCGGCAGGCCCGCCTCACCGCCGACGACCCGCCGGAGATCTGGGTCGTGCTCAACGAGGCCGTGGTGCGGCGGGTCGTCGGTGGCCGGGCAGTGATGCGCGGCCAGATCGAGCACTTGCTGAAGATGGCGAAACTCCGCAACGTGACTCTCCAGGTCTTGCCTTTCTCGACCGGGGAGCACGGCGCCATGCACGGGTCGTTCTCACTGCTGGAGTTCCCGGCGCCGGACGACCCGGACAAGGTCTACCTGGAGCAGCAGATCGGCGGCGTCTACAGCCAAAAGCCGGACGAGGTCGCCGGGTATAAGCTGATATTCGGCCACTTGCGCGCTCAAGCGCTCGGCCCCGAACAGACGATCGCCCTGTTGCGCGAGGTGGCCGTTGACTTGGCCTAGGCAGGACTGAGCAAGGGGTGTCCTCGATGGACTGGCGCAAGAGTTCCCGCAGTGGCAACAACGGCGGTCATTGCGTCGAGGTGGCCGTGGTGCGCGGGTGTGACTGCGGGGTTGCGAACAAGGCGGGGGAGGAGTTCGTCGTCCTCGTCCGGGACAGCAAGAACCCGGAGCGGGAGCCGCAGGTGTTCACGGTGGCCGAGTGGGATGCGTTCCTGGACGGCGTCGGCAAGCGCGAGTTCGACTCGGCGCGCCTGATCGAGGACTTCACAGCACCCGTTGCCTGAGTTCGCAGGTGCGGTATCCAGCAAGGTTCACCTGACTTTCAGGTTCGCTCTTGAGCGTGTGCGCGAAGAAGGGCGGACTTCTTGCGTCGATGCACTGTGGTCGCTGTAGCGCTATTCGCGGGGGTGCTGGGCGGGTGCGGGACGGGTGGTCCGGGAGGGCGGGGCATGGAGGTTCGAGGGAACGACGGTCTGCAGGTGGCACGCAAAGAAGAGGCCACGGCGGCGTTGACCCGGCTCAGCGAGCACCTTCGGGGGGCGGGGTGGCGGGTCGCAGCGTTCAGCCGGCCGGCCGGCGGGATGTGGCGATTGCGGGTCGCGGCGCCGGAGGAAGGGTACGGCGCGGTTCTCGAAGCGCCCATTGCCGGAGGTGGGAGCGAGCACCGGATAGGTGTGAACGTCTCCTCTCCGTTTCCGGCATCCGGACGCGCTCCCGAAAGATCGGTCGTCGTAGGCCGTCCGGGCCAGGGGGGTCAGGGGTGGTCGGTGAGGTCTTCGGGGCGGCGGCCCGTTACCAGGTAGACGACGTTTTCGGCGACGTGGACGGCGTGGTCGGCGAAGCGTTCGAAGTAGCGGCCGGCGAGGGTGATGTCCACGGCCGGTTCGACGCCATGCGTCCATTTCGGGGACAGCAGGAGGTCGAACAGGCGCCGGTGCAGGCGGTCCATCTGGTCGTCGTCGGCGTCCAGTTCGAGGCCCCTCTCCACGTCCTGGGACGCGATCACGCTGCCCGTCTTGGCGATCATGCGTTCGGCGATCTGGCCCATCTCCAGGACGGTGGCCTGCAGTTCCGGCGGGACGGCCGACTCGGGGTGGCGGCGGCGCGCGGTCTTGGCGATGTGCACGGCGAGGTCGCCCATGCGCTCCAGGTCGCCGCTCATCCGCAGCGCCGTGATCAGCGTGCGCAGGTCGCCCGCGACGGGCTGCTGCCGCGCCATCAGGTCGAAGACCGTCGCCTCGATGCTCGCGTCGATCTTGTTGACGTGCTCGTCACCGCTGATGACCTCCTCCGCGAGCCGCAGGTCGGCGTCCAGCAGGGCGGTCACCGCCCGGGCCATCGCGGACCGGACGAGGCGGGTCATCTCCACCAGGCTGTCGGTGAGGGAGTCGAGTTCCTCGTGGTAGGCGTCGCGCAATTGAACTTCCTTCGATGTGACCCGGGGGCGGGGCGGACTCGTGAACCGGGGGCGGGGCGGACTCGCCCACGCCACAGCCTGCCCTGCCGGAATGAACGCATCCGGAGAGCAAGGTGAACTTTGGGGGAACGAGACCGTCCTGACCTGGACCGCTGGGAAGGGCAGGGCGGAACGCCGCTTACCATCCGAGGTGTGGAGGTCGAGATAGTCGCGAGCCTCGTCGGGCTCGCCGGGCTCGCGATCGGGCTCACTACCGGATTGGCGGTGCGCGTGAGCGAGCGAGCCCAGCGGACACCGGCGCCCGCGGCGCCCGTCGGGGCGCTGCCCCCCGGGGTCGCCTCGGTGCTCAGCGTCCTGCGATCCTCCGCCGTCGTCGTGGACGGCGAGGACCGCGTGCTGCGCGCCAGCTCCGCCGCACGGGCATACGGGCTGGTCAGCGGCGACCGTCTCGTGGTGGACGAGGTGCTCGCCATGACCAGGCTCGTCCGCCGGGACGGGGAGATCCGGGAGACCGAGATCCAGGTCGGGCCGACCGGCGCGCGGAGCCGCGCGGACGGACGCTGGTTCGCGGTCCGCGTCGCGCCGCTCGGATCGCACGGCCTCGTCCTCGTGCTGGCCGAGGACCTCACCGACATGCACCGCACCGAGGCGATCCGCCGCGACTTCGTGGCGAACGTCAGCCACGAGCTGAAGACCCCGGTGGGCGCGCTGTCGCTGCTCGCCGAGACCGTCGAGGGCGCCGCCGACGACCCGGAGGCCGTCCGCCGCTTCGCGGGCCGGATGCAGTACGAGTCGGTGCGGCTGACCAACCTCGTCCAGGACCTGATGACGCTGTCGCGGGTCCAGGGGGACGAGCCGCTGCCCGACCTGAAACCCGTCGACCTGGACGAGGTCATGGCGGAGGCGCTGGAGCGCTGCCAGTTCAAGGCCTCCGCCAAGGACATCGAGCTCGCGTCCGGCGGCGAGGACGGCCTGCACGTCCACGCCGACCAGGAACTGCTCGTCACCGCGGTGCGCAACCTCGTCGAGAACGCCGTCGCCTACAGCCCCGAGCACACCCGGGTCGTCGTGTCGACCCGGCGGTGCGACGACCGGCAGGTCGAGGTCAACGTGTCCGACCAGGGCATCGGCATCCCGGACGGAGAGATCGGCCGGATCTTCGAGCGCTTCTACCGGGTCGACCAGGCCCGCTCCCGGCAGACCGGCGGCACCGGGCTCGGTCTCGCCATCGTCAAGCACGTCACCGGCAAGCACGGCGGCGACGTGACCGTGTGGAGCAAGGAGGGGCACGGGTCGACGTTCACGATCCGGCTGCCGCTGCTCGACGCCCCGTACCGTTCCGCCGCAGGGACCGCAGACCAACCCCCAGAGACCACCGCCCGGGAGGCAACACCGTGACCCGCGTGCTCGTCGTGGAAGACGAGGAGTCGTTCAGCGACGCACTGTCGTACAACCTGCGCAAGGAGGGCTTCGAGGTGGCGGTCGCCGCCACCGGCCCGGACGCGCTGGACATCTTCGAGCGCAACGGTGCCGACCTCGTGCTGCTCGACCTGATGCTGCCCGGGCTGCCCGGTACCGAGGTGTGCCGGGAGCTGCGCGCCAAGTCCAACGTCCCGGTGATCATGCTGACCGCGAAGGACAGCGAGGTCGACAAGGTGGTCGGGCTGGAGCTCGGCGCCGACGACTACGTCACCAAGCCGTTCTCCACCCGGGAGCTGATCGCCCGGATGCGGGCCGTCCTGCGCCGCCAGGGCGAGGTGGACGAGCCGGCGCCCGCGACGCTGGAGGCCGGACCGGTCCGGATGGACGTCGAACGGCACGTCGTCAGCGTCGGCGGCGAAGGCGTCCAGCTGCCGCTGAAGGAGTTCGAGCTGCTGGAGGTGCTCCTCCGCAACGCCGGCCGCGTCCTGACCCGGATGCAGCTGATCGACCGCGTGTGGGGCGCCGACTACGTGGGCGACACGAAGACGCTGGACGTCCACATCAAGCGCCTCCGCGCCAAGGTCGAGGAGGCCCCGTCCACGCCGCGGTACATCGTGACCGTGCGCGGGCTGGGCTACAAGTTCGAGCCCTGACCGAAAAGGGGAACGGCCCGTCCGAGGTGGGACGGGCCGTTCTCGTATGCGCGGATCTCCGGGCGCGGGCCGGTCAGTGCCCGCCGGAACCCGGTGTGCTGGTCGCGCCGGGCGTCTCCGTGCTGCCCGGGGCGGGCGTGCCGGGCGCGCCGGGGGACGGGCTTCCCGTGGGGCTCCCCGACGGGCTCGCGGTGGCCCCGGGGGTGCCGGCCTGCGCGGACGGTGCGGCGGCCGGGTAGGTGGCGTAGTCCTGCTGGTGCGGCGCGACGGGCACCTGGAAGGTGATCGCGCCGGCGTGCTCGAACTGCATCCGCACGGGGACGGTCGCCCCGGCGATCAGTTCCTTGGTGAGGCCGGTGAGCACGACGAGCGGCTGGCCGCCCGGGCCGGGCGTCGCCGGAAGACCGCTCTCCTGCGGGCTCGTCGTGTCCTGCGACGTCGGCGTTCCGGTGGGGCTCGGCGACCCGGTGGGGCTCGGCGATCCGGTGGGGCTGGCCGTTCCGGTGGGGCTGGCCGTTCCGGTGGGGCTCGGCGTGCCGGACGGCTTCTTGGTCTGCGGACCGGACGGCGAGGGCGCGGGGCTCGCCGCCGTCGGCTTGCCGAGCAGCGAGACCATGCCGCCCATCCCGTCCGGCGAAGCGGCGGGGAGCGTGACGGCGCCGCCCGCGATCTTCGCCTGGCCGAAGGCGGGGGAGCTGACCGAGACCAGCCGGTCCTGGCTGCCCTTGACCCGGTTGATCAGCACGCCGTAGAGCGGCACGTCCGCCCCCGGCTTGAGCGGCTGACCGTCCTGGCCGCCCAGCAGGAACATGTTCTGCAGGTTGATCTGGGTCGCGGCCTTCTTGTCCTGCGGGATCGTCTCGTTGACGCCCTCGGTCAGCCGGGTGGGGGCGACGGACTGGGGTGACATGCCGGCGCCGCAGCCGGAGATCACCGGCGCGATCGCGACGGCGCCCGCGACGGCGAGCACGACCACTCGACGGCTGTTTCGGATCACGGCGTCGGTCTCCTCGCGAAATGTCATCAAATGGTGTGACGGCGGAACGTTGTGAGAGCGGCGTGAGATACGCCAGGGGAAGCGTAGCGAGACTCTCGCGCAGATCCTCCCCCGGGGTGGCCGACACGCCCCTTTTTCCGGTCGGCGCCGTCGGGCCGGCGCCGGAAGGTCGGTGTCGTCGGAGGGTGCCGGAGGATCGGGGTCGTCCGGTCAGCCGGTGCCGAGGGCCTCGACCCGGCCGGTGAGCTTGGGCCCCGGCCGAGGCGCACGGACGATCTCGGTGACGACGCCGTCCGGCTCCACGAACACGGCGGTGAGGCCGGTACCGGTCGGGCCGGGCGTGCCGGGTTCGGGGGCGTAGGCCGCGGCGAGGACGCCCTCCCGGTCTTCGAGGATCAGCGGCGCCCCGTCGTGGGCGGTCCCCGCGCACGCCTTCAGTTCCTTCAGCGACGTCGCCTTGCCGCCGCCGGCCGGACGCGGGTCGGCGACGAGCCAGAAGTTGAGGCCGTACTGCTGCGTCCTGCCCGCGAGCTCCGCCACCACGCTCTCGCACTCGTACCCGGGCGGGACGATGCCGATCACGCCGGGACGCAGGTCCTGCAGGGGGGTGGTCGTGCGGCCGTCCGCCACGAGGGCGACCTCCCGGTCCGGCAGCAGGCCGCCGAGCTTGCCGGGGCTCGCGGACGGGCGGGGCGCGAGCTGCGCGCCCGTCGGGCGGGGCACCGGACGCGGGCCGAACGCCGTCATGAGGACGCCGCTGAGCAGCGCCACCAGCAGCGCGCCGGCGATGATCGGGATCGCGACGCCGAACCGGGTCACCGGCCGGGCCAGCCGCCGGGCCCGCCGCCTGCGCCGCCGGCGCCGTTCCTCGCGGTGGTAGGCGACCATGTCGCGCTCGAGTTCGCGGGCGTCATCGGGCACGACGACGTCAACGTGCGGAAGCCCGTAGTCGTCGGGCTCCGGGTCGCCGTCCGGCCTCACGCGCCACCTCCCTCGCGGGTCGCGTTCCACGGGCCGCCGTCCTCTTTCGGACCCTTCCGGGCGCTTCGTACCCGCGCCGCCCGGCATGCTCACCTCCAGTATGGACGGCTTCCGGGCGGTCGGCGGGACCGGATGCTTGTCACGGGGGCCCCTTACCGGTAATGGTGTTTCGAGGGGGCCTCGGTGATCTCTCGGCTACGCTGAGTGGGGAGAACTGGACGTTGATGCACCATTAAAGGGCTTTGTCAATAGCCCAATATGCGGTTTGACCTGCGCATATGCCTGGAAGGCCGGTTCAGCCATGCTCGTTTCCGTGCTACCCTGGTTCTAGCGGAAGGGGTACTTGTCACATGACTTTCCAGGTCGGCGACACCGTCGTCTACCCCCACCATGGGGCTGCTCGGATCGAGGCCATCGAGACTCGCACCATCAAGGGTGAGGACAGGACCTATCTGGTTCTGAAGGTTGACAAGGGTGACCTGACAGTGCGGGTCCCGGTCGAGAACGTCGAGGACGTGGGCGTCCGGGACGTCGTCGGCCAGGAGGGGCTTGAGAAGGTGTTCGAAGTGCTTCGCGCACCCTACACCGAGGAGCCCACCAACTGGTCGCGCCGCTACAAGGCGAACCTTGAGAAGCTCGCGTCCGGTGACGTCAACAAGGTCGCCGAGGTCGTCCGCGACCTCTGGAGGCGCGACAGGGAACGCGGTCTGTCCGCCGGCGAGAAGCGGATGCTCGCGAAGGCGCGGCAGATCCTGGTCAGCGAGCTCGCGCTCGCCGAGAAGACCAACGAGGACAAGGCAGAGGCCCTGCTCGACGAGGTCCTGGCCAGCTGAGCGGCCGACCGAGTTGACCGAGCGGCTTCCACGGGTGGGCGTCGGAACCGACGTCCACCCGTTCTCGTCCTCCCCGCGCCCTCTGCGGGTCGCGGGGCTCGACTGGCCCGGTGAAGGCCACGGCCTGGCCGGCCACTCGGACGGCGACGTCGCAGCGCACGCCGCGTGCGACGCTCTCCTGTCGGCGTGCGGCCTCGGCGACCTGGGCGCCGTCTTCGGCACGGCCGACCCTCGCTGGTCCGGCGCGTCCGGAGCCGACCTCCTGCGGGAGGTGGCCCGCCTCGTCGCCGAAGCAGGCTTCACCATCGGCAACGTGGCCATCCAGATCATCGGCAACCGTCCCAAGATCGGCAAACGCCGTGCCGAAGCCGAGAAGACCCTCACCGAAGCCATCTCCGGCGCCCCGGTGACGATCTCGGCGACCACCACGGACGGCCTGGGGCTGACCGGCCGGGGCGAGGGCCTGGCGGCGATAGCCACCGCCCTGGTGCTTCCCCCGCTCTGACCAACCGAGCCGTTGTAGCTCGCCGTGCAGAGAGCCATAGCGTCGTTCCGGGAATGACAGTGGCCGGGCCTTAGGGCTGGGCTGGGTGGACGGTGCCGGTCACTTCGCCGAGGGTTATGCGGGAGCCAAAGGCCCCGGGAGCCTGGGCGCGAATTGTCACCGTGTCGCCGTCCTCGAGGAATGTGCGTTCCGTGCCGTCGGGCAGTTCCAGCGGCTGCTGGCCGTTCCAGCCGAGTTCGAGCATGCAGCCGCGCTGGTCGCGTTCGGGGCCCGAGACCGTCCCGGAGGCGAACAGGTCGCCGGTGCGGAGCGGGGCGCCGTTCACCGTGGCGTGGGCCAGTTGCTGCGGGGACGTCCAGTACATGGACGCGAACGGCGGGCGCGCCGCGACCTGGCCGTTGATCCGGACCTCCAGTTCCAGGTCCAGGCCCCACGGTTCGTCGCACCGCAGGTAGGGCAGCGGCACCGGGTCCTGGACGGGCGGGGCGACGCGCGCCGCCTCCAGCGCCGCGACCGGCACCACCCACGACGAGATCGACGTCGCGAACGACTTGCCGAGGAACGGGCCGAGCGGCTGCGACTCCCATGCCTGCAGGTCACGCGCGCTCCAGTCGTTCACCAGCACGAACCCGAACACGTGGTCGCGGAACGCGCCGGTGGGGACGCCGCGTCCCGCCGCGGACGGCACGCCCGCGACGAACCCGACCTCCGCCTCGAAGTCCAGGCGCAGGGAAGGGCCGTAGGACGGTTCCGCGTCGCCCGGCGCGCGGCGCTGGCCGGACGGGCGGATGATCGGCGTCCCGGACGGGTACACGGTCCCCGCGCGGCCGTGGTAGCCGACCGGCAGCCGCTTCCAGTTGGCCGTCAGCGGCTCGGCGTTCGGCCGGAACATCCGTCCCGCGTTCGTGGCGTGGTGCTCGGACGAGTAGAAGTCGACGTAGTCGGCGACCTCGAACGGCCGCAGCAGCTCGACGTCCGCGACCGGGATCAGGTGCGGCTCCACCCGGCCCCGGTACGACTCGTCGGTGAGCAGCTCGGTCACCCGGTCGCGGTTCGCCTGCCAGGCGAGACGTCCCGCCACCATGAACGCGTTCAGCGAACCGGAGGCGAAGTAGCGGCGGTCCTCGACCAGACCGGCGGCGGACATGGCCGCGAGGTCCAGGACGCGATCGCCGATGGCCACGCCGACACGGGGCAGCTCCCCGGGCCGCGCGAACACCCCGTACGGCAGGTTCGCGATGCCGAACCCGGCGGCCTCATCCACCTCAACCCACGAAACGGTCGTCATGAAGACGTATCTTCCCCCGTGCCCGGCGTTCCGATCAGCCCCAAACGACGCAGATCCGTTCGGGACGCGCCGAGATCGCGGACGCTGAACGCGACCAGAAGGCGCCGGGCGGCCCGCGCGGCGTCGTCCGGAAGGGCCCGGACCTCGGCGGCGAGGCTCGCGGCGCCGGTCCGTTCGAGCGTCGGCCGGATGTCGCGCTCACCGGCGGCGGCGTGCGCAGTGGCCAGCAGGACGTTCAGGAACCCGTGGCCGGACGCGTGCCGGACGGCGTGTCCGGTCCCGTCCGCGCATGTGAACCGCAGGTCGCGTTCGGCGCAGGCCGAGATGAACGCCGCCGACACCGCGCTCGTCCCGGCGCCGAGCGGCGCGCCGTGGTCGCGGGCGGCGGCGATGCGGTCCAGGGCGTCCCGCCAGCCCGGCGAGGGGCGCACCCCGATGCGCGCGGGGACCTCTGACGGCAGCCGCGCGATCGTCACGGCGACGGCCCGCGCCTGGTCGGCGTCCTCGGGGACGGCGACCTGCAGGGCGCAAGGCCGGACGCGCGGCTCGGCGCGGACGGCGTCCAGCGCCTTCGGCAACTCGTCGATCCCGGTGTCGGCGACGAGGACGAGGTCGAGGAGGTCCTCCGGGACGAGGTGCGTCCGCAGCTCGGCGAACCGGGACGCCGGGCAGAGGAGCCGCCCGGCGATCGGGTCCCGGACGGCCTCGCGGTAGGTGGGCAGCGCCTCCTGCACGGGGGCGCGTTCCGGCGGTAAGAGCGCGGCGTCGTCGAAGAGCCGAGCGAGTAGGGCGCTCATGCCGGTTCCACTACCCCGGGCGGGTGGCGCTAGTCGGCGGGCGGGGTGGGGCCGCTGCGGAAGTTGCCGGACGGCGGCGGGTTCCAGTCCCCGTCGCGGTCGTCGCCGGCGTCGGGGTCCTCGGGGCGGTCGGCGGGCGGCGTGTCGTGGAGGTCGTCGTCCTCGCCGGTGGACGCGGGAAGCACGATGTCGGGACGGGTCGTGGACGCCACCGCATGCTGCTCCACGTCCTCCCGGTCACGGCTCCGGATCAGCTCGATGTCGGTGGGCAGCAGCACCGGAGCCGGGTCGAGCGGCTGCCGCGGCTCCGGCAGCGCGTCCAGCGGCGGCGGCGCCGGCTCCGACGACAGGCTCCCCCCATACCCGGCGCCTTCGAACCCTCGGCCTTCGAACCCTCTGCCCCCGAGCCCTCGGCCCTCGAAACCTCGGCCCTCGAACATCGTGGGCTCGGAGTCGGCACGTTCGTCCTCGACGGGCGCGGATTCGTTCGGCGCGTACTCGACGGCCTGCTGAGGGACGGGCTCGGGGGCGCTCACCTGGCCGGCGTGGGGTTCGTGTCCGCTCGGCTCCTGCTCGGTGGCGGGGTCGGGGAGGAAGGGGATGAGTTCCTCCCCCTCCTCGGGCGCGAAGGGGACGTGCGGCTCGGCGGGGCCCTCAAGGGCGAGCGGGGGCGCGGCGGGCTCCAGGACCTTCACGTGGCCGCGCTGCGTCTCCGGGGGAGCGTCCGCCTCGGCGGCGGGACGGGCCACCCGGATCTGCTTGAACATCGTCAGCCACAGCCAGATCGCGATCAGCAGCATCACGTGCGGCGCCGCGGCCACCCCGGCGCGGACCGCGTCGTCCGGGAGGGTGGCGTAACCCCGGACCGAATGCTGGACGGAGGCCGCCGCGCCCCCGGCGACGAGGACGAGCAGCAGCGCCCAGCGGAGCAGCCGCGTCCACCAGCGGGCGCCCCGGGTGACGACCAGCGACAGGATCGTCATCGCGACGAGGGTGTCGGCCATCGCCGGATACAGCGGCGCCCACCGGCGGCTCACCCGCCCGGCGAGCGCGAGTTCGCGGAGCACGTCGTAGGTCAGCACGTACGCGGCGCCCGCGAGCGCGGCGACGACGAGGCCGGCGAGGGCGGTGAGCAGCCGCCGCTGGACGCGGGTGTACGACGGCCGGGTGCGATCAGATGGCATGGAGTCTCGTTCCGGGGAGGGAGCCAGAGGGGTCCTCAGCCGAGATTAACCAGCCGGGACGGCGACGAACCGCAACTTCTTGGTGATCACTTTGTCGCTGCGCACCTTAAGGGAGGAGACGTACGGTATTGACGACGACACCCCGAGGGGAGGCGCGATGCCGGAGGGCTGGTTCGCAGGCGGAACGCGGATCCGAACGGCCGGGTAGCGCGGCGTGGCGGTGCCCCATGACCGGCTCGGCGAGCCCGTCCTGACGTTCGACGGCAGGGCCGCGGGCCGCCGCACGTGGGCGTGGCTGTGCCTGCTGGGCCTCGCTTCGCTGGCCCTCGTCCCGGCGGCCGTCGTCTACCTGCGCGACCGCGTGTGGTGGGTGGGCGTCCCGGCGCTGCTGCTCTGCATGGGGTACGCGGCCGCCGCCGGCTGGATCGCGGGGCGCGACCGGCCGCGCGTCCGCAACCGGGTCGCCTCCCTGCACACCGGGGGGCTGGCGGTCACGGGCCCGGACGGCGAGGCCGAGTACACGTGGGACGAGCTGGCGTCGGTGACGGTCTCGGGCCGCCGCCGCGGGTCCCGGGTCCGGTGGTGCTTCACGATCGTGTCGTACGGCGGCGCCGAGCTGCGGCTCGGAGACGACATACCGGACGTCCAGGTGCTCGGGGTGGCCGTCGCGAAGGAGGTGACGGCCCGGATCGTCCCGCGTCACCTCGCGGCGGTGCGGGCGGGGGAGCCGGTGCGGCTCGGCCCGTTCACCGTCGACCTGGACGGCGTCGAGAAGGACGGTGAGCGGCTGCCGTGGAAGGCCGTCCAGGACGTGGCGATCGAGAACGGCATGGTGACCGTGCACACGTACGCCGGCTGGACGGACCTGATGGCGGTCGCCTCCCGGATGCCGGACGCGGCGGCGTTCGCGGCGCTGTGTCACCAGGTCAGGGGCCCGTCCGGATCTTCGTGAAGATTTTTTCGCCGGGGGATGTCGAGAACGCGTCTCCCGCTCCGATCGTTCAGTGACGAGCGGCCACCGGGCCGCTCGCGAGGATCGACGAGGAGCACGCCGTGAAGTACATGCTGCTGATCTACAACCGTCCGGGCTTCGTGGAGGAGCTGACGGAGGCCGAGCGCGAGGAGCTGTTCGGCGAGGTCGACGCGATCATGCGGGAGCTGACCGAGTCGGGGGAGATGGTCGGCGGCGACGCGCTCGCCGACCCGTCCAGGACGAAGACGGTCCGGGCACGGGACGGGCAGCCGGCCGTGACCGACGGGCCGTTCCTGGAGGCCAAGGAGCACTTTGCGGGCTACCTGGCCGTCGACTGCGAGTCGCAGGAGCGGGCCGTGGAGATCGCCTCGCGCTGGCCGGACGTCCGGTACGGCGGGTACATGGAGGTCCGGGCGATCATGACCGGCGCCGGGGCGGAGATGTGAGGACGCCCCCGGCCGTCGAGGAACTGCTGCGCGCGCTCACGCCGCAGGTCCTCGGCACGCTGGTGCGGCGGCACGGCGCGTTCGACGCCTGCGAGGACGCCGTGCAGGAGGCGCTGCTCGCCGCCGCCGTGCAGTGGCCGGGGGACGGCGTCCCGGAGAACCCGCGCGGCTGGCTGCTGACCGTCGCGACGCGGCGGCTCACCGACCAGTGGCGCAGCGAGCGGGCGCGCCGGGACCGCGAGGCCGCCGTCGGCGCGGGCGAGCCGGACGAGCCGGCCGTGGACGAGGACCGGCCGGGCGACCGCGACGACACGCTGGCGCTGCTGTTCCTGTGCTGCCACCCGGCGCTGTCGCCGTCCTCGCAGGTCGCGCTGACGCTGCGCGCGGTCGGCGGGCTGACGACGGCGCAGATCGCACGGGCGTTCCTCGTTCCGGAGGCGACGATGGCGCAGCGCGTCAGCCGCGCCAAGCAGAAGATCAAGGCGACCGGGGCGCGGTTCGGGATGCCGCCGGCCGGCGAGCGGGAGGATCGGCTGCGGGCCGTCCTGCAGGTGCTGTACCTGATCTTCAACGAGGGGTACACGGCGTCCAGCGGGCCGGACCTGCAGCGCACCGACCTGACCGCGGAGGCGATCCGGCTGGCGCGGGCGCTGCACCGGCTGCTGCCGGGCGACGGCGAGGCCGCGGGCCTGCTCGCGCTGATGCTGCTCACCGACGCCCGGCGCCCGGCGCGGACGGGACGCGGCGGGCTGCTGATCCCGCTCACCGAGCAGGACAGGACGCTCTGGCGGCGGAGCGCGGTCGAGGAGGGCACGGCGCTGGTCACCGCGGCCCTCACCTGGTCGCGGCCCGGCCCCTACCAGCTGCAGGCCGCGATCGCCGCCGTGCACGCGGAGGCGCCGCGGGCGCAGGACACCGACTGGCCGCAGATCCTCGGCCTGTACCGCCTGCTGGCGCGCCTGTCCCCGAACCCGATGGTCACGCTGAACGAGGCGGTCGCGCTGGCGATGGTGTCCGGCCCGTCGGCCGGTCTCGAACTGCTGCGGACGCTGGAGGACGACGACCGCGTGTCCGGCCATCACCGGCTCGCCGCCGTCCGGGCGCACCTGCTGGAGATGGCCGGCGACCACGCGGCCGCGCGGGAGGCGTACCGGGAGGCGGCGCGGCGGACGACCAGCGTCCCCGAGCGCCGCTACCTCGAATCCCGGGCGATCCGGCTCAACGGAGGAAACGATGACTGACGCCGGGGGACCGGCCGCACCGCGCAATGCGCCGCGCGTTCGTCCGCGGATCCAATAACCTGGGCCTGTGAGTCTGCGCTTCTACGACACCGGCACCCGTGGCGTCCGTACGTTCGAGCCCCTGGAAGAGGGCCGCGTGGGGATGTACGTGTGCGGTGCGACCCCGCAGGCGTCACCGCACATCGGCCACCTCCGCTCCGGCGTGATCTACGACGTGCTGCTGCGCTGGCTGCGCGCGTCCGGCTACGAGGTGACGTTCGCCCGCAACGTCACCGACGTCGACGACAAGATCATCGCGGTGGCGGCGGAGCGGGAGCTGCCCTGGTTCGCGATCGCCGAGGGCAACCAGCGCGTCTTCACGCAGGGCTACGACCTGCTCGGCTGCCTGCCGCCGACGATCGAGCCGCGCGCCACCGGGCACGTCCCGGAGATGATCGTGCTGATCCGCCGGCTGATCGAGAAGGGCCACGCGTACGCGGCGGGCGGCGACGTGTACTTCGACGTCAAGTCGTGGGCCGACGAGTACGGCGCGCTGTCGAACCAGCGGCTGGACAACATGCGGCCCACCGGCGACACCCCCAACGAGGACGCCAAGCGCGACCCGCGCGACTTCGCGCTGTGGAAGGGCGCCAAGCCGGGCGAGCCGTCCTGGGAGACGCCCTGGGGCGACGGACGTCCCGGCTGGCACCTCGAATGCTCGGCCATGGCGACGAAGTACCTCGGCGCGACGTTCGACATCCACGGCGGCGGCGTCGACCTGATCTTCCCGCACCACGAGAACGAGATCGCCCAGTCCCGCGCCGCCGGCGACGGGTTCGCCCGCTACTGGCTGCACAACGGGCTCCTCACCGTGGACGGCGAGAAGATGAGCAAGTCGGTCGGCAACGTGGTTCTGCTGCCCGATCTGCTCGGCAAGGCCCGTCCGGTGGAGGTGCGCTACTACCTGGCCTCCGCGCACTACCGGTCGCTCATGGACTACACCGACACCGCCTTGGCCGAGGCCATCTCCGCCTACCAGCGGATAGAGGGCTTCGTGACGCGGGCCTCGGAGGTGGTGGGCGTGGTCACGCCGTCCTCCGTGCCGTCCGGGTTCACCACGGCCCTGGACGACGACCTGGGCGTCCCGCAGGCGCTGGCCGTGCTGCACGAGACCGTCCGGGACGGGAACAGCGCCCTGGCGTCCGGCGACCACGAGGCGGCGCGGCAGGCGCTCGCGTCCGTGCGCGCGATGGCGGACGTCCTCGGCATCGACCCGCTGTCGCCGCAGTGGAGCCGGGCCGGCGAGGAAGACCTGCGTCCCGTCGTCGACGCGCTCGTCGCCGTCGCCCTGGAGCAGCGGCAGGCGGCGCGCGCGCGCAAGGACTACGCGTCCGCCGACGCCATCCGCGACGGGCTGGCGGAGGCCGGGATCCTCGTGGAGGACACCCCGCAGGGCCCCCGCTGGGAACTGAAGCGCGGCTGACGGTCGCTGCGCGTCGCGCCCCCGCGGGCGGATAAAATTGGACGTTCGCGGGGGTTCGCCAGTGTGCCGTCCCGCCGAGATCCGAGCCGCCCGGCAGCCGCGAGGGCGAGCGAGCACGCAATCGTCGCAAGGGGCGTAACCGACAATGGCCAAGCGCAAGGGCAAGGGACCCACTCCCAAGGCCGAGGACCGGCACTGGCACGGCAAGCGCCAGAAGGCGCGCGCGGTGAAGAGCGCCAAGCGCACCGGCACACAGACGGTCGGCCCCGGGGGGCGGCCGAAGCCCGCCGCCACGGCGGCCGCCGCCGGACGTCCCGCCGGTGCGCGGCGCGCGAACGGCGAGGTCCCCGAGCTGGTCACGGGGCGCAACCCGGTCGTCGAGGCGCTGCGCGCGGGCGTTCCGGGCACGGCGCTCTACGTGATGTCCAGCACCGACGAGCGGGTCCGCGAGTCGATCCAGCTGGCCGCCGACCGCCGCGTCCCGCTGCTGGAGACCGGTAAGAACGAGCTCGACCGGCTGACCGACGGCGCCGTCCACCAGGGCATCGCGCTGCAGGTCAAGCCGTACCGGTACGCGCACCCCGACGACCTGCTCAAGGGGGCCGCCCCCCTGATCGTCGCCGTCGACGGGATCACCGACCCGCGCAACCTCGGCGCGATCGTCCGGTCCGCCGCCGCGTTCGGCGCGGCCGGCGTCGTCGTGCCCGAGCGGCGCGCGGCCGGGGTCACCGCGGGCGCGTGGAAGTCGTCCGCCGGCACCCTCGCGACCTGCCCCGTCGCGCAGGCCACGAACCTGACGCGGCAGCTCAAGGCGTACCAGAAGGCGGGCTGCTTCGTCGCGGGCCTGGACGCGGGCGGCGGCGTGAACGTCGGCGACCTTGAGGTCGCGTCCGGCCCGTTCGTGCTGGTCGTGGGCTCGGAGGGCAAGGGCCTCGGCCGTCTGGTCGCCGACACCTGCGACATGCTGGTCACGATCCCGATGCCGGGCAAGGCGGAGTCGCTCAACGCCGGCGTCGCCGCGGGGATCGCGCTGTACGAGGTCAGCCGCCTGCGCGACTGAGCGCACCTCACGATTCACCTCAACGGGAATAATCTCAACGTTCAGATACTTGGCGTTCGTGTACTTGCCTCCGTTCCAGCCCCCCGTTGAGGTGAATCTTCGTGACCGCCATCGCGGCACCGCGGACGCCGCGCGCCCGCCACGCGTCCGACCTGGCCCTGGCCGCCTTCGCCCCCGCGTCCTGGGGAACCACGTACGTCGTCACCACCACCCTCCTGCCCGCCGACCGCCCCCTGCTCGCCGCCACGCTGCGCGCCCTGCCCGCCGGGCTGGTCCTGCTCGCCGTCACCCGGCGCCTCCCGCGCGGCGACTGGTGGTGGAGGTCGGTCGTCCTCGGCATGCTGAACTTCGGCGCCTTCTTCCCGCTGCTCTTCTTCGCCGCCTACCGGCTGCCCGGCGGCGTCGCCGCCACCATCGGATCCGTGCAGCCGCTGGTCGTGGCGCTGCTGTCGCTCGGCGTCCTGCGGGTGGCCCCGGCCCGCGCCGTCCTGTACGCGGCGCTCGCGGGCACCGGGGGCGTCGCGCTGCTGACCCTGACCGCCGACGCCCGCCTCGACCCGCTCGGCGTCGCCGCCATGCTCACCGCGACGTCCCTCATGGCCGTCGCGATCGTCCTCGCCAAGAAGTGGGGACGTCCCGAGTCGCCGCTGGTCATGACCGGCTGGCAGCTCACGGTCGGCGGCCTGGCGCTGCTGCCGCCCACCCTCCTCACCGAGGGCGTCCCGCCGTCCGTGACGGGTGAGAACGTGCTGGGCTTCGCCTACCTCGGCATCGTCGGCACCGCGATCGGCTACGCGCTGTGGTTCCGCGGCATCGACCGGCTCGCCCCGACGTCGGTCTCCCTGCTCGGCCTGACCAACCCGATGGTCGCCACGCTGGCGGGCCTGCTGATCCTCGGCCAGACGCTCACGCCCTGGCAGGTCCTCGGATTCACCATCGCGCTCTCGGCCCTCGTCGCCGGCCAGGCCCTCAACCGGAGGCCCGCGGCTCCCACCGTGGAGGCCCCGCCGATCCCGCAGCGCGCCTGAACCCTTTCAAGATCGCACATCGAGCCGCCGGCTCCGCAGGAAGGCCCTCTCGGCATCGTTCTCCGTGCGCTCGATGGCCGCGTCGTACGCCTGCGCGGCCTCCCCGTCCCGTCCCAGCCGCCGCAACAGGTCGGCGCGGATCGCGTGGAACAGGTAGTACCGGCCGAGGTCGAGCCCCTCCACCTGCGCCAGAGCGGCTTCCGGCCCCTGGACCTCGGCCACCGCCACGGCCCGGTTGAGCGCGGCCACCGGGGTAGGCGCTACCGCCATCAACTGGTCGTACAACCGCAGAATCTGCGTCCACTGCGTCTCCTCGGCCGTCGCCGCATCACTGTGCACCGCGTTGACGGCCGCCTGGATCTGGTACGGCCCCGGCCGATCGATCTCCAGGCACCGCCGGACGAGCGCCTGCCCCTCCGCCACCAGCCCGCGATCCCACAGCCCACGATCCTGCTCGCCGAGCAGGACCAACTCGCCACCCCTGATCCGGGCGGCCTTACGCGACTCCACGAGGAGCATCAACGCCAGCAGCCCCATCACCTCGGGCTCGTCCGGCAGGAGTTCGTTGAGGACCCTGCCCAGCCTGATCGCCTCGGCGCCCAGATCCTCCCGTCCCCCGTACCCCTGGGTGAACACCAGATAGACGACGGCCAGCACGCCGGAGAGCCGTCCCGGAAGCTCCGCCTCCTCCGGCACCCGGTAGGGAATCCGCGCGTCCCTGATCTTCGCCTTCGCCCGGACGAGCCGCTGCGCCATGGTGCTCTCCGGCACGAGGAACGCCCGCGCGATCTCCGCCGTCGTCAGCCCGCCCAGCATCCGCAACGTCAGCGCCACCCGCGCCTGGAGCCCCAGCGCCGGATGGCAGCACGTGAAGATCAGCCTGAGCCGGTCGTCCTGCACGGCCCCCGTCCAGGCAGGCCCGCCCTCGTCCAGCATCGCCGCCTGCGCCTGCTTGCCGTCCCGTGCGGCCTCCCGGCGCAGCCGGTCGATCGCCTTGTTCCGCGCCGTCGTGATGATCCACCCGGCCGGGCTGGGCGGCGTCCCGTCCGACGGCCACCTCCGGACCGCCTCCACGAACGCGTCCTGCACCGCCTCCTCGGCGACGTCGACGTCACCGAAGACCCGCACGAGGACGGCCACCGCCCGCCCGTGCTCCTCCCGGAACACGTCCCCGATCACACCTCGCCCAGGAACGGCCGCACCTCCATCGGCAACCCCGTCACCTTGACGAACCGCGCCGCGATCTTCAACGCCGCGTCCAGGTCCTCCACCTGGATGATCGTGATGCCGCCGATGTGCTCCTTCCCCTCCGTCCACGGTCCGTCCGTCGCGACGACCTCGTCCCCCCGCAGACCCACCATGGTGCTCGCCCCGGGGCCGTGCAGCCCCCGCCCGAACACCCACGCCTCCTCCAGCTCCAGGTCCCGCCGGATGTCGGCGATGTCCGCCATCACCTTCGCCAGCACCTCCGGCGGCGGAGGATCGCCCACCGGCTGGATCATGTTGAGCGCGTAGAGCTTCATGCTTCCTCCCTCTTCTCATACCTCGCGATCACTACCCCGGTGGTCGTCGTCACCGACTCCACGAGCCGCAACTCCGCCTCGACCCCGTCGAACAACCGCCGGCCCGTCCCCAGCGCCAGCGGATGGGTCATGAGCATCCACTCATCGACCAGCCCGCGCCGCATCAGCTCCTGGGCGAGCACCCCGCTCCCCAGCACGGTGAGCGGCTCCTCGATCTCGGCGACGTCCGCCACGTCCCGGACGAGCACCGAGTTCACCCACGGCAACGGCTCCCGCAACGTCCGCGAAACCACATACTTCGTGGCCTGATTCAGCGCCTCGGTGAACGGGTTCCCGTCCGTCTGCTCCGGCCAGTACCCGAAGAACTGCTCGTACGTCCGCCGCCCGAACAGCTGAGCGCCACCGAGCGCCCTGCCCGAGGCCATGCGCTTCCCCAGCTCAGCCCCCATGACCTCGTCGTTCCCCGGGACGGCCCACCCACCCCGAGCGAACCCGTCCCGCGTGTCCTCATCGGCCGCGGCGGGCGCCTGCATGACCCCGTCCAGCGACACATGCTCGACCAGCGTGATCTTCCCCATGACCTTCTCCCTCCGGACGACCTCTCACCCTCCACACGAACGCCGACTCCCCAGATCGACACCGTCCCGGAGAAAATTGATGACCCCAAGACCGAACGGAAGCCCCGCGGGTCGCGGCGTGGGCAAACGTGTCGAGGCCCATGCGGACCGGACGGGGCTCAGGGCGCGGAGGAAAAGAACGCGAGGCACGCCGTGCAGCGGCCGGCCTGCCTTGGACGCTCGTGTCGTAGGCGCCGCGACCGTTCAGCGTGTTCGCGCCGGCGGCACGATCTCGCCCACGGCACCCGAGGTCTCCAGACGGACGACGGTGGGGCCGCGCTCGCACTCCCACGTGGTGACGTTGGCGAAGGTCGTCTCCCCGCGGCGCCAGAGCCCCCCGTCCTGGTGGATGTGACCGAACAGGTGCAGCTTGGGGCGAACCTGCCGCACCCGGGCCAGCAGGTCCTCGCAACCGTGGCGTCCGGGGTAGGCCTTCGCGTCACCGATTCCGAGCGGAGGCCCGTGCGTGACCAGGACGTCGACGCCGTCCGGAATCATGGCCCATTTCTCCGCGAGGGGAAGGCCCCGGGGAAGGTTGAACGCCCACTCGTTGAACTCCGGCTGCCAGGGACTACCCCAGAACGTGACGCCGTGGATCTCCGTCCCGCTGTCTTCCAGGTAGCGGATGCCACGGTCGGCCAGGACGGCGCGAGCACGTTCGGGCTCGTCGAGGAACATCCAGTCGTGGTTGCCCGCGACGACCACCTTCGTGCGATGCGGAAGGTCACGTATCCAGTCCGCGGCGTCCTCGAGTTCTTCGAGGTCCTTGCCGTGCCGGCACAGGTCACCGGCGTGCACGAAGACATCCCCCTCGGGGACGACGAGGTCGCGATGATAGGTGTGCGTATCGGCAACCGCAACAATCCGCATAACGCCAGCGTACTGGGCAGCCGTACCGCCATTGAAGAGCGAGGTGCTCGTGGATAGTCCTGGCAAATCTCCTGGAGTCTGAACCGGCCAGATCTATCCAGTACTCTGCGTCCCGCATGTCAGTCTCTAACGAATTCCTGTGTTTTCCTGTAAGGCCGTGGGCATCTCCTCACGGTTTACCAACTCGCACTTCGGGAGACTGCCCATCAGCTAGGACAGGATCATGGGGATGGCTGGTACTTGAGGCCGCCCATGACCACTGAGATGAGATGCTCGCGTCGGGCTGCGATGGACGGGGCCTGGTCGGTGATCCAGCCGATGGCGTTGACGAGTGCGAACAGGTCGGTCCCGTTGACATCGGGGCGGACGAGCCCGGCGTCCTGGGCGTTCTTGAGCAGACGGGCGGCGGCCTGTCGCATCGCCAGACAAGATGCATGCAAGGACGAGTTCTCGTCCTCCAACGTCGCCATCATCGACGCCGCGAGGCCCCTGTAGGCGCTGACACCGGTCGCGAAGTCGCTCAGCCACTCCGTCAGGGCGTCTTCGGGCGAATGCGTGGTCTCGAGGGACGCGGCCGTCGCGGTGAGGCGGTCGAACCTCTGGCTGAGCAGCGCTTCGAGCAGTTCGTCGCGTGTGGGGAAGTGGCGATAGAGCGTTCCCATGCCGATTCCGGCGCGGCGTGCGATGTCGCGGAGCGAGGCCTGGGTCCCCTGCTCCGCGACGACGGTCCCCGCCACCTGGAGGATGCGCGCGCGGTTGCGCTGCGCGTCGGCGCGTTGGGCGCGCGGCGCCTGGGTGGCGGGCGCTGGCTTCTCCGTCACGGGACCGTCCTGAGACTTGACAACCGGAACAGTGCTCCGGATAACATTGCGGAGCACTGCTCCGGATGTTAGTCGGGGCGTGGATCGATGACCAATCGAAGAACCGACACGTCGAGGAACGACCATGCCGAAACAGACGATGATGGCCGTGCGCGTGCACGCGTTCGGCGGCCCCGATGCTCTGGTGTACGAGGAGGTCCAGGTCCCTGAGCCCGGGCCGGACGAGGTGTTGATCCAGGTTCACGCGGCCTGCCTGAATCCGCCGGACTGGTATGCCCGGACGGGTTTCGCGAACATCCCGGAGGCGATGCGGCCATCGTTGCGCCTGCCCTTCACGCCGGGTTCGGACGTCTCGGGCGTCGTCGCCGCCGTCGGCCCGGCGGTCAGCGAGTGGCGCGAAGGCGACGAGGTGTTCGGGCTGGTGCGTTTCCCGGGACTGGACGACGGCGGCAAGGGCTACGCCGAGTACACCACCGCGCCCGCCTCCCACCTCGCCCGCAAGCCGGCCGGAATCGACCACGTCCAAGCCGCGGGCGTACCGATGGCGGGGCTGACCGCGTATCAGTTTCTGTTCGACCATGTGCAGCTCGGACGCGACAAGACCGTCCTGGTCAACGGCGCGGCCGGTGGCGTCGGCCACTTCCTGGTGCAGCTCGCCAAGACCAAGCACGCACACGTCGTCGGTGTCGCCTCCGGGCGCCATGAAGCGTTCTTGCGGGAGCTGGGCGTCGATCAATTCATCGACTACACCACTACCGCTGTCGAGGAGGTGGCACACGACATCGACCATCTCTTCGACACGGTCGGGGGGCCGCACGGGCACCGGTTCCTCCCAGTGGTCAAACCGGGTGGAACGATCAGCCCCGTGTTTCTCGGCGAATACCACCGGGAACGCGCGGCCGAGCTGGGCATCACCTTCAAACCGGGTCAGGTTCACTCCGACGGTCCGCAGATGGCCGAGCTGGCGCGCTTGATCGACGCCGGCCGCCTGCGCGTCGGGATCGACAGCGTCTTCAAGCTCATGGACGCGCCGAAGGCTCACGAGCGTGCCGACAAGCGGCACATCCAAGGCAAGATCGTCCTGCAGGTCATCGGCGGTTAGGCCGACGGATCCGGATCGAGGCGATGTCGATGCTGCCCAGGCACATGTGCCCCCTGGTTGTAGCGGGGGTACCTGAGCCCACGTTCACTCATCGTTGATGAGTACGCGGTCGGCCGACGTATTCTGCTCGCCGAGCCGGACCGCCCGGCAAGCCCTGGACCCGCCCCACCGTGATCGAATAAGTTTTCGATCATGGTTTCGGGTCTTCTGTGCGACCACGACTGGTTGGACGAGGATGGCAGCGGCGGCTGATCGCAGATATCGACGCCGCGCCTTGGTCGTCTCAACTGCGGCGACGCGTTCAGCACTACGGGCATCGCTACGACTACGCCACTCGTGCTGTAGGCGGCGTTCCAGCCCCGCCCCTGCCCCCGTGGGCGGTGACGCTTGCTCGGCACCTGCACGAGGACGGCCACTTCGTCCGACCACCTGACCAGGTGATCGTGAACGAATATCAACCCGGCCAGGGCATCAGCGCCCACGTTGACCGCGTGTCCTGCTTCGGACCGGTCATAGCCTCGATCAGCCTGCTGTCAGCCTGTGTCATGGAGTTGATCCACCCCGAGGACAAGACACGTGTCCCGGTGCGCCTCAACCCCGGCAGCCTCTGCGTGATGTCCGGCCCGGCACGATCCACTTGGCGGCACGCCATCCCTGCACGCAAGACGGACCCTGGCCCAAACGGCCGGATCCCCCGCGGCCGGCGGGTGTCCCTTACCTTCCGGACGGTTCTCTAGAACACAAGCCAAAAAGCCATAACCCCTACCAGGCCCAGCGCCATCGGAGGCCTCATCCAGTTGAGGTCAGACACACGCGTGGGCCACAGCCAGAGTTTCCACGAGGAGACGGGTATCTCGATGACAGCCGAAGCCGGAATATCGGTCGGCGCGATCAGCACCAAGTTCAGCTCGACGATCAGTACGGCCTTCGGTTACGAGACCTCCACCTCGGTGTCGCAGCTTCAGTCCCGCAGCCTCACCAGACGCCTGACCACGCCAAAGGGAACCGCTGCCGGGCTGTGGGTGGGCAACCACACCTTCCGGGTCCTCCGCGGCGGACGGCTCGGGCGCCTCAAGCCCGTTGGGCCTGGATGCCGAAAGCTTCCACTACTCGCAATACCCGCCACCGGAACAGCCGTAGTAGCGGCCGCTCAAGGCGACTCCTGGCCGGGCTCAAATATCCCGGGGAGGAGGGGCCGCTCGGTCGAGCCGCGCAACGTCAACCGGGCCTTCGAGTCGCGCTGTGCCGCTGCTGGCGTCGAGGTGATCTGCGTCCATGACACCCGGCACACCTGCGGCAAGCTGCTGGCCGCACTGGACGTCCACCCTCGGGTCGCGATGCAGATCCTCCGGCACAGCAAGATCAGCCTGACCATGGAGATCTACACCGAGGTTCCGAGCGAGCAGACCAGGGCGGCGCTCAGGCGGCTCGGCGTACACCTGGGGTCTGGCGACGAAAGCGGGGAGGGGTCCACGTAGCTGTACGTCGCTGCTGTACCTGTTAGCAAAGAGGCCCTCTCTGGCGTCGGAGGGGGCCTTTGACGTGGGAGCCGGCGAGGGGACTTGAACCCCTAACCTTCTGTTTACAAGACAGATGCTCTGCCAATTGAGCTACGCCGGCGGGCTCGTCCCGCATCGTAGTCGACTCTGGGGGCCGCTCGCTCGGGGTGTGAGGTGCGGGAGCGTCCAGGGCCCGGCGCGATCTAGGGCCTGTTCGTAGTTCAGATCATGAGGGGGCTGGGAGGCTGCGCAGCCAGATGATGGCTGCGCGCAGGTGGAGTCCGGCTTCGTAGCTTTCGGGGGTTTTGTCGTAGCGGGTGGCCAGC
>NZ_JAXCEJ010000034.1:0-72218 GCF_041463665.1 Actinomadura chokoriensis
CACAGCCCGGCCCATCGGCTCGACTGGTCCCAATGGCGACGCCGTCACCAGGCCCGATCCCAGGCCAGCCACTACCACCGACAAGCCACTCAAGCATGAAGATCACGATCTACAACTGGAGTATTAGCCGGAAACGTGATTCCGAGTACGCCGACGGCGGCCGACATCACGACGGCCGCCCACACTTTCAGCAGTCTCATTCCCACGCCCTTTCGCATCGCGCGATGCATCGGCCGCATTGAGCGGCCAAGAGCGGGGAAGGCATCTCCGGAACCGTCCGGAACTATCGGGATCTTAACCCGTCGATCGAGTTCACGCCATGCCGGATCCCGTTCCTGAATTGCTCGGCCCCGGGTCGCGGCCAGCCGAGGGGCCGCCTCCGCGTCTCATCCGCCGCAAGCGCACCACCGGCCCCGACGTCGGCGCGAGGGTTGTGCGGTGGTGCTCGTTTGTGAATTATTAGCGGAGGTTCTGAGCGGAAACGCGCAGGAGGTCTCGGTGGCGAAGACGTGTCGATCTGCTGGTGGCGGCGCGGCGGCCGCGGCGCGGGGCCCGCTGCCGGTCCTCCAGCGGCCTGGAGGGCTGCCCCCGCCGTGACGCCCCCATAACGCCCCCGTGACGACCTCGCGCCGATCGCTCATGCTCGAAACAGGTCGATGGATGTCAGGAGATTTCATGGCCGGCAACCGCATCATGTCCGAGATCGCCGCGCAGCCGGCGTGCTGGCGGCGGGCCGCCGGGCTGGCGGGCCGGGTCCGGGACGCGCTTCCGGGGCCCGGGGAGCGGGTGGCGGTCGTCGGGTGCGGCACCTCGCTGTACATGGCGCAGGCCTACGCCGCCCTGCGCGAGGGCGCCGGGCACGGCGAGACCGACGCGTTCGCCGCCTCGGAGATGCCGCTCGGCCGCCGCTACGACCGGGTGCTCGCGCTGACCCGGTCCGGGACGACGACCGAGGTCCTGGACGTCCTGGACCGGCTCGGCGGCGCCGTCCGGACCACCGCGATCACCGCCGACCCGGACACCCCCGTGGCGGCGAGCGCCGGGCGGGTGATCGCGCTGGAGTTCGCCGACGAGGAGTCGGTCGTCCAGACCCGGTTCGCCACCACCCAGCTGGCGCTGCTGCGCGCCCACCTCGGCGAGGACCTGGCGGCCGCGATCGCCGACGCCGAGGCCGCCGTGACCGGCCCGCTGCCCCGGGAACTGCTGGACGCGGAGCAGGTGACCTTCCTCGGCCGCGGCTGGACGGTCGGGATCGCCCGCGAGGCAGCGCTGAAGATGAGGGAGGCGGCCGGCTTCTGGACGGAGGCCTACCCGGCGATGGAGTACCGGCACGGGCCGATCAGCGTCACCGGCCCCGGCCGGGCCGTGTGGATGTTCGGCGACCTGCCGGACGGCCTCGGCCGCCAGGTGGCTGCGACCGGCGGGGCGTTGCGCGCGGCCGCCGCCGACCCGCTGGCCGACCTGATCCGGGCGCAGCGGCTCGCGGTCGCGCGCGCGGAGGCGGCGGGCCTGGACCCCGAGCGGCCCCGCCACCTGACCCGCTCGGTGATCCTGGACGCCGGGGCGTGATCGTCACCGTCACGCTGAACGCGGCGCTCGACGACACCTACGAGGTGGCGGACGCGCGGTTCGGCGAGGTCAACCGGGTGGCGGCGGTCTACCGGCGTCCGGGCGGCAAGGGCGTCAACGTCGCCCGGGTGCTGCACGGGCTCGGCCACGAGGTGGTGGCCACGGGGCTGGCCGGCGGCGCGGCGGGGCGGCAGATCGTGGAGGGCCTCGCCTCCTTCGGCGTGCCCGCCTCGTTCAGCCCCGTCGCCGCCGAATCGCGCCGGACGGTCACGGTCGTCGGCCGGGACGCCACGACGTCCGGCGGGGACGCCACGATGTTCTGCGAGCCGGGCCCCACCGTGACCGTCCCCGAGTGGAACACGTTCGTCGGCCGGTACGAGGCGCTGACCAGGGACGCCGCCGTGGTCGTCCTGTCGGGGAGCCTCCCGCCGGGCGTCCCGCCGGACGCCTACGCCGCGCTGACCCGGCTCGCCCCCGGCCCGGTCGTCCTGGACGCCGACGGGGAGGCGCTGCGGCTCGGCGCCGCCGGACGTCCCGACGTGGTGAAGCCGAACGCCGGGGAGCTGGCCCGCGCCAGCGGCACCGGCGACACGGCCGCCGGCATCCGGGCGCTCCGCGCGGCGGGCGCCGGTGCGGTGGTCGTCTCGCTGGGCCCGGACGGGGTGCTCGCCGGGACCCCGGACGGTGTCCTGCGCGCCGCCCTCGACCGTCCGGTGCCCGGCAACCCGACGGGCGCGGGCGACGCTCTCGTGGCGGCGCTGGCGGCGGGCCTGGCGGGCGGCCTGCCGTGGCCGGAGCGGCTCCGCCGCGCGGTCGCGCTCGCCGCCTGCGCGGTCCGCTCCCCCGTCGCCGGCGAGATCGACGCCGGCCGCCTCCCCGCACTCCTGTCGCGCGTCACGCTCCGCACCGAGGAGGACCATGCCGCTCGTGCCCATGACTGACGCCGTCCCCGCGCGCGGGCGCGGGCTGGGGGCGTTCAACGTGATCCAGCTGGAGCACGCGGAGGCGATCGTCGCAGGAGCGGAGCGGGCGGGGGCGCCGGTGGTGCTCCAGGTCAGCGAGAACTGCGTCGCCTACCACGGCGCGCTCGCGCCGATCGGGCAGGCGGTGCTGGCGATCGGGCGCGCCGCCGCCGTGCCGGTCGTGGCGCACCTGGACCACGCGACGTCGGCGGACCTGGTCCGGGAGGCCGTCGACCTCGGGTTCGGGTCGGTGATGTTCGACGCGTCCGGGCTCGCTCATGACGCCAACGTGGCGGGCACCGCCGAGGTGACCGCCCGCTGCCACGCCGAGGGCGTGTGGGTCGAGGCGGAACTCGGCGAGATCGGCGGCAAGGACGGCGTGCACGCCCCGCACGCCCGCACCGACCCCGGCGAGGCCGCCGGCTACGCGGCCGCCACCGGCGTGGACGCGCTGGCCGTCGCGGTCGGCACGTCCCACGCCATGCTCACCCGCGACACCGTCCTGGACCTGCCCCTCATCGCGAGGCTGTCCGCGGCGGTCGCCGTCCCGCTGGTGCTGCACGGCTCGTCGGGCGTTCCCGACGGCGCGCTCACCGCGGCCGTCGAGCACGGCATGACGAAGATCAACATCGCGACGCGGCTGAACGAGGCGTACACCGCCGCCGTCCGGGGCCGGCTCGGCGCCGATCCCGCCCTGGTGGACCCCCGCCGCTACAACGCCGCCGGGCGGGACGCGGTCGCCGCCGAGGTCGCCCGCCTCCTCGCGGTCATCCGGGCGGACGGTCAGCCCACCGCCGCGGCGGACCGTTCGAGCAGCCGGGTCACCTCCCCGTCGGGGACAGGCGAGTCGTCCAGATAGTAGTCACCGATCGCGGCGAAGAAGCACGGCGTAAGGGGACGCTCCACCTCGTCGGCGGCGTCGCGGAGCGCGTCGACGGCGTCGGGCGCCCCGACCGGCACCGCCAGCACGACGCGCCGCGCCCCGCGTGCGCGCGCGGCCTCGCACGCGGTGCGCGCCGTCCGGCCCGTCACCACACCCTCGACGACGACGATCGCCGGCCGGCCGCCGAGCGGCCCGGCCGCGGACCGGCCGGCCAGTTCCAGCGGCGCCTCCAGCGCCACCGCGACCTCGTAGGCCACCGGCACGGCGCCGGGCCGTGCCGCGATCACCACCGCGTCCTGCCCGCGGTGCCGCCGCAGCCGCCGCCCGAGCCACCGCCCCGCCTCGCTTCGGTCGGAGTACATGGCGTCCTCCTCGGTGGGTCGCTCCGCCTCCTGCCCTCTCCAGTGTGCGCGCCGGCTCGCCTCCGTCCCCCGGCCGACCGGCCTGACCTGCGGGGACCTAGGTCCTTACCGGCCGATCCGGTAGGTCACGTGCGTGACCAGATCGGTGCCCGACACTTCGACCGGTTCCAGCGCGAGGTCGCCCACGCCCTCGAACAGCCGCTCCCCCGCGCCCAGGACGAGCGGTGCGACATGCAGCCGGAGCTCGTCGATCAGACCGGCCGCCAGGTATTGGTTCACGGTCTGCGCGCCGCCGGCGATGGCGATCTCCCCGCCGCCCGCGGCCTGCCGCGCCTGCGCCATGGCCGACTCGATGCCGTCGGTGACGAAGTTGAAACTCGTCCCGCCCTTCATCGTCACCGGCTCGCGCTCGTAGTGGGTCAGCACGAACACGGGCGCGTGGTAGGGCGGCTCCTCGCCCCACCAGCCCGTCCAGTCGAGGTCCCAGTCGCCGCGCCCGGACGCGAACATGTTGCGGCCCATGATGACGGCGCCGGCGGACGTGATCTTCTCGATGGCCTCAGCGTTGGCCTCGGGCTGCTCGAACATCCACCGGTGCAGCCGCTCTCCGCCGTCGCCGAGCGGCTCGTCCATCCGCTGGTTCGGGCCGGCGACGAAGCCGTCCACGGAGATCCCGATGTCACAGGTGACCTTGCTCATGCCGATACCCCCTCCTCGGGCGCCCCCTTGGCGCCGCTCACAAGAGGATCGGAGCCGCCCCCGCGTTCTCTACGGACCCGGCGAAGATTTCACCGGCAGGACAACGTCCCGTGCCGCTTTCGCGCTTCGCCACATGGCTGTCGGGCGGGGCGGGCGGCGGTCGATCGACCGGCATGGCCGCCTGACGCGCTCCCGATCGGCGAGGGTTTGAACCGGCGGGTGCGAGGCGGACGTGCTGTGGGTGTCGCGTTCGCGGCAGGGGCATCCGAGCCGGGGAGGACGAGCTGACCACCGATAGCCGCGCCGAGCGGGTGACAGACGAGGACGTGGAGGCCGCCGGACCTGACGCGGGCGGCGCAGGGACGGGGCGGCGCAGGCGAATCGCGGCGCGGGCGGCGACCGGCGCGGCGTTCCTGCTCGTGCTGGCCGCCCTGATCACGCCGGACGAGTTCGCGCTGCTGTCCCCGGCGGCCTTCGTGCGCATCCCCGTCGAGGGTGTGCTCGGCGTCGCCCTGATCCTCGTGGTGCCGGCGAAGGCCCGGCGTTACGCGGCGGGGACGGCGGGGGCCGTCCTGGGCCTGGTGCTCGTGCTGAAGGCGATGGACATCGGGTTCGACGCCGTGCTCGTCCGGCCGTTCGACCTGGTGCTCGACTGGCCGCTGCTGCGCCCGGCGGTGGAGTTCGTGGACGAGTCGGCCGGGCGGGCGGGGGCGATCGCCGCCGTGGTCCTCACCGTCCTGCTGACGGCCGGCGTGATCGCGCTGATGTCGCTGTCGGCGCTGCGGCTCTGCCGCGTCGTCGTCCGGCACGACAGGACGGCGGCGCGGACGGCGGCCGTGCTGGGGACGATCTGGGTCGTGTGCGCGGTGCTCGGCGCGCAGCTCGTCCACGGGGTGCCGGTCGCGTCGCGGAGCGCGGCGGTGCTCGCCTACGACCACGCGAGGGCGGTGCGCGCGAGCCTGAACGACCGGGAGGAGTTCGCGAAGGCCGCCGCCGTCGACAGGTTCCGCGACACGCCCGGCGACAGGCTGCTGGCCGGGCTGCGTGGCAAGGACGTCGTCCTCGCGTTCGTGGAGAGCTACGGGCGCTCGGCGGTGGAGAATCCGCAGTTCGCGCCGCAGGTCGGCGCGGTCCTGGACCGGGGGTCGCAGCGGCTCCGCGAGGCGGGGTTCGCGTCGCGCAGCGGCTGGCTCACCTCGTCCACGGCGGGCGGCGGCAGCTGGCTGGCGCACGCGACCCTGCTGTCCGGGCTGTGGATCGACAACCAGCAGCGGTACCGGACGCTCGTGAACAGCGACCGGCTGACGCTGAACACGGCGTTCCGCCGGGCGGACTCGCGGACGGTCGCGCTGATGCCGGCGATCACGCGGGCCTGGCCGGAGGGGACGTTCTACGGGTACGACAAGGTGTACGACGAGCGGAACCTCGGCTATCGCGGGCCACGGTTCAGCTTCGCGACCATGCCCGACCAATACACGCTGTCGACGCTGCAGCACGCCGAACTGGCGAGGAAGGACCGTTCCCCGGTGATGGCGGAGACGGCGCTGGTGTCGAGCCACGCGCCGTGGGCGTCCGTTCCCCGGCTCGTCCCATGGGACGAGGTCGGAGACGGCTCGATCTTCACCGGGATGGGCAAGGGCTACGACGCGCCGTGGCCCGCCGGCGGCCGGATCCGTACCGAGTACCGCAGGTCGATCGAGTACACGCTGAACACGCTCGTGTCGTACATGGAGACGTACGGGAACGACAGGACCGTGCTCGTCTTCCTCGGCGACCACCAGCCCGCGCCGCTCATCACGGGTCCGGGCGCGAGCCGGGACGTGCCGGTCACGATCGTCGCCAAGGACGAGGCCGTGCTCGGCAAGATTTCAGAATGGAACTGGCAGGACGGGCTGCGGCCGGGTAGGAACACCCCGGTGTGGCCGATGAGCGCGTTCCGGGACCGTTTCCTGACCGCTTTCGGCGGATGAGCGGATGGGCGCGGATGGGCGGATCCCGGAACGCGGTCCGGCGGAGCGGGTGATGCAGCACGGATGACATCGAGGTGCGGGAGCCGGCGCCCCGCGGCGAGGCGCCGGCGGGCCGGTTCGGGGTGCTGCGCCGGCACCGGCGAGGGCTGCTCGCGGCCGTCGTGGCGGCGCTGCTCGCGCAGATGGCGTTCGCGATGGTCTCCACGGCCGTGCCGCAGTCTCCGACCGTCGACGAGCCCGTGTACGTCGGCACCGGCGTCATCTACCTGCGCGCGCACGATCTGCGGCACAACCCCGAGCATCCGCCGCTGGGCAAGCTGATCATCGGGGCCGGGCCGGTGCTCGCCGGCGCCCGCCTGGACCCGTCCTATTCCGGCGGCGACCAGGCCGTCGGGCGGCATCTGCTGTACGGGTCGGGCAACAACGCGCAGCGGGTCCTGCTCGCCGCGCGGCTGCCCGTCATCATGCTGACCCTGCTGTTCGGCCTGGTCGTCTTCGTGTTCGCCCGGGACCTCACCGGCCCGGCCGGCGGGGTGGTCGCGCTCGCCCTGTACGCGTTCTCCCCCGATGTGATCGCGCACGGGTCGCTGGCGACGCTCGATGTGCCGGCGGCCGGGTTCCTG
The DNA here is from genome assembly GCF_041463665.1 of Actinomadura chokoriensis. Lineage (GTDB taxonomy): Bacteria > Actinomycetota > Actinomycetes > Streptosporangiales > Streptosporangiaceae > Spirillospora > Spirillospora chokoriensis_A. The sequence continues at coordinate 7,069 of NZ_JAXCEJ010000034.1, forward strand.
CTGACGTCGGTGTGGCTGCTGTGGCGGGCGCGGCGGCGGCCCCGGCTCTGCGTCCCGCTCGCGGGGGCGGCGCTCGGTGCGGCGCTGGCGACCAAGATGAGCGCGCTGCCCGCCGTGCCGGTGGTGCTGGTACTGGTGGCGGTGTCGGTGTCGGTCGGGTACCGGTCCCGCGGCGCCGGACGGCCGGTCGCGGCCGGCGTGCTGGCGGCGGCCGGCGTGCTGGCGGCGGCCGGCACCGCCGTCCTCGCCGTGGCGGTCGTGTGGGCGAGCTACCTGGCCGTCGATCCGCGCCTGCGCTGGACGGCGCCCGCGGGCGTCCCGGCGGTCGGCGGGCTGCGCGGGCTCGCCATCGGCTCCCTGCCGTTCCCCGGGCCGTTCCGGGACGGCATGCGCGTCCAGTTCGGTTTCGAGGACATGAAGTGGACGGGCTTCCTCTTCGGCCGCACCTACCATGGCTCGCACTGGTACTACCTGCCGGCCGCGCTGCTGGTGAAGACGCCGCTCGGCATGCTCGTCCTCTGGGCGGCGGGCGTCGCGGCGATGGCGGCGTCGCCCCGGCTGCGGCCCGCGGCGCCGTACGTCCTCGCGCCCGCCGCGGTGCTGCTGGCGGTGGCGATGACCGGCTCCCGCGACCTCGGCGTCCGGTACGCGATCTTCGTCCCGATCTTCCTGGCGGTTGCGGCGGCCGCCGTGACCGCCGTCCGGTGGCGGTGGGCGAGGGCCGCGGCCGGTGTGCTGGTGCTGTTCGTCGGAGTCAGCTCGCTGCGGACCTACCCGTACTACCTGCCGTACTCGAACGAGGCGTTCGGCGGGCCGGCCAAGACGCACCTGTACCTGCACGACTCGAACGTCGACTGGGGGCAGGACCTCGGACGGCTCGCCGACCGCCTCCGCGACCGCTATCCGGGAGAGGAGGTCTGGCTCGTCTACAAGGGCGGCGGCGTCCCGTCCCGCTACGGCATCCGCGCGTCCGACCCCCTCACCGTGCCGCCGGACCGGGTGCGCGGCCTCCTGGTGGTGTCCGACAGCTGGATCGCCAAGGACGATCGGCGGCTCGCCCCGCTGATCGACTCCAGCGAGCCGATCGGCGAGGTCGGCCACTCCATCACGCTCTTCCGCCGGCCCGGTCAGCGGTCGTAGATCTCCAGGGTCCCGCAGTGCAACCGACGGCGCTCAGCGCCCCCTTTTGCACCGCGTAGACCGTGAACGGCACCGAGCAGCGGTAGGTGATCATGCTGTTCGGCCCGGTGGGCGTGAACTGGACGCGGGCCTTCCTGCCGGCCATCGAGAAGCGCACCTCGCACAGCGGGGCCATGCCCTCCGCCGGGGGCGACGTCGTGAACCCGTCGTCGACCGTGCCCGCCATCACCGGCGGCGTCCGGTCGCCGGGCTCCCGCCCGAACTGCTGGACGGCGGCGCATGCGTGTTGACCAGGATCCGGTAGACGTACGGGTCGGGGTCGTTCCCGATCCGCCGCCATGCCCGCCATGCCTTGACCAGCGCGGTCTGCAGCAGATCCTCGGCCTGGCCCCCGTCCCTGCACAGCAGGTACGCCGTCCTGAGGAGTCGCGGCGAACGCTCCGTCACGTACGCCGCGTAGTCCGGTCTCTCCCGCATCCGACCTCCCGGTAGGTGTTCTGCGGACTACTACCGCCGGGGCCCCGGGAAAGGTTGCCCTGGCTGCTCCGGCGGCGAGTCCGGGCAGCCGTCAGCGGCGGCGGGCGTGGGCCAACGGGTTTCAGCGCGGGGCGGCCGCGGCCCCGTAGCCGTCGACGACGAGCCGCTCGGCCATCTGCGCGTAGGCGGCCGGGTTCTCCGGGGCGCTGGTGGCCAGGCCGTCCACGTACCGGTTGTACATGCAGAACGCGGCGGCGATGAGCACGGTGTCGTGGATCTCGACGTCCGTGGCGCCGGCGTCGCGCGCGGCGGCGATGTGCTCGTCGCCCACCTCCCGCCCGCCGCGCTGCACGGCGGCGGCGATGCCGAGGAGGGCCTTGAGCTTGCCGGACACCGGCGCGGCGCCGGGATCGGCGTGGACCTGCTGGACGAGCGTCATGCCGCCGGGCAGCTGGGCGGCGGCGCAGGCGCCATGGGACGAGGCGCAGAACCGGCAGCCGTTCAGCTCCGACACGTACGCGGCGATCAGCTCCCGCTCACCGCGCGGGAGGGGGCCCGGGCCGCGCAGCAGGGCCTCCGCCAGTGCGCTCAGCGGGCCCGCCGTCTCCGGCCGGAACCGGAGCAGGGACGGCAGCCCGGGAACATTATCGTCCAATTCGATGTGCGCCAAGGACTGCCTCCGGAGGAACGGTGTCGGACAATTCACCCCGATCCTCTAACGAACGCCCTCACGCGGGTAGTTTTCTCGCCACTCCACAAAAGGTCATGGTCTCCTGCGGCTCGCCCCACGGATTGGGTTCCGGACGCCAGCGGGAACACGACACGATTCCGGGCTCGACCAATTCCAGGCCGTCGAACAGCGACTCGATCTCCGCGGCGGTCCGGGCCTTGAGCGGGTGCGGGGTGCCGCTCTCGTTCCACGCCTTGACGGCCGTGTGCGTGACCTCCACGTCCAGGCAGGCATGCGACAGCGCCACGAAACTGCCCGGGGCGAGCGCGCCGAAGAGCTTGTCCAGGACGGCGCGCGCCTCGTCGTCGTCGGTGATGAGGTGCAGCAGGGCGAGCATCATCAGGCCGACGGGCTTTCCGAAGTCGAGCGTCGCGGCGGCCTCGTCGAGAATGCGCTCGGGATCGCGGACATCGGCGTCGATGTAGCTGGTCGCGCCCTCCGGGGAACTCGTGAGGAGCGCCCGCGCGTGGACGAGCACCAGCGGATCGTTGTCGACGTAGACGATGCGCGACTCCGGAGCCACCCGCTGCGCGATCTCGTGCGTGTTGTCGGCGGTCGGCAGGCCCGTGCCGATGTCGAGGAACTGCCGCACGCCCTCCTCGCCCGCCAGGTGGCGGACGCAGCGTCCGAGGAACAGCCGGTCGGTGCGGGCGGCGGCGACGATCCCGGGGACCTGCTGCGCGACCCTCTCCCCCGCCTGCCGGTCCACCTCGTAGTGGTCCTTGCCGCCGAGCCAGTAGTCCCAGACCCGCGCCGACACCGGCCGGTCCGCGCGGATGCCGTCACCGGCGCGGAAGCCGTCGTCCGCGCCCCTGCCACTGGCACTGCTCATGCGGTCTCACCTCCGCTCCGGGGGATCATGACGCTACACGGTACGGTCGCGGCCCCGGCGGGTGAGGTCGGTCACGTGCGGCCGCAGGCCCGGTGCAGGGCCGCCGCGACCTGAGCGGGGTCGGGGGCCGGCAGGACCGCCGCGAGATGCCCGTCCGGGCGGACGACGTGGACCGTGTCCGGGCCCGCGCGCAAGACCGTCCGAAGCACCCCCTCGGTGTCGATGTCGGCCAGTGCGCGGATCTCGTGCGGGACGCCTGCGGGCAGCGCCGCGAGCCGCCCGCCGGTCAGGACCACGAACCGCGTGCCGAACAGGCGGCGCAGGCGGGTGCGCGCGCCGTCGACGGTGCACGGCCCGTCCGGGCAGATCACGCCCGGCACCGGCGGGCGGACGGCCCCGGCCTCCCACGGGAGGCCGTCCACCGGGCCGGACGGGGTGGTCAGCGGCGAATCCAGGTACCAGAACGGTTCGGCGAGCCGGCCCGAATCGATGATCGTCCGCGGATCGGGATGCGTGCGGGCCGCCGCCAGGGCCGCCAGCCGGTGCGCCCGCTGGGCCGGCGTCTGCGGGACGAGGAACTCCATCGTCCTCGTGGTCACGCGGAGGTTCTCGGCGGCGGCGGCGCGTCGCTCGACGTCGTAGCTGCGCAGCAGGTCCGGCGCCGCCCAGCCGTGCCGGACGAAGGCGAGTTTCCAGGCGAGGTTCTCCGCGTCCTGGACGCCGGAGTTCAGCCCGCGGGCGCCGAACGGCGCGTACAGGTGGGCGGCGTCCCCCGCCAGGAACGCCCGGCCGGACGCGAACGTCCCGGCGACCCGCTCGTGGAACCGGTACACGGTCGCCCAGACGATCTCGTACGGGGCGTCCCCGGTGATCTGCCGGATGCGGGCGCCGAGCGCGCCGGAGGCCCGCTCGGCTTCGAGGTCGTGGTCGGCGGGGACCTGCCAGTCGATGCGCCACGTCCGGTCCGGGCACTGGTGGACGAGGACCTGCCGGCCGGGGTTCCACTCGGGGTCGAAGAAGAACCGGCGCTCGTTCGGGAACGGCAGGTCGGCGCGGATGTCGCAGATCAGGAACTTGTCGGCGAACGTGCGCCCCGGAAAGCCGATGCCGAGCAGTTCCCGGACGGCGCTCCGGCCGCCGTCGGCGCCGACGGCGTGCGTCCCGCGCACGGTCGTGCCGCCCGCGTCGGCCTCGACGCCGCAGGCGTCCTGGCGCAGGTCGCGGACCGGGTGACCGTACCGGACGTCCACCAGCGGCTCGGCGGCGGCCAGGTCCCGCAGGTGCGCCTCCACCTCCGCCTGGGAGATGTTGATCCAGGGCGGCACCGCGCTGCGCCCCGCGTCGGGGAAGGTGACCGAGAACAGCTCGTCGCCGCGGTGGTAGGTGCGGCCGGTCGTCCAGGTCACGCCGCGGGCGATCATCCGCTCGGCGCAGCCGACCCGGTCCAGGACGTCCAGCACGTCCCGCTGGAAGCAGATGGCCCGCGACCCGGCGGGGTCGCGGCGCGCGGCGGCCTCCAGCACCACGCTCGGCACCCCGTGCCGCGCCAGCAGCAGCGCCGTGACCAGCCCGACCGGCCCGGCGCCCACGACCACGACCGGTTCCGCCGCGGAGCCCACCCTTGGAATGGTGCGCCGCCCGGCCGCCTCCGTAAAGCGTCCGCGCCGGTCAACGGGGTGCCAGGCCGGATGCTTCAGGCCGGGTGCTTCGGGCCAGGGTGATTCAGGCCGTGGTGCTCTGCGTCTTCCGGGCGCGCTCCACGGCCTCGGTGATCGTCTGATCGGCGATCCGGCGGTCCTGCCAGCCGCGCACGTCGGCCGACTTGCCCGGTTCGAGGCTCTTGTAGATGTCGAAGAAGTGCGCGATCTCGTCGAGGACGTACGCGTGCACGTCGGGCAGGTCGTTGATCTCGGCGTAGCGGACGTCCCGCGACGGGACGGTGAGGATCTTGGCGTCCGGCCCCTTCTCGTCGAGCATCCAGAACACGCCGACGCTGCGGACGGTGATCTGGCAGCCGGGGAACGTGGGCTCCTCCAGCAGCACCATCGCGTCCAGCGGGTCGCCGTCCTCCGCGCAGGTGTCCGGGATGTAGCCGTAGTCGTGCGGGTACCGGGTCGCGGTGAACAGCATCCGGTCGAGCCGGATGCGGCCGATCCCGTGGTCCATCTCGTACTTGTTGCGCGATCCTCCGGGGATCTCGACGACCATCTCGATCTCCATGAGCACCTCCCCCCGGTGGACCCTACCCGCAGGGAGGACGCGTGATCGTAGAGTCGTCGCATGGGCACGCCGCGATTCGTCTACCAGCCGCTTCCCGTGCGGGTCGTCTTCGGCGAGGGGGTGCTCGGGGACCTGCCCGCCGAGGTGGACGCGCTCGGCCTCTCGCGGGTGCTCGTCGTGTCGACGCCGGGGCGGCGGGCGGACGCCGAGCGGGCCGCCGCACCGCTGGGCGACCGGGTGGCGGGCGTCCACCCCGGGGCCGTGACGCACGTGCCGGCGGAGGTCGCCGCCGAGGCGTGCGGGGCCGCCGCATCGGCCCGCGCGGACGGGCTGGTCTCCTTCGGCGGCGGGTCGGCGGTCGGCCTGGCCAAGGCGGTCGCCAGGGAGACCGGGCTGCCGATCGTGGCCGTCCCGACGACGTACGCCGGGTCGGAGATGACACCGGTGTGGGGCATGACCGCGGACGGCGTCAAGCGGACCGGGCGTGACCGGCGGGTTCTCGCCCGGACGGTGCTCTACGACCCGTCCCTGACGCTGGGGCTGCCGCCCGCCGTGTCGGCTGCTTCGGCGATGAACGCGATGGCGCACGCGGTGGAGTGCCTCTACGCCCCGGACGCCTCGCCGATCGTCTCCCTGATGGCGGAGGAGGCCGTCCGGGCGCTGGCCGGGGCCCTGCCGGAGGTCGTCCGGAACCCCGGCGGCCTGCCCGCGCGCACGCGGGCCCTGTACGGGGCGTGGCTCTGCGGGACGTGCCTGAGCGCCACCACGATGGGCCTGCACCACAAGCTGTGCCACATCCTCGGCGGGTCGCTGAACCTGCCGCACGCGGAGACCCATTCCGTCCTGCTCCCGCACGTCCTCGCCTACAACCGACCGGCCGCGCCGGACGCCGTGCGGGCGCTCGGGCGGGCGCTCGGGCGGGACGATCCGGCCCGCGCGCTGTGGGATCTTTCCGGCTCGCTCGGGCTGCCGCGTTCCCTCGGGGCGCTGGGCGCCGATGCCGGCCACCTGAACGAGGTCGTCGCGCAGGCCGCCGGCGGCGGGTTCGCGAACCCGCGCCCTGTGGAGGAGGCGGGTCTGCGGGTCCTGCTCGGGAACGCGTGGGAGGGACGCCCGCCGGCGGCCTAGTGAGCGGCGGCGTTCCAGTCGGCGCCGACTCCGATCGCGACCTCCAGGCCGACCGTCAGCGGGTAGGCGGTCGTCATCCGGTCGTGGACGATCCTCTCCACCGCGTCCCGCTCCCCCGGCGCCACCTCCAGGACGATCTCGTCGTGCACCTGGAGCAGCAGCCGGCTGCGCAGGCCGGCCGCGGTGAGCGCCTCGTCCACCCGCAGCATCGCGATCTTGACGATGTCGGCGGCGGAGCCCTGGATCGGGGCGTTCAGCGCCATCCGCTCGGCGGTCTCGCGGCGCTGCCGGTCGTCGCTGGTCAGGTGGGGAAGGTAGCGGCGGCGGCCGAGGATCGTGCGGGTGTGTCCGGTGACGCGGGCCTCGGCGACGACGTGGTCGAGGTAGTCGCGGACGCCGCCGAGCCGCGCGAAGTAGGCGTCCATCAGCGGGCGCGCCTCCGCCATCGGGACGCCGAGCTGCCGGGCCAGGCCGAACGCCGACAGCCCGTACGCGAGCCCGTACGACATCGCCTTGATCTTGCGCCGCATGTCGGGCGTGACGGCGTCCGGGGCGACCTGGAAGACCCGCGCGGCCATCGTCGCGTGCAGGTCCTCGCCGGACTCGAACGCGGCCAGCAGCGTCGGGTCCTGCGACAGGTGCGCCATGACGCGCAGTTCGAGCTGGCCGTAGTCGGCGGTCAGCAGGGACTCGAACCCGGCGCCCGGCAGGAACGCCCGGCGGATGCGCCGCCCCTCCTCGGTCCGGACGGGGATGACCTGCAGGTTCGGCTCGGTCGAGGTGAGCCGCCCGGTCGCGGCGACGGTCTGCTGGAAGGTGGTGTGGATCCGGCCGTCCGCGCCGATCTCCCTGATCAGCCCGGCGACCGTGGTGCGCAGCCGCGCCTGGTCGCGGTGGCGCAGCAGCACCTGCGGGAGGCCGTTGTCGGTCTGCGTGGCGAGCCAGGTCAGGGCGTCCAGGTCGGTGGAGTACCCGGACTTGATCTTCTTGGTCCTGGGCAGGCCCAGCTCGCCGAACAGCACCTCCTGGAGCTGCTTCGTCGAACCCGGGTTGAAGCGGCGGCCGGCGATCTCGGCGGCCTCGTCCGCGGCGCGCTCCATCGCGTCCGCGAAGTGCCGCTCCAGTTCGCCGAGGAGGGCGGCGTCGACGTGGATCCCGGCGCGCTCGGCGCGGGCGAGCAGGTCCGACAGCGGCAGCTCGACGTCGCGGAGGACCCCGTCCATGCCGGTGGACGCGAGGTCGGCGGCGAACCTCCCGGCGAGGTCGAGGACGGCCCGGGCGCTCAGCATCAGTCCCGCCGCCCCGTCCTCGGGCGGGCGGCGGCCGAGGTGGCGGCCCGCGAGGTCGGCGATCCCGTAGGCGGCCAGGCCGGGAAGCAGGAGGTAGGCGGCCATCGCCGTGTCGGTGGCGATCCCGTCGAGGCGCCACCCGCGCTCGCCGAACACGCGGAGCAACGACTTCACGTCGTGCAGTGCCTTGGGGCGGTCCGGGTCGGCCAGCCAGGCGGCGAAGGCGCGCTCGTCGCCCTCGGTGAGATCGGACGGCTCGAACGAGGCGGCGTACCCGTCGCCGGTCGCCAGCGCGATCCGCGCGATGTCGCCCGCGCCGCGCGCCCAGGTGCAGTCGGCGGCCAGCCCGGTCAGGCCGGTGGCGCGGGCCCGGAGCCAGCCGGCCAGCTCGTCCGGTCCTAGTTCGCGGCCCCGCACCGGCTCGGCTCCGGCCGCGTCCGGGGGGCGGCCTCCGCCGGGGTCGGCGGCGAAGAGGCGCTGCCGGAGGCTCGCGTTGCGGAACTCCAGCTCGTCCAGCAGCGTCGTGAACGCGGTCAGGTCGTAGGGGCCGCGCCGCAGGTCGGCGGGCGCCACCGGCAGATCCACGTCGCGGACCAGCTCGGTCAGCCGCCGGTTCAGCCGGACCGAGTCCAGCGCGGCGCGCAGCTTCTCCCCCGCCTTGCCCTTCACCTCGCCGGCCCGCTCCAGCAGCGCGTCGAGCGAGCCGAACTCGCGCACCCACCTCGCTGCCGTCTTCTGCCCGATGCCCGGGATGCTCGGCAGGTTGTCGGACGGGTCGCCGCGCAGCGCCGCGAAGTCGGGGTACTGCGCCGGGGTCAGCCCGTACTTCTCCTGCACCGCCTCCGGCGTATACCGGATCATCTCCGACGCCGTCCGGTAGAAGTACAGGACGGTGACGTCCTCGCTGACGAGCTGGAGCACGTCCCGGTCGCCGGTGACGATCAGGACGCTCATGCCGTCCGCCTCCGCCGCCGTCGCGAGCGTCGCGATGACGTCGTCGGCCTCGTAGCCGGGCGCCCGCACGACCGGCACGCTCATCGCGGCGAGCAGGCGGTCGAGGACGGCGAGCTGGCTGCCGAACTCCTCGGGCGACCGCGCCCGGGTCGCCTTGTACTCCGGGAACGCCTCGGTGCGGAACGTCCGCCGCGCCACGTCGAACGCCACGGCCGCGTGCGTCGGGCGCTCGTCCCGCAGCACGTTGGCCAGCATGTTCGCGAAGCCGTACACGACGTTCGTCGGCTGCCCGGCCGTGGTGGTGAAGTTCTCCACCGGCAGCGCGTAGAACGCCCGGTAGGCCAGCGAATGGCCGTCCAGGAGCAGCAGGCGGGGCCGGTCGGTCATGTCTCACATCCTGGCACCCGGGAAGGGGGCATAGAACGGCAGCGAGAGGTGTTGGGGCGACATGGACAAGATCGAACTGGGGCGGCTGGGGATCTGGCGGCCGTGGAGCATGCTGGACGCGGAGCTGGCGAAGGACGTCGAGGACCTCGGCTACGGCGCGATCTGGATCGGCGGCTCGCCGCGCGGCGACCTGAAGATCGCCGAGCGGCTGCTCGGCGCCACCGACCGGATCGTCGTCGCGACCGGCATCGTGAACATGTGGGCCACCCCGGCCGAGGAGGTCGCCGCGTCCTACCACCGGCTGCACGACGCGCACGGCGGGCGGTTCCTGCTCGGCGTCGGCATCGGTCATCCGGAGGCGACGCGGGAGTACCGCAGCCCGTACGAGACGATCGTCCGCTACCTGGACCGGCTGGACGAGGCCGACGTCCCGGTGGAGGGGCGGGTGCTGGCCGCCCTAGGCCCGAAAGTGCTGCGGCTGGCGGCTGAGCGCGCCGCTGGCGCGCACCCGTACTTCACCACGCCCGAGCACACCCGCGAGGCGCGGGCGGCGCTGGGCGCCGGGCCGCTCCTCGTCCCCGACCAGAAGGTGGTGCTCGACACCGACACCGGACGCGCCCGCGCGGTGGCCCGGGAGGCCGCCGAGCGCTACCTCGGGCTGCGCAACTACGTGAACAGCTTCAAGCGGCTCGGCTTCACCGACGCCGACGTGGCGGACGGCGGCAGCGACGCGCTGGTGGACGCGCTGATCGCGCACGGCGACGCCGCGGCGCTGGCCGCGCGGGTGTCCGGGCACCTGGACGCGGGCGCCGACCAGGTGGCGGTCCAGGTGCTGGGTGAGGACGACCCGCGCCCGGCGCTGCGCGCGATCGCCGAGACGCTCGCGTGAACGGGCGAGGGACGCGCCCGGAGCCGGGCGCGTCCCTCGTATGGACCGCATGGACCGCATGGCCTACGTGAACGGCACGGACTACATGAACGACATGGCCGGGGTCAGCGGGTCGGGTGGCCGCCGATCTCGTCCGGCACGACGCGCCTGCTCGGCTGGGCCTGATTCGCCCTCCGGGCCAGCTCGTTGCCGTTGACCGTCAGCGTGCTGTGCGCGAACAGCTGCGTGACGGCGGCCGCGGCGTCGATCATCTGGTCGTAGGCCGCGAGGTTCACGTTGTCGTAGCGGTCGCACGCCTGGTGGTAGCACGGGTCGTAGGACACCCCGGCGGTACCGCCGTAGATCTTCGCCTGCTCGGGGGTCTTGATGCCCTCGGCACCGGTGAACAGGCCGCCGGCCGGGATCCCCACGGTGATGAAGGCGTTGTAGTCCGAGCGTCCGTTGAACGGCGTCGGGTCGGTGGGCAGCCTCCGCTTCGCGAAATGGTCGTTGAACGCCTTCTCGATCGCGCCGGACCCGGCGGGCGCCTCGACGTTGTTCTGTCCCGCGCTGTCGTCGCCGTCGTAGACGAAGTTCACGTGGTTGGGCGAGGCGATCATGTCGAAGTTCAGGTTCAGCGCGATCTTGTCGCGCTCGGCCTGCGGGAGGCCGTCGACGTAGTGCTGGGAGCCGAGCAGGCCCTCCTCCTCGGCGCCCCAGAACGCGAACCGCACCTTGTTGCGGACCTTGGGGCCGAGCTTGTTGATCTGCTTGGCCATCTCCAGCAGCGCCGCGGTGCCCGAGCCGTCGTCGTTGATGCCGGGGCCGTCGGTGACGCTGTCGTTGTGCGCGCCGACGACCACGACGTTGTCGGCCCGCCCGTGCCTGGTGTCGGCGACGACGTTGGCCGCCTGGCGCTTCTCGGTGAACGTGCTGGTGTTCACGCGCAGCGTCACGCCGCCGTTGTTCGCCTGCTGGACGAGGGCCGTCCCGACCGCGTTGGTCGGGCCGACCACCGGGATGCCGTACGGCGTGGTCAGCGTGCCCGCGACGGGGCCCGGCTGGCCGGGGAGCTGGTAGATGACCACGGCGGACGCGCCGGCGGCGATGGCGTTGTCGGTCTTGACGGAGAAGAAGCAGCCGCCGCGCTGGATCAGCGCGATGTGGCCCGCCGGGAAGCCGGCGAAGTCGTCGGCCTCGCAGCCGCTGCCGAGCCCGGTCGCGCCCGGGTCGACGGGGGTCGCGGCGGCGGTGACGTCGCCCGACCCGGAGTACTGCAGGGTCGCGAAGTCGGTGTCCGGCGCGAACGTCTTCGCTTCGGGCTCGGTCTCGGCGAAGACCGGCTCAGCCGTCTCCTGCCAGAAGTCGAACGTGAAGTTCTGGACCGTGGGGCTGTACCCGGCCCGCTTCAGCTGGTCCGCGATGTACTTGATGGTGACCTCGTTGCCGGGGAGCCCGGCGGCCCGGTTGCCGCCGTTGGCGTCCGCGATCTTCTGCAGGTTCAGCTGGTGCTGGCGGACGTTCTTCAGCGTGACCAGGCGGGCCAGCCGGGCGTCGGCGGGGGCCGGTGCGGCCGCCTGGGCGGGCGCCGCCGCCAGCGTGGCGGCTGCGAGCGACAGCCCGGTCAGGGTTGCGAGCGCGGCTCTGCGCATGACTAGGTCTCCGTTTGTGGGGGGACGAAGCAACCCGAAGCCTTACATGGGTCAATTTCTGCAACAAGACACGACTCGGCATCAAAACGGCCAATATTGGCCTCTTTTCATCACCTAGTTAACAAGATCGACACACGTCCCGTGATTACCGTCCGTTCCGAGCGGCCGCACCGCTCGTGTCGATCAGCAACGCCGCCGGCCGGACGCGTTAGCCGAGGTCAGCCCGGAATGGCGTCCGGGCGAACGCGTTGACCTGCGCAAACGGCGGCGGGGCGGGCGCGGGCCCGGGAGGGCCGCCGGCGGTGCCCGATCGCTTGCGCCGCAACGCGCCGTACACGAGTTCCAGCAGGTGAGACCCCTGGCCCCGGACAAATCGGCGTGAGTATGCTTCGTCACCCTTGAAGATGGCCGCCGACGATCAGGAGTGGGCCGTTGTCGAGTCCCGAACAGGTGCGCGGATCCCGCGGACGCCCGCACACGCGTCCGATCGGACGCAGGATCGTCCTGCTCCTGGCGATCCCGCTGGTGTCGCTCGTGGCCCTGTGGGCGTACTCGGCCGTCCCCGCGCTGAACGACGCGCTCCTCCGCAACCAGTACGCCGGGACCCGCGACCGGGCCGGCCAGCCGGCCAACCTCGCCATGCAGGCGGTGCAGGAGGAACGCGCCGCCGCGGTCGCCGCGCTGGTGTCGCCGGCCCCCGCGAGCACGCGGAAGTTCCAGGAGGCGACCCGCAAGACCGAGCAGGCCGTGGCCGCCTTCCGCAGGACGGCGCTCGCCCCCGAGTCCACGGGGTACCTGACCGACGCCGAGCTCCAGCGCACCCGGAACGTCGGCAACCAGCTCGACCAGCTGGCCAGCATCCGGTCGCAGATCGCCGCGCGGAACGTCTCGGCGCTGGAGGCCGTCAACACCTACAGCACGGCCTTCGACAACACGGTCCGGCTGCTCACCACGCTGGTGACCGTCAACGACCTCGACGTCTTCCAGCGGACCAACGGCATCCTGTACATGTACTGGGCGCGCGACTTCATGCTGCGCCAGGACCTGCTCCTGTCCGCCATGCGCGGCGGCCGGATGACGTCCGGCGCCCGCGCCGCCTTCGCCCAGTGGGCGGGCGCCCGCAGCGAGCTGATCGACCTCGGCCAGTCCGGGCTCACCGGGAGGACCGCGAGGACGATGAGCGGTCTGGTGAACTCCCCCGCCTACACCGCCTACACCGCGCTGGAGACCGCCATCGTCCAGCAGGGCGAGACACCTGATCCGCAGCGGTGGCGGGCCGTCACCATGGCGGCCGGGCAGGTGTGGCTCGGCACCACCTTCAAGGCCGGCGAGCAGATCCAGGCCGACGAGGTCAAGCCCGCCGGCCAGCGGATCATGCTGCGGGTCTACCTCGCGGGCGGCGTCGGGCTGCTCGCCGTCATCGCCTCCATCGTGCTGTCGCTGCTGTTCGCCCGCCGGCACGCCGACGAGCTGCGGCGGCTGCAGCGGTCGGCGCAGGAGCTGGCGAACGAGCGGCTGCCCGGGGTCGTGGCACGGCTGCGGCGCGGCGAGCGGGTGGACCTGGAGGCCGAGACGCCCCGTCCGGCGTCCGGGAGGACGCGCGAGGTCGCGCTGGTCAGCGAGGCGTTCGACACCGTCCAGCGGCAGGCGATCAGCACCGCGATCGGCGAGGCGGAACTGCGCGCGAGCATCAACCGGGTCTTCGTCAACCTGTCGTGGCGCAGCCAGTCGCTGCTGCACCGGCAGCTGCGGCTGCTGGACCAGATGGAGCGGCGCGCCTCCAGCGCCGAGGAGCTGGACGACCTGTTCCGCCTCGACCACCTGACGACCCGCATGCGCCGGCACGCCGAGGGCCTGGTGATCCTGTCCGGCTCGCCGACCGTGCGCGCGTGGGACCACCCGGTCGCCGCCGAGGACGTGGTGCGCGCCGCGATCGCCGAGGTCGAGGACTACACCCGCATCGAGGTGACCGGCGCGTCGTCGGCCGCGGTCAGCGGGGACGTGGTCGCCGACGTCATCCACCTGCTCGCCGAGCTCATCGAGAACGCCACCGCCTACTCCCCGCCGACCACCGAGGTCACCGTCAAGCTGGAGACCGTCGCCAACGGGCTCGCGGTCGAGGTCGTCGACCGCGGCATCGGCCTGCACCCGGATGAGCTGGACGCGCTCAACCGGCGGCTCGCCAGCGCCGTCGAGTTCGACCTCGTCGACACCGAGCGGCTCGGCCTGTTCGTCGTCGCGCGGCTGGCGGCCCGGCACGACATCAAGGTCTCGCTGCAGCCCTCGGCGTACGGGGGCACGACCGCGATCGTCCTCGTCCCGCACGCCCTGGTCGTCCTGGAGGAGCACTGGCAGGGGGTCGGCGAGGGCACGGTGGCCCACGCCGTCGCGTCCGGTACGGGCGCGCCGCGGATCGGCCGGCCGATCCGCCCCGCGCTGCCCGGCCCGGCCGGGCCCGCACGGCACGCGGGCCCGCCGGACGCGCCGCCGGAGGACGCGCCTCCCCCACTGGTCTCCTTCAACGCGCAGGTCGCCTACGACGCGTCGAGCAGCCACAAACCGCCGGGCGGCGAGGCGCCCGGCAGGTTCGAGGCACCGGGCGGGTTCGACACGGCGAGCGGGTTCGACGCAGCGGACGCCTTCGATCCGCCGGTCTCCTTCGAGCCGCCCGGACACGCCGATGGCCGATCCCGGCCGCCGGAGGAGGATCCGGAAGCGGAGCAGCCGCAGGACAGCGAGGTCACCGGCCGGCTTCCGCGCCGGGTGCGGCAGCGCAACCTCGCCCCTCAGCTGCGCAGACGTCAGGTGACCAGGCACTCGGAGCCGGCCGCGCGGCCGGACGAGGACTTCGAGGAGCCGAGTCCGGAGCTGAGCCGCGACCTGATGGCCTCGCTACAGTCGGGATGGCTGCGGGGCAGGGTCGCCGACGACGAACCGGACGATCTCGATCCACGCGATGAATGGGGGGAATCATGACGCGGCAGGGCCACGCCACCGGCGAGCTCGACTGGCTGCTCGAGGATCTGGTGCAACGGGTCGGCGAGGTCCGCCAGGCCATCCTGCTGTCCCGTGACGGGCTGGTCATGGGCGCCTCGGGGAACGTCACCCGCAAGGACGCCGAGTTCCTCGCGGCGCTGTCGTCGGGCTTCCACAGCCTCGCCAACGGCGCCTGCGAGCACTTCCAGGCCAAGCAGGTCCGGCAGACCGTGGTGGAGCTGGACGACAGGCTGTTCTTCGTCATGCCGGCGGGCAACGGGAGCTGCCTCGCGGTGCTCAGCGACGCCGGCGGCAACGCCGGGCTGGTCGCCTACGAGACCACCATGCTGATCAAACGGGTGCGGCGGGCCCTGGCGGCGTCGCCGCGCGCTTCCGCGGCCGAGGACGCGCCGCTGCGGCCGGGTGCCTCGGGCTGACCGGCCATGGAGACTCCGAGAGAGCGCTGGATCGGGCGGGAGGCCGGCCCGCTCGTGCGGCCGTACGCGGTCACCCGCGGGCGCACCCGCCCCCGCGGCCTCGTCGTCGACCTGGTGACGATCCTGGTCTCGACCGGCCGCACCCCGGGCGACCGGGTGTGGCTGTCCCGCGAGCAGCGGCGGCTGCTGGAACTGTGCCGGCAGCCGTCGACCCCCGCCGACCTGGCCTCGGAGACCGACCTTCCGTTCCGGGTCGTGCAGATCCTGCTGGAGGACCTGCACCAGTACGGCCTGGTCGAAGAGGTCCCGCAGGCGGCGGAGCCGTCCAACCGTCCCGACCCCCGCATCCTGATGAGAGTCCTCGATGAACTTCGCCGCCTCTGAGCCGTCGGTGTCGCCGTACGCGCCGCACGACGACGTCCCCGCGCACACGCTGAAGGTGCTGGTGGCCGGCGGTTTCGGCGTGGGCAAGACGACCCTGGTCGGCGCGGTGAGCGAGATCCGCCCGCTGCGCACGGAGGAGACCCTCACCGACGCCTCCGTCGGAGTGGACGACCTCGGCGGCGTGGAGGGCAAGACGACCACGACCGTGGCGATGGACTTCGGCCGGCTGACGTTCTCCGGCGGCGTCCGGCTGTACCTGTTCGGGACGCCCGGCCAGGAGCGGTTCTGGTTCATGTGGGACCAGATCGCCTACGGCGCGGTCGGCGCGATCGTGCTGGTCGACACCCGGCGGCTCACCACGAGCTTCGCGTCCATCGACTTCTTCGAGCAGCGGGAGATCCCGTTCGTCGTCGCCGCGAACCAGTTCGACGGCGCCCGCCGCTACAGCGTCGACGAGATCCGCGACGCCCTCGACCTCGACCCCGACGTGCCCGTCCTGATCTGCGACGTGCGGAGCCGCGAGGTGGCGAGGGGCGTCCTGGTCGCGCTGGTCGAGCACGCCCTCCAGACCGCGCAGCGCTAGCCGCGGGCCGGGACCGGCCGGCCGGCCGGGTACTGTTCGGTTGCCGAAAGGAGCCCGCCCATGCCCGCCACCCGGCAGCTGCCGACCCCCGAGTCCGAGGACCTGATCGCGCTCACCCGCGACATCGCGGCCAAGGAGCTGGCGCCGCGCGCCGCCGACGCCGAGCGCACCGGGACGTTCCCCCGCGAGGTGTTCACGACGCTGGGCCGGGCCGGGCTGCTGACGCTGCCGTACCCGGAGGAGTTCGGCGGCGGCGCCCAGCCGTACGAGATCTACCTGCAGGTCCTGGAGGAGATCGGCGCGGCCTGGGCGAGCGTCGGCGTCGGCGTCAGCGTCCACGCCCTCTCCTGCTTCCCGCTGTTCGCCTACGGCACCGGCGAGCAGCGCGCCCGATGGCTTCCGGAGATGCTCTCCGGCGAACGGCTCGGCGCGTACTGCCTCTCCGAAGCGCACGCCGGCTCCGACCCCGCCGCGATGCGCGCGAGGGCCCGCCGCGACGGCGACTCCTACGTCCTCAACGGCGCCAAGGCGTGGACGACCCACGGCGGCAAGGCCGACTTCTACACCGTCATGGCGCGCACCTCCGACGACGGCGCCCGGGGCGTCTCCTGCTTCCACGTCCCTGCCGACACCCCCGGGCTGGAGTTCGACGAGCCCGAGGACAAGATGGGCCTGATGGGCTCCACCACCGCGACGGTCCGCCTGGTGGACGCCCGCGTCCCCGCCGCCAACCTGATCGGCGCGGAGGGCCAGGGCCTCTCCATCGCCCTCGCCGGCCTCGACGCGGGCCGCCTCGGCATCGCCGCCGTCGCCACCGGCCTCTCCCAGGGCGCCCTCGACACGGCCGTCGCCTACGCAAGGGAACGCGAGGCGTTCGGCAAGGCGATCATCGACCACCAGGGGCTGGCGTTCGTCCTCGCCGACATGGCCGCCGCCATCGAGTCGGCCCGCGCCACCTACCTCTCCGCCGCCCGGCTGAAGGACGCCGGCCGCCCCTACGGCCGCGAGGCGTCCATCGCCAAACTGGTCGCCACCGACAACGCCATGAAGGTCACCACCGACGCCGTCCAGGTCCTGGGCGGCGCCGGGTACACCCGCGACTTCCCGGTGGAGCGCTTCATGCGCGAGGCGAAGGTCATGCAGATCTTCGAGGGGACCAACCAGATCCAGCGCCTCGTGATCTCCCGGCACCTCGCCCGCTGACCGGCCCTCCCGCCCCGGCTAGAGGCGGACGTACTCGTAGTCGAACGGCCTGCCGTTCACGCCGTTGCGAGGCGGGGCGATCCAGGTGGCGATCCTGCCGCGCTCGTGAACGGGCCGCATCAGCGACCGGACGTGGGTCTTGTCGACCTCGGTCGGGAGCCAGGAGCCCTTGCGCCGCTCCCACGCGTCAACGTCCAGGATCTCGCCGTCCGGGGCGGCCTCGATGCCGGCGAACGCGCCGACCTTGCGGTTGAAGGCGACGCTCGGCAGGTAGAGGCGCTGCGGCAGTCCCGCGTCGGACAGGATCCGGTTCCACCGGCTGACGCCGCTCTGGCAGTCGGAGACGTACTCGCGGCGCAGGTCGGTGTTCAGGCCGGTGAGCGCGGCCACCTCGGTCTGGGAGACAGCGCCGTCGACCAGCGCGTCCACCATGACGGCGTCGCCCGTGAGGCGGTGGTCGTCCCTGCGGCGGCCCTCCATCCAGCGGCCCTTGAGCCCGGCGGTGTAGTACTTGGCGACGTTGCTGGACGTCTCCGACCCGAACAGGTCGAGCGAGACGGAGTAGTGGAAGTTCAGGTACTTCTGGACGACGTCGAGCGAGATCGCGCCGTACGGGGTGACGTCGTCGGTGTCGTGCTCCTTCATGAGCTGGACGGTCCGCTCCACGACGCGGTCGATGCCCGTGGTGCCGACCATCATGTGGTGGGCTTCTTCCTTGAGCATGAACTCGCACGTCCGTGACAGCGGGTCGAAGCCGGACTCCTTCAGCGTGCCGAGCTGGTACTTGCCGTCCCGGTCGGTGAAGTAGGTGAACATGAAGAAGGACAGCCAGTCGGGCGTCTCCTCGTTGAAGGCGCCGAGTATGCGGGGCGACTCCTCGCTGCCGGAGTTGCGGTGCAGCAGCTCCTCGGCCTCCTCACGCCCCTCCCTCCCGAAGTGGGCGTGCAGGAGGTAGACCATCGCCCAGAGGTGGCGGCCCTCCTCGACGTTCACCTGGAACAGGTTGCGCAGGTCGTACAGGCTCGGCGCGGTCGCGCCGAGGTTGCGCTGCTGCTCGACGGACGCGGGCTCGGTGTCGCCCTGGATCACGATCAGCCGCCGCAGGTCGGCCCGGTACTCCCCCGGAACCTTCTGCCAGGCGGGCTCGCCCTTGTGCGCGCCGAAGCCGATGCGCCGGTCGCCGTCGCGTTCGGCCAGGAAGATGCCCCACCGGTAGTCCTTCATAGCGACATGCCCGAAATGCGCCCAGCCCTCGCGGCCCACGTTCACGGCCGTCCGCAGGTAGACGTCCCGCGTCGGCAGCGCCGGCCCCATCGACTCCCACCAGTTCAGGAAGTTCGGCTGCCACGACTCCAGGGCGCGCTGCAGGCGCCGGTCCTCGTGCAGGTCGACGTTGTTCGGGATCTTCCCGGTGTAGTCGGCGCTGGTCGCCATGGATCAGACTCGCTTTCGGTCGAAGTCGGCGCGCCGCCCGGTGCCGTAGCGCCGTAGCGCGCCGTCCGGGCCGGACGCGTTCGGCCGGGTGAAGATCCAGTTCTGCCAGGCGGTGAGCCGTCCGAAGATCTTGGTCTCCAGGGTCTCCGGGCCGGGGAAGCGGTGGTTGGCCTCCAGCCCGGTCAGCGCGTCGGGGCTGAAGCTCGCCCGCTCCTCGATCGCGATGCGGACCTCCTCGTCCCAGTCGATGTCGTCGGGCGCGAAGGTGACCAGGCCGAGGCGCTCGGCGTCGGCGGCCTCCAGGGGCTTGCCGGCCGCGTCGCGGACGGCGGCGAGGGTCTCCCCGTCGCCGAGGAACCGGGTCTCCAGGCGGGTGAGGCCGTTGCTCATCGGGAGCGGGCCGAGGTTCATCGCGTCGACGGTGATCGCGGCGGGGTCGGCGTCCGGGTCGACGTCCTCGAAGACGCCGTCGAGCTGGTAGGTGCGGTCGGCGGCCAGCGCGACCTCCAGGAGCGAGCCCGCGAAGCAGCTGCCCGGCTCGATCAGGGCGATGAGGCTGCGGCTGGTGACGTCGAGGCGCTTGAGGGTCCGCTTGAGGTAGTGGACGATCTCGCCCGCGAGCCAGTCGCCGGCGTCGCCGAGCAGCAGCCGGTCATGGGCGAGGACGTGCTCGGCCTTCCCGGTCGTGCGCAGCACCCAGGTGCCGAGGTCGAGTTCGTTGGTGCGCAGGTCGAGGATCAGGTCGTCCAGCTCGCGGGTCATGGCGAGCGTCCAGAAGGACTCGCGGTGGAAGTCTTCGGGGGCCCCGTCCGGGCCGGCGATCGTGATCTCCACGGCGCCCGCGGCGCGGTCCAGCTTCGCCGACACGTGCCGGTAGGCGATGGACGTGCCGGTCCGCTCCTTGCCGAGGGGGGTCAGCGCGACGCACTCGGCGCCGGCCGGACGGGACGAGCGTCCCGCCAGTTCCCGGGCGCGTTCCGCGACCGTGGCGTCCCAGGCCGTGCGGGGCACCGCCTCGTCCACCAGCCCCCACGCGACGGCCTTCCGGCCGCCGAGCCCCTCGGCCCTGGTGGAGAAGTAGTCGGCGCGGTCGCGGCGGACGCGCCGCTTGTCCGTCACGCGGGTGAGGCCGCCGGTGCCCGGCAGGACGCCGAGGAGCGGCAGTTCCGGCAGCGCCACCGCCGACGAGCGGTCGTCCACCAGCATGATGTGCTCGCAGGCGAGCGCCAGCTCGTACCCGCCGCCGGACGCGGTGCCGTTGACCGCCGCCAGGTAGGTCTGGCCGGAGTTAGCGGTCGCGTCCTCGATGCCGTTGCGGGTCTCGTTGGTGAACTTGCAGAAGTTGACCTTCCAGGAGTGGGGGGACGCGGCCAGCATCCGGATGTTGGCGCCCGCGCAGAAGATCTTCTCCCTGCCGCTGGTGATCACCACCGTGCGGACCCCGGGGTGCTCGAACCGGAGCCGCTGGACGGCGTCGTACAGCTCGATGTCCACGCCGAGGTCGTAGGAGTTGAGCTTCAGCTCGTAGCCGGGGACCAGGCCGCCCTGCTCGTCCACCGCCATCGTGAGGGTGGCGACGGGCCCGTCCACCGCGACGCTCCAGTGCCGGTAGCGGGCCGGGTCCGTCCGGAACTCGACGTGCATGGGGTGCTCCTCCGCTGTGTCCGTCCCACCATGCTCGACATCATTCAGTCACTACGTCAAGCGTTTGTAGCACAATGCCCGGTCAGCCGGAGCCGAGCAGCGCGGCGGCCAGCTCGCGGACGGCGAAGCGGCGCAGCTTGCCGGTGGGAGTCGTCGGGAGCCTGTCCACGATCAGCACCTCGCGGGGACGCTTGAACGACGCGAGCCCCGCCCGGCAGAAGTCGATCAGTTCCGGCGGCTCGGCGGACGCGCCCTCCTTGAGGACGACCGCGGCGACCGGCTTGTCCAGGCCGTCGGCGTCGGGCAGCCCGACGACCGCGGCCATCGACACCGCCGGATGCTCCAGCAGCCGTCCCTCCACCTCGGCGGGCGACACCCAGATCCCGCCGGCCTTGAGCATGTCGCCCGTCCGGCCGAGGCAGGTGTAGTAGCCGTCCTCGTCCACCACGTAGGTGTCGCCGGTGCGCAGCCACTCCCCCTGGAACACCTTGCGGGTGGCGTCCGTGCGGCACCAGTAGCCCGTCGCGATCGACTCGCCCTTCACCAGCAGCGAGCCGGGCGTGCCCGGCTCGACGTCGGCGCCGTCGGCGTCCACGACCCGCAACTCGTAGCCGGGGACGGCGGTGCCCGTCGTCCCCGGGCGGACCTCGCCCGGACGGTTCGACAGGAAGATGTGCAGGCACTCGGTCGACCCGAGCCCGTCGATGACCTCCACGCCGTACCTGGCGGTGAACCGGCGGCACAGCTCGGCGGGCAGCGGCTCGCCCGCCGACACCGCCAGCCGGACGGACGCGAACGCCTCCACCGGCACGTCGGCGTTCAGGAGCGCGGCGTAGAAGGTGGGCACGGCGAAGAACAGCGTCGGGCGGTACTCGGCCAGCCGCTCGGAGACCGACGTGGGCGTCGGACGGTCGGGGTCCAGGATCGCGGTCGCTCCGGCGGCGAGCGGGAAGAACAGCGAGTTGCCGATCCCGTAGGCGAAGAAGAGCTTGGCGACCGAGTAGCAGCGGTCCTCGGGCGTGATGCCGAGGACCTGGCGGCCGTAGGTCTCGACGACGTGCCGGATGTTGGCGTGCCGGTGCATGGCGCCCTTCGGCTTGCCCGTCGTCCCGGACGTGTAGAGCCACAGGGCGCTGGAGTCGTCCGACGTCATGTACGGCTCGGCCGGTTCCCCGCCGAGGGCCCGTCCCTCCTGGACGAGGTCCTCGAAGGGGCCCACCCGCACGCCGGGTGGGGCCTGCAAGGCGGCGTCCCCCTCCACCGCCACGTGCCGGACGCCCGGCGCATGCGCCAAGGCTGCCTCCGCCGCCACCGCGAACCGGCCGCTGACCAGCAGCACCCTGGCCCGCGCGTCGTTGAGCAGCGCGGCCAGCTCGGCGCCCGTGAGCATCGTCGACACCGGCACCGGGACGGCGCCGAAC
This sequence comes from Actinomadura chokoriensis, assembly GCF_041463665.1. Lineage (GTDB taxonomy): Bacteria > Actinomycetota > Actinomycetes > Streptosporangiales > Streptosporangiaceae > Spirillospora > Spirillospora chokoriensis_A. Next base: position 28,828 of record NZ_JAXCEJ010000034.1, read on the forward strand.
CGCATCGCGCCCAGGATCGCGGCGGCCATGAACGGACCGTCGGCCATGAACAGGACCACGCGTTCCTCGCCGCGCAGGCCCCGGCGCTCCAGCCCGGCGGCGATGTGGCCGGACAGCTCGGCGAGTTCGGCCTGACCGAGGTCGCCGCCGGGGCCGGTCAGCGCCGTCCGGTCGCGGGTCTCCGGCTGGACCGCTGCCTGGAGCAGGTACTCGGAAGCGTTGAACGTGCCGGGCGAGGCCGGTGCGGTCGCCGTCTCAGCGGTCATCGGTGCCTCCAGTCGCCGGGAACCGTGGCCCTCATGCTCTACATGGACAAAACGCTAGTCAATAGATCTGTGGAATGATGGCCGGTCACGGAGAGGCTCGTTCGGTACTCGCGCAGTGTTCGCACGGCACTCGCGCGATACTGGACAGCGTTCCATGGACGGCCGCTCCCCCGAAGGGCTCAGGAGGAGAAGCACATGGCCCGATCCGGCGAGGACGCGGCGCCTCCCCGGCCCGAGTTCCGGCGGCGGCGCGAACTGGGCGCGGCGAGCGCCCGGTCGCTGCTGCTGACGGTGCTGGGCGAGTTCGTCCTGCCCGGCGGCGAGCCGGTCTGGACGGCGGCGTTCCGGCGGGCGCTCGGGCTGCTCGGCGTGGAGGAGAAGGCCGTCCGGCAGGCGCTCGCGCGCAGCGCCGCCGAGGGCTGGCTCGCCGGGGAACGGCACGGCCGCCGCACCGCCTGGCGGCTCACCCCGGCCGGCGAGCGGCTGCTCACCGACGGCACGGAACGCATCTACGGCTTCGGCGGCCCGGTCGGGGAGTGGGACGGGCGGTGGCTGCTGGTCCTCGCGACCGTCCCGGAGACCAACCGGCGGCTCCGCCACCTGCTGCGGACGCGGCTCGCCTGGAGCGGGCTCGGCAACCTCTCCCCCGGCGTGTGGGTGAGCCCGCACCCGGAGCGCGAGCCCGAGGTGCGGGGTGTCCTCGCCGAGATCGGCGTCGCGGACAGCTCCACCCTGTTCACCGGACGCCTCGGCGACCTGACCGAGGCGCGCCGCGTGGCCCGGCAGGCATGGGACCTGGACGAGATCGAACTCTCCTACGAGGACTTCCTCGAAGCCGTCGGCGCGCTGCGTCCCGCCGACGACCCGGGCACGTTCGCCGCGCACACGCGGCTCGTCCAGGAATGGCGCCGGTTCCCGTTCCTCGACCCGGCCCTCCCGGCCGAGCTGCTCCCGGACGACTGGAGCGGCTCGCAGGCTTTCACGCTCTTCCACGAGCGCCACAACGCCTGGCGCTCCGCCGCCGACCGGCACTGGAAGGCGCTGTCCGAGGACTAGCTCCGCGGGGAGAGTTCCAGCGGGTTCACGGTGCCTTCGGCGACGTCCCGGCCCCGGTCGTCGCCGGATACCGGTCGACGGATTCTCCCGCGTGTAGAAGGCGCGCCTCCGGGAAGTCGGAGAAGGTTCGGAGCCGCGCATGGGAGGTCCCTGGATGAGCAGTCTGGTCGGACGGAACCTGCTCGCGGGAGCCGAACCGGACATCGCGGGTGGCGCGGGCCATACCGCCGCCGGCGCGGGCTATGCGGACGCCCCTCCGAGGATGGGCTTCTTCACCGACACGTCCGTGTGCATCGGCTGCAAGGCGTGCGAGGTGGCCTGCAAGGAGTGGAACGCCGTCCCCGAGGACGGCCTGGATTTCACCGGCATGTCCTACGACAACACCCAGGGCCTCGGCGCCGACACCTGGCGGCATGTCGCGTTCATCGAGCAGAACAAGCCCATGGGGCAGGCCGATCCCGGGGTGGACCACGGCGACGCGCCGGGTGACGGCGGCACCGACTTCCGCTGGCTGATGGCGTCGGACGTGTGCAAGCACTGCACGCACGCCGCCTGCCTGGACGTCTGCCCGACCGGCTCCCTCTTCCGCACCGAGTTCGGCACGGTCGTCGTCCAGTCGGACATCTGCAACGGCTGCGGCTACTGCATCCCCGCCTGCCCGTACGGGGTCATCGACCAGCGCAAGGGGGACGGGCGGGCCTGGAAGTGCACCCTGTGCTACGACCGGCTCGGGGCGGGCCAGGAGCCGGCCTGCGCCAAGGCGTGCCCGACCGACTCGATCCAGTTCGGCCCGCTGGACGAGCTGCGGGAGCGGGCCGCGCTGCGCGTCGACCAGCTCCACGACCTCGGCGTCGAGGACGCCCGCCTGTACGGCCACGATCCGGACGACGGCGTCGGCGGCGACGGCGCGTTCTTCCTGCTGCTGGACGACCCGGAGGTCTACGGGCTGCCACCTGACCCGGTCGTCACCACGCGCGACCTGCCGTCCCTGTGGAAGCACGCGGGCCTGGCGGCGGCCGCGCTGGCCGGCGGGCTCGCCACCGTCTTCGCCGCCCATGGCCGTGGAGGCCCGCGATGAGCGAGTCAGGAGTGGGCAAGGACGGCGTGCACGGCGCGCGGCCCGGCCGTGAGGCGCAGGTCGGGGCGGGCCTGCCGCGCCCGGACGGCGAGCGGCGCGGGCGGCGGGGCCGGCGCGGGCGGCGCGGCGAGAAGGCGATGGTGCCGGAGGCGGAGTTCACCTCCTACTACGGCAGGCCGGTCCTGAAGCCGCCGGTCTGGAAGGCGAACGACGTCGCCGCGTACCTGTTCCTCGGCGGCCTGGCCGGCGCCGGCTCGGTGCTGGCCGCGGGCGCGCAGCTCACCGGCCGTCCCGCCGCCGCACGGGCGCTGAAGATCTCCTCGCTGGCCGCGATCCTCGGCTCCACGGCGGCGCTGATCCACGATCTCGGACGGCCGGAGCGGTTCGCCAACATGCTGCGCGTCATGAAGCCGACGTCGCCGATGAGCATGGGCTCCTGGCTGCTCGCCGCCTACGGGCCGGCCGTGGGCGGCGCGGCCGTCCTCGACGTGACGGGCCTCTTCCCGCGGCTCGGCGGGGCCGCCACCGCCGGCGCGGCGGCGCTCGGCCCGGCCGTCACCACCTACACCGCCGTCCTGGTCGCCGACACCGCGGTGCCCGCCTGGCACGAGGTGCACCGGGAGCTGCCGTTCGTCTTCGCCGGCTCGGCCACGGCCGCCGCGTCCGGCATGGCGCTGGTCGCCGCGCCGGTCCGCGAGACGGGCCCGATGCGGACCGCCGCCGTGTGCGGCGCCGCCCTGGAGCTCGCGGCGTCGATGGCGATGGAACATCGAGCCGGACTGGTCGCCGAGCCGTACCGGGAGGGCAAGGCCGGCCGGCTCGTGCGCGCGGGCGAGATCCTGTCGGCCGCGGGCGCCGCCGGGGGCGCCCTGCTCGGGGGCCGCAGCCGCGCGGCGGCGGTGCTCAGCGGGACGGCGCTCCTGGCGGGCTCGGCCTGCACGCGTTTCGGCATCTTCCACGCCGGTGTGCGGTCCGCCCAGGACCCCAAGTACACCATCGTTCCCCAGCGGGAGCGCGTCAACGCACGCGGCACGAAGGCCACCACCTAGCCTGCCGACTTTCTGCACGTTGATTGAAATCTTGCGCAATCGGACAATTTCCGCGCACGGCGCGGTCGCGATCCGCGTGAACGCCAAGCCAAGCTCCTGCCCGTCAAACCCCGTTCCGGCGCGGGTTCGCGCCGCATAGATCGCCCAGGGTGGGGCAGGCCACAGAAAGTCAGGCTCTAGATCGCGTCACATTCGGAGGTGTCCGGCGCGTCTACTTCTGTGGCGGCGCCTGCGCGGAGGTCAACAGTGCGCGGAGGTCGAGGAGGCGGCATGGAAAGCGTGGCCAGAAAGTACGACCTGACGATGCTGTACGCCGCGTACGCCGCGTTCCGCCGCGACGCGGCCCGGCTGGAGGCCGCACTCGGGCAGACCGGAATGTCGTCCCGGCAGGCCGGAACGGCGCTCGCCAACACCTGGTCCATGTTCACCTTCCACTGGCGGCTCCAGGACAACGCCGAGAAGCGCGCCCTGTGGACGGTGATGTACGCGAAGGACGCCGACGGGCCCGCCAGGGTCGGCGTCGTCCTGGACTCCCTCGCGACGCAGACGCTGCGGGTCGTCCCGCTCCTCGACGGCGTGGACACGGCCCTGGAGCAACGTGACCGCCGCATGTTCACCCACTACGCGCGGGAGCTCCGTGCCTCGCTGGACGCTCTCCTGGACTTCAAGGAGTGCTACGTCCTGCCGCTGATCCAGGAGACCCTGACGCCCTTCGAATGGGGCACCTTCGACGTGGAGCTCCGCCGCGGGCTGGGCGTCCGGGGGCTCGGGGTGTTCCTGCCCTGGCTGCTGGACGACGCCCCGGAGGCCACCCGCCGCGCCGTCCTGCGGCTGCTCCCGCCGCCGATCCGGCTCTGCTACCGGCTCACCTGGCGGCCGCGCTACCGGCGCCGCGGCCATCTGGCCGTGCCCGCCTGCTGAGGTTCACATCTCCCGGTGATGTGACGCGGCTCACATTGCCGAAATGTCACATTCCTCCGTACCCGCTCAGTCTCATCCAGAGAACGCGACAGGCGGCGCGACGGAGGGATGCAGGCGATGGAGGGACTGACGGACGCCTCGGCCCGGGCACTGGACGAGCGGCTCGGCACCACCGGTTTCGCCCGCAGGGCACTGCGCAAGGCGTTCCCGGACCAGTGGACCTTCCTGCTCGGCGAGATCGCGATGTACTCGTTCGTGATCATCTTGCTGACCGGCGTGTACCTGACGCTCTTCTTCAAGCCGAGCATGCAGGAGGTCGTCTACAACGGCTCCTACACGAAGCTGAAGGGCGTCGAGATGAGCGAGGCGTACGCCTCCACTCTCAAGATCAGCTTCGATGTGCGGGGCGGGCTGCTCGTCCGGCAGATCCACCACTGGTCGACGCTCATCTTCATGGCCTCGATCCTCATCCACATGCTGCGCAACTTCTTCAGCGGCGCGTTCCGCAAGCCGCGCGAGCTGAACTGGCTGATCGGCATCGCCATGTTCATGCTCGTCATGCTGAACGGGCTGTTCGGGTACTCGCTCCCGGACGACCTGCTGTCGGGCACGGGCCTGCGCATCCTGGAGGGCGTCACCGCGAGCGTCCCGCTGGTCGGCTCGTACGCGGTGATGTTCCTGTTCGGCGGGGAGTTTCCGGGGACCGACATCATCCCGCGCCTGTACGTCGTCCACGTGCTGCTGATCCCGGGCATCCTCGCGGCGCTGATCCCTCTGCACGCCATCGTGCTGACCTGGCGGCAGACGCACACCCAGTTCCCCGGCAAGGGCAGCACGAACACGACGGTCCGCGGCTACCCGTTCTTCCCGGTGTTCATCGCCAAGACCACGTCGCTGTTCCTGTGGGTACTGGGCGTGACGACGCTGCTGGCGGCCTTCTTCCAGATCAACCCGATCTGGCTGTTCGGCCCCTACGACCCCGGCGCGATCAGCTCCGGCTCGCAGCCCGACTGGTACATGGGCTGGCTGGAGGGCTCGCTGCGGATCATGCCCGCCTGGGAGATCAACGCGTTGGGCCACACGATCGCGCTGAGCGTGCTGGTCCCGGCGCTGGCCGTCCCCGGGCTGCTGTTCACCGGGCTCGCCGTCTACCCGTTCCTGGAGCGCTGGGTCGCCGGCGACCACCGGGCCCACCACCTGCTGGACCGGCCCCGGGACGTCCCCGCCCGCACCGGCATCGGCGTCGGCGGCGTGATCTTCTACGGGACGCTGTGGCTCGCGGGCGGCAACGACGTCCTCGCCGAGCGGTTCCACGTCCCGCTGTTCTGGACGACCTGGTTCTTCCGATTCCTGATCATCTTCGGGCCGGTGCTCGGCTACGTCATCGCCTACCGGATCTGCGTCGGGCTGCAGCGCCGCGACCTCGGCCTGGCCCGGCACGGGCTGGAGACCGGCGTCATCCGGCGGTCGCCGGACGGCGGGTACAGCGAGGTCGAGCGGCGCCTGCCGGACGTGGCGATCGCCGCGATCACCGATCCGCGCCCGCCGGCGGCCGTCGACCTGGACGTCCCGCCGCCCGTCGACGGCATCGGCAGCCCGCGCGGCCGGACCGCGGCCGGCCGGCTCCGCGCCGCGCTCAACCGCCGGTTCCGGGCGGACCTCGCCGTCGTCCCCGAGCGTCCCCCGCTGGACTCCGCCGACGACCGGCGGGCGATCGACGAGAGGACCTCGCCAGGCTGACGGCGGGCCCCGTCGGCCTGGCGGTGGGGCCCGCCGTCAGACCGGCGGCGGGAGCCCGCCGTCAGCCCGGCGACGGGAGCAGGCCCGCGCGCATGGCGCCGGCCAGCCAGTCGCGGAACTCGGGCTCGGGCCATCCGGCCTCGTGGACGAGCGCCTCGTAGAGTGCCGGGTCGTTGAACGTCCACAGGACGTCGACGGCTCGCTCCGTGCCGAGGCCGGGGCGCAGCGGCCCGAGCGTCACCACGTGGTCGACGACCATCCGCGCCCCGGCCCGCCTGTTGGCGCGGAGCGTCCGCCACAGCTCGGCCGTCTCCGGCGCGGCGTCGGCCGCCCGCCGCACGGTCTCGAAGATCCGGGCCGCGCGTCCGCCGATCAGCGTGCACACGTCCGCGTAGGCGTCCAGCGCCGCGGCGGGGGTCGCGGCGTCCCAGACAGGGCGGAACCACGGACGGTCGGCGACCGGGACCGGTTCGTCGTCGCCGGCCAGGGCCTCGTCCAGGACCTGCTTCAGCAGCGCGGGCTTGGAGCCGAAGGCGGCGGTCACGGTCGGGCGGGCGACGCCGGCCGCCGCCGCGACCTCGGCCAGTGACGCGGCCCGGTATCCGTCCCGGACGAACAGCTCGCCCGCCGCCGCCACGATGGCCTGCCTGGTACGGCGCGCCGCGTCCTCCCGGAGGGAGGAACGGTACCGCCGCCTGCCCGGGGCCTCCCGGCCCTGCCGCTCTTCCATCCTCAACGCCGCTCTTCCATCTTCAACATACTAAGGATATATTCACCATAACGTCGTCTATCGAAATGGGGATGGCCATGGAGACGGCATCGGAGCCGGTCGTCCGGCCCTACCGGCTGGGTCCGGACGAGGGCGAGGCCCTGTGGTTCCTCGGGAGCCTTGCCACCGTCAAAGCGTCCGGCGCGCGGACCCGCGGCGCCCTCACCGTCGCGGAGTTCGTCAACCCGCCCGGGTTCGCGCCGCCACTGCACCGCCACCTGAAGGAGGACGAACTCTTCTACGTCCTGTCGGGGACGGCGCGCTTCCGCTGCGACGGCGAGGAGTTCGAGGCCGGTCCCGGCGACTTCGTGATGCTGCCGGTCGGCCTGCCGCACACCTTCCTCGTCGCACCGGACGAGCCGCTGCGCGCCCTCCAGCTGACCACCCCGGCCGGGTTCGAGGACTTCGCCGCCGAGGCGGGCGAGCCCGCGGCCGGCCGGCACCTGCCGGTTCCCGGGCCCGTCGATCCCGCCGCGCTCGGGCACGTGGCGGCGCGGCACGCCATCGAACTGCTCGGGCCGCCGCCGTCCGCCTGACCCGCGGGGCGCGGGATCGGGGCTCGGCGCGGGATCGGGGCTCGGCGCGGGATCGGGGCTCGGCGCGGGGGCAGGCCTTGGGACGGGGGGCTCAGGGCTTGAAGAGGTGCTCGATCACGGGACGGGCGGCGGCCACGGGGTCGTCGCCCAGTTCCGGGGGCAGCGCGCCGCTCAGCCACAGGTGCGCGAAGCCGTGCACGATCGACCAGGCGGCGAGGCCGCGCGTCCGGTCGCTCTCCGGGCGCCCCCGCGAGGCGTCCCGGACCCCCGCGGCGAGGACGCGCCCGGCGCGGTCACGGGCGGCCGCCAGACCGGGGTCGCCGGCCCGGTAGAGGCCGGGGCTGAACATCACCTCGAAGTGCGCCCGATGATCGACGGCGAAGCGGACGTAGGCGAGCCCGACCGCGTGCAGGTCGTCGCCGGCCGCTTCGAGGTCGTCCGCGAACAGGGCGTACCCCTCGGCGGCGACGGCCGTCAGCAGGCCCGTCTTGTCGCCGAAGTGGTGGGCGGGCGCGGCATGCGACACGCCGGCGCGGCGGGCCAGCTCGCGCAGGCTCCACCCGGCCGGGCCCGACTCGGCGATCGCCGCGACCGCGGCCTCCATGATCGTCCGCCGCAGGTCGCCGTGGTGGTAGCCGTCGCCGCTCATCCCGGGGATCCTATTGCGCGAACCGCCGGACCCACCGCACCCCGAGGTCGTCCCCTCCCCCGGCGCGCCGGGCACCGGGCCGTCAGTCGTTCTCCTTGGCGAACTCGCGGAGCCGGGGCAGGTCCACCACGGTGATCCTGCGCCAGCCGGTGCGGATCAGCCCCTCGCGGCGCAGGCCGTTGAGGGCGCGCGCGACCGTCTCCCGGGAGGCGTCCATCCAGCTGCCGAGCTCCTCCTGCGACAGCGGCGGCCCGATCTCGATCGACCCGTCCGGCGCGGCCGGGGCGTGGTGGGCCGACAGTTCGGCGAGGTCGCTCAGCAGCCCGGCGAGGCGCTGCGGGCCCCGGCTCGTGACGTGCGCGGTGAGCCGGCGGTCGGAGTCGTCCATGCGCTGGACGAAGGTCCCGGTGACGAGCATCCACACGTCCGGGTACTCGTCCAGGAACCCCGTGAAACGGGCGGCGGGCACGACCAGCGCGCGGATCGGCGACAGCGCGGTGACGGTCGCGGCGCGCGGCCGCCCGCCGAGCACCGCGCTCTCGGCGATCAGGTCGCCGGGCCCGCGCACGGCCAGGACCACGTCGTGGCCGTCCGCGGTGGACGAGGTGACCTTCGCCCAGCCGCGCTCGATGATGATCACGTGGTCGGACTCGTCGCCCTGGTAGACGAGGGGCGCCTTCACCGGGAACTGCCGGGGGCGCGCGGTCTGCCGCAGGGCGGACTGCTGTGCCGGATCGAGCGAGGCCCAGAACCCCGGCCGCGGGAAGGACGCCGCGTACGCTGCCAACAGCCCGTCTCCTTTGCCCACCGTTGCCGCGTTTGCTCACGGTCACTGCCCACGGTCATGTGAACTGTAAACCGGAAGGCGGCCCCTTGTGCACCGCGAGAACCCGGACTCCGAGGCGCGCAGCCGGTGACCGCCGCCGCAGGGCGCCGGCCAGGCCGGCGCCGACTCGACCGTCAGGCGCCCGGGGGCGGCTCGGACTCGATCCTCAGGGCCTCGTGGTCGAAACTCAGACAGCCCGCGATCTTGGTCGCGTCCTCCAGGGGCTCCTCGTACGACCAGCCGACGTCGTCGGCGCCCTCCAGCGACCAGTACGTCGCCTCGCCCTTGTAGGGGCAGACGGTGCGCTTCCGGCTCCGGGCCAGCAGTTCGCGGCGGACGTCCTCGACCGGGATGTAGTACCGGTTCGGCAGCCCGGTCTCCGACAGCACGAGCGGATGCTCGGTCTCCGCGACGACCTCGCCGTCCCGCAGCACCCGGACGTGGCGGCGCGCGCGGCGCACGTCGACGCGGTGGAACGGGTCGCGCAGGTGCCCGTGGACCTCCTCGTCCTCGTCGTACCAGGCGTCCATCGGCTTCCAGTAGAACGCCATCAGCCCGCGCAACCACGGCGCCTCGGGCTTCGGCTCCGGATACGCCCACACCGCGTTCTCCGCCTCGCGCCCGCCGGCCCGGATCGTCCAGTACGCGGCGTCGCCCTTGAACGGGCAGTACGTCGTGTGGTCGGTCCGCACCAGAAGGTCGGTCCGCACGTCCTCCTCCGGGACGTACAGGACGGGCAGCAGGCCCGTCTCGTGCAGGAACTGCCCGCGCTCGGTGTCGAGGACGATCTCCCCCGCGAACCAGGCGTGGACGCGGCGCGGGAACTCGTGCATGAACAACCGGTGCTTCGGCCCGTCGATGGTGAAGTTGACCTCGTCGCCGGGCGACCCCGCGAGCGGTCCCGGCCGCATGGTCAAGGACATGGACGACTCCTCACACTCCGGACGGCATCGTCTCCAGTTCACCACGGCGCGCAGCCTCCAGGTGGAGCGGCGCCAGCACGGACGTGATCCGGAACCAGCACAGCGCGTCGTACCGGTCGGCGAGCCTGGTCGGGACGTAATGCCTCCGGTCGCGGTCCGGGTCGTACACGACGCCGATCGCCCGGTGCCCGAGCGTCCGGGTGAGGAAGGACGGCAAGTCCGGCTCCGGCGGCACGATGAACATCCCGCGGTGCAGCTCCGACTCGGCCAGCACCTCCTCCAGCGACCCGCGGACCGGCGGCGGGACGTGCATGACCTCCATCGGGCCGCCCCAGCGCGGCGCCGCGACGACCTCGCCCGGCCCGCCCGCGAAACCGACCAGCACGACACCGTCCCGGCCCTGCCGCTCCCGCGCCAGCTGACCGAGGTTGACCATGCCGGCGTCGGCCATGTCGGTCGCCCGCGCGTCGCCGACGTGGGTGTTGTGCGCCCACACGACGGCCTTGCCCTTCCCCTGCTCGGACTCGTGGAACGCCATCAGCCGGTCGAGCGTGTCGGCCATGTGGACGTCGCGGATGTTCCACGAGTCCGGCCCGCCGCCGATCATGGCGCGGTAGTACCGTTCGGCGCCCGCCGCCACCTCGGCGTTCTGCCGGGCGTCGAACTCCTCCTCCGGGTCGTGGACGGTGTGCGGCACCGGCCGGCGCAGCCTGGTCAGCAGTTCCATGACCTCCTCGGCGCACCCGTCCGGGACCAGCGCGGTGTTCCAGCCGTAGGACTGCGGGTCCTCGCCGTGCGGCTCGAAGCAGCGGTAGGCGTCCAGCGCCGTGTCCAGGTACTCCGGGCGATGCTCCGCCAGGTGGTCGACGACCGCCCGCAGCGACTCCCACAGGCTGTAGACGTCCAGGCCGTAGAAGCCGGCGCGTTCGCGGGACGGCAGGCCCGCGTTGCGGGCGCGCAGCCACTGGCAGAACTTGACGGTCTCCTCGTTGGCCCACATCCACGTCGGCCAGCGCGCGTAGGCGTTCAGGGCGTCCCGCGGATCCCGCGCAGCCCCGGGCGCGAGCGTCACCGAACGGCCGACCCGCCGGCAGTCCGGCCAGTCGCCCTCGACCGCGACGATCGAGAAGCCGCGCTCGGCGATCAGCCGCCGGGTCAGCGCGGACCGCCACGCGTAGTACTCGTGCGTGCCGTGGCTGGCCTCGCCGATCAGCACGCAGCGGGCGTCCCCGATCCGGTCCATGAGCGGGTTCAGGTCTTCCTCGTATTCGAGCGGCAGCGCCGCCCCGAGCACGTCATCGGCGTCGGCGCCGCTCACCGCGATCCCCTCCGCTCCCCCTTCGGGCGCGCACCCACCGCCTCGGCGCGCCGGAGCTCGTTGTCCTCGTCCATTCGCGACTCGGCGCCGGCGCCGCGCTCGCCGCCGCATGCGTGGATTCCCGGTCGTGGCATGACGACGTCCCCCTTTCCGTCGTCCTCCCCGCGTTCCCCCGATCCGGCCATCGATGCAGACAAATCAGGCATTTCCCCGGCACGCCGGTGTCCGGCGGCGCGGGCGCGCCAGGCCTGGTCGGAGTCGGGGTCGTATGCGACCGAGACGTAATGCGAATCGCCCCCGAAACGGCAAGAGAATGGATAGTCTCCCACCGATCACTCTTGGTCGAGTAAAGAAATCTGGGAGCACACGCCGCATGAGCGCTGCCAACCGGGCACAGGTCATCACACGGTGGGGGGCCATCGCCTTCATGGCGGCCGCGGTCCTGACCGCCACCGCCGGCGGCTTCGCCCAATCCTATGCCGGTCTGTATCACTGGGCCCTGGAACACGGCCTGCGGGGCTGGAAGGCCGAATCGTTCCCCCTGCTGGTCGACCTGTTCATCATCGTCGGGGAGCTCGGGCTCTTCCTGCTCGCGATCGACGCCTTCGTCATCAAGCGCCGGGCCCTGCTGAGCTGGCTCGACTTCTGCCTGCCGCTGACCATCGCCCTCGCCGGATGGACGGCCAGCCTGATCTTCAACGTCGGCCACGTCGGGCACAAGACCTTCTCCTACCAGGCGACCGCCGCCGTCCCGCCGATCGTGTCGATGCTCGGCCTGTTCGTCCTGCTGCGGACCCTGCACCGGTACGTGTCGCAGAGGGCGGACGAGGAGGAGGCCAAGGAGCGCGAACCGCAGACGCGCGCCATCGCGGGGCCGGTCACGCTGAACCAGATCACGCTGATGCCGCTGCGCAACACCGGGCCGTTCCCGCAGATCCAGGTCCCCGGCCACTCCGGCAAGGCGATCGAGTCCGGCGCGTCGGCGCAACCGGCGGAGGGCAAGACCGGCGCGTCCCCGAAGGCGGCCCCGAGCGCGCCCGTCCAGGCCGCTCAGGCCCCCGCCGCCCCGGCACCGACCCCGGCTCCGGCGCCCGAGCCGGAACTGGCCGTCGTCAGCGCCGCCGCCGCGGGCGCGAGCCCCAACGGCCGCAGCACCTACGGCACGACGACCGACGCCCCCGCGCCGACCGCGCCGTCCCCCGAGAACCTGCGCAGCCTCGTCATCGACATCCTCGAACGGCGGCACGGCGACGTCGCCGCGACGCTCGCCGAGGTCCGGGCCGGGGGCTACACCTGCGACGTGACCGAGATCCAGCGGATCAGCGACAACCACTGGTTCCCGTACGCGGTGTACCGGCTGCTGGCCAAGCACCACGGCGACGGCGAACTGGTCGCCCAGGAGCTGACCTCGCAGGGGATCGTCTACGACCAGGTCACGCTGGACGCGCTCGTCCAGTCCTGGCGGGTCTGACCCCCGTCTTCCCGGCCCGCGCTCTCGGGCCCGTACTTCCGGACCGGCCGCCCGCGCCATTGCGGGCGGCCGGTCCTCACCGTATCGGCGCGATCACGCTGCGTCCGTGCGACGCTGGGCACACCAGCGACGCCGGGAGAGCCGATGAAGTCGATGCGAACCCATCTCGCCGCCGTGGCCGCCGTGGCCGCCCTCGGCGGAGCCGTCACCGGATACCTGATCGCCCCGTCGCCCGGGGACGCCTCCGCCCGTCCGGCCGCCGCCCTCGCGAGCGGCACGCTCCACCTCTCGCTGAACATGCCGGCCGGCGACCGCGCCAAGGCCGCCGCGCTCGGCTACGACCTGTTCGACGTCGACCCGGACGAGGACGAGATCGCGTCCCTGCCCGAGGGCGGGCGGGCCCTGCTGTGGGTCGGCAACACCACCTGCGGCGGCTTCCAGGAAGAGAGCACGTCGGCGTTCGCCGAGACGGTGAAACGGTTCGCGGGGAACGAACGCGTCTACGGGTGGTACCTGTCCGACGAGCCGAACCCGGACGAATGCCCCGACATCGCCGGCAAGATCCGGCAGCGGGCCGACATCGTCCACCGGTACGCGCCCGGCCAGAAGGCGTTCGCGTCGCTGACCGACTGGCCGATGCGCCCGCTCGAGCCGTCCGAGACCCACCTCGACCTCATCGGCCTCGACCCCTACCCGTGCCGGACGGACGGCAAGGCCTGCGACCTCGAAGCGATCGACACCATGGTCGGTCAGGCCGCCCGCGCCGGATTCCCCCGCCGCATGATCGTCCCGGTGTTCCAGACGTTCGGCCAGTCCTGCAACGACGGCGAGCGGAACTGGCGGCTGCCGAGCGAGCGCCAGCTCCGATCCATTCTCGGCCGGTGGGAGCGGCTCGTCGCCAGGCCCGCGTTCGACATCAGCTACTCGTGGGGCCGGCAGGACGCCTGGGCGTGCCCGGCCCTGTCGGACGCCGACGGCGGGGGCGGTCTCCCGGACCTCCAGGCCGTGATGAAGGCGCACAACACGCGCCGGACCCGCCCGGGTGCGCCCACGCGGAACCCCGCACGACGCGCACCGACACCGGCGGTGTCCGAGAAACCGCCGGCGTCGGCGAAGCCCTGCCCGTCCTAGGATCCGCGCCGCCTGCTCCTGCGACGGGTCGGTCCGCAGGCCCGCCGTCGATGAGCCGCCCGGACCCGGCGCCGTAGGGGGTCTAGGCGTTGTCCCGGCCGGCGCGCTCCAGCTCGCGCTCGTCCTGGACGTCGTCGCCGTGCACGTAGCGGCGTCCGCGCATCAGCGACACGAGCGCCGCGACCAGCGACATCGCGATCGCCATGCTGAACACGATGACCAGCCCGTGGTGGAACGGCTCGGAGATCAGGTGCGGGAAGTACGAGCGTCCGGTGAGGGTCGCCAGGTCGTCCGGCGCGAGCCCGCCGAGCACGTGGAACGGGGCGAGCAGGTTCTGGATCGGGTTGTAGCCGAGGAACGCGGCGAACAGCGTGCCGACCGGCGGCAGCTCACCGACCTGCCCGGCGGGCCCGGCCGGGACGCCGTGCGCGGTCAGCCCCTGCGTCAGCGTCTTCGGCAGGGTGTCGGACAGCCCCGCGATCATCAGCGAGAAGAACACGCCGATCGACAGCACCATGCCGGCGTTCATGAACGTGGAGCGCATGCCGGACGCGACGCCGCGCTGGTCCGCCGGGACGGCGTTCATGATCGCCGTGGTGTTGGGCGCGGCGAACAGCCCGGAGCCGACCCCGTTCAGGAAGATCAGCAGCGCGAACGTGGTGTATCCGAAGTCGGTCGGGATCAGCAGCAGCCCGGCGAACGCCAGCGCCGACAGCACCAGCCCGCCCGACGCGAACGCGCGGGCGCCGTGCCTGTCGGACAGGTGGCCGGAGATCGGCCCGGCCACCAGGAAGCCGGCGGTGAGCGGGAGCAGGTAGATGCCCGCCCACAGCGGCGTGTCCTGGTATTCGTAGCCGTGCAGCGGCAGCCAGATGCCCTGCAGCCAGATGATCAGCATGAACTGCATCCCGCCGCGCGAGATCGCGGCGAGCAGCCCGGCCGCGTTCCCGGCCGTGAACGCCCGGATGCGGAACAGCCCGAGGTGGAACATCGGATGCTCCACCCTGGTCTCGATCCAGCAGAACAGCGCGAGCACGGCGATACCGCCGATGATCCCGGCCAGCACCCAGGGGTTCGTCCAGCCCATGTCGTGCCCGCCGTAGGGCTGGATGCCGTAGGTGATCGCGGCGAGCAGCGCGGTGAGCCCGACCGCGAACGTCGCGTTGCCCAGCCAGTCGATCTTCGCGGTGACCGCCTTCTTCGCGGTCTCGACCAGGCTGCGGTACGCCCAGATCGTCCCGATGATCCCGATGGGCGCGGACGCGAAGAACACCAGCCGCCAGTTGATCTCGCTGAGCAGCCCGCCCGCGACCAGGCCGATGAACGTCCCGGCGATGCCGGCGACCTGGTTGACGCCCATCGCCATGCCGCGCCGGTGCGCCGGGAACGCGTCGGTGAGGATCGCCGCCGAGTTCGCCATCAGCATCGCGCCGCCGATCCCCTGGAGCACCCGCCAGCCGATGAGCCAGATCGCGCCCGCGGCGCCGTGGAACGGATCCAGGGCGAGGACCAGCGTCCCGACCGTGAACACCGCGAACCCGGCGTTGTACATCCGGACGCGTCCGAACATGTCCCCGAGCCGGCCGAGCGTGACCACCAGCACCGCCGACACCAGCATGTAGCCCATCAGGATCCACAGCAGGTAGCTGACGTTGCCCGCCTCCAGGGGATTCAGCCGGATGCCCCGGAAGATCGCCGGCAGCGAGATGATCACGATCGAGGAGTTGACCGTGGCCAGGAGCATGCCGAGCGTCGTGTTGCTCAGCGCGACCCACGGATAGTGCTTGGACGGCACGCCTTCCTCACCCCCGCCAGGTAGTTTCTTACGCTAACTAATCACAGGCCCAGCGTACTTCGCCACCCCGGAAACGGGGTCGCGTCGGTTACCTCCAAGTCCGCACCTTCTCCCCCATGCCGGACGACTCGGCGCGCTGACCGGCCCCTCCGTGTTCACCCGCGAGCACGTCGTCGACGACGCCGTGGATCCAGCGCCGCTTCTGTCGCACCCACGACGCACCAGGACGCCCCTCCCAACGCGGCACCGCGCGCTCGCCGCCCTGGAGACGGTCCAGGCCACCGCCTGTTCAGTAGGCGTAGGCGGATCGGCAGCCGGCCATGTCGCTCTGGCGTGCCATGAACTCGCCTCCGATCACTCTCCCGAAGGAATCGAGACCGTTCAGGCATGCGTAACGCGGCTCGTCCGCGCTGACAAAAGTGATGACCACCGCGGTGTCCGGCTTCTGCGGAATGGCCGAGGTGACGCGCATCAGCTCGCCCTCGGAGAAGGAGAAGACGACGGTGCTCGGCGGCTGGGTCTTCCTTATCGTGCCGTAGCCGGTCCGTCCGTCGGGGCTCATCACCGCGGTGGTGACCGTCCCGGAACCGGCCTTTCGGTGGAACAGAGTGCGGCCCGCGCGCAGGTCGGTGCCTTGTGCGTCGGTGTCGAGTGAATGAACGGTGACGTTCTGGATCGCGCGCCGGGTGAGCAAGTCCGGCTGCCCGGGCCGTATATCGGTTCCGAGAGAGGCGCCTGGGTGGACGTCGCTGATGGTGTAGCCGAGCGTACGGCTGTTGCGGGCCCAGACGATCTCGCCGATGACCGACGCGCCGGCCGTGTGCCAGGTGCGGGTGTGGCCTGAGCCGATGTCGAGGACGCTCACGTTGGCGCGTGGCTCCGCGGGCCGCTGTGTATCGCCGGTACAGGAAGTAGTCGTGTAGGCGAGACGGTCGCCGTCCGGACTCATCGCCAAACCGCCGACGAGTGCGGGGACGGCTTCCCCGCGAAGCGGCTTGAGGCTTTTCACGTGGCCGTCGTCGGTCAGTCCGAACCGGTAGAACCGTGACTCGCACGGCTCTTTCCGGAAGGCGGCGACCACGAACGTCCCCTTGGGGCCCGCGAGGATTTCCCGTGCTTCACCGGCGGACGGAAGCGGCATCACGGTGTCCGCTGACGGTGTCCGTACGTCCGCCTGGAGTGGGCGCACCTGGAACCACGGCACGGGCCCGTCGCCCGGCGCGGAATTCCCCGTCTCCCCCACGGTGAGGATGAAGCGCGGACGCCGGTCTTTCCATTGAGGCGTTGTCGGCGGGACGCCGTCGTCCGCCAGCCATTGCACCGCGGTTATGGAGGCGGCGACCGATGCGGCCATTGCGATCGGCGCCGCCCAGCGCCGTACCCGCCACGAAAGCGGCTCCCGATCCTGCGCCACGTCCCATTCGTCTGCCATCTGGTGATCATGCCGTCGCCAGGTGCAGTTGCGTGGTCATTCTGGGAAAGTCCACGGCGGCGATGAGCCGACGGCACGAAGGCGTCGCTCGGGTCAATGGCGGGAGGCTCGCCGGAATCACCCGTAGCTGTGTCGGGCGGTGGCTACGGCGGCCTGGCCCAGGCTGATGCCGCCGTCATTCGGTGGAACTCGGTGGTGGGTCAGTACCTCGAATCCCGCATCTTCAAGACCGGATACCGCGCGTTCCAGGAGGAGCATGTTCTGGAATACGCCGCCGGAGAGGGCGGCCACGCCAAGTCCCCTTTCCTCCCGGATGCGCGATGCCGCGCCGACGATCAGCGCCGCGACGCCGTTGTGGAATCGCGCCGCGATCGTGGGAACGGGGACGCCCGTCTTGAGATCGGATACCACCGCCTCCAGCAGGTCACGGCCCCGGACGACGAACCGGTCGGTGATCGTCGCCGAGTACGCGGTGTGGACGGCGGGGTCGGCGCGCTGCTCAAGTTCTATGGCGGCCTGGCCCTCGTAGTCGACGCGGTCCCGGACGCCGAGGGCGGCGGCGACCGCGTCGAACAGGCGGCCCATGCTCGACGTGAGCGGAGCGTGGACGCGGCGTTCGGCCATGTCCGCGACGGTGGACCATTCAGGGCGGCGGGCTACCGGGAGGTCTTCGGAGGCGCCGTATGCAGCCGCCATCCGCCATGGTTCGCGGATCGCGGCGGCCCCGCCGGGCATGGGAACCGGTTCCAGGTGTCCCGCTCTTTCGAAGCCTCGCAGGTCGGCGACGAGGAATTCGCCGCCCCAGAGGGTGCCGTCCGTGCCGTATCCGGTGCCGTCGAACGCGACGCCGATGACCGGGCCGTCCACGCCGTTGTCGGCCAGGCAGGACGCGATGTGCGCGTGGTGGTGCTGGACGGCGACGGATGGCAGCTCCTGGCCTAGCGCGTATTTCGTCGACAGGTATTCCGGGTGCGGGTCGTAGGCGATGAGTTCGGGGGTTATGTCGAAGAGTCGCCGGAAGTGCGCGATCCCCTCTTCGAAGGCGCGGAGGGTCTCGTAGTTCCCCAGGTCGCCGATGTGGTGGGAGACGAACGCCCGGCCGTCGCGGCTCAGGCAGAACGTGTTCTTCAGCTCGGCGCCGCAAGCCAGGACGGGGCGTCCGTCCGGGATCGGCACGGGCTCCGGGGTGTAGCCGCGGGCGCGGCGCACCGGCAGCGGACGGCCGCGGAAGATCCGTACCACCGAGTCGTCGGCCCGGGTGTGGATGGGACGGTCGTGGAACAGGAACGCGTCGGCGATGCCGCGGAGCCGCTCCAAGGCTTCGCCGTCCCGGTGGGCGATCGGCTCGTCCGACACGTTTCCACTGGTCAGCACGATGGGCTCGGTGACGAGGAGGTGGTGCAGAGGGGTGTAGGGCAGCAGGAGGCCGAGGTGTCGGTTGCCGGGTGCGACGTCGTCGGCGAGTGCCGCGTCCGGTCGGCGGCGCGCCAGGACGATGGGACGGCGGGGGCCGGTGAGCAGCGCCTCCTCGGCGTCGGAGAGCGTGCACAGCGTCCGGGCCGCCGCGAGGTCGGGGACCATGACGGCGAACGGCTTGTCCTCGCGGTGCTTGCGCGAGCGGAGCACGCCGACCGCGTCCTGCGATGCCGCCCGCGCCGCCAGGTGGTAGCCGCCGAGGCCCTTCACCGCGAGGACGGCGCCGGCGGCGAGCATGCCGCGGGCGGCGGTCAGCGGGTCGCCGGCGTGCGGGTGCAGGGCGAGGGACGGCCCGCACGACGGGCAGCACACCGGCTGGGCGTGGAACCGTCGGTCGGCCGGGTCCGCGTACTCGGCGGCGCACTGCCCGCACATCGCGAAGCCCGCCATGGTCGTGTTGGGCCGGTCATACGGGACGTCCTTCACGATCGTGAAGCGCGGCCCGCAGTTCGTGCAGTTGATGAACGGGTAAGCGTGGCGGCGGTCGGCCGGGTCGCGGAGTTCGCGCAGGCAGTCGTCGCAGGTCGCGGAGTCCCAGGAGACGAGCGCGCGGCGCTCCCCCGACGGGTCGCTGCCCACGATCGCGAAACCGCCGCGGCCCGCCAGACCCCGCGCGTCCAGTTCCCGGGTGGTGACGCGCTCGACGACGGCGAGCCGCGGCGGACGCGTGCGCAGCCCGTCCAGGAACCGTCCGACGACGTCGGCCGCGCCCTCGACCTCGATGAACACGCCGCCCGCGTCGTTGCCGACCAGCCCGGAAAGGCCGAGGCCGGTCGCCAGCCCGTGCACGAACGGCCGGAACCCGACGCCCTGCACGACCCCCTCGACGCGGACGCCGACCCTGACATCCACGCTCGTCATTCTGCCGCGCCGGCCCGTGCCGCCCGGGGAGGGCGGGCACCGGGCGTGTTCCGCGGCGGTCGATCTCGGCCTCAGCCCCGGCCCGGCCGCGTCACGATCCGGAGGTCACCCCGCTTCCCCGGTATAGGCGGCGATGGTGCGGTCCGCGCATGCGCGGGCGGTGGCCTCGTCGGCGCCGGACGCGACGTGCGCCGCGAACCAGGCCTCGCCGCTCTGCCGGGTGAACTCTTTGCCCTCGTCTGACGTGGACCAGTCCGGACCCACCTCGTCGGGGGCGCTCCGGCCGGTCGCGATGTGCATCGCGAGGCCGAGAAGGCCCTGGTCCCAGCCGATGCCGACGGCGCCGGGCCCGAACTGGTTCCACATGCCGTCGTCGACGTGGGCGATGTGCTCCAGTTCGAAGCGCGCCCGCCCGTCCGGCTCCGGACTCAGCCGGACCTCGATCCAGGAGGTCTGCCCGCCGAACTCCCAGGTCGCGGAGAAGCCCTTGGGCGGGTCGCAGAGCTCGATCGTCCCGCTCGCGTTGCCTTCGAGCTGGTAGCGGCCACCGAGCCGGAGGTCGCCGGACACCGGCAGGAACCAGCGCGGGATCCGCTCGGGGTTGGTGACGGCGTCCCACAGGTCGTCGACGTCGGTGTCGTAGACCTGGCTGACGGTCGAGGTGCGGGCGGTGCCGGCTTCCAGCACCCGCTCGCCGACCTTCCGGCGTACCGCGTTGATCTGCCCCGTGACTTCGATCATGGCTCGCTCCCTGAGTCGTGGCGGCGTGCGCGCTTGCCCCGGGCGATCTCGGTCGCCAGGGCGTCCAGATGCGGGGTCCAGAAGCGGCGGAAGCGGTCGAGCCAGGCGTCGACCTCTCGCAGGGGCGCGGAGTCGACGGCGTAGAGCCGGCGCGTCCCCTCCGCCCGGACCACCGCGAACCCGCTGTCGCGCAGCACCTTGAGGTGCTGCGACACCGCGGGCTGCGAGATCCCGAACTCCTCCCGGACGACGGCCGTCAGCTCACCGGAGGACCGCTCGCCCTCGGCGAGCAGCTCCAGAATCCGGCGCCGCACCGGGTCGCCCAGAACATCGAACGCGTGCACGGCCCCCAAGGTACAGTCTCGGCTTATATAAGCCAAGCCTTAAGAAGGCCGTGTCAGCGGCCGGCGAGGAGCTGGTCGAAGGGGACGGGGTTCTCGTACGGGTCCTCCTTGGCCGGGGCCGGGCGGGCCTCCATGAGTGCGGCCAGTTCGGCGCCGGCCCGTGCGATGCGGTCGGGCAGGGCGGTCTCGCCGCTCCCCCAGTCCTCGGACGCCGCGTACACGGCGGTGGGGACGACGCCGGCGCGCAGGTAGGCGAACAGCGGGCGCATCGCGTAGTCGATGGCCAGCGAATGCCGCTCGGTACCGCCGGTCGCGCCCAGCAGCACGGGCCTGCCCTCCAGGGACTCCCGGTCCAGGACGTCGAAGAACGTCTTGAACAGGCCGCTGTAGGACGCGTTGAAGACGGGCGTCACGGCGATGAGGCCGGCGGCGTTCGTCACCGTCTCGACGGCGGCGCGGAACGGCCCGGACGGGAAGCCGGTCAGGGTCGCGTCGACCATGGCGTGCGCGTGGTCCCGCAGCTCGATCGTCTCGACGGCGGTGTCCCGGCCGAGGGCCTCGGTCGTCGCGGCGGCCAGCCGGTCGGCGAGCAGCCGCGTCGAGGACGGCCGGCCGAGGCCGGCGGAGATCACGGCGAGGGTGCTCATCGAGCCTCCTCGGTGAGACGGGACGCGTGGGTCGGCGGGCCCGCGGGGACGTGCGCCGGGCGCACCGACTCGAACTCCTTGCGCAGCACCGGGACGACCTCCTCGCCCAGCATGTCGATCTGCTCCAGGACGGTCTTCAACGGCAGGCCCGCGTGGTCGATCAGGAACAGCTGGCGCTGGTAGTCGCCGAAGTTGTCGCGGAACGTCAGGGTCTTCTCGATCACCTGCTCGGGGCTGCCGACCGTGAGCGGCGTCTCGGCGGTGAACTCCTCCAGGGACGGCCCGTGCCCGTAGACGGGGGCGTTGTCGAAGTACGGGCGGAACTCGCGGACGGCGTCCTGGGAGTTCTTCCGCATGAACACCTGCCCGCCGAGGCCGACGATCGCCTGGTCGGCGGAGCCGTGCCCGTAGTGCTCGAACCGCTGCCGGTACAGCCTGATGAGGCGCTGGAAGTGCTCCTTGGGCCAGAAGATGTGGTTGGCGAAGAACCCGTCGCCGTAGTAGGCGGCCTGCTCGGCGATCTCGGGGCTGCGGATGGAGCCGTGCCAGACGAACGGCGGAACGCCGTCCAGGGGGCGCGGCGTCGAGGTGAACGACTGGAGCGGGGTGCGGAACTTGCCCTCCCAGTCGACGACGTCCTCGCGCCAGAGCCGGTGCAGGAGGTGGTAGTTCTCGATGGCGAGCGGGATGCCGTCGCGGATGTCCTTGCCGAACCACGGATAGACGGGGCCGGTGTTGCCGCGCCCCATCATCAGGTCGACCCGGCCGTCCGCGAGGTGCTGGAGCATCGCGAAGTCCTCGGCGATCTTCACCGGGTCGTTGGTGGTGATCAGCGTGGTGGCGGTGGACAGGATGAGCCGCTCGGTGCGGGCCGCGATGTAGCCGAGCATCGTCGTCGGGGACGACGGGACGAACGGCGGGTTGTGGTGCTCGCCGGTCGCGAAGACGTCCAGCCCGGCCTCCTCGGCCTTGAGCGCGATCGCCACCATGGCCTTGATCCGCTCGGCCTCGGTCGGGACGCCGCCGCTGGTCGGGTCGGGTGTCACGTCGCCGACCGTGAAGATCCCGAACTGCATGCCGGCCTCCGAAATAGTAGAACTTTCAATCATCCTACCGGAACCGCGCGGACCGAGATCATATTCCTGACCCGTCAGCCGATGTCCGCGACGTCGCGTTCGAGCGCGTCGACCAGCCAGGTGTTGATCGTCCCGGCGGTGGCGGGCGCGCCGGTGACCTCGCCGAACAGCGTCCAGTACCGGCGGAGCCGCGGGTCCTGCTCCATGGCGACGGCGGGCAGCAGGGCGCGCCGGAAGCCGGGGGTGTCGCGTTCGTCCCGTCCGGCGGCGTGCGCCGCGACGAAGCGGTCGAGGGCGGGGCCGGGGCCCGGCTCCCCGCCCGCGATCACCACCGGGGCCGCCAGCGCGGCCGCCTCGCCGAGCCCGCTGATCAGCGTCGGCTCGTCCCGCACCCGGTCGGCGTTCACCCGGCCGAGGGCGCGCAGCTCGCGCAGCAGCGGCCGGTCGCTCGCCACCTCGACCATCCCGGCGTACGCGACGACCTGCTCCGGCGTCGGGTCGGCGGGCGGCTCCGGGACGCTCTTGTCCAGGAACGCCCGCACCGCATCCTCCGGCAGCGGGACGAGGATGCGGCGGCGCCAGAACCCCAGCAGGACGTCCCGCGCGGCGGGACCGTCCTGGACCGCGGCGAGCAGGTCGAGGCGCGCCGCCCGCCGCGCCGGGCCCGCGTCCTCGATGGCGCGGAGCGAGGCGCGGCGCCAGGCCAGCGAGGTCAGCTCGGCGTCGACCGAGCGCCGTTCGGCGGCCACGGCTTCGGCCAGCGAGCGGTCCCCGGTGAGGACGGCCGCGATGGCGGGCAGGCCGAGCCCGAGCGCGCGCAGCCGCCGGACGAGCCGGAGCCGGTCGACCGCGGAGCGGTCGAACCGCCGGTGCCCGCCCGCGCTGCGCCGGGCGTCCAGGACGCCCTCGTCGCAGTAGAAGCGGATCGTGCGCACTGGCACGCCGGTCAGCGCCGCCAGGTCGCCGATGCCCAGCGATGTGTCGTCGGTCACACCAGTTGAACCTCCAGCAGGCTGGAGGTCCTACCTTACGAGCGCGGTACAGGACCGTGGATCCGTTGAGAGGAGACGACGTGCTGGACGCCGGACGTATGAAGGAGGGGCTGCGCGAGCACGCCCGCGGGCTCGCCGGCGCGGCCGGGGCCGCCGCCCCGTCGCTCGGCGGCGTCGGCACGCGCGTGCCGACCTGCCCGGAGTGGACGCTGCGGGATCTCGTCGGGCACGTCGGCCAGGCGCACCGATGGGCGTCCCACCTGGTGCGGACCGGCGGCACCGTCGTCCTGAACGATCTCCCCCGCACGCTGCCGGACTCCCCCGCGGACTGGCCCGGCTGGCTGGACGACGGAGTGGAGGACCTGATCGGCGCGGTCGACGCGAATCCGGACCGGTCGGTCGATCATCCCGTTCTCGGGACGTGGCCGACCGTCATGTGGCTGCGCCGGATGACGCACGAGACCGCCGTCCATCACGCCGACGCGGCGCTCGCCGCGGGGACGACGTTCGCGGTGGCGCCCGACCTCGCCGGCGACGCGATCAGCGAGTTCCTCGGGCTGCTGACGTCGGTGACGGCGGCGGCCCGCAAGCCGGAGCTGGCCGAGCTGCGCGGGACGGGCGAGACGCTGTGCCTGCGTCCGGCCGAGCCGTCCCTTCCGGGGTGGCTGATCACCCGCACGCCCGAGGGGGCGGTCTGGGAGGAGGGAACGGGGGACGCGGACATGACCGTCGCGGGGCCCGTCCAGAGCCTGCTGCTCGTGTTCGCCCGGCGGCTCGCCCCGGACGACGCCTCCGAGGTGAAGGTGACGGGTGACGCGTCCCTCCTGGACCACTGGCTCGCCCATACGGCGGTCTAGCCCGAGCGGGCTGCGCGGCCCCGGCGGGCCAGCACGGTCAGGCGGCAGGCACGGTCAGGCGGCGGTGTCCGGCACGGCGAGGACGGCCTGGATCTCCAGCGCGATCGTGATCTCGTCGCCGAGCATGACCCGGTCGCCCTGCAGCGGGACGTCGATCTCGATGCCGAATCTGCGGCGGCTGATGACGGCGGTCGCGGTGAAGCCCGCGCGGATCCCGCCCCGCGAGTCGGAGCCGACGCCGCGGAACTCGGTGAGCAGCCGGACCGGGCGTGTCACGCCCCTGATCGTCAGGTCGCCGGCGAAGTGGTAGCGGGGCGTGCGGGCGCGGCGGCCGGCGGTGGCGCGCTCGACCCCCGTGCCGGTGAAGGTCATGATCGGGTGCCGCCGGACGTCCAGGATCCCGGCGGAGCGGACGTGCCTGTCCCGTTCGGGGTTGCGGGTGTCGATCGAGCCCATCCGGATCTCCGCTCGGGCGGTG
Organism: Actinomadura chokoriensis; assembly: GCF_041463665.1. Taxonomy (GTDB): domain Bacteria; phylum Actinomycetota; class Actinomycetes; order Streptosporangiales; family Streptosporangiaceae; genus Spirillospora; species Spirillospora chokoriensis_A. Next base: position 53,260 of record NZ_JAXCEJ010000034.1, read on the forward strand.
GAGTCGAGCGGGTCCTCTCCGATCACGACCTCGCCCTCGAAGTCCGGGAAGGTGCCGCGCACCGTCGCCATCAGCTGCCGGACCGTGAAGATGATCCTGGAGTTGGCCGGGTCGATGATCCAGCGGCCGGCTTCGAGGTCGGACACCTCGACACCCATAAAAATCCCCCAAACTGGTGATAACCAGGAAAACTACCTCAAATCACACCTGGTCTGACGGGCCGCCCCCGGGGAATGCTCGGTTACATGATCGGTGAACACGTCCTCGCCGGATACGTGCACGACGCGGGCGGCAGGGAGGCGCTCGACCTCGCGCGCGGGATCGTCGCGCTCACCGGCGGCCGGCTGAGCGTGGCGACCGTCCACCCGCCGGACCTCCCGGCCGCCGCCGGCGAGGCCCGCGCCGTGCTGGACCAGCTCGCCGACCTGCTGGACGGCCGGCCCGCCGACCTGATCGTCCAGGAGGGGCGCAGCGTCGGGCGCGGGCTCACCGTGCTCGCCAGCCGGATCGGCGCCGATCTGATCGTCGTCGGCTCCCCCGAGGGCGGCGCCCGCGGCCGCATCGGCGTCGGCGCCGCCGCCGACCACCTGCTGCACTCGGCGACCGAGGCCGTGATGCTCACCCCGTCCGGCTACACCCCGCCGGACGAACTGGGCCGGATCACGGTCATGTACGTCCGGCGGCCCCAGTGCGACGAGGCCGTCATCCGCGCGTCGCAGGCCGCCGAGCGGCTGGAGGTGCCGCTCCGGCTGGTCACGCTGGCGATCGGGGACGTGCCCGCCGATCCGCTCCGCGACGATCTGGCGCTCGCCATCCGGCTCGCCGTGGACTCCGCCGACCTGCTCCCCGAGGAGGTGACCGCCGAGCTCGCCGAGGGCGACGACGTGGCCGAAGCCCTGGCGGACGTGGACTGGCCCGAGGGCGAGCTGCTCGTCTGCGCGTCGAGCGAGGACGCCGCCGCGCACCGCGTCTTCGTGGGGGAGGTGGCCCTCAAGATGCTGCGGGCCGCCCCGTGTCCGGTCGCCGTCCTTCCACGTGGCTACTACTGAGTAGTCCGTTTTGACCGTTTCCCTGGAACCGCTTGCCGCCCCCCGTTTACCTGGGCTAAATTCCGTCGAGATCGGAACGTGACCATTGGCACGGGTCGCGTTCCGTCCCGGTCGGGCGCCCTGCCCGAACGAGCGAGGCGCAGGGGGCGCGATGGACCCGGTCGGCAAGAAGCTGCTCGAAATCGCCAAGAAGGAACTCGGTTACACCGAGAAGGGCGACGGCTACACCAAGTTCGGCGAGTGGTACCGCAAGAACGTCGACGGCGACCACGACGAGTACTTCTCGACGGCCCCCTGGTGCGACATGTTCCTCGCCTGGGCCGCCGACAAGGCGGACGTCACCGGCCAGGCCGGGCAGTTCGCCTCCACCGTCGAGCACGCCCAGTGGTTCAAGCAGCACGACGCCTGGGGGCACGACCCCGAACCGGGCGCCATCGTCTTCTACGACTGGAGCGGCTCCGGCGACACCGACCAGATCGACCACGTCGGCATCGTCGAGAAGGTCGACGGGCGCACCCTCCACACCATCGAGGGCAACGCCGACGGCTACAAGCTCATGCGCAAGACCCGCGACATGGACACCGTCGTCGGCTTCGGGTACCCGTCCAAGATCAAGGTCGAGGCCAAGTACACCCCGCGGCACGCCGCGCCCGCGCCCACCGTCGACAAGGTCGGCGCCCCGGCCACGTCCGCGAAGGCCCACGAGACCGAGCACGCCGCCACCGCCGAGCAGCTCCCCGCCCAGGACGTCGTCCTCGGCGGCATCCTCGCCTTCGTCCTCTGCGGCACCGTCGCCCTCGCCGCCGGCCGCGCCGCCGCCGCGAAGGCCCCGACGACGCCGCCGATCCGCGTCCGCAAGCGCGGCAGGCACCACCGCCCCGCCGCCCCCGTCGCGCTCCCCGCCGACGTCACCCCGGCCGACCTCGACGCGGCGGACGCCGGCACCACCCTCATGCCCGCCCTCTCCCTCGCCGCCGCCCACGAGGCCGAGGACCGGGAGTTCTGGGGCCGCATCGCCCACCTCGAAGAGGACAGGGAACTCGACTTCTGGAACACCCTCCACGCCGAGCTCACCGAGTCGGAGGACGGTCATTACGCAAGCACTCCCGGATTCCGCTAGAGTTGTCCGTGCGAGCCCGGGGGGCGACCCCCGGACGGCACGCGGACGTGGCTCAGTTGGTAGAGCATCACCTTGCCAAGGTGAGGGTCGCGGGTTCGAATCCCGTCGTCCGCTCTGAGAGGCCCCATCAGGCCTCGCTCTGGTGGAGTGGCCGAGAGGCGAGGCAACGGCCTGCAAAGCCGTGTACACGGGTTCAAATCCCGTCTCCACCTCGCAGCATGCACAAGGGCGATTAGCTCAGTGGGAGAGCGCTACCTTGACACGGTAGAGGCCACTGGTTCAATCCCAGTATCGCCCACCTCGAAGTTGGGAGCGGTGTGGTCGGAGCTGATGCTCCTTCCCCGTCGCTCCTTCGTCGTTTCACCCCCCCCGGGCCCGGCGGGGGCTATGCTCCCCCAGCTCAGGCTCCCGTTCAGGGCGGGGTCAGCAGTCTGTCGACGAGGATGTGCAGGTGACGGCGGAAAGAGGCGACGGCCTTGGGGTCGTCGGCTCGGCGCACGCCCTGGGCGCGGTCGAGGATGCCTGAGCCGAGGAAGCCGTGCACGCACCAGATGATCGTGCCGAGCACGAAGTAGGGGTCGACGTCCGGCGGGACCACGCCGCGGAACTTGGGGGCGGCCAGGTGGAGCAGCGGACGGGCGTAGCGGTCCTCCACGTCCGGGATGTCGGCGGCGTCGTCGACCCAGCGGTGGGCCCACAGGGCGCGGTTGCGCGGATGCTCCAGGTAGAAGTCCAGGTAGGTGTCCACTATCTGGTGGACGGCGTCCAGGCCGGGTTCGGCCTGGGACACGACGGATTCGAGCATGGCGCGTTCGGCCTCGGCGGCCCGATCCATCACCTTCAGATAGATCGCGCGCTTGTCCCCGGCGACCTCGACGATCGCCGCGGGGGTGGTCCCCATGGCGTCCGCGATGAGCCGCAGGGACGTCCCGTCGTAGCCGACTTCGCCGAACAGCCTGCCCGCCACTTCGATGACCTGCTGTCGTGACACGGCATTCGCCATGCCGTCACCGTACGCAGTATCCGCCGGAGTGGAATGCGCCGTTAGTCATGATGAGGTCAAGTCATGGCAACGCGTCTGCGACGGGGCTCGTCGTCCCGGCGCGCGCCGGACTCCAGGAGCGGATCGCCCGGCTCTGCCTCGTCCCGTCCTAGTCATAGGAGGCCAGGGTGCGGGCGTGGAGGCTCAGGACGTGGCTGAACAGGGCGGGGGCGTGCGCGCCGGCGGCGTCCGGGAGGACGTCGGGGGTGAGCGTCCAGTCCGTGCCGACCCATGAGTCGCCGATGGCGTCCTCGCTGGACGGGAGGTTGTTGCACGTCTGGCGGAGTCTGAGAGCGCGCACGGACTCGGCGGCCGGGGTGTCGGTCTCCACCAGCAGCACCGGCACGCCGGCCGCGGGGCCGTCCTCCACCAGGCGCAGGAGCTGGTGCGCGTTCTCGCCGTCGAGCGCGGCGCCGGCGTCGAGGATCATCACCAGGCGGACGGGCGGGCCGTCGCCGGGCCGGTTCTCCTCACCGCCGCCGATCCTGCGCAGGTCGACCAGGTCGAGCAGGCGCCGGATCCGCTCGGCGGCCCCGGTGCCGACGGCCACACCGCCGCCCAGCAGCCGGGCGGACGTCGCCGGGTCGAAGCCGTGCAGCCAGCCCGCGCCGGACAGCCCCGCCGCGTCGATCACCTCGAGGCCGACGAGGCCGGGCGGGGCGGCGGCCAGGAACCGGGTCGCCAGCGACCAGGCGTAGGCGACGGAGTCGCCGGGCATCGTGCCGCGCGAGATCCACATGCCGCGCCGCCAGGGCAGCCGCAGGACGAGCGGTATCCGCAGGTCGGGCAGCTCGGCGGTGGACAGCCGGCCGAGCAGCACGCCGTCGGCGAGGTCGGTGCGGGGCCGCCAGGTCAGCCAGGACGGCGCATCGAACGGCGCCGCCTCCGCGGCGACGTGCGGCTCCACCCGGGCCAGCTCGTCGCGGAGCTGCGCGGCGTCGGCCCGCAGGCGCTGGTCGGCGGCGGTCATGAGCTCGTCGAAGCGCCCGCGGGGACGCCGTCCGGCGATCTCCTCGTTGCGGACGGTCAGCGCGTGCTCGGTGGCGGAGCGGAAGGCGGCCAGCGAGCGGCTCGCGTCCTCCCAGATGAGCCAGCAGCGTTCGAGGTAGTCGACCTCGCCGGCCGGTGGCGGCGGCGGTGGCTGCTGCGCGGGTGGCTGCGGGGGCTGCGGAGGCCGCGGAGGCTGCGGCGGGGCCGGCCGCGCGGGCGGCGGCACGGGCGGCGGCACGGTGGCGGGAGGCGGTGGCGCCGGAGGTTCCGGCTCACCCGGGTCGTCGACCTCGATGCCGTGCGCCGAGACGAGTTCGGCGAGGCCGCCGGCGTAGCCCTGGCCGACGGCGCGCACCTTCCACCGGTCGGCCCGGCGGTAGATCTCCAGGCCGATGATGGCCGTCTCCGGCCCGAGACCCCGCACGGTGAAGGCGGCCACCCGGGCGCCGTCGCCGGTGGCCAGATCGACCTGCGGCGGCGGCATCGTCCCGAACGCGGCCGCGCCGGTGAGGCTGACCGCGATCAGCACCGCGGTGACGTCGGCGGGGACCGCGTCCAGGTCGAGTTCGACGCGCTGGCCGCCGCCGCCCGTCCAGCGGACGCCCGGCGCCTCGGGGGCGTTGAAGAACACCAGGTCGGCGTCGGAGCGGACGCGCAGGTCGGGGCCGACGAGCAGGGCGCTGACGTCCACGGGCGCGGCGCAGGAGACGGTCGCGGTCACCCGCCGGGCGGGCAGCGCAGCGTTGGCGCCGCGGGTGAGTTCGGTCATCGGCGGTCAGGCGTGGGCGGCGATCGCCGGGAGCATGTCCTGGAACGTGCGGCCGTGGCAGGGCTCGCCGATCGCGTTCATCTTCCAGCCGCCGTTGTGCCGGTAGATCCGGGCCATGATCATGGCGGTGTGGGCGCCACCGCCGGTCAGCGTGTACCGGGCGAGTTCACCGCCGTCGAGCTCGTTGACCAGCCGGCAGAAGGCGTTCTCCACCTCGTTGAAGCTCTGGCCGTTGAACGAGCTGACGGTGAACACCAGCGAGGTGACGTGCACCGGGAGGCGGTTGAGGTCGACGATGACCGACTCGTCGTCGCCGTCGCCCGCGCCCGTCAGGTTGTCGCCGGTGTGCCGGACGGAGCCGTCGTCGCTGACGAGCTTGCCGAAGTACACCACGTCGGCGAGGTTCGCGTCGGCGAAGAGCACGCAGGACGCGTCGAGGTCGATGTCCCGCTCGCGGGAGCCGAAGAAGCCCTTCTTCTTCACCGCGTCCCAGCCCAGGCCCATCCGGACCATGCTCAGCGCACCGCCGGGCTTCTCCAGCGAGATCCGCTGGCCCTTCACCATCGAGACCGTCACAGCCGTCGCCTCCTCGCTCTCCCCTGTGCCGCGCTGACCCCGAGAGCGCGCCGGCCTGAACGCACCCCGCTCGCCGCGGCGGCGGAAGGTGCGAGCAAAGCCTTGCAGCCGATCCGCCCGTTGTCACCTGATCCACTGGACCCGGCGACTCCGGAGCGGAGCGGCGTCAGGCCCGGGAGGCGGCGGGCGTACCGGTGGCGGCGTGCTCGGCGGGCGGCCGGGTGGAGCGCCGCGGGAGCGTCATGGCGATCAGGGCCGCGACGACCGCGACGCCGCAGCCGATCAGCAGGCCGGTGCGGAAGCCGCGACGATGCCGGCCGAGGCGAGCACGCCGACGATTTCCCCGGACGGGCGGTGGACGTGTAGTCGTCGTCCACGTGAGCTCCCTTCTGCCGGACCTGAAGACCGAAACTTGTGCGCCCTACATATAAAGTGGCTGGTGCACAAGTCATGCATGATGCACGTCACTGTGGTAGGGATGGTGCCGTGGACAAGCCCACAGACCTGATCGAGTACGAGACCATGCTGCTCAGCCGGCACCACATGGCCACCCGCCGCGCCCGGCGCACCTCCGGGGCCCTGGAGCAGAGCGCGTACGTACTGCTCAGCCGGCTGCGCATCGAGGGCCCGATGTCCATCCGGGAGCTCAGCGAGGCGTTCGACCTCGACCCCTCCACCCTCAACCGGCAGACGTCCGCCATGCTGCGCGACGGGCTGGCCGAGCGCATCCCCGACCCGGCGGGCGGCATCGCCCGCAAGTTCCGCATCACGGCCGAGGGCGAACGCCGCCTGGACGAGGAACGCGGCCGGATCGTGCGGGGGGTTGACAAGATCATGGCCGGCTGGACCCCCGAGGAGGTCACCGCGTTCGCCGGCTACCTGCAGCGGTTCAACACCGACATCGAACGGCTCGCCGGCAGGCCCTGGCCCCGTCCCTGACCTGACGACGCCCGCGGCACTGGGTGGGCATTTGCGAAGATTGCGCCTTTTGGTCAGATTGTTGATCGTCGTCGCGAGTGTGCCTAAATTGACAGGACCGGTCCCTTCCCCCCGGAAGGAGCAACGTCATGTCCGTGCGCACCGCACCACCGTTCCGGGCCGACCATGTCGGCAGCCTGCTGCGTCCGCCGGAGCTCCTGGCCGCCCGAGAGGACCACGCCCGGGGGCGCATCGACGACGCGGCGCTGACCGCGGCCGAGGACGCCGCCGTCCGCGACGCGGTCGCCATGCAGCGGGAGGCGGGGCTGCGGTCGGCGACCGACGGCGAGTTCCGCCGCACGTCCTGGCACATGGACTTCATCTACCGGCTCGGCGGGATCAGCCCGGCCGACGACAAGATCAAGGTCCGGTTCCACAACGAGGCCGGGGACATCGAGTTCAGCGCGGCGGCGCTGCGGGTGCACGGCAAGGTCCGGCTGGAGGAGACGATCTTCGCCGACCACTTCGCGTTCCTGCAGGGCGTGACCGGCGACGGGGTGACGCCGAAGCTGACGATCCCGTCGCCGAACATGGTGCACTACCGGGGCGGCCCGGCGTCGATAGACCCGGAGGTGTACCCCGGCATCGAGGAGTTCTGGTCCGACCTCGCCGCCGCGTACGCCGAGCAGGTGCGCCGGCTCGGCGAGCTGGGATGCCGGTACCTGCAACTGGACGACACCAGCCTCGCCTACCTCAACGACCCGGCGCAGCGCGCCATGATCACCGAGCGGGGCGACGACGCCGAGCACCTGCACCTGCGCTACATCGAGCAGATCAACGCCGCGCTGGACGGACGTCCCGAGGGCATGAACGTGACCACCCACATGTGCCGGGGCAACTTCCGCTCGTCCTGGACGGCGGAGGGCGGCTACGACTTCGTCGCCGAGGCGCTGTTCGGCGGGCTGGACGTGGACGGGTTCTTCCTGGAGTACGACGACGCCAGGTCCGGCGGCTTCGAGCCGCTCCGGTTCGTCCCGCCGGGCAAGATGGTCGTGCTCGGGCTGGTCACGACCAAGCGCGGCGAGCTGGAGTCCAAGGACGACCTCAAGCGCCGCGTCGACGAGGCGTCGCGGTTCGTGCCGCTGGAGCAGATCTGCCTGTCGCCGCAGTGCGGCTTCTCCTCCACCGTCGAGGGCAACGTGCTGACCGCCGGGGAGCAGGCCGCGAAGCTGCGCCTCATCGCGGAGACCGCCGAGGAGATCTGGGGGTGACCGGGCGCCCGCGCATGGACGCGCCCGTCCCCGAGCAGCCGCCGGCGTCCCCGGACGGCACGCGGGCCGTCCGCCCGCCCATCGACGCGGGGCACTGGTGGCGGCGGCTCGCCGATCTCGCCGCGCGGCGCCGGGTGCCCGGCGCGTCGCTCGGCATCCTGCGGCTGCGGCCCGGCGGCGAGGACGAGCTGGCCGAGGCCGCCTACGGCCTCCTCAACAAGGACACCGGCGTGGAGACGACGACCGACTCGGTGTTCCAGATCGGGTCGATCACGAAGGTGTGGACGACGACCGTCGCGATGCAGCTCGTGGACGAGGGCCTGCTCGACATCGACGCCCCCGTCTGCGAGGTGCTGCCCGAGCTGCGGCTCGCCGACCCCGACGCCGCCAAGCGCGTGACGACGCGGCATCTGCTGACGCACACCAGCGGCATCGACGGCGACGTGTTCACCGACACCGGGCGCGGCGACGACTGCCTGGAGAGGTACACGGCCGTGCTGGCGGACGTGGCGCAGAACCATCCGCTGGGCGCGACCTGGTCGTACTGCAACTCCGGGTTCTCGCTGGCCGGCCGGGTGATCGAGAGGCTGACCGGACGGACGTGGGACGAGGCGATGCGCGAGCGGCTCTTCGCGCCGCTCGGCCTGCGGCGCACGATCACGCTGCCGGAGGAGGCGCTGCTGCACCGCGCCGCCGTCGGGCACGTGAGCGCCGACGGGGCCGAGCCGTCCCGGGCCCGGGTGTGGCAGTTGCCGCGCTCGGCCGGTCCCGCCGGGCTGATCGGCTCGTCCGCCGCCGACGTGCTCGCCTTCGCGCGCATGCACCTGACCGGCGGCCGCACCCCGGGCGGGGCGCGGCTGCTGAGCGAGGCGGGCGCCGCCGCCATGGCCGCCGAGCAGGCGGAACTGCCGGACAGGCGGACGCTCGGCGACTCGTGGGGCCTCGGCTGGTTCCGGCTGACCTGGGACGGGCGCGGGCTCATCGGGCACGACGGCTCGACGATCGGGCAGAACGCCTACCTGCGGGTGCTGCCGGACGACGGCCTCGCGGTCGTGCTGCTCACCAACGGCGGCGACAGCGACGGGCTGTACGAGGACCTGTACCGGGAGATCTTCGCCGAACTCGCCGGCATCGCGACGCCGGCGCCGATCGGGCCGCCCGCCGAACCCGTCACCGTGGACGTCGAACGACACCTCGGCACCTACGAGCGGGCCAGTTCCCGGCTGGAGGTCTTCCGCGACGCGGACGGGACCGTCCTCCGGACGACGGTGACCGGTCCACTCGCCTCGATGGTGCCCGACACGGTCAAGGAGTACCGGATGGCGCCCGTCGAGGAGGACCTGTACGTCGCCCGGGATCCCGATACGGGGCACTGGATGGCCGTGACGTTCTACTCCCTCCCGACCGGCGAGCGGTACCTGCACTTCGGCGTCCGCGCCACCCCGAAGGTGGCCTGAACGGGACCGCCGCAAGGTGAACAGCGTGGTCGTTTCCCGGGTCAGAGCCTGACGTTTCGGTTAATGATGGGTGAAGTAATCGCCCTCGTCGGGGGTCGCGCCCGGCGGCCGGCAGTAGAGTCGCGGCGGATCCCGCGGCACGGCGGGCGCGGGACGGGGCTGGAGAGGAACCGGTTCGTTGAGCGTGATCAATGTCGGGCAGGCCATCGTCCTCGGCATCGTGGAGGGCCTGACCGAGTTCCTCCCGGTGTCCTCGACCGGGCACCTCAAGATCACCGAGGGCCTGATGGGCGTCCCGGTGGACGACAAGGCGGTCGTCGGGTTCACCGCCGTGATCCAGGTCGGCGCGATCGCGGCCGTGCTGGTGTACTTCTTCTCCGACATCGTCCGGATCGTCAGTGCGTGGGGGCGCGGGATCGTCGACCCGTCCGAGCGGTACCACCACGACTACAAGTTCGCCTGGTGGGTCATCTTCGCCACGATCCCGGTGGTCGTCGTCGGCGTCGCCGCCAAGGACCTCATCGAGGGTCCGCTCGCCTCGCTGTGGGTGGTCGCCGGGTCGCTGATCGGCGGCAGCATCGTGATGTGGCTCGCCGACCGGCTCGGCCGGCACAAGCGCGGCGAGGACGACACGTCCCTCACCGACGCGATGCTGATCGGGTCGTCGCAGATCCTCGCGATGCTGTTCCCCGGCTTCTCCCGGTCCGGGGCGACGATGTCGGTCGGGCTGATGCTGGGCCTCGACCGGGTCGCCGCGACCCGGCTGTCGTTCTTCCTCGGCATCCCCGCGCTGACCGGCGCCGGCGTCTACGAGCTGCCCACCGCGCTCGGCTCCGGCGTGGACGCGCTGCCGCTGGCCGTCGGCACCGCCGTGTCGTTCGCCGTCGCCTACGCCTCCATCGCCTGGCTGCTCCGGTTCGTGGCGCGGCACACCTTCACCTCCTTCGTGATCTACCGGATCATCATCGGCCTGCTCCTGTTCGGCCTGCTCGGCGCCGGGACGTTGAACGCCTGAGAGCCGCCGGGATGCGAAAGACTGTCACGGTCCACAGGTCCGACGAAGAGTGGAGCGCTGACAGCCATGGACGATGCGATGTGGGCCGGAACCGTCACCATCGCCGGGCACGCGCGCGGCGAGCTCGAGGCCTACCTCGCCAGGCCGCTGGGCAACGCGCCGCGCGGCGGCGTGGTGGTGATCCACCACATGCCCGGGTACGACCCCGGCACGAAGGAGTTCGTCCGGACGTTCGCCGCGCACGGGTACGCCGCGATCGCCCCGAACCTCTACTCGCGCGAGGGCGCGGGCGTGAGCCCGGACGACCAGGCCGCCGCCGCCCGCGCGAAGGGCGGCGTCCCGGACGAGCAGCTCGTCGGCGACGTCGCCGGAGCCGCCGCCCACCTGAACGCGCTGGAGCACGCGAACGGGAGGATCGGCGTGATCGGTCACTGCTCGGGCGGGCGCCACGCGTTCCTCGCCGCCTGCGTCCTGGACCTCGACGCCGCCGTCGACTGCTACGGCGCGTTCGTGGTCAACGACCCGCCCGAGGACTATCCGACCGGCGCCCGGTCGATCCGGTCCAAGGCGCCGAACCTGTCCTGCCCGCTGCTCGGCCTGTTCGGAGAGGACGACCGGTTCCCGGCGCCGGACGAGGTCGCCGCGCTCGACGAGGCGCTGACCGAACTCGGCAAGGAGCACGAGTTCCACACCTACCCGGGCGCCGGGCACGCGTTCTTCGCCGTCGAGCGGCCCGCGTTCCGGCCCGCCGCCGCCAAGGACGGCTGGGAGAAGATCTTCGCGTTCTTCGGCCGCCACCTGGCCGCCTGATCCGGCTCCTTGGCCGGCCCTCTGAGAGGAGAGACCATGTGCACCTACCAGACCGTGCGGGTGGAGCTGGACGGTTCGGCGAAGGGCGCGACCGGCTGGTTCACGCTCACCGACGGCGCCGTCTACGTCGACCACCCGTACCACGCCTGCCACGAGCACACGGTGAACATCGACTTCACCAACCCGGGCGAGGGCCCCTCGGCGCGCGTCGCGGTGGAGCTGACCGAGGAGGCGGCGCTGGCGCTGGTCGAGGCCGTCCAGAAGGCGCTCGCCGCAGCCCCGCCCGGCCTCGCGTCCTCCCGCGGCCCAGGCGCGGCATGACGCCCCGCGGGCGGGTGCGGCGCCGGGCCGCGCCGCCCGCTCCGACGAGCCGCCGCGCGCCGATTCCGGTGCCGAGGATTTCCGTGCCGCCATTTAAGGAAAGCCGAAAAGCGGAGAGCCGGGTAAGTCGATGAGATGAACTGGCGGCCCGGCGCGGCACACCGTACGTTGGCTGCATTGTTCGTTCGGGAGCCGCCCGCTCACGGTGCGCTCCGATGCGCCCGTGGAGAGGTCCGCAATGGAGAACCCGCTCGTCATCGACCCGTCCGGCAGCGACGTCCAGGGGGAGGCCGCGAAACTGCGGTCGCGGGGCCCGGTGACGCTCGTGGAACTGCCCGGCGGCGTCGTCGCATGGGCGGTGACCGGCCAGGAACAGCTCAAACGGCTGCTGGCCGATCCCCGGGTGTCGAAAAACCCGAATCTGCACTGGACCGAGTACATCAGCGGCGAGATCGCGGAGGACTGGCCGCTGCGCCTGTGGGTCTCGGTGCAGAACATGTTCACCGCCTACGGCGAGGACCACCGGCGGCTGCGCAACATCATCTCGCGGGCGTTCACCCCGCGCCGCACCGAGGCGCTGCGGCCGGACGTCGAGCAGATCACCGCCGATCTCGTCGACGGGCTCGCCGCGGCCCCCGGCGGGCGCGCCGACCTGCGCGAGGCGTTCGCCTACCCGCTGCCGATCGAGGTGATCTGCCGGCTGTTCGGCATCCCCGACGCGACCCGGCCGAGCCTGCGGCGCTGCGTCGACGGCATCTTCAACACGGCGCTGACGGCCCAGGAGGCCATCGCCAACCAGGTGGAGATGTACGGCATCCTGCAGGAATTCGTCGAGTTCCGGCGCCGCGAGCCCGCCGACGACCTGGCCGGCGTCCTCATCTCCTCGCGCGACGAGGCCGGCTCGCGGCTGAGCGAGGCCGAGCTGGTCGACACGCTGATCCTGATGATCTCCGCCGGGCACGAGACCACGGTGAACCTGCTCGACCAGGCGATCACGGCTCTGCTGACGCACCCGGAGCAGCGCGCGCTCGTCCGGTCCGGCGAGGTGCCGTGGTCGCAGGTGATCGAGGAGGCGCTGCGCTGGCAGGCGCCCGTCGCGAACCTGCCGCTCCGCTACGCGGTGGAGGACATCGACGTCGACGGCGTCACGATCGGGAAGGGCGAGGCGATCCTCGCCGCCTACGCGGCGGCCGGCCGCGACCATTCCCTGCACGGCGACGACGCCGACTCCTTCGACATCACGCGGGCGAACAAGGAGCACATCTCCTTCGGCCACGGCGTGCACTTCTGCGTGGGTTCCCATCTCGCGCGGATGGAGGCCGAGATCTCGCTGCCCGCGCTTTTCGAGCGCTTCCCCGATATGGAGTTCGCCGTCGATCCGAGCGAGCTGAGCCCGGTCGAGTCGTTCATCTCCAACGGCCACCGGTCGTTGCCGGTCAACCTGAATTCCTGATCTATTGCCGCGCGTTTCCCCGGCCCGACTGCGGAAACCGGGGAAACGCGCGGGATCGGCGCATGATCCGTCAGTCGGCGGCGCGGCGTGCCCTGGCCCGGCGTTTGCCCTCGTGCATCGCCTGGACCCGCGCGATCGGAATGGTGTGGCCCTGCTCGATCAGCTCGGCCGGAAGGGCCTGCGGTTCGGGCATGAGGTCCGACCAGGGGTCGCGGCCCGCGAGCAGCCCCACCGCCGTGCGGATCGTGAAGTCGGCCGGAGTGACGTCGTCGAGGTCGCTCCACGGGACGGGGAACGAGACCGGCGTACCCGGGCGGACGCGCGGGCTGTAGGCGGCGACCACCGTCGCGCCGCCCGCGCGGGTCGAGTCGAGGAACACCCTGCCGCCCCGGTCCTCGCGGATGAACGCCGTCGTCGCGAGGCCGGGGTCGAGCCGCTCGGCGCGGACGCCCAGCGCGCGCGTCGCGGCGGCGACGTCCTCGACGGAGGCACGGCCGTCGAGCGGCACGAACACGTGCACGCCCTTGGCGCCGCTGGTCTTGACCGCGCCGTCCAGCCCGGCGTCGCCCATCGCCTGCCGGACGAGGTGCGCGGCGCGGACGGCCGCACCGAACGCGTCACCTCCCGGCGGATCGATGTCGATCACCAGGTGGGTGGGCCGGACGGGCGCGTCCGCGCGCGAGAGCGGCGGGTGGTACTCGACGGCGCGCTGGTTGGCGAACCACAGCAGGGTGCGGCGGTCGTCGCACAGCGCGTACGACACCTCGCGCCGGGACGTCTCGGCCCACACCTTCACCGTCCGCACCCACTCCGGGGTGTACTTGGGGACGTTCTTCTGCATGAACGGCTTCTGGCCGCGCAGCACGCGGACGACCGACAGCGGACGCCCGGCGAGCTGCGGCACGACGCGCCCGGCGACGGCGTCCAGATAGTCGACCAGGTCGCGCTTCGTGGCGTCCGCCCCCTCGAACAGGGGCTGGTCGAGGTTCGTCAGCCGAACCCCGTCACGCTCCTCATCGGCGCTCACCCCACCACCTTCGCACGCGCGTCCGACATCCCGATCGCGGTAGCGTCGCAGGCATGTACATTCCGGCGCATTTCTCTGCAGGCGACCCCGGGGTCACGGAGCTGCTGGCCGGGTGCGACGCGGCCGACCTCGTCACCGTCACGCCGCGGGGGCTCGTCGCGACGTTCCTGCCCGTCCTTTACGACCCGGCGGTGGGCGAGCACGGCGCGATGCTGGCGCACGTGGCGCGCAACAACGACCAGTGGCGCGAGCCCGCCGCCGGCGAGTCGCTGTTCATCGTGCACGGGCCGGACGCCTACGTGTCGCCGACCTGGTACCCGTCCAAGCGCGAGCACGGGCGCGTTGTGCCGACGTGGAACTACCTGACCGCGCACGTCTACGGCCGGCTCGTCGTGCACGACGACCCCGCGTGGGTCGAATCGATGGTCCGCCGCCTGACCGACCGCCACGAGGGCGGCCGTGAGCCCGCGTGGTCGGTGGACGACGCCCCGTCCGGGTTCGTCGCCGGGCAACTCCGTGCGATCGTCGGCCTGGAACTGGTCATCAGCCGGGTCGAGGCGAAGGCGAAGCTCAGCCAGAACCGCCCGGACGCCGACCGCGCCGGCGTCGTCGAGGGCTACCTGGCCGAGGGCGACACCGCCATGGCCGAGGCCGTCCGCGACGCCTAGCCGAGCGGGACGAGGGTGGTGGTGACGCGGGGCACGTGGCCGGCGGCGCAGGTGTGGGAGGCGATGTCGGCGCCCACTTCCAGCGCCGTGGGGATCAGGCGGTTCGTGCGGAAGCCGAGCCCGGGGTCGCGGAGCATCGGGTTCGCGCCCGGGATCACCTCGGCGAGCAGCACGAACGTCGGGTCGATGACCTTGGTGACGCCGTCGTCGTCCTCGACCTCCACCCAGGCGTGCACGAGGTCGGGCAGGCCGACGACCCAGCCGATCCGCGTCCTCGCGGGGATGCCCTCCTCGCGGCACAGGCGGGCGATGTAGCGGCTGGCCGAGCCGCAGCTCGCGAACCCGCGCGGGACGAGGGACTCGTCGTCCCGCATGGCCTCGGGCAGGCGGAGCCAGCGCAGTTCCGCGCCCATGAACTCGCGCAGGATCGCGCGCAGCGCGGGCGAGCGCAGCACGGGGCAGTCGCCGACGGTCCGCAGGACGGCGGAGAGGGTGAGGGCGGGGCCGGACGCGCGGGCGGTGGCCGCCGTCCCCGCCGGGACGTTGCGCGCCGCACCGGCCGGATCGGCCCGGACGTGGCGGACCTTGCCGCCGTAGGCGCCGGTCCGCGGCCGGGCGAGGGTGTTGTGCGCACCCGGACGGCAGCCGTCCGGGGCGCCGCAGGCGACGCGCAGCTCGAACCGGGACATGCGGGGCGCGATGAGGTCCTCGCAGGAGGAGCGGGTCCAGCGCAGGGCGGACGCGACGGTCCGTTCGATCCCGGTGCGCCGGGAACCGGAGTAGAGGGCGAGGTTGAAGATGTCCCTGGAGTCGAACCGTTCCCGGCCGCGCTCCCCCGTGGCCGGGAGCCCGTGCCGGACGAGGCCGGACAGCGCGTCCTGGTCGCAGGCGAGCATCGCGGCGGCATCGGCCCGGGAGGTGTCCGGCCGGTGGTGCTCCGGGGGGATGACGAGGAGCCCGTCGAGCGTGCGCAGGAGCGGGTGGGCGATGGCTCGGGCCATGTCAGCGCTTCACGAACCGGTAGTCGGACGGGTCGAGGCTCCGCGTCCGCCGCCGGTAGTCGAGCATGGATCCCGGCCAGTTGCTGGCGTTGCGGCTGCCGCCCTGCAGGTACCAGCTGTTGCAGCCGCCGGCGTTCCAGACCGTCCCGCCGAGGCGGCGCTGGAGCCGTTCGTCGAATTCGGAGAGCACGCCCTCGCGGACGTCCATGTACAGCACCTCCGGATCGTGCAGCGCACGAACGGCCTGCACGATGTAGGCGATCTGGCTCTCCAGCATGTGTACCACTGACCCGGAACCCACGTTGGTGTTGGGCCCGTACATCAGGAAGAAATTCGGGAAGCCCGCGACGGCCAGGCCGAGGTAGGCGTGCGGCCCGTCCTTCCAGGCGTCGTCGAGCACGCGGCCGTCCAGCCCGGCGACGCGCATCGGGGCGAAGAAGCCGTGCGACCGGAAACCCGTGCCCATGATGATGGTGTCGACCTGGTGGGTCCCGCCGTCGGCGGTGACGACCGCGTCGGGCGTGACCTTGACGATCGCGCTGGTGACGACGTCCACGTGCGGCAGGTTGAGGGACCGGTAGTAGTCGCTCGACACCAGGACGCGCTTGCAGCCCAGCTCGTAGCCGGGCGTGAGGCTCCGGCGCGTCTCCTTGTCGCGCACCGACCACCGCGTGGTGCGGCACAGCGCCCGGACGTGGGCCGAGAGCACCCGGCGGCCGCGCGGGGAGATCAGCATCGGGTTGAGCAGCACCTCGAACCAGAGGAACACCCCGAGCCTGGACAGCCGCTGCAGGACCGGGAACCTGCGGTTGAGCCAGGAGCGGGCCCGGGGGTAGCGGCGGTCCCACTTCCAGCCCACCCACTGCGGCTCGCGCTGGAACACGGTCAGTCTCGCGGCCTTCGGCGCGATCTGCGGGACGAACTGGACGGCGCTCGCCCCGTTGCCGACGACGGCGATGTTCCGTCCGGCGAGGTCATGGCCGTGGTCCCACTCCGCCGAGTGGAAGACGGTTCCGGCGAACGACTCCAGGCCCGGGATGTCGGGCACGGACGGGCGGCTGAGCTGGCCGCACGCCGAGACGAGCACGTCCGCCGTGGACGTCTCCCCTTCGGCCGTCCGCACGTTCCAGCGTCCCGCCGCGGCGTCGAACTCGGCTCCGGTGACCTCCGTCCCGAACTTCATGTGCTCCATCACGCCGTACTTGCGCGCGCACCCCCGCAGGTAGTCGAGGATCTCCGGCTGCGGCGCGAACCTGCGCGACCAGTCGGGCTTCTGCTCGAACGAGTAGGAGTACAGATGCGAGGGGGCGTCGCAGGCCGCGCCCGGGTAGGTGTTCTCCCGCCACACGCCGCCGACGTCGTCGCCCCGCTCGAACACGGTCAGCTCGGTGAAGCCGGCGCGCCGCAGCGCGATGGCCAGCCCGAGTCCGCTGAATCCGCTTCCCACGATCGCGACAGACGGCCCGCCCATGACAACGTCCCTTCATCTCCCAGGCCACCCTAACCCCCCGTTGGCGCTCCGCCAATAGTCACCCGAACGGCATTCAGTCGCCCCCTCGGGAGGCGTCCGCACCCGTGTGATCAGCGCGGACGCCAGGGCGACTCGGGCAACGTGGGACGAGGGTCGGCGGTCACCTGGAGGGCGTAGGTGGGGGTCGCCGCCCGGTCGACGGGCCCCAGGTAGGCGTGCCCGGTCAGGTGGCACCAGGCGGGCAGGTCGATGGGGGCCGCCGGGTCGCCGGCGAGCAGGTGGACGACCGTGCCGGGCGCGAGCCCGGCGAGGCGACCGCGCAACTCCAGCAGCAGGCGCACGCAGGAGCGGTCTCCGCCGTCGATGACCACTGGGTCCGCGCTCATTCCCACACCCCCGGTTCTAGCAGGCCGGTGGGTGAAATATATGGGTTTGCTACGACAGGCGGTCAGGGAAGGGTGGCGCGGGCCATCTCCCCGGGCTCCGCGCCGGCCTGGGCGACCACCACGCCGTCCGGCCTGCGGATGCTGGAGTGCCCCACCGCCGGGTCGTAGCCACCGCCGGTCGGCCCCGCGAAGCTCGCGAGGGCGACCCAGATGCCGTGACCGGTCGCGGCACGGTGGGCGCGCTCGTCCAGGACGGCGGCGTCGTCCTCGCACACCGCGCCTACATAGGCGTCGATGCCGAGCGCGGCGGTGTCGGCGAGATGCTGCGAGACGCCGGTGTCCTTGCAGATGGCCAGGCCGAGGCGCAGGCCGCCGACGGTGATGACGGCGGGCTTGCCGCCGGGTTCGAACCGTTCGGCCTCCGCGTCGCCGAGCCACATTTTGTGGTAGGCGACCGTGATTCCGCTGGCATCGACACGGAGCATCGCGATGTGCGAATCGACAGGAGCGCCCACCAAGGCGATGCTGTCCGTCTCGGAACAGGCTTCGATCAGCGGTGTCAGGCGCGGATCAGCGCAGCTCAGACTCTCGGCGTCCAGCTCATATCCGGTCAGGGACAGTTCGGGGAAGACGACCAGACCGGCGCAGGCGGCGCGGATCGTCCGCGCGTGCTCGGCCACGTTACGGTCGATGTCGAAGGAGGCGCAGGGCGGCTGGACAGCGGCGAGGGCGAGCATCAGGCATCTCCAGAACGGACAAATAGGAATGAAACGCGAGTGAACGGGATCGTCGGCGAAATGACGGAGGGACGTCCTAGACTTGACCCTTTCTTTCAGGTTACGTCCAGGATCGGGGCTTACAGTCGCAGTGAAGTACCCCCCGTTGTCATCCAGGTGAGGAAACCGGCTTTGGGGCGAACCATGGATCTCGGAGTAGCGCGGGTGGAGAGCAGCGACGCCTGCGGAACGCTGACGTTCCCCGAGGAGGTCGACCTCAGCAACGGCGAGGCGATCCTCGAGCAGGCCATGGGGCTCCTCGACTCCGGGACACCGGCGCTGATCCTCGATCTGACCGGCTGCACGTTCTGCGACTCCAACGGGCTGAACGTGATCACGCGGTCCCAGATGCGGGCGAGCGAACTCGGCGTCTCGATGTGGGTGGTGCTGCCGCAGCGCGGCATCGTCCGCCGGGTCTCGGACGTGGCGGGGCTGCAGCGCCGGGTCGCGATCGCACCGGACGTGGCGACCGCGCGCGAGGCGCTGACCACGCGCAGCTAGCGGCCCGCACCCGGCCGGTCCCGGCTCGATCCCGCATTGGGTCCGGCGGATTCCGGCCTCCCGGACGCCGCCCTCCGGCCCGGCGGTTCTTTGCATGATCTTGTGGTGCCGAGGATGCCGGGGAGTTGCGAACGGGGCATGGATGTCTGGGACCGGCACCGAGGGACGGCGCCGACGAGCGGGAGCGGACACATGCAGGTGAAGCTGGAGGGCGAGCTCGGTCGCATCCCGATCCTGGACGTGGCGCCGGTGGTGGGGTGCGGGCGGTGGCCGGCGAAGGCCGTGGTGGGTGAGACGGTCGAGGTGTCGGCGACGGTGTTCCGTGAGGGGCACGAGAT
>NZ_JAXCEJ010000035.1:0-67198 GCF_041463665.1 Actinomadura chokoriensis
CCTGGCACAACAAGATCCTTCCAGAAGGACCTCGTTGCAACAGACACTAGAAACCGCCCGCGCTCATACCAACAACACGCCGCAAGTCGACGCACCGGTGAACCTTGGTGGACACCGCACTAGCGGATCGGCAAGCGGGGATCGGCTAGAGCCACCCGGCTTCCAGGGCGATGCGGGCGGCGTCGGTGCGGTTGCGGGCGTTGAGCTTGGTGACGGCGGCGGTCAGGTAGTTGCGCACCGTCCCGGCGGACAGGTGCAGGCACCCGGCGATCTCCGGCGCCTCGGCTCCCTCGGCGGCGAGCCGCAGGACGTCGGTCTCGCGCGGGGTGAGCGGGTTGTCGGCGCTGTCCCAGGCGGTCAGGGCCAGCGCGGGGTCGAGGACGCGCTCCCCGGCGGCGACCTTGCGGATGCCCGCGGCCAGTTCCTGCGGGGGTGCGGTCTTCAGCAGGAACCCGTGGACCCCGGCGGTGAGAGCGCGGCGCAGGTGCCCGGGTTTGCCGTGGCCGGTGAGGATCATGAGCGCGATGTCCGGGACGGCGCCATGCACGGCCGCGGCGGCGGCGAGGCCGTCCAGACCGGGCATGTCGACGTCGAGGACGGCGACGTCGGGACGGGACGCGCGGGCGGCGGGCAGCACCTCGTCCCCCCGCTCCACCTCGGCGACCACGGTCAGGTCGGGTTCCAGGTTCAGCAGGGCGGCGAGGGCGCCGCGCACGATGTGGTGGTCGTCGGCCAGGAGCACCTTGATCACCCTTCATGTCTACCAGCCCTCCATGTCTGCCGATGACGCCGTCACACCCGGACCCATGACGAGGTCACGGGTGACCGGTGATCTCCTCTCTGGTCCGCGAACGCCGAGCTCAGAAGACTTGCAGGCATGGAAGACGCGGTGCGCATGGAGACGGTCAGCAAGGTCTACGGACGGGGCAGGGGAGCGGTCGCGGCGCTGCGGGAGGTGACGACGGCCATCCCGCGGGGCCGTTTCACGGCGGTGATGGGGCCGTCCGGCTCGGGCAAGAGCACGTTCCTGCACTGCGCCGCGGGCCTCGACACGCCGACGGCCGGGACCGTCCGGCTGGGCGACACGGAACTGTCGGCGATGAACGAGACGAAACTGACCGAGTTGCGCAGGCGGCGGGTCGGTTTCGTGTTCCAGGCGTTCAACCTGGTGCCGTCGCTGACGGTGGAGCAGAACATCACCCTGCCGCTGCGGCTGTCGCGGACCAGGGTGGACAAGGCGTGGCTGGCGGAGGTGGTCGCCCGGGTCGGCCTGGCGGACCGCACCGGGCACCGCCCGGCGCAGCTGTCCGGCGGGCAGCAGCAGCGGGTCGCGATCGCGCGCGCTCTGGTGACGCGTCCGGACGTGGTGTTCGGTGACGAGCCGACCGGCGCGCTCGACACGATGACCGCCCGCGACGTGCTGACCCTGCTGCGGGAGACGGTGGACGGCATGGACCAGACGGTCGTGATGGTCACCCACGACCCGGTCGCCGCCTCGTACGCCGACACGGTGCTGTTCCTTGCCGACGGGCAGATCGTCGACTGGCTGGACGCCCCGTCCAGCGACGCGGTCGCCGCCCGCATGACCCGCCTGGGGGCGTGGAAGTGATGTTCCGAATCGTCGTCAACACGCTCTGGCACCGCAAGGCGGGGTTCGCGGGGGCGTTCGTCGCGCTGCTTTTCGCCGCCGCCCTGGTCTGCGCGTGCGGTGTCCTCCTCGACACCGGCCTGCGCGGCTCGATCGCTCCTGAACGGTACGCGGGCTCGCCGGTCGTCGTCACCGGGGACCAGTTCGTCCACAAGACGATCGTGAAGAAGAAGGGCAAGCGGAAGCACAAGGCCAAGGCGCTCGCCGAGCGCGCGTGGCTGCCCGCCTCCGTCGCGGACAAGGTCCGGGCGGCGGACGGCGTCCGGGACGTGGTGACGGAGGTGTCGTTCCCCGCCGAGATAGGCCGGGCCGGCGGCGACCGCGAATCGTGGGGCCACGGGTGGGAGTCGGCTGCGCTCACCCCGTTCACCCTCCGGGAAGGGCGCGCCCCCACGGCGGACGGCGAGATCGTCATCGACGCCGCGACGGCCCGCACGCGCGGGCTCCGCGTAGGCGCGACGGTGCAGGTCGCCTCCGCGGTCCCCGGCACCTACCGTGTCGTGGGCGTCACCGGGCAGTCGCTCGACCACCAGACCGCCGTCTTCTTCTCCACCGCCGAGGCCGCCCGCCTGGCCGGGCACGCCGGCCGGGTCACCGCCGTCGGCGCCCGCGGCTCCGAGAAGGCGATCGAGGACGCGGTGCGCGGCACGAACGCCGCCGTCCACACCGGGAAGGACCGCGGCAGGGCGGAGTTCCTCGGCGCGGAGAACTCCCGGATCAAGCTGATCAGCATGGGCGGCGCCCTCGGCGGGACGGCCCTGCTGGTCGCGATCCTCGTCGTGTCCGGGACGTTCGCGCTGTCGGTCCAGCAGCGGGAGCGGGAGATCGCGCTGCTGCGGGCCGTCGCCGCGACGCCGCGCCAGGTCCGCCGGATGATCGGGCGGGAGGCCCTGCTGGTCGCCCTCGTCGCGGGCCCGCTGGGCGCCGCCGCCGGGCTGCCGGTCGCGTTCTGGCTGCGGGACAGGTTCCGCGGCCTCGGGGCGATGCCGCCGAACCTCGACCTCGTGGTCAGCCCGTTCCCCCCGCTCGCCGCCACCCTGGCCGCCGCCGTCGCGGCCTTCGCCGCCGCCCGGATCACGGCGCGGCGGACGGCCCGGATCCGTCCCGTCGAGGCGCTCGGCGACGCGGCGATGAGCCGCGGCGGGTCCGGTGCCGTCCGGATCGTGGCCGGGCTCCTGGTCACCGCAGGCGCCGTCGCCCTGACGATGGTGCTGTCGACCCTGCACACGGAGGCGGCGTCCAGCCCGGTGACGGTCCTGACCGCGATCGTCTGGACGGTCGCGGCCGCGCTCCTCGGCCCGGCCATCGCCCGTGCGGCGGTCGCCGTCCTGGCGGTTCCGCTGCGGCTCTTCCCGGGGGGCGGGCAGCTCGCCGCCGCGAACCTCCGGGCCGGCTCCCGGCGGCTCGCGTCCGTCGTCACCCCGCTCACCCTGATGATCGCCCTGACCGCGACGATCCTGTTCGTCCAGACGACGATGGGCCACGCGGCGACGAGCCAGGCGAGCGACGGCATCATCGCCGCGCACGCGGCCGGCCCGAAGATCCCGCACGCCACGGCCGAAAGGGTCCGCCGGGCGCCCGGCGTCACCGCCGTGACCGAGGTCCTGCACAGCACCGTCCGGGTGGACCTGGAGAACTACGGCGTCCAGGGCGTCACGCCGGCCGGCCTGGACCGCACCCTGGACCTGGACGTCCGGGCGGGCTCGCTCGACGACCTGAACGCCGCGACCATCGCCGTGAGCGACACCGCCGCAGGCCGCCTCGGCGTCCGGCCGGGCGACCGGCTGGCCCTCACGCTCGGCGACGGCACGCCGATCGAGCCCACGGTGATCGCCGTCTACGGGCGCGGGCTCGGCTTCGGCGACCTGACCGTCGCCCGCGACCTGCTCGCCGCGCACGTGGACGACCCGCGCGGCACCCTGCTGATCGCGGGCGCGGCCCCCGCGGGAGTCGCGACGGCGGACGCCACCACGCTCGCCCGGGACGCGGCGTCCGCGAACGCCGAGGTCAACTATGTCGCCATGGCCCTCATCATCGCGTTCACGGCGATCGCCGTGGTGAACACGCTGGCGATGTCCACCGCCGGCCGGGCCCGCGAGTTCGCCCTGCTGCGCCTGGCCGGGGGGACCAAGCGCCAGATCATGCGGATGCTCGGCTGGGAGACCCTGGCCGTCGTCGCCGTCGCCGCCGTCCTCGGCACCGCGATCGCCCTGGCCACGCTCAGCGCGTTCGGCGGCGGGATGACCGGCGGCCCCCCGCACGTCCCGCCGCTCGCCCACCTGGGCGTGCTCGCCTGGGGCGCCGTCCTCGCCGGGCTCGCGACGGCGCTGCCCGCCCGCCTGGCCATGACGGCCCGCCCCGCCGACGCGATCTCCGCGCGCGAATAGCCGCCCCCGCCCGGCGCCCGCTTCCGCGACCGATCTCAGGCGCGGGAGCGGGTGCTGCCGCCGTCGGCGTGCAGGATCTGGCCGACGAGCGTCGGGAGCCGCTCGTCGGCGAGGAACGCCACCGCCGACGCGATCTCCGCGGGCGTCGCGACCCGGCCGAGCGGCACCCGCGCGGCCTGCCGGGCCCGGAACTCCTCGGCCGTCATCCCCGCGGCCTCCGCCCGCACCGCCAGCCGCGGCGTGTCGATCACGCTCGGCGCGATCGCGTTCACCGCGATGCCGAGCGGCGCCAGCTCCCGGCCGAGCGACTTGGCCAGCGTGATGATCCCGGCCTTGGCCGCCGAGCACGCGGTCGCGCCCGCCGAGCCGATCAGCCCGCCCTCGGACGCCACCAGCACCATGCGGCCGCCGCCGCGCTCCACCATCCCCGGCATGACGGCCTGCGCGCACGCGAACGTCCCGCCGAGGTCGGTGTCGATGACCCGCCACCAGTCGTCCAGGTCGTGCTCGGCGAACGGAGCGGTCGTCAGGTGGGTGGCGCCCGCGACGAGGATCCCGACGTGCGCGCCCGCCAGCCGCTCGACCTTCGCGACCATCTCGGCGACTGCGTCGGGGTCGCGGACGTCCGCGGGCGCGGCGATCCCGCCCAGTTCCCGGACGAGGCCGCCGACGTCCCGGTCCGGCTGGTCGTTGAGGGCGACGCGGTGCCCGTCGGCCGCCAGCCGGCGCGCGACCGCCGTGCCGAGCCCGCCGGCCGCCCCGGTGACCAGCGCGACCGCCATCACATCACCGCCCCGGAGTTCGGCGAGAGGACCTCGCCGGCGCAGAACGTCGCATCCTCCACCAGGTAGGCGGTGGCGAGCGCGACCTCCTCCGGCGACGTGAGCCGCCCGGTCGGCAGCGACTGCAGGTACGAGGGCCGGCGCCAGGGCGAGTCGGGCGGCAGCATCGGCGTGTCGGTCGGGCCGGGCGCGACCGCGTTCACCCGCACCCCGGCCGGGGCCAGCTCGGCCGCCAGCGACCGGACGAGCCCGATCACCGCGCCCTTGGCCGCCGCGTAGTGCGCCTCGCCGTCCGCGCCGCCGATCGCGAGATCGGACGAGACCGCGACGACGGCGCCCCCGCCCCGCTCGACCATGCCCGGGACCACGGCCCGGCACACGTTCAGCACGCCGCCGAGATGCACCCGCAGCATCCGCTGCCAGTCGGCCCAGGCGACGTCGGACACCGGGACGATCGCGTAGTGCCCGGCCGCGCACACCGCCGCCTCGATCGGCCCGAGCTCGCGCTCGATCCGCCGGACGGCGGCGTTCACCTGCTCCGGGACGGCCACGTCCACGCCCACCGTGTGGTCGGCGTCCGCCGCCGGGACGAGGTCGAGGGCGGCCGTCCGCCAGCCGCGCCCGGCCAGCTCGCGCACCATCGCACCGCCGATCCCGCTGGCCGCGCCGGTGACGAGTGCGACCCGCTCGGGCATCTGATCACCTCGAAATCGCTCGGAGTTCCCAGGCAAACCCGGCATAACCCCAGGTGGCAAGGGTGCCGGTGATTTCTTGGCCGAACGCACCGCGGCACGCCCGGGACGTCGTGCCCTTCTCCAACGCACGGTTCTGCCAAAAACACGGTCACGGGCACGGGCCACCGCCCGTCCGGGTGAGAAGGTGAAGCTGTGACCAGCGATCCCGCGGTGCCGCACCTCACCGTCCGGCAGCTACTGGAGGTGCCGCGGTTCCGGCTGCGCCTGGTCGCCGGCGAGGGCGGTCTCGACCGGTCGGTCCGCTGGGCGCACTCCACCGAGCTGCTCGACCCCGGGCCCTACCTGCGCGGCGGCGAGCTCGTCCTGACCGTCGGCGCGTCGCTGCGGGACCCGGCCGCGTGCGCGGCGTTCGCCGAGTCGGTGAAGGCCGGACGGGGGAGCGCGATCGCCTACGGTCTCGGCGACGTGACCGACGACGTGCCGGAGGCGCTGCGCGAGACATGCGACCGCCTCGGCCTGCCGCTGGCCGAGGTGCCGGCCGAGGTCCCGTTCCTGAGCTTCACCGAGTGGTTCGCCGAGCGGCTGGCGTTCACCCGCGACGAGCGGCACGAGCGGGAGGAGACCGGGCGCCTGCTGCGCATGATCCAGCAGGGCCTCGCCTCCGCCGGGGCGCTGCGCGAGCGGATCGAGGACGCCGGGCTCGACCCGGCGGCCCTGCTCGTGATCGCGATGGACGGCGTCGAGGAGGATCTGCCCGGCGTCCTCGGCCTGGACGGCGACACCGCGCTGCTCATCACCAACGACGCCCACGCCTGGAGCGAGCCCGCCGGGGTCGGCAGCGCCGGATCGCTCGACCACCTGCCGGTCTCGCTGAACGAGAGCCTCACCGCGCTGGACGCCGCGCGCAGCTCCGGCGGCGTCGTGCACGCCTCCGACCTGGCCACCTTCCAGGCCCTGCTCGGCCGCCTCGACAACGACCAGTTGGCCCCGTTCGTGGAGCAGATCGCCCGTCCGCTGCACGAGTACGACAGCGCGCACGGCACCCGGCTCATCGAGACCCTCCGCACCTTCCTCGACATGGGCGGCGCGGTCGGCGCGACGTCCCGCGCCCTCTTCCTGCACCCGAACACCCTCCGCCACCGCCTGGCCCGCATCGAGTCCCTGACCGGCCGCGACCCTCTCCAGTTCGAGGACCGGGTGGCCCTGGCGATAGCGGTCTGGGCCGCCCGCTGACCTTGCTGCCCCGTCTGTAGTGCCCTGTCGGTGGTGCTCCGTCCGCGAGCCCTCGCCGCGCTTTCGGGCGCGCCTTCTGCCGGTGGCGAGACAATCGTGGCCCTTCGGTAAGTGATCATTTCGAGGAAATGCCGTTCACCCTCGTCACGTCCGGAACGCGCGGCGCGGTGACCCCACGCGAATACCCGGAATTGGTGTCCTGAATAGCAATGCGGACAAGGCCGAATTTCGCGGTGCGGGGCGGCCCGAGGACGGCGGGTCTAGGTTTGCGGGGACATGCCGGACGCTCGGAAGGAGCGGCTGACCGATGACGGACGCCACCACCGGCCCGGAACAGGAATCGGAATCGAAGATCAACA
The DNA here is from genome assembly GCF_041463665.1 of Actinomadura chokoriensis. Classification (GTDB taxonomy): domain Bacteria; phylum Actinomycetota; class Actinomycetes; order Streptosporangiales; family Streptosporangiaceae; genus Spirillospora; species Spirillospora chokoriensis_A. Next base: position 7,105 of record NZ_JAXCEJ010000035.1, read on the forward strand.
TTGCTGTCCCGCAGTCGGCCCGGATCTGGAACTACTGGCTCGGCGGCACCGACAACTACGAGATCGACCGGATCGCCGGCGACGAGTACGTCTCGCTCTATCCCGGGATCGTGGACATCGCGCGCGCCGGCCGCTATTTCATGGACCGCGCGATCAGGTTCCTCGCCCTCGAACGCGGGATCCGCCAGTTCATGGACTGCGGGACCGGGCTCCCGACCGTCGACAACACCCACGAGATGGCGCAGCGGGCCGCGCCCGAGGCGCGGGTCGTCTACGTCGACAACGACCCCCTCGTCCTCGCGCACGCCCGCGCCCTGATGACGGGCACCGACGAGGGCAGGACGTCCTACATCGACTGCGACCTGCACGACCCCGAGACGATCATGGCCAGGGCGGCGGAGATCCTCGACCTGTCCCGGCCGGTCGGGCTCATGCTGATCGGGGTCATGGGGCACATCGTCGACCCCGGCGAGGCGTTCGGCGTCGTCCGAGGGCTGCTGGAGCCGCTGGCCCCCGGGAGCTACCTCATTCTGCACGACTCCACCGACGAGAACGAGGCGTTCAACGCGGCGCAACGCGCCTACGACGAGACCGGCGCCATTCCGTTCCGGCTGCGCAGCCCCGAGTTCATCGGCGCCTATTTCGACGGCCTGGAGATGGAGGAGCCGGGCCTCGTGACCAGCGGCGCCTGGCGTCCCGAGGTGGAGAGGGGCGACGCCGATGATCTGCCTACCTTGTGCGGCGTGGCACGTAAACCCTGACGTCGAGGCAATGTCGCGCACTGTCTCCCTTTCGCCGCGCTGCGTGAAGCTATAGTGAGGGCCGGTCGTCAAGCCGATCCCCCCGATGAGGAGTCCCATTGGCCTCCGTCACGAGCACCGGCAGCAGGCAGTCGACACGCACGCGCGCGGCAAGCGCCCAGGCGGACCCGCTCGTCCCCCGGATGCTGCTGGGCAGGCGGCTCCGCGAACTGCGGGAGCGGTCCGGGCTGTCCAGGCGCGACGCTGGACAGATCGTGCACGGCTCCGAGTCCAAGATCGCCCGGCTGGAACTGGGCCGCACCGGCGGCAGGCCCCGCGAGGTCGCCCGGCTGCTGGACCGCTACGGCGTGGACGAGGGCGAGCGCACCACGCTGCTCGCCCTCGCCGAGCAGACGACCGCGCATCCCTGGTGGCATGACGACGCCGACATCGTCCCGGGCTGGGTGCGTCCCTACCTGAGCGCCGAGCAGGCGGCCAAGCTGGTCCGCACGTTCGAGGCCCAGTTCGTGCCCGGCCTGCTCCAGACCGAGGACTACGCCCGCGCGGTGATCCGCCGCACGTGCCCCGAGCCGGAGGTCGAGCGGCGGGTGGAGTTCCGGATGCGGCGCCAGCGCGTGCTGCGCCGCCGGCCGCGCCCGCTCAACCTGTGGGTCGTCCTTGACGAGCAGGCGCTGTGGCGTCCGATCGGCGGCCCGGCGACGATGCGCGACCAGATCCGGCACATCATCGAGCTGTGCGGGCGGCCGAACGTCACGGTCCAGATCGCGCCGTTCGGCATCTGCGGCAGGGTCGCGGGGGACGCGCCGCTCACCCTCGTCCGCTTCCAGCCGCAGGGCCTGCCCGACATGGTGTACCTCGAACGGGCCGACAGGGCCGTCTACCCGGTGCGGCGCGCGGAGATCGAGGGGCACTGGCACGTGTTCAACAGGCTGGTGACCGAGGCCGCGCCGCCCGAGCGCACCCCGCGGATCCTCGCCGGGATGCTCGCCACCTACTGAGCCGGGATGCGGGCCGCCTCCTGACCCGGCACGCCCCGACCCGTCCGGGGACTTGAATCGAGTCTTGGAGTTAGACGCAAGTCTCCACTCGGGTCCAACATAACGGAATGGAAAAAACTGCTGCCCACTGGCGGCCGCCGGACGGCGCGGTCACATATTCCCGGCTGACCACTTCCGGCCTATCTCCGCAAATGCCGGTTATTTTTGAGGGTTTTCGGAGCGATTCGGGGACGTAGGTCACAGGGGCCTCATGACGGGCCATGTTTACCGGGCCATCGCCCGGATATCGGGCATCGATGAGCGCCCCGCGCCGCCGCCGCCTCGAAGGAACGCCATGTCCGTCAGCGAGCGTTTGTGGAACGAGACCGAGGAACGCCGCACCAGGATCGAACTCCAGTCCCGGGAGAACTTCCCGGTGGCCACCCGCCTGCTTCCGGCCCGCCATCGCGAGCATCTGCTGAATGTGTACGGGTATGCCCGCCTCGTCGACGACATCGGCGACGAGGCGCCGCCGGACGAGCGGGCCGGCCTGCTCGACCTGGTGGAGCGCGATCTCGACCGGGTCTACGCGAGCGTCAGGCCGGAGCTGCCCGTCCTGCGCGACCTGTCCCGCACCATCACCGCGTGCCGGATCCCGGCCGAGCCGTTCCGCCGCCTCCTGGAGGCCAACCGCCGCGACCAGGAGGTCACCCGGTACGAGACCTTCGACGACCTCGTCGGCTACTGCGCCTACTCCGCCGACCCGGTCGGGCACATCGTCCTGCACGTGTTCGGCGCCGCCACCCCGGCCCGGCTCGGGCTGTCGGACAAGGTGTGCACCGCCCTGCAGATCATCGAGCACTGCCAGGACGTCGGCGAGGACCACCGCAACGGCCGGATCTACCTGCCGGGCGAGGACCTCAGGCGCTTCGGCTGCACCGAGGACGACCTGACCGCCGGGGCCACCCCCACCCGGCTTCGCGGCGTGGTCGCCCTCCAGGCCCGGCGGGCCGCGCGGCTGCTGGACGAGGGCGCCGCCCTCACCGGCGGGCTCCGCGGATTCGCGCGCGTCGCCGTCGCCGGATACGTCGCGGGCGGTCTCGCCGCCCTCGCCGCCCTGGAACGCGGCGCCTACGACGTCCTGGGGAGCGCGGCACGTCCGAGGAAGGCGCGGCTGCTGGCCGAGTGGTCGCGGACACTGGGGAGGGGATAGGGATGGACGCACTCAGCGCCTATCAGCATTGCGAGAACGTCGTGCGTTCGCAGGCGCGCAACTTCTCCTACGGGATCCGGTTGCTTCCCGCGCCGAAACGGCGCGCGCTGAGCGCGGTGTACGCGTTCGCCCGCCGCGTCGACGACATCGGCGACGACCACGGCGCGCCGCCCGCGACCCGGCTGTCGAGGCTCGGCGCCGAGCGCGAGCGCCTCGCCGGGGCGGGCGCGGGCGCCCACCCGTCCGACCCGGTGCTGGTCGCGCTGTCGGACGCCGCGCGCCGCTACCCGATCCCGCTGGAGGCGTTCGGCGAGCTGATCGACGGGTGCGAGGCCGACGTCCGCGGCCAGACCTACGACACCTTCGACGACCTGCTCTGGTACTGCCGGTGCGTCGCCGGCGCCATCGGCCGGCTGTCGCTCGGCGTGTTCGGCACGTCCGACCCCGAGACGGCCCTGCCGCGCGCGGACGCGCTCGGCGTCGCGCTGCAGCTGACGAACATCCTGCGCGACGTCCGGGAGGACGGGCTGAGCGGCCGCGTCTACCTGCCCGCGAAGGACCTGGTCAAGTTCGGCTGCACGCTGGAGCGCGACGAGTCCGGCCGGCCGGCCGACGACCCGGAGCGGCTGGCGGACCTCGTCCGGTTCCAGGCGGACCGGGCGGAGGAGTGGTACGGGACGGGCCTGAAGCTGCTGCCCATGCTCGACCGGCGCAGCGCCGCGTGCGCCGGGGCGATGGCCGGCATCTACCGGCACCTGCTGAAACGCATCAAGGCCGATCCGCTGACCGCGCTCGGCACGCGCACGTCCCTCCCGGCGTGGGAGAAGGCCGCCGTGTCGGCGATGGCGATGGCGGGGATCCACCGATGACCAGCGCGGAGGTGGCCGTCGTCGGCGGCGGCCTCGCCGGGATCACGGCGGCGCTCGCGCTCCAGGAGACCGGGACACGGGCCACGATTTACGAGGCGCGTCCCCGGCTCGGCGGCGCCACGCACTCCTTCACCCGCGACGGGCTGACCGTCGACAACGGGCAGCACATCTTCCTGAAGTGCTGCGCGGCGTACCAGGGGCTGCTCGGCAGGCTCGGCGCGGCGCACCGCGTCCGCGTCCAGGACCGCTTCGACGTCCGCGTCCTCACCCCGGGCGGCCCCGGCGGGCGGCTGCGCCGCGCCAAGGCGCCCGGTCCGCTGCACCTGCTGCCCGCGCTGGCCGGCTACCGGCTGCTGTCGCCCGCCGACCGGCTGCGCGCCGTCCGCGCGTCGCTCGCGCTCGACCGGCTCGACCCGGACGACCCGGCGCTGGACCGGTCCGGCATGGGCGGCTGGCTCGCCGAGCGCGGCCAGCGGCGGCAGGCCCGCGACGCGCTCTGGGACCTGTTCGTCACCGCCTCTCTCAACATCCGGCTGGACGACGCCGCGCTCGGGCCCGCCGCGATGGTGTGCCAGACCGCGCTCCTCGGCCGCTCGGACGCCGCCGACATCGGCGTGCCCACCATCCCGCTCGGCGATCTGCACGGCACGATCGCGGCGGCGCGGATCGAGCGGGGCGGCGGGCGGATCGAGCTCGGCGCCAAGGTGTCGGCGGTCCGGCCCGCCGAGGCGGGACGGCCGGAGCTCGTCGTGAACGGCTCCCCGGTCGGCGCGGACGCCGTCGTGATGGCGGTGCCGCACCGAATGGCGTCGTCGATCGTCCCCGAGGAGGCGTCCCCGGACCGGACGAAATGGGACGGTCTCGGTTCCAGCCCCATCGTCAACGTCCACGTCGTCTATGACCGGCCCGTCCTCGACGAGCCCTTCGTCGCGGCGGTCGGCTCGCCCGTCCAGTGGGTGTTCGACCGGACGGCGGTGAGCGGCCTGACCGGCGGCGGCCAGTACCTCGCGGTCTCGGTGTCGGCCGCCGACCGCTGGATCGACACCCCCACCGCGGAGCTGCGCGGCGTCTACCTCGCCGCGCTGGAGCGGCTGCTCCCGGCCGCCCGCCCGGCCCGCGTCACCGACTTCTTCGTGACGCGGGAACGGCACGCCACATTCCGTCAGAGCCCCGGCAGCGGCGCGCTGCGCCCCGCGTCCGCGACCCGGCTGCCGGGCCTGTTCCTCGCCGGCGCGTGGACGGACACGGGCTGGCCCGACACGATGGAGGGAGCCGTGCGAAGCGGCCTCACCGCCGCCCGCCTCGTCCGGCGGCACCTGAACCGGGTGCGCACCGACGGGGTGAGCGGCCGATGACCACCGTCCCGTCCTCGATCACCGACGGGCGCTCGCTCGTCGACCAGGCGATGCGCACCTCCGCGGACCGGCTCGACCCGTGGACCCGCCGCGTCGTCGCCTACCACCTCGGCTGGACCGACGAGAACGGCCGGCCGGCCGCGGCGGGCGGCAAGGCGCTGCGCCCCGCGCTGGCGCTGCTGTCCGCGCGGGCCGCGGGCGCGCCCCCGGAGACGGCGCTGCCCGGCGCGGTCGCCGTCGAGTTCGTGCACGCGTTCTCGCTGCTGCACGACGACATCATGGACGGCGACCGGACCCGCCGGCACCGTCCCGCCGCGTGGACGGTGTTCGGCCCGTCCGCCGCCATCCTCGGTGGCGACGCGCTGCTCGCGCTGTCGGAGGAACTGCTGCTCGACCAGCACACGCGGGGCGCGCACTGGGCGGCGCGCGCCCTGACCGCCGCGACGCAGCGGCTCATCTCCGGGCAGGCGTGCGACCTCGGGTTCGAGCAGCGCGACGAGGTGACCCTCGACGAGTGCGTCACGATGGCCGCCGACAAGACGGGCGCGCTGCTCGCGTGCGCCTGCTCGATCGGCGCGATGCTCGGCGAGGGGCCCACCCGGCTCGTCACCGACCTGACCGGGTTCGGCGCCGAACTGGGCCTCGCGTTCCAGCTCGTGGACGATCTGCTCGGCATCTGGGGCAGCCCGGAAACGACCGGCAAACCCGTCCTGTCCGACCTGCGGGCCCGGAAGAAGTCGCTGCCCGTGGTGTTCGCGCTCAACGCCGGGACGCCCGACTCCGCCCGGCTCGCCGAGCTGTACCGGCGGCCGGAACCGCCGTCCGAGGACGTCCTGCGGGAGATGGCGCGCCTGGTCGAGGCCGCCGGCGGGCGGGACTGGGCCGCCGCCGAGGCCGGCCGCCGCGTCGCGTCCGCCGAGCGGCGCCTCGACCACTCCGGGATGGACGACCACGTGGCCGCCGAGTTCCGGGACATCGCCCGCTTCGTCACCTCCCGAGACCACTGACCCGGCCACCCGCGGGGGGACGGCCGCCTGCGCGAGAAGGAGACCGCTCGATGACCACGACGGAAGCCCCGGAGCTCACCGGCGCGGCGGCCGCCGCCGTCCAAGCCGCCCGCGACCACCTGCTCGGCCTGCAGTCGCCCGAGGGCTGGTGGAAGGCCGAGCTGGAGACCAACGTCACGATGGACGCCGAGGACCTGCTGCTCCGCCAGTTCCTCGGCATCCGCACCGACGCCGACACGCAGGAGGCGGCGCGCTGGATCCGCTCGCAGCAGCGCGGCGACGGGACGTGGGCGAACTTCCACGGCGGCCCCGCCGACCTGTCCACCACGATCGAGGCGTACCTCGCGCTGCGGCTCGCCGGCGACCCCGTGGACGCCGAGCACATGCGGGCCGCCGCCAAGTACGCGCGCGACGCGGGCGGCATCGAGGGCAGCCGCGTCTTCACCCGGATCTGGCTGGCGCTGTTCGGGCAGTGGTCGTGGGACGACCTGCCCGTCATGCCGCCCGAGCTGATGTTCCTGCCGAGCCGGGTCCCGCTGAACGTCTACGACTGGGCGTGCTGGGCGCGGCAGACGATCGTGCCGCTGACGATCCTCGGGTCGCTGCGTCCCGTCCGGGACCTGCCGGTCGACCTCGCGGAGCTGCGCGGCGGCGTCCCGCCGGCGAGGGACGCGAAGGGCTGGGGGCGGGCCTTCAACGCGCTCGACCGCGTCCTGCACGTGTACGAGAAGCGGCCGGTGCGCCCGCTGCGCGCCGCGGCGCTGCGCCGCGCCGCCGACTGGATCATCGCCAGGCAGGAGGCCGACGGCTGCTGGGGCGGGATCCAGCCGCCCTGGGTGTACTCGCTGATGGCGCTGAACGCCCTCGGCTACGACCTCGAACACCCGGTCGTCAAGCGCGGGCTGGACGGGCTCGAACGGTTCACCATCCGGGACGAGAAGGGGCGCCGGCTGGAGGCGTGCCAGTCGCCGGTCTGGGACACCGTCCTCGCCATGAACGCGCTCGGCGACGCCGGGGCCGCTCCGGACGATCCCGCGCTGGTGCGGGCGGCGCGCTGGGTCGTGGGCGAGGAGGTCCGGGGGCCGGGGGACTGGTCGGTCCGGCGCCCGGACACCCCGCCGGGCGGGTGGGCGTTCGAGTTCGACAACGACGTCTATCCCGACACCGACGACACCGCCGAGGCGATCCTCGCGCTGCGCAAGGTGTCGTTCCCGGAGGCGTCGGAACCGATCGAGCGGGCCGTCCGGTGGCTGAACGGCATGGCGTCGCGGGACGGCGGGTTCGGCGCCTTCGACGCCGACAACACCCGCGAACTGTGCACCAAGCTGCCGTTCTGCGACTTCGGCGCGGTCATCGACCCGCCGTCCGCCGACGTCACCGCGCACGTCGTCGAGGCGCTGTCGGGAGAGGGCCTCGCCGGGACGACCGTGGTCAAGCGCGCCGTGGTGTGGCTGCTGAAGGCGCAGGAGGCGGACGGCTCCTGGTTCGGACGCTGGGGAGCCAACCACGTGTACGGGATGGGCGGCGTGGTGCCCGCGCTCATCGCCGCCGGCGTCCGCCCGGACAAGCCCGCGATCCGCCGTGCCGTGGCCTGGCTCGAACGGCACCAGAACGCCGACGGCGGCTGGGGCGAGGACCTGCGCTCCTACGACGACCCCTCCTGGGTCGGGCGGGGCGAGTCCACGGCGTCCCAGACGGCATGGGCGCTGCTGGCGCTGCTCGCCGCGGGTGAACGCTCCGCCGCCGTGGACGCCGGCGTCCGGTGGCTGGTGCGGGCCCAGCGGCCGGACGGGAACTGGGACGAGGACCAGTTCACCGGCACCGGGTTCCCCGGCGACTTCTACATCAACTACCACCTCTACCGGCTGGTGTTCCCGATCAGCGCCCTGGGCCGCTATCTGGGGACGCCACGTGACCGGGAAGCGCACGGTCACGGTGGAGACGAATGACTCACCCTGCCAAAGGAGTCCGAGCACGATGAGCATGCCGCTTCGCCAGAGCCTGAGAATCGGAACCTATATCCTCCGCAACAAGATGCGCGGCAGGCAGAAGTTCCCGCTGATCGCCGAGCTGGAACCGCTGTTCGCGTGCAATCTCGCCTGCGCCGGCTGCGGGAAGATCCAGCACCCCGCCGACACGCTGAAAAGGCGGATGCCCGTCGAGCAGGCCGTCGCCGCCATCGAGGAATGCGGCGCGCCGATGGTCTCGATCGCGGGCGGCGAGCCTCTCATGCACCCGCAGATCGACGAGCTCGTCGACGAGCTCGTGAAGCGCAAGAAGTTCGTCTTCCTGTGCACGAACGCGCTGCTCATCCCCCGGAAGATCGACAAGTTCCGGCCGTCGCCGTACTTCGCGTGGGCGGTGCACATCGACGGCCTGCGGGAACGCCACGACGAGTCGGTCTGCAAGGAGGGCGTCTTCGACGACGCGGTGGCCGCCGTCAAGGAATGCCAGCGCCGCGGATTCCGCGTCACCACCAACACGACCGTCTTCAACACCGACACCCCGCAGAACGTCATCGAGGTCCTGAACTACCTCAACGACGACCTGAAGGTCAACGAAATGATGATCTCGCCGGGGTACGCGTATGACAAGGCGCCCGACCAGGAGCACTTCCTCGGCGTCCAGGAGTCGCGGGAACTGTTCCGCAAGGCGTTCGCGGACGGGAACCGCAAGCGCTGGCGGCTCAACCACTCGCCGCTCTTCCTCGACTTCCTGGAAGGCAAGGTCGACTTCCCGTGCACGGCCTGGGCGATCCCGTCCTACTCGCTCTTCGGGTGGCAGCGTCCCTGCTACCTGATGTCGGACGGCTACGCCCAGACCTACCAGGAACTCCTGGACGGGACCGACTGGGACTCCTACGGCCGGGGCCGCGACCCGCGCTGCGCCAACTGCATGGCCCACTGCGGCTACGAGCCCACGGCGGTCATGGCCACCGTCAGTTCGCTGAAGGAGTCCATCAGAGCCGTGCGCTCCACCTGACCGAAGCGCCCGGAGAGCAGGGATCGACCCACTCTCCGGGCGTCACTCACCCGGCCCTCGGCATCCCGAAATTCCGTCTGGGAATGGCCGGGATGGCCGTCAGGCGTCGCTGAGCTTCGTCGGCCGGTAGGCCTTGTACTCGCTGCCCGACGAAAGGCCGTAGTCGCGCGTCCGGTAGTCGGTGCCGTAACGGCCGCGCTGCTCGTACGCCCAGTAGGACGTGTGGGCGCTGTTGGCCCACTTCTCGAAGATGACGACATGGCGCGTCGTGTTGCTGCCCTCCGCGTCCATGACGAGGTCACCCTTCTTCAGTTCCGACATCTTGATGCGCTCGGTGAAACGCGACGACGTCAGACCGACCGTGTTCTCTCCCGGCTTGGGCAGCCCCAGAGCCATCGACACGAACCCGGAGCAGTCAGTCCGGTATCCCTCGTGGTATCTGGTCTGGCTGTAGGGCACCCGATCCTCACTGTGGGGGTTCCACGTCTTGGCCCGTGCGATGACCTCGGACCGCTTGTCCAAGGTGCGCTTCGGCTCGGCCACGGTGCGCTTCGGCTTGGCCGAGGTGCGCTTCGGCTCGGCCGAGGCACGCTCCCCATCGGCCTTTACGGACGTGTCCGGCTCGCTCGTGCGCTGCTGCGGGATGGACTTGACGGCGGCGACCGACTGGCCGGCGGTCTCGGGAGGGCTGTCGGCCAAGTGCACCGTAGCTGCGGCCACACCGACCACGGCGATACCGGCCAGCGCACCATTGGCGCGGCGGCTCAGGCCGAAAAGGCCCTTGTTCCTGCTGTGCTTGCCGTTCAAAAGGGGGGCTCCTTCTTCCATGGCCGCCTACCGGGTTAGCTGACGGGTTCGGACGTGGAAGTCGCCCTACGGCCTGGGGGCAGGCCGATTCACCCCAGTGCGAGGGTGGGTCCCCGGCTCCGCCCAACGGCGGACTCGGCGGTTGCCGCTGCGATCCTGAGAGGGCGCGAATGGCCCGAGCACGGAACCTTCTGTCCCGTGTGCGAAAGAGCGGCGCTGATGTTGTAAGGCCCTGGCGAGGCGATCGCCTCAGGGCGGTGCCTGCGAGGCACTGCGCGACACGTGGAGCGCGTCGCCCGGTCACCCGCCCGACGAGCGTGACGGGTGTGACAAGAGAGCCTGGAGGGCGCCTTGGTGAGGGCAAAGCTACAGAAGCTCCCAAGGGATGGCAAACCCCAACAAAATCAAACTCCCAGCTCAGCCGCCTGCAACGCCCCGCCCGCCGCCTCCCCGCCGTCCTGCCGCGGGCAGTCGGAGCCCCCCGCCGGCTCCGTCGCTGGCGGACCCTGCCGCCGGAGAGGCCGTCAACGCACGTTGTCACCGAGGGCATTGCCATCGGCGGGCGCTGCATGCGCGTAAGAGAGCCGCCCACTGATCAGGACGATAAACATGACTGGTGGTCGTGAGTGAGATAGCAGGGCTGGCGAGGATCCGTGATCGACGGCCATTCAGGAATCCATTCGGCCGTCAGCGGAGCATGTCCGCCTCGCCTGTATTCGGGTCTACGGCGATGCTGAGCTTGAACCGACGGCCACCCTGATCGAACTCGGGTCGTGGCATGAAATCGAACACGAGGCAGGGCACGGTACCGTCGAGATCGACCACCGTTTCTTCCCGTGGTCCAACGATCTCCCATTCGTCGGGTGACTCGCCTCGGCCGGCGAACTCCGAGAGAGCGACGGCCCTTGCCTGGTCGTGATCCACCGCCCCAGTATGTCGACGAGAGGGCCTCTTGGGTGCTCAGTCTTTTCTACCGACGCCACCGTAGGCGTGGGCGTCCGGCGTCGGCTCGAAGGGGTTGGGTTCAGGACGCCAGCGGTTGACCGGCACGATACCTGGCTCCACCATGACCAGTCCGTCGAAGAAGTCGGCGACCTGGTCCGGCCGGCGCAGCCGGTACGGAATCGCACCGGTCTCGTCATAGCCCTCCTGCGCTTCAGCGAAAGCCTCATCGGTGTCGGTGCCGTCGTTCAACGCCAGGAAACTGCCCGACGGTAGTCCGGCCAAGAGTCGCCGGACGAGGTCTTGTGCCGTGGCATCGTCGGTGACGTGGCCCATGATGCCGTTGAGGATCAAGGCAATGGGTTCACTGAAGTTCAGCGTCGTGGCGGCACCGCGAAGGATTGTGGGCGGATCGTAGAGGTCGGCATCAACGTAGTCGGTAGCACCGTCAGGGGTGCTCGTGAGAAGCGCCCTGGCGTGGACCAGGACGAGTGGATCGTTGTCGACGTAGACGATGCGTGAGTCCGGGGCGACCCGCTGCGCCACCTCGTGGGTGTTGTCCACGGTGGGCAAGCCGGTCCCCACGTCCAAGAACTGCCGGATGCCTTCGACCTCCGCCAGGTAACGGATCGCTCTGGCGAGAAACGCCCGGGAGTGGCGGGCTAGATCGATGATGTCGGGGAAGACCTGAACGTACTCGTCGCCGGCCTGTTGATCGACCGGGAAGTTGTCCTTTCCGCCCAGCCAGTAATTCCATATTCGGGCCGAGTGAGGCACCGAGGTGTCGATGCTGGTGTCCAGCTCCTTCTCGGTCTCTTGCCCTGCAGCCTGGTCGTTTGGTCTGTTCACACTGGCCTCCCGCGGTTTCGCGGTCTCCTCGCGATGGTGCTTCACGCAGGCGTCGAGCACCTACATGACAGCAGTCTTCGGGGCGTTGGCCAGACAGCGTCGGCGTCAGACGTCACAGCCGCTGAGGATGCTGTGCAGGATTTGCAGCGAGTCGTCCGGGGACGCCGCTGAAACCGCCAGCCTGCCCAGCGCACCATAATACTCCCGCACGAGTAATGAATCGGACGGATAGAGCGCATGCTGCCACTCCTGCAACACGAGCACGTCCGGGACGTCCGCCTCGCGGAAACGCAGCAGCCGAATCGGGCCATTGGCACAGAAGTGGGTGCTGCCCGCGGGGCGAATTTGGATAGTGACCTGGGCCAGGTTGGTCAGGTCGAGTAGGTGCTGCAACTGTCGGCGCCACACGCCGGCTGAAAGGTTCCGATACGGTGGCCGGCGGAGTGCCGTCTCCTCAAGCACGACCCACAATGCGACGGCATCATTGCGGCTCAACATGTGCTGGCCATGAGCTTGCAAGCTGTTCGGCTCCGCTTCCCTGGCATAGGGGGCAGATGTGGCCTGGAGGTGATCGGCCAACTCTGCAGTCTGCAGGTGCGGGGGAACGCCCTGTGGGTCGTAGACGCGCAATCGGCTGCACCACTCCTCAAGCACCAGGCAGGGCCGGAGCGAGCGCGTCACGCGCTGACCGGACGTGGTCACCGCGGACGGCTGCCTCTTCGCCCATTCCAGGAGGACGGCGCGCCGCTCGTCCTCGCTGTCGAAGGGGCCGTCCGTTTCCTTCTGGGAGTGGGATTGTTGCGGTCCAAAAGCCAGGGTTGGTGAACCTGCCGCTGGTCCGATCACCTTCCGTCGCTGGGCCGGTCGTTTCACGCCGGCCAGCAGTTTCAACGACTTCTCGTGTCGCTGCTTCCACTCGGCGACCGTCCCGACAGCGGCATCGGGGTCCAGGTTGCGGCGGGCCGCCATCTCCCGGAACACGATCACCAGCGAGCGGGACATGTCCCATCCGGGTAGCCGCCGCCGCTGCTTGGTGAAGAGATCGTTCACCGTCGAGCTGCGCAGCGGTATCACCGGGCCGCCCGCCGGCTGCTGCGGTCGCCGCGACAGCTCCTCCGCGAGCTGTTCAATGGCGACATAGGAAGGTGGCGCGGCCGCCGCCCTCGCGATGATCAATCCGGCGATGTAGTCGTCGATCACGCGCTGCTTGAACTCGTCAGACAACCCAGGCTCCGAAGTGTGTTCACGAAACGCCGGTCACATTTCGGCGGACATCCTGCCATCCTCGCCAGAAATGGAACAGGCAACTCGACACACTCGCCTCAGAGACCCCGCATGCGTTGATCACTGAGGATTCCAAGATCGACACTTTGTAGGCAAACGCTTACTTGTCGCCTGGGCTGTATCCGGATTTGTCCGGGTACTCGCGATTTGGGTGCCGTCGAGCTTGACGTGCTTCAGCGTTAGCACGTGCCCGAACCGCCACGGTCAGCTCGCGAGGGAGCCGCTTCGACGATGGCCCGCCATGCGCCGGTAAGTCGCCCGCATGGCGTCAGCGCAGATGACGAGGTGCTCGCCCTGTGCCTGTACACGGTATGGGCGCTGCGCACCGGCCGCCCGCTCCCGGCGCTACCGTACACCGACCTGACCCACCCGGAGTTGGAGGAATTCTGGAGTGATCACATCCCCACCCCAGCAAGCGCCACTCAGAAGTCGCCGAGCGGGTAGCGCGCTGGGAATGCACCGGGATTCGCCGAGACAGTTGATTGATCAGGAAACCTCCACCCACACAACCGCACTCAGACTGAGGTATTCGACCGCGACCATGTACACGACCATCATCGCCACCGACATCGTGGGCTATGCCCGCCAGGCCCGCACCGAGGACCTGCAAAGTGTTCTCCGTGCGAGGGCCTATCAGCAATTGGCCGCGGCCTTCGCCATGACGCAAATCCCCTGGGACCAGTGCCAGACCGAGGACCGCGGCGACGGTGCCCTGATCATCGTCCCGGCGACGGTCGACTGCGACTACTGCCTCGACCCCCTGGTGCACCACCTGGCGGTCGCCCTCCGCCGCTACAACCGGCACGCCAGCGAAGCCACCCGCCTACGGCTTCGGCTGGCCATCCATTTCGGCCATGTACAGCGCGATTCCCGCGGCGTGAGCGGGCACGCCGCCACCCATCTCTTCCGCTTGATCGAGGCCTCAGCCTTCAAACGCGCACTACGGAACGTCGGCACCGATCTCGGCGTCCTGATCTCCGACCAGTTGCACAACGAGGCCATCCAGCGCGGCGGCATGTTCAACCCCAGCGCCTACCAGCCGATCAGGGTCAGCATCAAAGAGACCCGCTGCACCGCCTGGCTGTGGCTCGCCCCCCGAGCGTGACGGTGACCCCATCACTCGGCAGAAGGTGAGCACCGCCGCATTTCCCGCACCTTGGTTCCCCCGCGTGAGCGGGGGGACCGAGACACCCTGCACCCCCACCTTCACGAGCTTACGCGGCGTGTGGGAGGCGGGGCATAGACGACGCCCTCGGCGGCTATGCGCTGGAACACAAATGGAACGCGGTCCGTGGCATACGGTGTCCCACGATGGCATCTGATGTCACATGGCTTATGAACGACAAGAGCCGGTTTCCGCTGGTCGAGGGCGGGAACCGGCTGATCGTTTCGAGGTGCCCCCTGCAGGATTCGAACCTGCGCACACGGCTCCGGAGGCCGTTAGCGGCAAGTACAGCACCCGCCACCTGACCAGCCAAAACGGCAACCTAGGTGCTCACGAAGGCGGTCTTCTCTCGTAGCTCTCGCGTGACAAGCCCGCTGTAGTGGACTGAACGGCAGCCAAGCCGGCGTTCAGGGCCGCTAGTCTTGCTTCCAGTCGCAGGCGGGCAGATGGAGTGTCCAAAGGATTCGGGGAGGGCAGTGTGAGGTCTACTGAAGAATTGCTCTCGTTGGTCAGGGACCGAGAGTCTCGTCAATATGTCGGAGAAGCCATCCGAGCATATCAGGCGGGAGCGCACAGGGCAGCGATTGTTTCAGTCTGGATAGCTGTATCGCTGGATATCATCGGTAAAATTCGAGAAAGAGCAACTGCAGGCGATGGGGAAGCGCGCACCTATGTCGAGAATCTCGATAGGACTATCGAATCGGGAAGTATCAAGGCGCTGCAAGATAATGAACGGAGCATCCTGGATGTAGCTAGAGACAAGTTTGAATTGATTGACACTAGGGAGCACACCGAGCTTTCGCGATTGCGTGACGATCGCCACATCTGTGCACATCCTGCTTTCGTTAAAATTGATGAGATTTTTGAACCCACACCAGAATTGGTGCGAACTCACCTTTCAGTAGCCGTTGACGCACTGTTGTCCAAGACGCCGACGCCCGGCAAGGCGGCGATTGAGCGCTTCAAACGGGACTTTGAGAGTAACTCGTTCCCCCGTAGCAGTGACGACGTCACGAGCTACCTGCGGGACACCTTTTATCGCAACGGCAAGACTTCGATGCGTCGCAATCTTTCAGAGCTGATTATCAAGCTTTGTCTCATGGACCACGGGCAGCCTGCTCTTGGAATGCGTTCTCGCACTGTCGCGCAGGCACTGGCTAGGGTGAGTCCAGAACTGTTTACGCAGGCAGTCTCCTCGGTTATTCGGAAGCGAGAGGAGGGTGCCGGTCTCAAAGATAATGAATTGCTCGCGTTTGTTGGTCGCTTGGGCGATATGGGTGAGGCATGGGAAGCGTTTCCGGAGGTTTCTGGCGTTAGGGCTGTTAGCGCAGTACAGCACGCGCCGATTGAGGACCTGATTAAGTATGATGTGTTCCACGCGGACATGACGGGTCATCCTGCAGCGCAAGCGATTTCCGAGCGCGCTGAGACTCTGAATCAGCCGCAGCTACTCAGTGTAATAGAAGGCGGCTCGTTGTCATCGTGCATCATCGATGGTGCGCTCGAATATTTTAGAGATTCCCGTTCGTACAGGGAAGCCGAGTTCAATATGGCGAACTTGGTTCTTCCGGTAACTCCCGAGTTCACTCTAGAGCATCTGGAGCAGGTAAAATCGGCATTCCTTTCAAATGCCCAAATAAATCGGGCAGCGGATATGCCTGAATTGATGGTAGAGCTTTTTAGAGACACGAATCACCTGCTGCCAAGCTCGGCTAAAATGTGGCATGAGCTACGCAAGGCGATCGAGGAGATGAACGGCATAACGGACTTCGACCTTAGTGAAGATGATCACTATCACTATGTGAAGTTGCGTGCGCTAATTTTTGAATTTCCGCCCTTCTAGGAGCCTTGTAGGCACACCGCCCCATAGGGTGACCACTTCCATTCACGTTCGGGGCCGAGTTGAGAGACGAGTGTAAGCTCGCTGATTCTTGCTTGACAATTACCAAACTCCAATCCAAGCGTTTCAATGATCGGTCTTGCTGATTGTCGGGCAGTGCTGTAGCAGAGGGTCATATGAGGGACCCAGCGGCCCGGCCCGCTTGTCGTGTATCCGTCTCGACCGGTGACGCTGTACGCCGCTGCCCTGGCAGCTTCTAGGACAGGATCCAGGGCTCTGGTCGGCTCTACACCAAGCATGATCGCTTCTGGGTGGTAGAGAACGCGGCCTAGAGTGATGTCGATCGGTGGTACACCTGCAAGGATGTCCGAGGCGTGATCAAGCATCCTTGCCATTTCGTCTGGACCGACCTCCTCTGTGCTGCCGACTACGAGTGTCGATATGTGTAGCCAGTCCAGTGGTGTCATGTGGAGGCCGGTGAAATCAGCGAGTTGGTTCTGTGCCTTCTGGGCAAGTGAGCGAACTTCTGGGTATCTGCCCATGAGTATATGCCAGTAGATAGTTCCCTTGCCGCGGGGAGTGTCGGCGCGATTTTGCCAACGGTCCCGCATCTGTGTAGGTAGTGGGCTCACTGTGCCTCCGAGTCGTCATCGCCCTTAAGGGCGTCCGAGTTGAACGCTTGGATGTCCTCGCGCAACTGGGCTGCAGCGGAACTACCTTGAAAGCGTTGATGTTCTAGCCGGCGGTAGAGCTTTTCTAGGTAGCGAGTCACGGTTGACATGCGGAACTGCGGGTCAAGGTCGAGCATCGGTGTAACCTCACCGATCGCTGCCTCAAGCGATCCATTCATGAGATGAGCGATTCCGGCGCCTACTCTGATTTGTGCCCATGTGGCGGGTAGTCGTGGGTCTCCTGATTCCCAACCGGCGTCCGCCATTGCTGCCGCGCGTAGGGCGCTGTCAGCGTCTCCGGTTATGGTCGCCACCGAGAGTGCAAACAATGCCTGTCGTTCTGTGGGGAAGGACCAAACGGACAAGCCTGAGGATGTGTCTAGGCAGGTTTCTGCCGCTTCATGTGCTCGCCGTGCCGCTTCGTTGGCGCGGTTGTGGTCGCCTAGTAGCGCTGCGGCATTCGCTTCGTACCATGCGAGTTGAACCCGTATCGGTTCCTGAGGGCTCCGGTCGTAGCCTTGCCTGGCTAGGTCGGCTGATTCCACATACTTGTCTTGCCAACGTGCCGTTTTGGCTCTGGCGCCCCATGCAACGGCGCCGGTCACCTGGGCTTCATTTGCCAAGAGCGTAGCTGCATACCCGTGCTGTTCGGCTAGTTGGTCTTGTTTCAGGTCGCCTAGCAGCATGCATGCGTGGGCGAGTAGGTCAGAGTTCAGTTTGTAGAGGTCTCGTGTCTCACTGAGCCGCTGCTTTCCGCTCTGCAGGATTGATTGTGTCTGGCGCTGTAGCCGGATGACTTCTGGCAAGAGCTTCTTCGCCGGGGTGTTCGGGTGGGCTCTCGCGAGAGATTCGGTTCCCCTTGCTATCTGTTCTACGGCGTCCCGACTCGTATTGCTCTCGGCTACCCATGTCGTCAGCGATGAAAGGTCACCTGCCGCCATAACCAAGCGTGAATCAGACCCGCGGTCCACGTCTCTAGGCTGACCGATGGTTAGGAAGAAGCGGGCTTTGGCATCCTCTGGTGCGTTGTTTAGGAACGTGTCGAGCACCTGTTGTAATTCCACGGACACCGGCATGCCGGGACTGGCGTTCCACTTGGCCACCGTCCGGACGGACACACCTAGGCGGCCGGCGAATGCTTCATTGGTGCATCGCGTCGCCCGTTGAAGGGCGCTCGCATGGCGTCCCGTCCAGCTCTCGACTACGTCCAACTTTGATGCTCCGTAGGTGGCGTGCAAATGGAGTGCATCGCCGGTGCACTGGCAGTGCACCGACAGTTCATGGTGACAAGGGGTGCCCTGCCTCTTCAATGGGTCGTAGCGAGGAAAGCGGCTCTGAGGAGGTGAACATGGAGCACTCGGCCGGCCTGGACGGTTCGCAACGAGGGAGCGTCATTCGGACGCGCCCTCAGGTAGGCGAGATTCGATGCGCTCAACTCGTTGACGCAGGTTGGCCAGTTCCTCGCGTAGGTCGTCAAGCGCCGGCCTGTCGACGTCCGGCCGGTCCGGCGTCACGCGACCTCGCAACGAGATCTCTCGTAGGTGATCCTCTGGGAAGCCCAGAGCGCGGGAGATCGCTGCGAGCGTCGCGCGGGAGCGCTGCCGAGGTACGCCCTGCTGGATCTGGCGAAGCGTGGCGGGGGAGACCCCGGACACCTCTGCCAGCTCTCGCTGAGTGATCCCACGGTCCTGCATCCGGCCGTTGACGACCTTCGCGACCGCTTCCCAGTTGCCCACACTGTCCTCCCGCTCAGCCCTAGCACCGACTCCCCACTGATCGAAGCGTACTCAGTAGCTCGCGCTATTGACAGCGCTAAAACTAGCGCTCATAGTAGCGCTTACGAAGCAAGGAGAGCCCACATGTTCCCTCAGGGCAAGAAGTCGCTCGGCCCCACCATCGCGGGGTTCGTCCTCCTGGTCTTCGCCGTGAAGAACCCGGAGAAGGCGGCCGGTCTCGTCAACGCGATCTTCGACGCGATCGACCGTTTCTCCAGCGCACTGGGCACCTGACGCGCGCCCACCGTCCCCCGTTACTCCCACCATCGGAGGTTCTACGTGAGAGACCACGACCGCCGGCGCATCCCGCTCGCCGACCTGATTGGCGAGTGCCTGCCGGACGCCGAGTGCCTGTTTGACCCGGACCTGCACGAGGGGCCGGCGGACACCATCGAGTTGCCCGGCGAGCGGGACGCCCGAGAGACGGTTGCCAAGGAGGTGTGCGCGTCCTGCCCGGCGCTGGACGACTGCCGGATCTACACGGCGCGCACCGCCCCGAAGTCCGGTATCTGGGCCGCGATGACGCCGGCCGAACGCACGTCCCGCTACGACATGTCGGACGGTTCGCCGCTCGGCGGGCGGGCGGTGGCCTGATGTTCGGCGCTGACCCGACCGTGTTCCCCGCGGCGTTCGCCGCGCTGTACGCCGCCCACGAGGTGGGAGACCACTGGCTGCAGACGAACGGCCAGGCGTGCGGGAAGGGCGCCAACGGTTGGGCCGGTCGGCTGCTCTGCGCAAAGCACGTGGCGACGCTGACCGCCGTCAAGCTCGCCGCGCTGACCGTGGTGGCCACCGTGCTCGGCCTGCCGCTCAACCCCTACGCCGTGGCCGTCGCCCTGGGCATCGACGCCGTCTCGCACTACTGGGCGGACCGGCGCGTGACGCTCCTGGCGCTCGCCGACTGGTTGGGCCGCACGGTCCTTCCGGGCAAGGGCGAGTTCGCCCGGCTCGGCGACGGCGCCGCCGCGCCGACCGGAACGGGCGCCTACGCCCTCGATCAGTCCTGGCACATCGGGTGGCTTGCGGTGGCCGCGCTGCTGGCATCCCTGGGGGTGGCGTCGTGATGTTCAAGCCGACGGACCTCGGTTCGCGCGACGGGATCGAGCGCGCTCGCCTGCAGGTGGCCAAGGCCAGTCACGCGTTGGGCCACTGGCACGACGGCAGCAACGGTATCGGTGACAAGCCGTACACCGCCTACTGCCACGACACCGTGACCGCGATCGATGCCGCGTTGCGAGCGCTGTACGACGCGCGGTCCGCGCTGATCACGGAGTCACGGCGTGACGAGGATGTGCGCGCCGTCGAGATTGACGAGTTGCTCAGCCGGTTGCGCGCGGAACGGCTGGACGCTGCCGGCGACCCGTCCCCGTCCGTCCAGGCGCCCCGATCCGACCGCAAGTCGTAGAGCGGCCCCCCGGTGCACAGCCGCCAAGCAATCCACCGGGGGCGCCCCACCTCAAGGAGAGGTACCACCATCATGAAGCACCAGCTCACCGCCGTCACGCGGACGCCGGTACCGGCCGCGTCCGTGACGCGGTTGACCCGGCGCCCCGCCCTGCAGATCCGTCCGGCCAAGCTCTACCCGACCTGCCGCACCGCCCTGGACGGCGGCCCGGTCCGCTACCGCTGCGAGCCGTGCGGCAAGTCCGTCATGGCCGCTGACCTGGACAACGAGTTCCACGCCGGCCACGCGAACGCCACCACGGCGAACGGGAGGGCTGCCGCATGAACGCGCCCACTCCGAACCCCGGCCTGGACGTGGCCGACACGGGCCACCGTGACGAGAGCCAGGCACGGAAGCTCAGCCCCAACGAGTTCACCGCGGTTGCCGTGGTGGCCGCAATGGTGGCGATTCTCGGCCTGCTGGGATTCGTCAACAGCTTCGCCGCCGTGGCCGACGCCGCGCGTCCCTCGTTCGGCGGGTTCGCCTGGACGGTCCCGCTCGGCATCGACCTCGGCATTGCCATCTTCGCCGCGCTCGACATCGTGCTCGGCCGACTCGACATGCGGGTTCGGTGGCTGCGGCTCATCCCCTGGACGCTGACCGGTGCGACCGTCTACCTGAACGTGGCCGACGAGACCACGGCGTTCGGCAAGGTCGCCCACGCCGTGCTCCCGTGCCTGTGGGTCGCCGCCGTGGAGATCGGCGCGCACGTCGTACGAGTCCGCGCCGGCATCGAAGCGGGTACCCGCATGGACGGAATCCGCGCGTCCCGATGGTTCCTCGCCCCCGTCCGAACGGGCTCGCTCTGGCGCCGGATGGTGCTCTGGGAGATCCGTTCCTACCCGGACGCGCTCAACCGCGAGCGGTCCCGGTTGCTCGTCCGGACCGACCTGCAGGACACCTACGGCGCGGTGGCCTGGCGCTGGAAGGCGCCCCGCAAGGTGCGCGCGCTGTACCGGCTCGGCGAACTCGCCCCCGCTCCGACCGCACCGAGCACGGACGCACCGAGTCTGCCGAGCGCGGACCGTCCCGCGCTGGACGCCGGACCGTCCGCACCGGGAGAGCCGGACCCGTCCGCCCCTGCAGAGAAGACCGTCCGGCGGACCGGTGGCCAGACGACGCGCGGACGGTCCGTGCCCAAGTCCGCCGGACGGTCCCGGACCGGCGCGCGGACGAGCAAGCGGACGACGAAGCGGACCGTCCCGGACGTGGACGACCTCATGCCGCTCGGTTGGCGCATCGCTGCCGACCTTGAGGCGCGCGACGTGCCGCTCAAGCGGGATGCCCTTGCCGCCGAGATCCGCAAGACCGGCCAGACGGTCAGCAGTGAGCGCGTGGGCGCGCTGCTGGACCGGCTCAAGTCCGAAGCGCCTATCGACCCGACACCCGTCAACGCCACCGACACCGCGGTCTCTGCCGCCGCTGAGGGGAACGATGCGCGATGAGTGCGAACCTGAACAAGCCCATGGGGGAGGTCATCGACTTCCCCGGGCGCCCCGCCGACTCAACCTCGGCCGGCGCCCCAGACCACGCCCAGACCGACGCGCGGACGAGTGCGCCGGCGGACACCTCCTATGAGATCGACCTGGACGAGACCCCGGCCGCCGACGTGGCGAGCACGGTCCCGGCGCCAGTGGACGTCCCAGAGCGGGACGCCACGCAGCGGCCGGTCATCCCCGCGACGCTGCAGAGCTGGGTGAGCATCAAGGCCGCCATCCGGCAGACGGCGAACCGGTGGGCGCACATCGCCGCGTTCCACACGGTTCGCGTCCCCGCCTACGCCGGACTGGCCACCGTGTACGCGGCGGCGGGCGCGTTCCGTCTCGCCGGCCGGCAACTGCGGTGGTGGTGGGTCACCGAACAGTTCTCGCTGCGCAACGGCGCCGCGGCGGCCGGTGACGCCGATCTGTGGCTCAAGCTGCACCGTGAGGCCAAGAACACGCGCACGTGGCGCGGTATCGTCGTCGCCGGCGAGGCGCTCGGCGTCGCCGTGGGCGGGATGATGCTCGTCTCGGCACCGTTCTGGACGCAGGCTCTCACCGCCGGAATCGTCGTCCCGCTGCTGGCTCGGTTCGGCCGCCCG
This sequence comes from Actinomadura chokoriensis, assembly GCF_041463665.1. Lineage (GTDB taxonomy): Bacteria > Actinomycetota > Actinomycetes > Streptosporangiales > Streptosporangiaceae > Spirillospora > Spirillospora chokoriensis_A. Next base: position 29,129 of record NZ_JAXCEJ010000035.1, read on the forward strand.
GCGGACAAGCGCATCGTGAGCGCCGCCGTGGTGGCGCCCCGGTTCCGCAAGCTCAACGCCGACATCGTGCTTCGCGCGTACTACGCCGCCAAGCTCGGCGACCCTTCCAAGCCCGGTCAGCAAATCGAGTTCGGGTCAAGCATGTCCCGCGACGGGGAGGGAAGCCGAGTCACGGTCGATCTGCCCTACGGCAAGGGCCTGGACGACGCCATCAAGGCCAAGCCCGCCATCGCGTCCGGCCTGGACGTCTCGCTGTCGCAGGTGTTCATCACCCGCGACCCGACCTCCCACCGCCGTCACGTGCTGTGGGTCGCCGACCGTGACCCGCTCGCCGTGCCCGCCGGCCGGACGCCGCTGCTCAAGCTGCAGCCCACCGACATATGGGAACCGGCCCCGTTCGGCATCGACGAGCGCGGACGCCCCGTGACCATCGACATGATGTGGAACTCCATCCTGGTCGGCGCGCAGCCGCGCCAGGGCAAGACGTTCTCGGCCCGCGCGCTGGCCCTGTACGCCGCGCTTGACCCCTACGTGCGCCTGAGCGTGTTCGACGGCAAGGGCTCGCCCGACTGGCGCAAGTTCAAGCTGGTGGCCGACCGGTGCTCGTTCGGGCTGGCCATGGGACGCGACGGCGACCCGGTAGAGCTGTTCATCCAGGCGCTTCGCGACATCAAGGCCGACGTCCAGGACCGGTATCAGCGGCTCTCGGAGCTGCCCGCCGAGGTGTGCCCGGAGGGCAAGCTCACGCGCGACATCGCCCGCGACCCGGCGTACCGCATGCCAGTCCGTCTGGTGGTGATCGATGAGTTTCAGGAGTACTTCGACACCCCCGACCCCGACGCCAACAAGGAGATCGCCGCGCTGCTGGTCTTCCTGGTCAAGGTCGCCCCCGCCGCCGGCGTCATCGTGCTCGGCGCGACGCAGAAGCCGTCCGGCATCGGCACCGGGCAGGTTGCCCAGCAGTTCAACGCGTTCCGCGACAATCACCAGATCCGGTTCAGCCTGCGCACCGGGTCATGGCAGGTGTCTGACCTGGTCCTGGGGTCGGGCGCCTACTCCGAAGGGTTCGACTCCTCGACCCTGCTGCCCGACTACAAGGGAGTGGGCATCCTGCGCGGCGCCGGCGACGCGACGCCCACGACCCGCACGTTCCTCGCCGACGCCGAGGACGCCGAGAAGATCCTGACCACGGCCCGCGCGTTCCGCGACCGCGCCGGAACCCTGTCGGGCATGGCGGCCGGCGAGGACATCGCCCGACAGGTGCGGGACGTGCTCGCCGACGTCCGCGCCGCCGTCCAGCCCGGCGAGAAGTGGGTGAGCTGGCAGCACCTGGCGACCCGGCTCGCCGAGCGCCTGCCCGACAGCTACGGCGAGGTGACCGCCGACGCGATCTCGGCTCAAGTCCGCGCGTTCGGCGTGCCGAGCGTCAACGGCAAGCGAGACGGCCAAGTCCTCAAGGGCGCCAAGCTCGACGCCATCGAGACGGCCATGCAGCGCCGCGCCGAGAGCCTCGCCCGGTAGCGCACGACCCGCCACCGGTAGCGACCGCGCTACCCACCCCCGCTACCCGATCTACCTGGGCAAATAAGCCCAGGTAGCAGGTAGCCCACGCCCCCGAACCGGCCCGAAAACCGCTCTGGGAGACCCATGGAGACCCTCCACGCCGCTACCGCTACGGCTACCGGCACCCCGGCCCCGATGCTCATCCTCCTCGCCATCATCGCCACCGCCGTCTACCTCGTGTCGTGCTTCATCTGGCCGTTCCGCCCGTGCTCCCGCTGCGACGGCGCCGGCCGGTTCCTCTCCCCGTCCGGCCGCTCGTGGCGCTACTGCCACCGCTGCAAGGGCAAGGGCGCCCAGCTCCGCACCGGCCGCCGCATCCTCACCTACCTCGGCAACACCCGCGACCGCGGAACCCGTCACTGACAGGAAGGCCCCACCGCCATGGCCAACGAGCCCACCATCACCATCACGGGGAACCTGACCCATGACCCCGAACTGAGGTTCACCACGTCCGGCCTGCCGGTCGCGTCGTTCACCATCGCGAGCACCCCGCGATACCGCGACAGCGCCACCGGCGAGTGGAAGGACGGGGACACCTGGTTCGTCCGCTGCTCCGCGTGGCGCGACCTCGGCCAGAACATCGCCGAGTCCCTCAGCCGCGGCTCGGCCGTGGTCGCCGCCGGCCGACTCCGCCCCCGCACCTACGAGGCGACGCCCGGCGACCCGACGACCAAGCGCACCGTGGTTGAGCTGACCGTGGACGACATCGGCCCGTCCCTGCGACGCGCAACGGCCAAGGTCGTCAAGACGTCCCGCGAGCGCCCCAACGAGGGCACGTCGTTCGGCGCCCCGTCGCCGTCGCAGGGCGACCCGTGGGCCACCGCCGGCAGCACCTCGGCGAGTGCCCCCGCGGGCAACGCCGGCGGGTTCTCGGACGACCCGCCGTTCTAGCCCGCTCTCGGCCCCATGGGGCGGTTTCTGGCGCACAGCCGCCAGCAATCCGCCAGGAACCGCCCCGGCCGCCGCTCATCACCTCAAGGAGACACCGTGACGTCCCGACCCTTGCCCCAGACCTTGACCTACCTCGGCGAGCGGTACCGACTCGTTGACGGTCGCATCGTGCTCAACTGGCGCGACCGGCCCGTCTCGACTCGCCCCCGCCCGTGCCACTACTGCGAGAACCCGGCGCACTTCACGGACGACGCCGGCCACCCCGTCCACAAGACGTGCCACGAGATCGCCATCACGGCTGACCTCCTCGCCACCGGTCAGGACGTGGCCGCATGAGCGCCGTCCTACGGGCGGACGCCTTCATGGACCCGACCGGCGAGCGTCACGGCATCCCCACATGGCCGTGGCGCATGGCGCCCCCGCACCTGGCGACCCGTCGGCAGTTGACCGCCATGGGAATGCGCCCCGGCGGACAGCCCGTCCAGGCACAGGTCATGTGGCGTTCCCGCCGCTACAACGCCCCCGGTGGCGTCCGAGTCGCCTACCTCTACGACACGCGCCTTGCTCTGCCGAAGCGCACCGCGACGCCCGGCCAGTTGGCCGCGCTCGGCAAGGCCATGGCCGCACGCCGAACCTGCCCGCGCTGCCAGACGGACGCCGGTTACGTCCTGCCCCGCCGCTACGGCGCATGCCTGGACTGCCTCACAGAGTGGGAGGTGTCCGCCGCATGAAGTCGCCGCTCTCGCTCGGATCGCTGTGCACCGGCTATGGCGGTCTCGACCTGGCTGCAGCCGAGGTGCTCGACGTCCGCCCGGCGTGGGTCGCCGACCCCGCCCCCGGTTCCGTCGCCGTGCTCGCCCACCACTTCCCGACCGTGCCCAACCTCGGCGACATCACCGCCACCGACTTCCGCCAGGTGCCGCGCGTGGACGTGCTGTGCGCCGGCTTCCCGTGCCAAGACCTGTCGTACGCCGGCCGTGGAGCCGGTATCCGTGAAGGGACCCGTAGTGGACTCTGGCACGTCATCGCCGATGCCGTGGGCGTCCTACGACCCCGCTACCTCGTCCTGGAGAACGTCGCAGCCATCATTGCCCGGCGTCCCGGACTCGACGTCGTGCTCGGTGACCTTGCCGACCTCGGGTTCGCTGCGGAATGGACGTGTGTACGCGCGTCCGACGTCGGCGCCCCCCACGCCCGCAACCGCTGGTTCCTTCTCGCCGCCGACCCCGTCGCCGAGCTTGCTGCCGACTCCGCGCACCTCCGACACCAACGGCCCCGGAACCCGCGGAGCCGGCGGCCCGGACCTACGCACCGCCGTGACGGCGTTGCTGCCGACCCCCCGCGCCAGCGACACCGGAACGCCGGGACGCCGCGCGTCGAAGGGATGGCGCCCCCCGCTCTCACAAGTCCTGCTCACGTCGCCGACTGGGGACGCTACGCCCCTGCCGTCGCCCAATGGGAGCACCTCACCGGCCGAACAGCTCCGCATCCCACTGAGCCTGGAACCGACGACCGACGACGACTGAGCCCCCGCTTCGTCGAGTGGCTCATGGGCCTTCCAGACGGATGGGTCACCGACGTTCCCGGACTGTCCCGCAATCGGCAACTGACGTTGCTCGGCAACGGCGTTGTACCGCGCCAGGGCGCTGCAGCTCTCACCGCACTAACCGAGCGTCTCGTCACCGACCGCCCCAACGTTGGAAGGGAGGCAGCGTGAAGACACTCGACAGCCACCCCGGCCGGTTCGCGCTCGCATGTGCCGCGCGGGGATGGCGGGTCTTCCCTCTCGCATCGGGGGAGAAGCGGCCCGTTGCGGGGTTCACCGACTGGGAGGGCAACGCCACCACCGACCCGGCGCGCATTCGCGCGTGCTGGTCACGCGACCGGTACAACGTCGGGATTGCGTGCGGCCCGTCCGGTCTCGTGGTGATCGACCTCGACACGCCCAAGCCCGGCGAACGTCCGCCGGCCGAGTGGGACGTGCCTGGCGTCAACGAGGGAGCGGACGCGTTCGCCCTCCTGTGCGAGCGGCACGGCCAACCGTTTCCATTCGAGACGTTCACCGTTCGGACTCGGCGCGGTGGGTGGCATCTGTACTTCGAAGCGCCGGCCGATGTTCGGCTGACCAACACGGCGGGCAAGTCGCCGCGCGCTCTGGGCTGGAAGATCGACACGCGCGCCCACGGCGGATACGTCGTCGGCCCCGGTAGCCACGTCGACCTCTCGGACGGCGCCGGATCGTACGAGGTGATTCACAGCGTCGCCCCGATGCCGCTGCCCGAGTGGCTCACCGGACTACTCAAGCCCGCCCCCGTCCCCACTCCCGCCTTGAGTGCCTATCGAGAATCCGCGGGAGTCAGTGACCTTGACGCCTACGCACAAGCGGCACTCAAGGCGGAAGCGGATCGGGTGGCGAGTGCCGAGCGCGGTGGACGTAATCGGGCGCTGAACAAAGCCGCGTACAACCTCGGTCGGATCATCGCCGCCGGCGTTCTGCCGGAAGACGTCGCGACGGGCGCCCTGTACGACGCTGCGAGCGTTCACTTCGGCCCGTCCAGTGAAGACGTTCGTCCCAACGAAGCGTGCGCCACGATTCGGTGCGCGATCGAAGCGGGCAAGCGCAACCCGCGCGACATCACCAGGAGGGGCGCAGCATGACGGACGCGACCCACAGCGACCACGGTGAGCGCCAGGCGGCCGGCGGGGAAGGCGTGGCCGCGCTCAATGCGGCTCACGGCTTCATCACCCGGTTCTGTGTGCTGCCTAGCGATGCGGCGTACGACGCCATGGCGCTGTGGGCCGCGCACGCCCACGTCATCGACGCATTCGACTCCACACCCCGCATGGCTTTCCTGTCGCCCGAACCCGGATCGGGCAAGACACGAGCGTTGGAAATCCTGGCCCTGTTGGTCCCGTTCCCCATGCACGCGGTCAACGCGAGCGCCGCCGCGCTCTACCGGTCGGTGGGCAACCGCGAGCGCCGTCCCACGGTCCTCTTTGACGAGATCGACACCGTGTTCGGTCCCAAGGCCAAGGACAACGAGGATCTACGGGGATTGCTCAACGCCGGACACCGACGCGCCGGCGTTGCCTACCGCTGCGTGGGAGAGGGCACCAACCAGGGCGTTCAAGAGTTCCCGGCGTACTCTGCCGTCGCGCTCGCCGGACTCGGCAACCTGCCGGACACGATTCTCACGCGGTCCGTCATCGTTCGCATGCGCCGCCGCGCCCCGCACGAACGAGTGGAGCCCTACCGCGCTCGCATTCATGAGCCTGAGGGTTGGAAGATTCGCGGAATGCTCGCCGATTGGGTCGCCACGCAGGCCGAGCGACTCGGCGACGCATGGCCCGAGATGCCGCCCGGAATCACCGACCGTCCGGCGGACGTCTGGGAACCACTACTGGCTATTGCCGATGCCGCCGGCGGAGATTGGCCCGAACGTGCACGGGACGCGTGCGTGTATCTCGTCAAGCAGGGTGCCGAGCGTGCCGTGAGTCTCGGGATTCGGCTTCTGATGGACCTTCATCGGATCTTTGACGGCGCTCGCGCTCTGTTCACCGAAACGGTACTTGAACGGCTCCACGGCATCGAAGATGCCCCGTGGGCTGAGCTTAAAGGCGTCCCGCTCGACAGCCGCGGACTTTCCCGGTTGCTCTCGCAGTACGACGTAGCGCCGGTGAAGGTGAAAATCGAAGGTAGATCCCTTATGGGATACCGGGCCGATCACCTCGCGGACGCGTGGGCGCGCTACCTTCCCGCCACCTCGGCCCAAGAGCCGGAACCTGCGGAACCTCCGGAACCTGCCCAGCTCACGACGCTCGACCACGGTTCCGGCGAGCGAAGCGGTTCCGGAACCTGCGGAACCGAGCGCCCGCCACCGGTTCCGCAGGTTCCGGAACCCTGACCGGCACACGGAACCCGATACACCCGTCCCGACCTGCACAGGTTCCGCAGGTTCCGGAGGTTCCGCACTTCTAGCCGAAGGGAGGACGACCGCTCCCCGCGCTCTGTCTGGCCCGATGCACAGCCGCCAAGCAATCCATCGGGTCAGGGAAATTCACTCAAGGAGGAGTAGCCCACCGTGGCAAGGAAAGACGAATTGCTCACGATATCCGAGGTGATTGCCGAACTCGGCGTCCCGCGCGCGACGTTCTACCGGTGGCGCCAGCTCGGCAAAGCGCCGCGCAGCATCAAATACCCGAACGGGGACGTTCGGATACGCCGGTCCGTCCTTGAGCGCTGGCTCTGCCAGCTTGAGGAGGCTGCGTGAGCACGGAAGAGGAACCGCGCCCTGGGCGACGAGGGATCCCAGGGAGCAAGGGCCGCACGCGAGACGTACGGCGACCGTGGAAAATCGGTAAAGCCCAGAGCAAGACTCGACCCCACATGGTGCGGTGGGTCGTCGCCGGCGACGTGTGCACCGTCACGTTCGCAACGTTCGCACTCGCGGACGGGTTCCGTTCCGACCTCATCCAGGCCATGACGAGGGGCGAGGAATTCGACGTCGCAACGGGCTTGCCGGCGTCCATGCTCAAGGTCGCGACGGCGCGCACATGGTTCGAGTTCTGTAAGGCGTACGTCGGTGTCCGGTGGGACGGCGCCGCGGCCAAGACACGTGACTCCATCACCGACAGCCTTGCAACGGCGACGCTCGCCATGGTGGAGGACGGTAACAACCGTCCGTCTCACCAGGACTTGCGGAGAGCGTTCCTCTGGGCAGTCACGCCCGCCAACGAGGGCACCGAAGTGCCGGACGAATTCGCCGCGGGCTTGCGGTGGCTGCGAGAGCGCTCGCTACTGCTCAAGGCGCTCGCAGAACCTCAGGTGATCCGGCGAGTGGAGAAGCGGCTCACGGTCACGCTTACGGGCAAGCGCGTGGCGACGGACACCTACAGTCGTCGCCGGCGTGGGCTCAATACCGCGGTGGTCTACGCCATGGAGCTAGGGGAACTCTCGGACAACCCGCTCAAGGCCGTGGGACGGACGCATGAGGCACGCCAGGGCGAGGTAGACCCTCGTGTCGTCATCACGCACGCCCAAGCCCGAGACCTGCTCACAGCGCTCTCCTACGTCGGCTCGTGGGGACGGGGAAGAGGGCGCCGGTTGGTCGCCTTCTTCGCAACGCTCTACTACGCCGGACTACGGCCGGCCGAGTGCATCGCACTGAGGGAGACCGACTGTTTCCTACCGGCCAAGGGATGGGGCCGTCTGACGCTCGTTCAGACGCTCCCGGTCACCTCGAAAAGGTGGACGGACCACGGCGAGCGCCACGAGCGACGGGGACTCAAGCAGCGCTCCGCCGAAGCGGCCCGTATCGTGCCGATACCGCCGTCCCTCGTGGCCATCCTCAAGACGCACGTCGACGAGTTCGGCACAGCCGAAGATGGGCGCCTGTTCCGCAACGAGCGTGGCGGCATCCTGGGTGCCTCTACTTACTCGCGAGCATGGGAGGAAGCCCGCCAGTTCGCGTTCACGCCCGCACAGGTTGAATCCCCGCTCGCTGGCCGCCCGTACGACCTGCGACACGCGGCGCTGAGTACCTGGCTGAACGCGGGGATCTCGCCGGCGGACGTGGCTAAGCGAGCGGGCAACTCGGTTGAGGTGCTGCTCAAGCGCTACGCCGGTTGCCTGGACGGTCAGGAGGACGCCATCAACCGCCGCATTGAGCGGTCTCTGGATGAGGACTGAAGATGTTGTGACGGCGGGGGCGTACTGCCCCGCCGTCGTCAGGGTGAACGAGGGCGGTCGGTCATAGCCCTGTTCTGTACACGTACGACACGACAGATAGGTCTGTCTCATCCACGTACCAGGGCGAGGTACAACACAGCGTCCCGCCGCTGACGGTCACAGGGTCTCCGGCCCTGTCCAGCTTGATCGAGTGCACGACGACTAGGGCGTTGTGAGGGGCTAAGGCACGCTGGCGGACGACTTCGGCACGGGTGAGGACGACCTGTTCGCCCCTTGAAGTTGTCCCCTTCACTTCCACGTGAAGCCGTTCGTCGCCCCTGCTCAGAAGCAGGTCATAGGATTCCTTCGCGCCCACGTCCTTCACAGACCACCCTTGGGCTTGGAAGTAGTCCGTCGCCATGCTCACACTGTGGCGCTCCAGGGCGCGACGTTCTTGCGCGTTGAGACGGATGCCCTGTCCGCGTGCGCGAACGGCCCTTCGCCCGGCGGCTCTAGCTGCAGCTTCTTCAACTTCGATGACTTCCGGTGGCGTATCACCGGGAACATATGACGCAGTCTTCCCCGCCTTGTAGAGCTCTCCTAGCAAGTTGCCCATATAGAGAAGGTCATCTATGAAGGCGGATTCGCCTGGTAGGGCGTCGCGCCGATACTCGATGGCCGTGACGTTCCCGGCTTCGTAGCCTTCGGCGAGTCGCGTCTTACGGGCAGCAAGCTTAATGTCTGCCTGGATCCCGCCCCACTCAGCCAGAAGGTCCTCAACGAGGGGACGAGCCCAGGCTACGCGGGCCCGGATCTCTGCCGGTTGCCTAGGCGCGAAGTCCATCCCCGTCCAAACCGTGGTGCCCTGGTTGAGGGAGAGATAGACGCGCTCGCCATCGGCGCTGAAGAGATAGACGAGGTACCACCCCGTGGTGGCTCTGGGGGATTCCTCGCGAGAGAAGACTCTGATCCAGGGGATTTCAGTCTTCAGACCGGTTCCGTCCTTGCCCTCTACACCCAGGTCGGAGAGGGGGACCCCGATCGTCGTGGCGAGTTCGTCAACATGAGCGCGGATCCGTTCGGGGATCTCTGTCCGCACAAGGACTCCCCGCCGTTGCATCTCAGGGGTGTTGTGCGCTGCCCATTCGAGCTGGAGGTCAAGGGCCTCGGCGAAGAGAACATCCACGTCGTGGAGCGTAACGCGACCGTCTGACAAAGCCTGGCAAATCGCCCCATGTCGTTTGGTAAGGGTTACCAGGAGAGCGAGCTTGTTGTGCGTCGAAGGAGGATGTGCGTAGCCCGCCGCTTGTGCGAGTTCCTGGCCGAGCCGGCTGAAGAGGACCAACGACGATTGATGCAGGCTGTCCACACAGGGAGGCGGCAAGGGCCGAGAGGCTCTCTCGTAGGTCTCTCGCGAACGGTGCTAGACAGTGAGATCGGGCGGGACTCAGTTGGACTGAGGTCCTGCCCGATCTCGTGGTGTCTGTGCTGGTCAGCGGCTTGATTGCGCTGGTCCGTGGAAGGTGCCCCCTGCAGGATTCGAACCTGCGCACACGGCTCCGGAGGCCGTTGCTCTATCCCCTGAGCTAAGGGGGCGTTGCGCCCTTGTGGTGGCGCGGTAGAAGGTTACCAGGGTTGGCGGGGTGACGCGCACCTGGGATTTCGCCGTGCGTGCGGGGGTGGGAGTGGGCTAGCTTCTAGCCGTGACCGAGCCACTGGGACGCGTGCTGGTCGTCGATGATGACGAGGTGATCCGCCAGCTCATCGCCGTGAACCTGCAACTCGAGGGGTTCGAGGTGTCGACCGCGGTGGACGGTCAGGACTGCCTGGAGAGGGTGGGCGAGGTCCGGCCGGACGTCATCACGCTGGACGTGATGATGCCGCGGCTGGACGGGTGGGTGACCGCGGTGCGGCTGCGGGAGGATCCCGGGACCGCGCACATCAGGGTCGTGATGATCACGGCCAGGGCGCAGGAGCACGATGTGCGGCGGGGGCACGAGATCGGGGTCGACGCCTACGTGACCAAGCCGTTCGACCCGAATCAGCTGATCCAGACGGTGCGAAAACTCGCGGCGGTGTCCAGATAGTGGTCGGATAGTCTCACCAGCGTGACTCCAGCGGGTGTGGGCGACGCCCTTGTGCGCGCGGTGCGGGACGCCGTGGCCGAGGGGGAGATCGACGTCGCCGTGCCGGGGAGCGTCGTCGTCTTCGGGCGGGGCCACGGGGTTTTCGAGAGTCCGGTGGCGTTGAGGCTCGGGGTCGATCCGCGGGTGATCGCGCGGCGGGTCGGGGGTGTGGTGGCTTCCGGGTTCGTCAGGGTCGTGCTGACGGCGGAGGAGATGGTGGACGGGATCCTGCGCGATCCGGGTTACGGGACGGCGCGGGTCCCGGGGGGTATGTGGGGCGAGTGGCCCCGGACGTTCGAGAATCCTGGGTTTGCTGTGCGTTACGCCTATGCGCGGGCTTGTTGGGTGGGCCGGTGGGCGCGTGGGCTGGGGATAGAGGCCGGGCCGCTCAGGGCGGGGAGCCTGGAGTCTGAGCTTGTGTGGGCGTTGGGGGACGTGCCGGGGCGGGCCGAGCAGGCGGAGCGGGAACGGGATGCCAGGCCGCTGATGTTCTGTTTGGAGAAGGTGGCCGGGGCGTACCACGACGTGCACGAGCGCTGTCCCGCCGTGCCGAAGGGCGATGAGGAGCCCGGGGCGGTGCATGCGGGACGGGTTGGTTTGGCGCGGGCGGTGAAAGTCGTCCTCGGCAACGGGCTGAACATGATCGGTGAAATTCCTAGAGAGCGGATATGAGTCGAGTACATCCTGCTGGTCCGCGGCACGCTGACGTCCTGCCCGAGGACCACCCCGCCGGGCCGGCGGAGGATCTGAACGCGCTGGAGCCTGCCGTGTGGCCGCGCAGCGCCCGGCGGGACGAGGGCGTCCTGACGGTCGGCGGCGTCGACGTCAGGGACCTGGCCAAGGAGTACGGGACGCCTCTGTACGTCTATGACGAGGAGGACGTGCGGAGCCGGGCCAGGGAGTACGCGGCGGCCTTCCATGACGGGGACGTCCATTACGCGGGCAAGGCGTTCCTGTGTACGGCGGTGGCTCGGTGGCTCAACGAGGAGGGGCTCGGGCTGGACGTGTGCAGCGGGGGTGAGCTTGCCATCGCTCTGGCGGCAGGATTCCCTACCGAGCGCATCACCATGCACGGCAGTAACAAGGCCACGTGGGAGCTGGAGAAGGCTCTTGAGGTCGGCGTCGGACGGGTCGTCCTCGATTCGTTCGAGGAGATAGCGCGTCTGGGGTACCTCGCCCAGGAGATGGGTGTCCGGCCCAAGGTGATGGTGCGCGTGACCACGGGTGTTGAGGCGCACACCCATGAGTTCATCGCGACCGCTCACGACGACCAGAAGTTCGGGTTCTCCAGGAGTTCGGGTGCGGCTCTGGAGGCCGTCCGGAGGGTTCTGGAGCTCAAGCAGCTCGAACTGGTGGGGCTGCACAGCCACATCGGGTCGCAGATCTTCGACGTGGACGGGTTCGAGGTCGCCGCGCACCGGCTGGCCGAGCTTCTGGTGGCGATCCGTGACGAGCACGGGCTGGAGCTTCCGGAGCTCGACCTGGGGGGCGGTTACGGGATCGCGTATCTGCCGGGGGAGGAGCCGCACGACCCCAAGTCGATCGCGGACGGGCTCCGGGACATCGTGGCCCACGAGTGCAGGGCGTACGACCTCGCGATGCCGCGGCTGACCGTGGAGCCGGGACGGGCGATCATCGGTCCGGGCGGCGTGACGCTGTACGAGGTCGGCACGGTGAAGGACGTCGAGGGCCTGCGGACGTACGTGTCGGTGGACGGCGGCATGAGCGACAACCTGCGCACGGCGCTGTACGGCGCCGAGTACACCGGCGCGCTCGCGAGCAGGTCGTCCGACGCTCCGCCCATGCTCAGTAGGCTTGTCGGCAAGCACTGTGAAAGCGGCGACATTGTGGTGCGGGATCTGTGGTTCCCCGAAGATATTGCGGCGGGTGACCTGGTGGCGGTGGCGGCGACCGGTGCGTACTGTCGGTCGATGGCCAGCAACTACAACTTCGTCCCGAAGCCCGCCGTGGTGGCGGTGCGGGACGGCAGGTCGCGCGTGATCGTCCGCCGGGAGAGCCCCGAGGACCTGCTGCGGCTCGATGCGGAGGTCGAAGCGTGAAACCCGGACTGCGCGTGGCGCTGCTCGGATGCGGCGTGGTCGGCACGGAGGTCGTCCGGCTGCTGAACGAGCAGGCGGACGATCTGGCCGCGCGTGTGGGGACGCCGCTGGAACTGGCGGGGATCGCCGTCCGCAGGCCGGACCGGGTGCGCGAGGGCGTCCCGGGGGAGCTGCTGACGACGGACGCGCAGGCCCTGGTGACCAGGGACGACGTCGACATCGTCATCGAGGTCATCGGCGGTATCGAGCCGGCGCGGTCGCTCATGCTGGAGGCGATGAAGTCCGGCAAGTCGGTCATCACCGCCAACAAGGCGCTGCTGGCCGAGGACGGCGACACGCTGTTCGCGGCGGCCCGCGAGTACGGCGCCGACCTGTACTACGAGGCGTCCGTCGCGGGCGCGATACCGCTGCTGCGCCCGCTCAGGGACTCGCTCGTCGGCGACCACGTGCACCGGGTGCTCGGCATAGTGAACGGCACCACGAACTACATCCTCGACCAGATGGACACGCACGGCGCCGGGTTCAACGACGCGCTGGAAGAGGCGCAGACGCTCGGCTACGCGGAGGCCGATCCAACCGCCGATGTGGAGGGTTTCGACGCGGCGGCCAAAGCGGCGATCCTGGCGCAGCTCGCCTTCCACACGCCCGTCACGGCCGCGGACGTCCATCGTGAGGGCATCACGGACGTGAGTGCCGCCGATGTAGCGGGCGCCAAGGGCATGAATTGCGTCGTCAAGCTCCTCGCCATCTGCGAGCGCGTTCCCTCCGACGACGGACGGAACGGCCGTGGCGTGTCCGTCCGCGTGTACCCGGCGATGATTCCGAGGTCGCACCCGCTGGCGAGCGTCCGCGAGGCGTACAACGCGGTGTTCGTGGAGGCCGAGTCGGCCGGATCGCTGATGTTCTATGGCGCGGGTGCCGGTGGCGCGCCGACGGCGTCCGCGATCCTGGGCGACCTGGTCGCGGTCGCGCGAAACGTGGCCGGCGGTACACCAGGCCCTGTCGAGGTCACCTACGCGAAGCTTCCCGTCCTGCCGATGGGCGAGACGATCACGCGCTACTACATCCAGGTGGACGTGACCGACGAGGCGGGCGTCCTCGCCACGGTCGCCGAAGAGTTCGCCCGGCATGGCGTGTCGATACAGGCCGTCCGGCAGGTCGGTCTAGGCGAGGAGGCGCAGCTCGTCGTCGTGACGCACCGCGCGCCGGACGCCGCGCTGACCGCGACGGTGGAGGGCCTGCGCAGGCTGGAGATCGTCCGGGCGGTGGCGAGCGTGATGCGCGTCGAGGGCGAGGAGTGAGACGCCCCCACCGGGCAGCGAAACGGCGCGGCCGACCCCGGTAGACTCCGGGCAACATCCCAGGTCATTCAGGGAGACCGACGTGAACCCGAACGCCCGCGCGTGGCGTGGCCTCATCGAGGAGTACCGCGACCGGCTTCCGGTGACGGACAAGACACCGGTCGTCACGCTCCTGGAGGGCGGCACCCCCCTCGTGCCCGCCCACCGGCTGTCCCAGCTGACCGGCTGCGAGGTGTTCCTCAAGGTCGAGGGCGCCAACCCGACCGGTTCGTTCAAGGACCGCGGCATGACGATGGCGATCAGCAAGGCCGCCGAGGACGGCGCGAAGGCGGTGATCTGCGCCTCCACCGGCAACACCTCGGCGTCCGCCGCCGCGTACGCGGTACGGGCCGGGATGACCTGCGCGGTCCTCGTCCCCAACGGCAAGATCGCGATGGGCAAGCTGGCGCAGGCGCTGGTGCACGGCGCCCGGCTCCTGCAGGTGGACGGCAACTTCGACGACTGCCTCGAACTGGCGCGCAAACTGTCGGTCGACTACCCGGTAGCGCTGGTCAACTCCGTCAACAAGTACCGGCTGCAGGGCCAGAAGACGGCCGCGTTCGAGATCGTGGACGCGCTCGGCGACGCCCCCGACGTCCACTGCCTGCCCGTCGGAAACGCCGGCAACATCTCCGCGTACTGGATGGGCTACAAGGAGTACGCCGCCGACAAGGAGGCGTCCAGGACCCCGCGCATGCTGGGCTTCCAGGCCAGCGGCGCGGCGCCGTTCGTGAAGGGCGAGCCCGTCCTCAAGCCGCAGACCATCGCGACCGCGATCCGCATCGGCAACCCCGCGTCCTGGGACCTCGCCATCGCCGCGCGGGACGAGTCCGGCGGCGCGATCGACTCGGTCACCGACCGGCTGATCCTCGCCGCCTACCGCCTCCTCGCCAGGGAGGAGGGCGTCTTCGTCGAGCCCGCGTCCGCGGCGAGCGTCGCGGGCCTGCTCCAGGCGAGCGAGCAGGGCGTCGTCAAGCCCGGCGCGAGGGTCGTCTGCACGGTCACGGGCAACGGCCTCAAGGACCCCGACTGGGCCATATCCGGTGCCCCCGCGCCGACCACCATCAAGGTGGACGCGCACTCCGCCGCGTCCGAGCTCGGCCTCACCTAGACGTGGCGCCGACAAGACCCGCCTGGACCGAAGGCCCGGTGCTGGTGCGGACCCCCGCGACCAGCGCCAACCTGGGTCCCGGCTTCGACTCGCTCGGCCTCGCGCTCACCCTCCACGACGACGTCGAGGTCGAGGTGACCGGCGGCGGGGTGTCCATCGAGGTGGACGGCGAGGGCACCGAGGTCGCCGACCGGGGCGAGCGCCATCTCATCGTGAAGGTGCTGCGCCGCACGTTCGACGTCCTCGATGACCTGGCCGGATCCGGCCCTGCCCGGCCGCCCGGCATACGGCTGCGCTGCCGCAACCGCATCCCGCACAGCCGCGGGCTCGGCTCGTCGTCCGCCGCGATCGTCGCCGGGATCGTCGCGGCCCGCGCGCTGCATCCGGCCGGGAAGCTGCTCGACGACGCGGCGGCGCTGCGCCTCGCCACCGAGATCGAGGGGCATCCCGACAACGTCGCGCCATGCCTCGCCGGCGGCCTCACCGTCGCCTGGACGACGCCGGCGGGCCCGCGCCTGGTCCGGCTGGAGTCGCAGGTGGTGCGGGTCGTCGCGGTCGTCCCCGAGCAGCGGCTGGCGACCGAGCGGGCGCGCGGGCTGCTGCCCGCGACCGTCCCGCACGCGGACGCCGCCGCCAACGCCGGACGTGCCGCGCTGCTCATCGCGGCGCTCACCACGGACCGGGCCGAGGACGTCCTGCTGGACGCGACCGAGGACCGCCTCCACCAGGACTACCGCGCGCCCGCCATGCCCGATTCCGCCGCCCTGGTCAAGACGCTGCGGGACGCGGGCGTGCCGGCCGTGATTTCCGGGGCGGGACCGACTGTCCTGGCCTTCACAAACGCATCGCGAGTTGATTCAGTGGTTCCCGAAGTGGGTAAAGGGTGGCACATACACCCGCTGGACGTCGCGACCCGCGGCGCACGCGTCATGACCGGAGAATCCGAGGCCCGGGCCTGATCGCGGCGCTACGGGAGGGGCTCTCGCGCCGCTCCGGCCGGTGCCGGTCCCGGCCCGATCCCGCTAGGTAAAATGCGAAGACATCGACCTCTGGGGAATAGCAGTGCGCCCTGGTGATGTTAGGCTTAATGCCGCACCAGATGCCCCGTTCGGGGCAGCGTGCTCGTCAGCCGCGCGTCGCCTGTTCGACCCTCCGGTCGTGACGGTCCCGCGTACCAGGCTCCCCGACACCGTGACATCCCGTTGTCAGGCATTCCAGCGCAACAACTTCGGACGTGACGGTACCGGGGACACGCACGAGCGGAACGTCCCGTCCACCATCTGGCTGTGCCCAGAACACGCAGATCCCGGTTCCATCGTGATCAGCGGAGCCCGTTCCGGCGCCCCCGCCGGGCCGCAATACCGGGTCGACTGGCCGAACGCCGGCCAACGCCCGCTCCCTGGGAAGGACCCTTAGTGAGCGAATCCAGCGAACTCCTTACGGACGCATCAAGCACGGGAACCGTGTCCGACGCCGCTCCGGTCGGCGCGGAGCCCGCCACCCCCCGGCGCCGCCGGTCGGGCACCGGCCTGTCGGCCATGGTGCTGCCCGAGCTCAAGGCGCTCGCGTCCAGCCTCGGCATCACCGGCGTGACCGGGATGCGCAAGAGCCAGCTCATCGCCGCCATCCAGGAGAAGCAGGGCGGCGGCCAGGGGCAGGGCTCGGCGGGGGGCGAGCAGGGAGCCGCTGCTCCGG
This sequence comes from Actinomadura chokoriensis, assembly GCF_041463665.1. Taxonomy (GTDB): domain Bacteria; phylum Actinomycetota; class Actinomycetes; order Streptosporangiales; family Streptosporangiaceae; genus Spirillospora; species Spirillospora chokoriensis_A. Next base: position 45,583 of record NZ_JAXCEJ010000035.1, read on the forward strand.
CGAAGACCGAGCGTCCCCGGCGGACCCGCACCGCGGGCGCCAAGCGCGAGGTCTCCGACGACCAGGTCACCATCGCCGACGCCGCTCCGGCCGCCGAGCAGGCCGCCCCGTCCGACAAGCAGGCCGAGAAGCCGGCCGACACCGCGGACAAGAGCGCTGAGAAGCCGGCCGACAAGCCGGAGAAGGCCGAGCGAGCGGACCGGCAGGGCGGCCGCCAGCGCGGTGACAGGCAGGACCGGGGGGCCGGCGAGGGACGCGGCGAGCGGCAGGGCCGTGAGCAGGGCCGTGAGCAGAACGCCGAGGACGGCGAGTCCCAGGGCGGCCGCGACGGGCGCGAGGGCCGTGAGGGCGGCGGACGCCAGCGGCAGCGCGGCGGCCGGGAGCGCGGCGAGGGCCGCGACCGCGGCGACCGCGGCGACCGCGGCGAGCGCGGTGACCGCGGCGAGCGGGGCGACCGCGGCGACCAGGGCGGCGGCGGTGGCCGGCAGCGCGGGCAGAGCCAGGGCGGCGGCGGCCAGCACGACGATGACGACGGCAGCGGCCGGGGTCGGCGCGGGCGCCGGTTCCGCGAGCGCAACCGGGGCCGCGGCGGCCGCGAGCGCTACGAGGAGCCGGTGATCACCGAGGACGACGTCCTCATCCCGGTCGCGGGCATCCTCGACATCCTCGACAACTACGCCTTCGTCCGGACGACCGGCTACCTGCCCGGCCCGAACGACGTGTACGTGTCGCTGGCGCAGGTCCGCAAGAACGGGCTCCGCAAGGGCGACGTCATCACCGGCGCCGTCCGGCAGGCGCGCGAGGGCGAGCGGCGCGAGAAGTTCAACGCGCTGGTCCGCCTCGACACCGTCAACGGGATGGAGCCGGAGCAGGCCAAGGGCCGCGTCGACTTCAGCAAGCTGACGCCGCTGTACCCGCAGGAGCGGCTGCGGCTGGAGTCCGACCCCGGCATCCTGACGACGCGGATCATCGACCTCGTGTCGCCGATCGGCAAGGGCCAGCGCGGCCTGATCGTGTCGCCGCCGAAGGCCGGCAAGACGATGGTGCTCCAGGCGATCGCCAACGCGATCACCAAGAACAACCCGGAGTGCCACCTGATGGTCGTCCTGGTGGACGAGCGTCCGGAAGAGGTCACCGACATGCAGCGGACGGTGAAGGGCGAGGTCATCCACTCGACCTTCGACCGTCCCGCCGAGGACCACACCACGGTCGCGGAGCTGGCGATCGAGCGGGCCAAGCGGCTCGTCGAGCTGGGCCACGACGTCGTCGTGCTGCTCGACTCGATCACCCGCCTGGGCCGGGCCTACAACCTGGCGGCGCCGGCGTCCGGCCGGATCCTGTCCGGTGGTGTCGACTCGACCGCGCTGTACCCGCCGAAGCGGTTCTTCGGCGCGGCGCGCAACATCGAGAACGGCGGCTCGCTGACGATCCTCGCCACCGCGCTGGTGGAGACCGGGTCCCGCATGGACGAGGTCATCTTCGAGGAGTTCAAGGGCACCGGCAACATGGAGCTGAAGCTCAACCGGAGCCTGGCCGACAAGCGGATCTTCCCGGCGGTGGACGTCGACCAGTCGTCCACCCGCAAGGAGGAGATCCTCATGGCTCCGGAGGAGCTGCGGGTCGTCTGGCAGCTGCGCCGGGTGCTGCACGCGCTCGACACGCAGCAGGCGCTGGAACTCCTCATCGAGAAGATGAAGGAGACCAAGTCCAACGCCGAGTTCCTGCTCCAGGTGCAGAAGACCACGGTCTCCGACGACCGCTGAAGCACCACCCGCTGAAGCACGACACAGCTGAAGCACGACCGCTACGAGCAGGACAGCTACAGCAAGAGCACGATTACAGCAGGAGCACGATGCGCACGCCCCCGTCCGGGTGACCGGGCGGGGGCGTCGCGCGTCCGGCGGGGCCAATGGTGGGGTTAGCCCCACCTCCGATCCGGCGGAGCGCGTCATGTCCGCCCGTTCTCCGGCCAGGCACGCTTGGACCGTAGGTTGGGAACGGGCACGGAGGGCGATGTGGGCGAGCTGAGCAGAGAACCCGGTGGCGGCGGCGCCGTGGGACGGGCCGCGACGCGGTGGGCCGCGGCGACGAGCGGCGGCGGGGGCGCGGCATCGGTCCTGAACGGCTCCTGGCATCCGGTGGCGATGGCGCGGTCGTCGCTGACCTGGCGTTCGGCGCTCTACCTCGGTGTCGGCGCCGCGTTCGGGCTCGCCGGGTTCGTCGTGCTGGTCGTCGGCCTGGCGCTGTCCGCCGGGCTCATGGTCATCTGGATCGGGGTGCCGCTGCTGGCGCTGCTGATGGTCGCGTGGCGGTTCGGGGCGAAGCTGCAGCGACGGTTCGTCCGGCTCGCGTTCGGCGTCCGCGTCCCGGACCCGTACCGTCCGCTGAAGGCGGGCTTCAACCCGCTGGCCAAGTTCAAGGGCATGGCGACCGACCCGGCCACCTGGAAGGACCTCGCTTACCTTCTCCTGCTGTTCCCGGTGACGGTGGTCGAGTTCGTCGTGTCGGTGGCGGTCTGGGGCGCGACGGTCAACACGCTGTTCCTGCCGGTGATCGTCGCTGGGGCCGGCGGCACCGAGATCAATGTCGGGTTCGTGTCGTACTGGGCGGGCAGCCCGCTGGAGGCCGTCCCGGTGATGGGCCTGGGGCTGGTGTTCCTCTGCCTGGCGATGTACGTGACGCGGGCGATGGCGATCGGGCACACCGTGTTCACGGCGCTGCTGCTCGGCGCGAGCCCCGCGCACGCCGAGAACCTCGAGCTGCGCAGGCGCACCGAGCATCTGCGGGCCAGCCGCGCCCGCGGGGTGGACGCCGCCGAGTTCGAGCGCCGCCGCATCGAGCGCGACCTGCACGACGGGGCGCAGCAGCGGCTGCTGGCCGTGGCGATGGACATCGGCCGCGCCCGCGCCAAGCTCGACGAGGACCCGGAGGGCGCGCGGGCGCTGATCGAGCAGGCCCACGCCGGCACCAAGGAGGCCATCTCCGAGCTGCGCGACCTGGCCCGCGGGATCTACCCGGCGATCCTCACCGACCGCGGCCTGGACCCGGCGCTGTCGGGCCTCGCCGGCCGCGCCCCGGTGCCCGTCGAGGTGGAGGTCGACCTGCCGGAGCGTCCGCCGGCGGCCGTCGAGAGCATCGCCTACTTCATCGTCGCCGAGTCGCTGGCGAACGTCGCGAAGTACGCCCGCGCGACTCAGGTGTCGGTCCGGGTGGCCCGCGAGGACCGCTGGGTGGTCGTCGAGGTGATCGACAACGGCGTCGGCGGCGCGGTCGCCCGGCACGGGGGCGGCCTGTCCGGCCTCGCCGACCGGGCCGCGACGATCGACGGGATGCTCATCGTGGACAGCCCGCCCGGCGGCCCCACCATCGTCCGCGCGGACCTCCCCTGCACTTGGTGATCGATGACTCGTGGCCCGGCTCGCGAACCCGCGAGCCGGGCCGTGAGCCGGGCGGCAGGCCCGATAATGGCGGGATGCGGGTTGTGATCGCCGAAGACTCGGTGCTGCTGCGGGAAGGGCTCGTCCGGCTGCTCGACGACGCCGGGATCGAGACGGTGGCGACCGTGGGGGACGGGCCTGGGCTGCTCGGCATCGTCGAGGAGCACGCCCCCGACCTCGCGATCGTGGACGTCCGGATGCCGCCGTCGTTCACCGACGAGGGGCTCCGCGCGGCCATCGCGGTGAGGGAACGGCGTCCGGGCACGCCGATCCTCGTCCTGTCGCAGTACGTGGAGGAGCGGTACGCGACGGACCTGATCGGCGGCGGCGCGGAGGGCGTCGGCTACCTGCTGAAGGAGCGGGTGTCGGACGTCGCCGAGTTCATCGACGCGGTCCGCCGCATCGCGGCCGGCGGGACGGTGATCGACCCGGAGGTGATCGGCCAGCTGCTCGGCCGGCGCCGCACCGGCGACCCGCTGGAGTCGCTGACCCCGCGCGAGCGCGAGGTGCTCGGGCTGATGGCACAGGGACGCTCCAACGGCGCGATCGCCGGGGACCTCGTCGTCACCGAGGGCGCCGTGGAGAAGCACATCTCGAACATCTTCATGAAGCTGGACCTGCAGCCCGCGCAGGGCGGTCACCGCAGGGTGATGGCGGTGCTGGCCTACCTGGGCCACGCCGGCGGGTGACGCCGGGGCGACGGCCGGGTGACGGCCCGCGGCGGCGTCCAAGATCGGGAATGACCGGTGACCTCGCCACGTTCAGGTATCTGGCACACTTGAGGTGCAACCGCTGCGGTACCGGTTCACGCTTCCCACATCTCCCATGGGTCTCCCCATGGCCGCGTGGGGGCGCCCGGCGACCGCTTGAGGCGAGGAGAACCCATGAAGCCCGACATTCACCCGGACTACGTCGTCACGACCGTGACGTGTACGTGCGGCAACACCTTCGAGACCCGCAGCACCGCCGAGAACGGCGTGATCCACGCGGACGTCTGCTCGAACTGCCACCCGTTCTACACGGGCAAGCAGAAGATCCTCGACACCGGTGGCCGGGTGGCGCGCTTCGAGCAGCGCTTCGGCAAGAAGGCCGGCAAGTAGGACGAGCGCCGCACACATACCAGGAACGGCCCGGGGACGCTCCAGGTCCCCGGGCCTTTCGAAATCGGCAACCGGGGACGGCCGCCGTCTCCGGGCCGGAACGGGTCAGGACACAGCGTGAATCTCGACGATCTGATCAGCGAATACGCGGGCATCGAGGAACGGCTCGCCGACCCGTCCGTCCATGCCGACCCGGTCCTGGCGCGCAGGCTCGGCAAGCGCTACGCCGAGCTGCGGCCGATCGTCGAGACGCGGCGGGAACTGGCGTCCACGCACGGCGACCTGGCGACCGCGCGCGAGCTCGCCGGTGAGGACGCGGCGTTCGCCGCCGAGGCCGAGGATCTGGAGAGGCGCCGCGAGGACCTCGAGGAGCGGCTGCGCCGGCTGCTCGTCCCGCGCGACCCGAGCGACTCCAAGGACGTCATCCTGCAGGTGAAGGCGGGGGAGGGCGGCGAGGAGTCCGCGCTCTTCGCCGGCGACCTGCTGCGGATGTACCTGCGGTACGCCGAGCGCGCCGGCTGGAAGACCGAGATCATCGACGCGCATCCGTCCGACCTCGGCGGCTACAAGGACGTCACCGTCGCGGTGAAGGCCAAGGGCTCCGCCGAAGAGGGTGTCTGGACGCGGCTGAAGTACGAGGGCGGCGTCCACCGCGTGCAGCGGGTGCCCGCGACCGAGTCGCAGGGGCGCATCCACACCAGCGCGGTCGGTGTGCTGGTGACGCCCGAGGCCGAGGACGTCGACGTCCAGGTCGACCCGAACGACCTGCGCATCGACGTGTACCGGTCGTCCGGGCCGGGCGGGCAGAGCGTCAACACGACCGACTCCGCGGTCCGCATCACGCACCTGCCGACCGGTGTCGTCGTCTCCTGCCAGAACGAGAAGAGCCAGCTGCAGAACAAGGAGCAGGCGCTGCGCATCCTGCGGTCGCGGCTGCTGGCGATGGCGCAGGAGGAGGCCGACGCCGCCGCGGCGGCCGAACGGCGGAGCCAGGTCCGCACCGTGGACCGGTCCGAGCGGGTGCGCACCTACAACTATCCGGAGAACCGGATCTCCGACCACCGCGTCGGCTACAAGGCCTACAACCTCGACCAGGTGCTGGACGGGGACCTCCACAACGTCACGCAGGCGCTGGTCGACGCCGACATGGAACGCCGCCTGGCCGATGCCCAAAAATCATGAGCGCAGCGAACCCGGGGGGTGTGGGGGGTCGTCCCCCCGCGAAGGGGAGCAGTCATGAGCGCGGCGAACCCGGGGAGTCCGGGGGGCCGTCCCCCGCGGAAGGCAGGATCATGAACCTGCTGCTCGACGAGATCGCCAGGGCCACCGCCCGCCTCGCCGACGCGGGCGCCGCCTCGCCCCGCGCCGACGCCGAGGAGCTCGCGGCGGCCGTGCACGGGGTGCGGCGCTCGGAGCTGCACGGCGTCCCCGACAGCGCGTTCGACGCCCGGTTCTGGGAGTTCGTCGCGCGCCGCGAGGCCGGGGAGCCGCTGCAGCACATCACCGGCCGCGCGTATTTCCGCTACCTGGAGCTGAAGGTCGGGCCCGGCGTGTTCGTCCCGCGCCCGGAGACCGAGGTGATGGTGGGCTGGGCGCTGGAGACGCTCCGCGACATGGACGTCCGCGACCCGCTCGTCGTCGACCTCGGCACCGGCTCGGCCGCGATCGCGCTGTCCATCGCCCTGGAAGCCCCGCGCGCCCGCGTCCACGCCGTCGAGAAGGACCCGACCGCGTTCGTGCACGCGACCCGCAACATCGAGGAGCTGGACGAGCGGGGCCGCGTCCGGCCCCATCTGGACGACTTCGCGACCGCGCTGCCCGAGCTGGACGGCACCGTCGACCTGGTCGTCAGCAACCCGCCCTACATCCCGATGAGCGAGTGGGAGTACGTGCCGCCGGACGTCCGCGACCACGACCCGGCGGACGCGCTGTGGGGCGGCGGAGACGACGGCCTGGACGCGATCCGCGTCGTGGAGCGCACCGCCCGCCGGCTGCTGCGTCCCGGCGGGTACGTCGCCGTCGAGCACAGCGACCTGCAGGGGAACGGCGTCTACTGGACCTTCGCCGAGGAGAACGGCTGGCGCGACGTCCGCAACCGCCGCGACCTCACCAACCGGGACCGCTTCGTCACCGCCCGCCTCGCCGCGGATTGACGGCGCCCGCGGCGGGGCGCGAGACCGTCCGGGGGCGTCCGGCTCGCGGTGGGCGCCGCTATCCTGGTCGGTGCCATAGAGGGACGAGCGCTGCGCAGATGGGAAGACGGGCGACCGTGAGCCGACGTTATGACTGCTCTGAGCCGATGGAGCGTACGCGCGGGATCGCCGAGGCCGTGTCGGCCGTGCGGCGCGGCGAGCTGATCGTCCTGCCGACCGACACCGTCTACGGGGTGGGCGCGGACGCGTTCACGCCGCCCGCCGTGAACGCGCTGCTGGAGGCGAAGGGACGCGGCCGGGAGATGCCCCCGCCGGTCCTGGTCGGGTCCGTGCGGGCCGCCGCGGCCCTGGTGGACGACCTCGGCACCTACGGCCAGGACCTCATCGACGAGTTCTGGCCGGGCGCGCTGACGCTGGTGTGCCGCGCGAACCCGAACCTGATCTGGGACCTCGGCGAGACCAAGGGGACCGTCGCCGTCAGGATGCCGATGCACGAGCTGGCGGTGGAGGTCCTGAAGGAGACCGGCCCGCTGGCCGTCAGCAGCGCGAACCTGACCGGCCGGGCGGCCGCCCGGGACGCCGGCGAGGCCGCGGAGATGCTCGGCGAGTCGGTCTCGGTCTACCTGGACGGTGGCGCGTCGGGTCACGCGGACCCGTCGACGATCCTCGACCTGACCGGCCCCGTCCCGCGCCTGCTCCGTGCCGGCGCCATCCCCGAGGACAAGATCCGCTCCATCGTGGGCGTCCTCCTCACCGACGAGGACGAGCCAGACAAGCCAGACGAGTTGGACGCGTCCGCAGAGGCCGCCTCCGACGCGGAGTCCACGAAGCCTTCTCTCACCAAGGGCGAGACCGCGGAAGCGCGGGACGTGCCCGCAGAGCCCGCCTCCGACGCGCAGCCGGCGCAGCCTTCCCTCACCAAGGGCGAGGTCACGGAAGTGCGGGACGCGCCTGCTGAGGCGCCTGCTGACACGGAGTCCACGAAGCCTTCCCTGACCAAGGGCGAGGCTGCGGAAGCGCCGGACGAGCCCGCTGAGCCCGCTGCCGACGCCGCCGAGCCCGCCGCCAAGCCGTCCCTGGCGAAGAACGAGCCGACCACCGACCGGGAGCCCTGAGCCCGGTCACGGCCCGGTCGCTTCTCGTCCCCGGTTTTTCCAGCGCGGCGAGCGGTGGGCGAACTATTGGTCCGATATGGCGACGGCCATTTGTGTTCAGGTCGTATCCGTGGCGTCCCGGAAGCGCGATTTGGAGAGCCCTGGAAGTGCGGCTGCCGACCCTCGGACGCGCCGGGCCGAAACTGCGGGCGGGCGCCTCGAACCAGTAGCTGATCAGCGGATATACCCGACGGCCAGTTCGGGAAGGCGTTTTCCGAAACGGCCGGAGAATAGCGCAAAGGCCCCGCCGGGCCGGGCGGGGCCTGTGTTCGTCAGGCTGAACTGCGTGGCTTAGAAGAGCTTCTTGCCCTTGCCGTAGTAGTACTTGCCGGTCGACTTGCTCCGGCCGCACTCCTGCACCCACAGGTGGCTGCTGTAGCTGGAGCTCACGCTGATCGAGACGGTCGCCTTGCCGTCGTAGTTGTACTTCGTGCCGCCGGACGTGACGCCGACGATCTTGAAGCGCGACCAGTAGCGCTGGGTGCCCTCGGTGAACAGGAACCGGACGCAGGCGGTCCAGCCGTTCTTCTTGGTGTCGCGGAGGTAGCCCTTCACGTAGGTCTTGCCGCCGCTGCGGGAGTAGGTGCCCCAGGCGTCGATGTAGCTGTAGGAGTTGTAGGGCTTCCAGCTCGTGGCGGCGGCCGCCTCGGCGGGGGCGCCCACGGCGGCCATGCCGGCCATCAGGGTGCCGGCGGTCAGGGCTACTGCAGCGATTCGCCGCATAGGTCCCTCCAGGCTTGTTTTTTGGGGAGTTAGCAGCCGATAACTTAGCAGTGTCCGCATGGTCGCCTTTATGGCGGGCTTACGGTCTGGCCGGGGCAGGCCGACATTCGTGATTCGGCGAACCGATCAGGCTTCGGGCGCGTCCAAGAGTCCCGGAAGCCGTTCGCGCCCGCCCTGCGGGCCGGCCGCCGCGTTAGACCGACACGATCGTGGCAACAGGTGAAACCATGCCTGGCGTGCGTGGCCGAGTCCGGAGGCCCACGATCTTCGCGGGCCTCCTGCTGCTGACCCTCGTGCTCATGCTGCCCGCCCGCGTCGCCGGCGCCGAGCCGGCCCCCGGCGGTTCGGTCGGTGGCGAGCCCGGCGGTCCGTCCAGCGGTGAGTCCGGTGGTCCGGCCAGCGGTGAGTCCGGTGGTCCGGCCGGCGGTGAGCCCGCCCCCGCCGTGTCCGGGGCCGTCCCGCCGCTCCGGCCGGCCGGGGAGAGCATCCCGACCTACGACGTCGTGCTGACCCTCGGCAGCGACGGTGTGCTGTACGTCCGGGAGACGATCACCTACGACTTCGACCGGAGCGGCGAGCACGGGATCGTCCGGCATGTGCCGTTCCGCCGCGGCGACCGCGTCTACGACGTGCGGAACGTGCGCACCAGCTCGTCCACCGGCGCGCCGTCACGGGTCCGGATAACGAGGTTCCTGCACGACGTGCGGATCAGCGTCGGCGACCGGCGCCGCGAGGTCCGCGGACGCCAGGCCTACGTGATCGAGTACGAGGTGGGGCGGGCGTTCACCCCGCGCGCCGACCACGACGAGCTGCTGTGGGACGCGATCGGGACGGCGTGGAGCGTCCCGATCGGGAGCGCGGCGGTGCGGGTGGAGGCGCCGGTCCCGCTGCGGCGTGCGACCTGCCGGGCGGGCGCGCCCGGCGCGACGACCCGGTGCCGGCGCGACCGCGACGGCCCCTACGCGGTGGACTTCATCCAGAACGCGCTGGCCCCGCACGAGGGCATGAGCATCCGGGTCCGGCTGCCCAAGCACGCGATCGCCGTCGCCCCGCCCCAGTACGTCCCGCCCCGCTGGACGGGCGGCTGGCCGGGCACCGCGGTGCTTGCCCTCGCCCTCGGCGCCGTGGCGCTGGTCGCCCGGCGACCGGTGCCGCGGCGAGCCGGAACGGGCCTGGTCGCGGCCGGCCTGCTGCTGATCGTCGCCGACGCGGGGGAGGAGATCGCGGCCCGCGGGGTGTGGGCGTTCTCGCTCGGCGACCGGTGCCTGGCCGGCCTCGCGCTGCTGATCGTCGGCGCCGGGATCATGTGCGCGCACCGGGGTCCGCGCGGCATGATCGGCAGCGCGCGCCCGCCCGGTGGGTCTACAGTTGGTCGGTCGCGGCGCGAACTCATCGTTCCGGCCGGTCGTCCAAGGTAGACGACCGGCCCATCGGCCAGGGCATGGCCGGGGCCTGCTGGTCAGAGCACGTGGGTGGGGCGCGCCGGACGGGGTAGCACGGCACCGGCGATCGGCGAAGGGAGGCGCGGAGTGCGGGAGTACCTGCTCACGATCCTTGTCGCCGCCCTCGTCGCCTACCTGCTGACCCCGTCGGTGCGCCGGTTCGCCGTCTGGTTCGGGGCGCAGGCCGTCCCGCGCGACCGCGACGTGCACGTCATCCCGACGCCCCGGCTGGGCGGTCTCGCGATGTTCGGCGGGATGCTGGCGGCGCTGGTGGTCGCGACCGGGCTGCCGGAGATGCGCAAGGTCCTCGACGACGGCGACATCAGCGTCGCGAAGGCGCTGCTGCTGTCGGGCGGGCTGATCGTGCTGATCGGCATCGCCGACGACCGCTGGGAGGTGGACGCGCTCACCAAGTTCGCCGGGCAGGTCGCGGCCGCCGGGATCTTCATCATGCAGGGCATCCAGATCTACGTGATCCCGCTGCCGACGGGGGAGTCGCTGTCGCTGCCGCCCGCCTACGGGGTGCCGCTGACCGTCTTCGTCGTGGTCGCGACGATCAACGCGGTGAACTTCATCGACGGCCTGGACGGCCTCGCCGCGGGCGTCGTCGGGATCGCCGCGCTGGCGCTGTTCTCCTACGCCTACCTGCTCTCGCGGACGAACGGGCTGACCACGCTGACCGGCGCGACGCTCATCGCCGCGATCCTGTTCGGGATGTGCGCGGGCTTCCTGCCGCACAACTTCAGCCCCGCCAAGATCTTCATGGGCGACACCGGCTCGATGCTGATCGGGCTGCTGCTCAGCGCGTCCACGATCATGCTGACCGGCCAGTTCGACCCGGCCATCCTCGCCAACGGGCTGTTCCCGTTCTTCGTCCCGGTGCTGCTGATCCCGGCGGTGGCGGCGGTCCCGTTCATGGACATGCTGCTCGCGGTGTGGCGGCGCACGAACCAGGGCAGGTCGCCCTTCTCTCCGGACAAGCAGCACCTGCACCACCGGCTGTTGCAGCTCGGCCACTCCACTCGCCGCGCCGTGCTGATCATGTACTTCTGGGTCGGGCTGCTGGCCTCCGGGCTGGTCGGGCTGGCGCTGTTCGACGCCGCGTGGATCACCCTCGGGATCACGCTGCTGGTCGCGACGGCCGGCGTGGTGCTGATGATCCGCAAGCCCCGCCGCGGCAGGTCCGGCATCGACCCGGGCACCGGCGACCACCCTGCGCAGCGCCCCCCGATGCGGGTCTGACCCGCGCTTCTTCCGCCGGTCGCCGGCGGGACGAGGAACAACCGGCCGTCCGGCGCGTGACCGCCGAAGTGGGCAATGCACGAGGTGAGCTGGGCTAAAGTCCAGGTGCGAGCGTTGCCGGAGGTGGCCTCCCGGTCCCCCGGCCGTGCATTACCTCTAGGGTAATTGTGGACAATCCGGACGCTTGTGATACCTTTCACGAACAACAGACGACCACTGAACGTGACCAGCCGGAGCCCTGATGCATACCTCCGACGCCCGGATGTTCCGCGGCGCCGCGATCCCGACCTCGGTCGTCGGGGTGGGCGCCGTCCTGATCGGCCTGCTGACCGCCGGCGCCGAGGGCGCCCTCGCCGCGGTGCTGGCCTCCGTCGTGGTGATCGCCTTCTTCTCCGTCAGCGCGCTGGTGGTCTCCTGGGCCGCCAGGTACTCCGCGCAGACGATGATGCTGGCCGCGCTGGCGAGCTACATGGTGAAGATCCTCGCCGTGATGGTGCTGGTCACCGCGATGGACAGCGTCTCGATCTGGAACACCACGGTCTTCGCCTGGACGGTCATCGGGCTCGCGCTGGTCTGGATCGCCGCCGAGTTCCGCGTCGTGCTGCAGCGGAGGCCCTACATTGACGACACCGAGAACGTCCTGGACCGGAGCCCGTGATGCAGGCCCCGTGGACGGTGCCTGGTCCCGAGGACTACTCCAATATGACCACCGCACGGGTGGCCTGCTATCGTCCGGAGCGCGATGAGCGAGCAGAAGCGTCGGCCGGAAGACGGCCAACGGGAATTCGCCGACGTCGCCTGGTCCGTGCCCAGCTACCTTCTCTCCGGGATGATCATCTGGGGCGGCATCGGGTGGCTGCTGTCCAAGTGGACGCACCAGACCTGGCTGATACCCGTCGGCCTGGTCATCGGTGTCGGTCTCGCCGTCTACCTGGTCTACCTGAAGTTCGGTCGCCACTCCTCCTGAGCGGCCCCGCAGAGCAAGCCGCCGAGGAAGCCTTCGTGAAACATCACCACATTGATGAAGGGAACGCCGCGTGAACGCGCTGACGGTCCTCGCCTCCGGGGGAGATGAGTTCCAAGCCCCGGGCCCGGAGCTGTTCGACTTCCCGCCCCTGTTCGCCGGCGGCCCCGAGTGGCTGACCAAGCCCGTCGTCTTCGCGGTCGTCGGCGCGCTGCTGGTCTGCGTCCTGTTCTGGACGGCGTTCGCCAAGCCGAAGCTCGTGCCGCGCGGCATGCAGAACATCGGCGAGATCGGCTACATGTTCGTGCGGGACGAGATCGCCCGCCCGTTCCTCGGCAAGAACACCGACCGGTGGATGCCGATGCTGATGTCGCTGTTCTTCCTGATCTGGTTCTGGAACATCTTCGCCGTCATCCCGATCATCCAGTTCCCGGTCGCGTCGCACATCGCGTTCCCGATCGTCCTGGCGGTCTTCGTCTACGTCGTCAAGGTGTACCTGGGCCTCCGGCACCAGGGCCCGGTGAAGTACTTCACCAACCTGATCCCCAAGGGCCTGCCGCTGCCGGTCTACTTCCTGCTGGTGCCGATCGAGTACCTCTCGACCTTCATCCTCGCGCCCTTCACCCACGCGGTCCGGCTCTTCGCCAACATGTTCGCCGGCCACACGATCCTGGCGTTCTTCAGCCTCGTCGGCTTCTGGTTCCTCTTCGAGAAGCCCACCGCGCTCGGCTTCGGGGTCGGCATCGTCGGCGTGCTCGTCACGATCGTCCTGACCGCGCTCGAACTGCTGATCCAGTTCCTGCAGGCCTTCCTGTTCGCGATGCTCGCCGCGATGTACATCCAGAGCGGTCTCGAAGCGGAACACTAAGTCCCCCTCCGGCCCCGGTGCTCCGGTGCCGGGTCGCCCAGACAACCTCGTTAGCCCAGACCGGCGGAGCGACCGCCGGCCGACAGAAAAGGAATGAACCCATGACGGGAGAAGTTCTTGCCGCCCTCAGCGGTAACGTCACCTCGATCGGGTACGGTCTCGCGGCCATCGGCCCGGGCATCGGCATCGGCATCATCTTCGGTCAGGGCGTGAACGCCATCGCCCGCCAGCCGGAGCTGACCGGCGTGATCCGCACCAACATGCTGCTGGGCTTCGTCCTCACCGAGGCGCTCGCCCTCATCGGCCTGGTCGCGCCGTTCATCTTCCAGGGCATCAAGTAGTAGCCGTCCGAATCGACGAAGGGCTGCAGACATGATCACAGCAGCTTCCGTCCTCGCGGCGGAGGAGAACAACCCTCTCGTCCCGCACCCGTACGAGCTGGTCGTCGGCATCTTCTCGTTCGTCGTCGTCATGGTCGTCCTGGGCCGCATCCTCGTCCCGCGCCTGCAGAAGACGCTGGAGGAGCGGACCCAGGCGATCGAGGGCGGCCTCGAGCGGGCCGAGCAGGCGCAGAAAGAGGCCCAGCAGGTCCTCGATCAGTACAAGTCCCAGCAGAAGGCGGCCGCGGTCGAGGCGTCCAACGAGCGACGCAAGGCCGAGGAGCAGGGCGCGCAGATCATCGCCGAGGCCAAGGAGAAGGCCCAGGCGGAGGCACGCAAGATCGTCGAGGACGCCAAGAAGCAGATCGAGGCCGAGCGGCAGCAGGCGCTGCAGTCGCTGCGCGCCGAGATCGGCGCCATGTCGGTCGACCTGGCCGGACGCGTCGTGGGCGAGTCCCTCGAGGACAGCGCGCGGCAGAGCCGGATCGTCGACCGGTTCCTCGAGGAGCTGGAGAGCCGCGCTCGCACGCAGGAGCAGATCACATCATGACCATCACGGGAGCGGTGAGCAGGGCGTCGCTGGCCGAGGCCAAGGACCGGCTGGAGGCCGTCATTCCCTCCGCCGACCTGGCCGAGCTCGGCGGCGACCTGTTCGCGGTGCTGCACCTGATCGACCGCGAGCACGGCCTGCGGCGGGCGGTCTCCGATCCGGCGCGGGACGGTGCCGACAAGGCGCAGCTCGTCCAGATCCTGCTGGAGGGCAAGGTGTCGCCGGCCGCTCTCGGGCTGGTCGCCGACGTCGTCCGGCTGCGCTGGTCGAAGCCGTCGGAACTGGCGGACGCGGTGGAGGCCCTCGCGGTCACCGCCGAGGCCGCCCGCGCCGAGGCCGCCGGGAAGATCGACGACCTGGAGGACGAGCTGTTCCGGTTCTCCCGGGTCGTCGAGGGGGAGGTCGCGCTGCGCGGCGCCCTCGCCGGTCCGGGCCTGCCGGGCGAACGCAAGCTCGGCCTGCTCAACGCGCTGCTGGAGGGCAAGGTCACTCCGGCGACGCTGACGCTGGTCACCGAGCTGGTGCTGCGGCCGAGAGGACGTAGCCTTGAAGGTGGGCTCGCCGAGTACGGCAAGCTCGTCGCCCAGCGCAGGCAGCGGCTGGTCGCGATCGTCCGGACGCCGACCGAGCTGTCGGCGCAGCAGCGGACGCGGCTCGCCGCGGTGCTCGCCGCCGCCTACGGACACGAAGTACACCTGAACATCGAGATCGACCCGAGCACGATCGGCGGACTGTCGATCGAGATCGGCGACGAGATCATCGACGGCACCATCGCCGGACGGCTGGACGACGTCCGCCGGCGGCTCGGCGCCGGCTGAGCGCCGGTTGAGCTGACCTTTTAGGGAGCAAGAGAGGAATCATGGCGGAGCTGACGATCCGTCCGGACGAGATCCGGAACGCGCTGGAGCGCTTCGTCCAGTCGTACGAGCCCGAGGCCGCCGCGCGCGAAGAGGTCGGCACCGTCGTCGATTCCGGCGACGGTATCGCCCACGTCGAGGGACTGCCCTCCGCGATGGCGAACGAACTCCTTGAGTTCGAGGACGGTACCCGTGGCCTGGCTCTGAACCTGGACGTGCGTGAGATCGGCGCCGTTGTCCTTGGCGACTTCAGCAAGATCGAGGAGGGCCAGAAGGTCCGGCGGACGGGCGAGGTCCTGTCGGCGCCGGTCGGCGACGCCTTCCTCGGCCGCGTCGTGGACGCGCTGGGCAACCCACTGGACGGCCTCGGCCCGGTCGAGACGACCGAGCGCCGCGCGCTTGAACTGCAGGCCCCGACGGTCGTGCAGCGGCAGTCGGTGAACGAGCCGCTGCAGACCGGCATCAAGGCCATCGACGCGATGACGCCGATCGGCCGCGGCCAGCGGCAGCTGATCATCGGTGACCGGCAGACGGGCAAGACCACCGTCTGCGTGGACACCATCATCAACCAGAAGGAAGCCTGGGAGTCGGGCGACCCGAACAAGCAGGTGCGCTGCATCTACGTCGCGGTCGGCCAGAAGGGCTCCACGATCGCCAACGTCCGCCGCTCCCTGGAGGAGGCCGGCGCGCTGGAGTACACCACGATCGTGGCGGCTCCCGCGTCCGAGCCGGCGGGCTACAAGTACATCGCCCCCTACACCGGGTCCGCGATCGGGCAGCACTGGATGTACCAGGGCAAGCACGTCCTGATCGTGTTCGACGACCTGTCGAAGCAGGCCGAGGCCTACCGCGCGGTGTCGCTGCTGCTGCGCCGCCCGCCGGGCCGCGAGGCGTACCCCGGTGACGTCTTCTACCTGCACTCGCGTCTGCTGGAGCGCTGCGCGAAGCTGTCGGACGACCTCGGCGCCGGCTCGATGACCGGTCTGCCGATCATCGAGACCAAGGGCAACGACGTGTCGGCCTACATCCCGACGAACGTCATCTCGATCACCGACGGCCAGTGCTTCCTGGAGACGGACCTGTTCAACCAGGGCGTCCGGCCGGCGATCAACGTCGGCATCTCGGTGTCCCGGGTCGGCGGCTCGGCGCAGATCAAGGCGATGAAGACCGTCGCCGGCACGCTGCGCCTCGCGCTGTCGCAGTTCCGCGACCTGGAGGCGTTCGCCGCCTTCGCGTCCGACCTGGACGCGGCGTCCCGCGCCCAGCTGGAGCGCGGCGCCCGCCTCGTCGAGCTGCTGAAGCAGCCGCAGGGCAGCCCGTTCCCGGTCGAGCAGGAGGTCGTGTCCGTGTGGGCGGGCACCTCCGGCGAGCTGGACGAGGTGCCCGTCGCGGACGTGCGCCGCTTCGAGCGCGAGTTCCTCGACTACATCGAGCGTGAGGAGGGCGGCCTGCTCACCTCGATCCGTGAGTCCGGCAAGCTCACCGACGACGGCCTCACCAGCCTCAAGAACGCCATCACGGAGTTCAAGAAGGGCTTCCAGACCAGCGAGGGTGAACTGCTGGCCGAGGAGCACGTCGAGGCGATCGATGACGAGGACGTCGAGCAGGAGACGATCACCCGCGTCAAGAAGGGCTGACGGCCATGGCCGCACAGCTTCGTCAACTCCGGCAGCAGATCAAGACGGTCAAGTCGACCGCCAAGATCACGCGCGCCCAGGAGATGATCGCCACCTCGCGGATCGTCAAGGCCCAGCAGGCGGTGGCGGCGTCCAAGCCGTACGCGACGCAGATCACGCAGGCGCTGTCGGCGCTGGTCAGCCACCATGTCGGGATCGACCATCCGATCCTGCAGGAGCAGCCGGCCGACACCCGCAGCGCCGTCCTGATCGTCACGAGTGATCGCGGTTTCTGCGGCGCCTACAACGCCAACGTGATCCGCGAGGCCGAGTCGCTGATCAAGGCGCTGCGGGACGAGGGCCGCGAGCCCGTCCCGTACGTCGTCGGCAACAAGGGCATCACCTGGTACCGGTTCCGGGGCTGGGAGGTCGCCGAGACCTGGCACGGGTTCAGCGACCGACCGAGCTTCGCGAGCGCGGAGCAGATCGGCCGCCGGCTCACCGAGGACTTCCTCAAGACCGACGCCGAGGGCGGCGTCGGCGAGATCCACGTGGTCTACACCGAGTTCGTCTCGATGCTGACCCAGACCGTCCAGGTCAAGCGGCTGATGCCGCTGGAGATCGAGGAGAGCGAGGCCGGCGAGGGCGCCAAGGTTCCGCCGGCGTACGAGTTCGAGCCGTCCGCGCAGGCCGCGCTCGACCTGCTGCTGCCCAACTACGTCGAGAGCCGCATCTTCCACATGCTGCTGCAGTCGGCGGCGTCCTTCCAGGCGTCGGTCCGGCGGGCCATGAAGTCGGCGACCGACAATGCCAACGAACTGCTCGGGGTCTACACGCGCCAGATGAACCAGGCGCGGCAGGCCGCGATCACCCAGGAAATCAGCGAGATCGTCGGTGGCGCTGACGCGCTCGCCGAGTCTGGCGGGGAGTGATAATGACTGCACAGGTAGAGACGGCGACCGCGACCGGGCGCGTCGCGCGCGTCATCGGCCCGGTCGTCGACGTGGAGTTCCCCGCCGACGCCCTCCCGGAGATCTACAACGCGCTCAAGGTGCAGGTCGCGCTCGGCGGCGAGGAGAAGACCCTGACCTTCGAGGTCGCCCAGCACCTGGGCGACAACATGGTCCGGGCCATCTCGATGCAGCCGACGGACGGCCTGGTCCGCGGCGCCCCGGTGGTCGACAGCGGCGAGTCCATCGCGGTCCCGGTCGGCGACATCACCAAGGGCCACGTGTGGAACGCGCTCGGCGAGGCGCTGGACGTCCCGACCGCGTCGCTGGAGGTCAACGAGCGCTGGGGCATCCACCGCAGCGCCCCGGCGTTCGACCAGCTGGAGTCCAAGACCGAGATGCTGGAGACCGGCATCAAGGTCATCGACCTGCTGGCCCCGTACGTCAAGGGCGGCAAGATCGGTCTGTTCGGCGGCGCGGGTGTGGGCAAGACCGTCCTCATCCAGGAGATGATCCGCCGAGTGGCCCGCAACTTCGGTGGCACCTCGGTGTTCGCCGGCGTCGGCGAGCGCACCCGTGAGGGCAACGACCTCTGGGTGGAGATGGAAGAGGCGAACGTCCTCAAGGACACCGCCCTCGTGTTCGGCCAGATGGACGAGCCGCCGGGCACCCGGCTGCGCGTCGCGCTGGGCGCGCTGACGATGGCGGAGTACTTCCGCGACGTCCAGGGCCAGGACGTGCTGCTGTTCATCGACAACATCTTCCGGTTCACCCAGGCCGGTTCGGAGGTCTCCACGCTGCTCGGGCGCATGCCGTCCGCGGTGGGGTACCAGCCGACGCTGGCCGACGAGATGGGTGTGCTGCAGGAGCGGATCACCTCGACGCGCGGTCACTCGATCACCTCGATGCAGGCGATCTACGTGCCCGCCGACGACATCACCGACCCGGCGCCGCACACCACGTTCGCGCACCTGGACGCCACCACGACCCTGTCGCGGAGCATCTCCGAGAAGGGCATCTTCCCGGCGGTCGACCCGCTCGACTCCACCTCGCGGATCATGGACCCGCAGATCCTGGGGAACGAGCACTACTCGGTCGCGCAGGAGGTGAAGCGGATCCTGCAGAAGTACAAGGAGCTGCAGGACATCATCGCGATCCTCGGTATCGACGAGCTGTCCGAGGAGGACAAGGTCACCGTCCAGCGGGCGCGGCGCATCGAGCGTTTCCTGTCGCACCCGATGTACGTGGCCGAGCAGTTCACCGGCCAGCCCGGTGTGACGGTCTCCAAGGACGAGACGGTCGCCTCGTTCAAGGCGCTGGCGGAGGGCAAGTACGACCACCTGCCCGAGCAGGCGTTCTTCATGTGCGGTGGCATCGAGGACGTCGAGAAGAAGGCCAAGGAGCTGGAGAAGTAGTCCGCTCCGCCGGAGCGGCCCGCGGCGATCGCCCGGGCCGCTCCGGCGGAACCGCTCCAGTATTCGGAGGAAACAGACGTGGCAACCCTGAAGGTCGGGCTGGTCTCGCCGGAGCGCGAGATCTGGTCCGGCGAGGCCAAGATGGTGGTCGCCCAGACCATCGAGGGCTCGCTCGGCATCCTGCCGGGCCACGCCCCGGTGCTGGGCGTCCTCCTCGACGGCAGCGTGGTGAAGATCGAGCCGGCGGACGGCGGTGAGCCGGTGCAGGCGGCGGTCGGCAGCGGGTTCTTCTCCGTCGCGGCCGACGAGGTCTCGGTGCTGGCGGAGCAGGCCGAACTGGGCGTCGAGATCGACGTCCAGGAGGCCCGGCAGGCGCTCGACGAGGCGCTCGGCGCCGAGTCCGAGGACGCCACGCCGGAGCGCCGCGCCCGGGCCCGGCTGCGCGCGGCGGGCATCGAGGCTTAGCATCGAGGCCTGGAGTTCGACGGACGGCGGGGGATTTGGGCGAGCACCTGGCACTGGACGTGGGCGGTGCGCTCGCCGCGCTCGTCCTCGTCGCGGCGCTGGTGTTCGTCTGCATGGCGGTGCGCCGCTGGCTGTTCACGCGCGGCGGCGGCACCGTGGAGTGCAGCCTGCGTGAACTGTCCCGGGAGGGCGGAGCTCCGGGGGTGTGGCGGCTCGGCATCGGCCGCTACAAGGGCGACGAGCTGCACTGGCACCGCGTGTTCGGCTTCCGCAGAAGGCCCCGGCAGGTGATCCACCGCCGGGGCCTCGTCGTGTCCAATCGGCGCAGCCCCGGCCCCGAGGAGGCGGAGGGGCTGCTGCCGGAGGTGAGCGTCATCGAGGTGCGGGACGGGGAGCTGACCGTCGAGCTGGCGATGGGCGCGGCGGCGCTGACCGGCTTCCTGGCGTGGCTGGAGGCGGCCCCGCCCGGTCTCCCCGTCGATCTGCACCCACCGGAATGATCAGGTAAGGCGCCGGTATCGACTTGGCGTGGCGGCGGCGGTGCCGCTTGAGGCGGGTCGGGGCGCGGGTCAGGATCGCTGCTGGTCCGCTCCGTCCTCTTCCGCTGGAGTGCACGTGCGCAAGCTGATCACCGGCCGCAACCTCGTCACCGGCGCAGCCGTGGCGCTGCCCGCGCTGTTCCTGCCCGCGGCCCTGCCGGCGGCGGGCGCCGCGCCGGAACGTCCCGACCTCGCGAAGCTGGTCACGTTGAAGGACGTCAGGGCGCATCTGGCGGCCTTCCAGGAGATCGCCGACTACAACGGCGGTCACCGCGCGGCGGGGACCCAGGGGTACGACGTCTCTGTGAAGTACGTCGTCGGACGGCTCCGGAAGGCCGGTCTGACCCCGAAGGTGCAGAAGTTCACCTTCCCGTACTGGCGGGAGAGGTCCGAGGCGGTGTTCGCGCGGACGGCGCCGTCCAGGAAGTCCTACAAGCTGGACGAGGACTTCCGCACGTTCGCCTACTCGGGGTCCGGTGACGTGACCGCGCCCGTGACCGCCGTGGACGTCCCGTCGAAGGGCGAGGGGACGAGCGGCTGCGAGAAGGGCGACTTCAAGGGCTTCGAGAAGGGTTCGATCGCCCTCCTCCAGCGCGGGGCGTGCACGTTCGAGACGAAGGCGGCGCGGGCCGCGGCGGCGGGCGCGTCGGCCGTGGTCATCTACAACAAGCCGGGGGAGAAGGGGCCGGTGAGCGGGACGGTGACGAAGCCGTCCAGGCTCCCGATCGTCGGCCCCACGTACGAGCTGGGCGTCGACCTGGTGAAGGCCGCGAAGAAGAAGGACGGCCTGAGGCTGCGCGTGAAGACCGACACGGTGCACGGGACGACTTCGTCCGCCAACGTCGTCGCCGACACCGAGCGCGGGGACCCCGGCAACGTGGTGGTGGCCGGCGCGCACCTCGACAGCGTCCCGGCGGGGCCGGGGATCAACGACAACGGCACCGGCGCCGCCGTGCTCCTCGCCATCGCCGGGAAGATCAGGGAACTGGGCAAGACCGGCCTTCGCAACCGGGTGCGTTTCGCCTGGTGGGGAGCCGAGGAGGAGGGGCTGCGGGGCTCCACGCACTACGTGAAGTCGCTGCCCGCGGCCGAGCGGGAGAAGATCGCCCTGAACGTCAACCTCGACATGCTCGGCTCGCCCAACGGCATCCGCGCCGTGTACGACGGCGACAACTCCACCGGCGGCGGGACGCCGGCGCCCGCGGGTTCGGGGGCGATCGAGAAGATGTTCCGCGACTACTTCAAGGGACGGCGCCTGCCGGTGGCCGAGAGCGAGTTCAACGGACGTTCCGACTACGGCCCGTTCATCGAGAAGGGCATCCCGTCCGGTGGCGTGGCCACGGGCGCCGAGGGCGTGAAGACCGCCGCCGAGGCGAAGCTGTTCGGCGGCCGCGCCGGCAAGGCGTACGACCCCTGCTACCACGCCAAGTGCGACCGGGTGCAGAACGTGAACCTGAAACTCCTCGACAGCAACGCCGACGGGGTCGCGCACGTCCTGCAGCACCTGGCCGAGACGACGGTCGCGGTCAACGGCGGGGCCCGCGCGGCCCTGCCGGGCGGGCGCCACGCTCTGCGGCTCGACGCCCTGCCGCTCGGCCCGTCCTACGATCCGGCCTGGCGGGGCCCGTACCAGGTCAGCTAGTGCGGTGTCCACGAACGTCGACCGGGTCGCCTACCTCGTTGACTTGCGGCGTGTCGTTGCCTCCGACGCGGCGGTTTCTAGTGTCTGTTGCAACGAGGTCCTTCTGGAAGGATCTTGTT
>NZ_JAXCEJ010000036.1:0-64201 GCF_041463665.1 Actinomadura chokoriensis
AATCAACCGGCCCTCACCGAACAACACCTCAATCTGCGCACGCTCACCGAGCGTAAGACGACGTCCTGGCACAACAAGATCCTTCCAGAAGGACCTCGTTGCAACAGACACTAGAAACCGCCCCTGCCATAACAACGACACGCCGCAAGTCAACGTGTGAGGTGGGGTGTGTGGCGGGGGGTGACGGCGTTCACTACCATCGGCCGGGTCCCCGCCCGTTTCCCCCGACCGGATGGGCTATGCGCGCTTCGCCCCTCGCCGTCTCCCTCGCCGGCATGCTCCTCGTCGCCGGTTGCGCCGACAGCAGCAAGGCCGAGAAGGTGGCGCCGCCGACCGTCACGGTTGGCGGTGCTTCGAGTCCCGCCGCGCAGAGTGGCGGGGCGTACTCGAAGGAGGGCTGGTTCGGCGGCGCTGACGGCCTGCACGCGCGGGTCGACATCAGAGGCGTCGAGCGGCAGGCGGCCAAGGCGGTGCTGCGGTACAGCGTGACGTCGCTGGACTCGTCCACGAAGTCCGTCCCGTTCGAGATCGCGCTGGTCGATCCGGTCGGACGCCGGCTCTACAAGCCGACCGGGACGACGAGCGGCTCCGGCTTCACGCCAGGTGCCACGCGAGAGATGGCCGCCGAGTACCCGCCGATGCCGACGGACGTCCAGAAGGTCACGGCGCTCACGCCGGGGACGGCCGGGGAGTTCACCGGCATCCCGGTGACGAATGCCGTCTCGTCCAGCCCGAGTGCTCCTTCCACGACTCCTTCCACGGCCCCCACCACGCCGTCGTCCACGCCGTCGGTCGGTGTCGAGCCGTCCGTGGGAGCCGAGCCCTTCGGCCGCTTCACTTCGTTGACGCCGTCGCCGTCCACGTCCCCCAAGACTGGGGCGAACCCAGTGGACTTGTACGACATCGTCGAGGGTGAGACGAAGGACGTGACGTCCAGCAAGTCGGACATCACCCTCAACTTGCGCTCCGACGTGCTTTTCGACGCCGACTCGGCGAAGCTTTCGAGCCGCGCGAAGGCCGTTCTGGACGAGGCCGCGCAGCAGATCAAGGCGAAGGCCACGCGCTCGCTGACGTTCGAGGGGCACACCGACGGCAAGGGCGTGGACTCGCAGAACTTCAAGCTGTCGCAGGAGCGCGCCCAGGCCGTCATGACGGAGATGAAGTCGCGGCTCGGCGACGACTTCACCTACATCGCGCGGGGCCGGGGCGAGGCCGAGCCGGTCGCCAAGGAGGGCGGCTCGGACGACGTCGCAGCGCGCGCCCGCAACCGCCGCGTCGAGATCTACTACCAGGTCAAGGAGACCACGACGTCCGGCTCCGGAGGCGGCGCCGCCGCGCCCGCCGCGTTCCACACCGAGGACGGCGCGAAGGTGGCGAGCCGCTACGGCCGCTTCGGCGCGGCCAAACGGCGCATCGACGTCAAACGCTTCTACCGGGACGGCGCCTACATCGTCGCCGTCTTCGACATCGTGAACGAGGGCCCCGGAACCACCCCACCGGACGCGTCCTACCCGCACAGGGACTATCCGGGAGGCGTGTTCAACGCGTTCTCCATCCAGGTTCCGGGCGGGAAGGACGTCTACCGTCCCGCC
This sequence comes from Actinomadura chokoriensis, assembly GCF_041463665.1. Classification (GTDB taxonomy): domain Bacteria; phylum Actinomycetota; class Actinomycetes; order Streptosporangiales; family Streptosporangiaceae; genus Spirillospora; species Spirillospora chokoriensis_A. The sequence goes on from NZ_JAXCEJ010000036.1 coordinate 1,593, forward strand.
CGGGTCGGGGCCGGGACGCCGGGCAGCCCCAGCCAGTACGTCGATCCTGGACGCGCCGTCTTCCGCACCGCCGTGCACCAGCCCGTCCGGGGCTTCGTCTACATGCCCGTACCGCCGGGCAAGGTCACGTCCGTCGTCTTCAACGCCGGCCCCTTCGGCAAGGTCGACAACGTCCCCGTTTCCTGAACCGCCCGTGGGGCCGGCACGGGCCGGCCCCACGGGATCGGTCGTCAGCTCCAGGCGAGCATGCGGATCGGGTCTTCCAGCATGTCGCCGACGTCGCGGAGGACGCGGGAGCCCAGTTCGCCGTCGACGATGCGGTGGTCGAACGACAGGGCGAGCGTGGTGACCTTGCGGATCGCCAGTTCGCCCTCGTGGACCCACGGCATGTCCCGGATCTGGCCGAAGGCCAGGATCGCGGCCTCACCCGGGGTGAGGATCGGTGTTCCGGTGTCCACGCCGAACACGCCGACGTTGGTGATGGAGATCGTCCCGTCGGAGAGGTCGGCCGGGGACGACTTGCCCGCGCGCGCCTTCTCCGCCAGTTCGTTCAGCGCGCGCGCGAGGCCGGGCAGGTCGAGGTCCTGCGCGTCCTTCACCTTGGGCACGATGAGGCCGCGTTCAGTAGCCGCGGCGATGCCCAGGTTCACGTAGCGCTTGACGACGATTTCCGCGCCGTTCGGAACGTCCTCCCATGTGGAGTTCACCATCGGGTGCCGTCGGACTGCCGTGAGCAGCGCGCGCGCCACCAGCAATAGCGGCGACACCTTCACGTCCGTGAACTCGGGAAGTTCACGGAGCCGCTTGACGGTCTCCATGGTGCGGGTCACGTCCACCTGGAGGAACTCGGTGACGTGCGGTGCCGTGAACGCCGAACCGGACATCGCCGCTGCCGTCGCCTTGCGCACCCCCTTGACCGGCACTCGCTCCTCGCGGGGTCCGGCCTGCACGGGTACCTGGGGGGCGGCCTGCGCGGCGAGGACGTCGTCCCGCGTGATCGAGCCCTGCGGACCCGAGCCCGTCACGGTGGCGAGGTCGACGCCGAGCTCCTTGGCCAGCTTCCGGACGGGCGGCTTCGCCAGCGGCAATCCGTTATCCACAGGCTGTGGACGACGCGTCGGCGGCGCGGACGGCTTCGGCTGGGCGGGGACCGGTGGCGCGGCGCCGTTGGCCGCTTTGCGCGGACGGCGCTTGGTCGCCCCCTCCTTGACCCCGTACCCGACCAGCACGGGCTGGCGCTTCGGCTCCTCCGCCGCAACGACACCCGGCTCGTTCGCCGTCGGCACGCCCTCCTCGCGGAGCGCGGCCGCCTGCGCCGGAGGCTCGGACACCGGCGTCGCCACGCCGCCCTCGCCGCCGGCGTCCACCGAGATGATCGGCACCCCGACGTCGACGGTCTGGCCCTCGGTGACCAGCAGCTCGGTCACCACGCCGTCGAACGGGCACGGCAGCTCCACGATGGCCTTCGCCGTCTCGATCTCGACGATGGTCTGCCCGTCCTCGACGGTGTCCCCGGGCTGGACGTGCCACTTGACGATCTCCGCCTCCGTCAGGCCCTCGCCCACGTCCGGCAGCTTGAACAGTTTCGGCTCGCTCACCGGCGTCACCACGCGAAGGTCCGGTCGACCGCGTCCAGGATGCGATCGATGTCGGGCAGGTAATGGTCCTCAAGGCGGGACGGCGGGTACGGGGTGGAGAACCCGCCGACGCGCAGCACCGGCGCCTCCAGCCGGTAGAAGCAGTGCTCGGTGATCCGCGCGGCCAGCTCGGCGCCGAACCCGCTGAACACCGGCGCCTCGTGCACGACCACGCAGCGTCCCGTCCGGTTCACCGACTCCGTCACGGTGCCGGTGTCGAGCGGGTTGAGCGAGCGCAGGTCGATGACCTCCAGCGACCGTCCCTCCTCGGACCCCGCCGCGGCCGCCTCCAGGCACGTCTTCACCGACGGCCCGTACGCGAGCACCGTCACGTGCTCGCCCGGCTGGACGACCTGGGCCTGGTGCAGCGGCGTCCAGTCCGTCGAGTCGACGTCCACCTCGGCCTTGTCCCAGTACCGGCGCTTCGGCTCGAAGAAGATCACCGGGTCGGGGGACGCGATCGACTGCTGGATCATCGAGAACGCGTCCACCGGGTTCGAGCAGGTCACCACGCGCAGGCCCGCCGTGTGCGTGAAGTACGCCTCGGGAGACTCCGAATGGTGCTCCACCGCGCCGATGCCGCCGCCGCACGGAATCCGGACGACCACCGGCAGCGACAGCGCCCCGAGCGAGCGCATCCGCATCTTCGCCAGCTGCGTGATGATCTGGTCGGCGGCCGGGTACACGAACCCGTCGAACTGGATCTCGACCACGGGGCGGTACCCGCGCAGCGCGAGACCGATCGCCGTCCCGACGATGCCCGACTCGGCAAGCGGCGTGTCGATGACGCGTTCCTCGCCGAAGTCCTTCTGCAGGCCGTCCGTGATCCGGAAGACCCCGCCGAGCTTCCCGACGTCCTCACCCATGACGAGGACCTTCGGGTCGTTCTCCATGGCCTTGCGCAGGCCCTCGTTCATCGCCTTGCCGAGCGTCAGGGCGGTCACTTCGCCTCCTCCTCGAACGACGCCAGGTAGGCGGCGAACTGCTCCTGCTCCTCCGTCATCAGCGGATGCCGCTCGGCGTACACCTCGTCGAACATCGACAGCGGCTCCGGGTCCGGCATCGCCCGGCAGCCCTCGCGCAGCTCCTTCGCCAGCAGCCTGGCCTCGTCCTCCACCTTCTCGAAGAACCCCGCGTCCGCCAGATCGTTCCGGACGAGGTACGCCTTGACGCGCTCGATGGGGTCCTTGAGCTTCCACGCCTCTTCTTCGGCCTTAAGCCGGTATCGCGTGGGATCGTCCGTCGTCGTGTGGGCGCCCATCCGGTACGTGTAGGCCTCGACGAGCGTCGGCCCCTGACCTGTCCGCGCGTTCTCCAGGGCCTTCCTGGTCACCGCGAGGCACGCGAACACGTCGTTCCCGTCCACCCGCAGACCCGGGAACCCGAATCCCTGCGCCCTCTTGTACAGCGGGATCCGCGACTGCTTCTCCAGCGGCTCGGAGATCGCCCACTGATTGTTCTGGCAGAAGAACACGATCGGCGCGTTGAACACGGACGCGAACACGAACGACTCGTTCACGTCGCCCTGCGAGGTCGCGCCGTCCCCGAAGTAGGCGATCGTGGCACCCGCCGACGGCGTGCCCAGCACCCCGTCCCGCTGGATGCCCATCGCGTACCCGGCCGCGTGCAGCGTCTGGCTGCCGATCACGATGGTGTACAGGTGGAACCCGTGTTCGGCGGGATCCCACCCGCCATGGTTGACGCCCCGGAACAGCCCCAGGAGCTTCAGCGGCTCGACGTCCCGGCACCACGCGACGCCATGCTCGCGATAGGTCGGGAACACCATGTCGTGCTCGGTCAGCGCCCGCCCAGACCCGATCTGAGCTGCCTCCTGCCCCAGCAGCGACGCCCACAGGCCGAGCTCGCCCTGCCGGGTCAGCGCCACGGCCTCCAGGTCGATCCGCCGCACGATCACCAGGTCGCGGTACAGGTCGCGGACGTCCTCGGCGCTGAGGTCCAGTGGATAGTCGGGATGCTCGACGCGCTCCCCCTCCGGGGTGAGCAGCTGGACGAGCTCGGGCTCGGCGAGCGCCGGGGTGTCGGGCGCGCCGCGCACGGAGTCGATCGTCATCGATGACACTCCTCGTTCGGGGCCGGGAACACGGGATCGCCGCGCCGCCGGCCGATGTCAACGGCCACCGCCCCCGGTAAGGGACAAAAGCCGCAATGCCATCGTGGCAGACATCACACCCTGCGATGCAAGTCCCGCCATCGTGATCCCTACCCCACCTCCGAGCCCTGACCCAAACGCGACACAGTCCACGCCGGTCCTGGCATCATCGACAGGTGCGTTACACGAGGGTCATCGCGCCAGTAGCCCTCCTGGCGATCGTGACCGCCTGCACCCGAGACACCCCGTCCTTCAACCCGACCCCGCACCCCACCCGCCCCGGCCAGGTAGTGGTGATCGCAGGCAACGGGGAGAGCGGCTCGGCCATGAGCGGCCGGTGGGCGCTGCGCTCGCCTATCATCCCCGTCGGCGCCCTTGCGGCCGCGCCGGACGGCACGCTCTACCTTCCGGTCCGGCAGAGCGGTGAGAACGCGTCGGTACGGATCGCGCGAATCGCGACCGATGGCCGATTGAGCCTCGTCGGGCCGCCCATCGAATGGCATCGTGCGGACAAGGTGGTCGTGGGGGCGCGGAATTTGTGGATATTGGGTACCGGACCGGAGCCCTCGCTCATCAGGTACTCGATGTCCGGCGCGGAGGAAGTCCGCTATCTCAGTTTGAGAACCCGGCGGGATGGGCCGACGCTCATTGATGAACGAGATGATCCGTCCTCTGAGGATGCGCAGCGGAGCGAACGGGAGAGATGGCTGTCGGGTGAGCATCATCCAGCCGCCGCAGCAGTCCGGACCGATGGGACACCGGTAGTCGCCCTGCGGTCGGGGGAGCTTTTCACAGTGCCGTCACCAGGCAAGATCCGCCGGTGGCGGCCACAGGGTTACGCAGCGGCCTTGGACGATCTCATGCGGCGGGGCGGAAAGGTCGACGTCTTCACGCGGGCCGTACACGCCCTGGTCGCTGATGGCGATGGACTGACCGTCCTCACCAGCGCCGGAGTCATCGCGATTCCGGTCCGAGGGCGGGTGAAGGGCGTTCCGATCGACTATCCGGAACGCCCGGGCTACGGGATCACCTGGGCGGGGGGCGGGAAGACCGCGGACGGCACGCTGGTCCTGGCGACACAGGCGAACCCGCCGGCCGCGTCTGTTCTCGTCAAAGTGCTTCCCGATGGTCGGGTAAGCCGACTCGAACCCGATTGGCCCGCCACCTGCACCGGAGGACCGGCAAGTCTGGCAAGCGGTCAGCCAGGTACCGACCTCATCGGCTTGGCGGTTCGCCCGAAGGACGGCGTGATCGCCGCCGACACTGCCTGTCGAAGGCTGTACGAGATCCGAAGCACTCGACCGTAGAATCATCCACGGGCTGTCCAGGTCGGCGGCGGGTCGACGTCCGACCGGGGTACGGCAGGCGATCCAGTATTGGTGAAACCACTGTTGGCCTGTTCTATCAGGTTCTCTCCAGTGCGGCCGTCACTCAGTTGGAGTTCGCCCCAGCGGCGTAAGACTTCCAGGGCTACATTGTCAATCTTCTTCAGCCTTCCGTCTGCTTGAAAAAATTTGCTGATGTCATAGGTCGTGCCGTCGACGTTGACCTTGGGGTTTCGATCGGTGCCGTCATGGAAAAGACTGATTGCGAGCTCCGTCTTTACGACAGTGCCCCAGCCGTAGCCAACAGTTTGTGTGTTCTCGTCGATGCTGCCGAGCTTTTCCTTCTCGGCTTTACTGAGCAACTGCTCCGGATCGTTGACGATGATTTCTGGCAAGAATTTCCCAGTAAGCCCTGCGCCGGGGAGCGAGGAGAACAATGACTCCGTCAGGCCTCTTGCGGCCTCACCCTCCTTCTGGGCGGCGGCAAGCGCCTCGTTCTCGGCCTTGCCCTGGTCGATGTAGCCGCTCTTGAGGCCGTGGATGATATTTCCCTCTAGGTGGCCGACACGGCTCATCGCGTCTACCAGAGGGACTTGATGGACGCCGCCACGTGCGGCGCCGGCCAGCAGCAGTCGCTCGTAGGATTGCGCAGCCAGTAGGAGCGTTCTACGGCTCTCCTCGTTCGCAGTGAACGTTGATAAAAATTGTTGTGTGGTCCAGCCTGACAGGCGGAACGTCTTCCCTTCGGTGACCGGATCATCATCGAGCAAGGGCGTCGATGGGTCCTCGTCCCCAATGCTTGCGGAAAAACTGCCGATGTAACGCGTGGCGACAGAAAGTAGCGCTTTTTGTAGTTCTTCTGGCAGATCAAAACGGGCTCCGCCGTTGCGGATTCCGTCCGGTGCGGCGATGATGTCGTTTCCGGTGAGGAACTTGCGCACATCGGCGCGTGCCAGGCCGTTCCAACGGGAGACCGCCCAGACCACCTGACGAGCGATGTCCGCGGCCTCGCTCTCGTGTCCCGGAGACGGGCGGATGGCTAGTGCGATGACCGACCCCGCTCGCTTTCCTCCGTCCGGCCAGTCCGGAGCGAGCAACGCGGATGCGTACGTTTGGCCGGGAAGGCGGGTCAGCCAGGGAGGAACCTGGGCCGGGAGGAACTTGGAATTTCGCGGGTCGGTGGTCGCCAGCGCGGCTGGAAGCCTGCCGAGGGCAAGGAGGCGCGCTGCCTCCTGGTTCTTCTCCGAAGCGATCTCGCCGAGAATAGTTAAGGCCGGATCGTATTGCTGGACGCTTCTATGGTCAGCGAGAGTCAGTCCCCAGGCAGCGGCCCACCGTGTGTCGTTGTCGGTCCATCGTGGCTCCTGAAAACCCTTTTCCGTCCAGGTCATACGGTAGGTGGCGTGCTGCTGCCGCCAGCGGAGCGCTGCCTGCCCGAGGGCGGCGAGAGTTTCCGCTCCCCAAGGACCGTTGCCAAGTCTGACCAATAGGGCTTGGCCGGGCATGTCTGCGCCAGCGGGGCCAAGGGCTTTGCCTGCTATCCCTTCGGTTTCCTTCCTGCGGGATAAGGCTGCCAGGGCGGTGCCCATGTCGCCCACTGTCTTCTTGTCTTCGGGGGTCAGGCCGCTGGTCTTGTGCAACTGGTGGAGGCGGTAGGGAAGTTTGCCCACGGAACCTGCCGGGACGTTGGAGAAGAACGTTGCCAGGTAGGCCGTGTTCTTGCTGTTCTCCCGGAGGGTGCGGGCTATCTCGGCCATCAGGGCCGGGGTGGCGGCGCCCGGGTGGGCGGTGTGTTTCTGCCAGGCGCGGGCCTGGAGGCGGGCCAGGTCGGTCATCTCCTTTTCGCCGAAACGTTCCAGGTCAGGGATCTGTATGACCGGGCCTTGGATCAGGGGGGTTGCGCCGACCTCGGTTTCGGCGAGGGCGTACATGATGCGGGTGCGCATCCGGGCGGCCTGGGTGCGGCACCAGGCGGCGGCGTCGTCGCATGGTGCGGTGCTCGGGATGTCCGGGTGGGCGAGGGCCAGGTGGCCGCGGATCATCTTGCCGCGGTGGGGGAGGTCGCCGGCCGCACGGGTCAGGGCCGTTTCGAGGCGTTCCAGGGCGGACGGGGAGACGGACGCGACGCCGGGTTTGCCGGCGGCCGGGGTGACCCGGGGGATGTCCGGCGGGTCGAGGACGAGCGGGACCTGGTTGAAACGGGCGACGGTGCGTTCGACGTCCAGCATCAGGCGGTTCAGTGCCCGGTTGTAACCCTGCAGGTCGGTGGTGAACGCGGCTGCGGAGCCGCCCTGCCAGGTCTGCGGTCCCATGAGGCGGGTGACCTCGGACATCGCCTTTGAGACCGCTTGGAGTTCGGCGTTCACGGCGCGCGCGTCGATCTTCAAGGTCATGACCCGCCTCCTTTCGCCCTGTGGACGTTAATGAAAGGGGAGGCGTCAGGTGCGGAAAGGCTGTTTCGGGCGGCGTGAAACGCGGTTTATTCGCGGGAGAGGGCCCGGGTGGCGCCGGCGGCGACCGTCAGGCCGAGGACGAGGCCGGCGGCGACGATGAGGTTCGCTATCCACTGGTAGACGCCCCTGGGGGCGAACTCGATCTCCTGGCCGAGGCTGCCGATGGGCAGGAGCAGGTCGAGCGTGTAGAAGAACGCGTTGAAATGCGGCTTGTGGCCGTCGTCCAGGACGTCGGGCCTGTGCACGGAGAAGACGATCGTTCCGAACGCCAGGAGGCCGATCAGCCAGCTGGCGGCGCGGAACGGGCGGTAGCCGTAGCCGACGAGGACGTCCTGCAACCAGCCGACGATCTTTCGTGGGAGGCCCTGGGTCTGGCGGCGGTCGCGGGCCTTGGCGAGCAGGACGGAGCGGCCGTCGGCGTCCAGGCCGAGGGAGCGGTAGGTCTGGGCGAGGCGCTCGTAGGGCTGCGGGGCGTAGCCGTCGGTGTCGCGGCGCAGCCAGGCGAGCCGTTCGCGGGCGCTGAGGGGCGGTTCGAGGGTCTCGTACTGGAGTCCGTCGAGCTGGAGGCGTTCGGGCCAGGAGGCGGCGTCGTCGCGGAGCAGGTTGATGCGCGCGTAGGAGAGGTCGGCGGTGCCCTCGATCGGTTCGGCGGTGCGCAGGAGCAGTTCCTCGGCCTGGACGCGCTGCAGGCTGAGGGCCGTCCCGTTTTCGTGGCGCAACCAGGCGTCGCGCAGGCTGAGCTGTCCGGTGACGCGGGCGCCGGAGAAGCTGACGGCGCCGACGGCGGTGAAGCCGTCGGAGCAGTAGACGTCGGTCTCGACGGCGAGGTCGTCGGCGTTGAGGGCGGTGCGCTGCGGGGCGGACAGGCTCGCACCGACGAAGGACAGGTAGCCGCCGACGCGGGCGCCGCGCAGCCGGATCTCGCCTTCGGCGGCGAATCCGCCGTCGCAGAACACGTTCGCGGCCACGTCCAGGCGGCTGGCGTACAGGGCGACGCCGGACGGGTTGTACAGCCGCGCGCCCCGGAAGATCAGCTGGCCGCCGATGCGGGCGCCGGGCAGCCGGACCTCGCCGTTGGCGACGAACCCTTGGTCGCAGTAGACGTTCGCCTCGACGGCGAGGCGGTCGGCGAGCAGCGCGTCCCCGCCCGGGTTGGTCAGCTGGACGCCCGACATGTTCAGGATGCCGGTGATGTTCGCGCCGTCCAGCCACAGGCCGCCGTTGATCCGGCTCCCCTCCAGCCACAGGTGGCCGTCCACCCGGGTCCCGGACGCGACCAGGCCGGGCAGGCGGCAGCGCATCAGGTGGACGCTGGTCATGCTCGCCCAGTACAGGTGCGGCGCCTCGTCGAACGAGCAGCCGGTGAGCGCCAGCGGGACGGTGACGTCCGCGTGCCCGAGGTTCAGCGACCCGGTGATGCGGGCGCCGGCGAGCCGGACGGCGGCGACCTGTCCCGGCTCGGGCTCGACCGCGCCGACGAGGAGCGCGACGAGTACCTCGGCCCTGACCACCCGATCGTGGCCCCACCGGTCGGACTGCCCGACGTCGTCGAACGCCGGATCGCCGGTGGACAGATCGACGGATTCGCCCTTCGGGAAGGCCTTCCACAGGCGGCGTTCCGAGGCGGTCAGGTCGTCTGGATTCATCGGGTGGCTCCGGGGGGTGCGGGCGGCTCCTGAAGAGCCATGGTGCCGTACGCTTCAGATCGTAAGGAAAAGTGCAGATCAGTGAGGGGGCGGTCGTGGCGCGTGTCGTCGTGGACGTCATGCTGAAGCCGGAGATCCTCGACCCGCAGGGCCAGGCGATCGCCAGGAAACTGCCGCAGATGGGCTTCGAGGGCGTGGTCGCCGTCCGGCAGGGCAAGCGGTTCGAGGTCGAGTTGGAGGGGGAGGCCGACGAGGCGGCACTGGAGCGGGTCGGCAAGATCGCCGAAACGCTGCTGGCCAATCCGGTCATCGAGAACTACGAGGTGCGCGTTCTCTGATCGGCTCTGACTGGTTCTGGCCGGCTCCGGCCGGGACCGGGGTCGGCCGGAAATGGCGGGGAATACTGATCGGTATCGGGATGAATCCGGTACGTTCCAAACCGTTGCGCGGCCCCGCGAGATTTCCCGGAACGACCCGTGAGTACCGCGATTACGGAGTAATCCGCCGGGGAACTGTTAGCTGCGTCGAGTCGTCGAGCACGCTCCGGGGCCGGGGGAACGGTCGTTGAGCCCGGGGCAATGACACGAGGTGTCGGGGTGGACATGAGGTTCTCGCTCGCGCTGCCGCGCGAGGCGCTGAGCATCCCGGTGATCCGGCGGGTGGTGGGGGACGCACTGCGGGGGCTGGGCGTATCCGAGGACTGCGTCGACGATGTCCTGGTCGCCACCTCCGAGGCGTGTACGAACGTCGTCCAGCACGCCCGCGCGACCGGGGACTACGAGGTGACGGGACACGTCGACCACGGCGTGTGCATGCTCAAGATCATGGACCGGGGGCGCGGGCCGCGGCCGGCCCCGGCCGCGGCGCCGCAGGATCGCGGCATTTTGAGCGAGTCCGGACGCGGGATTAAAATCATGCGGGCGCTGGTGGACGACCTGAACATCGACTCCTCCCCCGACAGGGGCACCGTCGTTCACCTGCGGAAGCGGCTGACCTGGCGTGACGGGGCCCTGGTAGGCCGCCTCGACGCCCGCCTCATGCACAACGCCGGGTAGATTAGGACGCGCGCGGGGGGTATGCGACGCGCGTAGCGGGGTGCTCGGCGGAGGAGATCCCGACCGTCCCGGCCGCACCTCATTTCGGAGGAACAGAACAGATGGACGCTGCCCGGGTGGGGATCATCACCTTCCCTGGTTCTCTGGACGACAAGGACGCCGCACGTGCCGTCCGGCTGTCCGGCGCCGAGCCGGTGGCCCTCTGGCACGCAGACCACGACCTGCGGAGCGTCGACGCGGTCGTGCTGCCCGGCGGGTTCTCCTACGGGGACTACCTGCGGGCTGGGGCGATCGCCCGGTTCGCGCCGTTGATGACCGAGCTGGTGGCCGCCGCGAAGGCGGGGCTGCCCGTGCTCGGCATCTGCAACGGCTTCCAGGTCCTGTGCGAGTCGCACCTGCTGCCGGGCGCGCTGCTCCCGAACGCGGGCCTGCACTTCGTCTGCCGCGACCAGCGGCTGCGGGTGGAGAACGCCGACACCGCCTGGACCGGCGAGTACAGCGAGGGCCAGGAGCTGGTGATCCCGATCAAGAACCGGGACGGCCGCTACGCCGCCGACCGGGAGACCCTGATCGAACTGGCCGACACCGGCCGGATCGTCGCCCGTTACGTCGACCTGAACCCGAACGGCTCCCTCGACGACATCGCCGGCATCTGCAACGAGGCCGGAAACGTGGTCGGGCTCATGCCCCACCCCGAGCATGCCGTGGAGTCACTGACCGGTCCGTCCACCGACGGGCTCGGTTTCTTCACCTCTGTCGTCAAGAGACTGGTCAACGCATGAGTGAGCAACGGCCCCACGCTTCCGGACGAGCCGCCCGGGACGCCTCGGACGAGCCGTCGATGGAGTGGCTCGGGGAGCTCAAGTCCGACGCGGACGACCCCGAGCTCCAGCCCGTCAACCCGGCGGTGACCCAGGGTTTCAAGGCCATCATCGAGGAGGACCGGCACGCCGACCAGGCGGGTCGGGCGGCGCAGCGGGACCCCGCCGTCCAGGCCTCTCCCAGGCTGTTCACGGGCCCCATGCCCGTCCTGGACGGCGAGCAGCCGTCTCCGCCCTCGGAAACCCCCGAAGGGCCGGAACAGGAGTTCGCCCGTGCCCTGGAGGAGGAGCGCGGCGCCGGCGACCCCTCGTCCACCAATGTGGACCCGTCGCTGACCGGGCCCGACCTGACCGGGCCCGACCTGAACGGGTACGCCGCGCCTCGCCCGCCGGCGATGCCCGGCGGCTCCGGCACCGGCCCGCAACCTGCCGTCGGGACGGGCACGGGCCCGCAGCCCGCCGTGGGTTCCGGCACGGGGCCCCAGCCCGCCGTCGGCCCCGGCGCCGGGCCGCAGCCTCTCGTCGACCTCGACTCGGGCCCGCTGGCCCGCCCCGAGCGGCCTGGCACGGGCCCGCAGCCCGCCGTCAGTCCCGGTAGCGGTCCGCAGCCCGTCGTCGAGCTGAACTCCGGGCCGCTGTCGCCTGGCACAGGTCCGCAGCAGGCCGTCGGTACGGGTACCGGCCCGCAGCCTGTCGTCGAGTTGAACTCTGGTCCGCTGGCACGTCCTGAGGGATCTGGCACGGGCCCGCAGCCCGCCGTCAGTCCTGGCAGTGGCCCGCAGCCCATCCTTGAACTGAACTCTGGCCCATTGGCGCGTCCTGACGGCCCTGGGACGGGCCCGCAGCCGGTCGTCGGCACGGGTACCGGACCGCAGCCTGCGGTGAGCCCCGGTAGCGGCCCGCAGCCTGTTGTTGACCTGAACGCCGGCCCGCTGCTGCCCGTCCGTGCCGAAGGTCCCGGAACGGGCCCGCAGCCTCGCGTCGGCCACGGGACAGGGCCCCAGCCTCGCGTCGGCCAAGGGACAGGTCCTCAGCCGGCCGTCGGCCGGGGGACGGGCCCGCAGCCCGCGCTCGGCCCGGGCAGCGGTCCGCAACCGACCGTCGGGTCCGGGACGGGCCCTCAGCCGTCCATCGGACGGGGGGCAGGTCCGCTGCCCGCGATCGAGGGCTCCGCCCCGGTCGACCAGGGCACCGACACGGTCGCCGTCGCCGCGGCGACCCCCGAGCGTCAGCAGCCGTACGTCGAGCTGGGGATGAACGAGGAGGAGTACCGGCGCGTCCGGCACATCCTCGGGCGCCGTCCCACGTCGGCGGAGCTGGCGATCTACTCGGTCATGTGGAGCGAGCACTGCTCCTACAAGAGCTCCAAGGTGCACCTCCGCCAGTTCGGCGACAAGGCCCCGAAGACGGACAAGCTGCTAGTCGGCATGGGGGAGAACGCCGGTGTCGTGGACATCGGCCAGGGCTGGGCGGTGACCTTCAAGGTCGAGTCGCACAACCACCCCTCGTACGTGGAGCCGTACCAGGGCGCCGCTACGGGCGTCGGCGGGATCGTCCGCGACATCATGTCGATGGGTGCCCGCCCCATCGCGGTGATGGACTCGCTCCGGTTCGGCCCTGCGGAGGCTCCCGACACGCAACGCGTCCTGCCTGGCGTAGTGGCCGGTGTAGGCGGCTACGGAAACTCCCTGGGGCTGCCCAACATTGGCGGTGAGACCGTCTTCGACGCCTGCTACGAGCAGAACCCGCTCGTGAACGCCCTGTGCGTCGGCGTGATGAAGCACGAGGACATCAAGCGCGCCGTGGCCCCCGGCCCCGGCAACAAGGTGATCCTTTTCGGCGCCCTGACCGGGCCGGACGGCATCGGCGGCGCGTCCGTCCTGGCCTCGGCGACGTTCGACGAGGAGTCGCACCAGAAGCGGCCGTCGGTCCAGGTGGGCGACCCGTTCATGGAGAAGCTGCTCATCGAGTGCTGCCTGGAGCTGTTCCGCGAGGACCTCGTGGTCGGCATCCAGGACCTCGGCGCGGCCGGCGTGTCCTGCGCGACGACGGAGCTGGCCGCCGCCGGCACCGGCGGCATGCACGTCGACCTCGACGCCGTCCCGCTCCGCGACCAGACGCTCCGCCCTGAGGAGATCCTCATGAGCGAGTCGCAGGAGCGCATGATGGCGGTGGTCGCGCCGGGCAAGGTCGACCGCTTCATGGAGATCTGCGCCCGCTGGGAGATCCCGGCGACGGTGATCGGGACGGTCACCGACACGCGCCGGCTGGTCATGACGTGGCGGGGCGAGACGATCGTCGACATCCCGCCGGTCACGGCCGCCGACGAGGGCCCGGTCTACAACCGCCCGTTCGAGCCGCCGCACGACCTCGGCGCGCTGCAGGCCGACACTCCTGGACGGCTCACCCGTCCGTCCAACGGCGACGAGCTGCGCCGGACCGTCCTGTGGCTGGCCGGGTCCCCGAACCTCGCCAGCAAGACGTGGGTGACGTCACAGTACGACCGGTACGTCCTGGGCAACACCGTGAGCGCCATGCCCGAGAACGCGGGCGTGGTGCGCATCGACGACGAGTCCGGGCTCGGCATCGCGCTCTCCCTGGACGGCAACGGCCGCTACGCGCGCCTCGACCCGTACTCGGGCGCGCAGCTCGCCCTCTCCGAGGCGTACCGCAACGTCGCCGCGACGGGCGCGCGGCCCCTGGCCGTCACGAACTGCCTCAACTTCGGCTCCCCGGAGGACCCGGGCGTCATGTGGCAGTTCGCGCGCGCGGTCGAGGGCCTCGCGGACGGCTGCCAGTACCTGGGCATCCCGGTCACCGGCGGCAACGTCAGCTTCTACAACCAGACCGGCGAGACCCCGATCAACCCGACGCCGGTCATCGGCGTCCTGGGCGTCCACGACGACGTCCGCCGCCGGGTGAACATGTCGCTGACCAGCGACGGCGCCACGATCGCGCTGCTCGGCGAGACCCGCGAGGAGTTCGGCGGCTCGGAATGGGCGCACGTCGTCTACAACCACCTGGGCGGGCTGCCGCCACTGGTCGACCTGAAGGCCGAGGCCGCGCTGGCGTCGGTGATGGTCGCCGCCATCCGGGACGGCCTGGTCACGGCCGCCCACGACCTGTCGGACGGCGGCCTGTCGCAGACGCTGGTGGAGTCGTGCCTGCGCGGCGGCCTCGGCGCCCGCATCACCCTGCCGGGCGACCCGTTCGTGTCGCTGTTCAGCGAGTCGGTGGCGCGCGCCATGCTGGTGGTCCGTCCGGGCGCGGAGGCGCGCCTGGCGGCCCTGTGCGAGTCCGCGGGCGTCCCGGTCACCCAGATCGGCGTCGCGGGCGGTGACGCGCTCCACGTGACCGGACGGGGCCCGGACGGCGAGCAGCAGGAACTGTTCAGCATCGGCATGTCCGAACTCCGCGAGGCGCACGAGCGGATGCTGCCGAGCTACGCCGACTGACCGCATAGCTGACGAAGGGGGCGTCCCGCACCAGGGGCCGCCCCCTTCGCGACGTCCACCCTCGTCTAGCCTGAGACTGCAACGGGTCTACGGGGAGGCATGGTGGGTTCCAAGCGCTGGTCCGAGCTGAGCCGACGGGAACGCTCGTTCATTGCGGGTGCCACGACGGTGCAACTGTCCCTCCTGGCGGCCGCGCTGGTCGACCTTCAACGCCGTCCGCAGGACCAGATCAAGGGCTCGAAGCGACTCTGGCGAATGCTCACCTTCATCAATTTCGCAGGCCCGATCTCCTACTTCCTCTTCGGCCGCAAGAAGTAGCCTCCGCCGCGAGTGACGCAGTGCGCCGTAATAGGAGTCGCTCTAGCTCCGACCGCTCTGTGGACAGGTAGGACGGCGGCTAGAAGACCGAGTTCTGAACGGGCCAAGATCACGACCTGCGGCAATGACGCCCGTTCCTGCTCTGACCTGCCGCTACTGCCCTCGGTAGTTCTCATCGTCTCGCGCATGCTCGCGGTCCCACGTGCCCCCGATGTGCCCGGCCGCTCGGGCTTCCGCTCCGCAGGGTGGAGCGACCAAGAAGACGAGTAGCCACCCCCTGACCAGCAAACGGACGGTCCCCACCCAGCAGACCGGGGCCGTCCGTTCCATGTTTGCTCCGTGAGTCGCGTGATCTACCGCTTGCGAGCCCGGTAGCGCCTGAGCAACGCAGTGATCTTCTCGTAGTCCCGGTTACCGTTCAGCTCGGCCAGGAGTTCGTCAGGGCACAACTCGTAGTGGTCTCCCCACCACTTGCGTTGCTTGTTGTCCCAGATGCGGTAGCCGCCCGGAACACCACGGGCCACGTAGCGCTTCCTTGCCACACATCACCCCATAGCCAACCCGAGACCCTCGCTCGATGAGCCTACGAACACGCTCGGGCCAAAGCGATCCATTAACCGCCCAGACGGTCTCCCTTGCTCGCGCAGTATCCGTTGCCGCTGGGACCCTGCCATGGAAGACACTGGACGGTGACCCGGTGAAGGCACGGCTGATCTTCACCACTCGGCAGGGGACGCCGATCCATCGCACGGAGTGGAACCGCTCGTCTGGAAGCCGGCGCTCGTGCGGGCTGATGTTCCGGCAACTCGGGACAACGGCTTTCACGCGCTGCGGCACCACTTCGCGAGCGTCCTGCTGGAGCAAGGCGTGGACATTCGGGCGCTCGCCGAGTTTCTCGGGCACGCTGACCCTGGATTCACGCTCCGGACCTACACGCATCTCATGCCGTCCAGCCGGGACAGGATGCGCAAGGCGATCGATGACACCTGGGGAACGAATCCGGGCGCGAGTGCCCTGGATGTGCCCTCTCGGGAGATCTCGTGAGCTGCGGCCCTGGTCAGAGCTGGATGCGGCTAGAAGACCGAGATGTGGACGTGGTCGTAGTGGTTGGCGGTTACGCCGCCTCGGTTCTCCATGGAGCGCCAGCCGGGGCTGCGCATGTCGTAGATGCGCTGGCGCCAGATGACGTACTTGATGCCGAGGGCGCTCGCGTGGGAGATGGCGTACTGGGCGGCGGTGTCGCCTTGGGCCTGGGCGCTGCCCGAGGCCATCACGCCGCCGGTCGTGACCATGAAGTCGCAGGCGTGACCGGTGCCGTGGTCCTGCGGGTCGCCGGTGTGGCGGACGCAGCCGATCGTGGGGAAGGGGCCCGTCTCCAGGTCGATGGTGTTCTTCACCTTGAGCATGCGGGGCGTGACGCCGCCCATGCCGATGCTGGGCGACTCGGGCTTGTACTTCTTGACCAGGGTCTGGATCTGCGCCTTGCGGGCCTTCAGGTCCCTGATCTCCTTCTTCAGCTCCGTCATCTTCTGCTGGGCCTTCTTGCGGGCCTCGAGCTGGTCGGTGACGAGCTTCTGGATCTGCGCGACCTTCGCGGCCTTGTTCTGCGCCAGGTGGCTCACGAGGGTGGCGTTGCTGAGCAGGTCGCTCGGGTCGGCGTCGGCCAGGAATGTGACGGTGGGGTCCTCCCCGCCGGTCATGTACTGGCTCGCGGCGAGCTGGGCGACGAGGTTGCGGGCCTCCACGAGGTCCTTCTGCAGGTCGTTGGACTTGCTCAGCGCCTTCTGCGCGGCGAACTGGGCGTCCTTCAGCTTGGCGAGGTCGCCGCCGTACTCCTTGTCGAGCTGCTCGATCTGCCGGTTCAGCTTGGCGAACTTGGCGCTGTCACCCGGGTCCATGGGGAGAGCCGCGGGCGGCGCCGCGCTGGCGGACGGCGTCGCGGCGGCGATCAGAGGCAGCGCGGCGGCGATGGCCACGAGAGCCGTTGCGGCACGTCGTCCACCTCGCCGGCGCGTGCTGGGCCGACAAGTGGAGGCGGGGGTCTCCACGTGTTCCCCTCTCGTCGTCATGGCCGTAGGTACGGAAGT
Organism: Actinomadura chokoriensis; assembly: GCF_041463665.1. Classification (GTDB taxonomy): domain Bacteria; phylum Actinomycetota; class Actinomycetes; order Streptosporangiales; family Streptosporangiaceae; genus Spirillospora; species Spirillospora chokoriensis_A. The sequence goes on from NZ_JAXCEJ010000036.1 coordinate 18,500, forward strand.
CCGGTGGCCCGAAGGTCAATGGATGCTAAAGAACCGTCCGGCCTCGCCAAGGGTAGACCCATGGGTCCGGGTGAGACGGCGTGGTACGTGAGAAGCCCGGCTCCCTGCTGGGAGCCGGGCCATCTTACGTGACAGGTCTCACAGCGTGCCCTTGTACAGGAGCCGGTTGGCCTGCGAGCGCAGCCGCTTGAGGCTGTGCGTGGAGTTGTTGTTCAGCCACGCCTGGACTTCCGGGAACGCGGCCGACTTGTGGGTCGACAGGTAGAGCGCCGCGACACCGCTCACGTAGGGGGTCGCCATGGACGTCCCGCTGAGCTTCTCAGCGCCGCCGCCGGGCCAGGTGGACCAGATGCCGTAGCCGGGCGCGTTGATGTCGACGCACTTGCCCCAGTTGGAGAACGTCGCGCGGTTGTCGTACACGGTGGTCGCGCCGACGGCCATGACCCAGCCGGCGCTGGACGGCGAGTAGTTGCAGGCGTCCTTGTTGTCGTTGCCCGCGGCCACGGAGACGAACACACCGGACTTGGACAGGTTCGTCATCGCGGTGTTCACCGCCGCGGACTTCGACCCGCCGAGCGACAGGTTCGCGACGGCCGGCTTGGCGGCGTTGGTGCGCAGCCACTGGGCGGCGGCGACGACGTCCGACATGTAGCCGGAGCCTTCGCAGTCCAGGACGCGGAGCGCCCGCAGGTTGACGGACTTGGCGGCGCCGTAGGTCTTGGAGCCGATGATGCCCGCGACGTGGGTTCCGTGGCCGTTGCAGTCACCGCCGTCGCCGCCGAACCGGCTCGCCGCCCAGGCGACGGAGGCGCGGCCGCCGAAGTCGCTGTGCGTGACGTCCAGGCCGGTGTCGATGATGTAGGCGGTGACGCCGCTTCCGGACGACTTGTAGTAGTAGCTCTTCGAGAGCTTGCTGGACCGCTGGTCGATCCGGTCCAGGCCCCAGGGCAGGGGGGACTTCTGGGTCGTGTTCGCCTTGACGACCTGGTCCTGCTCGATCGCGGCGACGCGGTCGTCGTGGCGCAGCTCGTTCAGCTGGTCGCTGCTCAGCTTGGCGGCGAAGCCGTTCAGGACGCCGTCGAAGCGCTTGACGCCGCCGGCCTTGACGTTCTTGGCCGCTGCGTCGGTGGACGCTCCGGGCTTCAGCGTGACGATGTACTGGCCTGGCACGGGGGTGCCGTGCGCCGCCGTCACCTTCACGAGGGAGGCGGAGTCGTCGGCGAGTACCGGGAGCGTCGCGGCGGCGGCGAGGCACGTCGCGACCGCGCCGGCCAGTAGCAGCCTTCGGTGGACAGCCCGCAAGGCTTCTCCTTCTTTCGGGGGACCGCGCGACGGGCCCCGTCACATGATCGATGTTTCGACCGAGGGAACCCTAGCGGAACTGTCCTGATTTGAGGTGACAAATTGGACGCACTGCCGGATGTGGCTATCCGGCCGACATCGGTCAGCCGCGGGTGAGCCTGCCTCCGTAGCCGAGGTTCGTCCCCGGGCGGCTCCACGTGTACTGCAGCGTCCCGTCCGGCTGGCGGGTGATCTCGACCGTTCCGCTCGTGCACGGCGCGCCAATGGTCAGGTTCATCTTCAGCGCGCTTTCCGTGCCCCTGGCCAGCGTCAGCGTTCCGTTGCACTTCTCACGCGGATACACCGCTTGTGCTGTCGTGCGTCCCGTCTCGAACGTGACCTCCGCCGGGAAGGACACATTGCGGTTGGTGTTGACCAGAGTTCCCTTCCAGGTCCCCGCAAAGGCCGCCGGGATCGTCGTCACCGGACGGTTGTTGGACGCCTGAGTGCTGTCTGGGGGCGCCCCGTCGTCGTCCTTGAGTTGGGGCCACAACACCAGCGCGATGATGGCGATACCGACGCCGACACCGATGAACAGCGAAAGGGCGACACCGAGCACGTGGTTGCTGGGGCGACGCATCCGCGTGATGGAGGACAGCGGTGAGGAATTCCGCCCGCCGCCCTCCCGCGCATGGTGGAGCCCAGGGATGAGGTGCGGTTCGGTGGCGTTCGGGTGGTCGGGCAGGTCGAGCGCGTCGAACGTGGCCGTCGGGTCGGGGCCGAGCGCGTCGAACTTCGCGGTCTGGTCCGCCTCGACGGGCTCGTCCCACCGGCCGGGGCCGTCCGGACGGTCCGCGCTGACCGCGCCGAAGGTCGTGGTCGCCTCGAAGGCCGCCGGGTCCAGGTCGGCCGTGAACGGCTCCGGGACGGGTTCGGGCTCGCGGCGTTCCCGGCGGGTGCGCGAGAGCTTCCCGAAGAGGGGGAGTTGCGGCACGGCCTGCTGCGGCGGCCCTGGGGGGCTTGCTGGTGGCGGCATAGGCGGTGCGGCCGGAATGGGGCCGGGCATGGGAGTGGCCCCCAGAGGACGTGCTGGGGCTCCCATAGGAGAGCGTGGCGGCGGTGCCATCGGCGGGACGCTCGGCCGAGCTGCCCGGCCTGCCGCCAAGGCGCGCCCCTCTTCCACCATTGAAGGGGGCAAGCGGCTGGGCAGCGGGCTGGCCGCACCCAGAAGGCGTTCGAGAATCTGCGGCGGCGTAGGACGCTCTGCTGGATTCTTGGCCAAGGCACTCGCCAGGACCTCGCGCAGGGAATCCGGCGCCCCGGACAGGTCCGCTTCGTCGTAGACGATGCGCTGCATCACCTCGTGCGTTGAACCCTCGCCGAACGGCGGCTTTCCCGTGGCGGCGAACAGAAGTGTCGACGCCCAGGCGAAAACGTCGGCGGCGGGACCGATGCCCATGCCGCTCAACTGTTCCGGCGCCTTGTAGGACGGATCGTCGGTGATGTGGCCGGTGAAGGCGACGTTCACCGCTTCCAGAGCACGCGCGATGCCGAACTCGCTCATCCTGGGCCCGTCGCGTCCCAGCAGGATGTTTCCGGGCTTCAGATTGTGATGAAGGGCACCCGCCCGGTGGACTGCCGCGAGAGCGACCGCCATACCGACCGCCAGGCGCTCGACGACGGCGCCGCCGCGCAGGCCCTCCTCGTCGACGAGCTGCTGGAGGGAGGGGCCGTCGACCCACTCGCTCACCACGTAGGGACGGTCACCGTCCACATCGGCGGCCAGGATCGCCGCCGTGCTGAATCCGGAGACCTTCCGGGCGGCGGAGAACGCGCCGGTGAACCGCGACCTGGCGACGGGCTCGCCGCTGAGCCGCACGTGCAGGACCTTCACGGCGACCCTCGCGCCGGACGGGTCCCTGCCGAGGAAGACGGCGCCCTGCTCACCGACGCCGAGCCGGCCCGTGATCTCGAACGAGCCGAGTCGCCGCGGGTCACCCGGCTGCAGGGGCAGCGCCTCGGGCATCTGACAGACCTCCGTGTCCTCCGGGGACGGCCGTCCCCGGCTTCCCGTCCAACTCACTCCCCCATGCCTGGCACCGGGGTCCTTTTTACCGTCTGCGCGGGGCTCCCCGTGGGGGAGTCGTCGCTCGCCCCGGGGTCCGTCGCCGCTCGGACGTTCACTGTGACCGACCGGGTAGCGTCGTCCGCGATGCCGCGAACTCCGCTTTCTCTCGCCGTCCTGAACGAGCAGCGTGCCGCGCTGGGCCTGCCGCCCCATACCGGTCCGGACGAGCCCGCCGCGCTGCGCCGCGCGGCCCTGGACACCGTCCTGTCCGGTGCGGGGGCAGGAGGCGCCGAACCGTCCCGTCCAGTGGTCAAGGGGGCGGTGCGCTTCCTGCTCGACCGGCTCGCCGAGTTGGCTCCCGGCCGATCGGTGGAGGTCCGGGTCCCGCCGCACGCCGCCGTTCAATGCATCGACGGCCCGCACCATACCCGTGGAACACCACCGAATGTGGTCGAGATGGACGCCGCGACCTGGATCGCGCTCGCCACGGGTGGGTTGGCCTGGGCGGACGCACTGGCGGACGGACGGGTACGCGCCAGCGGCGCGCGCGCGGACCTGTCGAGCTATCTCCCCCTGCCCATCGACTGAGACGCCGACGTGCGGGAGTATCCGCCTTGCTGGAGGTGATCCCGTGCTGATCGCGCATTGGACGTTCGACGTCGACACCGTGGAGGGCCGCAGGGTCGCGGACGCGACCGGGGCCGGACCCGCCGCCGAGCTGGACGAATCCGCGAGGATCGTCCCCGGTCGCCACGGGGAGGCGCTGTCGCTCAGCGGACACGACCGGGCTGTGATTCCCGCCACCCCTCAGCTCGTCCTGAGCCAGGTGTTCGGGTTCAGCCTGGCGTTCTTCGTCCAGGTCACCGAGCCGCCGACCGGCGAGTGGCGCAGCCTCGTCTACAAGCCCGTCGCCGAGAACGACGCGCGGGCCCTCGGCCTCTGGCTGTATCCGGACGCGATGAGGCTGCGTGTCCAGTTGTTCACCGTCAAGGGCCCGGACTACGTCGACAGCCATACACGGCTGTCGCCAGGGGAGTGGACCCATGTCGCCTTCATCGTGAACACGCAGGGGATGTCCCTCTACCTGAACGGCACGCTGGACGTGACCGTCCCGCTGGAACACCCCGTCGTCACACCGGCCGGACCCATCTACCTGGGCAGCGAACCCACCAAGCCTGGATTCGGCGGCCTCATGGACGATTTTCGCGTGTACGCCTCGGCGCTCAACGAGGAGGCCGTCCGCGCCCTGTCGGATTGAGCGTTCGCGCTGGCGAAGGGGAACTCGCGCTCGACGCAGTTCCGGCGTGACGCCTCGTCCGGGTACCGCGCCTCGTTCCCGCACCGCGCGGCCTTGCTCAGGAGCCAGAAGAGCGAACCCGCGCCTATGAGGAGGGCAACGGCGGAACAAGTAACGCCCACGAGGGCGGGACGCCGGTCGGGCTCGCGCCGCAGGAGCGACACCGTCCCCAAGACGAGGCCGACGAGAGCGGGGATCATGCCCGCCAGACAGAGCACGAGACCAGCCAGCCCGGCGATTCCAAGGACCTGCGAAGCCCGCGCCAGACCGCTCCGCCGGGGCGGGGCGGGCGGCGAGTAGGTCTGGTATCCGGGCAATGTCATGCGTCCCTCCACGTGTCGTCCTCAGATTCCCCTGCACCTCGTGATGCCCGTGGTTCAGGGGGGTAAAGGTCCGTTAAGACATGCCACCGATCAGAGCAGGTGAACCCGGCATCTACACTGGCGAACGTGCCTCTCCGTGACGGACGTCTGAGCCACGACATCGATCCCTCCGACCGCGCTCCGCAAGACGCGTGCGGGGTCTTCGGCGTATGGGTCCCCGCCGACCAGGCGTCGCAGGCCGAGGTGAGCAAGCTCACCTACTACGGCCTCTACGCGCTGCAACACCGCGGGCAGGAGTCGGCGGGAATCGCCGTGAGCGATGGCTCCCGCATCGTCGTGTTCAAGGACATGGGCCTCGTCGCCCAGGTCTTCGACGAGTCGGTGCTGAACACTCTGCGCGGCCACATCGCCGTCGGCCACTGCCGCTACTCCACGACCGGGTCGCCCACGTGGGAGAACGCGCAGCCCACGTTCCGGTCGACGGACGCGGGAGGGCTCGCGCTCGTCCACAACGGCAACCTGATCAACACCCCGGAGCTCGCCGCCCGGCTTGAGCCCGGAGTGCTGACAGCCACGACCGACACCGAGGTCCTGACGGCGCTGCTCGCCCACCAGGGTGAGGGCGGCCCCATGGCGGCGGCACGGGAGATCCTCCCGGCCACGCGCGGCGCGTACTCCCTCGTCTTCATGGACGAGGGGACCCTGTACGCCGCCCGCGACCCCGAGGGCGTCCGTCCGCTCGTGCTCGGCGCCCTGGAGGCCGGTGGCTGGGTGGTGGCGTCTGAGACGGCCGGGCTCGACATCGTCGGCGCGCGCTTCGTGCGGGAGATCGAGCCCGGCGAGATGGTCGCGATCGACGGCGAGGGCGTGCGGTCCGAGCGGTTCGCCAAGGCGCGCCCGAAGGGCTGCCTGTTCGAGTACGTCTACCTGGCCCGGCCCGACACGACGATCGCCGGACGCAGCGTCCAGGCCACCCGCGTCGAAGTGGGGCGCCGGCTGGCCCACGAGCATCCCGTCGAGGCCGACATGGTCATCCCGACGCCGGAGTCGGGCACCCCGGCCGCGATCGGCTACGCGGAGGCGTCCGGCATCCCCTACGGCCAGGGCCTGGTGAAGAACTCCTACGTCGGGCGGACGTTCATCCAGCCGACCCAGACGATCCGCCAGATGGGCATCCGGCTCAAGCTGAACCCGCTGCGCGAGGCGATCGAGGGCAAGCGCCTGGTCGTGGTGGACGACTCCATTGTGCGGGGCAACACCCAGCGCGCGATCGTGTCGATGCTGCGGGACGCGGGGGCCGCCGAGGTGCACGTGCGCATCTCCAGCCCGCCCGTCGCCTGGCCGTGCTTCTACGGCATCGACTTCGCGACCCGCGCCGAGCTGATCGCCGGGAACCTGTCGGTGGAGGAGATCCGCGACTCCATCGGCGCCGACTCGCTCGGCTACATCTCCCTGGACGAACTCATCTCCGCCTCGCACATCGCCAAGGACAACCTGTGCCGGGCGTGCTTCGACGGCGTCTACCCCATCCCCGTGGAGCAGGACGCCCGTGGCAAGCACCTGCTGGAGGTCGGCCGGTGACGTCCTATGAGGCCGCCGGTGTCGACATCGCGGCGGGTGAGCGCGCCGTAGAGCTGATGAAGTCCCGGGTGGCCCGCTCACGGCGCCCCGAGGTCGTCGACGACGCCAGTGGGTTCGCGGGTCTGTTCGACGCCTCCGCTTTCCTGAAGTACAGGCGGCCGCTGCTCGCGACGTCCACGGACGGCGTCGGTACCAAGGTCGACCTGGCTCGACGTCTCGGCATCTACGACACGATTGGCCACGACCTGGTCGGCATGGTCATCGACGACCTCGCCGTGTGCGGGGCCGAGCCGCTGTTCATGACCGACTACATCGCCTGCGGCAAGGTCGTCCCGGAACGCATCGCCGACATCGTCGGCGGTATCGCCGACGCCTGCGCCCTGGCGGGGTGTGCCCTCGTCGGCGGCGAGACCGCCGAACACCCCGGCCTCCTTGAGGCGGACGAGTTCGACCTCGCGGGCGCGGGGACGGGTGTCGTCGAGGCCGGCGAGATCCTCGGCCCGGACCGTGTCCAAGTGGGGGACGTCGTGCTCGCCATGGCCTCGTCCGGCATCCACTCGAACGGGTACTCGCTCGTCCGGCACATCCTCGCCACGACGGACCTGACCCTTGAATCCGCCCCCGCCGAACTCGACCGTCCGCTGGGTGAAGAACTTCTCACCCCGACGCGCATCTACGCCAAGGACTGCCTGGCGCTGATCCAGTCCGGCGGGGTGCGCGCCTTCGCGCACGTCACGGGCGGCGGACTCGCGGCGAACCTGGCACGCTCGCTGCCGCCGACCGTCGACGCGGTGCTGGACCGCTCGTCGTGGGAGGCGCCGGCCCTGTTCCGCGTCCTGCAGGGCCACGGCGACGTGCCGCAGCCCGAGATGGACAAGACGTTCAACCTGGGCGTCGGGATGGCCGCGATCGTGAGCCCGGACGCCGCCGACGCGGCGCTCCGCCTGCTGACCTCCCGCGGCGTGCCCGCCTGGCCGCTCGGCGAGATCATCGCGGGCACGGGCGTCGCCACCCTCGCCTGACTGAGCCGCGTGCCTGACGGATCCACTTGCCTGATGGGGCTGTGCGAAGGGCTGAGAGGCGCGGTGAGCGTCTCCCAGCCCTCATCCATCACGCGGGAAGCGTGAGCCGCCGAAGGTGCCTCAGAGGCTCTCTCGGCGGCCGCTGGAAACCATGACCCACACACCCCCATGAGGGAAAACCGCTGCGAACATGCAGGAGTCACGACAAACGCCACTGCCCGTCCACGGGCAGTGGCGCACTGTCAGCCGGTCAACCGGAGGTGCCGTCCTTGCGGGGCTCCGTGCCGTAGTCGTCGGCGTAGTCGGCGTACTTCTCCACGAGCTCGTCGTAAGAGTCGTCGCCGGAGTCCGTGACTCCCAGTTCGTCCTTCAGGCGGTCGAGGTCCGTGTTGCCGGTGTTGTACTTGAGCTGCCGGGCAACCTTCACCTGCTTGGCCTTGGCTCGGCCGCGACCCATTGGCTCGACCCCCTCGATGGTCAGGGCTTTCGTGGGCCCATCAACGCGCGCGTGTACCACACGAACCGGTGCCTGATGAGCCATGCGTCAGTCACGGGTACAACCGTACCCGTTTTGCGCCTGGCTCGGTACATCGACGGTACGTGGCGGCGCCCCTGGTGCTGATAACAACAGTGTATCCGGTGGTCACGAGTACGTGCCAAGGCCGCCGTGGGACGGTCGTATAGTGCCCCACGGCGGCCCTTACAACGGTCTTGCAACGGTCTAAACAGGTCTAGGAAGAGCACCGCCCCAATCGTCCCGGTGCAGGCCGTCCCCAGCCCCGTGCAGACCGGGGGCGACATCAGAGGAGGATGCCCCGGAGCCTGCCGATCTCGGACATCCGGCGCTCCGCGAGCCGGTCGGCGGCCACCGCCGGCGGCACCCCGTCGTCGTCGGCCAGCGCGAAGATCTTCCGGGTGGTGCCGTAGATGCCGGAGGCGCGGGCCTTGGCGCGGTCGAAGTTGAAGCCCTCGATCTCGTCCGCGACCTGGATCACTCCACCGGAGTTCACCACGTAGTCGGGCGCGTACAGGACGCCGCGGTCGGCGAGGCTCTTCTCCACGCCCGTGTGGGCGAGCTGGTTGTTCGCGGCGCCACAGACCACCTTGGCCTTGAGCACGGGCACGCTGTCGTCGTTGAGAGAGCCGCCGAGCGCGCACGGCGCGTACACATCGAGGTCTGCTCGGACCATCGCGTCGGCGTCTGCGACGACCTCCACCTCCGGGTGCAGTGACCGGACCCGGTCGACCGCGGCCTCGTTCACGTCGCAGACGACGACGTCCGCACCGTCCTCGCGAAGGTGCTCCACCAGCCGGTGACCGACCTTCCCGACACCCTCTACCCCGACCCGCTTGCCGCGCAGGGTGGGCGCGCCCCACATGGTCTCGGCGGCGGCGCGCATGCCCTGGAAGACGCCGAACGCCGTGAGGATGGAGGAGTCGCCCGCGCCGCCGTGCGCGACCGTCCGCCCGGTGACGAAGCGGCACTCCCGTGCCACGACGTCCATGTCCTCGCTGAACGTGCCGACGTCGCACGCCGTGTAGTAGCGGCCGTTCAGCGACTGGACGAAGCGCCCGTACGCCCTCAGCATCGCCTCGGACTTGTCGATGGCGGGGTCGCCGATGATGACGGCCTTGCCGCCGCCGAGGTCGAGGCCCGCCAAGGCGTTCTTGTAGGCCATGCCCCTGGACAGGTTCAGTACATCGGCGAGTGCCTCTTCCTCGGTGCCGTAGGGGAAGAAGCGGGTGCCCCCCAGGGACGGGCCCAGCGCGGTGGAGTAGATGGCGATGATTGCGCGCAGGCCGCTGGCCTCGTCCTGGCAGAAGACGACCTGCTCGTGTCGGGGTTCGGTGCCCTTGTGGGGCGCCCCGAAGACATTAGGCACGGTAGTGCCCTCCTCTCTGTCTTGAGATCAGACTAGGGCGCAGGATGGCCTCACGGACGCACTGATCTCGTGCCACGATGCGGTGGTGCTTCCGTACGCCGCGTACCTACGGATTTATGAACCGGTGACCGCCTTCCCGGAGCCCGCGCGGACCCTGTGGACGGTCTACGCCGAGTCCAGGCGGCGCCCGCGGCGGATCCACGCACTCGGTGTGGAGCACCGGGAGGCCGCGCTCAGGCTGACCGGCACGCCGCCCGAGGTCGTCCCGGAGCGGGAGAGCAGGGACGCCTACATCCGTCGCCTCGACGACACGATCTACGTGTGCCCGTGGGGGACGCGGCTGCGCTCATGGCTGGCCTTCGAGCGGTTCAGGAACGAGCACGCCGCCGGTGTCGCGGCGGCGTTCGTCCCGCCGCCGCTGGCCGAACGCGTGCGGAGCGACTTCGAGCGGTGGAAGAACGCCGGCCGGTCACTGCGTCCGCACATCCTGACGAGCACCTGGCATGTCCCGCTGGACTGGTTCGTGCCGTTCGCGCGCGGCGAGCGGTGCCTGATGCTCGGCACGCCGGGGACCGGGTACCGCAAGTCCGACGACGCGCCGGAGGAACTCGCGGGTCATGGCCCGGCGACGGCCGCGCCCGAGCGCACCCTCAGCTACGTCACCTCGATGGAGGAGGCGCGCCGCCGGGTGGCGGCGGCGCTCCCGGTGGTGCGCGAGAACCTCGGCGACGGGACGGAGGAGGTCTACCTCCTGTCGGCCGGTCGCCTGGAGACGCTCGGACGCTGGCTGGGCGATTTCCACTCGCGCGCCCTGGTGGAGCTCGACTACGGCGGGCTCGTCCACCTGCTGGACGACCAGGCCCTGCGCGCGGACGAGTCGGTGGCGGAGATGACCGTGGCCCTGACCGGGATGGAGCGCGGCGAGGTCGAGCTGACGGTGGCGATGTACAAGCGCCTCCTGGCCCGCTGGCGGCCCGTCCGGGCGCTCGAGGCGGCGAACTAAAACAAATTTCCCGAATCCGCGCGCGATACGACTATACGTGTCGCTAGAATCACGCAGCGTGACCCAGTGGCCGGCGCTCAGCTGCACACTCCCGCTGTCGCGGGGATGTTTGCACGCAACTACCGCCAGGAACTTGCTTGTTGCGCTGAGTGGTGGCAAGGTTACACGTTGTGATGTCATAGTGGCTCTTTCGGGCCATAGGGGACATCAGTGACCACGCGAGGATCAATCGCAGGATCGCTGTCATCGGTCCACGGAGGAGAGGCCGCAAACATGTCAGCACGTACGCCAGAGGCCGAGCCCCTGCTGACGCCGGCGGAGGTGGCGACGATGTTCCGCGTCGACCCCAAGACCGTCACGCGGTGGGCGAAGGCGGGAAAGCTCACGTCCATCCGGACGCTCGGGGGGCATCGCCGCTACCGCGAGGCGGAGGTGCGGGCGCTGCTCGCCGGCATCCCGCAGCAGCGCTCGGAGTAACGCGCACGGCAACACAGGGGGGACGGCCGGGAGACCGCTGGAGGACCTCGCTCGCGAGGGTCGGCCCAGAGGTCTCCCGGACGAGCGGCCGGGGCCACGGTCATCCGAGAACCGTGGGGCCCGAGCCGGTCACCGTTCGGCTGCCATCCCGCCCGCTGACCCGCGGGCGGGATCTGGCCTGCATAGAATTTCGGACACCCTAGTCGCAAGCGTCCACAATCGGACACAGGACCCGCCGGCCCCGGCGGTCCCGTGAGCCCCGCGGCTACCTGCCCAGCTCCTCTTGGGAGAGGCGGTCGACGAGGGCGGCGGTGCCCGGGTCGTGGCGCCCGGCCGCCTGCATGATGACCACCAGCTGGTCGACGAGCAGGCGCTCCAGGTCGGTGCGTGGCACGTCGCGGTTCTCCAGCCAGTCCAGGCCCGCGGTCTCCACGGTCGCCATCCAGCAGCGCAGCGTGATGCGCAGGATCGGCGGCGGGACCTCCACGTTCAGCGTGTGCAGGATCCGGTCCAGCAGCAGCTGGCGGATGCCGTCGACGATCTCGCCCGCCTCGCCCGACCGGTCCGCCGGGCCGCCGCGCAGCAGCGCCGTGTAGCCCGCCGCGTGGCTCTCCACGAAGTCGAAGTACCGCTTCAGCGAGATGTGCAGGCGTTCGAGCGGCTTGCCCTCCGTGGGCGGTTCGAGCAGCACCGACAGCTTCTTCGCCGCGCTGCCGAGTGCCGCGATGTACAGCTCGTACTTGCCGCCGAAGTAGTGGTAGACGAGTGCGCGCGAGGCGCCGGCCGCGGCGGCGACGTCGTCGATCGAGATGTCCTCGGGCGAGCGCGTGCTGAACAGCTGCAGCGCCGCATCGATCAGTTCGTCTCGCCGCTCGTCCACGCTGAGCCTGCGACGGCCCCGTCCGCCGCTCTGCCGGCTCCGCGTCTTGCCGCCGGTCACCGCACGATCTCCCACCTGGAAAGCGTATCCGAGCCGGACGGGCGGCAGCTCCCGCCGAGTGCGGCGAGGCGGCTCTCACCGGGTCGTGATCGGCTGCGAGCAGGGCTGTGATCCGGAACACCACAGGCCCGAACCACCATTGTCGGATGCCCGTTACTCCCTGTTGCGACGGTATGGGGGGAAGGCGCGGCATCATGGCATCTCCTCCCGAGCGGAGGACGGCGCGCCGGTCCCCGTTGGCGCGCCGTCGCGGCAGGTCCTGCAGGTCCCCCCGGACGGAGCACCATGTCAGCTGATGAACCGAATCCCCCGCACGCCAGACAGGGAGAGGGCGCGGTGCCGAGGCCGCGCAGCGGATCCTCTCCCGCCGCGCCCGGCGAGGGGAGGGCGGTGCCCGCGCCGAAACCGACGATCCGCAACGTCGCCGAGCGCGCCGGTGTCTCCAAGTCGCTCGTCTCACTGGTGATGCGGGGGTCGCCGCATGTGAGCGAGCGCCGCAGGCAGGCCGTCCTGCAGGCCGCCCGCGAGCTCGGCTACCGGCCGAACGCCGTCGCGCGGAGCCTGGTCGAGGGCCGCACCCGGCTGATCGGCGCCATCGTCGCCGACCTGCACAACCCGTTCTTCGCCGAGTTCCTCGACGGGCTGCAGGAGAGCCTGCACGGTGCGGGCCTGCGGATGCTCGTCGGCAGTGGCCGCTGGGACCCGCTGTTCGAGGCCGAGGCGGTCGAGGCGTTCCTGGAGATGCGGGTGGACGGCCTGGTGCTGCTCAGCGTCGTCCCCGAGTCGCTCAAGGAGGCGGCGGCGAGCGTCCCGGTGGTGGTCGTCGGCGAGCGCGACGTCCACGGCGTGGACATCGTGGTGGACGACGACGAGCTCGGCGCCAGCCTGGCCGTCGACCACCTCGTCGAACTCGGGCACCGCCGGATCGCCCACATCGAGGGGGCGCGCTCGACCACCGCCCGTTACCGCCGCGCCGGCTACGAGAAGGCGATGCACCGGCACGGGCTCACCGCGGAGATCGTCGTCGAGCTGGGCGACTTCACCGAGGACGGCGGCTACCGGGCCGCGAGTTCCCTGCTGAGCGGCCCCGGCCGCCCCACCGCGATCTTCGCTCCCAACGACCTGGTCGCGACCGGCGCCCTCTCGGCCGCCGACGAACTCGGCATGCGGGTGCCCGCCGACCTGTCGATCGTCGGCTACGACAACACCCATCTCGCCGCGATCCGCCACATCTCGCTGACCAGCGTGGACCAGCCGCGCCGCGACATGGGACGGGTGGCCGCCGAGTTGCTGACCGCGCGGATCGGCGACCCGTCCCGGCACGCCCGGCAGAACCTGGTCGTCCCGCACCTGGTGGTCCGCTCGACGACGGGACCCGTTCCGGCCCTGTGACCCGCCGTCCTCGGTGACTCCGAGGCACGTCCTCCGCGTCGGACCGCTCGTGCCGCGCCCCGGCCGATGAGGTCGCGCCGACGACCGGTTATGGCCCGGGTAGGGGGACGGTCGATCGTTCCTGGAACCGGTCTTCGCCGGGTAAGGGGCTGGCCAAGCCTGCCGTATTCGCCGGTCCCCGGCCTGCCGCCGGCGGGTTATATGGACTCTCCGTCCGGCCGAGGGGACCCGGGGGGCCTCGGGAGGCCGCCCGGACGAAGCCCCGCCGGACACCGGGAAAGTCCACTGGGGGGTTGAGCCCGTGCGTGATCCGGAACTGGTGTCGTGCGCGCAGCGCGCGGCGAACGAATTGGAACGTGCGTGGTCGGAGTGGCGGCACGCGCGCGGCCTGGCCGAGCAGGTCTCGGAGTCCGTCGCCAGCTACGTGGCCCATTCGATCGACCACCCGTGGGGGCGGCCCCGCGTCGTCCTCGGCCTGGACGCCGACGAGGCGCGGGCCCTCGCCGCGCTGCTCGGCAGGGAGGACCCGCTCCGCTGATTTCCCGGACTTCCGTTTGACGAAGCCCCGTGGCCGTGCAGACTGTCAGGGTCCCGGTAACGAAGTCATCACGGAGGAATCGCCCTGTGCGCATCCATCCAGGCGGCCCCGCGGTCGTCGGTCTCGCGCTGTGCCTCGGCGCGCTCGCCGCGTGCGACGGCTCCGCCGCGTCCGTCGGCGACCCCGCGGCCCCGCCGACGGCCCCGTCCTCGCAGAGCGCCCGGAAGCCGGGGTCCGCGAAGGACGGCGCGGCCCGGCTGGACCGCAAGGTCGTCGTCATCGACCCCGGGCACAACGGCGGGAACGCCGACCACCCGTCCGAGATCAACAAGCAGGTCAAGATCGGCAACGGCAGCAAGCCGTGCGACACGACCGGCACCGAGACGAGGGCCGGCTACACCGAGCACGCCTTCACCTGGGACGTCTCGAACCGGCTCGCCAAACTGCTGCGGGCCAAGGGCGCCAAGGTCACGCTGACCCGCCAGAACGACAAGAGCGTCGGCCCCTGCATCACCGAGCGCGCCGCCGTCGGCAACAAGCTGAAGGCCGACGCCGCCGTCTCGATCCACGCCGACGGCGCGTCCGCGTCCGGGCATGGCTTCCACATCATCGAGCCCGTCTCCATCGGCCGGAACGCCGAAATGGTGTCCGGCTCGGCGAAGCTCGGCAAGGCGCTGCGCGACGCCTACCACGAGGGCACCGGCATCCCGTACTCCAACTATCTGGGCAAGAACGCCATCGACCGCCGCGATGACCTGGGCGGCCTCAACATGTCGACCATCCCCAAGGTCTTCATCGAGTGCGGCAACATGCAGAACAAGGCCGACGCGGAGAAACTCTCCAGCTCGGCCTTCCGTCAGCGCATCGCCGAGTCCCTGGCCGAGGGTTTCGAGAACTACTTGGGTTAACTGGGTGTGCCCCTGTACACCCCGGCTGCGTTAGGGCGCTGGAGTGGTTTCCCTCGGCGAGCCGAGCAGCGGCTGGGGGGAGGATGTACGGGTGAGTGGTCTTCTTCGGGTGCGTGAGTTGTTGGTCGGGGCCGGTTACACCGTGGCCGGAGTGCGGGAGCTGCTCGGGAACGTCGCGGGCGGGGCGTTGGCGCGGGACGAGATCGTGCCGGCGTTGCGGGCCACGCGGGGCGGGTCGCCGGTCGAGGTGCTGACGCGGTTGTTCTGGTTGCAGGTCCCCGTGGCGGTGGACGCGATCGGGTCGGACGAGCTGCTGGCGGCGGGGCTGGTCGAGGCGTCCGGCGGGGAGTTGCGGGCGCTGCTGCGGGTGGAGCCGGTGGAGGGCGTCGGCGGCGAGGGGCACGTCGGTTACGTCGTGTCCGATCTGAAGCACCGGCCGGGCGCCGGTGTTCCGGCCGCTGATCATGTTGTGGGGGCGGGCGGGGCGTCCGGGAACCTGGCGCGGCTGGTTGTCCACAGGGGTGTGGACAACGTGCTCGATCTCGGGACGGGGTGCGGGGTGCAGGCCGTGCATCTGGCGGGGCGGAATCCGCCCGCGCGCATCACGGCGACGGACGTCAACCCGCGGGCGCTGGAACTGGCGGCGATGAGCTTCGCGCTGTCCGGGGTGGAGGGCGCGGAGCTCCTGGAGGGGTCGTTGCTGGAACCGGTTCAAGGGCGGCGGTTCGACCTGATCGTGTCGAATCCGCCGTTCGTCGTGGCGCCGGGCGGGCGCCGGTTCACCTACCGGGAGTCCGGGATGGAGGGGGACGACTTCTGCCGCTCGCTCGTCCGGGAGGCGCCGGAGTACCTGAGCGACGGCGGATACTGCCAGCTCCTGGCCAACTGGCTGCACGTCGACGGTGTTCCGTGGGACGAGCGCGTCGGCGCCTGGGTGGACGGGTGCGACGCGTGGATCGTCCAGCGGGACGTCCAGGATCCGGCGGAATATATCGAGTTGTGGCTGCGGGATTCCTGCGAGGCCGGGACGCCCGAGTACCGGGCGCGGTACGAGGAGTGGCTCGACCACTTCGAGCGGCGGAACGTCGTCGGGGTCGGCTTCGGGTGGATCACGTTGCGGCGCGGCGAGCGTCCGGCGGTCAGGATCGAGGACCTGCGGCACGCCGTCGAGGAGCCCGTCGGCGCCTACGTCGGGGAGATCCTGGACGGGCTTCGCCGGGGCGCGGAGTTTTCCACAGGGTGTGGACAGGTGGTGGCGGCGGCGCCCGGGCTCGTCCAGGAACAGGTCGGGCCGCCCGGCGCCGAGGATCCGGAGCGGATCGTCCTGCGGCAGACCGAGTGCCTGCGCCGCGCGGCCGGGGTCGGGACGGTCGAGGCCGGCCTTGCCGGAGTGTGCGACGGCACGCTGGCCGTCGAACCGTTGCTCGACGCCATCGCCCAGCTCACCGGCATGGATCCCGGTCAGGTCCGCTCGCACGCCGACGTCGTCCTGCCGGAACTGATCGCGGACGGCTTCTTCGTCTAGACCGCACGACCGTCGCCGTCGCCGAGCCAGGACGAGCAGCGTCCTGCGCGAGGACCGGGCGGTCAGCGGCGGGCTTCATCCAAGGTGCGGAAGGCGCTCGCGCGGAGGCGGCGGGAGAGAGCGCGGTTGACGCGGTGCGCCCAGAGCGGGCCGCCGTAGATCATGCCGGTGTAGCCCTGGACGAGGGTCGCCCCGGCGCGGACGCGTTCCCACACGTCGTCGGCCGTCTCGACGCCGCCGACCGAGACGAGCGCGAGCCGTCCGCCGGTGCGGGCGCGCAGCCGCCGCAGAACGTCCAGCGACCGTTCCTTCAGCGGCGCCCCGGACAGCCCGCCGGTCTCCTTCATCAGCGCGGGCGGGCTGAGCAGGGCGTCCCGGCTGATGGTGGTGTTGGTCGCGATGATGCCGTCCAGGCCGAGGTCGAGGGCGAGGTCGGCGACCGCGTCGACGTCGTCGTCCGCCAGGTCGGGGGCGATCTTGACCAGCAGCGGGACGCGGCGGGCGGACGCCCGGTCGGCGGCCTCGCGGACGGCCGCCAGCAGCGGCCGGAGGTGCTCGACGGCCTGGAGGTCGCGCAGGCCGGGCGTGTTGGGCGAGCTGACGTTGACGACGAGGTAGTCGGCGTGGGGGGCGAGCCGTTCGGCGCTCGCCACGTAGTCGGCGGCGGCCGAGGCCTCGGGGACGGCCTTCGTCTTGCCGATGTTGACCCCGACGATCGTCCCGGCGCGGCGCTCGCGGAGCCGGCGGGCGGCGGCCTCGGAGCCCTCGTTGTTGAAGCCCATCCGGTTGATGATCGCTCGGTCGGGCGCGAGCCGGAACAGCCGGGGGCGCGGGTTGCCGGGCTGCGGGCGTCCGGTGACCGTCCCGATCTCGACGTGGCCGAAGCCGAACGCGCCGAGCGCCTCGTAGGCGACGGCGTCCTTGTCGAATCCGGCGGCGAGGCCGAGCGGGCTCGGGAAGTCCAGCCCGAGCGCGTGCACGGCGAGCGCCGGGTCGCGGGGCGCGAGCAGCCGGCGCAGCAGCGGCGCCGCTCCGGGCACGGCCTGGACCCCGCGCAGCGCCCGCAATATCAGGTGGTGGACGGTCTCCGCCGGGATGCGGGTGATGACCAGTGAGAACAGGAGTCGATACATCACCGCGAGTATCTCAGGCGGCCCCGTCGAAAACCCGTTGAGGGCGGCCGGAGGCGTTGCCTAGCCTGACGGCATGCTGACCGATTTCGTTGCCACCGCCTGGTGGCCCGCCTCTGAGCGCGTGTACCGCGACCGTCCCGGCGCCGGGTCCGGCCGGGACGCGATCCGCGTCTGAGCTGCAGCTGCACGCTCCCGTGCGGCCGGACCTGGGTGCAGGCAGTCCGAGCACACCCAGCCGAACGGGAGACACCATGTCCAAGGGCCGCGGCCGAAACCGGATGCTGGGCGTGGGCGGCCAGCGCAAGAACCTGTCGCGACGCGAGTTGCGCGGCGGGCGAGCGCAGGCCTCCGGCGCCGCCGGCGATCCGGTCGCCGAGAAGAAGGAGCTGCTCAGGAAGATGCGCGAACGCGCCGAGCGGCGCGCCGCTTCCGAAAGCGACGAGTAGCAGGGAGGACCGCGCCGGCTCCGGCGGCCGGACGGCCGCGAGGGCCGGCGCGGCCTCAGTTGCCGCGGAAGGTGCGGCGGAGCGTGAGCCGGACGTCCCGGCTCGCCTGCCGCATCGTCATGCTGACGGCGCGGGCGGGTTCGCGCACCGAGACCCGCCATGCCGTCCCGATGCCGTGCCCGATCGGGCGCAGCACACTGGTCCGCACCCAGCGCGCCGGGGCGACGATCGTGACCCGCACCGGGATGACGACGAGCGTCCGCCAGAGCCAGCGGAGGAGGCGGGACGCGAGCCGCCACGTCCCCGTGGCTCCCGCGACGACCGGAGCCAGGACATAGCACCACAAAGCCTGAGCGGGGAGGACGAACAGCACGCGTCCCAGCCATCCGAGGCCTCGGCCGAGCAGGCGCCATGACCAGACCAGCCCGTCCGCGAGGGCCCGCAGGCCGGCCGCGAGGACGCTTCCGAGCGCGCCGAGCACGGCGAGGGCGCCGCGTCCGA
Organism: Actinomadura chokoriensis; assembly: GCF_041463665.1. Lineage (GTDB taxonomy): Bacteria > Actinomycetota > Actinomycetes > Streptosporangiales > Streptosporangiaceae > Spirillospora > Spirillospora chokoriensis_A. The sequence continues at coordinate 36,818 of NZ_JAXCEJ010000036.1, forward strand.
GCCAGGCCAGGCCGAGCAGCGGCGGGCGCAGAACGTACCGCCACAGCAGCACCGCCGGCATGACCACGAGCACGCCGATCACGAGCCCGATCCCCTGGAAGAGCAGTGCGGAGCCGCGCCCGGTGACGGACAGCAGCCAGAGCAGCCCCCGGCCCAGCGCCCGCAACGGACGAAGCAGGACGAACTCCAACATCCGGCCGAGCCAGCGTCCGATCATGGTGAGGAACCCGAGGATCACCACGACGACGAGCCACCGCAGCGGCCGGACGAGAAGAACGTCGAGCAGCGCGCCGATGCCCCGTCCGATGGCCGCCGCCAGCCGCCCGATCGGGGCCAGAACCCACCGGTAGAACGCGGACCCCACGCCGCGCAGCATCCGCCCGATGAAGCGCGCAAGCCGTCCCGTCCCCCGCGTCACCGCGTCCCACGCCCGCCGAAGGCCCCGGCCGATCAGGACGAACAGGTCGTGGACGAGGCGCACCGGCAGCACGACGATCAGCGCGATGACCCGCGCCGGGACGACGATCCAGGCCGGGCCCGTCCGCGCCCGAACCGGCTCCTTGCTCAGGTCGATCGCAGGTTCGTTCCCGGTCACTGCTGCCTTCCTTGCCGATCTTCGTCTGCTTTGACCTGTTCGGCGGGCGTCCGGTTCCCGGTTTGAACCCATTCGCGCGGCTCACCGTACTCCTCCTCGATCTGGGAGAGCGGTGCGGCGGCTCGCCTTGATCGACGTACGGGACCTGGACCGGAGCCGGGCCCTGACGAGCTGGAGGACAACCACATGAAATTCCCACGATGGCTGATCCCCGTCACGGCCGCCCTCGCCGCGTCGGGCCTGGTGCTGAGCGCGTGCGGGCAGGAGAAGGCCGGGGGAGGGCGGAGCACCGCCGCGGGCGCCAAGGCGCCGGCCGCGCCGGCCGCCGCCGCGCCCGCGCCCGCCGCCGCGCCGACCACGCTGGAGGTCGCGAGCGTCACCAGGCTCGGCAAGGTCGTCACCGACGGCAGCGGCAGGACGCTGTACCGGTTCGACAACGACACCGCCCGACCGCCCGCCTCCACCTGCGCGGACGCGTGCGCCAAGGCGTGGCCGCCGGTGGTGGCCGGGACGGCGGCGACCGAGGTCGAGGGCGTCCAGCGGTCACTCGTCGGCAAGGTGAGGCGGCCTGACGGAACCTGGCAGGTCACGCTCGGCGGGTGGCCGCTGTACCGGTTCGCCAAGGACCAGAGCCCCGGCGACGTGAAGGGTCAGGGCGTCGGCGGCACTTGGTACGCCGCGTCCCCGACGGGCAAGAAGGCCGCCCCGGTCAAGCAGGCGACCGGCAACCGCTGGAAGGGCTGGACGGTCGTCAAGGCGAGGAAAGACCCGAAACTCGGCCTCATCCTGACCGACGGCCAGGGCCGGACGCTCTACCGCTTCGACAAGGACACCAACGAGCCGCCCACCACCACCTGCTTCGGCGCCTGCAAGAAGGCATGGCCGCCGGCCACCTTCAAGGGCTGGAAGAAGCTCAAGCTCGAAGGCGTCAGCCGGAAGGTCGTCAACTTCATCGAGCGCAAGGACGACGGCAAATGCCAGCTCACCATCAACGGCTGGCCCATGTACTACTACGAGAAGGACGAGCAGCCCGGCGACACGAACGGCCAGGGCGTCGGCGGGATCTGGTGGGCGACCACCCCGACGGGCAAGAAGGCCGCCGTCACCGGCTCAGGCACGGGCTCGGGCACGGGCACCGGTTCGGGCACCGGCTCAGGGACCGGTGACGGAGGCGGCGGATACGGCGGTGGCGGCTACTAGCCACGCGCCATGTAGCCCCCGCCATGACCGCCTCCACGGGCGAAGGCGCGGAGGGCTCGCGGATCGGTCGGGGTCCGCGATCCCTCCGCGCCTTCTTCACGTCCGGTACCGAGACGCCCCGGCTCCGCGTCCCGGAGCACGATAATGGAAATCTAACCAGACGGATAGCTGATGGAAAGTACCGATCTGCCACATGGCAGTTGGCTGGATGGCGGTATCCGCTGACCTTGTTACCTGCAATGCCGTAACGGACGGGGAGTGCCGCAAGCATGGTGTCTCATGGCTTTGCGCTGAATGGCCATCTGCCATATGTCAGATTGCTCTACGCCCTTATCAAGGTGGCTGGCAGGAGGGGCCTTGAGGTGCGATCCTCAAGCCCAAAGCTGACCGGGTCACGCCCGGAAAGCAAGGCCCAATCGGGACGAGGGCGACCATGTCGATCATTTCCGCATTGCCGAGCGAATCCGGTCCTTCCGCCCGTCTGCTCTTCCGGCTACTGCTCGCGGTCGACATCCAGGGATACAGTGCCAGGTCGCCCCGCATGCAGCTGCAGGCCCAGCAGGATCTGCTGGAGGCGATGGAGGTCGCCGCCACCGAGGTCGAACTCGACCGGGGGCAGTGGCTGCAGCAGGTCAGCGGCGACGGGGAACTGGCGGTACTGCCGGCGGATGCGGACATCGTCACCGTCATCGGCACGTTCGCCCCTACCCTCGAACGCGTGCTCGCGGAGATGAACCGGCGCGACGCGCGCGATCCCCGGCTACGTGTCCGGCTCGCCTTCCATCACGGGGCGTTGATCATGGGACGGCCCGCCTCGCTCGGCCCGGCCGGGGACGCGCCGGTCGTCGTGAGCCGCCTGCTCGATGCCCGTCCGCTCCGCCAGTATTTGACCTCCCATCCGGAACGGAGGGTCGCCCTGATCGTTTCGGAACAGGTCTATCGCGAGGTCGTCTGCAGCGGCTTCTGCTCGCTGCCGCCGAGCAATTTTCGGTTCGTCCGGACGACGATAAAGGGAATGATGTATCAGGGATACATCTACGATCCCGATCGTAAGAATGGCGCGGGAGAGGGCGAGATAGTGACTCGCTGACCGGTTTCGTATCGTGAGCGCGTCACCGCGGACACGGCGTCCTCGCGCCGGACGGTCGTGACTCCTTCGAGTCCTCGGCCGGCCCAGGAAGTCCACACCGCCGTCCGGTGCTCGGCGAGATAGATCCTCCGCTCCCCGGGCACGGAGGATCTGACCAGGATCGGACCCTTGCCTGACAGGACGAGTTGATCGTTTCTGGCATGATCAACACCATGTACGAACGTTTCGCGCACGAGTATGCAATCCACGCCGAGGACAGCGCCTACAACGCCCTCTACGATCGTCCCGCCGTGCTCGGCCTCGCCGGCGACGTGGCCGGGCTTTCGGTCTTCGACGCCGCCTGCGGACCCGGCCTGTACGCCGCCGAACTGCTGGACCGCGGGGCCCGCGTGACCGGCTGCGACGCCAGCCCCACCTTCGTCGAGATGACCTCGGCGCGCACCGAAGGCCGCGCCGACGTGCGCGTCCACGACCTGTCCCGACCGTTGACCTGGGTCCGGGACGGCTCGTGCGACCTCGTCGTCCTCGCGCTGGCCCTGCACTACATCGACGACCGCGTTGCGCTCCTGTCGGAACTGCGCCGGATCCTGGCTCCGCGTGGCGCGCTCGTCATCTCGACCGAGCATCCGACCATGAGCTGGCTGCGGCTGGGCGGCTCGTACTTCACGCAAGAACCCGTGGAGGAATCGCTCAACCCCGACCGGGATTGGCCGATCCGCGCCTGGCGCCGTCCGCTGACGTCGATCTGCGCCGAATTCCGCGCGGCCGGGTTCGTCATCGAGGAACTGCTGGAGCCGCGTCCCGTCCCCGAGATGGCCGACCGCTACCCGGAGGACCACGCGAGCCTGGAGGCCCTCCCGGCTTTCATCGCCTTCCGGCTGATCCCGGCCGCACCGCGGTAGGCGCTCAGCCGACCTGGTCGTCGCGCAGGTTGTAGGGGCGGCAACCGTGGTGACCGCTTTTCGGAGCCAGCCCCTCACGGCTGATCAGATGATCGGTGCCGTAGCCGCGCCGCTGCTGGTAGGCCCAGTAGGCGGTGTGCTTCCCGCTGGTCCACCGCTCGAAGATCAGCACTTCGCGGACGCCGGCGCTGCCGCTCGCCTTGATGACGAGATCGCCGGGTCGCAGCGCCGACTGCTGGATGTAGCGGCAGTACGACGCCTGGAGCAGCGCCGAGTTGGGGCCGGGCTTCGGCAGGCCGAGCACCATCGACGCGTAGCCCGAGCCGTCCGTCCGGTACCCCTGGTGGCTGGCCGCCTGGTCGTACGGCACGCGCTGCGGACTGTGCGGATGCCACGCCCGCGTCCGCGCGAGGGCCTCCTGCCGAGTGATCACCTTGACCTGGGGACGGGCCGTCTGCGGGGACGGCTGCCCGCCGCCGTCCCCCGACACCGGCGTACCGTGCAAGGCCGCCCCGAGCGCCACTCCGGCGGCCCCGGCGGTGACCGTGCACCCCACCATGGCGCCGAGGAACAGCACCCGCCGCCCGCCTGAGCGCCCAGCCTTGGACGACCCCGCATCCTCCGGACCGGCCGCGGGCATCTCATCAGCCTGAGCCGCCGTGTCCTGCAACGGCGCTGCGTCCGCCACGGGCACCGCGTCTGCCACTTGCACCGCGTCCGCTACGGGCACCGCCTCTTCTCGCGAGGGCTGGGGGTGGCGGCGGGCCTGGTCCGCTATCTCCCAGAGGATTTCGAGGCGGCGGACGTCCGCGCCGCACAGTTCGGCGAGTGACGCGACCGCGTCGAGGGGGATCCAGGTCTCGCCGCTGAGCCAGCGCCCCCAGGACGAGCGGCTCGCGTGCGTCTTGCGTTCGAGGGCGCGGAGGTCGTACCCGGAGCCCTCTTTCATGTCGCGCAGTTCGGTGAGCAGGGTGCGCACCGCCTCCGGCAGCGCGTCGGGCAGCGGAATCGGTGGTCGGCTTCGGCTCATTCGCGATTCTCCCGCAGGTCACACCGCCGGCCGGAAGTCACCGGCCCCTATGTGCGCATCGGAAACTCGGTCAGGGCCGACCCATTATGCCCGTTCCGCAGTTGCCGTGACGAGATCCATGACTTATCACCCACGGTCCATAATTGCGCACCCGCGGTGATCGGAGCGCGTCATGCGATTCTGTCCCGTTGTCCCATCGCGGATCGTCTTGAGGTTGCGGATGTGCAGGTCAGTGCTGTCCCGGTGGGCGCGTGTCCCAACTTCCCGGGGAAGAGGGCGCATTCGGCGACGCAGTCCCTATGGTTTGCCGAGTCGATCGACGCTCCCGACCAGACGCCCCCCTCGGCGTCCCCCGAAAGATGAATTCCCCAGCCATTCACGGAGGATTATCAATGCCTTCCCCCCGTACCCTTCTCATCGGCGCCAGTGCGCTCGCGCTGGCCGGCGGCACCGCCCTCGGCCTGGCCGGGGTGTCTTCCACGTCCGCCGCGCCGGCGGCGCCCGCGCAGGGCGTCCAGTTGCAGGCGGCGGACGGGCAGGTGGCCGTGGCCGCCGTCCCGAAGGTCACCCGCGCCCAGGTCATCGCCCGAGCCAAGCTCTGGCACCCGCACACCAGCAGCCGCGTCCCCTACAGCCAGTCCCGTACCCGCGGCGGCTACCGCACCGACTGCTCGGGCTACGCGTCCATGACGCTGCGCCTGCCCAAGCCCGGCCCCAACACGGTCGGCCTCGCGTCGTCCACGTACAGCAAGCGCATCAAGATGTCCTCGCTCAAGAAGGGCGACCTGATCATCGACGCGATCGGGAGCAACACCACCCGGCACGTCGTCATCTTCGAGAAGTGGACGTCCAGCAAGCACACCGCCTACTGGGCGTACGAGCAGCGGGGCGGCTACGGCACCGACCACCGCACCCGCACGTACGGCCTGGCGAGCGGCAGCCAGTACAAGGCGTACCGGCCGAAGAACATCGTCTGAACTGACCGCCCCCCGCGAAACGCCCGGCCGTGCTCCCCGGCCGGGCGTTTCACTTTCGGCGGATCAGAAAGTCCCCACGATCTGCAATCGGCCTCCCTGCCGGGCAGATAATTGCCTGGCCGCCTGTCCTGGGCGCGGTTACGGTCCGCTGCATGACCGAAGAAACAGCGGTGGCCGAGCCACCGGACACGCTGACCGACAATCGTGACCTCCTGCTCGGCTACCTCGACTACTACCGGGCTGCGCTGCTGCGGAAGCTCGACGGCATGCCGGACGACGAGCTGCGCACCAGCCGGCTCCCGTCCGGCTGGACGCCTCTGGCCCTCCTCAAGCACCTGGCGTTCGTCGAGCGGCGCTGGTTCCGCTGGGGCTTCGCCGCCGAGCGGGTGGACGAGATCTGGGGAGATCGGGACCCGGACGACGGCCGCTGGCACGTCCGTCCGGACGAAGCGGCGGAGGAGATCAGACGACTCTTCCTGGACGAGTGCGCACGATCCCGCGAGATCGTGGCGAGCGCCGATCTGCGGGATCGGGCGCGCAGCGGTGGCGGCTTCGACTCGTCCGACCACCGGCCGGCGCTTATCTGGATTCTGTTCCACATGGTCCAGGAGTACGCCCGTCACGTCGGCCAGCTCGACATCGTCCGAGAGTTGGCAGACGGCGTCACCGGCGAATAGCCCCGCGGCTCAGTCGAGTGTTTTCACCAGGAGTTCGAACTCCAGGTCGTCCCGCTTGGGCAGGCCGAAGCGCTCGTCGCCGTAGGGGAAGGGGCTCTTCTTTCCGGTTCGGACGTAGCCGCGCCGGACGTACCAGGCGATCAGGTCCTCGCGGACGCTGATCACCGTCATGTGCATCTCCTTCGCGCCCCACTCCTCGCGCGCCAGCCGTTCGGCTTCGGCGAGGACCTGCCTGCCGAGGCCGCCGCGCTGGCGGGCGGGATCCACCGCGAACATGCCGAAGTAGGCGTGCCCGCCGCGGTTCTCCAGATGGCAGCAGGCGATCGGCCCGCCGCCGGTCTCGGCGACCAGCATCCGGCTTCCGGCGCCGCTCACCGCGTCCGCGACCATCTCCGGGTCGGTGCGCCGGCCGTCGAGGATGTCGGCCTCGGTGGTCCATCCGGCGCGGCTGGAGTCGCCGCGGTAGGACGACTCGACGAGCGTGACGAGCGCCGGGACGTCGGCCGGCGTCGCCGCACGGAAAGTCGGGTTCACAATGCTCACAGGCGGGACTCTAACGCCGGGCCCGCGGTGCCCCGGTCCGGTCCGCCGGGTTGCACGGGTAATCCTGGACGTCTAATATCCAGAATCATGCGGATGAGCGAGGGGGTCGAGTGGGCGCTGCACAGTTGCCTCAACCTGACCTGGCTTGAGCCGGGCGAGGCCGTGACGGCGGCCAGGATGGCGGCGTTCTACTCGCTGCCCGCGGCCTACCTGAACAAGCAGTTGCAGGCGCTCGCCCGCGCCGGGATCCTCGCGTCCACCCCCGGGCCGCGCGGCGGGTTCCGGCTCGCGCGCCGCGCCGAGGACATCACGATCATGGACGTGGTGACGGCGATCGAGGGGCCGGACGAGGCGTTCCGGTGCGATGAGATCCTGCGGCAGGGGCCCGGTGAGCACGAAGGGGTCGACTATCGCAAGCTGTGCGCCATCTCCCAGACGATGCGGCGGGCGGAGATGGCCTGGCGCAGGGAACTGGCCGGGCAGACCCTCGCCGAACTCCGGGAGACGGTGGAGCGCCGTCACCCGTCCGCGCCCGGCGATACCCGCTCCTGGTTCGCGAACCTGCGGACCTGATCGACAGCCGGTCGGGACGGCCTCGACCATCGGCTAATTCTGGACATCAAATATCCAGGTTTACGGAAGGAAAGCACACCATGCAGGCACGAATGAACGTCGTGAAGCCCGCCATGGCGGGGTACAAGGCCATGCTCGCGCTGGAGTCGTACATCAACGGGAGCGGCGTCCCGCACAGCACACTCGAGCTGGTCAGGCTCCGCGTCAGCCAGATCAACGGCTGCGCCTACTGCGTGAACATGCACGCCACCGACGCCAAGAAGGCCGGCGAGACCGACGAGCGGCTCTGGTCGGTCGCGGCGTGGCGCGAGGCGCCCTACTACACCGACGAGGAGCGGGCGGCGCTCGCGCTGGCCGAGGCGGCCACCCGGCTCGCAGACAACCCGGCCGGCGTCCCGGACGACATCTGGAACGACGCCGCCGACCACTACGACGAGGCGTCCCTCGCCGGCCTCGTCATGGTGATCGCGGCGATCAACGCGTGGAACCGCATCAACGTCACCGTCCGCAACCCCGCCGCCTCCCCCTGAAGGGACGGGACCGGCGGCGGGCCCGCGGTCGCTACCCGCCGGCACCCGCCTGATCGACGCGGCAGTCATCGCCGATCGGGCGGGTGATCGACCAGTAGCGGTTGAAGTGGCACTTCGACATCTTCCAGCGGCCGTCCTCGATGACGTACTCGTCGTCGTACTCGCCGGTCGTCACGGTCTCGGTGCCGTCGAGCAGGTTGACCTGGCGGAACTTCAGCGTCCAGCGGCCGGACGCGCCGGTCGCGGAGTGGACGGTGATGTCGGGGTGCATCGCGTGATGCATGTCGAGGATGACGTTCTTGCCGTCGACCTGCTGGAGCGCGATGCGCTCGAAGACCCGGGCGATGCCGTCCGCGTCGTCGAAGGAGCCGAGCCGGCCGTAGTCGATGGAGGCGCCGGAGGCGATGAAGCAGGCCCGGAACTCGCCGGGGTCCTTGGCGTCGCAGGCGCGCAGGTACCGGTGCTTGAGGGCCTTGATGTCCTCGATGGCCTCCAGGCGGGCGATGCGCTCGGCGAGATCGGGGCTCGGCATGGTTGCCGACTCTTGCCCGGCGGGGGACGGCGCGTCCAGCGCCGTCCCGGTGAACGGGAAGGGAGAAGAGCGCGGCCGGGACCGACGCCGAGGATCGTCGGTATGGGCCTTGGCGAGGAGGACGTCCGGCATCGGATGCTCGACGTCGGTGACCTCGCGCTTCACGTGGTCGAGCAGGGGCACGGGCTTCCGGTGGTGATGTGCCACGGGTTTCCGGGCCTCTGGTACAGCTGGCGCCATCAGCTTCCTGCGCTGGCGGCAGCCGGGTATCGGGCTATCGCGGTGGACATGCGCGGCTATGGCCGGAGCGGTCGTCCCGCCTCGCCGGAGGAGTACGACAGGCGTCGCACGGTCGCGGACATGGTCGGTCTCCTGGACGGCCTCGGCATCGAGGAGGCCGTCTTCGCCGGACACGACTTCGGCGCCGCTCTCGTCTGGGACCTGCCCCAATGGGCCCCTGGGCGAGTCAAAGCGCTGATGCAACTGAGCGTGCCGCGTATGCCGGTATCGAATCGTCCGCCCACGGAGCTTTACGCGCGGATGGCCGAACAGCACTTCGTCCACGTGCACTACTTCCAGGAAGAGGGACCGGCTGACGCGGAACTGGGCGCTGCACCTGAGCGCTTCCTGGCGAACGTGTTCTGGGCGCTCAGTGGTGGATACCGGTACCTCGACATCTGGCAGCACCCGAGCGAAGGCAACGGCTACCTCGATGTCCTGCCCGAGGCTCCGTCACTGCCCTGGCCATGGCTGTCACGAGACGAGTTCGCCTACTACGTCGATGAGTTCCGCCGGACGGGCTTCACCGGTGGCCTCAACTGGTATCGGGCTTACGACCACGTCTGGAGGGAGAAGCAGAGCCGTCCGGACGAGCCCGTCACCGTTCCGACGATGTTCCTCGTCGGCGAGCGTGATCCCGTCCTACAGATGATGGGGGCCAACGCCCTGAACCAGATGGAAAGCCTGGTGCCGGGCCTACGCGACGTCCACATCATCGAAGGAGCCGGTCACTTCGTCCAGATGGAAGCGGCACTTCGGGTCAACGGAGCCATGCTCGGCTTTCTCGCTCAACTCACCTGACCAGGCCCCCATCGCTCTCGGTGCTCCGGCGGCCGGGCGCGTCGCTTATCGGTGGGTAAGCGCAGGTCGGCGGGGTAGCAACAGCACCATGGCCGGCGCGGGCCGAAGCGCGGGGGCCTTGAGAAGCATCCGGAAACCGGGGGACCCGATATGAGCAAGGAACCGACCAGCAGTCCCGCCGAAGAGGACATGAGACGACGCATCCACCGTGTCGGAACGGGAGCGAGCAACGCCCCCGGTCACCTCGACGCGGACAAGGGCCCGAGCACCGACGACGCCCAGAAGGACATCGAGGGACGCATCCGGCGCAGGGGGACGGGCGGGACCGGCCATCCGGGAACGGCCGACTGACCCGGCCGGCGGTCGACGGGCGGCGGCGCCCGCCGACCGGGCGGTGACCGGCAGCGGTCGGCCGGGTCACGCCAGCAGGATCTCCAACGTGGGTTCGGACAGGTCGGAGCCGTCGTCACCCGGCATCAGGTAGCCGCCCACCCACGAGCGCAGCATGAGCCGCGCCCGCAGCCGCGCGTCCTCGCCGCCGAACCCGAGATCCTCCAGGCAGGCGGCGATGTGCCCGAGCAGTGCCCGGTCCGCGTGCCGCACCGCCTCCTCCGCGGACGGCTCGTGCTGCGCCCACAGCCGCATCGCCCGGTCGATCGGCGCGATCTCGCGGCCGAGCGCCTGGATGCGGCGCAACCGTTCGCGCGGGTCGGCAGTGCTGCCGAGGGACAGGCCCAGCACCTCGTCCGTCCGCTCGTGCGCCCACCGGTCGAGCAGCGCTCGCATCAGCTCGGGGCGGTCCGTGAAGTGCCAGTAGAAGCTGCCCTTGGTGACGCCGAGCCGCGCCGCGAGCGCGTTGATCGTCACGCCGCGCTCGCCGGCGCGGGCCAGCTCCTGGTAGGCGGCCTCGATCCAGTCGCGCCGCGCCACCCTGGTGCGGGTCGTCACGCCCACCGCCCGTCAGACGAGGACGACCGGGCCGGCGTCCAGGCCCAGCCCGATCCTGCCGTAGAGGGCGTAAGCCGCGTCCGGATCGAACACCACATGACCGGAGATCGTATTCACATCGCGCTGCGCCCGCTGGAACGGGGAGGAGGTGAACTGCGCGCTCGCGCCGGCGGCGGAGCACAGTTCGTTCACCACCCGGCGGGAGGTCGCCGCCACGTGCGCCGCGACCAGCCGTGCGCGCGCCCGCTCGTTCATGTCGAGGGCACGGCCCTCGGCGATGGCGCCGGTCACGTCCCGTAGCGCGCCCTCCAGGAGCAGCCGCGCGGCGGCCAGGTCCGCGGTCGCCGCGGCGAACCGGATCTGCCCGCTCATCAGGTCGCGCTGCCGCTCCCCGCTGTAGGCCATCACCCGCGTCGTCATCCGCTCGGTGAACCGCGCCAGCACCCCCTCGGCCACGCCGAGCACGGGCGCCGCGCCGGTGAGCGCGAACACCGGCACCAGCGGCGTCCGGTAAAGGGGCGAAGGGTTGACGCGCGACCCCGGTGACCGGCCCGCGGTCAGCTCCAGCAGCGGCACCGAGCGATGCTCGGGGACGAACACCCCCGGCACCTCGATGTCGTTGCTGCCCGTGCCCCGCATCCCGCTCGTGTGCCAGACGTCGTGGACGGTCACGTCCTCGCGCGGAAGCATGAACAGCCGCGGCTCGATCGTGTCGTCCACGGTGACCAGCGCCATGACCATCACGTGGTCGGCGTGCATGACCCCGCTTCCCCACGACCAGCGCCCGGTGACGGTGTGGCCGCCGTCCCCGCGCTCCGCCGTGCCGGACGGCGACAGGACGCACGGGATCAGACCGTAGGGCCGGTCCGCCCAGACCTCGGCCTGCGCCTGCTCCGGGAACAGCCCGACCATCCAGTTGTGCAGCGTGTAGATCACCGACAGCCACCCGGTCGACGCGCAGGCCGCGCCCACCTCCCGGCAGGCGTCCGCCATCGCCTCGAAGCCCAGCTCGGGCCCGCCGAACCGCTTGGGCACCAGCATGCCGAACAGCCCCGTGGCGGCGAGGTCCTCGATGGTCTCGTCCGGCAGCCGCCGCGCCGCCTCGGCAGCCTCGGCGCGCTCCGCCAGCTTGGGCGCGAGCTCCCGCACGCGCCGCACGATCTCGTCTCCATACTCCATAGTACGGAGACCATACTCATAGGTATGGTGGCGCGGAAGGGGTTGGCGCCAGGATTCGTCAGGGGCCGGAAGTAGCGTGGAAGGACGAGCGGCCGTCTGGAGGAGCGCCGTCTGGAGGTGGAGCGCATGACGTCGACCCCTGTCGAAGACCTGGCCACGGTGCTGGCGATGGCAGGTGACCTGGTCGCCGGCGTCCGCCCTGACCAGTGGGACGACCCGACACCTTGCACCGACTGGAACGTCCGCCAGCTCGTCTCTCACGTGGTCGCCGGTGATCGCCTGTTCGCCGCCGTCCTGCGCGGTGAGGCGCCCCCGCCGCCGGACGCGCTGGACCCGAAGAAGAGCGGCGCGCTGGGCGACGATCCTGTGGCGGCCCAGCGAACGGCCGCTCACGACCTGGTCGCCGCGGTGTCCCGTCCGGGGGTGCTGGAGCAGACCTTCCAGATCCCGGTCGGATCGGTACCGGGCGTCGCGGCGGTGCGCATACGCGCCGTCGAGGCCGTCGTCCACGGCTGGGACCTGGCCCGCGCCACCGGCCAGCAGGCCCGCTTCCCGGACGACATCGTCCAGCGGGTGCTCGAATTCAGCCGTGCCCAACTCGCCGACATCCCGCGCGACCGCACCCCCTTCGCCCCGTCCCGCCCGGCGCCTGCCGACGCCCCGCCCATCGACCAACTCGTCGCTCTGCTGGGACGTCCCGTCCGACGGTGAGCCGGGCTCCTGTGGGGGATGGCGATGGGGCCAGGTGCACGACGGCCATCGCTCATGGTGGTGCCCTCGATGCGTGTTGGCGCTATGCGCGCGGTTTCAGCCTGCGTGCTCGTCCGCTCGCTCTTCCTGGGGCTCGGCATCGTGCCCCTCTTCTTCTAAGCCCTTTCTAAGTGGTGTCCTGGCGACCGTTCTCCTAGGTGACATTGTTCGCACTAAGCGTGACCGTGGTGACTTTCGCGTGCGGGCGTGTCGCCGTAACCCGTCGCCAATGATTGGCTGACCTGCGCTTGAGTCTTCGGGCGGCAGCGGGAACGGCCGCGGCGGGATGGCCGAAAGTGGCCTGTTCGGTCCGTCTGGAGATCCTCCGTCCCCTCCTCGCTATGATCATCCAGCTTCGACACGCACATTCAGAAGGACCTTTATGAACATCGACTTCAGCGCCGATGCCGCATTCTCGTGGTACGTCGTTTTCCTGCTGGTGTCCGGCATCGCCTTGCTCGCCATGGCGGCCATCGGGGGCGGCCAGAGTGGTGGTGAAAGGCTGCTCAACCTCGTCTTCGGCGTCGGGTTCCTCGGCTACGCCGTGTACCTCGGGTTCATCTTCGACGGTGGCGACTACTTCATATTCTTCTACGCGTTCATTCTGCCGGTACTCATGCTCTTCAGGTTCCTGAAGGCAGTCTTCGGCGAGCGCCAGAGCGCCTGAAGTCAGCCCGGTACACGGTGCAGGCGGGTCGCGGGGACGGAACCCCCGGCCCGCCTGATCACCCTGATCGGCCGCACAACCAGTCCACAATCCGGCTGACCAGAGGGATACCGACGCCTCCGGAAAGACCGATGGCTCTCCTGGATTGGGATGCATGGAGTTCGAACTCGACGGACGGCGGGTGTCACTCGCCGCGAGAAGGCCGGCGTCCAGCGATTTCCGGGTTCTGGTGGACGGCGACCCGATCCCCATGGAAGTGACCAGGATCGAGAGGCATACGGGCAACCTCGGGACGCACACCCGAGAGCTCGAGGCTCAGCACCCTGCGCCGTGGGTCCGAATCGAAGGCACTCCGTGGGAACCGGATATTCGGGGCCCACGGACCGCCTACATCTTCTTCGAGCTGCCGGCCGGCTACGTGTACAACACGTCGGTGTGGCGCAGCCAGTCGGTCGGCCTGACGTTCACGGACGATTTCTCCAGCGTCGCCGTAATCTGCATCGAGTCGGTCGATACCTCGACCTGATCGCCACCTTCCAGCCGCGTGTCAAGGCTGTGGCGCGGCCAGGCTTTACGCGGGGATGGCCTCACAGACTTCACGGACCGAAGTGACGCCGTCACAAGCGAGAAAGGTGCTCATCAGCACGCAACCCTCGCGGGCCCACGACGAGCGGGTTTTCTGGTGCGACATCGACGTTTTTGCCGATGTCGACCGTGGGTTGTGTGCGCTCGGCGCCCTTGTCTACCGCTTCAGTTGAGATCACAGCCAACCGGGCAGGGTTGCTTCGTTGTGGCACCCGGCATGCGCGCGAGGGTCACCGCCGACTCTTTAGGGAGATGAGATGACGGGGCGCACCCCTGCCCCGTGGCGGGAGGCAAGTTCCTGGTAGGCCTGAGGGTTGGTGGCCACCCAGAACTCCGCGCCGGTGCCTGCGATGGGTCCCTTGACCTTGGCGGGGCTGCCAACGGCGACGACCTCGTCGGGGATGTGGGTGCCACCCAGCACCAGCGCTCCGGCGGCGATCATCGACCGGGCGCCGATCAGGGCGCCGTCCAGGACGGTGGCATGGTTGGCGATCATCGCCTCGCGGCCGACGGTGGCCCCGTGCACCAGGCACAGATGGGCCACCGTGGCACCTTCCCCGATCTCGCAAGGCAGGTCCGGCGGCGCGTGCAGCACCGCACCGTCCTGGACATTGGCACCTGCCCTGACGATCACCGGCGCGAAGTCACCGCGCAGCACGGCGTTGTACCAGACGGACGCGCCGGCCTCCACTATCACCTCACCGACCAGCGTGGCCGTCGGGGCGACGAAGGCGTCCGGGTGCACGATCGGGGTTTTCCCCTCGAACGAGTAGAGCGACATGTGGATCAACCTATCCGCCAACGTGCGGGAACTCCTAGATCCTGGCCGACTGCATCGGCCGACTCATCGTCATGGGCGGCGCCTTCGGCGGCGGTAACATAACGGCCGCCGTCGAGTTCAACATATGGAGCGACCCCGAGGCCGCCCGCCGGGTGCTGGCCGGATCCGCCGTGCCGACGACGCTCGTTCCTCTCGACCTGACTCACCGGATCTTGGTCCCTCTCGACTGCCTCAACGCCCTCGCTCGATCGGGGCCCGTGGACTCGGCCCTGGCGTCCCTCACCTCGCCCGGGCGAGCGCATTACCGTCACGAACTCGGCGTGGACGCGCTCATCGGCCACGATGAGGTGGCCGTCGCCGAGGCGATCTGGCCGGGGACGCTCGATTGCCGGTCCCCGACGGTCGACGTCGAATGCGGCCAAGGCCGCACCTGCGGCGCGACCATCGCCGACCACCGACTCGGAGGTCAGGACCAATCGGCCGGGAGAAAGATTCAGGTAGCCGTCGACCTTGCGTGAGCAGGTCCCGGTCGGCACCGGCCGCCGTGGTTCAAGGCGTCGTCCAAAGCATCATGCCCGCGTCGGTGCTATGGGCACCGGCGTAGGGACGCCTCGGCGAGGAGGGCGGGCGCGGCAGTCAGCGGCCCGGGACCTGCACCGTCCTGGCCGAAGGCTTGGGGGTAAGGACGAGGCGGCGGCGTCGGGCGCTTGCCGTCGCGGACACCGATAGCCCAGGAGAGTTACGCCAGCTTCACACAAGCGCCTCCGGTCTCGTCGCTGTGGCTGGACTTCCGTCAGATGGTTGCGTTCACGGCTTCTCCTCAGTGAGGCAGTTCGTCTCGCTTGGCCTGGGTGAGGAGGGCGGCGAAGGCTTGGGGGGTGAGGACGAGGTGCGGGGTGTCGGGGGCTTTGCTGTCGCGGATACCGACTGCTCCGTGGAATGTGGCCAGTTCTACGCAAGCGCCTCCGGTCTCGTCGCTGTGGCTGGACTTCCGCCAAGTGATCATTTGATCAGTCCTCGCATGTGGTCGATCAGCGTCCGTGACTGGTCCTCTGGGAGGGCAAGTGCCCCGATTCGGTCATAGTTTACGCTGAACTCACGTATTTCGGGCGCACGCTCGATGATCCTACCCATGCGCCCGGCCTCCATATAGACGACCTCTGTATCGCGTGCGGTCATGATGAACAGCGACCCGCTCACTCCTGGCCAGCCCGCTGAGACGGGAAGGACCCGCAGGCTTACATGCGGAAATTCGGACAGATTGAGTAGATGACCGAGTTGGTCGCGCATTGCATCTCGGCAGCCGACCTGCCACCAGAGAACGGGCTGTGCGAGGACGATCCACAGGTGGGGCGGGGTTGGCTCGTGAAGGCGTTGCTGCCGTTGCAAGCGCTCGTTGACTGCCGTTTCGATGTCGTCCACCACCCCTCCGCGCTTGAAAAGCGCGCGTGCGTAGTCCTCGGTCTGGAGGAGGCCGGGTATCACGTCGGAGCTGTAGTTCTTGATCGACGTGGCCGCCTGCTCGTACTTGAGGAAGGAACCCACGCGGGGGCGGTCGTGGCCGTCCTTGGCGTGTTCGGCGAGGGATGTCAGGAGGTCGATGTCAGGAGGTCGGCGGTGTCCCATGCCTCATCGAGAGGTGCGAGATTGGCCTGGCTGGGACGCCTGCGGCCCGCTTCCCAGTTTGAAACATGTGAGCGGGATGCGTTGGCCACGTCGCCCACCTGCTGACACGTCCAACCGTGGTTCAGACGGAGATTGCGCAGCTGAACGGCTACGAGGTCCCATAGGCACGAGCGCGGATCCAGCGAGTCGTGGCTCTCCATTATGACTCCCCCCGAAGATCTGTTGTTTTCGGTGCCATTGAAAGTGTGGCCAAAGTAACTCGCCGATCCCACGCTTGTCTCGAAAACGCGAGAGAAAGGGAGGTGGGTGAAGTGGGAATGAAAGCCTTGGGTATGGGCGAGTTGGACATTTCTTGTCTCGCGGCCGGGACGGCGCCGGGGCTGGTGCGGACGCTTGTCGAGTTCCGGCTTGCGGAATGGGGGCTGGAGAAGATCGCGGACGATATTCTGCTGATCGCCGGTGAGCTTGTTGCCAATGCTGTGGAGCACACGCCCCTGGATCGGGAGATCCGGGTCAGGTTCACGCGGGAGCCGGGTGCTGTCGTGCTCGCGGTGTGGGACTCGTCCGATGCCCTGCCGGTGGTGCGGCCGGTCACGGAACTCACGCTGGACGACATCGTGCCGGATGCTCGGGCGCTGGACGACGGGCACGACGACGGGACCGGTGGGTGGGGGTTGCCGCTCGTCCGCGCGCTGGCGTCCGACTGCCGGATCGGCAAGACCGAGCCGTGCGGCAAATGGGTGTACGCCACGGTCGCCGTCTGATGCGAAGGGCCGTGCTCTGGGGACGGACGCTGCGGCGGCGCCGGACGGCCGTACGGTGTCTCGACCAGCTCGCCGATGCGGTTAGGGCGCGCGGGTATCGGTATGTCCGGCTTTACCAGGTGGGATGGGTGCCGATGTTGTGGGTCTACGCGCGGGGCCCCGTCCGGGACGTCGGAGTCGTGGTCGGTGTGCGGGCCGCCCCCGGAGGCGGGGTCGCCTACTACGAAACCGAGCGGGGATGGGCGGGCTACCTGTTGCCGTGCGGGGAGCTTGAGGGCGCGGTCGAGCAGGTCGATCTGCTGCTCAAGCACCGCATGTTCCCGTCCACCTGGTAAACGTCCCGAGGTCGGCGCCCTCGCCCGGTCAGCGGGCGGGGAGGATGCGGCCCGTGACTTCGCCGAAGCCTATGCGGGTGCCGGATGGGCCGGGGGCGGTGGCGGTTATCGAGACCTCGTCGCCGTCCTCCAGGAAGGTGCGGGGTTCGCCGTTGATTTCGACGGGCTCCTTGCCGCCCCAGGTCAGTTCTATGAAGGCGCCCCGCTGGTCCTTGGCGGGGCCTGAGACCGTGCCGGACGCGTACAGGTCCCCGGTGCGGGACGAGGCGCCGTTCACCGTCATGTGCGCGAGCATCTGGGCGGGCGACCAGTACATCTCGCGGTAGGGCGGACGGGAGACGACCTGGCCGTTCCACGAGACTTCGAGGGTCAGGTCCAGGCCCCATGGGTTCTTCTCCTGAAGGTACGGGAGGGGCTCCGGGTCTTGCGGCGGGGTGGCTACGCGGGCCGCTTCCAAGGCAAGGAGGGGGACGACCCAATGGGAGACGGACGTCGCGAAGCTCTTTCCTAGGAACGGCCCAAGGGGGACGTACTCCCATGCCTGGATGTCGCGGGCCGACCAATCGTTGACCAGGACGACGCCGAAGACGTGTTCGGAGAAGGCGTCCGTGCTAACCGCGTCGCCCAGGGGTGAGCCAGTGCCTACTACAAAGCCGACTTCGGCCTCGATGTCCAGTCGGCGGCTCTCGCCGAAGGTGGGCGCGTCCTTGCCCTTGCGCTGCCCTGTGGGACGGACGATGTCCGTCCCGGACGGAATCACCGTGCCGGCGCGGCCGTGGTAGCCGACCGGGAGGTGCTTCCAGTTCGGCATCAGCGGCTCGGAGCCGGGACGGAACAGGCGGCCCAGGTTGGACGCGTGGTGTTCGGAGGCGTAGAAGTCGACGTAGTCGGCGACCTCGAACGGCATGTGCAGAGTGACCGCGTCCACGGGATGGACGGCCGAGTCGGGAATGTCGTCCGAGACCAGGTCGGGGATCTGTTCGCGGACCTCTACCCAGCGCTCGTGGCCCTGGGCCATGAATGGGTTCAGGGATGGTGCGGCGAAGACGTCGTCGCCGAGCGCCAGAGCCAGGTCCACGACGGAGTCGGCTACGCGGACGCCGACGCGGGGTGTCCCGCCGGGGAGAGAGAAGACGCCGTACGGGAGGTTGGCGAGCCCGAAAAGGGAGTCTTCGGGGATCGCGATGCGGGTCATCGGGGGGTCTCCTGGAGGGCGGACGACAGCAGGCCGAGGTCCGCGAGTTCGTTCAGTGGGTCGGTGATGCTGCACGTCCCGAAGGACAGGAAGCGTTCGCGGGCGGCGATCGTCCGGGCCTCGCCCAGCGACGAGACGCGGGACGCGACGGACGGGGCGTCGCGGTCGGCGAGGATCGCGGACAGTTCCGGCACCGGGCAGCCGCGCAGGGCGGCGTCGGTCGCCAGCAGCAGGTTCAGGAAGCCGTGCTGGTGGAACCCGGTAGCCGGGTCGGTGTTGCGGACGGGGTGGTGCAGCCCGGCCGTCGCCTTGAACGGCAGGTGCGCCTCCACGACCGACTCGATCGCGGTGGCCAGCTCGTTCGGGGTCGGGTAGAAATGCGCCTTCACGCCGCCGGTGCGGAACTTCGCGCGGTGCCCGCGGTCCGCGACCGCGGCGATCATCGAGGGACGGCGCTCGTCGCGCGGAATCTCGACGTAGACGGGGACATCGACGCGGCCGAGCAGGCGGAAGAACTCGTCCGGTCGCATGCCCGGCGGTACCGCCACCTCCAGGCCGCGGACGGTGACCGGCAGTTCGGCCGCTGCGACCAGGGCCTTCGCCGCCTGAGGCGGTCCGTCGGGCGCGGTGATCGATATGTCGAGGGGCTCGCCGCCGAGCAGCGGGGCCAGGTCGTCCAGCGCGGTCGCGGGCAGGACGAGGGGGCCGACCAGGCCCGCGTACCGGGCGGCGCGGTGCGCGCGGTGGGCCGGGACGGCGTCGGCGAGCGGTGCGAGGCCCGGCGGGAACACGGCCGCGTCGTCGCAGAGGCCGAGGGCGAAGGCGGGGATCATCGCCGGCCCGCCCACGTCCAGGCGTAGCCGGGGTCTTCGCAGGCCAGGCCGCCCTCGCCCAGTTCGAGCGGGTGGAAGGTGTCGACCATGACGGCGAGTTCGTCGAAGAACTCGACGCCGATGCTGCGCTCGTAGGCGCCGGGCTGCGGGCCGTGCGCGAGCCCGCCGGGGTGGACGGAGACGGAGCCCTGGCCGATGCCGGACCCCTTGCGCGCCTCGTAGTCCCCGCCGCAGTAGAACATGATCTCGTCGGAGTCGACGTTCGAGTGGTAGTAGGGCACCGGGATCGACAGCGGGTGGTAGTCGACCTTGCGCGGCACGAAGTTGCAGACGACGAAGTTGTGCCCCTCGAACACCTGGTGGACGGGCGGCGGCTGGTGGACGCGGCCGGTGATCGGCTCGTAGTCGTGGACGCTGAAAGTGAACGGGTACAGGCAGCCGTCCCAGCCGACCACGTCGAAGGGGTGCCGCGCGTAGGTCATGCGGGTGCCGACGATCCCGCGCGAGGTGCGGTGCTTGACGAGGACGTCGACGTCGACGTCGCCGCCGTCGGCGAGGAGGGGCTCGGACGGGCCGTGCAGGTCGCGTTCGCAGTACGGGGCGTTCTCCAGGAACTGGCCGTAGCGGGACAGGTAGCGCTTGGGCGGCGCGATGTGGCCGGTCGCCTCGATCGCGTAGGCGCGCAGGGGCTGGTCGCCGGTCGGCAGCCAGCGGTGCGTGGTGGACGTCGGGATGACGACGTAGTCGCCCTGCCCGGCGGAGAGCGTCCCAAAGATCGTCTCGACCGTGGCGGCGCCGGACTCGACGTAGACGATCTCGTCGCCGGTCGCGTTGCGGTACAGCGGCGAGTCGGCGGCGGACACGACGTAGGAGAGGCGCACGTCGCTGTTCGCGAGGATCACCCGTCGTCCGGTGACGACGTCGGTCCCGGCCCACGTCTCCTTGGGGAACAGTTCGTGCAGCTTGAGGTGGCGGTGCTTGAGCGGGTGGTTGGGCGTCGTCGACACGTCCGGGACGTCCCAGGTCTGGGAGTCCACGATCGCGGACGGGATTTCCCGGTGGTACAGCAGGGACGAGTCGGACGAGAACCCCTCCTCGCCCATCAGTTCCTCGAAGTAGAGCCGCTCCTCGCCGTTCCCGTCGTCGATCCGACGATGCTGGGTGTGGCGTTTCGGCGGCACGTGGCCGACCCGGCGGTAGTGGGTCATGGTCCATCGCCTCCGATGATTAACGCATTAACTATTTTCTGCCGACACTACGACTCATCTCCGCTCCAGGGAAGGGCTAACTGCGCGCACCATCCAAACGCACGCTCCGGCGCCGGTTTCACAGCGGGACCGGCATGGCGTGGCGCCAGGGTCGGCGCCGGCTAGCTGCGCTCGCGCGCGTCGAAGGACGTCCGGCCGGCGATGAGCTTGTCCAGCAGCATGATCAGCATCTGCTGCTCGGTCTCGGTCAGCGTGCCCGCCCACCGCCGCTCGCGCTCGTGCTGCCCGGCGAAGATCTCCAGCATCGCCGCGCGGCCCGGCTCGGTCAGCGAGAGGATCACCGACCGGCCGTCCCGCTCGCCCGGCGTGCGGACCATCATCCCGTCCGCGATCAGCGTCTTCGCGACGTTGGACACCGCGGCCCGGCTCATCCCGGCCAGCCTGGCGGCGCGGCCCGGCTCCAGCG
This sequence comes from Actinomadura chokoriensis, assembly GCF_041463665.1. Taxonomy (GTDB): domain Bacteria; phylum Actinomycetota; class Actinomycetes; order Streptosporangiales; family Streptosporangiaceae; genus Spirillospora; species Spirillospora chokoriensis_A. The sequence goes on from NZ_JAXCEJ010000036.1 coordinate 57,884, forward strand.
GCCCGGCGAGCCAGGTCACCAGCAGCAGCCGGAACCCCGCCCACGAGTGCCCGCGCGGCCGGTGCACCGTGGACTCCAGGTCGTAGGTGACGATCGCCGAGGCCCGGTTGAGGGTGAGCAGCAGCCGGGTCGCGAGCCGGTCCCCGAACCCGAACTCCTCCGCCAGCCGCCGCCCCGCGAGGTCGACGAACGTCCAGAAGTCGAGGTCGTCGCGCTCGTCGCTCGCGCTCATCGTCCGGCCCCCTATCTGATTCATGGTTTGACCATTAAACCGGGCGCGGCCCGCGCGTGTCAGGGGAAGATCGCCGGGCATCCCCTCCGGTGCGGGACCGGCGGATCCGGGGAGGGACGATGGCGACCGTCGCCGACCAGTTCATCGAGGTGCTGCGGCAGGCCGGCGTGCGGCGCGTCTACGGGGTGGTGGGCGACAGCCTCAACCCGGTCGTGGACGCCGTCCGCCGGACGGACGGCATCGACTGGGTGCACGTCCGCAACGAGGAGGCGGGCGCGTTCGCGGCGGCGGCGGAGGCGCAGACGACCGGGCGGCTCGCCGTGTGCGCGGGCAGTTGCGGGCCCGGCAACACGCACCTGATCCAGGGCCTCTACGACGCGCACCGGTCGGGCGCGCCGGTGCTGGCGCTGGCGTCGCAGATCCCGAGCGCCCAGATCGGCAGCGGCTACTTCCAGGAGACCCATCCGGACCGGCTGTTCGTCGAGTGCAGCCACTACTGCGAGATGATCAGCACGCCGGAGCAGATGCCGCGCATCCTGCGGACGGCGATCCAGCACGCGATCGGGCACGGCGGCGTCGCGGTGCTGACGATGGCCGGCGATACCGCCGGCAAGGACGCCGCCGCGCCGACCGGCGAGCACGACTTCCTCGTCCGGAAGGGGATCGTCCGGCCGCCGTCCGACCAGGTGGCGCAGCTCGCCCGCGCGCTGAACCGGGCGCGCAAGGTGATGCTGTTCTGCGGCTCCGGCGTGAGGGACGCGCACGCCGAGGTGATGGAGCTGGCGCACAGGCTGCTCTCGCCGGTCGGGCACGCGCTGCGCGGCAAGGAATGGATCCAGTACGACAACCGCTTCGACGTGGGAATGAGCGGGCTGCTCGGCTATGGCGCCTGCTACGAGGCGATGCAGGCCGCCGACCTCGTCCTCCTGCTGGGCACCGACTTCCCGTACGACCAGTTCCTGCCTGGGAAGAACACCATCCAGGTGGACGAGGACCCAGCGAGACTGGGTCGCCGCACACCACTCGACCTGGCGGTGCACGGTGACATCGGCGAGACACTGAGGCTCGTCATGGACCAGGTCGAGCAGAAGCACGACCAGTCGTATCTGAACGAGATGCTGCATCGCCACGCGCGCGCTCTGGAGAACGTCGTGTCCGCCTACACGCGTGACATCGAGAAGCACATTCCGATCCACCCCGAGTACGTTGCGAGTGTCCTGGACGACCTCGCCGCCGACGACGCAATATTCACCGTGGACACCGGCATGTGCAACGTCTGGGCCGCCCGCTACCTCACCCCGAACGGACGCCGCCGCGTGATGGGGTCGTTCGTGCACGGCTCCATGGCGAACGCGCTGCCCCACGCCATCGGCGCCCAGTACGGCGCGCCCGGCCGCCAGGTCGTGTCGCTGTCCGGTGACGGCGGCCTCGGCATGCTGCTCGGCGAACTGCTCACCGTGAAGCTCCACCGCCTCCCCGTGAAGATCATCGTGTTCGACAACGCGTCGCTCGGCATGGTGCGCCTCGAGATGATGGTGGACGGCTTCCCCGCCTTCGAGACCGACCACGAGCCGGTCGACTACGCGGCGATCGCCGCGGCGATCGGGATCGAGTCGGCGCGCGTGGAGCGTCCGTCCGACGTCCGCACGGTGATGGAGCGCGCCCTCGCCGCGCCCGGCCCGTACCTCCTCGACGTCGTCACCGACCCGAACGCGCTGTCCATTCCGCCGTACGTCACGCCGCAGCAGGTGAAGGGGTTCGCGCTGTCCGCCGGCAAGACCGTCCTCACCGGCGGCGTCGGCAAGATGATCGACCTGGCGCGCAGCAACCTGCGCAACATCCCCCGGCCCTAGCGGAATTCGCGGGCTATCTCGGTGAGGGTCTCGTTGACTACCTCGGGCATCGTGCGGCCGCTCTGCTCGTCGATCCAGGTCACGGACGCGATGCGGAGCGCGGTCATGAAGGCGCCGGCCATGACGCGGGCGCGCAGGGGCGGGAGGCCGTCGCGGGCGGCGATCAGGTCGGCGAGGGTGCGCTCGAACTCGGCGTAGTGGGCGAGCTGCCGGGCCAGCACGGACGCGTGCTTGCGGGCGAGCCGGATCTGCACGGCCCACTGCGGGTCGAGGGGGCCGAACTGCTCCTGGACGGCGTCGAACGACGCGCGCAGCGCCGTCCAGGACGTCTCGCCCGCCGGGCGGGCCTCGAACTTCTCCAGCAGGGAGCCCATCCGCTGCTCGCCGCCGTAGAGGAGCGCGTCCTCCTTGCCGCCGAAGTAGTTGGAGAAGGTGCGCCGGGAGACGCCGGCGGCGTCCGCGATGGCCTCGACGGTGACCTCGTCCACGCCGTGCTCGACGGAGAGGCGCATCGTGGCCTCGTGCAGGGCGCGGCGCGTCGCCTCCTTCTTGCGCTCGCGCAGCCCGCCCTTGCGCTCGGGCGCCTCGCCCTTGCGCTCGGCTGTCTCGCCCTTGCGCTCGGCTGTCTCGCCCTCGCGTTCAGGCTGGCCGCCTTCGGACGCGCCCACCCCGGTTCCACGTTCTCGCAGCTCGCCGGTCGTCTCCATGGTCCGCTCAGCCTACCCCCGTAAATACTGCTCGGTGGGAAAACTTGCCCAGCGGGAATAAGATTCCCGAGTCGCGGGGTTGAAGCCTCGTTCCCCATCTCTCGCGGAGGCGTCCCTTGACCGTTCCGGCCCCGTCCAGACCCTCGCCGATGTCGCATCGGCAGGTCCTCGAAGCACTCAGCGGCCTGCTGCTGGTGCTGTTCGTGGCGATGCTGAGCAGCACTGTCGTGTCGACAGCGCTGCCGCAGATCATCGGCGCGCTCAAGGGCAGCCAGTCGCAGTACACGTGGGTCGTCACCGCGACCCTGCTGGTGTCCACGGCGAGCACCCCCATCTGGGGCAAGCTGGCCGACCTCTACGACAAGAAGATGCTGCTCCAGGTGGGCGTCGGCATCTTCATCGTCGCGTCGGCGGCGTCCGGGTTCGCGCAGAACACCGGGCAGCTGATCGCGTTCCGCGCGGTGCAGGGCCTCGGCGTCGGAGCGCTGCAGATCCTCGTCCAGATCATCATGGCCGCGATGATCAGCCCCCGGGACCGCGGCCGCTACTACGGCTACCTCGGCGGCGTGATGGCCGTCGCCACGGTCGGCGGGCCGCTGCTCGGCGGCCTGATCGTCGACTCCTGGCTCGGCTGGCGCTGGTGCTTCTTCATCGGCGTGCCGTTCGCGGTCGTCGCGTTCGGGCTGCTGCAGAAGACCCTGAAGCTGCCGGTCATCCGGCATCCGGACGTGAAGATCGACTACGTGGGGGCGACGCTGATCGCCGCCGGAGTCAGCGTCCTGCTCATCTGGATCACGTTCGTCGGCGAGAACTTCCCGTGGCTGTCGTGGCAGACCGCCGCGATGGCGGGCGGCGGGCTCGTGCTGCTGGCGCTCGCCGTGTGGGTCGAGTCCCGGGCGGCGGAGCCGATCGTCCCGCTCGACATCGTCGCGCGCCGCAACACCGCGCTCGCGATCCTCGCCAGCCTCGCGGTCGGCATGGCGATGTTCGGCGGCGCCGTGTTCCTCGGCCAGTACTTCCAGATCGGGCGCGGCTACAGCCCCACCAAGGCGGGCCTGCTCACGTTCCCGATGATGCTCGGCGTGTTCGGCGCCTCCACCATCGCCGGACGCCTCGCCAGCAAGACCGGCAAGGTCAAGCCGTACATCGTGTTCGGGACGGTCATGCTGACCGCCGGGTTCGGCATGCTGGCCACGATCGACCACACGACCTCGCTCTTCTTCCTCGGCGTCGGGATGTTCCTGGTCGGCGTCGGCGTCGGGATGACGATGCAGAACCTGGTCCTGGTCGTGCAGAACTCCGTGCACCTGCACGAGATCGGCGCGGCGAGCGGGGCGGTCACCTTCTTCCGCTCCCTCGGCGGGACGGTCGGGGTCTCGGTCCTCGGCGCGATCCTCGCCAACCAGGTCGCCGACAAGATCGCCAGCGGGCTGCGGCGGCTCGGCGTGGACCCGACCGCCGGGGGCGGCGACGCCGGCAACCTGGACGTCACGGCGCTGCCCGCGCCCGTCCAGGAGGTCGTCCGGGCCGCCTACGGCGACGCGACCGGGCACATCTTCCTCGTCTCCGCGGGTATCGCGATCGTCGGGATCATCGCGGCGTCGCTCCTCAAGCCGGTCAGGCTGCGCGACAGCCTCGACCTGGCGAAGCCTGCGGAGGCCGACGAGGCCGACGGCGCGGTCCCGGCCGTGAAGGGCGGTTCGTTGTCAGGTTCCTGATAACGGGCGGGCCGAAGAGCTGGGTTTAGGCAGAAGAGGACGAAAGCCGCTTTTTTGTACGGTCGGTATCCGGAACCACCAACCGGAGGCGGGTAGATGAGCGGACGATCGGAGTTCGGGCGCCGCGCGGCGTCGATCGCGCGGGCGGGCGGCATGTTCGCCCGGAGCGGGCTGTGGCGGCCCGGACCGCCGCTGAAGGTCGTCCGCCAGCTCGACGCCCTGCGCCGCTGGGGCACGCTGCTCGGCGGGACGGTCGCCTCCGCCGCCGCCCGCGACCCCGGCGTCGCCGCGATCATCGACGACGCCGGGGAGCTGACCTACGGCGAGGTCGACGAGCGCACCGACCGCCTCGCCGCCGCGCTCGGCCGGTTCACTGACTCGCCCCGCGTCGCGGTGCTGTGCCGCAACCACCGCGGCATGGTCGAGGCGCTCGTCGCGTGCAGCAAGCGGGGCTCCGATCTCGTCCTGCTCAACACGGGCATGAGCACCGAGCAGCTCCTCACCGTCCTGCGGCAGCAGCGGGTCGAGGTCGTGATCGCCGACGCGGAGTTCGCCGCGTTCCTCGCGGAAGTGCCGAAGACCGTCCACGTCATCACGGCGGGCGGGCCGGACTCGGAACTGGAGAACGCCATCGCCGCCGCGCCCGCCGGGCAGGCCGAGCCGCCGGCGAAGGCGGGGCGGACGATCGTCCTCAGCTCGGGCACCACCGGCAGCCCCAAGGGCGCGGACCGGCACTCGCGCCCGGGACTGTCGCCGCTCACCTCGATCCTGTCCCGCATCCCCTACCGGGTGCACGAACGGATGTTCATCGAGGCCCCGCTGTTCCACACCTGGGGCTACGCGATGCTGCAGGCGGCGATCTCGCTGCGCGCCACGATCGTCCTGCGGTCCCGTTTCGACCCCGAGCAGACGCTCCGCACGATCGAGGCCACCGGCGCGACCGCGCTCGTCGCCGTGCCGGTCATGCTCCAGCGCGTGCTGGACGTCCCGGAGAGCGCGCGGCGCAAGTACGACACGTCCTCGATGCGGATCGCCGCCGTCAGCGGCTCGGCCCTCCCCGGGACGCTCGCCACCGCGTTCATGGACGAGTTCGGCGACGTCCTCTACAACCTGTACGGGTCGACGGAGGCGTCCTGGGTCACCATCGCCACGCCCGCCGACCTGCGCGCCCGCCCCGACACCGCCGGCACGCCCCCGCCGGGGACGAAGGTCGCGATCCTCGACGAGGAGGGCCGCCCCGTCCCGCCCGGCACCACCGGGCGGATCTTCGCCGCCAACGAGCTGCTGTTCGCCGGCTACACCGGCGGCGGCGTCAAGGAGATGCGGGACGGCCTGATGAGCCTCGGCGACGTCGGCCACCTCGACGAGGACGGCCGGCTCTACGTGCACGGACGCGACGACGACATGATCGTCTCGGGCGGGGAGAACGTCTTCCCGGGCGCGATCGAGGAGGTCCTGCAGAAGCTCCCGCAGGTCAGCGAGGTCGCCGTCGTCGGCGTCCCGGACGAGGACTTCGGGCAGCGCGCCGCCGCGTACATCGTCCTGCGTGAGGGCGAGACGCTCGACGCCGACGCCGTCCGCGCCCACGTCCGCGACCACCTGGCCCGCTACGCCGTCCCCCGCGACGTCCACTTCCTGGACGCCCTGCCCCGCAACGCCACCGGAAAGGTCCTCCGCCGCTCCCTCTAGTGCGGTGTCCACCAAGGTTCACCGGTGCGTCGACTTGCGGCGTGTTGTTGGTATGAGCGCGGGCGATGTCAAGCGGCTGTTGCAACGAGGTACTCGTTGAGTGTTTGGGCTGGGGTTTT
>NZ_JAXCEJ010000037.1:0-61510 GCF_041463665.1 Actinomadura chokoriensis
GACCTCGACGAGATCGCCCGCCAGCTCAACGGACGCCCCCGCCACACCCTGAACTGGAAAACCCCAGCCCAAACACTCAACGAGTACCTCGTTGCAACAGCCGCTTGACATCGCCGCGTCGGAAGCAACAACACGCCGCAGGTCAACGACACCGGGGCTAGCTCGCGGCGCCCTCGCCCGGAACCACCACGCCCGACTCGTAGGCCAGCATCACGGCCTGCGCGCGGTCGCGCAGGCCGAGCTTGGTGAAAACGCGGGCCACGTGCGTCTTCACCGTGTGCTCGCTGACGACGAGGCGCTGCGCGATCTCCCCGTTCGACAGCCCGCCCGCGATCAGCACGAGGACCTCGTTCTCCCGGGCGGTCAGCGTCGCCAGCTCCGCCGGGGCCTGCGGACGGTTCCGGCGCTGCCTGGTGAACTCGCGGATCAGCCGCCCGGTGACCTGCGGGGCGAGCAGCGAGTCGCCGCGCGCCACCACCCGGACCGCCGAGACCAGCTCCTCGGCGGTCGCGTCCTTCAGCAGGAAGCCGCTGGCGCCGACCGCGAGCGCCTCGTAGACGTACTCGTCCACGTCGAACGTCGTCAGGACCAGCACCCGGACGCCCTCCGCGCCGGGGAGGGCGAGGATGCGGCGGGTGGCCTCGATGCCGTCCATGCCGGGCATCCGGATGTCCATCACGACGACGTCGGGACGGGTCCGCTCGGCGATCCGGACGGCCTCGCGACCGTCGCCGGCCTCGCCGACGACGGTGATGTCGTCCTGCGCGGCGAGCAGGGCGGCGAACCCGGCCCGCACGATCGTCTGGTCGTCGACGATCAGCACGTTGATCACGGTCGCCGCCCCGCGGGCCGGGCGGCGACGGGATCAGGGGTGATGCCCGGGGGGCGCCTGCGAAGCGTGTCCACGGGTGGAATTCCCCTCTCTCGTCAGCGGAAGCTCGGCCTCCACCAGGAACCCGCCCTCCGCGGCCGGCCCGGCGGAGAACCGCCCGCCCAGCATGGTCGCACGTTCCCGCATCCCGACGAGGCCGTGTCCGCCACCGGTCTGCGATGGCTCCAGCCGGGTGCGCCCGTCCACGGAGGTCGGGCCGGCGGGATCCAGTACCGCGGTACGGGGATGAGCGGCGTCCCGGTTCAGCACCTGCGTCGGCGCCGACGCGCCGTCGTCGCTGACGCGGACCGCCAGCCGGTCCGGCAGGAACATCAGGTCGACGCGGACGCCGGCGCCGGGCGCGTGCCGCCGCGCGTTCGTCAGCGCCTCCTGGACGATCCGGTACGCCGACAGCTCGACCGTCGTCGACAGCGCACGCGGGTCGCCGTGGACGGCGAGGTCGACGTGCCCGCCGGCGCCACGGTGCTGCTCGATCAGGTCGGGCAGCCGGTCCAGGCGCGGCTGCGGGGAGTTCGCCGCGTCCGGCTCGGGCTTGGCGTCGGCGCGCAGCACGCTGAGCAGCCGCCGCATCTCCACCAGCGCGTCCCGGGCCGTCTTGGCGATCTCGGTGTAGCCGGCGCGGGCCTCGGGCGACAGGTTCTCCATCGTGTACGGGGCGGTCTCCGCCTGCACCGCGATCATGGAGACGGAGTGCGCGACGACGTCGTGCAGCTCGCGGGCGATGCGGGCCCGTTCCCGCATGACGGCCTGCTCCCGCTGGACGGCGGTCAGCCGGGTGAGGGTCTCGTTGGTGCGCTCGGCGGCCTCGGCCTCCGTCCGCCCGGCGGACTCGACGACGCGCCGCGCGTCCCCGAGCCCGATGGCGGCGAGGACGGCGACGATCGGCGCCGGCCACGGGATCTCGTCGAGCGTCCCGGCTGCGAGGTAGACGACCGCGATCGTGGCGACGCTGCCGACCGCGAGGACGCCGGTCGACTGGCGGGGCAGCTGCCGCCCCAGCGCGTACAGCGTGTAGAGCGCGGCGAAGCCCGTGGTGACGAGGAGGATCTGCCCCGTGAGCAGGCTCGCCGCGACCGCGCTGAGCACGACGGCCGCGACCGGGCGCAGGTTCTCCCGCCGCCAGACGAGCGGGAGCGTCGCCGCGACCGCGAACCCGCCGGCGAGACTGAGCGGCGAGTCGACCCGCGGCGCCAGCTCGGCCAGCGCGGCGATCGTGAGCGCCAGCCCGGTGAGCGGGGCGAAGTACCAGGACCCGACGACCTCCCGCCAGGTGTTGATCCACCGGGGCAGCGGCGCCGTCGGGCCGGGAGCGCCGGGCGGGACGCCCGGCGCGCCGGGGGCCGGGCGCCGGCCCGCGCCGCCGGTCAGCCGCGCGCCGAGCCGCGCCGCGAGCGGACGCAGCAGGGTGCCGACACCGGTGAGGATCCACAGCAGCAGCTGCCCGACGCCCGCCACGATCCGGCCGGACAGCCGCCACGCGTGGTGCGCGACGGCTGGGCCGAACCCCGCGGGGTCGGGTCCGGTCCGGGCCTTGTCATCGGATGTCACTCCCCAATAGTGACCTCTGTGGCGTGCCGCCACCTCACCGCGCGGATGTATTGGGAGGACGCGTGTCCACCTGGAGTACCACGCCGGTTCCCTCCTTGAGGGGGACGTACCGGAGAGCCCCGCACACGTAATGTCTTAACCGTGACCGCGACGGTGGCCGTCGCCGACGTAGGGGGTTCGGCGGGGGCGCCGCGGGTCACACCAGAACCGCCCGGTTTCAGGGGTCCGGGCGGGGAGGCATGGGAAGCACCTCGCCGGACGGCCGCCGTCCGCCTCCACGGAGGCATCCGCCGGTCTCGCCTGGGCTGGGGTACGGCCGGCACCGCGGCGGCCGTTCGGCGAGGGGTCCCATGTTCCCCGAGAGTCCGCGTCAGGACGTCAGGACGACGCCGACGCCTCCGGTGCGGCCCCCGTGCTCGCCTCCGCGGCCTCCGTGCTCGCCCCGGCCGTCCCCAGGCGGGACGCCTCGTCCAGCGCCGGCTCCAGGTAGATCAGCTTCGCCACCGGGAACTGCGCCCTGACCTTCGCCTCGGCGGCGTCGATGCACCGCGCCACGTCGGCGGCCGTGTCGTCGTGGTAGACGGCGATCTTCGCGGCGATCAGCAGCGCGTCCGGGCCCATGTACTCGGTCCTGATGTGGATCATCCGGGCGACCTTGTCCACCGACTCCAGCGCCTCGACGATCTGCCGCTCGGTGGCGGGGTCGACGCCCTCGCCGATCAGCAGGCTCTTGGTCTCGATCGCCAGGATCGTCGCGACCGCGCCGAGCAGCACGCCGATCGCGACGGTGCCGACGCCGTCCCAGACGCCGTCGCCGGTGGCCACGGCCATCGAGACGCCGCCCAGCGCGAGGAGCAGGCCGACGAGGGCGGCGAGGTCCTCCAGCAGGACGACCGGCAGCTCGGGGGCCTTGGCGCGGCGGATGAACGACCACCAGGACTGCTCGCCCCGGACCTGGTTCGACTCCTTGATCGCGGTCCGGAAGGAGAACATCTCCAGCACGATCGCGATGATCAGCACCGCGAACGCCCAGATCGGGGACTTGACCTCCTCCGGGTGGGAGATCTTGTGGTAGCCCTCGTACAGCGAGAACGCCGAACCGACGGTGAACAGGACGACCGCAACGACGAACGCGTAGAAGTAGCGCTCGCGGCCGTAGCCGAAGGGGTGCTCCGGCGTCCGGTCGCGCTCGGACCGTTTGCGGCCGAGCAGCAGCAGCCCCTGGTTCCCCGAGTCGGCCACCGAGTGGATCGACTCCGCCAGCATCGACGACGAACCGGTGAACGCGAACGCGACGGCCTTGGACGCGGCGATCCCGAGGTTGGCGGCCAGCGCGGCGACGATGGCCTTGGTTCCACCCTCAGCACTCATCTAGGTAATCCTCGCTTTGAGCTCGTCAATGGCAGGCACCGGCGTCGGATCCACGCCCAGCGCGATAGCCAAGTAAACCGTGACATAGTCCGCCAGGGCGATCAGGGTCGCGATTCTTTCCAGCGGGTGCTCGCCCTCGGCGCGGACCTCGGTGACCGCCACGCCCCGGTCGCGCGCCATCGCGGCGGACGCCTCGCACCGCCTGCGCACCTCGGGATGTTCCTCCACGTCCCGCACGAGGACGAGGTGGAGGCCGTGCTCGGGGTCCTCGGCGCGGTCGCGGAAGAAGTCATCGGGGTCGGACGGGGAGCCGCCGCGCGCGAAGACGCCGTCGAACGCCATCAGCTGGTTGTGACCGGCCTCCGGCACCTCGCCGAAGACCGCCGGGTACTTCGCGTTCTCGTTGAGCTGGCAGCACAACCGGTACGCCGCCGCCCCCGCCACCGCGGACGAGCCCCACACCAGCGGCACGTCGCCGGCGAGGTCGAGCGCGATCCGCTTGGCCGGGTTGACGAACGGCTCGCTGGACGGACGGCACCGGTGCGCGACGTCCTCCAGCAGCGCGGCCGTGGACTCCAGCACCGCGTCGGGGACGTCCGCCAGGCGCAGTGCGCGCGCGGCGAGGAGCACCGGGATCGTGAGGCCCCACAGCGTCGAACGCGGCTGGCCCGCCGACCGCACCGGGACGAAGACGCCGCGGCTCCGGGCGGCCAGGTCGGCGAGCGGCGACTCCGCCGCGCCGACGAACATCAGCCTGCAGCCCCGCCGGGCCGCCTCCGCGGCGACCTCCAGGGTCTCCTCGGTGGTCCCCGAGCACGACACCGCGATCACGAGGTCGGCGGCGCCCACCCAGCCGGGCAGCCGGTGGCCGCGCACCGTGAACACCGGGACCGCGCAGCCCGCGCCGCACACCGCCGCGAGCACGTCGCCCGCGACGCCGGAGCCGCCCATACCGGCGACCACGACCGCGCGCGGCCGGCCGTCCCCGGCCAGCGCCGCGACGCCCGCCTCGGCCGCCGCCCGCTGCGCCTCCCGCACCTGCGCCGCCGACGAGGCGACCTGCCGCAGCATCCCACCGGGATCCGCCGCCTCGGCCGCCTCCGCGTCCTCCAGCCGCGAAGGGTCCGCGCCCGCGGTCACGGCCGCGGCTCCGCCCGGCGGCCCGGGGCGCTCTCAGGCATCGGCTTCCCCCGCGCTCACGGGGCGGGGGTCCTCGCCTCGTCGACGAGCAGGACGGGGATGTCGTCGCGGACGGGGTAGGCGTAGCCGCACGAGCCGGTGCACACCAACTCGTCCGCGCCCTCGTCGGCACGGAGGTCGCCGCCGCAGTTCGGGCAGGCGAGGATCTCCAGCAGCCAGGAGTCCAGCTTCATCGTCATGGCAGCGTCACTTCTCCCTACAGTCGGTCTTCCCTGACCCGGTCGTCACTTCTCCCTGACCAGGGCCAGGACCTCGTCGCGGATCGCCGCCATCGTCGCCTCGTCGCCCGCCTCCGCGTTGAGGCGCAGCAGCGGCTCGGTGTTGGAGGGCCGCAGGTTGAACCACCAGCCGGCGGACTCGTCGGCCACGGTGAGGCCGTCCAGCTCGTCGATCTCGACGCCGGGCCGTCCGGCGAAGGCCTCCTCGACCTTCGCGGCGGCGGCGCCCTGGTCGGCGACCTCGCTGTTGATCTCGCCGGACGCGGCGTAGCGGGTGTACTCGCGCAGGAGCCCCGACAGCGGCCCGTCCTGCTCGCCGAGGGCCGCGAGGACGTGCAGCGCCGCCAGCATGCCGGAGTCGGCGAACCAGAAGTCGCGGAAGTAGAAGTGCGCCGAGTGCTCGCCGCCGAACACCGCGCCCGTCTCCGCCATCGTCTGCTTGATGAACGAGTGCCCGACGCGGGTGCGGACCGGCGTCCCGCCGTGCTCGGCCACGATCTCCGGGACGGCCTTGGACGTGATCAGGTTGTGCACGATCGAGGAGCCCGGGTGCTTGGCCAGCTCCCGCGTCGCGACCAGCGCGGTGATCGCGGACGGGGAGACGATCTCGCCGCGCTCGTCCACCACGAAGCAGCGGTCGGCGTCGCCGTCGAACGCGAGCCCGATGTCGGCGCCGGTCTCGCGGACCTTGGCCTGCAGGTCGCGCAGGTTCTCCGGCTCGATCGGGTTGGCCTCGTGGTTGGGGAAGGTGCCGTCCAGCTCGAAGTACATCGGCACGAGGTCGATCGGCAGGCCCTCGAACACCGACGGAACGGTGTGCCCGCCCATGCCGTTGCCGGCGTCCACGACGACCTTCAGCGGGCGGATCGACGACAGGTCGACCAGCGTCTTCAGGTGCTCGGCGTAGCCCTTGAGGACGTCCCGCCGGGACACGGTGCCCGGTTCGCCGTCGTAGCCGGGGACGCCGTCCTCGATCATCTCGCGGATCTCGCCGAGGCCGGTGTCGCGGCCGACCGGGCGGGCGCCGGCGCGGCACAGCTTCAGCCCGTTGTACCTGGCGGGGTTGTGGCTCGCGGTGAACATCGCGCCGGGCAGGTCGAGGCTGCCGCTGGCGTAGTAGAGCAGGTCGGTGGAGCCGAGCCCGGCCTCGATCACGTCCGCGCCCTGGGACGTGGCGCCCCGCGCGAACGCCTCGGCCAGGGGGACCGACGACTCGCGCATGTCGTGCGCGGTGACGACCGCGCGCGCCCCGGTCACCCGGACGAACGCCGCCCCGGCCGCCTCGGCGATCGCGGGGTCGAGCTCGTCCGGGACGACGCCGCGGATGTCGTACGCCTTGAAGATCCTGCCGAGGTCGCCCACTCCTGCTCCCTGTCCGAATGAACCCGTTCCCGCAAGTTCGCGTGCCCGGGGAAACCGGGTTCTTGAGCCTACCGGGAAGGCCGGAGGCGACCGGACGCGACGCCGCCGCGACGCTGGGCGCTATTCCTGGCCGGGTTGGGTCGCCGCGGGCTCGGAGCGCAGCACCCGGAGGTGACCGCGGCGCCCGACTTCCGTACCCTGCCCGACAGGCTCATGGCCCACTCCGGGTGCGGGCCTGGCGGCCTCCCGGACGGCGTCGGCGAGGGCCTCCAGGTCGTCCGCGCTGGGCTCGGTCTCCTCCTCGACGGGGAGCCGCACGAGTTCCCACCCCATCGGGGCGGTCAGCCGCTCGGAGTGCTCCGCGCACAGGTCGTAGCAGTGCGGCTCCGCGTACGTGGCGAGCGGCCCCAGGACCGCGGTGGAGTCGCGGTAGACGTACGTGAGCGTGAACACTGCGGGCGCCTTGCAGGCGGTGCGGGAGCAGGTGCGGACGGGGCTCACGATGGCTGACCGTACCTCCCTCCCACCGGGCTCCGCCACCACCCCGGCACCCGTGTCGCCGTTACCGGGCGATTTCCGAGGTAAGAACTACATTCCGTACGTCTCCGAACTCTCACCGTGCGGAATCTGGCGGGTGCGCGGTCTCGCGCTCCGCCACGGGGCGCGGGGATCCACGGAGGTAGGCTGGACGCGTGCGATCCCGTGTGGCAGGCGCACGGCGCCGCGATCGGCACGGTCGTGGCCTCCGTGGTCCTCTGACGCCCCCGCAGGCGCCGGTCTCGCGGACCCGCGCGGAGCGGTTCGACGACCTCGTCGACGACGAGGTGCGGCGGCTGGTCCAGCGCTGGGGCCGGGAACTGGCCGGGGTGGAGTTCGCCGTCGGCGAGGTGCCGGACGTCGGACCGCCCTTCGACGGGCCCGTGCCGCTCGGCCAGACCTTCCCCGCGGTGGGCCGCCGGCCGGTGCGCATCGTGGTCTTCCGCCGTCCCGTCGAGGCCCGCGCCTCCGGCGAGGCCGAACTCTCCCGCCTGGTCCGCGACCTGCTGGTCGAGGAGGTCGCCGATCTCCTCGGCCTGTCCCCCGATTCCGTCGACCCGAGCTACGACTTCCCCGACGACTAACCGGGGATCAGGGCGGTCTGGGAGTCGGCCGTGTCCGGGAGGTGGACGGTCGTCGGGGCGGGGACGATCGGCAGGACGGTGAACAGGTAGCCGTCGCCCTTGCCCTTGGCGAGAGTGCGGGACGCGTAGACGGGCGCCGAGCCGGGCTTCAGGGTGATGACGGCGCCGTAGGCCGTGCCGCCTTCCGCGTTCTGTCCGGGCGCGGTCAGCTTGCTCTCGACGGTGCGTCCGGCCGGGATGTCGATCTCCTGCGGCTCGCTCCGGCCCGCCGCGTTGACGGTCGTGACCTGCACGCTCGCCGCGCCGGACGGGGCGGTGAGGACGAGCGAGGAGTCGAAGCGGTTGTCGGCGACGACACCCGGGCCGGAGGCGGCGAGCGGCGCCGTGGCCGTGCCGTAGGCGACGTCGGCGCCGCGGGACGCGGCGAAGCCCGCGAGGATGGGCCGGTCGGCGACCAGCCGGACGGCGGCGGCCTTGCCCGAGAGCGCGCCGGTGAGGGGAACGGACGTCACGGTCTTGGCGGGGGCGTCCAGGACGTCCTGTCCCTGCGGGGCGAACGCGCCGCCCGACGTGATCACCTGGACCTTGATGCGGGCGTCTGCCTCGCCCGGGACCGAGACCAGCAGGCGGCGCTGCCCGGAGCCGCCAGGCACCCCCGGGACGAGGACGGACGTCGCGGGCTCGCGCGACTGCGGCAGCCACTCGATGCCCTTCTTCTCGCCGATGCGGACGCGCAGCGACGCGGCGACGCGGCCGCTGGTGGTCTGCACGCGCAGGGCGAGGTCGGCGGCGCTCCGCACGATGTCGCCGAGGCCCTCCGCGGAGTCGCCGATCTTCACGACCCTGGTGGTGTAGGGCGCGACGGGGGTGGCGCGTCCCTCGGGGGTGTCGAGGGGGCCTTCGCCGGACAGCGCGCTGAGGTTCACCGACGCCGGCTGCCCGTCGACGTTGGTCAGGTAGAGGTCGAGTTCGTCGGCGGAGACCGGCCCGGGGCCCATGAACCACAGGTCGGTGCCGGGGGTGGCGCAGCGGGCGCCGGCGAGGCCGCGATCGGCGCCGCCGCTCCAGTGGGTGGTCTGCTCGGCCTCCAGCCCGGCGGCGATGCCGCCGGTGGCCCGGAGGGTGTAGGAGTCCTCGCCGGACTTGGTGTCCTTCTCCCATCCCTTGCCGGACTCGGTCGTGGACGCGAGCGGGGATCCGCCCTTCGTCGGCGTCATGTCGACGCGTCCGCCTCCCTTCTGCGAGGTGGACTGGACGGCCAGCCGACCGCCTTCGTGCCCTGGGCAGACCATCACGGCGTGGGTGAGGGGCGCCGCACGGCCCTTCTCGGACGCCTCGCCAGGACGGGACAGCGTCGCGGCCCCGTAGAGGGCGGCGACGGCGACGAGCA
Source organism: Actinomadura chokoriensis (assembly GCF_041463665.1). Classification (GTDB taxonomy): domain Bacteria; phylum Actinomycetota; class Actinomycetes; order Streptosporangiales; family Streptosporangiaceae; genus Spirillospora; species Spirillospora chokoriensis_A. The sequence goes on from NZ_JAXCEJ010000037.1 coordinate 9,103, forward strand.
TGAGCGCGGCGGTGGCGTAGCGCATGCCGAGGAAGCGCAGAACCTTGTCCATGGGTCAGGACACCTCCTCGGGGCTCGGTTCCTTCACCGGCTCTTGGGACGCCTCGTGTTGGCGGCGGGCAACGTTCGCGCGGCGTCGTCCGCGTTGGCCGCGCTGCCCGCGTTTACCGCCTCGTCCGCCTCGCCGTCCGCGACGGCGACGCTCCCGGTCACTGACGAACATGAGGTTGTCGGCCTGGGCGCCTGGCAAGGCCAGGACAACCACGAGCAAGACGGCGATGCCCTGGATGACGACCCATGTGTGCCGCATCTTCATCGACCGTGTCAGGTTGAACTCGCCTCCCGCGGGAGGGAGGTCGTAGCCCTGCGCCCAGCCGTCCACCGTGTGCTCTTTGAGGTCGCGGCCGTTCAGGGTGCCCTGCCACCCACCGTCGGCGGGTTCGGCCAAGAGCAGGGTGCGCTTGCCGGTACCTGGCGGGATCTGCACGTGGGCATTGATACGGCCCGCCGCCAGCGGCGTGATCGTGGAGCCTTGCAGAAGCAGCATCCGGGCGGACGTCGGCTGGAGCCGCCACACGGCGAACGTCCCGGTGCGGCTGAGGCGGGTCAGCTCAGGCGACGCGTCCAAGACCTTGGTGACCGGGTCCGTCTTGGGGTGCGGCACTAGAAGGTACTGGACGCCCATCCGGGTCAGGGCCGGCCCGTCGTCACCCTCGCGTCCTGCGGCCAGGCCGGCGACGAGGTCGTCCAAGCGTTCATCGGCATCGCCGCCTACCGTGACCTCTGATTCGCCCAGCCTCGGAGGCGCGTCCCGAAGGATGGTGTAGGAGATCCGTCCGGTGGGCTCTCTGTGCAGGACGAGGGTCCTCGGCCCGCCCGGCATCTGGAGAAAGAGGGGAACGGTGTCGGGGTCGACCTTGCCCAGCGGCCCGGCCGCGCCGCCGACCACCCAGAACCCGGCGGACAGGACGGGCGCGGTCAGCGCGGCGAGCAGCACGGCCGCCCCGCCGGTCCGGTAGATCACGTGCTTGCCCGCGAGGGCCTCGGCGGCGCGCTGGACGACCGCGGTCGCGGCGAGCAGCACCCCCGCACCGGCGAAGACCAGGGCCACGCCCGGCCAGACCGGCGCCGTGTCCGCGCCCTTGCCGACGGTGGCCGCGCCGGTCAGCACGGCGGCGAGCAGCCCGAACACCGCGAGCAGCCAGCCCGCCAGCACCCGGCCCCGGCGGGCGCGCAGCGGCAGTGCCAGCACCGCGGCCGCCAGCAGGCCCCCGAGCGCCCACCGCGCGGGCGTGCCGGGCCCGCCCGGGTCGAGCACCAGCAGGTCGGCCGCGGCGGCGGGCTCGAACCGCCGGTGCAGGCCCGCCTCGGTGAGGAGCCGGGACGGGTGCAACAGGAGGCCGACGGTCCACGGGAGCATCAGCAGCGGCGGCACGCCGAGCGCGATGAGGAGGTTGCGGCGGCCCTGCCGGGGGGACGGCCGGTCGAGCAGCGCCCACACCATCCCGGCCGTCAGCAGGGCGATGAGCCAGACGAGCGGGACGAACGCGATCGCGACGGCGAGCAGCAGCGCGACCGTCCAGGCGGCCCGTCCCGCGCGCTTGCGCCGCGTCACGGCGTCGAACCGGGCGGCCTCCGAACGCGGCAGCCCGTAGACGCGGGCCGCGTACAGGCCGATGAGCGGGAGCAGGACGAGGACGACGGCGGTGCCGAGCCGTCCGCCCGCGACGGCACCGGTCGCGGCGGGCAGCAGCGCGTACACGGCGGCGAACCACGCGCGGACGGCGGAGACCGGGACGCGGCGGCCGGCGGCGCGGGCGCGGCGGCCCGCCGCCGGCGACTCGGTGATCAGCAGCCGGGACGCCCGGTAGGCGGTGAGGCCGGCGAGCGGCACGCTGCCGAGCAGCAGGACCGACACGGCCAGCCACGGCTTGCCGAACAGCACCGACGACAGCGCCGCGAGGACGCCGACGTGGGGCGGGCTTCCCGCGTCGGTGCCGAGCCCGACCGGGTGCCAGCCGGACAGGTACTGCTCCCACAGGTCGCTCGCGCCGCCCCACGCCGGGACGAGCGCGCCGCCGCCGAGCCGTCCCGCCGCGGTGAGCAGCGAGCGTTCGGCGGCGACCGCGACGGCGGTCAGCGCGAGGACGAGCAGGACGCCGGGGCGGGCGAGGAACCGGCGGATCGGTCCCGGCTCGTCCGCCGTGATGTCGTTCTCCTGCTCCTCTCGTTCGCGTTCCCGTTCATGGGCGGCCAGATACTCCGAGACCGCCTCGACGGCCCGGCGCAGCACGAGCCAGCGCGGCTGGAAGCGCCGGACGCTGCGGTGCACGCGGGTCCGGCCGTCCGCGCGGGCGGCCCGCGCCCGCCGCAGCCTGCCGGGGTCGCGCAGGACGTCGGCGAGCGCGGCCAGCTCCTCGCGGGCCGCGGCCGGCCGCTTCGTGACCAGCAGGACGAGGGCGTGCACGAGCGACGCCCAGACGTTGCGGACGGCGGCGCGCAGCATGGCTGGCAGCGGCTGGTTGGCGAGCAGCGTGAACAGGGCGTTGCGGCGGTCGCGGCGGGCCGGATGCTCGGCCGTCATCCCGATCTCGCGGAGCCCGCGCCGGGACGCCTCCGCGTGGTGGACGACGGCGTCGGTCGCCGTGACGACCCGCTGGCCGGAGGCGTGCACCCGCCAGCAGAAGTCGAGGTCGTCGCGGAAGATCCCGTACTCGACGTCGAAGCCGCCGAGCCGCTCCCACACGTCCCGGCGGACCAGCATCCCGGCGCTGCCGACGGCGAGGACGTCCCGGACGCCGTCGTGCTGGCCCTGGTCGAACTCGTCGCGGTCGAAGCCGCGCTCGCGGCGTCCGACGGCGTCCACGGTGACGCCGACCTCGCGCAGGACGCGCCGGTCGTCCCAGTCGCGGACCTTCGGGCCGAGCACCGCCACGTTCGGGTCGGTGCCCGCCGTGCGCAGCAGCTGGGCGAGCGCGTCGTGGGCGGGCGCGGAGTCGTCGTGCAGCAGCCAGATCCACTCGGTTCTGGGGTTCCCGGGATCGTCGTCGGGGACGGGGGCGGACGCGGCGTCCTGCCGGAGCGCCTCCGCGATCGCCTCCCCGTAGCCGGTGGTGCGCGGCAGCGCGAGGACCTTGCCCTCGCCGACGACCTCGGCCAGCACGGCGGGCCCGCGATCGCGGCTTCCGGTGTCCACGGTCACCAGGCGCTGGACGGGACGCGCCTGCGTCAGCAGCGCCTTCAGCGTCTCGGGAAGCCAGCGCGCACCGTCGTGCGCGACGAGGACCGCCGTGACGACATGGCGATCGAGAGTGGGGGCCAATGATCGCTCGATCTGTGGGACGACAGGGGGCGTGGCGGAAAAGTCCAGCACGGAAAAGTCCAGCACGGAAAAGTACAGCAGCCGCGCCGACACCGGGCCGGCACGGCTGCTTACTGTACGCGTGGCCGCGCGGGGCACGCTCCGGATCCGCCGAGATCCGGGCGCGGCCGGAAGTCCCGGCGTACCGCTCCGGCCGTTCTAAACGGCCTCGCGCTTCAGCTTGCGCCGTTCCCGCTCGGAGAGTCCCCCCCAGATGCCGAAACGTTCATCGTGCTGCAGCGCGTACTCCAGGCACTCCGTACGCACCTCGCATGCCCGGCACACCTTCTTGGCCTCGCGAGTGGAGCCGCCCTTCTCCGGAAAGAACGCCTCCGGGTCCGTCTGCGCGCACAGGGCGCGCTCCTGCCAGCCCAACTCTTCGCCGTCGCCGTCTGTGCCGTGCGCCAGCGGGATGACCACCTCGCTCACAGCGCACCTCCCTGCCCGTGGAACCCCCTGGTCAATGCCTTCCCTCCGGTTCCTTCCCCCGAGAAGGCATTGAAACTACACGGACGAAATTACACGCGTGTAGCGACGGTCCCGTCAAGCCGGAGAGCTTTCCTGGGCGACAAAACGGGTTATGCCGGGATGGGCACCCTGACCTTTGACTGAAGATCAGTTAATCGGGCGGTCACCGCCGGACTTGGATCACTGCGGCGGCATCACTGCGGCGGCGAGGGACGGTTGTCCCGGTACCAGTCGCCGCCCTGCTCCCCGCCGCCCTGCGGCGGCGCGGGCTGCGTGCCCTGCGGGCCCTGGTCCTGGCCGGAGCCGCCGTAGGCCCGCGTCCACTCGCCCATGTCCTCGTCGGCGGCCGGCTGCTGCCCCTGCTGCTGGCCCGCCTGGTAGCCGCCGCTCTGGGCGCCGTACTGCTGCTGGTAGTCCTGCTGCCCGTACTGCTGCTGAGGCTGGCCGTACTGCTGCTGACCGTACTGCTGCTGGCCCTGCTGGCCCTGCTGTCCTTCGGCGCCGGCCTGCTGGCCGTACTGCTGGTACTGCTGCTGCTCGTAGCCCTGCCCGCCGTACTGCTGCTGCTCGTAGCCCTGCTGGCCGTACTGCTGCTGTTGCCCGTACTGCTGCTGGCCCTGCTGCCCCTGCTGGTACCCGAAGTCGGGGTAGCCCTGCTGCCCCTGCTGCTGCGGACGGGCAGGCTGCATCCCCTGGAACACGGTGAAGACGAACCATCCGCCCACACCCACGACCGCGAGCTTCCCGGCGCCCTCCAGGAACACGGAGAGCTTCATCGAGGCCGAGATGTACTGGGAGTCGGCGAGCATCCCGCAGAGCCACGAGAGGACCCCGAACAGGGCGATCCCGCCGAGGACGCCGAGCGCCCCCATGGTGATCGTCCGTGCCTGCGGCGTCCGGGTGTCACCCCACGTCACCAGGAGCACCGCGAGAACGAGGAGCCCGACGAGCGCGATCTGCAGGAACGTCCCGCCCCGGGTCTCCTCCAGCGCGCGGCCGGTGAACGAACCGCCGCCGCCCAGAAGGGAGATGAGGCCCGCGAGCAAGTGCAGACCCGCCGCGGCGAGCAGTACCCAGGCGGCCGGTTCGCGCAGGCGCTGGACGGCTTCCTTGTTCACGGTGAATTCTCCAGACCGAGGCAACCTAATTACGCGACAAAGCTTTGCACAGTCTCGTGTGGGGGGGCGACCCCCCACACCCCCCGTCAACGAGCCGGCCGATCCTCACGCCACTGTTGCGGTGTGTGCGGCCGTGCGGGTTCACGCGTGGCGCTGCGGTCGTCCGGCTCGGCGGGCATGCCCGCTGCGCTCGCTGGCGCTCGCTCCGCGTGCCTGCCCGTGTTCCGGTGGCTGAGGACCGGTCCAAGAGGGAGAATTCGCGCTTGTTCGGATGGGGGCTGTTGTGGCTCGTTCCCGGGGGGTCGTTGTGGCTCGTTCAGGTGTGGGGGGTGGAGCGCCGTAGGGTTGGGTTATGCGGATCGTGTGTCTGGCGGGTGGGATTGGCGGGGCCCGCTTCTTGCGGGGGCTGCGTGGGGCGGTTCCGGAGGCGGAGATCACCGTCATCGGCAACACCGGGGACGATATTTCGCTGTTCGGGCTGCGGGTGTGCCCTGACCTGGACACCGTGATGTACACGCTCGGCGGCGGCATCAACGAGGAGCAGGGCTGGGGGCGGACGGACGAGAAGTTCACCCTCAAAGAGGAACTCGCCGCGTACGGGGTCGGGCCGGGGTGGTTCGGGCTCGGGGATCGGGACTTCGCCACGCACATCGTCCGGACGCAGATGCTGGCGGCCGGGTACACGTTGTCGGCGGTCACCGAGGCCCTGTGCGACCGGTGGAAGCCGGGGGTGCGGCTCATCCCGATGACCGATGACCAGGTCGAGACGCACGTGGTCATCGAGGACGACCAGGGGCGGCGGGCGATCCACTTCCAGGAGTGGTGGGTGCGGCTGCGGGCGTCGATCCCGGCGCTGTCGATCGCGGCGGTCGGCGCCGAGGTCGCGAAGCCGGCGCCCGGCGTGCTCGCGGCGATCGACGCCGCCGACGTGGTGCTGTTCCCGCCGTCCAACCCTGTGGTGAGCATCGGGACGATCCTGGCGGTGCCCGGTATCCGGGACGCCATCGCCGCGAAGACCGTGGTCGGGGTCTCGCCGATCATCGGCGGGGCGCCGGTGCGGGGGATGGCGGACGCCTGCCTGACCGCGATCGGCGTGGAGACGTCGGCCCGGGCGGTCGCCGAGCTTTACGGGCTCGGGCTGCTGGACGGGTGGCTCGTCGACGAGGCCGACGCGGACGTGCGGGTCGAGGGGATCGACATCCGGTCCCGGCCGCTGCTGATGACCGATGACCGGGCGACGGCCGAGATAGCGCGTGCGGCACTCGATCTCGCGGTGGAGTTGAAGCGGGCGGAGGACGCCGAGTGAGGGTTGAGGTTTTCGGCGTTCCGGGGCTGCCGGAGGTCGCCGAGGGGGACGACATCGCCGCGCTGGTCCCGGCAGGTCTGGTCGAGGACGGTGACGTGCTCGTCGTCACGTCCAAGATCGTCAGTAAGGCGGAGGGGCGGGTCCTGGTCGCGGGCGACCGGGAGAAGGCCATCGACGCCGAGACCGTGCGGGTCGTGGCGCGGCGGGCGCACGCGCGCGGCGAGACCCGGATCGTGGAGACGCGGCAGGGGCTCGTGCTCGCGGCGGCCGGTGTGGACGCGTCCAATACCGAGCCGGGAACCGTGCTGCTGCTGCCGGAGGACCCCGACGCTTCGGCGCGGCGCATCCGGGCCGGGGTGCGGGAGCGGACCGGTGTCGACGTGGGCGTGATCGTGTCCGACACGCTGGGGCGGCCCTGGCGGAACGGGCTGACGGACGCGGCCATCGGCGTCGCGGGGCTGGAGCCGCTCAGCGACCTGCGCGGGCGGGACGACTCCTACGGCAATCGGCTCGACGCCACCGTCACGGCCGTGGCGGACGAGATCGCCGCGGCGGGCGAACTGGTGAAGGGCAAGCTCGACGGGGTGCCGATCGCCGTCGTGCGGGGCTTGGCCGGAATCGTCACGCAAGGGGACGGGCCGGGGGCGCGGGCGCTGGTGCGTCCGCCTGCGGAGGACATGTTCCGGTTCGGGTCGGCGGACGTGCTGCGTGCGCGCCGGACCATCCGCGAGTTCACCGCGGAGCCGGTGGACCCGGCGGCGGTGCGGCGGGCCGTCGACGCCGCGATCACCGCGCCCGCGCCGCACCACACGACGCCGTGGCGGTTCGTCCTTCTGGAGTCGGCGGAGTCGCGGACGCTGCTGCTGGACGCGATGCGCGACGCCTGGGAGGCCGACCTGCGCCGTGACGGCTTCTCTGAGGAGTCGATCACCAGGCGGCTGCGGCGCGGCGAGGTGCTGCGGCAGGCGCCGTATCTCGTGGTGCCCTGCCTGGTCATGGACGGTTCGCACGACTATCCGGACGAGCGCCGGTCGAGTGCCGAGCGGGAGATGTTCGTCGTGGCGGCGGGTGCGGGCGTGCAGAACCTGCTGGTCGGGCTGGCGGTCGAAGGGCTCGGCTCCTGCTGGGTGTCGAGCACGATGTTCTGCCGTGACGTGGTGCGCGACGTCCTCGACCTGCCGGACGAGTGGGACCCGCTGGGCGCCGTCGGCGTCGGTCACGCGGCCGCGCCGCCGCGTGCGCGCCCGCCGCGGAGCGCCGACGCGTTCATCGAGGTCAGGTGACCCGCGGAGGCGCGAGGATCGGCTGACCTCGGGACGGACGTCCGAGGGTCGTCCACTCGGCGGGAATAGATCGCAGGTGGCCGGGGCTTGGCTCATTGCAGGGCCTTGCCGGGGCCCCGGCGCGGTGCAAATTATGACGATTGGCATAGAGTGCCCGCATGGACGCCCCGAGCTCCGCTCTTCGCCGGGCCCTGGCCCGCGCGCGTGACGGCAAGACACTGGACCGATCCGAGGCCACGACACTGCTGCAGGCGCGCGGCGCGCAGCTCGACGATCTGCTCGCCCACGCGGCCCGCACCCGGGACGCCGGCCTGGAGGCCGCCGGCCGCCCGCACGTCATCACCTACAGCCGCAAGGTCTTCATCCCGCTGACCCGGCTCTGCCGGGACCGCTGCGGGTACTGCACGTTCGCGACCGTCCCGCACAGGCTGGACTCGCCGTACCTCAGCCCCGACGAGGTCCTGGAGATCGCGCGGCAGGGGGCCGCGATGGGCTGCAAGGAGGCCCTGTTCACGCTCGGGGACCGTCCCGAGGACCGGTGGAAGCAGGCCCGCGAATGGCTGGACGCGCACGGCTACGACGACACGCTCTCGTACGTGCGCGCGATGGCGATCCGGGTGCTGGAGGAGACCGGGCTCCTGCCGCACCTGAACCCGGGCGTGCTGACCTGGCGCGACTTCCAGCGGCTCAAGCCGGTCGCCCCGTCGATGGGCATGATGCTGGAGACGACGGCGACGCGGCTGTTCAGCGAGCGGGGCGGCCCGCACTTCGGGTCGCCCGACAAGGATCCGGCCGTCCGGCTGCGCGTGCTGGAGGACGCGGGACGCACGAACGTGCCGTTCACGACGGGGATCCTCATCGGCATCGGCGAGACCGTCGAGGAGCGCGCAGACGCGATCTTCGAAATCCGCCGGACGATGCGGGAGTACGGGGCGATCCAGGAGGTGATCGTCCAGAACTTCCGCGCGAAGCCCGACACGAAGATGCGCGACACGCCGGACGCCGAGCTCGAGGAGCTGGCCGCGACGATCGCGGTGACGCGGCTCGTCCTCGGCCCTAAGGCGCGGGTCCAGGCGCCGCCGAACCTGGTCGCCGAGCAGTACGCGCTGATGCTGCGCGCCGGCATCGACGACTGGGGCGGCGTCTCGCCGCTGACGCCCGACCACGTGAACCCCGAGCGGCCGTGGCCGCAGCTCGACGAGCTGGCCGAGCGGACCGCCGAATCGGGCTTCGAGCTGCGGGAACGGCTGACGATCTACCCCGAGTACGTGCGCCGGGGCGAGCCGTGGCTCGATCCGCGGCTGGTCGGGCACGTCGCCGCCCTGGCCGACCCGGCGACCGGGCTGGCGCGCGAGGACGCGGTGGTCTCGGGACGGCCGTGGCAGGAGCCCGACGGCGGGTTCGAGGCGTCCGGGCGGACGGACCTGCACACGTCGATCGACACGACCGGGCGGACGAGCGACCGGCGGGACGACTTCGACGAGGTCTACGGGGACTGGGACGCGCTGAAGGAACGCATGGCCGCGCCCCAGCGGTTCGATGCCGATGTCAAGACCGCTCTCGCGCGCGCGGAGCAGAACCCTGCGGGGCTTTCGGACGATGAGGCGCTCGCCCTCCTGCATGCCGACGGGCCCGAACTCGACGCGCTGGTCTCGCTGGCCGACGACCTGCGGCGGGAGGCCGTCGGGGACGACGTCACCTACGTCGTCACGCGGAACATCAACTTCACGAACGTCTGCTACACCGGCTGCCGATTCTGCGCGTTCGCCCAGCGCCGGACCGATGCCGACGCCTACACGCTGTCGTTGAGCCAGGTCGGTGACCGGGTGGACGAAGCGTGGGCGGCCGGCGCCACCGAGATCTGCATGCAGGGCGGCATCCACCCGGATCTGCCCGGCACCGCCTACTTCGACCTCGCGCGTGAGGTGAAGCGGCGGGCGCCTGACATTCACCTGCATTCGTACAGCCCGATGGAGGTCGTGAACGGCGCTTCCCGGACGGACCTGTCGATCCGGGAGTGGCTCCAGGCCGCGAAGGAGGCCGGTGTCGACTCGCTGCCCGGGACGGCCGCCGAGATCCTGGACGACGACGTTCGGTGGGTGCTGACCAAGGGCAAGCTGCCCACCGACCAGTGGATCGAGGTCGTCACCAACGCGCATGAGATCGGCATACCGACGACGTCCACCATGATGTACGGGCATGTGGACACTCCGGCGCACTGGGTCGCGCACATCAAGCTGCTGAGGTCCATCCAGGAGCGGACGGGCGGGTTCAGCGAGTTCGTGCTGCTGCCGTTCGTCCACCACAACTCGCCCATCTATCTCGCTGGGCTGGCGCGTCCGGGACCTACCGTCCGGGAGAACGTGGCCGTCCACGCCTTGGCCCGGATCCTGTTGCACGGCGCGATCCCCAACATCCAGACGTCGTGGGTGAAGCTCGGGGACGAACTGTGCACGCGCGTCCTGCAAGGGGGCGTGAACGACCTCGGCGGCACGCTGATGGAAGAGACCATCAGCCGCATGGCCGGGTCGGAGAACGGTTCGTTCAAGCCCATCAGCGATCTGGAGGCGATCGCAGCGCGCGCGGGGCGTCCCTCCAAACAGCGCACGACCCTTTACGGCGAGGTGCCGGCAGAGCGCCTGGAAGCGTCCCGCCGGACCGACGGAATCGGTAATTTCGGACGGCGCCTGCCGCTCGTCGGCACCTGATTCCTGTATGACAGACGCGTGGACGAAGAGGCACGCCCGCTGTGGCGGGTTACCGGTGAGGGGGCGACCCCCCACGCCCCCCGGTTCGCTCCGCTCAGACGTAGCCCGGCGGCCCTGGCCGCCGCGGCGCTGCTGCTGTCGGGCGCCAGCGGGGGCGCGTGGGCATCTGGCCTGTTCTCCGCGCCGGCCTGCTCCGGCGCGCCGGTCCGGATCATGGTCGCGGCACAGCCGGAGATCGCGCCCGCGCTGAGCGACGTGGCGTCCCGCTTCAACGTGGAGAAGCACCGGGTCGGCGGGCGCTGCGCCCACGCCCGCGTCACCCCGGTCGCGCCCGCCTCCTACAAGGGGCAAGCGGACGCGTGGGTGCCGGAGTCGTCGCTGTGGCTGAGCATCGTGCGGGAGGGCGGCAGCACGTCCGTCCCCTTGACGGCGACGTCGGTGGCCGCGACGCCGGTCGTGCTGGCCACGACCCGTCCGGTGGAGAAGGAATTAGTGGACGCCGACGTCGACATCGGCTGGAAACTCCTGCTCAAGGGCAAGGCGGGCGGGCTCCCCCTGGAGCGGATCGCGGCCGACCCGAGCGCCGGCATGACCGGAACGATCGCGATGCTCGCGATCGGGCAGGTCGACAAGGACGCGGACGTCGCCGAGGCGCTCCGCAAGAACGGCGGCTCGACCGCGACTTTGGCCGGGCTCATGGGCGCCGAACGATTCGACCGTCCACTGGCGGTCTCCACAGAGCAGGCGGTGGTCGCCTATAACGAAACCCACCGTCCGAACCCCGTCGTCAGCCTCATGCCAGACGAAGGCACGCTCATGCTCGACCACCCCTTCGCCGTGACCACGAAGGACCAGCGCAGGCGTGACGCCGCGGAAGCGTTCCAAGCGGCCCTCGGCACGCGCTCAGCGCGCAACATCTTCCAGGGCGCCGGTTTCCGCGTCCCCGACGGCACCCTGGCCGCCGCGTACGCGAGCGAGTACGACCTTCCGGAGAAGGCGCCGAAACCACTCCGGCTCCCGGCCCGCAAGGAGATCGACGAGGCGCTCTCGTCCTGGAAGACCTGATCATGGCGTGCCGCGGAGGCAGCTCGGACGCCGCTCGGCCAGCGCGTCCGCCGACTTCCGCAGCTCCTCCAGGACGGCCCGGACCGACGGCCGCACCTCGGCGCCGACACGCGTCCACAACACCATGCGGCGGTCCACCGGGGCGTCGGCCACGTCCCGGACGACGATGCCCTCCTCCCGCTCGGCGAGCGCCAGATCGGGGATCAGGCAGGCCGCCCCGCCCGAGGCGACCATCGCGAACATGATCAGCAGGTCGTTCGTCCGGTACCGGACATCGGGCCGGAAACCCCCGAGCTCCACACACGTCCGTTCCAGCAGATCGGCGTGGTTCGTCCCGACATGGGCCGTCACCCACGGGCATTCCGCGAGATCGGCCAGCCGGACGGGAGCCCCGTCCAGGGCCAGCGGATGATCCTCCGGCAGCGCGACCCGCATCATCTCGGTGATCAGCACTTCGGACGTCAGTTCGGGACGCCGGGGACGCGGCAGATGCGAGTACTCGTCGGTCAGCACGACGTCGATCTCCTGCATCACCAACGCTTGCAGAACCCGGTGGAACTCCTCGTCCAGCACGTCGATCACGAGTTCCGGATACTCGCGCGCCAGACGCGGGAGGGCGGGCGCCAGCACATGGAGCAGCGCCGTCTGGAACCCGACGAGCCGCACCACTCCGGCGACCCGCCCGCTCGCCGCGACCGTCGCCTCCTCAGCCTGCTTCGCCCGCGCCAGCAGCGCCTCCGCGTGCTCGGCGAGCACCTCCCCCGCCGCAGTCAGCCGCAGCCGCCGCCCGGCGCGCTCGACCACCGGGACACCGACGTCCTTCTGCAACTGCGCGAGTTGCTGCGACACCGCGGACGGCGTGTAACCGAGGGCATCGGCCACGGCCCCGAGCGTCCCGCGCAGCTTGAACTCGCGGAGCACCCCGCAACCGTCCGAGATCCAGCATAGTGAAGGGATTCTTACACAATCCCTCCAGAAAAGGTCGCTGGACCTGAACGTTGGACGGAGTCAAACTGTAGGTGCGACGGAGAGAGGCGGACACCCCGCCACACCCGGTCGCCCCGCGCGGGAACGCCCCCACAGCGATCCCAAAGGAAGAAGACCATGCTGTACGTGCTCGGCCTCATCATCGCCCTCGCCGTCCTCGCCCCCCTGTTCGGCGCGGACAGCCGCGACAGCCTCGACTGGACCCCGAACAGCTTCTGGCTGCGCCGCCGTTCGGAGGCCGCCCCGGTCAAAACGACCGGTAGTCCCGAACGGCCAAACGGGGGCCACGCCTCGGCGGGCGCCTCCCGGACGATTCCAGCAGCCGGGTGACCCGGTACCGATGACCGGCATAGGGCTCCAGCAGTTCGAGCATCCCGGCGTCGTCGACCTTCCGTCCCGCGAGCGCCCAGCCCACCAGGCCGGGCAGGTTGTAGTCGCCGACGGAGACGGCGTCGGGATCCCCGACCGCCCGCTGCCGTATCTCGGCCGCCGTCCAGACCCCGACCCCGGGCAGCGACCGCAGCCGGACCTCCCCCGCGTCCTCCTCCAGCCGCTTCGCGACCCGCGCCGCCCCGATGATCGTCCTCGCGCGGACGGCCTCCAGCCCGGACCGATGCCACTCCCACGAGGGAATCCGGACCCACACCTCGGGCGGCGGCGGAACCCGCATGTGCGGCGCCCCCGGCGCCGGCTCCCCGAACCGCCGCAGCAGGTAGCCCCACCCGCGCCAGGCCTCCTGCGCGAGCACCTTCTGCTCCATCACGGCCGGCACGAGCGCCTCGAACACCCGCCGCGACTTCCCGATCCGCAGCCCCGGCCGCCGACGCACCTGCTCCCGGACGACGTCGTGCCGAGCCTCGAACTCCTCCGGCACATCGGACGCCCCGAGTAGCTCGGGCACCCCGTCCAGCAACCACTCGGCCCCCGCACCCCAGGCAGTGGCCTGAACGACGTCCCCGGCCCACCGAAGCCGCAACGTCCCCGGCCCGTCCGGCGTGTAGGACGCGCGCCAGACAGCGCCGTCCCGCTCAACCCGGAAAGCCGGATCATGCCGCCCCCGCTGATGCGGCGAAAGCGTGCCGAGGAGATCCAGCTCCCACGGCGGCCGCCACTCCCGAACCCGCCCGGGAAGCCGCCCACCGACCGCGTCCCCAGCCACACCGGGCGAAATCTCGGAAAGGCTCAAAGAGAAAACTCGTCCCTGGAGATGCGAACGACCAGGCCAGCGAGAACCGGAACGCGACTCTTGTTGCCGGTCATGTCGCTGTGCCTCGACTTCTGCCAGCTGGCCTGGGAGGTCATCTCGTGTACTCCATCGATCAGTCGGCGCGAGGGGACCTCGGGGAGCACCTGCGCGGCGATGAGTTCGTAGCCCTTCCCGAACGTCCGCACCTCGGCGGTATCGAGCACCAGTTTGCCACTGCTCACGACCTCGACATACTCCCTGACCGGCACCAAGACCGTCCGGCCCCGCCGCAACCCCTGGCGGAACGGCTTCGGGCTCAGGTGGTCGTCGGCTGAAGCTCGTGCGGCATGTTCCAGCCTTCGGCGAGCCTGGACGGGTGGACGTTGCGGCCACCGCCGAAGAACTCGCAGAACTTCATGATCAGCGGGTCCCACCCGAGCGGGTCGACGTGGCCGGTCCCCGGGATGACCAGATCTTCTTCGACGCGGGCGCGCAGGACCTCGACCTCGAACGCCGCGGCCTTCGGAGTCGGGCCGCCGAAGGGACGGGCCGAGACGACCCGGCACTCCAACTGGATCGGGCATTCCGCAACCCGTGGGGCCCGGACCAACTGCGATGCCTGCTCGGTCAGCCCGGCCGCCGAGAACTTGTCGGGCTCGTACCGGTAGCCCTGCGCGACCTTGCGGTCCGGGACGTCCGGCCTTCCGGTCATGAGCGCGAGCCGGTCGACGGCGTCGACCATCGCCGAAGAGGGCAGGTTGAGCACGCATTCGCCGTCCCGCAGCAGGTTCGCCGTGGTCCGCGCGCTGTTGCCGAGGCCGAGCATGCACGACTGGTTCAGCCACCACGCGGACGACATCGGCGCGAGGTTCGCCGTACCGTCGTCGTTCAGCGAACTGATCAGCACCACCGGAATTCCGAAGTACAGCACCTTGAGCCCAGGTACGACGTGCATGCACAGCGCCTTTCGCAGGGGGACGACCCGCGGCCGGAAGCACGAGCCGTCACCGACCCTCTCGCGAGCCGGACGACCCCCGCTCCCCCGCGCACGTTGACCCCCGCGCACGTTGACTTGCGGCGTGTCGTTGTTATGGACGCGTCGAAAACAACGACACGCCGCAAGTCAACGAACAGTCGCCGACACCGCCGAGCTGCTCGATCCTCCTGGCATGGCGCACGAGGTACAGCAGGTGATCGGCCCAGATCAGGCCGTCCGCGCCCTACTCGATCTCCGACACCATCGCTGCCCACACGTTCCGCTCCATGGCCAAAGACCCCACCTTCGAGGTCCTTTGAGTTCTGAACCAAGTACTGCGCGTCGCGGACGCAGGTCTCGACGCAACCGTTCGCACCCTCACTGTGGCTGCTCTTACGACATTGTCGCTGGCCGTTCGAGCGTAACCACCGGATCCTTGGGGCTCCGCCGACCGAAACCGTGCTCCACTGGATCCATGAGCGGCACGGAAGCTCTCGGCATCGCGCTCGGCCTCGTGCTCAGCCTGCCGATCCCCTCCACCCTGTACATCCGCCTCAATGCGCGGCGCCGCAATAGACGACGACGGGCGAACCAGGCGGCGGCCCACGACGCCCTGGCCAACGCGCTCACCCACTACCGCCACGCAGAACTGCACTACATCCGCCAGCGCCTCGGATCGCCCGGCACCCCGGCCGCACGTGACGCGCACGCGGCATCCTTCCGCGAGCGCTCCACGGTTCAGCACGCGCTCTTCCTACTGCGGACGGCGTCCACCGACCCGCGCATCGTGATGCTGGCTGAGCGGGCGTTCGAGCTCACCGGCGGGATCCACGACGCGGGCACGCTGGAGCAGGCCAGCCGGGACGCGGCCAAGGCAGACCAGGCGATCCGCGACTTCGTCACCGCAACCGGCGCCACCGTCCACCCCACGACGCATCAGACCGATGTGCGTCATGCTTAGGTGCCCGACGAGGTACGGCGTTTGATCGGGCTGGCTCAGAGGTCGTACGCGCCCTGCTTGATCTGCGACACAATGGCCGCCCACGCGTCCCGTTCCAAGGCGAGGACAGCACCGGCTGGGTCCTTGGAGTCCCGCACGGCATTTCCCTTAACGAGCAGCGCCACCTCCACGCATTCGCCGCCCGAACTGCCGCTGTGGGAGCTCTTACGCCACACAGCGCCGCTGAAGGTGGGTTCCTCCACGACGAGACCTCATCTCTCTGTCACGCCAGCTCTACGGCTACCTTCTCGATCAACGTGATCGACTCACCTGGGCTGAGCGCATCCGCCCGGAGGGCTTCGAACGTCAGTCTATGTATCTCGATTTCGGCCGTCTTGTCCATCAAGATCGACCCCGCTCGGTTCTCGACGTACACATACTCGGCAACAGCCGCGTCCCCAAGATCCAGGGTCACCATGGTGAACGCTCCACTGACCGCTGGGTGGGCGCCGCAACTGAAGGGCAGAACCTGAAGCGTGACGTTGCGTTCTCGTGCCCGAGTCACCAGAGCGCGTAGTTGCTCCACCATGATCTCGGGGCTGCCGACGATCCTGCGAAGTACCGCCTCACTGAGCACTGCCCAGTACTGGACGGGGTCGTCTCCTCCCAAGATCGCTTGGCGAGCCAACCGGGATTCGACGCGCCCTTGGATCTCATCGTCCGAGGGTCGGCGCGGCTCAACGGACATGATCGCCCGCGCATACTCGGGTGTCTGGAGGAGGCCCGGTACCCACTCATTGGCAAAGATGGCGATCTCCGTGGCCTCCGCCTCCAAGCCGAGGTACAGCTCGAAGCCCGGGTGCAGGACCTCGCCATAGCGCTGCCACCAGCCGCGTTGCCGCGCGGCTTTGGCCAGCTCGGTGAGCTGCGCCGTCTCGTCCGGCGTCGCGCCGTACAGCTCCACAAGCCGTTCGAGGACACGCGCGGGCACGGAACTCTGCCCGGTCTCCATTCGGCTGATGGTCGAGTCCGTCCGGGCGATGTGGCGTGCCGCGTCGTCCGCCGTGACGCCGGCGCGGGTCCGCAGCGCACGGAGCCGGATACCCAGCATGATCCGGCGGACGGTCGGGCTCTCGGGGCGTGGCATCAGGGCACCTCCTCGATGGTCGGTCGTCATTCTGCCCTCCCAACTTCACCTTGCGTGGCCAATTCCACACACACAGTCCATTTCGGTCATTGCATATGGGTTTTTGAAACGGGATTGCATCTTAGCTTTGCGTGGTCAGTATCGAGCCGTCAACGCAGTGTGTGACGCGATGAACACATATCGCGATCCCTGGGAGGAGAGGCTCGATGGAGGTCAAGGGGGCGTGGGGGCTGGTGGCCGGGGGGCTGTGCGCGTGGCGGCTGCCGGAGGACGAGAGCGGGCCGGCGGCGGCGCGGCGGCTCGTCCGTCAGACGATGTCCGAGTTGCGGCTCGACCGGGACGTGATCGAGGACGGCGAGCTCGCCGTCTCCGAGACCGCGACGAACGCGCTGCGGCACGCCAGGTGCGCGCGGGGCGGTCGGCCACCGACCGTCCCGGAACTGTGGATCTGGGCACGGACGATCCCATCCCCCCAGCTCATCGTCTCCGTTTTCGACGGCGCGCGAACGACCACACCGCACACCTCCGGGGCCGGGCTGCTGGACGAGCACGGCAAGGGCCTCGAACTCGTCCGTCAAGTCACCGTCGCGTGGGGCAGCACCCCAACCCGTTCCCGGATCGACACCACATCCATCCCCGGCAAAACGGTCTGGTTCGCATTACCGCTACCCCACGACTGGCCCGGCCTGCACTACCGCGTCCACCCCGGGACGGCCGCACACCATCTGCTCCTCAACCTCACCCGCCGCGGCTTCAAGGGAACGCGCAGCACCACCGAGGACGGCCTCTCCGTCCTCGTCCTCCCCAACCTCAATGTCTGGGTCCACCGCCGCACCTTCTGCTGGTGGTCCACCCCGCGCCGCTACATGCGCCGCCCCCTGATCGACCTTCAAGAAACCACCGAACTGCTCATCCACCATCTCGACACCACCCTGACCCCGGCCTCAAAGTGAACTCGTCGACTACTCCGGCGGCGGGAACCGGTCCGCCTGCCTCCGCGTCCTACCACGTCATGAAGCCGATCATGCTTGCCGAGCAGCTTCGCGACCTTCAGGCATACGGGCGGCAGCGCACCGCCGAAACTCGGCATCGAACCCGCCGACGTACCCGACCGCGTACGGCAGTTCCTCAAGAGCAGGACGGCGCCTGACGATGTGGGCCCGCCTGCATCAACGTGCTGGTGACGGCGGCGGCCACCGGCAACGGCCCCTTCCGCTCACCGTCTGGGGCCGCTGCCGCCTCCCGTGATCTTGTTGGGCCATGCCACCCCGTACGTGGGATCTTGGGAGGCGGCTGAGTCGCGAGGACGGGAGATGTTGGTGGACGTCCGGTCGAGCACGCACGTGATCGAGTTAGGGCCCGATGTGGTGGTCAAGCGATACCGCTCGCGGCGCAACGACGAGCCGCATCGCGAGTGGCGGGCCCTGACCCTTCTGCACGAACACGCCCCGGGCATCGCGCCTGTACCGATCAGCGCCAACCTGGACGTAGAGCCGCCGACCGTGGTGATGTCCCGCTTGAACGGTGCTCCGCTGGAGTGCGGGCCCTCCTCAGACCTGGCCACGGCAGTCGCCAGCGCCGTCATGCGCGTACAGGAAGCGATC
Organism: Actinomadura chokoriensis; assembly: GCF_041463665.1. Taxonomy (GTDB): domain Bacteria; phylum Actinomycetota; class Actinomycetes; order Streptosporangiales; family Streptosporangiaceae; genus Spirillospora; species Spirillospora chokoriensis_A. Next base: position 27,252 of record NZ_JAXCEJ010000037.1, read on the forward strand.
CCCTCGCACACCCTGGCGGATCTACCGGCTCGCGCCGGGCATCCACTCGAACTCCTGAAGCAGGTTCGGACGTGGTGCGCGGCAGCGCGACGTCCTGCCGCCGACCCGACGGTGGCCGAGGCGCTCCGCGCGGCAGAGATCTGGCTCCGGCGCCCCGCGCTGGATGTCGTGCTCGAACAGCCCACGCGGCCCGTTTTCGGCACCGGCGACGGGAACCTGGCCAACCTCCTCTGGGACGGCAGCGAAGTCCGCCTTGTGGACTTCGAGTACTCCGGCCGCAGTGACCGTCCCTACGAGCTGGCCGAACTGACCGAGCACATCTCGGTACGGACGGCGCACGGGCCCGGCATGGAGCACGTCCTGAAACACTTCGACCTGGACTCGGCGGAGGCCGACAAAATGGAGAGCTGCCGCCGCCTGCTCGCCGCGTTCTGGCTGCTGAGAATCATGGGCAGCGACCGAGGCGATCCGCAGACCCGCGCAAAAACCCTGACGAGCCAGGCGGCCCGGCTGCTGACCTTGCTCGACCGTCGAACCTCGTGACGCCAATTTTTCGACGGACCGGCGTGTCAGGAGTCGATGCTCCAGTGGTGGAGGGTGTCGCGGTCGTGGGTCAGCCAGGTTCCGTCTTGGAGGGGCACGGCGTCGCCCGGGTCGGGGGCGTGGGCCCGATCGGGATATTCGATCAGGGCGGGTGAGCGTCCGGGGGTCACCAGCCAATGGCTCGACGGCCGCCAGCGCTCCACGCCGAAGAGCTCGACGTCGATTTCATCGTAGTAATCCTCCAGTGCGAGCAGCAGGACGCCGTCGCGCAGGACGCCGCCGGTGGAGCCGGACAGGTTCGGCCGCATGTGCATGTCGGAAGCCGGGAGGTCGGTGCAGGCCACCACGGTGACCGGGTCCGCCCCGTCGGGGCCGTGCCACCGGACGTCGGTGGTCTCACCGCCGTCGCTGCGCCCGACGGTGATGAAATCCGGGCCCGGGTCGGATTCCAGCAGTTCGCGGTCCATGGCGGGCGAGAGGACGCCATCGCGCCCGACGCCGAACGTCATCGCGCCTGCACCCGGGCGGGCGCCCAGGGCCACCGGCCGTCCGCCCGCATCCAACGCGAGCCGCACGGAAAGGTGGCGGCCGTCGACCGGCACCGCCAGTCGGTCGACGACCTCACCCGAGACGGTCAGCGACTGCAGGCAGACTCCTCGATCGGCGTCGACGGCCAGCCACAGTCGCGGTTCAGCGCCGGGCGGCTGCACCCACCGCGCGTAGAGCACTGGTACGCCCTTCGAGCTTGCCGGGGGTCGGCTCCACAGCAGCGTTCCGTCCGGCGTGACGATCCGGTAGGAGTGCTCGTCCACCAGGACGGCGTGCGACAGGTCCGGTGCCACCGGGCCCGTCCCGACGATCGGGCGCCCGCGCACATCCCCGGGGAACACCGCCGTGGGCTCCGCGAGACGACCGCCACCGCCTCTCAATTCGTGGACGACGAGCCCGTCACCGGTCCGGACGATCAGACGCGGCACGCGCCCCGCCCGATCGATCACCGCCGACCCGCGTTGGAGCAGCCTGGCGTCATCCGTCCGGTAGACACCGATCAGCCGCGGTCGAATCACCACACTGGCACCACTCCCGAGGACGTCCCGTCCGGATCACCGTGCCACAGCTCCCTTCTCACCAGTTGATTCCGGCCGCTATCGGCAGGTGGTCGCTGCCGGTGGCGGGCAGGACGCGCGAGTTCACCGGTTCCACGCCCCTGACGAGGATCTGGTCGATCCGGGCCACCGGGAACCTCGCGGGCCAGGTGAAGCCGAAGCCGTCCCCGGCCGCGTCCTGGGTCGAACGCATCCGGGAGGTGAGGCCGGCGAACGCGCGGTCGTCCATGGTGCCGTTCAGGTCGCCGAGCAGCACCACCCGCTCGTTCCGCTCTGCCGCGATGGCCTTGCCGAGCGCGTCGGCGTTCCTGTCGCGGTGGACCGTCCAGAAGCCCGCCCTCGGATTCACGCGGGCGGACCCCAGGTGGGCCACGTACACCGCAAGCGGGCCGTGCTTCGTGGCAACCGTGGCGCGCAGCGCACGGGCGTAGCTCATCCTGGCCTCAGCCGGCCTGGTGGCCGCCAGCGGCCCGTAGTCCGTCTGGACGTCGACCGGGCGGACGTCCGACAGTGGGAACCTGCTCCACAGCCCGACCGTGCCCAGCACCGTGTGGTACGCGTACGCCCTCGCCAACTCCTTCTCGTACATGACCCGTGCCCGCTCGGTCAGCTCCTCCAGTGCCAGCACGTCCGCGCCGGAGGCGACCAGGTCGCGGGCGGTGCGAGCGGGGTCGGGGTTGGCGGCGCCGACGTTGTGGCTGGCCACGGTGAGATCGCCGCCCGGACGGGACTTGTCGCTAAGCAGCCCGCCGAACAGGTGCAGCCACACCACAATCGGCACCAGCAGCGCGGCCACGGCGGATGCGGAGCGGCGCCACAGCGCCCCGGCCAGCAGCGCCGGGACGAGCAGACCGAACCACGGCAGGAACGTCTCCACCAGGCCGCCGACGTTCCCGACCCGGTTCGGGATCTTCGCGTGCAGCAGCATGAACAGACCGAGCAGCGCCGCCAGCGCCGCGAGGACCGGGCCGCGCCGCCAGGGCCCCGGCCGCACGGCGACGCGAAGCGCCCTGCGGATGGCCGCGCGGCGGGTCTCGGCGCCGGCTCGTCCGGTCTCCGACGTGTCCGGCCGCAACATCCGCTGCCCTTGCTCCGCACCGGTCACTGCCACAACCTCGGGGTTCGACTCATGCCGCCAGTCAAGGAGGCGGGGCGTTGCCTGCCCGTATGCGGTTTTCGATACGCCGACGATATGTGCCGGCTCGCAGCCCTGGAAGTACCGGTGCTCAGTCGCTCGCGAGAGCCACGCCCAGGGCCTCGCTGATGGCGTCGTCAAGCGTCAGATAGCTGTCCAGAGCGAAGAAACCGCAGGGCTCGATACGCTCGGGGAGCACATCGCCCCGGCCGTTGACATAGACCTTCTTCGCCGGATTGTAGAAGCAATGCCGGGCGAGCACGTCACCGTCTTCGAGCGGCGCGTGCGCGACGTTCTCGAAGTAGCCCCGGAGCCAGGGCTGCCGGTTGATGAACTTCGGCGGGACCAGCAGGTCGTCCACCGTCAGCCACCCCAGGTCGGGGACCTTCTCCTTCGAACGATGGCCGTAGAGGTAGATGAGGTCGTCCCCCGGCATGGGGGATCTTAGATTTAAGCCATTCCTCACCCGAGGCTACAGCACACTTTTAGTAGTCGCCCGTCGCGGACGATCCACATCACTGGAGCTACCTGCGATATCGGCTTCGTCAGGTGTCGGTGGAGAAGCGGATGGCGGTGGGAGGGAGTTTTATGCCGGGCCAGATCCGGAGGCCGGGGCGTAGCTCGTTGCCTGGGCCGACTACCGCGCCGTCGCCCAGGACCACGCCCTCCAGGACGGCGCCGGGGCCCACTCGGGCGCCTCTGCTCAGGACCGAGTCGCAGACTGTGGCGCCTTCGGCCACGAAGGCGTTTTCCAGGAGGACGCTGCCGACCACGGTGGCGCCCGCCTCGATCACGGCGTTGCGGCCTACCGTCGTGCCGCCGCGTACTACCGCGCCCGGGGCAACCCTGGCGCCTGGGAGAGTCAGGCGTTCGCCTGGCTCGCCGGGCATCGCGGGGGAGGTCAGGGTGCCGAGGACCAGGTCTCGGGAGCCCTGGACGAAGGCTTCGGGGGTGCCCACGTCCAGCCAGTAGGCCGATTCCACGTGGCCCATCACGACCGCGCCGGACGAGATGAGGGCGGGGAACGTCTCCCGTTCCACGGAGACCACCTCGTGTTCGGGGATGGTGTCGATGGCCGAGCGGCGGAAGACGTAGCAGCCGGCGTTGATCTGGTTCGTGACCGGGTGCGGAGTCTTCTCCAGGAAGGCGGTCACCCGGCCGTCGGCGGAGGTGGGGACGCAGCCGAAGCGGGACGGGTCGTCGACCTCGGTCAGGTGCAGGGTCACCGAGGCGGCGGACTCCTCGTGCAGTTTCACCTGGGCCTGGACGTCGTGGCCGGAGAGGATGTCACCGTTCAGGATGAGGACCGGGTCGTCCGGGGCGCAGGTCAGCGCGCGGGAGGCGTTGCGGATGGCGCCGCCGGTGCCCAGGGGTTCCTTCTCGCTGACGTAGGCGAGGTCGACGCCGTACGCGTGGCTGCCGAAGGCCGCCTCGAACATCTCGGCGCGGTAGGACGTCGCGAACACGATGCGTTCGACGCCGGAGGCGTGGGCGCGTGCCAGCTGGTGCGCCAGGAACGCCACGCCGGCGGTGGGGAGCAGGGGTTTCGGGGTGGAGATCGTCAGGGGGCGCAGGCGGGTGCCCTGGCCTCCCACCAGGAGGATCGCTTCCACTCGGCTCCTTTCTCCGCGCACGGTTGGGGAGAGAGCCTAGTGGGTGTGGGATGCGGCGTATTGGTCCACTGCGCGCTGGTAGGAGGCCAGGTGGGCGGTGGCGGAGGCCGACCAGGAGAACTGCAGGGAGCGGGTGTGGGCGGCCTCGGCCAGCTCGGCGCGGCGGGACGGGTCGTCGATCAGGGCGGAAAGGGCCGAGGCTATGCCGGGCGCGTCCAGTTCGGTGTAGGCGACCGCGTCGCCGCCCACCTCGGGCAGGGGGCCGCGGTGGGTGGTGAGGACGGGCGCGCCGCAGGACATGGCCTCCAGGACGGGCAGGCCGAACCCCTCGCCGCGGCTCGGGATCGCGACGACCAGGGCGCCGCCGAAGAGGCCCGGCAGGGACGGCCACGCCAGGTAGCCGGGACGCAGCACGCGCAGGTCGAGGGGGACGGTGGCGAGCGCGGCGTCGACCTCGTCGTCCCAGCCGCCGCTGCCCGCGAGGACCAGGGCCGGGGGGTCGGGACGGCCCGCGCAGGCCTGGACCCAGCCGCGGATCAGGTTCGGGACGTTCTTGCGCGGCTCCAGCGCCCCCAGGTAGGCGACGTAGGGGCGGCCGTGCAGGCCGAGACGGTCGGAGACCTGCTTGATCTCGGCTTCGGACGGCCGGTGGAACACGTCGTGGTCGACGCCGTGGTAGGCGACGTCGATATGCGCCGGGTCGGCGCCGAGGACGCTGACGAGTTCGTCGCGGGTCGCGCGGGACGGGACGATCAGGCGGGTCGCGCGGCGGGCGGCGGTGCGGGTCGCCGACTTGATGTAGGAGGTGCGGACCGGGTCGTGCGGTTCGGGCTCGGCGAAGAGCGTCACGTCGTGGATCGTCACGACCGTGGGCAGGGCGGCGCTCACCGGCATCGTGTAGGTGGGCAGGTGGATGACGTCCGCGCCGACGCTTTCGGCGACGCGCGGCAGGCCCGACTGCTCCCAGGCGAGACGGGTGGCGCGGTGCGACAGCGTCGCGGGGCCCGCGACGACCCGGGCGCCGGGAACGAGCCCCTCGTAGCGTTTCTCGTCCGCCCGCTGGCAGGCGACGGCGAGGTCCGCGCCCTGCGCGTGCAGGGCGTACAGCAGCCCGTCCACGTACCGGCCGAGACCGCCGCGGTCGGCAGGCACGGCGGTGGCGTCGAGAAGAATTCGAAGCGCCACGGTCCATTCCCCCATCCAGCGCGGTGGCGTAGATCACCCTTTACGTACCGAGCCTACGCCCGCCGGGCGGGCACTCGGGTGACCTCGTTCCACGTGATTCACGGATGGGCCCCTACCCGATGGTCACGTTTCATTGCGGGGGCCGACCCCCGCACCCCCGACGACTACCGTTTACGCGCTCGGACGAGCACGATGCTGCCCCGCTCGTTCGGCGCCTTGCGGTCGGCGTACGCGACGAGAGGGGTCAGGGGCGCGGCGGCGTTGAAGCCGACCTTGCCCCCGTAGGTGGAAAGCGACAGGTAGAGGCGCTCGGTCGCGGCCGTGCGGAACTGGTAGCTGTGCTGCACCAGGTCGAGGCCGCGCTCGTCCATCAGCTTGCTGAGGCTGTCATGGGTGTAGGTGTGCTGGACGTGGTACTTGGCCTTGTGCGCGTCCCGCAGCTTCGGCCAGGTGTCGGCGCGGCTCAGCACGTCGGCGGACATGAAGATCTCGCCGCCGGGCTTCAGCACCCGCGCCATCTCGTCCAGCGACCGGCCGCCGTCGTCGAAGTGCTCGATCGCGCAGACGGACAGGATCGCGTCGAACGAGCCGTCCGCGAACGGCAGCCGCAGCGCGTCGCATTCGATCAGCGCGGGGGCGTTCGCCAGCGTCCGCCCGTAGACCATCTTGGTGCGGGCGAGGTCGATCGAGACGGCGTCGGCGCCGCGCCTGCGCGCCTGGCCCGCCCAGTAGCCGTCACCGCCCGCGACGTCGAGGACGCGCTTGCCGCGCAGGTCCCGCCCCATCCAGCCGAGCAGCGTCCCCGCCTCGCGGTACCGGCACACGTGCACCTGGTGCCCCATGAAGGCGACCACATCCGAAATCTTCATCGCCCCCAACTCTAGGACGAGCGGGCGGGTGGGACGTCGCGTTCGCCTACGCTGTGCGGGTGAACATGAGGGTCGTCGCCGTGCGGGCGCTGCGCGTGTCCCTGGTGCTGCTCGCGCTGGCGTTCTGCGCCTACAGCGTGGCCTCCCAGTGGGACGCGACGGTGCGCGCGTTCGAGCAGATGTCCTGGGCCGCGCTCACCGCGGCGCTGGCCGCGGGGCTGGCGGGGCTCTTCGTCTGGATGCTCGGCTGGCGGGAGTTCCTCGCCGGGCTCGGGTCGCCGCTGCCGGTCCGGGCCATCTTCCGGATCTCCGGGATCTCTCAGCTCGGCAAGTACGTGCCGGGCAAGGTGTGGGCGCTGGTCACGCAGATCGAGATGACCCGCGAGCACCGGGTGCCGCCGGAGCGCAGCTTCGGGTCGACGCTGCTGGCGGTGGCGACGTCCACGGCGTGCGGGCTGGCGGTCGCGGCGGTGACGCTCCCGCTGACGTCCGAAGCGGCCCGGAACGAGTACTGGTGGCTGTTCCTGCTCGCGCCGTTCCTGCTGGCGATGCTGCACCCGAAGATCGTGACGTGGGCGCTCGGGACGATGCTCAGGCTGATCCGCCGGCCGCCGCTGGAGCACCCGGTGAGCCTCGGCGTCACGCTGAAGGCCATCGGCTGGACGGTCCTCGGCTGGGCCCTGTTCGGCGTCCACACCTGGCTGCTCTGCATGGCCGTCGGCGGTGACGGCAAGGGCCTGCCGTTCGTCGCTACCGGCGCCTACGCGCTCGCGTTCGTCGCCGGCTTCCTCGTCTTCATCGCGCCTGGCGGCATCGGGGCGCGGGAGGCCGCGCTCACGGTGGTGCTGACGCCGGTGCTGCCGGCGGGCGCGCCGGTCGTGGTGGCGATCGCGTCCCGGGTGCTGCTGACCGTCGCCGACCTGGCCAACGCGGGCGTCGCGTTCCTGCTGGGACGCACCGCGCCGGACGCCGGGAATGAAGCCCCCTCCAAGGAGCTTGTGAGGGATACGCAGCCTACGAAGGAGGGATCGTGACGGCCCCGATCACCGTGACCGACGCGACGTTCGCGGACGAGGTCCTGAAGAGTGACACCCCGGTGCTGGTCGACTTCTGGGCGAACTGGTGCGGGCCGTGCCGCATGATCGCTCCCGTCCTGGAGCAGATCGCGCAGGAGCAGGACGGCAAGATCCGGATCGCGAAGATCGACTACGACGCGAACCCGGAGACGCCGAACAAGTACGGCGTGATGGGCCTGCCGACCCTGCTGCTCTACAAGAACGGCGAGGTCGTGGAGCAGATCGTCGGCGCCAAGCCCAAGCGCGCCCTGATGAAGATCATCGAACCGCACCTGTGAGGGTGTCGACGTAGGCGGTCCAGAGCGGGCCGTGGTCGACCGGGCGGACGCCGGAGCGCAGGCGCTCCGGCTCCCCCGGCGCGTAGAACCGGCGCAGCGCCGACGCCAGGGACGCCACGTCGTCCGGCCGGCAGAGCAGGCCGTCGACGCCGTCGCGGACCTGGGCCCCGAAGTCGCCCACGTCGGTGGCGATCACCGGCAGGCCGTGCGCGTAGGCCATCCAGACGTTCTGTGACGCGGTGGCCGTCCGGTACGGCAGGACGAGCGCGTCGGCGGCGGCGAACAGGCCCGGGACGTCCGCGGCGGGGACGTAGCCGGGGCGCAGTTCCACCCGTGAGGTCAGATCCAGCGACCGGATCAGCTCGCGCGTCTCGTCCAGGCCGCTCCAGAACTCGCCCGCGACGGTCAGCGCCACGTCGTCCGGGCCTTCGGCGAGGGCTCGCAGCAGGACGTCCAGGCCCTTGTACGGGCGGACGATCCCCCAGAACAGCAGGCGCCGGCGCACCTTCTCGTCGTCAGGAGCGGGGGCGCCCTCCGACGGAAGGTGCGCGGCCATCTCCGCGACCCGCACGGGACGATCGGTGAGCGTCCGCGCCACGTCGGCCTGGGCGTCGGTGTGGACCAGGACGCCGTCCACCTTCCGCAGCAGGCGCTTCATCAGCGGCTCGTCGTACGGCTTCCGCTCGTGCGGCAGGACGTTGTGGCACAGCGCCACCACCCTGCATCCTCCCGCGTTCTTCGCGGCGCCTCTCCGCAGACCGGCGAGGATCCCCAGGTAGGACGGCACCTGGACGGTGCTCAGCACCACCAGGACGACCAGGTCGAAGGAGCGCAGGGCGCGGCCGGTGCGCCACCAGCCGTCCGGGCGCCGCCAGTCGAGCCGGTGCCGGGTCGCGGGGAACGGCTCGCCCTCCGGCTCGGCGATCGTCTGCTGCCCCGGATACAGGAACCCCGGGTACTGGGCGCGCCACGACTCGATGACGACCTCGTGGCCCGCCGCCGCGAGCCGGTGCGCCAGCTCGGTCGTGTGCCGGGCGCCGCCGCCCTTGTACGGGAACGCCGGCCCGACGATCGCGACGCGCATGCCGCCGGAGGCCACGCTAGACGTCGCCGCGCGAGCGGACGATCAGGTCGGCGAGCAGCGCCAGCGAGGCGATGATCAACCCGGTCACGAAGATCATGATGGTGTTGTTGGCGAAGTAGCCGAAGTGCACCACCATGTCGAACACGCCCTTGAGCAGCCCGATCACGATCAGCCACAGCGCGGGCGGCATCAGCACCTTGAGCGGGTTGAAGTACATGACCATCCGCAGCACCTGCAGGATGTAGCGGTAGGCGTCCTTGGTGAAGTGGAACTTCGACTTGCCCGCCCGCTTCGCGTAGTCGATCGGCATGTACCGGACCGGGTGCTGGTTCGACAGGAACGCGATCGTGATCGTGGTGACGCAGGAGAACCCGGGCGGCAGCAGCCGCAGGTACGGCAGCGACACGTCGCGGCGGAACGCGCGCAGCCCCGAGTTCAGGTCCGGGATCCGGGAGTTGGTGAGCCGCTCGGCGACCTTGCGGATGAACCACTTGGCGGGGACCCGCAGCACCTTGTGCGTCCCCTCCTCGGTGGTGCGCGCACCGACGACCTGGTCGACGGACGGGTCGGTGTCCAGGACGTCCACGAGGTCGGGGATCCGCTCGTTCGGGTAGGACATGTCGGCGTCCGTCCACACGACGATGTCGCCGCGGGCCTGCTGGGAGCCGATCCGCCGGACGGTGCCCGAGCCGCTGTTGTGCTGGAACGCCACGACCCGCATGTTGGGGAAGCGCGGCTCCGCCTCGCGCAGCCGGGCGAGCGTGTCGTCGGTCGAGCAGTCGTCGACGGCCAGCAGCTCGTAGGTCTTGCCGCTGTTGTCCATCGCCTTGCAGATGCGTTCGACCTCGTCGATCACGTGGTCCTGCTCGTTGTAGCAGGGCAGGACGATCGTGACGTGGACGGGCCCGTTCGCCGGCTCCACCGGCTCGGCCGCCGCCGCGGGCGACGGCGGCGCCTCGGCGGGCAGGGCCTCGACGGGCACGGACTCGCCGGGCACGGTTTCGGCGTACTCGGCGGGCGCGGTCTCGGACGTCGGCTCGGCAGACTGGGTACTCACGCAGCGCGAGGATACTCGCCCTGGCGCGCGCCGGCAGCCGTTAAGGGGCGGAGGGCGCGGCGATCCAGACCTCCATGGTGAGCCCCCACGTCCCGCCCGGCGGCTCGGGGAGGGTGCGTCCGTCCTGCCTCGTCCGCACGTACAGGACCCGTTCGGGCGTCCCGTACGGGGCGACCTGCTCCCGCTTCGCCGCCATGATCACCGGACGTCGCCCGGCCTCGAACACGCCCCGGGTGATGCGCTCCATGTCGGCGGGCGTGGCGCCGCCGCGCACCCGCGCGGCGGGCAGCCCGCACATGCCGCGCACGACCTGGAGGAACCGGTCGGCCGTCGACTGCTCGACGACCACGACCGAACCGCTCGGCGGCAGCGTGTCGCACATGCCCCGCACGGCGGCCACCTCGTGCTGCTCGGTCCGGGTCACCATGAACCCGCCGGACGTCAGCACGATCGGCACCAGCATCAGCGCGACGCCGCCGGCGGCGCCCCGGTTCACCAGCTTCGGCCCGTACCCGACCCGGCGGACGCGCCGCACCGTCCACGCCGCCGCGAACACGGTGAACAGCAGCAGGCCGGGGATGACGAGGCCGATCAGCCGCCGGGACGCCCACGGATGGTCGGGGGTGATCCCCGGCCGGAGCAGCACCTGCGCCGTCGTCCAGACGATCATCGCGTAGGGCGGCAGCCACTCCGGCGACCGGCCGCGCAGCAGCCGCCGCACCAGCAGTGCCGCGCCCAGCGTCGCGAACAGCAGCGCGGGGACGCCGATGTACCAGCCGACCCAGTACAGGGACAGCTCCGAGTACTGCCGGGTGCCGTCCAGCGGGAGGTCCTGGATGCGCTGGATCGTCTCGATGAACTGCGCGTTCAGCTCGTCGTCCCGCGTGGCCGGGACCCGGCGGACGGTCTGCACCAGCGGCCGGACCGCGAAACCGGTCATCACCACCACGGTGAGGACGGCGGCGGCGCCCGGCAGCCGGCCTCGCGCGACCGCCGGCCCCAGCGCCCGCAGCCGCGTGCCCGTCCGATTCCAGCGCAGCAGGACGACCAGGACGACCGTCGCGACGAGCACCGCCGCGCTGATGGCCAGCAGCGGCTTGAGCGACGATTCGAGATACGCGAGGTAGGGCCGGGACAGCGTGAAGCCCTCGACCAGCCCCGCACCGGCGCCGAGCAGCAGCCCACCGGCCACGTGGTAACCGGTGCGCCGCCTGAGCCCGATGAGGAGGCCGGCGAACGCGAGCACCGGCAGGACGTCCCGCAGCCCGTCGATGCGGACGAGCACGATGAGCCCGAGCGCTGCCCCCGCCAGGAACGCCTTCAGGTCGGCGAGACGTCCCTCCTCCCGGCGGACGTCGTACATCAGCGACAGCCCGCCCAGCAGCAGGACGATCGCGGGCAGCTCGCTGAACGTGCTGCGCGAGACGTAGAGCATCGGCAGCGTCAGCGCCAGCAGCAGCGCTCCGGCGGGGGCCCAGCGCGGGCCGACGAGCCGCGCGACGAGCCCGGCGAACGACAGCACGCAGCACGCGCCGAGAAGCGGCGCCATCAGCAGGATCCCGTGCGTGCCGCCGATCCAGCCGCCGAGCGCGAGGACCAGCGGCATGCCCGCCATGAACTGCGGGACGATCGCGCCGCCGTCCTGGTAAAAGGCGGGGCTCTCGAACCGGAGGAGGGCGTCCGGGCCGCCGAACGCCTCCGCCCTCTGCGGGATGGGCAGCGACCCGTGCTCGGCGAGCCAGGTCGCGAACTGGACGTAGGACGCCGGGTCGCGGCGGACGACGATCTGCTCCGCGCACATCACCACCTGGAGCACCAGGAACGCGAGGGTGATCGCGAGGACGCTCCCGGTCGTCCACCACGGCACCGCGTCGACGCCGCCGGGACCGTTCAGGCTCCCTCGCGACTCGCCCGGCAGGTCACGGGGCCGGGACCGCAGGCCGAGCCACAGCACCGCGGCCGCGACCGGCACGAACAGCGCGATCGCCGGCCCGGGGCGGAACACGCCCGCCAGCAGGAGCGGCAGCGAGACCGCCAGCCACGCGACGACGAGCAGCGCCGGAGCCGCGGTGCCGCGGACGAGCAGCCGACCAGCGTTCATCTTCCCGTTCCCGCCCCGTGTTCGTGAGTCCCTGCGCAATGTCCGTGAAGCCCGCGCAGTGTCCGTGAAGCCCGCGCAGTGTCCATGAGTCCTGCGCCGTGTTCGTGAGGCCCTGCGCCGTGTTCGTGAGGCCCGCGTCGCCCGCGTGTGCGGTTCGACGGTGGTCGTGCACCCGTGCGGAGGGTAGCGGCACCGGGCGTGTGGTGGCCGCCGGACGATCATGCGGGCATACGCTCGGGCCATGAGCGCACACGACCCGAGCGCGGCCACGCCCGCGGAGCTGCTGCGGCGGCGGGTGGCGGACGACCCGTCCAACCCGCTGGTCACGTTCTACGACGACGCGGCCGGGGAACGCGTCGAGCTGTCCGCGCGGACGTTCGACAACTGGGTCGCCAAGACGGCGAACTTCCTGGTGGACGGCCTCGGCGCCGAGCCGGGCACCCGGGTCGTGCTCGTGCTGCCGCCGCACTGGCAGACGGCGGTGTGGCTGATGGCCTGCTGGTCGGCGGGGCTCGTCGTGGAGCCGGTCGACCCGGAATCGGTCCGGGGACGGGACGCGGCCGAACCGATCGGGTCGTCCGGGCCGTACATCCTGGCGGCGGCGCAGGAGGTGCTGGACGACGTGGTCGGCGACGGGGAGGCCGAGGAGATCGTCGGGCTGTCGCTGCACGCGCTCGGCGGCCCGCTCGCCGACTGCCCGCCCGGCGTGACCGACTACGCCGGCGAGGTCCGCACCTACGGCGACCGGTTCGATCCGGGACCGGAGGTGACTCCCGTGGCTCCCGCGTTGGATGTGACCGCTTCAAATGTGACAAAGACCACACTCAGCGGTGCGGAGCTGGTGGGCGCGGCCCGCGCCGCGGCCGAGAAATGGGAGCTGGACGCACGCGACCGCCTGCTGGTTCATATGCCGTTCACCACACTCGACGGGGTATTGATCGCGCTGCTCGCGCCGCTAGCCTCGGGTGCTTCCGTCATAATCCAACGAAACTTTGACAAAGCCGCCCTAGATCGACGTCTGACAGTGGAGCATGTGACGGTGGTGGCCGGTCTGCCCGGACCGAATGACGCATCCGGGTCCCCGTACCGGCTCCCCTGACCTACGCTCTCCTTGCCCCAGTCTCATCACCCGACCCCTGAAAGCGGGCGATCCCGTGTGGGGGGATGACCCCCACACCTCCAAGAGCCGCTGAGACCCCGGACCCGGAGCCGATGAACAGCAACCCGATGTACATGGAGTACGTCGACGACGCCGACCCGCAGCCGGCGCCTCGACGCGGCTGGCGCATCCTCGGATGGGTATGCGTCGGGCTGTCGGCGGTCATGGTGGTCGGCTCCCTCGCCGCCTACGGCGTCTACCGCAAGGCGATGGGAAACATCTCGCACGAGGACGTCAACGCGCAGCTCGGCCCCAACCGGCCGAAGAAGCTGAACAGCGCGATGAACATCCTGCTGCTCGGGTCCGACACCCGCGCGGGGTCCAACGCCAAGTACGGCCGCCAGATGAAGAACGAGCCGCCGCGCTCGGACACGATGATCCTGCTGCACCTGTCGCCCGGCGGCGGCCAGGCGATGGGGATCAGCTTCCCGCGCGACCTGATCATCCCGATGCCGTCCTGCAAGACCCGCAAGGGCACGGTGGTCCCGGCGCAGTCCCGGGCCCAGATCAACTCGGCGTTCACCAACGGCGGCGCCGCCTGCGTCATCAAGACGATCGAGAGCATCTCCAACATCCGCGTCGACCACTTCATGCAGGTCGACTTCGCCGGGTTCAAGACCATCACGAAGGCGGTCGGCGGCGTCCCGGTGTGCCTGCCGAAGGACGTCAACGACCCCAAGTCGGGACTCAAGCTGTCCAAGGGCCAGCACAAGATCTCCGGCGAAACGGCGCTGGCCTACGTGCGGGTCCGGCACGGGCTCGGCGACGGCTCCGACACCGACCGCATCAAGCGCCAGCAGAAGTTCATGGGCGCCCTCGCCAGTAAAGCGATGAGCGCGGGCGTGCTCAGCAACCCCAAGTCGCTCCTCCAGCTCATGAACGCGGTCACCAAGTCGCTCACCACCGACAAGGAGCTGACGCCGCAGGTCATGATGGACCTCGCCCAGGAGATGCAGGGCATGAGCTCCGGCAAGCTGCGGTTCGTGACCGTCCCGTCCGGGCCCGACGCGGCCGACCCGAACCGGGTCGCGCTGAGCGCCGCCGCGCAGCCGTTCTTCTCCGCCGTCCGCAACGACAAGACCGTGCCCAAGGAGCCCAAGGCGGGCGGGTCGAAGATCCCGCCGAGCCAGGTGCGGGTGCGGGTCTACAACGGCAGCGGCATCAACGGCCAGGCCGGGCGCGTCGCCGACGACCTGGAGTCGCAGGGCTTCCAGGTGACGGTCGGCGGCAACGCCCCCTCCACCACCACGACCACCAAGGTGCTGTACGGTTCCGGCGCCGACCAGCAGGCCCAGACGCTCGCCGGGCTGATCCCGAGCAAGCCGCAGCCGGCCGCTCGCGGGACGGGCGCCACGCCGGGCGTCGTCGACCTCGTCGTCGGACGGGACTGGACGAACCTGAAGAGCGCCGGCGCCGGCATCCCGAAGCAGCAGGGCGAGATCCGGGCCAGCGACGACATCTGCAAGGACACCTGACCGGGCGGCCCTATGACGTACACCACCAGGCCCTCCGGAGCCGAGACGGCCCCGTACCCGGCGCAGCCGCCGTCCACGGACCCGGCGGCACCGGCCGCCGCGGCCGTCGCGCAGGCCCCGGCCGCCGCGGGCACCGCACAGGTCCCGGCGCCCGCGCAGCCCGCCCGGCCGCGCAAGGAGCGCGACCCCTTCTTCGACAACGCCAAGTACTTCGCGATCCTGCTGGTGGTGGCGGGCCACTCCCTGGCCAACCTGCTGAACGTCCCGATGGCCAAGGGCCTGTACATCTTCATCTACTCGTTCCACATGCCGCTGTTCATCGTGATCACCGGCTACTTCTCGCGTAACTGGACGTTCGCCGGCGGCAAGGCGCGCAAGCTCATCACCCACGTCGGCGTGCCGTACGTGGTGTTCGAGACCGCCTACTCGCTGTACGACTGGCTGGCCGGGCGCAACGAGCTGGAGATCAGCCTCCTGAACCCGTACTACCTGACGTGGTTCCTGATCGCGCTGTTCATGTGGCGGCTGTCCACCCCCGTCTGGCAGCAGATCCGCTGGCCGCTCGCGGTGGCGCTGGTGTTCGCGCTGGTGTCGTACATGAGCGACCTCGGCGGGACGTTCGACATCCACCGCGTCATCGGGCTGCTCCCGTTCTACGTCCTCGGGCTCACGCTGCGGCCCGAGCACTTCGAGCTGCTGAAGAAGCCGATCGCGCGGCCGATCGGGGCGCTGGTCCTCGCCGCCGGCCTCGGCGGGACCTACCTCGTCATGAACCACATGTCGCGGAGCTGGATCTACTGGAAGCACCCGAACTTCGAGCTCCACGTCGGCAACTTCACCGGCTCCCTGGTGCGGCTCGCCATGTTCGCCTGCGCGACCGTGTTCGTCGCCGCGTTCCTCAGCCTGATCCCCCGCCGGCGCCACTGGTACACCCAGCTCGGCGCCTACACCCTCTACGCCTACCTGCTGCACGGGTTCGTGACCCGGCTGCTCAACTTCACCGGCTGGTGGGGCGCGGACTGGATGCACACCGAGCCCGGCGTCGTCATCGTGGTCTGCGGTGCCCTCGTCGTCGGGACGGCGCTGTGCTCCAAGCCCGTCGTCCGGTCGATGAGCTGGGCCCTGGAACCCAAGATGACCTGGGTGTTCACCCCGTTGCGGCGCCCGGGCGGGTCACGTTAGCCGGACCGAACAAAGCAATCGGAGACATGACCGACATCCTTCCTCCCCCGCGTCCGCCGGCGTCCGTCACCGTCCCGGACCCGGTGCTCCCCGGCGCGGTGGCCCCGGCCGCGCCCGCGGGCGTCCGAACCGACACGCGGACGGACGCGCGGACGTCCGGTGACCGGCCCGCGCCCAAGGAGCGCGACGCCTACTTCGACAACGTCAAGTTCTTCCTGATCATGCTGGTCGTGCTCGGGCACTGCTGGGAGGTGTTCCGGAACGACAGCCACGCGGTGAACGCGGTGTACTCGCTCGTCTACGCCTTCCACATGCCGGCGTTCGTGTTCGTCTCCGGCTACTTCTCCCGCGGCTTCATGAAGTCGACGGAGAAATTCCGGGTTGTTTTCCCGACGTTGATCGTGCCGTATGTGATTTTCGACGTCCTTTACCGGATGCAGCTTGTGATCATCAGGGGGAACGAGTTCCGCCTGCACGAGCTTTTCCGTCCGCAGTTCCTGATGTGGTTCCTCGTCGCGCTGGTGCTGTGGCGGCTGAGCGCCCCGCTGTGGTCGCACCTGCGGCACCCGGTCGCGGTGTCGGTGGCGCTGTGCCTGGTCGCCGGGAGCTGGAGCTTCAACTCCGACTCGACGCTGTGCCGGGCCGCCGGGCTGCTGCCGTTCTTCGTCCTCGGCCTGACCGTCCGGCGCGACCGCGTCGAGGCGCTGCGCGGCCCCGGCTGGACGCGCTGGGCCGGCGCCGCCGCGCTGCTCGCGGCGCTGCCGATCGCCTACGTCTGGCAGCTCGGCGCCGTCGTGCCGAAGGTCGAGCGCGGCGTCCTGCTGTGGAACCGCGGCTACGAGCACATGGGCTTCGGCGCACTGGAGGGGATGGCGTACCGCCTGCTCGCACTGGGGATCGCCGTCGTCCTCGGCATGGCGTTCCTCGCGGCCGTGCCGCGCGGCCGTGCCTGGTACACGGCGCTCGGCACCCGGACGATGTACGTCTACCTGCTGCACGGCCTCGTGGTGAAGGCGCTGGAGTACGGCGGCGTCCTCGACGGCGGCTTCCTCCGGACGCCGCTCGGGCTCGTCCTCGTCACGGCCGGCGGCCTCGCGCTCGGCGTCCTGCTCTCCACCGTCCCCGTCCAGCGCCTTACCCGGTGGGCCGTCGAGCCCAAGGGACGATGGCTGCTCAAGCCGTCTCATGGCGGGACATAAGATCTAACTACGATCTGCGGGTATAGTCCAGATTCACCGAGTAGCTGATTGGCCTACGCGTGAGCAGTGATCACGACATCTCCTTGAGCATCATCGTGCCCGTGCACAAAGTGCAGGGGTACATCCGGCAGTGCCTGGATTCCCTTCTGGATCCGGATCTGCCGAATCTTGAGATCATCGCGGTCGACGACGCCTCGCCGGACGGCTGCGGGGAGATCCTCGACGAGTTCGCCGCGCGCGACCCGCGCGTCCGGGTGCGGCATCTCACCGAGAACGTGGGGCTCGGCCACGCGCGCAACGTCGGCATGGACATGGCGACCGGCGACTACGTCTGGTTCTTCGACAGCGACGACTACGCGACCGAGGGCGCCGTCCGCGCGATCGTCGACCGGCTCCAGGAGACGCGCCCGGACGTCCTGATGTTCGACTACGCGCGGTCCTACTGGAACGGGCGGGTCAAGCGCAGCATCATCAACCACCTGTTCCGGGAGCCGCCCGCGCCGGACGTGTTCACGATCGCCGACCGGCCGAGCCTGCTGGAGATGTTCACCTCGATCTGGAACCGGGCGATCCGCCGCGAGTTCATGATCGAGCACGGGCTGCGCTTCAACAGCGGCTACTACGAGGACGTCAGCATCACCTACCCGGTCCTCATGGCCGCCGAGCGGGTCAGCTTCCTCGACCGGGTCTGCTACGTCTACCGGCAGCGCCGCCGCGGCGCGATCACGAAGACGGCCAGCGCCAAGCACTTCGACGCCTTCGACCAGTACGACCGCATCTTCGCGTTCATGGACGCGCTCGGCCCGGACATGGACTCGCTCCGGCCGCTGATGTTCGACCGGACGATCTGGCACCTGCTCGTCATCCTCGAACGCGCCGACCGCGTGGTCCCGTCGGAGAAGCCGCGGTTCTTCGCCGAGATGTCGAAGACCTACAACCGGTACAAGCCGGCGGGGCACGTCCCGCCGGACGACGATCCGGGCCTCGCCGACAAGCACCGCGCGATCGAGCGGGGCGATTTCAAGGCCTGGGAGCGCCTCAGCTCGCCGACGCTCTCGGCGAAGGCCAGGAAGCGCGGGCGCAAGGTCAGGAAGCTGCAGAAGCGCAGCGTCCTGTACTCCAAGGAGCTCGCCAAGGAGCGCTACTACCGGATGCGGCGGCACATGCCGATCGAGGAGGACCTCGCCGTCTTCGCCGCCTACTGGTACCGCGGGTACGCCTGCAACCCGGCCGCGATCTACGAGAAGGTCCGGGAGCTGGCCCCGCACATCCGCTGCGTGTGGATCGTGAAGCCGGGCGGGCGCAAGGACATGCCCGAGGGCGTGGACTACGTCGTCGCCGGCTCCGCGGACTACTACCGGACGATCGCCGCCGCGAAGTACTTCGTCAACAACGTCAACTTCCCCGACCATCTCGTCAAGCGGCCGGGGCAGGTTCACCTGGAGACCCAGCACGGCACTCCGCTGAAGAAGATGGGCCTCGACCAGATGGAGTACCCGGTCGGCGCCGCCGACATGGACTTCAAGGCCCTCATCGAGCGGTCCGACCGCTGGGACTTCCTCGTCTCCGCCAACCCGCTGACCAGCGAGGCGTGGGAGCGCGGCTTCCCGTGCCACTACGAGATGCTGGAGATCGGCTACCCGCGCAACGACCGGCTGGTGCGCGCCACGCCGGACGAGCAGGCGCGGCTGCGCGCCGACCTCGGCGTCCCCGAGGGCAAGACCGCGGTCCTGTACGCGCCGACGCACCGCGACTACCAGCGCCGCTACACGCCGATGTTCGACATCGGCCGCGTCGTCGAGCAGCTCGGCGACGACCACGTCCTCCTGCTGCGCGCGCACTACTACTACAAGCTGAAGGACATGGCGGCCGACCTGGGCTGGCCCGAGGACAGGGTGATCGACGTGTCCAAGCACCCGTCGGTCGAGGACCTCATGATCGCCTCGGACGCGCTGCTCACCGACTACTCGTCGATCATGTTCGACTACGCCAACCTCGGCAAGCCGATCGTCGTCTACGCCAACGACTGGGAGACCTACCGGCTCACCCGGGGCGTGAACTTCGACCTCACCGAGTTCCCGCCCGGGATCGTCGCCTACACCGAGAACGAGCTCATCGACGCCTTCGTGACGAAGGCCCCGTGGGGCGACGCGGCGGGCAAGAACCTGGAGGCGTTCCAGGCGCGGTTCTGCCCGTGGGACGACGGGAACGCGGCCGAGCGCGCGGTGCGCCGGGTGTTCCTCGGCGAGAAGATCGCGAATCCGCCGCAGAGCGCCACGCCGGGCGCCGGACCGCAGTAGCATCCGGCGCACGCGCCCGTCGCGCAAACCCGCTGTCACCGCCCCGGCATCGCCGCCGGGACGGCCGAAGTGATCGAAGGAGTGGGTCGCTTGTCCGCCCGCAGGATCAGTGTCATCGTCCTCACTCACGGCGCCGGGGAGAACCTCGGCGGCGCCCTGGAGTCGATCGCGGACCAGACGTTCCGGGACCTGGAGGTCCTGGTCGTGGACGACGGCACCGGCACTGCCGCGCTGGCGGCGCTGCCCGACGACCGGTTCCGGCTGATCCGGCAGGGCGCGCCGAGCCGGGGCGCGGCCCGCAACCTGGCGGTGGCGCAGAGCAGCGGCGAGTTCCTGCTGTTCGCCGACGGCGGCGACCCGATGCCGCCGGACGCGGTCGCGGCGCTTCACAGCGCGCTGGAGGCGTCCGGCTCGGAGCTGGCGAAGGGCCCCGACGCGTCCCGCAAGTGGACGGGCCAGGTGTCGCAGTGGAAGCGGCGCGGCGACACCGCGGACCCGGCGAAGGCCACCGACCTGCACCGCAGCCCCGACCTGCTGCGCGACCGCAAGATCACCGGGACGCTGCTGCGCCGCTCCTTCTGGGACGCGCACGGGCTGGAGTTCCCCGACCTCGGCCGCTACGACGACCTGCCGGTCATGGTGCGGGTCCTGCACCTGGCGAAGTCCGTGGACGTGGTGCCGGACGTCGTCCTGCACCGCCGGTCGCGGCGCTACCCGCCGACCACCGAGCTGCAGGAGATCGCGGACGGTTTCGGTGCGGCGAACCTCGCGACGGCGTGGCTGGCCGAGCGCGGCGACGTCAAGGACCTGCGGCGGCTGCAGCTCGCCCTCGTCACGACCGAGCTGACGACGTTCCTGGACATCCTGCCCGACCTGTCCGGCGACGAGCGCGAGCAGGTCGTCGCGCAGGCCGCGGCGTACGCGAAGGGCGTCTCGCCGAAGGTGTTCGCCGAGGCCTCCGCGCTGACCCGGCTGAAGTGGCACTTCGCCGAGACGGGCCACACGATGGAGCTGGTGAAGGTCGTCCGGTACGAGCGCGGCAAGTCGTCGCCGTCGATCGTCCGGGACCCGGTGCGCCGCTACGTCGTCTACCCGTACTGGAAGGACGCCAAGCTCGACGTCCCGCGCGAGGTGTACCGGGCGCGCGACGAAGTCAAGATGCGGGGCCGGGCGCACGCGGTCCGGTGGGAGGACGACCGGCTCGTCGTCACGGGCGAGGCCTACATCAACTCCGTCAGCTCCCGCCGCCGCTGGACGTCGATCAAGACGGTGACGCTGCGCAACGGCGGCCGCAAGATCGTCATGAAGGCGCGGCAGACCCCGAAGCCGGGCAAGTCGTCCGGCGGCTGGACCGGTTTCGAGTTCTCCCTGGACGCCGGGAAGCTGAAGGAGCACGGCGCGTGGGCGGAGGGCACCTGGGAGGTGCACGCCTCGGTGCTGAACGCGGGCGTGTTCCGGCAGGGCCCGGTGCGCGGCGGCGGCTCCGGGACCGGCGCGCACCCGCCCTACCGGTACGTGGCCGATGACGTGCGCGTCGTCCCCAAGGTCGTGGACGGCAACCTCGTCGTGCAGGTGGAACGCGTCCGGGAGCGGGCGACGGTGCTGCGCTGGGACGACGACTCGCTGCTCGTCGAGGTCGAGTCGGCCGGCGACCCGCCCGCCGAGCTGGTGCTGACGCTCGGCGACTCCCGCGTCCCGGTCCCGGTGACGGCCCGGCCCGCTGCGGAGGGCGTGGAGGGTTCCCCGGCGGGGCCCGGCTGGACGGCCCGCATCGACCCCTCGGCGCTCGACGTCGACATCGACCCCGAGTCGATCGACGACACCCGCGACTGGGCGCTGTCCGCGGACGGCCGGCCGCTCGTCCTCGCCGAGGGCGTGGCGGAGGCGCGGCGCACGTTCGGCGCGCTGGAGGTGAGCGCGGGGCACGGTCCGGGCGGGTACGTGCGGGTGCGCCGGGCCACGACGCGGCTCTCGGTGGACGAGGTCGCGTGGGGCCCCGGCGGGACGCTGGCGCTGGCGGCGACGCATCCGGCGCACGCGTCCGGGCAGATCGTGGTGCGCAGCCGCGGGCGCCGCAAGGAGTACGCGTTCGACCTCGTCCCGGACGGCTCGGGCGTGCTGCGCGCGGACGTCCCGGTGGCGGCCGTGCCGGGCGTCGCGGGCGTCCTGCCGCTGCGCCCCGGCCGCTGGGACGTGCTGTTCCGCCCGCCGGGCGAGCGGGCGCTGACCGTCCGGCTGACGGAGGCCGCGCAGCGCGCCCTGCCGGAGCCGCAGGAGGTGGCGCGGCGCGGCTACGCGCTGGAGACCAAGAACGGCAGGCTCGTCGTCGCCGTCACCGGGGACGTGTCCGGCGAGGAGAAGAGCGCCGGCGCGAAGTACCGGGAGGAGGCGCGGCGCACCGTCGCCCGCGACGGGCTGCGCGACGCCGTGCTGTTCTCCTGCTTCAACGGCCGGCAGTACTCCGACAGCCCGAAGGCGATCCACGAGGAGCTGCTGCGGCGCGGCTCCGATCTCGAACAGCTGTGGGTCGTCAACGACGCGCAGGTCGAGCTGCCGGACACGCTGAAGGCCGTGCGGCTGAACGGCAAGGAGTGGCAGGAGGCGGTGACGACGTCCCGCTACATCGTCACGAACCACCGGCTCGGCGACTGGTTCCAGCGGCACCCCGACCAGACCGTCCTGCAGACCTGGCACGGCACCCCCCTGAAGAAGATCGGCCGGGACGTCAAGGAGGTCCACTTCGCGTACGCGCCGGGGATGAAGTCGGCGCTGCAGAGCAAGGAGAAGAAGCCGGACGGGCCGGTCGTCCCCGAGTGGAGCCACCTGCTGTCGCCGAACCCGTTCAGCACGGAGATCTTCCGCCGCGCGTTCGCGTTCAAGGGCGAGATGCTGGAGGTCGGGTACCCGCGCAACGACCTGCTGCACAGCCCGGACGCGGACGCCGTCGCCCGGTCGGTCCGGGCGCGGCTCGGCATCCCGGAGGGCAAGCGGGTCGTGCTGTACGCGCCGACGTGGCGTGACGACCAGTACTACAGCCGCGGCCGGTACAAGCACGACATGCGCCTCGACCTGGACCGCGCGCGCGCCGTCCTCGGCGACGACCACGTGCTGCTCGTCCGCTTGCACAGCAACGTGGTGGACGGCGTCCCCGAGGACCCGGGCGGCTTCGTCCGCGACGTGTCGCTGTACCCGGACATCACCGAGCTGTACCTGATCTCCGACATGATGATCAGCGACTACTCGTCGGTGATGTTCGACTACGCCAACACGGGCCGTCCCATGCTGTTCTTCACCTACGACCTCGCCGACTACCGGGACCGGCTCCGCGGCTTCTACTTCGACTTCGAGGCCGAGGCGCCGGGGCCGCTCGTGGAGACATCCGACGACCTGCTCGACGCGATCCGCGACGTCGACGCCGCCACCGCCGGCCACAAGGAGCGCTACGACGCCTTCGTCGACCGCTTCTGCCCGCTGGACGACGGCCACGCCGCCGCACGCGCCGCCGACCGCGTGTTCGGCCCAACCGACTGAGAGCCACATTGACTCCCCCCAAAGTCAGCGTCGTCATCCCCGTCTACAACTGCCGGACATCGATCGGGGAGGCGCTTGGGTCGGTGTTCAAGCAGACCCTCGCCCCCGAACAGGTCGAGGTCATCGCAGTGGACGACGGTTCCACCGATGGGAGCGGCGACGCGCTGGACGCGATCGCCGGGTCACGGCCACAGCTCACGGTCGTTCACCAGCCGAACTCCGGGGGCCCCGGCGCGCCTCGCAACGTCGGCATCGACCGCGCCCGCGGTGAGTACCTGTTCTTCCTGGACGCCGACGACTATTTCGGCCCCGAGGCTTTAGAACGCATGTGCGCCACGGGCGACGAGCAGGGCACCGACATCGTCATCGGCAACTATGTCGGCGTCGGACGGGGCGCGGCGCGGTTCAAGAAGAACATGGCCCGCGTCGTCGTGGACGACCCGAAGACCAACATCTACGGCAGATCGCTGACCGCCCACAAACTGTTCCGCCGTGACCTGGTGGAGCGGCACGGGTTGCGATTCCCTGAAGGAATGCTGGCAGGGGAGGACAAGGTATTCACCTCCCATGCGCTACTGCACTCCGCGGGCGTCTCCGTCATCGCCGACTACGACTGCTACTACCTGGTGGACCGGGAGGACGGCACCAGCATCATGCAGAACGGCGGCTCAGCAACGAGTGGCAGCTTCACCAGGGCGACCCGCATGCTGATGGAGCAGGTCATGACGCACCGGGAATCCGGCGAGGTCCGTGACCTGATGCTGCTGCGCCACTTCCACCGGGACGTCCTCGCCACGTTCAACCGGCGCTACCTCGAATCCTCGGAGAAATACCAGCGGGAAAGACTGGACGCCGCCCGCGACCTCTGCGAAGAGTTCCTCACGCCGTCCGTGCTGATGCGGATGCCGCCCAAATACCGGCTGGTCGCCCACTGTCTGCGCAGCGGAGACGAGGAACTCCTGTCGAGGATCATCCAGGCGGACCTCGATCCGGAGCCGGTCCCGCTCGTCGCCGACAAGGAGCATGCCTACCTGCGCTACCCCGGATTCCGGGAGCCGACCGCGACCATTCCGGACGCCTACTTCGACTTCACCGACCGGCTGCGGGTCCAGCGCGACATCACCGCGCTCGGCTGGGACGGCGACCGACTGCGGTTGAGCGGAACCGCCGCGATCGACCGGATGGCCCCGTCCGCCCAGACAGGCACGCTTCTCCTGCGCCCCAAGAAGCCCGGCTCGGAGCACCGGGTCGCCGTCGAGCGGCACGACGACGGCTACTTCACCGTGGACGTCGCCCCCGCATCAGCCTCGTCCGGTGGGCCGCTGACGGCGGGTACCTGGGATCTGTACATGGAGATGACCAGCGGCGGACTGGTCAAGACCGCCCGTCTCGGCGCGGACCGGGCGCCGGAGATCGACGCGCCCCCACCGGCCAGGTTCGTCGCGTCCAAGGACGGCGAGGGGGCGGCCGTCACGCCGTTCTTCACCCGCGAGTACGGCAACCTCTCCTTCACGGTCACGCCGGGAACCGCAGGCCTGAAGCGGCTCCTGCGGTTCGACGAGGTCGGCTGGGACGGCTGCGAGCTCCGGGTGCGCGGTCACGTCCCCACCGCTCCGGACTCGGCCGCGCACATCCACCTGGTCGCCGGGCTCGACCGGCGCGGCGGCGGGGGCTCGCGGGGCGGCGAGGTCGAGAAGGCGGCGGGCGATGAGCGCATGGAGTTCACCATGGTCATCGACGTCCGCAGGCTGGGCGAAGGACGCTGGGACGCCTGGCTGGACCTCCTCGTTGCCGACGAGACGTCCCGTATCAGAGTGCAACTGGCCGACACCGAACCGTCCGGCGCGGTACCGTGCGCGGCGCCGGGGATGCGCCGCGCGTCCTTCTACCGGACGGGGGGCGGCAACCTCGCCGTACATGTCGTCCCAGGAAGGCTGCCGACGGTGATCAGGTCGGCGAAGCGCCGCTTCGGCCGGTCGACCTGACCGTTACCGGGTTCAGCGAGTCGCTCATAACGGCGACCTTCTAGCGGGTGTCGTGTTTCTCCGCTGGCCGCGCCGGAACGGCGGCCGGACGGGGAGGCCGGGGCGGTGGGAGCAGGACCAGGCCGAGCGCCAGGCAGGCGAACGGCACGGCGGGCACCACGTACCGGTAGTCGAAGTCGGCGGTGGCGGCGGGGATCACCAGCAGCGCCAGGCTCGTCCCCCACGGGAGGAGCGCGCTCGTCCCCCAGTGCCGGACGGGCCCCAGCGGGCGCCAT
The DNA here is from genome assembly GCF_041463665.1 of Actinomadura chokoriensis. Taxonomy (GTDB): domain Bacteria; phylum Actinomycetota; class Actinomycetes; order Streptosporangiales; family Streptosporangiaceae; genus Spirillospora; species Spirillospora chokoriensis_A. Next base: position 52,405 of record NZ_JAXCEJ010000037.1, read on the forward strand.
CTCCCCCGCGACCGGACGTGCGGGAGCGCGCCCGCGAGCCCGCCGAGCAGCAGGACGCCGAGGATCGTGCCCGGCATGGCGAAGTCGTTCTGGTAGGCGAGGACCCGATCGGCCCAGGGCCGGACGACCCTGGTCTCGCTGCCGTCCGGGTCGTACTTCTCAGCGTGGAGCGCCTGCTCGTCCTTCCACGACTCCCCCTTGGGGAACTCGTACTGCAGCGACGTCCAGGGGGTGGGGTACGGCTCGCGGTCCCAGTCGAACGCCATGAGCGTGTCGTGGACGACCACGTCCGCGTAGTCGCGAGGCTGCTTCTCGATGGCCGCCCAGGCGAACTCGCCAGCGAGCCGGTCGGCCTCGTCGCCGGTGACCCATCCGGGGATCTCGTGGAACGGGGAGTTGTCCGTCCACATGACGGCGAACGCGGGCGAGATGCGCGGGTCGGTGAGCTGCGGGCACATGATGCGCAGTTCGGGACGGGGCTGGATGACCGCGCAGTCGGCGAACGAGGCGGTGCGCCCATAGAGCCAGATCGAGTCGGACTTGGCCATCTTGAACTGGCCGTATTCCGAATGGAACCAGAACGTGTAGCCGACGACCGGCAGCACGAACGCCACCGCCGCCGACGCGCAGGCCCGCCAGCCCGCGCGGCGCAGCACCATCGCGGCGAGGATCAGCGCGATCAGCGGCAGGCCGGCCGTCCGGGTGAGCGCCGCGAACGCCGCGAACACGCCGGCCAGCGCGCCGAGCCACCAGGTCGACCGGTACCGCCACAGCGCCGCCGTCACCGCCGCGAGCAGCAGGAAGGCGAACAGCGAGTCCGACATGAGCATGTGCTCAAGGGAGATCTGGTGGACGGGCATCAGCACGAGGGCGCTCAACACCGCGGCGAGGACGGGGGGCAGCCAGACGCGCCACGCCAGCCGTCCGGGCTCGTCCAGGGGCCACGCCGCCCGTCCCGCACGCACCACCAGGACGTACACCAGGACACCGGCGAGGACGCCGAGGATGTGCTGTACGGACACCACGACGGTGAAACTGTGGAAGGGTTTGATCAACCAGAGCAGGATCGGGTATCCACTCGGACGCGAGGCGCCCGGCCGCAACTCGATCGCGGCCTCCAGGTAGCTCTTGGAGTCGCCTGCCCACAACGGGGCCGGATATCCGAGGACCGCGAGGACGCGGATCCAGATGGCCGCCGCGAGCACCCCGGCGAACGGCACATGAGCGATGAGACGGACGCGCACTCGGCAACAGTACCCATGAAAATGATCATCATATGCACCCTGTAGTCACGGATCAGCGACAATGCGAGTTCGCCGAACCGGACAGCGGTAGCATCGGACCGCTCCTCACGATGAAAGGGATGAACTCCATGGCGAACTTCACGCTCGACGACGTTCGGCAACGGACGTACAAGGCGCGTGATGCCTGGTGGACCGTCCTACTGGTCGACCCGTTCGCGTCCCGGCTGGTCAGGTTCACCGCCAACCGGACGCGCGTTACCCCGAACCAGCTCACCGTCGGCGCCCTGGTCCTCGGCCTCGCCGCCGGCGCCTGCTTCGCCGTCGCGTCCTGGCCGTGGCTGCTCGCCGGTGCACTGCTCTACCACCTGTCGTTCACGCTCGACTGCATGGACGGCAAGATCGCCCGCCTGAAGGGCACCGGTTCGGTGTTCGGCGCCTGGCTCGACTACATCTTTGACCGCGTCCGCGTCCTGGCCTGCGCGATAGCCCTCATGGGCGGGCAGTACGCGGCGACCGGGAACGTCGCCTACGTGTGGACGGCCCTGGCGGTCGTGTTCCTCGACATGCTCCGCTACATGGACGCGCTGGAGATCTACAAGGTCCGCTCCCAGATGCGGACGACGCTGAACGCGGCCCGGGCCGAGGCCGGGGAACTCGAACTGGCCGCCCGCCGCGCCAACGGCGAGATCACCGACGCCGACGAGGACCTCCGCTCCGCCGAGGCCCTTACCGAGGACCCCGAGGCCGACCTGGAGAACCGGGTCGTCGCCGACGACCCGACCATCGCGACGCTCCAGCAGGGCTTCAACCAGCGCTTCCCCTGGTACGCCCGGATCCGCAACGTCCTGATGGCGGGCCGCATCCGCCCCCACCTGATCAGCGGCATCGAGTTCCAGATGGGCGTCTTCATCGTCGCCCCGATCGCCGCCGCGATCGTCTCCGGCGCCATCATCCCGGTGGTCGCGGTGAGCGCCGCCGGGCTGCTGGCCTTCGAGCTCGTCATCATCTACAAGTTCTGGCTGTCCAGCCGCGACTACAGCCGCAGCCTCGCCAAGCTCAACGCCAAGATCGAGAGCTACCGGGCCGAGCTTCCCGCCGAGCAGGCGGAGGTCTCGGTGGGCAGCGCGGGCTGACCCGCCTTCGTACCTGTGAAGGCCCCCGGCACGCGCGCCGGGGGCCTTCGTTCTTCTCAGGGTCAGCGCCTGCACGCGGTGGCGATCAGGTACTCCCACTCCATGACCAGGCTGGACGTCCCGACGTCATGGCCGCGGGCCAGCTCGGTCAGCGCGAGATCCAGCGCGGCGACCTTCTCCGTGTCCCCGGCCAAGCGGTTGTAGACGGCGATGGTCGGGCCGTAGCGGGCCTTGAAGTAGTCGCGGAACTCCTCGGGCTTCCCGAACCGCTCGACCCGCACCGTCCGCTTCTCGAACCGGACATCGGTGACGCGGTCGCCAAGGAGGGCCTCGACATGCTCGGGCCGCCCCCACAGCGGCGGCGGCTGCGCGCCCTCCGGAGGCGGCGGCGCGTACGGCTTCATCGTGGCGAACATCTGCCCGATGAAGCCCTCCGGCGTCCAGTTGAGCAGCCCGACCGTCCCGCCGGGCCGGCAGACGCGCACCATCTCGTCCGCCGACACCTGGTGGCGCGGGGCGAACATGATCCCGACGCACGACAGCACTGTGTCGAAGTCCCCGTCGCCGAACGGCAGCGCCTCCGCGTCGGCCTCCTTCCACTCCAGCTTCGCGCCCCGCCGTGCCGCGTCGTCCCGTCCGGCCTGGAGCAGTTCGGGTGTGAGGTCGCTCGCCACCACGTCCGCCCCCGCGAGCGCCGCCGCGATGGCCGCGTTGCCCGACCCCGCCGCGATGTCCAGCACCCGCTCGCCGGCCCGCACCCCGGCGGCCCGGACGAGCGCCGCGCCGAGATCCGGGATGACCTCGGACGCCAGCGACGGGTAGTCACCCGACGCCCACATCGTCCTGTGCGCGGCCTTCAGTGTGTCCCCCATGACACGTTCTCCCCTCGTTTTCGTGGGGTCCACGCTAAGAAGCCGGAAGGGCGCGCTCCTAGTACAGAATCTGTACCGGGGCCTGTTCCGGGTGGGCGAACCGTCCTACTCTGCGAGGCATGGGGGCCTCGTATTACCAGTTCTGTCCCGTCGCCAAGGCGATGGAATTACTCGACGAGCGGTGGACGCTGCTGATCGTCCGCGAACTGCTCTCCGGCAGCGAGCGCTTCAACGAGGTGCGCCGGGGCGTCCCCCGCATGTCACCGACGCTGCTCTCCAAACGCCTGAACCAGCTGGTGCGCGCGGGCGTCCTGACCAGGCGGGACGACCGCTACGTCCTCACCCCGGCCGGTCTGGAGCTGCGCCCGGTGGTCGAGGCCCTCGCAGTGTGGGGCGTCCGCTGGATAGGCGAACTGGGCGACCAGGACCTCGACCCGAAACTGCTCCTCTGGGACATGCGCCGCAACATCGCCCTCGACGCGATCCCGAACGGTCGGACAGTGGTGCAGTTCGTCTTTCCGGACGTCCCGCCGCGCGCCCGCCACTGGTGGCTCGTCACTGAAGCGGGCACTGCCGACCTCTGCGACACCGACCCCGGCCACGAGGTCTCCGTGACGGTGACCGCCGACCTCCGCCACCTGACCCAGATCTGGCGCGGCGACCTCACCTGGGACGCCGCCCTCCGCTCCAGCGCGGTAGACCTGCAAGGCCCCGGCCCTCTCCGCCGCCAGATCCCGGAATGGTTCACCCTTCCCCGCTTCGCCGCCGTCCCCCGTCCGGTCATGCGCGACTCCGGAGGAGGATCACAGGTAGGATAAACAGCATGAGCGAGCCTACCGCCAAGTACTCGATCACCATGCCGCGCGACATCGCGGAAGCCGCCAAGGCCCGCAGTGGTCCTTCCGGTCTGTCCGCCTACGTTGCGGCCGCCGTCGCCCGCCAGGTCGAACGCGACAACCTCAACGAGATCATCGCCGTCGCCGAGGCCGAGCACGGGCCCATCACGGACGAGGAGATCCAGGCTCTGCGCGACCAACTCCACCAGGTGCGCAGGGAACAGGGTGGGGCGGACGCGGCGTGAGCCGCTCCCCTGCCATGCCCGGCGGTACCCTCGTCCTCGACAGCGAGGGCCTGGCCAAGGCCGTTCTGCGCGACCGCAACGTCACCGGCTGGCTCGCCCTGGCCCACGCCGACGACCTCCGCGTGATCACCTCGGCGGCGACCCTGGTGGAAGTCGTCCACCCGCGCATCAACCGGCCCGCCCTGGAGTGGACCCTTTCCCGCCTCGTCGTCGAGCCGGTCACCGAACCCATCGCCCGCCAGGCCGCCGCCCTCCTCGCAGATGCCGGCCTGCACGGCCACAAGCACGCCATCGACGCCATGCTCAGCGCCACCGCGCTCACCTCGCCCGGCCCGGTCACGATCCTCAGCTCGGACCCCGCAGACCTGGCAATGCTGTGCAGGGGACGCGCCGCCGTCATCAAGATCTGACCGAGCTCTCGTTGACTTGCGGCGTGTTGTTGCTTCCGGCGCGCCCATACCAACAACATGCCGCAAGTCAACGTGAGCCCGCACCCGCATGATCATTCGTAGCTCTCCAAGTACCGCTTGACGATCTCGCGCGAGTGCCATGCTCTGAGAGGGCTTTCATGCCGACGTTCGCTCCCGAGGAAAAGGGAACGATCCGCAGGCTCACATGAGGCTCCCCAGCCATCTGCAGCAGGCGCCGAAGCTGAGCCGCGATGGGACCACCCAAACAGGCGTCCAGGGCGGTACGAGGCGGAATGGTCAGCGGGTCGGGTACTGCTTGACCTGCTCGACGAGGCCAGCGAACTGTGCGAAGGACAGGGTGAGGTGCCCCCCATCCGGGTCCTTGCTGTCCCGCGCCCCGATCCCAGCCTCTGATGCAAGTCGTCCCAGCTCAACGCACTGTTCGTCGTTCACGCCACCGCTGTAGGAACTCTTGCGCCACTGGACGATCATGTGTACCTCTCCAAGTACTGTTCAATGATCTCGCGAGAGGCTTCCTCGGAGGCAGCCTTCACGCCGATACGGTCGAACGTAATCGAAAGCTCCCGAACTTCGCCAGGCGTTTCGATCAGGCGACCGCCGTTGAGCGCGCCGGAGTACGCGACGTCCCGATCCTCCAGGCCGAAGATCTGCATCGATCCGTCGACGCCCATGTGCTCGCCCGAAGAGAAAGGGACTACGCGCAGGCTCACGTGCGGGAGCTTGGCCAGTTCAAGCAGGTGCTCGAGCTGCTTTCTCATGACCTCCGTGCCGCCGACAGGACGCGCAAGGACCGCCTCATCGATCACCGTCCAGGTGAGGAGGGAGTCCCCCTTGTCCCAGTAGGCCTTCTTCTTGTCCGTCCGGCGGGTCATGGTGGCGTCCAGGTCCTTGAACTTGCTCGCCCGGACGCAGGCCCATGTGTAGTCGTCCGTCTGGAGAGCAAGCGGTACGACCTGACCGTGATAGGTCTTGACCGAGACCGCTTCCTCTTCATACTTGTCGATCTGGCGACCCCAGTCCGGGTCATGCGCCATTCGGGCAAACCAGAGCAGAACCTGGAAAAACACCCCGGTTCCGTACGCCCTGTCGAGCAGGCGCATTTGGTCGTCTTGCGGACGCCTACGCCCCGCTTCCATATTGGAAACAGTCGATCGAGCCACTCCGATGATCTCCCCGCACTGGGTGAGTGACAGGCCCATCTTCTCCCTGAAGAAGCGCATACAGAAGGCCAGGAAGTGCCACATCGAGATCTTGGGGTCGAGGGGGTCGCGGACGATGGGCATCTTTCCTCCTGTTTCCAATTCGGCCGTCTACAGCGGAACCTCAGAACGTTCCGGTGATCCTTGTCACAGGAAATCGGAAACTCAGGCAAGGACGGGACGATGGTGATGACGGCGACCGAGGATTTGATCACATCCCTTCCGGGAACGCCTTCCGCAGTGGGTCTCGCACGGACCCTCACGGAGACACAAATTAGCAAATGGGACTATTCCCACATTCTCGACAGCACGCTTCTTATCGTCTCGGAACTCGTCACGAACGCGGTGCGCCAGACGCCGGACGAGGAGATCCGTCTCCAGCTCAGCCGGGACGCCTACGGGATCATCATCGCCGTCTGGGACGGGGGCCACGAACTGCCCAAGGCCAAGCCGATGACCGAACTCACCCTTGAAGACCTCGACCTCTCCGAGGAGGCGTTCGACGACAACGGCGGCTGGGGCCTCCACATCGTCCAGGCCATGTCCGCCAAGTGCGGCGTCACCGCCGACCCGGCCGGCGGCAAGTGGATCTGGACGCGGATGTACCCCTAGCGGGCTTCGACCCAGGCGTCACGAACCTCGACACGGTATCCGTGCCGCTTTCCCGCAGCCCTCCGACCAGATCCGCCACCGGCTACGGCGAGGCCGTCGCCCGACGACTGCCCGGGCGGCTGTGGCCGGGGCCTCAGGCGGTGGCGAGCAGTTCGGTCTCCGCCGCACCGGCGTCACCTTCGCCGACGATGACCCGGAATCGCAAGCCGAGGGCGTGCCCGAGCCGGTTCAGTACGGCCAGGGTCGGAACCCCTCCACCACCGGACTCGATGCGGGACACGGCGGGCTGGCGCATCCCGGCGCGGCGGGCCAGTTCGGTCTGGGACATGCCCAGCTCGGTGCGCCGGGCGTACACGGCGCGGCCGAGAGCGAGCGCCAGGTGCGCTTCCTCGTGGGCGAGGCGGTACTCGTCGGTGTCACGCTTGGCGGCCAGGTCAGGGTGGTCGCCGAGAAGAACGTGCGGGTTTTTCCGCTGGCTGCTCATGACCCCTCCGGAGTCTCGATGACGCTGATGATCTGGTCGGTGTCGTGTTCTGCTTCGCAGATCTCCTGTGCTTGTTTGGCCCGTCTGACCTGAGCGTGTTCGTTGTCCCGGGTCTTACGGAACACCGTCAACAGCACGATCCGGTCGTGTCCAGGAAACCAGTAGGTGATCCGGATGTCCTTCGGGTGCAGGTTGATCCGCAGTTCCCACACACCGCCACCGAGAGGTCTGGACAGGGGCATGCCGAGGCAGGTGCCTTCTAACGCGAGCAAGCCGCAGACCGCGTCCACCCTCGCCAGCTGCGCCGGCGTGAGCGACATGAGCCAGTCCGTGACTTCCGGCTCGGCCTGGATCTCGAACAACCCCATGCATCTCATGTTATAGGAAGCGTGCCCGTCAACACCTGGCCGACCATACGGATTGAGATCGACGACCGGTCATCCTGCGGGCCGACGGAGAGGAGCCCGGTCAGGCGGCCTGGCACAAGCGCGTCGTTCCCCGCGTCGAAGACGCGCAAGGAGCATATGAAGGACCCCAGATCGACGAGGAGCAGCGCGAGCTTCCCCAAGTGAAGCCGAGTCCGCGCCGACGTCGTCCCAGTTGTCGGTCGCCTCCGTAGTCGTACCGGAAGGATTCCTGCTCACGGGGTGGGCATGTCACTCGTCAGAGGGAGGTCGGCCCTCCACCGCGCTCATAGTCGCGCTCCTCGCAGGCCGGCCGCGCCCGTGTAAGACGTTGCCGTGCCCGCTTGCGAGGCGAGAGGCTCCGCCCGTCGTACTGCTCGCCGGACCTGAGGGTGTGGAGGCGCTGCTCCTGGACGCGGTTTCCAGCAGGCTTGCGACTGTCAGCAGGTCGCGGGTGCGGAAGTAGGTCATGGGGTCGTCTTGGGCGATGCCGGGCCGTAGGCGCTGCTGTAAAGCGTGCTTGCAGTCGGCGAGGATCTGGTGCTGTGCGGCGGTGAGCGAGCCACCTGACCCCAGGCAGGCGACCACGCAGGTGTTCAGGTCTTCGGCGACCTGGTCGGACGGAGTACGAAGGCCAGGGAGGCGCATGCGGCACCAGTACTTCAGAGCGTGCAAGGCCGCCTCTTGCGGAGCGCCGTACCAGTGGCCGGGAAAACGGCTCGGATCGGGATCCGTGGGACGGGGGCGGCGCTGACCCCGGAGCTTCGCTCGTCGACGCTTGGCGGCGTATTCGCGGCCGTCGGCCTTCCACAACTCGCGGCTCGCCGTGAGCGCGTCGAGGGCGCGCAGCAGCGCCTCCTCATCACGTCGGAACGACCCCGCGATCTCCTCCAGATAACTGAGGGTCGCGTGAAAACCGAGGGGCCGGTACAACTGCACACACGAGCGGAGATCTGCGACGCGCCAGCGGTACGGCCGGGTGGGGTCGCGTACCTTCCGCGCGTGCACACCGAAGCTCACGCAGGAAGGCTATTACGGCGTTCAAAGCTCGCCATGAAGACCGTCAGGGAAGCCGGGTCTTGGCCCGCAGCGAACGTGCCGCGCTGCCCAGGTCGGACGCCCCGGATATCCGTAGAGCGCGCACCAGGGCTTCCGGATCGGCGATTCGCTCAGCCCGAGCAGGAGCGACTCGTCCCAGACCCGGCCCCCGTTACCCGGCCAGGAGGTTGGTCCACTGGTCGCAGACTTCGGGGAGGCGTAGGCCGTCCTCACCTGGGATCGTTCCCGGACGAGGAGATACGTCTCCAACTCAGCCGGGACGCCTACGGGGTCATCATCGCCGTCTGAAACGGGACAACGAACTGCCCAAGACCAAGCCGATGACTGAACTCACCCTCGAAGACCTCGACCTTTCGAAGGAGGCGTTCGACGACAAGGACGGCTGGGGCCTCCACATCGTCCGGGCCATGTCCGCCAAATGCGGCGTCACCGCCGACCCGGCCAGCGGCAAGTGGGACTGGGCGCGTTGCGCCACGAGGCGCTCTGACATATCCCCGGCTCAGCCGGGAGGGACTTGAAGGGAGGTCTCTGGGTCTGATGGCTTACCCGAACCCGAAAGGGGGACGGGACAGGAGCATGCCAGGAAA
>NZ_JAXCEJ010000038.1:0-60179 GCF_041463665.1 Actinomadura chokoriensis
GTCGCGCTCGGCCTGGTCGCCGATCTCCTCGACGAGGGCGGCGGCCTGGGCGACGAGAGCCCGGAGCGTGTCCGACGTGTCGGTTACGCTGGTCGCGCTGATACCGGTCCTGGTGGGGGCCGAATCTTGTGGGCGGGTCTCCGTGGGCGGGGGCCCGCTCCGCTGCGTCTGGGGCATCAGGCAGCCTCGCCCCCCGGCTGCAGTTCGCGGCTCGTGAGCCACGCTTCAACAGCGGAACGGCGATAGCGGACGCGTCCCGATCGTCCGTCGCTCAGCTTCCGGTAGGGCGGTCCGTAGCCACGAGAACGCCAGTTCGCAAGCGTCTGCTCCGACACCTTCACGAGGGCTGCGACCTCGGGAGGCTTGAGCTCTTCCTCTTCGATCTTCGACACGAGGTCGAACCTCCTTGACGTGATCACTTCGAACTAAGAAGCGATCCGAACGATGATGGAAGCTTCCCCGCTTCTACTTGCTTCTGTCAAGTCGGCATGGTTCACTGCCAACATGGCAGTGGACGAACAGCGGCATCGGCCCGGAGCGCTTGGCCCCACAGGGCGCTTTGTGGCCGGCAACCTTGCTCGGATGCGAGGGACTCAGGGGCTCTCGACTACCGAGCTTTCCCGACGACTCAAGGCTGCAGGACGGCCCATCAGCCCAACGAGCATTACCAAGATCGAGAAGGGAACGCGCCGCGTCGACGTTGACGACCTGGTCGCCCTGTCAGTCGTTCTAGGCGTGAACCCGAATGCGCTGTTGTTCCCCGATGCCGCTGACGCTTCACCCATTGAGGTCACCGCTGCCGAGAGGCTGAACACGGCATACGAGGTGTGGCAGTGGGCGGACGGGCGTGAGCCGCTGCGCGACGATGACGACCCGGATGAGTTCCATGTGCGGGTTCGTCCGAGGGGGCGCCGGCGACTAGTCCGTCACGGTGAAAGGTCCCCGGAAGAGTTGCAGCACCGGAGGAAGACCGTCGAGACGATGGCAGCCCACCTATTCGCCGAGCGAGGTCCCGCAGAGCGTGAGGCGTTCCTCGCCCGGCAAAAGCGCTGGGACCCGGAGCCGTGGGAGTCCGACAATGAGTCGCGTTAAAGACCTCTGGTTCACAGACAAGGCGAAGACCAAGAAGTCCACCCGGCACCCTGACCGCGGCGGCTCCAAGGACGCTAAGCGATGGCTTGCCGTGTGGATCGGGCCGGATGGCAAGGAATGCACCAAGGCGTTCCGGATCCAAGACGCAGCTAAAAAGTACGCGCGCAAGCAGGAAGAGGACATCGAACGCGGCGAGTACATCGACCCGGCCGCCGGCAAGGAGCTCTTGCAGCCGCTCGGCCGCAAGTGGCTCCGGCTGCAGTCCGTGGGCCTGACCAGCCGCGAGCGGTACGAGGGCGTCCTGCGGCTGCACATCGAACCGACGTTCGGGCACCGCAAGGTGAAGTCGGTCAAGCCGTCCGAGGTTGCCGAGTGGCTTCGCGCCCTGTCCAAGACGCACGGGCACTCGATCCAGTCAATGGCGTTCCACATCCTGAGCGGCATGTTCGCCCTGGCGGTCGCGGACGGAGTCCGCAGGGACAACCCGGCACAGTCGGACATCATCACTAAGCCCGCTCCCACAGATGACGAACCACGTGAGGCATGGACGGGGGATCGCGTCTGGGCAGTGATCAGCGCGCACCCTGCGGAGTACGAGCTCATTCCGGTGCTGCAGGCCGGCTGCGGACTGCGCGAGAGCGAAGCGTTCGCCATAGGTGAAGAAGACCTCGACTTGGACGCCGGGAAGGTCGTCATCCGGCGGCAGGTTGCCCGCGTCCGCACCGGCAAGCGCTATGTGTTCAAGCTGCCCAAGGGCGGAAAGACGCGCGTGGTGCCGCTCTCGCCAGGAGTCGTGCGGGCCGTTAGGGCGTACATCGAGACCTACCCGCCGCGGCCGTACGCGCTGCCGTGGCTTGACGAGCACGGCCAGGTGACGGCAGACGAGCACGTGTGCAAGCTGCTGTTCCGCTGGCACGGCGACGATCCCCGCACCCACGGCCAGCACATCCGGGAATCCTCGTACAACCGGCAGGTCTGGAAACCGGCCCTGGTCAAGGCAGGCGTGATCCCGGAGCCAGAGAAGGGCCCGCGCGGGGGAGCGTCCCGGAAGTACCGTGCTGACCGAGCGGACGGCACGCACGCCCTACGGCACTACTACTCGACCACTCTGCAGGACGCCGGGGTGAGCCTCGCCGGGGTGATGGCGTTCCTTGGGCACAGCCGCAACAAGCGGCACATCCCGATCTCTGTCCGCGTCTACGGGCACGTGACCGAAGAGACCTTTGAGGCTGCCCGAAACGCCATCGACCGGAGCCTATTCCGACTCCGCCCCGTTCAAGATCATCAGGCGGACGGAACAGAGACGGAACAGGCGGTCTCGCAATGATCGCGGTGACGGTTCCGACGCAGGTCAGTGCCCAGCGTGGCCGGTCATTCGGGAGAACGTGTCCTTGTCCAGCAGGGCGGGCACGGGACGCAGCCGCCGCAGCAGCAGGTCGGCCACGGTGCTCTTGCCGCAACCGGGCGGGCCCGCCACCACCCACACCGGCGCGGGCGTCACGTCGTCAGGCGCATGCGGCGGGTCGCCAGCCGCTCGATGCGCTCCTCGTCGATCTCGTGGCCGAGGCCCGGCTGGGTGAGGGGGACGCCGACGACGCCGCCGGACGAGCGGACGGGCGGGGTCACGAACACCGGGCCGCCCGCCGGGTCGGACACGTCGCTCGGCAGCGTGCAGCCCGGCAGCGCGGCGAGCGCGACCGCGGCGGCCTGCCCGATCCCGAACGCGCCGGTCCCGCTGCACCACACGTCCCAGCCCGCCGCGTACGCGAGGTCGTGGGCGCTGCGCGCCGCGGTCAGCCCGCCGAGCCGGTCCAGCCGCAGGTGCAGGGCGCGGCCCGCGTCCAGCGACAGCGCGGCGTCCAGGGTCTCCAGGTCGCCGACGGCGGGGGCGACGGCGGTGCGCACCCGCGCCTGGAGCCGGGCGTGCGCGGCGAGGTCGCCGGCCGGGAACGGGCGCTCGACCGCCGCCAGGCCGTAGGCGTCCAGCGCCTCCAGGGCCGCCAGATGGCCGGCGGACTCGCTGTAGGCGTGCCCCGCGTCGGCGACGAGGGCCAGCGCCGGGTACACCTGCCTGATCGCCCGGACGGGCTCCACGTCCCAGCCGGGGCGGATGTCCAGGGTGACGCGGGTGTGGCCCGCTCCAACGGCCTTGTTGACGCGTCCCGTGATCGTGTCGAGCGCCGGTTCGGGGGTGATCCGCGCGCCCGTCACGATGGACGTGCGGGTGCCGCCGAGCGCGTGCGCGAGCGGCAGGCCCCGCGTCCGGCACCACAGGTCCCAGCAGGCCGTGTCGACGGCCGCGGCGGCCTCGCTGGCGCCGAGGTCGGCGGCGCCGGACACGTCCTCGGGCCGCTCCCAGTCGAGCCCGATGAGGGCGGGGGCCATCCGCGTCTCGAGGTCCGCCCAGGCTGCGCCCGGGCCCGCCGCTCCGCCCGGGACGGCCATCTCGCCCCAGCCGACCGCGTCGCCGCCGGTGAGGCGGACGAGCACGCTCTCCGGCCGCCGGCCGCGCGGCATCGCCACGTGGTAGGCGTCGCAGCCCTGGATCAGAGGCACCCTCACCCGCCCTTTCGCAGAGGTCGTCTCCCTCTATGATCCACCCGCCGGCGCGCGCGCCGGTCACGGACAGCTGGCCTCCAGCGACACCGGCTTGCGGCCGGGCGCGGGCGAGGCGGTCCCGTCGGGCGAGCCGGAGGACGTGCCGTCCTCGGTCGGGGAGGCGCTCGGGGATGCGCTCGATGACCCGCCCGCGCCGCTCGGGGGCGCGCTCACCGCGTGCGGGTCGCTGTTGACGGCCTCGGACGCCAGCTTGCGGATCAGCTTGAAGTCGGGATTCCCGGTGTAGATCAGCGGCGGCACGAACTGCAGGCTGCGGATCTCCGCCCCGTCCTTGACCTTGTTGGACAGCTTCACCAGCGCGGGCAGCAGCTCCTGCGGGATGTCGGTCGCCAGCGTCCGCTTGGCGGCGGCGGCGAGCTTGTCGAAGCTCGTGAGGACGGTCTGCGGGTCGGCCTGCTCGGCGATCGCGCGCATCAGGCACTTCTGCCGGGTCATCCGGACGTAGTCGCTGCTGTTGGTGCGGGACCGCCCGTACCAGAGGGCCTCCTTGCCCTTCAGCGTCCGGTAGCCGGGCTGCAGGACCGCGCCCTCCAGCCCGTACGGGATCGGCTCGGTGATCTTGATCTTGACGCCGCCCATGGCGTCGACGATGTCGGCGAAGCCGAACATGTCGACCAGGATGTAGTAGTCGACGTGCAGCCCGAGGACGCCGGCGATGGTGGCCTTCAGCAGTTCGGGGCCGCGGTGGTTCTTCGGGACGCCGGGCACCACGTCCGGGTGCTGCTCGGCGTACTCGTACACCTCGTTCAGCAGGCCCGGGTTCAGCGGGCCGTCGCCGGTGAAGCCGTAGGGGAACCGGTCGCGGGCCGGGCCGGGCGGCATCGGGAAGCGCTCCAGGTTGCGGGGCAGGCTCAGCAGCACCGTGTCGCCGGTCTCGGTGTCCACGCTGGCGAGCGTCATGCTGTCGGTGCGGACGCCGCTGCGGTTCTCGGCCGCGTCACCGCCGAGGAGCAGGATGTTGACGCGGGCCTGCCCGTTGAACGGGTCCTCGGTGTCGACGTGCCTGCCGTTCTCGCTGCCGGTGCGGAAGATGCTGGTCAGCGCGTCCCGGTAGACGTAGGTGCTGTGCGCCGACCACGCCATCGGAACCCCGACCGCGAAGCACATCACGGCGACGGCGGCGGCGCCCAGCGTCTTCGCGCTGATCGACATCCGCAGCGGCCGCAGGATCTGGTACGAGCGGATCACGACCAGGATCCATACCACTCCGAGCGCGACCAGCGCGGCCGACAGGCGCTGCAGCATGTCCGGCTGGACGGCGAAGTGCAGCAGGTCGGGGCGGTACACGGTGGCCGCAGCCGCCACGGCGGCGGCGACCGCGACGTACAGGGCGAGGAGCAGGGAGCCGGCGATCCGGCGGCCGGTGACGAAGTGGGCGATGCCCCAGACCAGGGCCGACGCGAGCGTCAGCGCCAGGGCGCGGGGAAGGCCCCCCGCCCCGCCGGAGGGACCGTCCCCGTCCCTCTCCCGGGCATGCCGACTCGACGACCGACGCATGTACGCTCCGATTCCCACCCACGGTGATTTAAGCCCCGGCTCACATTATGGACGCGCGGAACCGGGCAAAGGTTGCGTGGGAGTCGACCGCATGCGAGCGGGTGATGCCTCTGGACAGCAGGCCCCCCAGGATAGGGAATCCGGCTCCGTTTGGGGAGCCCGGCATGATCGAAAACTGTCCCGGCGGGCTTTACCAACTCGCGGACAGGGGCATTCCCTCGGCGAAACCGGACGTGTTCTGGACCCCGACCGTCGCCCGCTCGTGGAACTCCTCCAGCGTCCGGGCGCCCGCGTAGGTGCACGAGCTGCGCAGCCCCGCCACGATCTGGTCGACCAGGTCCTCCACGCCGGGACGCCGCGGGTCCAGGAACATGCGGGACGTGGAGATGCCCTCCTCGAACAACGCCTTGCGGGCGCGGTCGAAGGGGGAGTCCTCGGCGGTGCGCAGCCGCACCGCCCGTGCGGAGGCCATCCCGAAGCTCTCCTTGTACAGCCGGCCGTCGGCGGTCCGCTGCAGGTCGCCCGGCGACTCGTAGGTGCCGGCGAACCAGGACCCGACCATCACGTTCGCGGCGCCGGCCGCGAGCGCCAGGGCCACGTCGCGCGGATGGCGGACGCCGCCGTCCGCCCACACGTGCCGGCCGAGGCGGCGCGCCTCGGCGGCGCACTCCAGGACGGCGGAGAACTGCGGGCGCCCGACCCCGGTCATCATCCGGGTCGTGCACATCGCGCCGGGCCCGACGCCGACCTTGACGATGTCGGCGCCCGCCTCGATCAGGTCGCGGGTGCCCTCGGCGGTGACCACGTTCCCGGCCACGACCGGGACGGCCGGGTCCAGGCCGCGGACGGCGGCGAGCGCGCTCAGCATCTTGTCCTGGTGGCCGTGCGCCGTGTCGAGGACGAGCACGTCGGCGCCCGCCTCCAGCAGCGCCTTCGCCTTGCCGGCGACGTCGCCGTTCACGCCGACCGCCGCGGCGATCCGCAGCCGGCCGGCACCGTCCACGGCGGGCTGGTACAGGGTGGCGCGCAGCGCTCCGGTGCGGGTGAGCACGCCCGCGAGCCGGCCCTCGGCGTCGACGACGGGGGCGAGCCGGTGCCCGCGCTCGTGCAGCCGGTCGAACGCCTCCCGCGGGTCCACGCCGTCCGGCAGTGTCACGAGGTCGCGGGACATGACGTCGCGGAGCTGGGCGAACCGGTCGACGCCCTGGCAGTCGGCCTCGGTGACCACGCCCAGCGGACGGTCGTCCTCGACGACGATCACGGCGTTGTGCGCCCGCTTCGGCAGCAGCGCGAGGGCGTCCCCGACCGTGCTCTCCGGGTCCAGCCGGATGGGGGTGTCCACGACCAGGTCGCGTCCCTTGACCCAGCCGATGACCTCGGTGACCACGCCGACCGGGATGTCCTGCGGGAGCACCGCGAGCGCGCCGCGCCGGGCGACGGTCTCGGCCATCCGGCGGCCGGACACGGCCGTCATGTTGGCGACCACGAGCGGGATCGTCGTCCCGCTGCCGTCCGAGGTGGACAGGTCGACGTCCAGGCGCGATCCGACCGAGGAACGGCGGGGGACCATGAAGACGTCGTTGTAGGTGAGGTCGTGAGCGGAACGCTCACCGTTCAGCAGGCGCACGGCTGTACTACACACCAATCGCGGATCCGGAGTGGCTGGGCCACCGTACATTGTCGGCCATACCCGACGATGGTCTGGACAAGTCCCCCCGTAAAGGGCCGCAGCGGTGCCGTACCCAGGGGTGATGGCTGTGTGTCCTCCAGGCGTGACCGGCCGGTTCGCGGTGATGTTCCCGCCCTCTTCCAGGCATAACGAAAGTGAACCGGCGCCCCTGGTCGAAAACGGTGCAACGTGGGGCTTGGCTCTCTGTAAAGTTACCTCTTGACGTAACTGCGCCCACGATGCACTTTTTTTACATGTGTCTCACGCGGACGGCGGACCCGCCGTAAGGGGCGTGACAGCAGAACACCGGGAGCAGCGCATGCAGGTCACGCACTTGAGCCCGGTCAGCCATGCCCGCCCGCGCCGCGTGCCGCCCCGGTGGCGGGTCCCGAGCCCCGCCGCCGCGGGCCCCCGTCCGGGCCTCCGTCCGGGTGCCCGTCGCGGTGATCGGCGTCCCCCCGCGCGCCCGCCGCCCGTGCGGGCCCACGCCGTGGGCGCCGGCCGGGCCGCGGCAGCGTTGCGCTGCCGTAGCGGTTTTCCCGGCGCCGGAAACGTCGCCGCGCCGAACCGGTCGCCGACGCTTCGACGGCCGACGGGCAGGGCGAACACGGGCAAGATCAATATTTGACGTCGTACCGTCCTGAAATGGAATGATCTTGCAGTTGCTGGCAAAACGAATCATCAGATGTCGAGGAGGAGAGCCGTGCTGGATGCGGTCGACGCCGTGCTCGTCCGCGAGCTCCAGCGGGATGGAAGGGCGACGTTCCAGGCGCTCGCCGATCGCGTCGGGCTCTCCCGCACGGCCGTGCGGGCACGGGTGCAGCACCTTCTCGAAACGCAGGTCGTCCGCGTCGTCGGCATCGTGCACGCCGCCGTGGTCGGCGCGGAGGCGATCGGGCACGTCTCGGTCACCGTGGACGGCTCCGCCCGGGAGGTGGCCGCGGCCATCGCCGAGCGGCCCGCCGTCAGCTTCACCGCGCTGACCGCCGGCCCCTGCGACCTGGTCGCGCAGGTGCGCACCCGCGACGACGCCGCGCTCGCGGCCGAGACGGACCAGATCCGGTCCATCCCCGGCGTGCGCGCGGCGGAGGTGTTCCGGTCGGTGTCCACCGTGCGCGACACGCACTCGGTGGTGCGCGAGCTCGGCGAGGTCAGCCTCGACGACATCGACTGGCGGCTCCTGCACGAGCTGCAGCGGGACGGGCGGGCCCCCTACACCCGGCTCGCGCACGTCATCGGCCTGTCGCAGGCGGCCACCCGGGCCCGGGTGGTCCGGCTCATGCGCACCGGCGTCATCCAGGTCACCGGGCTGGCCGACCCGCTCGCCCTCGGCGCCGCCGAACTCGGCGGGTTCGGCCTGGTGGTGACCGGCGGGCTGCGGAAGGTCGCGGAGGCGGTCGCCGCGCAGGACGGCGTCCGCTACCTGGCGACCGGCTTCGGCCGCTACGACATCGTCGGGCAGGCCGAGGCGGCCTCCCGGGCCGAGCTGGTGGCCGTGCTCGACGCCATAAGGTCGGTGCCCGGTGCGACGGTGCGGGAGTCCTGGCACCACCTGGACGTGGTGAAGGAGTCCTACGCCGTCGAGCTGCCCGAGCATCCCCTCAACGGGTCGTCGTCCTGACCGGCCACGGCGCCCCGGCCACGGCGCCCGCCATGGCCGGGGCGCCGCCCCCTCACCGCGGGCGCCGCTAGTCGCGGTCGAGCGCGACCTCCTCCAGGTCCAGCTCGTGCATGACGCGGCTCAGGACCTCGTCGTCGATGCGCCGCTCGTCCCGCATGCGGACGAACACCTGCCGCTCGGCCGCGAGCATCTCCCGCCGCAGCCGCCGGTACGCCGCCGTCGGCACCTCGTCGCCCTCCTGGCCCGTCCCGCCGCCGAGCCGCTCCCAGGCGCGCAGCTGCCGGTGCTCGGCGAGCTGGCGGAGCCGCTCCACCACCGACTCGTCCAGCCGCTCCCCGGCGTTCAGCTCCTCCAGCCGGTCCAGCGCGGCCCGCGCCGCCGCGTGCTGGGCGCCCGCCTCCGCGACGGTGTCGGTGTAGCGCTCCCGCTCACCGCCGAAGCGCAGCGCGCGGATCAGCGCCGGGAACGTCAGCCCCTGCACCAGCAGCGTCCCGAGCACGGTCGTGAACGTCAGGAACAGGATCAGGTCGCGGCCGGGAAACGGGCCGCCGCCCGCGGTGAACGGGATCGCGGACGCCGCGGCGAGCGACACCACCCCGCGCATCCCCGCCCACGACACGACCGTCAGGCCGCGCCAGCCCAGCTTCTCCCTCGCCCGCTCCCGCCGCGACAGGAGCCGGGGGATCCGCGAGACGGGGAACACCCACGCGAAGCGCGCGGCGACGGTGACCGCGAAGACCGCGACGGCCCACCAGGCCAGCTCCCGCCAGCCGTGGCCCGACAGGCCGTGCACGACCGGCGGCAGCTGCAACCCGATCAGCAGGAAGACCACCGACTCCAGCAGGAAGACCATGACCTTCCAGAACGAGTGGCCGATCAGCCGGGTCACCGCCGCCGACTCGGTGGACCGGTGGCCGAGGTACAGGCCGCTGACGACCACGGCGATCACCCCGGAGGCGTGCACGCTCTCGGCGATCAGGTAGGCGGCGAACGGCGCCATGACCGCGATGCCGTTCTCCACGAGCGGGTCGTGGATCCTCGTCCGCAGCCAGTGCAGCGGCGGGCCGAGCAGCAGCCCGACTGCCGCCCCGACGGCCGCGGCGAACAGGAACCGCCCGACGCCCTCCATGAGCGTGAACCCGGCGCCGGTGGCCGCGATCAGCGCCACCCGGAACGCCGTCAGCGCCGTCGCGTCGTTGAACAGGCTCTCGCCGACCAGCACCGTCACCGTCCGGCGCGGCAGGCCGAGGCGCTGCGCGACGCTCACCGCCGCGACCGCGTCCGGCGGCGCCACGATCGCGCCGAGCACGAACGCCGCCGACAGCGGCAGGCCGGGGACGAGCAGGTGCGCCGTGTAGCCCACGGCGAACGTGGTGAACAGCACGAGCCCCACCGACAGCAGCCCGATCGACCAGCCGTTCTCGCGCAGGTTGCCGAAGGAGCTCTGCCAGGCCGCCGCGAACAGCAGCGGCGGCAGGAACACGTACAGCACGAACTCCGGGTCGAGCTCGAACTCGGGAACCCCGGGGACGAACGAGAGGCCCAGCCCGGCGATCACCAGGATCAGCGGCGCCGGAAGCCCGATGCGCCGCGCTCCCGCCGCCACCGCCAGGGCCGCGACCGGAACTGCCAGCAGCCAGAGTGCGTGCGTCGTCTCCACTCGCCAGATCATGACATGACCGGCGTTGTCAGTGAGTCTCCCGCCCCGCCTCCTTGGCGAAGGTCAGGAAGTCGCGGGCGGCGGGCGGCAGCCGGCGGTGCGCGTGGACGAGCCCGATCATGCGGGTGATCGGCGGCATGAAGGAGCGGACCGTCACCCCCTCGGTGTCCTCGATCTGGTTGCGGTACCACAGCAGGGAGCCCATCCCGGCGCGGACCCAGCCGAGCCACGCGCCCCGCTCGTCGGACTCGACCGCGGCGACCGGGGTCGCGCCGACGCGGCGCAGCACCGCGTCGATCTCGGCGCGGCGGGCCGTGCCGCGGGCGGGCAGGACCAGCCGCATGCCGTCCAGCGCGGCCGGCGGCACCGGCTCGCGGACCTGCAGCGCGGGCGGCGAGATCAGCACCACCTCGCGCTGCTCGAAGGGGTGCGCGGACATGTCGCCGGGGACGGGCAGGTCGGTGAGCGCGAGGTCGGCGCGTCCCGCGCGCAGCGCCGCCGCGACCCGGTCGCGGTCGTCGCAGCGGATCACCCGGACCCGGACGGCCGGCTGGTGGCGGGCGAAACGCGGGACGAGCCGGCCGGTCAGCTCCGGCTCCAGCGAGGCGGTGACGGCGATGCGCAGCTCCCCGCCGCGCCCGTTGGCGCGGGCGACCGACAGCCCCTCGATCGCCTCGACGGCGTCCAGCGCGACGCGGGCCTGCCGGACGACCTGCTCGCCGACGGGGGTGAGGACGACGCCGCGGCCGGACCGGGCGAACAGCTCGACGCCGAGTTCGCGTTCCAGTTCGCGGACGGCCCGCGACAGCGCGGGCTGGGCAACGTAGAGAGCCTGGGCCGCCGACGTCATCGTGCCGTGGTCGGCGGTCGCCACGACATAGCGCAGCTGCCGCAGATTCATGTGCTGACCGTATGCCACCGAACCGCTGCGGTCCTGGACATAGCCGGAATCGGCCCGAGGAATCGGCCCCGGAGGTCAGCCGCGCGTGCCGGGTGTCGCGCCCCCGGCGGAGGGGACGGTCTCCGGTTCCGGCTGCAGTTGCGGGGCGCCGACGGCGCAGTGGCGCCTGCACTCGGGTTCCACCGCCTCCCCGGACGCGGTGCGCAGCGTGTCGTCGGCGACGGTGAGGAAGCTCAGCACGGCCCCGGCGGCGAGCAGCACGGCGCACGCCGTCATCGAGATCCCGTACCCGCGGGAGAAGTCGGCCGGGTTGTCGAAGGCGTCGCCGGTCAGCCCGGCCAGCGGCGGGATCGCCGCCACCGCCAGCAGCCCGGCCGCCCGCGCCACCGCGTTGTTGATGCCGCTGGCCACGCCCGCGTGCCGGGCGTCGGCGCTCGCGAGGACGGTGGCGGTGAGCGGCGCGACCACCGCCGACAGCCCGAGCCCGAACACCACCACGGCGGGCAGCACGTCCCGTACGTAGGAGGAGCCCGGCCCGATCCGGCCGACGAGCAGCATCCCCCCGGCGGCCACCAGCAGCCCGGCGGTCATCGGCAGCCGAGGCCCGATCTTCTGCGCGAGCGCGCCCGCCCGCGCGGACAGCAGCAGCATCAGCACGGTCACCGGCAGCAGCGCGGTGCCCGCCGCGATCGGCGAGAACCCGGAGACGACCTGGAGGTTGACGACGACCAGGAAGAACAGCACGCCCATCCCGCCGTACATGAGGAACGTGACGACGTTGACGGCGGAGAACTGCCGCGAGGCGAACACGCCCAGCGGCAGCATCGGCTGGGGCGCGGCGCGTCCCCGCCGCGCCCCCGGCAGCCGCTGGCCCTTGCCGCGCATCCGCTCGACCAGCACGAACGCGGCGGCCGCCGCGAGGCCCAGCACGGCGGCGGTCCCGATCACCGGCGGCGGGGCGCCCCCGCCCGGCGCCTCGGTGAGCGCGTACGTCGTCCCGGCCAGGGCGAGCGCCGCCAGCACGGCGCCGAGCACGTCGAAGCGGCCGCGCGCCTCCGGGTCGACGCTCTCGGGGACGTGCCGCAGCGACACCAGCACCACGACGGCGGCGAGCGGCACGTTCAGCAGGAACACCCACCGCCACCCCGCCGCCTCCACGAGCCAGCCGCCCGCGAACGGCCCGACCGCCGCCGCGACGCCGCCGAAGCCCGACCAGGCGCCGACCGCGCGGGGACGGTCGTCGGGCGCGAACGACGCCTGGATGATCGCCAGCGAGCCCGGGGTGAGCAGCGCGCCGCCGAAGCCCTGCAGCGCCCGCGACACGATCAGCAACCCGATGTTCGGCGCGAGGCCGCACAGCACCGACGCCGTCGCGAACCACACGACCCCGATGAGGAACACCCGGCGCCGCCCGAACCGGTCGCCGAGCGACCCGCCGAGCAGGATGAACCCGGCGAGCGTCAGCGTGTAGGCGTTGACCGTCCACTGCAGCCCGGCCACGTCGGCGTGCAGGTCGCGGCCCAGGGCGGGAAGCGCGACGTTCACGACCGTGGAGTCGAGCAGCGCCACGCCCGACCCGAGCACGGTCGCCAGCAGGATCCAGCGTCCGGGCCCGCTGCGCAGCGGGACCTCCGGCATCAGACGATCAGTTCATCGACGAAGCACCAGCGCCAGTCCTCGCCCGGTTCGAACGACCGGACGATCGGGTGCCCCTCCTTCTGGAAGTGCGCGGTGGCGTGCCGCATGGGGGAGGAGTCGCAGCAGCCCACATGGCCGCAGCCGAGACACAGCCGCAGATGGACCCACCGAGTCCCCTCCTCCAGGCACTCCTGGCATCCCTGCGGGGTGTTCGGGGACGGGTCCACGGCCGGAACCGACTGCACGTGCTCACAAGTGCCCATATATGCATCGTGCCACGCGGTCGGTCAGCGGATCACCAATGGTCGGGGGAGAACGGCTCGTCCTCGGGACGCGCGGAATCCGACAGAAGCCGCAGGTCCGACTCGACCATCATCGTGACCAGGCCCTCGAAGGTCACCTCCGGCTCCCAGCCGAGCTGCTCGCGGGCCTTCTTCGGGTCCGCGCAGAGCAGGTCGACCTCGGCCGGACGGGTGTACTTGGCGTCCAGGACGACGTGGTCCTCCCAGTTCAGGTCCGCCGTGCGGAACGCGAACTCCACCAGCTCCCGCACCGACTGGGTCTGGCCCGTTCCGATGACGTAGTCCTCGGGGGCGTCCTGGGCCAGCATCAGCCGCATCGCGCGGGCGTAGTCGCCCGCGTAGCCCCAGTCGCGCCGGGCGTCCAGGTTGCCGAGGCGCAGCTCCGTGGCGAGGCCCAGCTTGATGCGCGCCGCGCCCAGCGACACCTTCCGCGTGACGAACTCGGCGCCCCGGCGCGGCGACTCGTGGTTGAACAGGATCCCGCTGACCGCGAACATCCCGTAGGACTCGCGGTAGTTCTGCGTGATGTAGTGCCCGTAGCTCTTCGCGACCCCGTACGGGCTGCGCGGGTGGAACGGGGTCTTCTCGTTCTGCGGCGTCTCCCGGACCATGCCGAACATCTCCGACGAGGACGCCTGGTAGAAGCGGATCTGCTCCCGGTCCGGCGTGCGGGACGGGCTGATGCCCGACACCACGCGGATCGCCTCCAGCATCCGCAGGACGCCCATGCCGGTGACCTCGGCCGTGAGCTCGGCCTGCTGCCACGACATCGGCACGTAGGAGATCGCGCCCAGGTTGTAGACCTCGTCGGGCTGCACCCGCTCCACCGCGGAGATCAGGCTGCCCTGATCCAGCAGGTCGCCGGTGGTGATCTGCACGTCGCCGATGTGCTTGCGCAGCCGCGACACATGGGGGTTCGCCTGCCCCCGCACCAGGCCCCAGACCTCGTAACCCAGCTCAAGCAGATGCTCGGCCAGATACGAGCCGTCCTGTCCGGTGATGCCGGTGATGAGTGCTCGCCTGGACAGCGGATCCTCCATGGCTGAAATAGGTCCGATGTGGGCCCACCACGGGTGGAACCCGTAACGAGCGTGATTTATGAGATTACCGACCACGACGGGATGATGACGAGGGAGGGCACCGTTTGAACCGAATTCACTTCTGGTTCGCCCGGCGGGACGTCCCTGTGCCACCGTGGGACCCATCATGAGCTCTCCGGACGCGCCGCCGCTGCGGCTGAACGGGCGGGAGATCGGCCGCCACGCGATCATGGCCGTGGTGAACCGCACGCCCGACTCGTTCTTCGACAGGGGCGCCACCTACGGCTTCGACGAGGCCCTGGACGCCGTCGGCCGCGCCGTCGCCGACGGGGCCGACATCGTCGACATCGGCGGCGTGAAGGCCGGCCCCGGCGAGGACGTCGAGGTCGACGAGGAACTGCGCCGGGTGGTGGACCTCGTCGCCGCCGTCCGCGAGCGGCACCCCCGCGTCGTGATCAGCGTCGACACCTGGCGCGCGGAGGTCGGCGAGGCCGTCGCCCGCGTCGGCGCCGACCTGCTCAACGACACCTGGGGCGGGCCCGACCCGCGGCTGGCCGAGGTCGCCGCCGCGCACGGCATCGGGCTGGTCTGCGCGCACGCGGGCCCCCTCGGCCCCCGCACCCGGCCGCACCGGATCGGCTACGACGACGTGGTCGCGGACGTCATCGGGCACGTGACCGCCGAGGCGGAACGCGCCGTCGCGCTCGGGGTGCGGCGCGACGCGATCCTCATCGACCCCGCCCACGACTTCGGCAAGAACACCCGCCAGTCACTGGAGATCACCCGGCGGCTCGGCGAGATGACCGCCACCGGATGGCCGGTACTGGTCGCGGTGTCCAACAAGGACTTCATCGGGGAGACGCTCGGCCGCCCCGTCGACAGACGCGGCGTCGGCACCATGGCCGTGCTCGGCGTGTCCGCCCTGCTCGGCGCCCGCGTTTTCCGCGTCCACGACGTCCCCGCCGCCCGCCGCGCCCTGGCCGCGGTCACCGCCCTCGGGGCCTAGCGTCCGCGTCCCCTGCTGAGGGGACGACCTCCGGACGTCGGCCTCCGCTCGGCCTCCGCTTCGCCGGCGCCCCGGCGGTCCTCAGTGCGCGGCTTCGCGCTGGCGGGCGCGGTAGGCGGCGACGTGCATGCGGTTGCCGCACGTCCGGCTGTCGCAGTAGCGGCGGCAGCGGTTGCGCGACAGGTCGACCAGGACGCGCGAGCAGTCCGGCGCCTCGCAGGTGCGCAGCCGGTCCAGTTCGCCCGCCGCCACGACGTACGCCAGCGCCATGCCGCAGTCGGCCGCCAGGTGCTCGCCGAGCGGGGCGCCGGGCGCGAAGAAGTGCACGTGCCAGTCGTAGCCGTCGTGGTCGGTCAGGTGCGGGGTCGCGCGGACCTCGCCGACGATCTCGTTGATCCGCCGGACGGCGGAGGGGACCTCACCGGCGCGGAACACCGCGTGGAACCGCTCGCGCAGGTCCATCACCCGGAGCAGGTCGGCGTCGGTCAGCTCGCCCACGTCGCTGAAGTCGTTGCGGTCCACGAACGCGCGCAGCCCGGCCAGCCCGCCGAGCTCCTCGGCGCCGGACGTCGCCGCGCCGGTGTTGATCAGGTCGACGACGACGGCGAGCGCGTGCTCGGTGTCATGAGTGAAGATCACGATGACTCCAGTCTCGGGGGACCGGGGCGGTCGTTCTCCCGGCGCCGTCGCCGGGGCCGGAACGCGGCCCGTGGCCCCCACCATATGACGGTGACAGGGCAGGCCGGGGCCCGCCCCGGCGGTACGCGCCGGCGCGCCCGGCGGCCCGGCGCGGCCGGAACGTTCCACGAAACGCGCCGCCCGGACGCGTACCCGGAGGCGTTCGCGGTGAAGGTGTCCGCCGTCGTCATCGGCGTGCGGGTGCTGTGGCAGCTCGGGATCAGGCCGCTCGCCCGGCTGGTGCCCGGCGGCCCGCGCAGCCAGGAGGGCCTCGGCCGGCGGCAGCGGCTCGTCATCGGCCTCGGCGGCAGGCGCGGCGCGATCTCGCTGGCCATCGCGCTGTCGCTGCCCGCCGCGGCGGGCGCCGAGCGCGGGCTGCTGGTCCTCCTCGCCGCGCTCGTCGTGCTGGTCACGCTCGTCGGGCAGGCGCCAGGCTGCGGACGCTCTACCGCGACGGCCGGATCGGGGCCGAGACGCTTCGCGAGATCAGCCGCGAACTCGACTTCGAGGACCCGTCGGCCATCCGGAGGGCGCGGGGCTAGCCCGGCCGCCCCGGCCGCCGTGCCGCGTCAGCGCTCGTAGTGCGGGTCGGCGACGACCGGGTAGTAGGCGTCGGTATGCTGGATGCGCATCGTGACGGACGTCCCCTCCAGCGTGTAGTCGGCCTTCACCTGGCGGAACATCGAGTCGCTCGCCCACGGGTTGTAGAGCCGGCCCACCGTGGCGCCGTAGCGCAGATGGACGACGTCGTAGCCGCCGGACGGCATCGACTCCAGGGCGAGGCCGTCGGCGAGGGAGACGGCGAACCGGAACTCCGAGGGGGCGTCGGGGCCGTGGATCACCGTGAGCAGCCGAACCCCGCCGGCCGTGGTCTGCGCCACGATGTCGGTGTCGACGTCCACGCCGACGAAGACCCGCAGGCTGGGGCGCAGCACCTGCGCGACCGTGTCGGCGGCGGTGGCGTCGATGCCGAGGTGGATCCGCTGCCCGTCCCTGGTCGGCACCCACACCCCGTCACGCGCCCGCTGGCCCCACGCGACGTCGGGGTTCTCCAGCTCCTGCGGCTCGTTCTTGCCCCGCGCGACCAGAATCCTGGAGGCGGCGCTCATCGCCGCGGCAGCCCCGTCCCGTGCATGCCTCATGACGGGCCCCCTCGCCTTCTTTCACCACTCGCGTGACTTCGCGCTCGTCCTGGATTTACCACGGGCAGGGCGGACCGGGCGTCCAGTGCCCTGCCGCTGGTCGATAAGTGACGTTCGCCCCGTGCGTCGTTGGACTTTACACCACGCTTATCAGCGCCGGTCGGGCTGGGCGGGGAGCTGTGGGCGGCCATTCCCGGCCGGTCCCGCCTGGGGTGACGATGCGCGCCCGGCCCCTCACGCAGCGGACCGCGGGCCGTCCGGCGACCGGACGGCCCGCGGTCTCGAGCGGACCCCGTCAGGCGAGCGCGGGCTCTCCGGCGGTGACGCTCACCGAAAGGTCGCCGAGCACCTCGCTCAGCCGGTCCAGGGCGCTCGCGATCCACGGCAGCGCGGTGGGCGCGGACGACGCCAGGGCCGCGCCGCGCTGCGCGTCGTCCTCCCCGTAGAGCAGGCTCGGCGCCACCCGCATGCGCAGCGCCGCGGGCGCGTCCCCGAACGAGCTGCCGGGCAGGACCCCGACGCCGTACCGCTCCAGCAGCAGGTGCGTGAGGTCGCCGGCCGTGCGGACGCCGTGGTTCTCGCGCAGCACGTCCCGCAGCGGCCCGAAGTCGGGGTAGACGTAGAAGGCCGCTTCGGGACGGCGGACCAGCGCGCTGGCGGCGGCGAACCGGTCGGCGACCGCGCCGGTGACCGCGGCGTGCAGCCGCCGGCTGCGCTCGACGTGCTCGGCCAGCTCGG
Source organism: Actinomadura chokoriensis (assembly GCF_041463665.1). Lineage (GTDB taxonomy): Bacteria > Actinomycetota > Actinomycetes > Streptosporangiales > Streptosporangiaceae > Spirillospora > Spirillospora chokoriensis_A. The sequence goes on from NZ_JAXCEJ010000038.1 coordinate 17,604, forward strand.
GCGGCTCGGCGAACGCGTAGGCGGCGGCGTGCTGCATCGGGGCGGGGGCGCTCGACCAGATCTCGCTCGCCACCCCGAGCAGGCTGTCGCGCAGCGCGCGGCCGAACGGCCCGTCCGGCAGCCGCGCGACCCCGATCCGCCAGCCGCCGGCCGCGAGGCTCTTGCTCAGCGCCGTCGTCACCACGGTCCGCTCCGGCGCGTACAGGGCCGGGCTCGGCACCTGCCGCCCCCGCGCGTGCACCAGGTCGCGGTAGATCTCGTCGGAGAGGATCACCAGGTCGTGCTCGCGCGCGACCGCGCAGAGCCGCCGGACGGTCTCCTCGGAGGCGATCGTTCCCGTCGGGTTGTCGGGCAGCGTCAGCACGACCGCCCGGACGTCGCGGCCCCGCGCGCGGGCCCGCACCACGGCGTCGGCCAGCAGCGCCGGGCTCGGCACGCCGCCCTCGCCCGGCGGCGTGGCGACGCGGATCGGCTCCGCCCCGGCCAGCGACGCCTGCGCGGCGTAACTCACCCAGCTCGGCGCCGCCACGACGACGTCGCCGCCGAGCGAGGTCAGCAGGGCGAACAGCAGCGGCTTGCTGCCGGGGCCGGCGACGACGGCGTCCGGGTCGGTGGGCAGCCCGCGCCGGGCCCAGTAGCCGGCAGCGGCGGCGCGCAGGGCGGCCGACCCGGCGACCGGACCGTAGGCGCCCCGGTCCGCGGCCGACTCGAGCTCCCGGGTCAGCGCGGGATGTATGGGGATCCCGGCCTCTCCGAAACCGAGGGGGAGCACGCGCTCGCCCTCCCTGCGCTTGCGGGCGATCGCCTCGTTGACCGCGAGCGTCGCCGAAAGCGGAACCGGGCGCGGGGTGAAGGACAGCGGCCGGACGGGTGCGGACTGGTTCTGGGCAGGCATCAACGCTCCAAAGGGCATGACGAAATAGACGGTGGGTGACCGTGGAATCCCCGTGTGTGCGACCCGGCCGGGCTCGCCTAACTCTTGCCCGCAACAAGCATCATTACAAGCGAGTCTCATCGATGCTGACCGTAAGCTGTGCTGATGCTAGAACTGCGTCGCCTGCGGCTGCTCGCCGAATTCGCCCGCCGCGGCAGCATCGCCGCGACCGCCGCCGCCCTCGGCTACACCCCCTCCGCGGTCTCCCAGCAGCTGGCCGCGCTGGAACGGGAGGCCCGCGTCCCGCTGCTGGACCGGACCGCGCGCAGCGCGGAGCTGACCGACGCCGGGCGCCGCCTCGCCGAGCGCGCCGAGGAGATCCTCGGCCTGGTCGAGACGGCGGAGGCGGAGCTGTCGGCGCAGGCCGACGCGCCCTCGGGGCGGATCGTGGTGACCGCGTTCCCGACCGCCGCCGTCGCCTTCGCGCCCGCGCTGGCGCGCAGCCTAGGCGAGCATCCCGGGCTGACGTTCGTGCTGCGGCAGACCGCGCCCGGCGCCGGGGTCCGCCAGGTGCAGAGCGGCGAGGTCGACATCGCGCTCATCGACGACTGGACGGGCAAGGTCCCCGACCAGGCGCCCGCCGCGCTGGAGTTCTTCCACCTGCGCCGGGACCCCCTCGTCCTGGTGGTGCCGGAGGCGCATCCGATGTCGGATCCGGACCGGCGGGTCGACCTGGAGCGGCTGCGGGAGGAGCCGTGGATGGCCGCGCCGCCCGGCGAGCCGTCCCGGCAGGCCGTGGAGCGGCTGCTGGACACCGTGGGAGGCGCCCGCCCGGTGCCGTGGGAGTTCGAGGGGCTGCACACGATCCTGAGCCTGGTGGCGCGGGGGATCGGGATCACCGCGGTGCCCGCGCTGGCGCTCGCCGCGGGCGACCGGGGCGTGGCGGTGCGGCGCATCCCCGAGTGCACGCTGGCGCGCGAGGTGTACGCCGTCACCCGCACCGCGAGCGTGTGCAGACCGTCGGTGGCGGTGACCCTGCGCGCCATCTACGCCGCCGCGAGGGAGGTCCAGCCGACCCCGCCGGAGGGGTGACGGAAAACCGTGGACGAGTACTGAGGTGAGGGATGCCTAAAGTCGGAAATAAGCCCGGGATGTCGGTTCGACAATGGCCGGATCCGGCCGCGACCCGCACCCGGCCGGCGCGCAGGCCGAACTAAGGAGGGAACAAGCCGTTCGGCCCGGATCGTTCGAAAACGGACGGCTGGCCGCGGATCATCACGTACGTTGGGGCGAATCGTGAGCACATCCGAGTCCATGCACACCGATCGGGGAGCGCAGTACTCGATGGAACCAACGGCGACCGCGCCCGCGGACCCGCCCTTGAAGGCGGAAGCGTCCGCTCCCGAGGCGCAGGGCGGCCTGACCAGGGCCGCCAACGAGCACGACGGCGGGCACCACGCGTTCGAGCTGCCGCGGGTGACCGCGCTGCTCATGCACGCGCTCCCTCGCTTCGTGGAGGGCGTGATCGCCCCGGTGGCGGTGTTCTACGCCGCGCTCATGCTGCTCGGCCTGAACGGCGCCCTGATCGCCGCCGTCGCGTGGGTCTACGGCGGCATCGCCTACCGGTACGCGCGCGGCCACCCGGTGCCGGGGATGCTGCTGCTGGCCGCGGTCGGCGTGACCGTCCGCGCGGGCCTGGCGGCGGCCACGCACAGCGCGGTCGTCTACTTCCTCCAGCCGACCCTCGGCACCCTCTGCGTGAGCATGGCCTTCCTCGCCTCGGTGCCGCTCGGCAGGCCCCTCGCCATGAAGCTCGCCAAGGACATGGCGCCGATTCCCGACGCCTTCTACAAGCACGACAGGGTCCACCGGTTCTTCCTGCGGATCTCGCTGCTGTGGTCGGCGGTCCTGCTGGCGAACGTCGGCGTCAGCCTCTGGATGCTGTTCAACGAGTCGATCAGCATGTACCTGTGGATCCGCACCGGCATCGTCGCCGGGCTGGGCGCGATCGGCGTCGCCGTCTCGGTCTGGGGCTTCAAGCGCCTGCTGCGGCACATCAACCGCGAACCCGCCTCGTCCGGAAGCGCCGTCTGAACAGCGGCGTCCCCGTCGAACGCCCCGAACTTTCCCACGGTTCGGGGCGTCTCCATGTGTAGGTAGATTCACCGGACACGGGGTGAATTTGACGGGTTTGGGGGATTTGTGGCGATCAAGGGTCGTGTGGGGCTCGTGCTGACCGGGGGCGCGGGCGCGGTGGCGATGCTCGCGACCGGCTGCTCGATCGGCGGCGAGGGGAAGCTCGCCTCGGGCGGATCCGACACCGCGGTGACGATCACACCGGCCAACGGGACCGCCCAGGTGAAGCCGGACGGCGCCATCGAGGTGAAGGCCTCGGACGGCAGGCTGCAGGACGTCACCGTCCAGGGGGAGGGCGCCGCCGTCACGGGGGAGTTCGGCGACGGCCGCAAGACGTGGCGCTCCACCCGCACCCTGACGCCCGGAACGTCCTACACCGTCACCGCGCTCACCCGCGACGACGGCAGGACCCGCACGGTGACCAGTTCGTTCACCACGCTGAAGCCGGCCGCGACGCTGAACATCGTGGACGTCACCCCGAACCTGAAGGGGGAGAAGGTCGGCGTCGGCATGCCGATCTTCGTGCGGTTCGACCGTCCGGTCACCGACAAGGCCGCCGTGGAGCGGACGCTGCGGGTGACCCCGGAGAAGCCGGTCGAGGGCGCGTGGCGGTGGCTCGCGCCCGACCAGGTCGTCTACCGGACGAAGACGTACTGGCAGCCGCACCAGACGGTCCGCTTCCAGGCGTCGCTGGCCGGAGTGAACGCGGGCGGCGGCGTGTACGGGGCCAAGGACGCGCAGGCGACGCTCAGCATCGGCGCCGCGCAGATCACCACCGGCGACATCGGCGGCCACCACATGACCGTGACGCGGGACGGCGAGAAGCTGCGGACGATCCCGTTCAGCGCCGGCAACGGCGAGTCCCGCGAGTTCACCACCACCAGCGGCGTCCACCTGCTGATGGAGAAGGGCAACCCCGTCACGATGACGTCCCCCGGCCGGGAGGAGGGAGACCCCGGCTACTACAAGACGGTCGTCGACTACGCGGTCCGCTTCTCCAACAGCGGCGAGTACGTCCACTCGGCGCCCTGGTCGGTCGGGTCGCAGGGGTCGGCGAACGTCAGCCACGGCTGCCTGAACGTCAGCCCGGCCAACGCGAAGTGGTACTACGACACCATGCAGCGCGGCGACGTCATCAAGCTGACCGGCACCGACCGCGAGGTCGAGTGGGACAACGGCTGGAGCTTCTGGCAGATGCCGTTCGACAAGTGGAGCCAGGGCAGCGCCCTCCGCTGATGCAACGCTTTGATCTCGGACGCCCGCCGAAACCCAGGATCATGGCATGATCGGCGAATTTCGTCGCTAATGTCTCTCAAATAGCCGGCGGGGTTTCGGGAGGTCGTGGTGCAGCGGAGGGTTTCCGCAGGAGTCCGGGCAGGCGCGGGGATGGCGGGAGTCCTGCTCCTCCTCACGACCGCCTGCAGCGGGGGCGAGAAGGACGCCGGCGTGACCGTCGGGGAGAAGGGGGACGCGAACGCCCCGCAGGTGACGATCAACCCGGGGAACGGCAACACCAAGGCCAAGCCGGAGGACGGCGTGGTCGTCACGGCCGCGGGCGGCACGCTCGAACAGGTCACCGTCACCCTCAAGGGCAAGCCGGTGGCCGGCGCCATGGCCGACGACAAGACCACCTGGAAGTCGCGCACGTTGCGCCCCGGGGCCAAGTACCAGGTCACCGCGGTCGCCAAGAGCCCCCAGGGCAAGTCGACCACGGTCAACGCGACGTTCGCCACGCTGAAGGCGGCGAACCAGCTGCAGATCGTCGACGTCTCGCCGAGCAGCAACGAGAAGGTCGGCGTCGGCATGCCGATCCAGGTCGTCTTCAACCGCGCGGTCGGCGACAAGAAGGCCGTGGAGAAGGCCCTGGAGGTCAAGTCCGCCAAGCCCGCCACCGGCGCGTGGTACTGGATGAGCGACACGACCGTCGTCTTCCGCACGAAGAACGGCCAGTACTGGCAGCCCAACCAGAAGGTGGCCCTCAAGGCCAAGCTGGCCGGCGTCAAGTCCGGCAAGCGGACCTACGGCATGGCCGACTTCACGCGCACCTTCCGCATCGGCGACTCGCACATCACGCACATCAGCACCAAGAAGAAGAAGGCCGTCGTCAAGCGGAACGGCAAGACGGTCCGGACCTGGCCCATCAGCGCCGGCCGCGGCGGCCGCGTGGTCAACGGCGTCGACACCTTCCTCACCACCAGCGGCACCCACCTGACGATGGGCAAGGAGAATCCGGCGATCATGACGTCGGAGTGGATGGGCGTCGACCCGAAGGACAAGAAGAACGGCGGCTACAAGGAGGTCATCCCGTTCGCGGTGCGGATCTCCAACAGCGGCGAGTACGTCCACTCGATGGCCGCCACCGTGTGGGCGCAGGGACGGCAGAACGTCAGCCACGGCTGCGTCAACTCCCCGCCCAAGGACGCCCGCTGGTTCTACAACTTCTCCTACCGCGGCGACCCGGTCATCATCACCGGCAGCAAGCGGGCGCTCGAGTGGAACAACGGCTGGAGCTACTACGAGATGTCGTGGAACCGGTGGGTCAAGGGCAGCGCCCTCGACCGCACCGTCTCCACCGGGTGACGCCGACCGCCGGGCGCCGTTCTCCGCGGGACGGCGTTCCGGCAGGTCGAGGTTTCCGGCAGGACGAGGTTTCCCGCAGGACGGCATGACCGCGGGGTGACGTTGACCACCGGTTGGCGTTGACCGGGTCCCCGAACGGGAAAAGCAGGCAGGAAACGGCCGTCTGCGATGGGGGACCCGGTGAACGAGCCAGCGCGACCGCTGCGACTGAGCCGCCGCGTCCGGCGCGGGGCGCATCGAGCCCTGCGCCGCGCGGCCATCTGGACGCTGCGCCCCCTGCGGTGTCGGCGGCTGCACCCGCCGGGTGAGCGGCTCCGCGTCCGGATCCTCCTGCAGAACGCGCACGGGACCGGCGGGACGATCCGCACGGTGCTCAACCTGTCCGGGCACCTGGCCCGCGACCACGACGTCGAGGTGGTCAGCGCGGTAAGGCGGAGCAAGAAGCCGTTCTTCCAGGTGCCCCCGGGCATCAAGGTGACCTACGCCGACGACCACTTCGCCCGCAGGAGCCGGACCGCCCGCCTCCTGGCCCGGCTGCCGAGCCTGCTGACCCCGGCCGACGAGGCGTCGTTCCGCCACATGAGCCTCTGGACGGACGTCCGCCTTCTGCGCGCCCTGTACGGTGCGCCGCCGGACGTCCTCATCGCGACCCGGCCGTCCCTCTGCCTGCTGGCCGCCGAGCTCGCCCCCCGCGGCGTCGCCACGATCGGGCAGGACCACATGTCCCTCGACTCCTACCAGCCCGCCCTCCTGCGGCAGGTCGTCCGCGCGTACCGGCGGCTCACCGTCCTCGCCACGCTCACCGAGGCGTCCCGCGCGGGCTACGAGCGGGCGCTCGCCGGCTCCGGCGTCCGCATCGTCCGGATCCCGAACGCGGCGCCGCCGCTGCCCGGTCCGCCGTCCCGGCGCGAGCACAAGGTCGTGCTCGCCGCCGGGCGGCTCGTCCGCACCAAGGGCTTCGACCTGCTCCTGCGCGCCTTCGTGCCGCTCGCCGCCGAGCATCCCGACTGGACCCTGCGCATCTTCGGCGGGGGAGCGCGGCGCGACCGGCTCCGCGCGATGATCGGCGAGCTCGGCCTCGACGGCAGGGCCGAGCTGCGCGGCAAGACCCCGGACCTGCCGGCCGAGATGCGGCGCGCGTCGGTCTACGCCCTGTCCTCGCGCCGCGAGGGCATGCCGATGGTCGTCATCGAGGCCATGGGCATGGGCCTGCCGGTCGTGGCGTTCGACTGCCCGCACGGCCCCGCCGAGCTGATCACCTCGGGGGAGGACGGGCTGCTCGTCCCGGCCGGCGACGTCGAGGCGCTCACCGCCGCGCTCCGCAAGCTGATCGACGACCCGGGCCTGCGCGACCGCCTCGGCGACCGGGCGCTGCGGTCCGTGCGCCGGTACGATCTGGACCGCATCGGCCCTCGCTGGTCCCGCCTCGTCGCGTCGGCCGCCCCGCGGACGCGGTCCGGGCCGCTGCGGCGACCCTGATTCTGACATCGGTGACTTCACGGGAATACTTGACGGTGTGAGTGAGGAGTCTCGCTCCGGCGCGGAACGGGCGCGGCTCGTCCTGCCGGAGCTGAAGCTGGACGATCTGCTGGCCGAGCTGCAGACGCGCCTGGACACGGCCCGCGCCACCCGGGACCGCGTGCACGCGCTGCTGGAGGCCGTGGTCTCGATCGGCGGCGAACTGGAGCTGGAGACGGTGCTGCGGCGCATCACCGAGGCCGCGACGACCCTGGTCGACGCCCGCTACGGAGCGCTCGGAGTCATCGGCGAGGAGAGGGAGCGGCTCGTCCGGTTCGTCACCGTCGGGGTGAGCGACGAGGAGATCGAGGCGATCGGGCACTGGCCGCACGGTCACGGGATCCTGGGGCTGCTGATCCGCGAGCCGCGCCCGCTGCGGCTGCCGGATCTCACGCAGCATCCGGACTCGTTCGGGTTTCCGGTGAACCATCCGCCGATGGGGACGTTCCTGGGCGTGCCGATCCGGGTGCGGGACGAGGTGTTCGGCAACCTCTACCTGACCGAGAAGGCGGGCGGCGGGGAGTTCGAGGAGGAGGACGAGGTCGTGGTGACCGCGCTGGCCACCGCGGCGGGCGTGGCGATCGAGAACGCCCGGCTGTACGAGGAGACGCGGCGCCGGGAGCGGTGGCTGGAGGCGTCGGCGGAGATCTCCACCGCGCTGCTGTCGGGCACCGGCACCGGTGAGGTCCTCGACCTCGTCGCGCGCCGCGCCAGGGAGATCGCCGACGCCCGCGTGAGCAGCGTGACGCTCGCGGACGGGACGGCCCGGGAGGCGGTGCTGGAGGCCGCCGACGGCGAGGGCGCCCACCATCTGCGGGGGAAGCGGTTCCCGCTGGAGCGCTCGGTCGCGGGGAAGGTGTTCGCCGAGGGGGCGGCGCTGCGGCTCGCCGACGGCATGGCGGCGGTGCGGGAGGCCGGTGCGCCGATGGGGCTGCCGGTCGGGCCGCTGCTGGTGGTGCCGCTCGGCACCGGCGCGTCCGCGCGCGGCGCGATCACGGTCATCAACCCGCCGGGCGGGGCGGTGTTCTCCGAGGGGACGCAGCGGCTGCTGGAGACGTTCGCCGGGCAGGCGGCGGTCGCGCTGGAGCTGGCCGACCGGCGCCGCGACACCGAGCGGCTGGCACTGCTGGAGGACCGCGACCGCATCGCCAAGGACCTGCACGACACCGTCATCCAGCGGCTGTTCGCGACGGCGATGACGCTGATGGCCGCCATCAAGATCACCCAGAAGCGGGAGGTCGCCACGCGAGTGCAGCGCGCGGTGGACGACCTCGACGACACCATCCGGCAGATCCGCTCGACCATCTTCGCGCTGCAGGCGCCGCCGGACGAGGAGTCGCTGCGCAGCCGCGTGCACGTCCTGGTCGACGCCGCCGCCGAGCGGCTCGGGTTCGCGCCGTCCGTGCGGCTCGCCGGGCTGCTGGACACCGCGGTCGGCGACGAGGTCGGCGAGCAGCTCCTCGCGGTCGTCCAGGAGGCGCTGTCGAACGTGGCCCGGCACGCCCACGCGAGCGAGGCCGCCGTGGTCATCGACGTCGGCGACGACCTCACGCTGCGGGTCGAGGACGACGGCGTCGGCATCCCCGAGGGCGGCCGCCGCAGCGGCCTGCGCAACATGCGCGAGCGCGCCGAGGACCACGGCGGTTCCTTCAGCACCCGCGCCCGGCACGGCGGCGGCACCGTCCTCGTCTGGCGCGTCCCGCTCAAGGACGCGTAGCCGCCCCGGCGTCTCAGCCGCGTTCGATCAGGCCGCGGACGTAGGCGGCCTGGCCGGCGTGCTGGAGGTCGTCGGACAGGACGCTGACCAGCCGCACGGCGAGCGTGACCGGCGGGTCCCATGCGCGGTCCACGATCCGGGCGAGGTCGTCGTCGGTCAGCGCGGACACGTGCTCCACGGTCCGGTCGTGCACGGAGTCGTGGTATCCCGTCAGCAGGTCCGCCGAGCGCACCTGGACCGCCGCCACCTCGTCGTCGCCGTGCCCGTACCCGGTGTCGGACGGGTCCAGCGGCAGGCCGAACCGGTCGGCCCAGCCGTCCGCGGTCCACACCTGGTCGGTGCCGAAGGCGTCGGCGACGTGGTCGTCCTGAACGCGGGTGAGGTGCCAGACGAGCCACGCGATCGAGTTGGCCCCCTCGGCGGGACGGTGGGCGAGCTGCCGGGAGGACAGCCCGCCGGCCGCCGCGTGGACGACCTCCTGAATCCTGTCGAAGCCGTCGGTGATGAGTTGCGCACTGGTCATTGGACGGAAGCTACCCCGTTTTGGCGAGATCCCTCAGCCCGGGCTCGGGGTGGTCGCCGCCGGGCACGCGGGAGGGCAGGCGGACCGTCACCGTGAGGCCGCCGCCGGGGCGCGGGGTCGCGGTGACCGTTCCGCCGTGGGCGGTCGCGGTCGCCCGGACGATCGACAGGCCGAGCCCGGAGCCGTGGTCCGACCGCACCCGGTCGTTGCCGAGCCGCCGGAACGGCTCGAAGATCGTCTCGACCTCGTAGCCGGGAACGACCGGCCCGGTGTTGGCCACGGCGATCTCGGCCCAGCCGTCCCGGCCGCGCGTGGTGACCGACAGTTCGCCGCCGTCGTGGTTGTGCCGGATCGCGTTCTCGACGAGGTTCTGCACCAGCCGCTCGACGAGCACGGGATCGCCGGACGTGGGCGCCGGGCCGAGCCGCCGGTCGGTGCTCACGCCGTGGGCCCGGGCCTCGGGCGCGGACAGCTCCAGGACGTGGCCGGCCACGTCCGCGAGGTCGAGCGGCGCCGCGTCCACCACGACGTTCTCGGTGCCCGCGAGCGTGAGGAGCCCGTCGATGAGCCGCTCGTGCCGGCCGTTCACCACCAGCAGCGACTCGCCGAGCCGCTTGACGTCGTCGGTGGCGTCGGGGCGGCGCACCGCGACGTCGACGAGCGTCCGGTTGATGGCGAGCGGGGTGCGCAGCTCGTGCGAGGCGTTCGCGACGAACCGCTGCTGCCCGTCGAACGCCCGCGCGAGCCGGCCGAGCATGGTGTCGAAGGTGTCGGCCAGCTCCTTGACGTCGTCGCGCGGCCCCTCGTAGGCGATCCGCTCGGTGAGGTCGTGGCTGCGGGCGACCCGCCGGGCCGTCTCGGTGATCTGGTGGACGGGACGCAGCGCCCGGTCGGCGAGCAGCCAGCCGAACCCGAGCCCGGCCGCGCCCACCAGCCCGAGCGCGATGCCGCCCTGCGTCAGCAGCGCGCTCAGCGTCTCCTGCTGGTACTCCTGCCGGCCCTTGATCAGCACCCGCTGCACGGTGGCCTGCGCGGGGTCGGCCTGCGGGGAGGGTCGCTGCGGGCCCCCCACCGGACCCGCGTCCAGCTGAAACGACTCCGTCTTGAACGCCCGGTTCAGTTCGGTGGGGGCGTCCGATCGCTGGAGGTTGTTCTGCACCAGCAGGTACGTCAGGCTCAGCAGGACGATCCCGGCGCAGAGGAACAGGCCGGTGTACAGCAGTGTGAGACGCATGCGGATCGTCGGCCGCAGCCGCTCGGTGAAGTGCGTCATGAGATCCGGTACCCCACTCCCTGGACGGTCTCGATGACCGGCGGATCGCCGAGCTTTCGGCGCAGCTTCATCAGCGTCACCCGGACGGTGTTGGTGAACGGGTCGGTGTGCTCGTCCCACACCTTCTCCAGCAGGCGTTCGGCGGACACGATCGTCCCCTCCGCGCGCAGCAGCTCGGCGAGCAGCCCGAACTCCTTGCGCGCCAGGTGCACGTACCGGCCGTCCCGGTACACCTCCCGGCGGGAAGGGTCGAGCCGGATCCCGGCCCGCTCCAGCGCCGGCGGCGCGGCCGGGCGGGCCCGCCGGCCGAGTGCCTGGACCCGCGCCACCAGCTCCTCGAACGCGAACGGCTTGGTCAGGTAGTCGTCGGCGCCGAGCCGCAGCCCGTCCACGCGGGCCGGGACGGTGACGGCGGCGGTGAGCATCAGCACCCGGACCAGGGCGCCGGACTCCACGACCGCGCGGCACACGTCGTCGCCGTGCACCACGGGCAGGTCCCGGTCGAGGACGAGCACGTCGTAGTCGTTCACGCCGAGCCGCTCCAGCGCGGCGTCCCCGTCGTAGACCACGTCCACGGCGAGAGCCTCGGCCCTGAGCCCCTCGGCGATCGAATCGGCGAGCATCCGCTCGTCCTCGGCGATCAGTACCCGCACGTCTGCCGTCCCCATGTCCCGCACTGCCGTTCCGGTCGGTCCAGCTTGGGGGAGCGAGCGTAACGCCGGCATAACGCGATCTGGTTACGCCGGGGTTACCCGCCCGGGGGTGGACTTTCGGTCGCCGCCGGCGGACCGTCCGGCGGGGACGACAGGAGAACCACCGATGCGACGGAAGACGCTCGCGATGCTGGCGCTCGTGCCGGCCCTCACCCTCGGGGTGCAGGGCTGCGGGGACGGGGAGAAGGATCCGAAGGCGGGCGGCGCCACCAAGGCCAGCGACCAGAAGAAGATGCGCGAGTTCGCCCAGTGCATGCGCGACAACGGCGTGGACATGGAGGACCCGACGGACGGCAAGATCAACATCCGGGTGTCGGGCAAGCCGGGTGAGGGCGGCCCCGGCATGGGGAACAAGGTGGACGCCGCGCAGAAGAAGTGCGCGCACCTGATGCCGAACGGCGGGAAGCCGGAGAAGCCCGACCCCGAGCAGATCGCCAAGATGCGCGCGCTCTCCAAGTGCATGCGCGACCAGGGCATCACCGAGTTCCCGGACCCCGAGCCCGACGGCCGGATGCTGCTGAGGGCGAAGAAGGGCAGCGGGCTGGATCCGGAGAGCCCGAAGTTCAAGGCCGCGCAGAGGGCGTGCGCCAAGTACGAGCCCAAGCCGCCCGGCTCGACGGGCGGTAAGTGATGCCGGGGGCCCGGGCCGTCGCGCTGGGCGCGGCCGGCGTGGTCGTCGTCTGCGGCGCCGGTCTCGCGACGGTCGGGCTGGGCGGCGGCGACGACAAGGCCGCCGCGCACAGCTCGCTGCCGCCCGCGGTGGCGCCGATCGAGCGGACCACCCTCGTCGAGACCCAGGACGTTGACGGGACGCTCGGCTACGGCGGCGACCGCACCGTGTCCGCCGCCGGCCGCGGCGTCGTCACCTGGCTGCCCGGCGCCGGGACGGTGGTCTCCAGGGGACGGCCGATGTACCGGGTCGACAACAGGCCGGTGCCGCTGCTGTACGGCAAGCTGCCGATCTACCGGACGCTGTCCGGCGGGACGGAGGGCACGGACGTCCTGCAGTTCGAACGGAACCTGAGGGCCCTCGGCTACACCGGGTTCACCGTCGACAAGACCTACAACGCCGCGACCGCCGCGGCCGTCAAGCGCTGGCAGGACGCCCTCGGCGTCGAGGAGACCGGCACGATCAGGCCGGGGGAGGCCGTCATCGCGTCCGGACGGGTCCGGGTGGCCGCGCGCAAGGCGAGCCTCGGCGACCGGCTCGGCGGCCCCGTCCTCACCTACACCGGCACGACCCGGGTCGTGACCGTCGACCTGGACGTGCAGTACCAGCGGCTCGCCAGGAAGGGGGGAGCGGTGGAGATCGAGCTGCCGTCCGGCGACACCGTCAAGGGGAAGATCAGCTCGGTCGGGAAGGTCGCCGCGGAGGGCAGGGACGACGACCAGCCCGCCACCGTCGAGGTCGAGATCGCGCTCGGCTCCCAGAAGTCGCTCGGCTCCTACGACCAGGCGCCCGTCGAGGTGCGCCTCACGGCGAACCGGCACCCCGACGTCCTCGCCGTCCCGGTCGGCGCGTTGCTCGCCCAGGGTGACGGCGGCTACGCCGTCCAGGTCGTCGACGACGGCCGGGTCCGCACCGTTCCGGTGGAGACCGGCGTGTTCACCGAGGGGCAGGTCGAGATCTCCGGGTCCGGCCTGGCCGAGGGCATGAAGGTCGGGGTGCCCTCATGACGCCCGTGGTGGAGTTGCGGGAGGTCACCAAGACCTACCCGGGCGGGGTCACGGCGCTGGACGGGGTGTCGCTGGCGGTCCGGGAGCGGGAGCTGATCGCGATCGTCGGGCCGTCGGGGTCCGGGAAGTCGACGATGCTGCACCTGCTCGGCACGCTCGACGGGCCGAGCGAGGGCACCGTGCTCGTCGAGGGCACGGACGTGTCGCGGCTGACCGACCGGAGGCTGTCGGCGCTGCGCGCCCGGCGGATCGGGTTCGTCTTCCAGCAGTTCCACCTCGCCGCCGGGGTGAGCGCGCTGGACAACGTCGCGGACGGGCTGCTCTACGGGGGCGTGCCGCTCGCGCAGCGGCGCCGCAGGGCCCGGCACGCGCTGGAACGCGTCGGCCTCGGGCACCGGCTCGGGCACCGGCCGCACCAGCTGTCCGGCGGGGAGAAGCAGCGGGTCGCGATCGCCCGCGCGGTCGTCGGGGAGCCGGCGCTGCTGCTGGCGGACGAGCCCACCGGCGCGCTGGACTCCGCGTCGGGCGCGGGCGTCCTGGAACTGCTGCGCGAACTCTCCGGCACCGGCACGACCGTCGTGCTGATCACGCACGATCGGGACATCGCCGCGCTGATGCCACGCCAGGTGCGGATGCGCGACGGCCGGATCGTCCACGACGAGGCACGGGTGGAGGCCGCGACATGACCCGGACGACCGGTGACGCGCCGGCCCGGCTCGGCCCGCGGGACGCGCTGCGCGTCGGCGCCGCCGGGCTGCGGTCCCGGCCGATGCGGGTGTTCCTGTCCGCGCTGGGCATCGCGATCGGCATAGCCGCGATGATCGGCGTGGTCGGCATCTCGACCTCCAGCCGCGCCCAGCTCCAGGCCAGCCTCGATCGGCTCGGCACGAACCTGCTCACCGCCGGGCCCGGCCGGGACATGCTCGGCGACGACGCCAAGCTTCCGGCTGAGGCGGTCGGCATGGTGCGCCGCATGCCGGACGTCGAGTCGGCGGCCGCGACGGCGAAACTGGACGACACCCACGTCTACCGCAACGACCACATCCCGGAGGGGGAGAGCGGCGGGATCAGCGTCCTCGCGGCGGACCTCGCCCTGCCGAGGACCGTCGGCCTCACGACGAGCGCCGGCACCTGGCTCAACGCGGGCACGGCCGGGTACCCGGCCGTGGTCCTCGGCGCGGACACGGCCGAGGCGCTCGGCGTGTCGACGCCGAACGTCCAGGTGTGGCTCGGCTCGCAGTGGTTCACGGTCGTCGGCGTCCTGGAGCCGAACCAGCTCGCCCCCGAGCTGGACTCCGCCGCGCTCGTCGGCTGGGACGCCGCCGCGACCCGGCTCGGTTTCGACGGCCACCCCACCACCGTCTACACCCGCGCCCACAAGGACGCGGTGCCGGAGGTGCGGGACCTGCTCGCCGCCACCGCGAGCCCGCAGGCGCCGAACGAGGTCGAGGTCAGCCGCCCGTCCGACGCGCTGGCCGCGCAGGACGCCACCGACCAGGCGTTCACCGGGCTGCTGCTCGGCCTCGGCGGCGTGGCGCTGCTGGTCGGCGGCGTCGGGGTCGCCAACACGATGGTGATCTCGGTCCTGGAGCGCCGCGCCGAGATCGGGCTGCGCCGCTCCCTCGGCGCGACCCGGGGCCAGATCAGGCTCCAGTTCCTCACCGAGTCGCAGCTGCTGGCCGCGCTCGGCGGCGTCGGCGGCGTGGCCATCGGCATCGTCGTCACCGCCGTGTTCGCGGTGACGCAGGGCTGGCCGACCGTCGTCCCGGTCTGGGCGATGGCCGGCGGAATCCTCGCCACCCTCCTCATCGGCGGACTCGCGGGTCTCTACCCGGCCGTCCGGGCGGCCCGCCTCGCCCCCACCGAGGCTCTCGCCGCACCGTAGCCGGTAAGAAGCCAGGCAGAGGATGCCGCGGCAGGCGTGCCGGGCGGCGCTGCCCCCCTTGCGCGAGCACCTCCGCTCGATTCGCGCAGGGCCGCGGGCACGTCGTCCGGCACGGCGCGCAGGACGGCCGTCCCTCACCCCGAGCCATGGAGCAGCGCCCCTGGACGTCACCGAGTCCCGTAAAGGTGTTCCAGGGCCAGTTGGTCGAGGAGTTCGAAGGCGGTGCGGCGGGCGCCGAGGGTCTCGGCGTCGGCGGTGGCGTCGCGGACCGAGCGCCAGTCCTCTCCGTCGGCGAGGGTGGGCTGGGCGAGTTCCGCGACCTTCGCCTGGCGCAGGGCGTCCTGGACGTCGGGGTCGGCGCGGAACGCGCGGACCTTCTCCCGCAGGATCAGCCAGTTGCGCATGCACGCGGCCGCCGACTCCCACACGCCTTCGTCGTCCTCGGTGCGCGGCGGCTTGAAGTCGAAGTGGATCGGGCCGTCGTAGTCGCTGTTCTCGATGAGGTCGACGACCCAGAACGCGCCGCGCGCGTTGCCGGCGCCGAAGCGGAGGTCCTGGTCGTAGCGGGGGCCGTGCTGCCCGTTCAGGTCGATGTGGAACAGCTTGCCCTGCCACAGGGCCTGGGCGAGGCCGTGCGCGTAGTTGAGCCCGGCCATCTCCTCGTGCCCGACCTCGGGGTTCAGGCCCACGTTGTCGGGGTGCTCCAGGGTCTGGATGAAGGCGAGGGCGTGGCCGATGGTGGGGAGCAGGATGTCGCCGCGCGGCTCGTTCGGCTTCGGCTCGATCGCGAAGCGCAGGTCGTAGCCCTGGTCGGCGACGTAGGCGCCGAGGACGTCGAACGCCTCCTTGTAGCGGTCCAGCGCGGCCCGGACGTCCTTGGCGGCGCCCGACTCGGCGCCCTCCCGCCCGCCCCAGCACACGTAGGTCTTCGCGCCGAGTTCGGCGGCGAGGTCGAGGTTGTCCATGACCTTGCGCAGGGCGAACCGGCGCACGTCGCGGTCGTTGGCGGTGAACGCGCCGTCCTTGAAGATCGGGTGGCCGAACAGGTTCGTGGTGGCGGTCGTGACGACGAGGCCCGTCTCGTCCAGGGCCTCGCGGAACGCGCCGACCCTCTCCCGCCGCTCGGCGGGCGAGGCGTCGAAGTCGAACACGTCGTTGTCGTGGAAGTTCACGCCGTGGGCGCCGATCTCGGCGAGCTTGCGGACGGCGCGGTCGGCGGGCATCGGCGGGCGGGTGCCGGGGCCGAACACGTCGACGCCCTGCCAGCCGACCGTCCAGACGCCGAACGAGAACCGGTCCTCGGGCGTGGGCGTGTAGGCGCTCATGGGAATCCTCCTCGGATCTGCGGGGCGGAGTCGCGCAGCGCGGCATAGCGCGCGCGGACGTCCGGCCCGGCGCGGTCGCTCGCGTGCTCGGCGGCGTGCTCGGTGGCGTGCTCGGTGGCGGGCGGCGCGGGCCACGCGGGCGGCCCGGGCGTTCCGGCGAGCGCCCATGCCGCCTGGCGGGCCGCACCCAGCGCGACGTACTCGGCGGGCTCGGGCACGGTCACCGGCGTCCCGAAGATCGCCGGGGCCAGCGTCCGGACGGCCGCGGAGCGGGCGCCGCCGCCGATCAGCAGGGTGCGGCGCGGCCGGACGCCCTGCGCGGCCAGATGGTCGACGGCGTCGGCGAGCGAGCACAGCAGCGCCTCCACCGCGGCCCGCGCCACGTTCTCCCGGGTCGCGTTCGCGGTGGTCAGGCCCGCGAGGACGCCGGTCGCGCCCGGACGGTCGGGGGTGCGCTCGCCGTCCAGGTAGGGCAGCAGCGTCACGCCGCCCGCGCCCGGCTCGGCGGCGAGAGCGAGCGCGGACAGCTCCGCCAGGGTGGCCCCGGTCATCGCGGCGGCGGCGGACAGGATCCGCGCGGCGTTCAGCGTGCAGACGAGCGGCAGGAACCGGCCGGTCGCGTCGGCGAACCCGGCCACGAGACCGGAGGGGTCGGCCGCGGGCTCGCCGGAGACCGCGAACGCCGTCCCGGACGTGCCGATGGACACCACGACGTCGCCGGGCCGCAGCCCGAGACCGAGCGCGGCGCCCATGTTGTCGCCGGTCCCCGGGCCGAGCGCCGCGCCCCAGGCGGTCTCGCCCACGCGCTCGCCGGGGCCGGCGACGCGCGGCGGCTCGGCGTCGTGGCCGAGCGCGGCGCGCAGCAGGTCGGGCAGGTAGGCGCCGGAGGCGGGGGACCAGTATCCGGTGCCGGACGCGTCGCCCCGGTCGGTGACCGGCTCCGGCGCGCCGAGCCGCAGCGTCAGCCAGTCGTGCGGCAGCATCACCCGTTCGGTGCGCCGCGCGTTGCCGGGTTCGTTCTCGGCCATCCAGCGCAGCTTGGTGACGGTGAACGAGGCGACGGGCACGCTGCCGGTCCGCCCGGCCCACGACTCCGCGCCGCCGAGTTCCGCGACGAGCGCGCGGGCCTGCGGGGCCGAGCGCGTGTCGTTCCACAGCAGCGCGGGCCGGACGGCCTCGCCCGCGCCGTCGAGCGCCACCATGCCGTGCTGCTGGGCGGCGACGGCGACCGCGTCGGCCCGCTCCAGCACCTCCCGGACCTCGCGGAGCGCGTTCCACCAGTGGCCGGGGTGGCATTCGGTGCCGCCGGGGTGCGGCGCCGACGCCTGCGCGACCACGGCGCCGTCCTCGGCGCGGCACAGCACGACCTTCGTCGACTGCGTCGAGGAGTCGACCCCCGCGACCAGGCTCCCGGCCATCCCGCACCCTTTCGCATTTCGTGAAGAGCTTGGACCAATCAACGTAGCCGCTGCCGGCACGTGATCAGCTCCGACAGGCGGGAGCCCCGTCATCCGTTCCTTCTACAAGGGCGACCCCGACTATCAGCGCGTCATCGCCTACGCCAACGGCTCGAGCCCGACCGCCCCGGTGTTCACCTACCACCGGTTCTGGGCACAGGCCGACGTGGCCCTGGCCATGGCCGGCTACGGCCGACTCTTCGACGAGTGACCAGTGCGGGGCCCGCGGTACCGCGGGCCCCGCACTCCTCGACCCGTATGCGAACATATGTTCGTGTCTGGTGTTGCCTCGATCTTGCATGCGGACCTGGACGCGTTCTACGCGTCGGTCGAGCAGCGGGATGATCCCGCGCTGCGCGGACGGCCGGTGATCGTGGGCGGGGGCGTCGTGCTGGCGGCCAGCTACGAGGCCAAGGCCTTCGGGGTGCGGACGGCGATGAGCGGCGGGCAGGCGCGGCGGCTGTGCCCGCGCGCGGTCGTCGTCCCGCCCCGCATGAGCGCCTACAGCGCGGCCAGCAAGGCGGTGTTCGCCGTCTTCCGGGCGACCACTCCGCTCGTGGAGGGGCTCTCGATCGACGAGGCGTTCCTCGACGTGGACGGGCTGCGCCGGGAGCCCGCGGACGTCGCCGTGCGGCTGCGGCGGGAGATCGCCGAGGAGGTCGGGCTGCCGATCACGGTGGGGGTGGCGCGCACGAAGTTCCTCGCCAAGGTCGCCAGCGGCGTCGCCAAGCCCGACGGCCTGCTGGTGGTGCCGCCGGACGGGGAGCTGGAGTTCCTGCGTCCGCTGCCGGTGCGGCGGCTGTGGGGGGTCGGCCCCGCCACCGCCGCCAAACTCGCGGAGTTCGGCGTCACCACGGTCGGGGACGTGGCGGAAATGCCCGAGGCCACCCTGGTGTCGATGCTCGGCCCGGGCGCGGGCCGTCA
This sequence comes from Actinomadura chokoriensis, assembly GCF_041463665.1. Lineage (GTDB taxonomy): Bacteria > Actinomycetota > Actinomycetes > Streptosporangiales > Streptosporangiaceae > Spirillospora > Spirillospora chokoriensis_A. Next base: position 36,206 of record NZ_JAXCEJ010000038.1, read on the forward strand.
CCTGCACGCGCTGGCGCTCAACCGCGACCCGCGCCCGGTGCGGACGGGGGTGCGCCGGAGGTCGATGGGCGCGCAGCGGGCGCTCGGCCGCCGCCGGCGCTCACTCCAGGAGCTGGACGCCATGCTGGTCGGGCTCGTCGACCGGCTCGGCGGGCGGTTGCGCAAGGCCCGGCGTGTGTGCCGGACGGTCACGCTGCGGCTGCGGTTCGGCGACTACGCCCGCGCCACGCGTTCGCGCACGCTGGCCCAGGCGACCGCCGACACCCCGCGGATTCTCGACGCGGCGAGGAGCCTGCTCGCCGCCGCCGCGCCCGTGATCGAGGACCGGGGGCTGACGCTGCTCGGGGTCTCGCTGGGGAACCTGCACGACGACCGGGCCGTCCAGCTCGCGCTGCCGTTCGACCAGGCCATGGCCGTGGACGACGCGGTCGACGGCGTCCGGGACCGGTTCGGCTCGTCGGCGATCACCCGCGCGGTGCTGCTCGGCCGCGATGCGGGCGTCCCGGTTCCGATGCTGCCGGATTGAGCCGTCCGGGCCGGTGCGGGCGCACCGGAGCGCACCGTCACACGGAGCGCACCGTCACCCCGCCTGGCGCGAGCCGGCGCCGACCGCGCGGGCGCGCAGCCGGCGCGTCAACCCGGGCAGGCCGGTGCGCGCGGTCCAGCGGTGGGCGGGCGCGAGCGAGGCTCCGGCGTCCAGCACCCAGCCCTGGTGTCGGCGGCCGGTGACCTCCAGCCGGACGAGCGGGACGTAGGAGTCGGCGCGGATCCCCTCGTACCCGTGCCGGACGATGGAGTAATAGATGTCCTCGGACACGACCAGCACCAGCGGCGCGAGGGTGCGCCGCAGCGCGCTCTTGGCCTCCGCCGAGTCCAGCAGGCGGAAGGCGACGTCGAGGGCCTCGCCGAAATTGCCGTGGCCGTCGCTCTGCACCTCTCCCGCATGCACGACCACGCGCACGCGAATTCGCCGGTCGCCACCGGAGGCGATCACCTGCGCCGAATTGTATTCGGCGAGGAGGGCGGACAGTATCGGCACCACCGGGTGCAGCAGCAGCGTTTTCGGGACCTCGTCGAAAGGGTGCACGAGCACGAGCGCGCCGTCGCCCCGGTCGACGTACTCCTCCCGGTACGCCCGCCCGATCCCGGCCCGGTTGAACGCCTCCTCGAGCAGCCGGTACAGCGTCCGGCGGAGTTCGGCCTTGACGGGATCGGTGCGCGTCGTGGAGCCCTCGATGTCCACCGCCAGGATCGCCCGGTACCGCGGCCGGACCCGCGCCCGGGCGCCGGCGGCGGGGAGCGGGTCCGGCCGCCGGGGCCCGGACGCGTCGACGAGCACCGGCCGCGGCGTCCCCGGCGGCGGCCCGCCGCGCACGGTCCCGCCGCGCACGGCCGTCTCTTGATTCATTTCCCCCGCGCCCCTTTCTCCGCATGGCCCCCATTGTTCGCAGTAAACGATCCTGGCATTGCACGCCTTGAGCGGCAACCCAGGCGAACCCGGACCTTCCACCGTGTTTTCCCGGTGATTGTGAATTCCTTTCATCTGCCGGTGAAAGGGCCGCTGATCAGCGGTCATGACCGGCGATCGGCCCGAGTCAAGGGGTGCGCGTCCCGAATAATCCCGATGGTGCGGGACTCCGGTCCGCCAAGATCGGGACGGAAACGCCGGAACGGTGTACGCATCGATCGGATAACGCCGCTGCGGGAACCCGGGCCGGGTCGGGGAGACTGCCGGTGCGGCCGCCGGCGGGGAGCCGCGCCCGGCGCCGCGTCCGGGAAAGCACGGACCGGAGCCCGTGGGTTTCCGGTGGCAGGACGTCCCCCGAGGTCCGAGCATGGAGAGGGTGGTCGTGGTGATTTCCGCTCCGCGGCGGCGCAGGTCGCCACCGTGGTTCGGCGCGGAGACGAGGCGCGCCCTCGTCGCCGGACTGGCGGTGGCGGGGCTGGCGCTGGTGGCGGGCTGGCCGTACTGGCGGGACCGTCCGGGCGCCGCGGCGATCACGCTGCTCAGCTGTGCCGCCATCGCCGTGGTGGGCGTGCTGCTCGCGACCGGCGGGCGGACCCGCCGCACCGGGCTGCTGTTCGTGATCGCGTCGGTCTGCTGGGCGCTCAACTGGGCGGCGAGCTGGGACGCGACCTTCGGGCCGATCCTGTCGCCCTACGCGCAGGCCGAGTTCTATCTCGCGCTGTCGGTGGGCGTCCTGCTCTACCCGGCCGGACGGCTGGAGTACCTGGCCGACCGGATCTGGACGGCCCTGGCGTGCGCCGTCCTGCTGATCTGCCCGACCGCGCTGTGGGTCACCTCCGAGCCGGAGTGGGCGGCGTTCCGCGGCGAGTCGGTGTGGTGGCCCGCGCCGTTCCCGGACCTGGAGGTGTTCCGGGTCGTCCTGCGGGTCTCGGCCGCGCTGTACGTCCTCCTCGCCCTGTCGTTCGCCGTCGTGCTGATGCTGCGGCTGCCGCGGATGGGCCGGTTGCGGCGCCTGCTCACCCTCCCGGTGACCGTCGCCATCGGGTTCGTGGGCATCTCGGCCGCGCTGACGCAGAAGCCGATCATGGAGGCCTCGGTCCCCCTGGACGACCTCCTGCACGTGTACGTGGTGCAGGGCGCGGTCGTCGTCCTCGTCCCGCTCACCCTGCTGGCGTCCGGGCTGCGGGTCCGCATCAGCGAGCTGACCGTCGCCGGCCGGATGCTGCGGCTGACCGCGCCGGTGTCGGTCGAACGGGTCCGCGACGCGCTGCGCGACGTCCTGCACGACCCGACGCTGGAGCTGTGGTTCTGGGCGCCGATGGAGCGGGCCTATGTCGACACCGCCGGGCGTCCCGTCGACCTCGGCCCCGACGGCGGCCTGGACGGAGACCCGGACGGCGACCCGGACGACCCGGCGCCCGGGGACGGCGGGCGGTGGCGGCGGCGGGTCCGCAGCGCCGGCGGGGACCCGCTGGCCGTCGTGGAGCTGGGCGGCGCGCTCCGCGACCACGGCTCGCTGGTCGAGGCGGCGCTCGACGCGGGCGGCCGGGCGCTGGAGACCGCGCGGCTGCAGGCCAGCGTGCACGCGGGCCTGGAACAGGTCCGGTCCGCCTACCGCCGGCTCGTCCGCGCGGAGACCGTGGAGCGCGAACGCCTCGCCCGCGACCTGCACGACGGCGCCCAGCAGCGGCTGCTCGCGCTCGGCGCGATGCTCGGCACGCTGGAGGCCGTGACCGACGACCCGGCGGTGAAGGAGCACGCCCGGACCTGCCGCGCCGAGCTGATGGAGGCCCTCGCCGAGCTGCGCGCGCTCGCCCGCGAGGTGCGGCCCGCGCTGCTCGCCCAGGACGGCCTCGGGCCGGCGCTGGAGGTCCTCGCCGAGCGGGTCGGCGTCCGCGTCAAGCTCGACGTCACCCCGCGCCGGTTCTCCCGCGAGATCGAGTCCACGCTTTACTCGGTGCTCTGCGAGTCGCTGTCGTACGCTGTCGAACGCGCGCACGCGACCCTGGTGCACGTCCGGGTCGGCCATGAGGACGGCCGGCTGGCCGCGGAGGTGACCTGTGACGGCACGGGCCCCTGCGACCCCGCCGCCGATCTCGCCGGGCTGACCGGCCGGGCCAGGGCGCTGCACGGCCGGGTGGAAGTCGGCGGCGGCCCCGGCGAGGGCACGACGATAAGGATGGACCTTCCATGCGAGTAGCCGTGGCGGAGGACAGCGGGATCTTCCGGCAGGCACTGGTCACCCTGCTCACCACGGTCGGCATCGAGGTCGTGGCGTCCGCGGGCTCGGGGGCGGAGCTGCTCGCCCGCATCGCCGGCGACCCGCCCGACGTGGCGATCGTCGACCTGCACATGCCGCCGACGTTCACCAACGAGGGCGTCGTCGCCGCCCGGCGGCTGCTGGAGCGCCACCCGGGCCTCGGCGTCCTCGTCCTGTCGGCGTTCAACGAGACGCCGCAGGCGATGGAGCTGTTCCGCGACCAGCCCCGCGGCGTCGGCTACCTGCTGAAGGACCACGTCACGGACGTGGAGAACCTGCGCTCGGCGCTGGAGCGGGTCATGCGCGGCGAGGTCGTCATCGACCCGGACGTGGTGAGCCGGCTCGTCGAGGCGCGGCACCGCGAGCAGGAGCTGTCCCGGCTGTCCGGCCGCGAGCGGGAGGTCCTGGAGCTGATGGCCGAGGGGCACTCGAACGCGGGGATCGGCAAGCGGCTGCACCTGTCCGCCCGGACGGTCGAGGACCACGTGCGGTCCATCTTCACCAAGCTGAAGATCGTCTCGGCGGGCGGGCCGCCCGGACCCCAGGACAGCAACAAGCGGGTGCTCGCCGTCCTCACCTGGCTGCGGGCCGCCGAGACCCGCTGACGCCGCCGGGACCCGCTGACGCCGGGACCGTGACCGGGCCGCCGGATCCGCGCGGGCGGGCATCAATCGGGTAACGGGCCCTCCCGCTTCTCGCCCGGGGTACGGAAAACTGACCGAGGGAGTCGGGTCGCGTCGGTGACCCGGTGGTGGCCCCCGCGCTCCACCGGGACGCGCCGCGGAGCCGTGCCGGGGACGCCGCGTCCGGCACCCTCCCATGCTCCCGGGGCCGCGTGCCGCGCACATCCGGGAAAACCCCATTCCCGGACGGTGGTTTCCCGGGACGACACGGAAGGAACGCCGTGAGGGCCGTCCCCCGGTGGCCGCTGTGGCTGGGCGCGCGGGTCCGCCGCGCCCTGGGCACGGGCGTGACGGTCGCGGCGGCCGCCCTGGTGTGCGGCTGGCCGTACTGGCGCGGGCACCCCGTCGCCGCCGCGATCACGCTGGCGTGCTGCGGCGGGTTCGCCGTCGCGGGCGGGCTGCTCACCGCGGGGCGGGCCGGGCGGCGGACGGGCGCGGCGTTCGTCCTCGCCGCCGCGGCGTGGGCCGTCACCTGGTCGGCGGCCTGGAACGCCGGCTTGGCGCCGCTCGTGTCGGTGTTCGCCCAGTCGGTGTTCTTCGTCGCGATCGGCGTCGGCGTCGTGCTGTACCCGGGCGGCCGGCTGGACGGCGCCGCCGCCCGGCTGTGGACGGCCGCCGCCGTGGTGATCATGGTCGGCGGGCAGGCGCTGCTGTGCGCGGTGTCGCGGCCGCGCTGGAACGGCTTCGCCGACTCGGTGACCTGGCCGTCCGTCCATCCCGACCAGGAGGTGTTCGGCTGCGCGCAGCGCGCCGTGACGGCGGCGATGGTCGTGCTCGCCGGCGCGCTGGTGATCATTCTGCTGGCGCGGCTGCCCCGGACCGGGCGGCTGGACCGCGCGTTCACCGTCCCCGTCGCCGCCGCCGTGACGATCGGCGTCAGCGCCGCGCTCGCCGTGCAGGGCGCGCTCCTCGGCACCGCCGTCACACACGACGACGTTCTGGGCGTCTACTTCGTCCAGGGCTTCTGCGCCACGACGCTGCCGATCGCCTTCCTGTTCACCGCGCTGCGCGCCCGCCTGTCCGAGCTGACCGTGGTCGAGCGCATGCACCGCCTCACCGCACCCGTCTCCCTGGAGAAGGTGCGCGACGCCCTGCGCAGCGTCCTCGGCGACGACACCCTCGACCTGTGGCTCTGGGCCGACGGCGGCTACGTCGGCGTGGACGGACGCGACATGGGCGCGCCGCTGGAGTTACGGCCGGGGCGCTGGCGGCACGAGGTCCGCACGTCCGTGGGGGAGCCGCTCGCCACGGTCGACGTCGCCGCGGCGCTCCGCGACCACGAACCGCTCGTCGAGGCGGCGCTGACCGCGGGCGGCCGGGCGCTGGAGACCGTCCGGCTGCAGGCCGCCGCGCAGGCCAACCTCGAACGCGCCCGCGACGCGCAGGAGCGCCTCGTCCGCCTCCAGGCCGCCGAACGCGAGCGGCTGGCGGCTGATCTGAAGCGCAGCGCCAGGGCCCGCCTGCGCGCGCTGGAGCGGACCCTCGGCCGCCTGGAGGCCGCCGCCGCGGACCCGGCGGCCCGCGAGCAGGCCCGGACCTGCCGCCGCGAGCTGGCCGAGGCCGTCGCCGAGCTGGACGACCTGGCCCGCGGCGTGCATCCGGCGATCCTCGCCGAGGCCGGCCTCGCCGCGGCCATGGAACTGGTCGCGGCCCGCGCCCCCGTGCCCGTCCGGCTCGACCTGCCGGGCGGCCGCTTCCCGCCCGAGATCGAGTCGACCCTCTACTTCGCCCTCTGCGAGGCGCTCACCAACGCCGTGAAACACGCCGGGGCGAACTCCATCGACCTGAGCGTCCGCTCCGGCGCCGGCACGATCGTGGCCGAGATCCGCGACGACGGGGTGGGCGGCGCGACCCCGGCCCCCCGCGGCGGCCTCGCGGGGCTGACCGACCGGGTCCGGGCCCTCCGCGGCCACGTGACCGTCCAGAGCCCGCCCGGAAAGGGCACCACCCTGACCATCACGCTCCCCGCCCCGCCCTAGCCGGGGCCGCCGCGGTCCGGGGAGGTGCGGACGATGGGAAGGAGGTAGTGGCGGGCGAAGGCGCGGGCGCCCTCGTCGTCGAGCGGGATGTGGCCCTCCGGGGTGAGGACGAGGGAGTGGGTGAGGCGGACGAGGATCTCGGCGACGACCTCGGGGTCGACGCCGGCGGGGGCGGCGCCGAGGCGCTGGGCCGTGCGCAGGCGGCCGGCGAGGTAGCCGCGGGCGGCGGCCAGCAGCGGCCCCGCCTTGATCGTGGAGTGCGGGAGGAACAGCTCCGGCTCGACGACCATGAGCCGGGACAGAAGCCGCTGCTCGCGGCTGATCCGCAGGGTGACGGCGAAGCCCTCGACGAGCCGCTCCTCCAAGGTGGGGAGCGTGGCGACGGCCTCGTCCAGCTCCGCGAAGAAGCGCCGCGCCTCGCGCAGCAGGACGCCCGTGACCAGGTCGCCCTTGGTCGGGAAGCGCCGGTAGATCGTGGCGCGGCCGAGCCCGGACTCGCGGGCGACGTCGTCCATCGTGGTGCGGCGCGGCCCGTAGGTCTCGAAGGAGCGCAGGGCCGCGTCCAGGATGCGGTCGGTCTGGGGTTCGCTCTCGGGGCCGCCGGTGAGCAGGCTGCGCAGGATTTCCTCGTCGCTCGTCATCGTGCGGCCGACTCTAGCCGCCGCGCGACCGCCGGGCCCTGCGCATGGCGCGGGCCGCGACGGGGGAGTGGCGCAGCGGTTCGGGCGTCAGCGCGCCGGCGAGCCGCACGCCGCGCGCGAGGACGTCGAAGCGGCGCTGGTCGAAGGGCGTCCAGCGGAGGCCGAACCGCTCCCGCAGGACGGGCGGGAGCGTGGCGATGCCCGTCGTGCGCAGCAGCCGGCCCGGGGGGAGGGCGAGGCCGGTCCAGGCGGCCCTCGGCAGCGGCCAGTTCGGGGGCGGCGGCAGCGGCTCGCGGTCGAGCCTGATGAGCAGGTCGACGGTCTCGTTGCGTTCCAGCCGGTTCTCGACCATGCCGTCGAAGTAGGCGCGGAACGCGGCCGGTCCGTCCGGGAGGTGGCGTTCGGTGATGCCGAGGGCCAGCGCGAGGTCGCGCCATTCGCCGAAGAGCGCCGCCTCCTTGACGGGGCCGAGGGCGCGGCCGAAGACCCGCTGGGTCTCGACCATGCCGTGGTAGAGGGTCGCGTGGACCCACAGGTACGCCTCGGGGTTCAGCGCGTGGTAGCGGCGCCCCTCGGCGTCCACGCCCTTGATGTCCTTGTGGATCTCGCGGAGCCGGGCCGCCTCGGTGCGGCCGCGTTCCTCGCCGCGGTAGCCGAGGAAGTCGAACGTCGACTCCAGGGTGCGGACCAGCCGTCCCCAGCGGTCCCGGAGGAAGTCGGAGTGGTCGGCGACGCCCGCGCCGACGACGGGGTGCGCGACCTGCAGGAGCAGCGTGGACCGGCTGGAGAACACGCCGCGCCAGTCGCCCGCGTACCGCCAGGTGAGCGAGGACGGTCCGGGGATGGCGCCCGCCGGGCGGGCCGGCGCGGCGGCGTCGAGGTCTGGCATGGGCCCTCGCCCTCGTGAGACGACAATACAAATCTCGTATCATCGTATGCAGTGGGCGGCGGCGGCGCTAGTGCGCGGACAGCGAGGCGAGGGCCTCCTCGGCGGTCGGGTGGGAGACGAGGTGGCGGTCCAGGCCGCTGCGCTCGATGATCGTGCGGAACCGCCGGTCCAGTCCGGCCAGGACGAACTCGCCGCCGGCCCGGTGCGCGGCCTTCCAGAGGACGATGAGCGCGTTGAGGCCGGAGGAGTCGCAGAAGCCGACCCCGGCGACGTCCAGGACGACCAGCGGCGGCCGCGCCGCGCCGCGCATGTCGGCGAGGACCCGCTCGCGCAGCAGGCCGGCCGTGAGGATGGTGAACTCCCCGTCCGCCTCCACGAGCAGGCAGGGGCCGCGGACCTGGCTGCTGAGGCGCAACGCGCCGGCGGAGGGGTCCGCCGGGCCGCCGGCTGCGAGGGACATGCTGATCACCTTCCGTTGGTCGCCGGGCGCCCGCCGTTCCCGGCCTTTCCGCCGTCTCCGCCGCCGCTGGTCCCGCTCTCCAGGATGGAGACGATGGAGAACAGCGAGAAGCAGATGCAGCCGAGACCGACCAGGACACGGGCCGAGACGAGCACCGCGGGATCGGCCGACTCGAAGAGGAACGCCGAGAGGAACAGGCAGAGCAGGGCCGTGCCGACCGGAATCAGCGGCACCCGGTTCGCCAGGGGGGCCTGCCGCCGCCAGACGAGCGCGAGCAGCAGGACCTTGCTGAGGATGCTCCAGCAGATGAGCCCCAGGCCGATCAGTACGTATTCGGCGGCCAGTTGGGAGGGCCGGGTGTGCACGGAGATGACGATCAGAGCCAGCACGATGCCGGCGGCCCCGAGGACGGCGGCCGATCCGGGCCAGAGGACGCGCTCCCGCGGGGTGTAGGTGTTCTGGATCTGCCGCAGGATGCCGGCCACCAGCCCGATGAGGCAGGTGCAGACGAGCGCCAGGCCGATCATCACGTGCGCGGCGGTGAAACGCCCCGCCGCGACTCCGCCGCCCCCGCCCGCCAGCAGGGTGAAGGCCCACGCCCAGGTGGCCAGGGCCGCGAGGACCGGAAGCGTCGTCAGGATTCCCGCGGCGAGCGGGCCGAACGGCGCCGGCGAACGCGGTGGCGACCTCTCGGGCAGGGCCGAGTTCTCGTTGATCAGAAGGAACCGGGTGGAGACCGTGGCCACGCACGAGACGCACACGCAGACCATGCCGACACCGAAGATCACATGCCCGGCGATGAAGTCGGGCGGCGACGGCGGAGTCCCGGAGAGCAGCCAGAGCCCGTACCCCGTGGCGACGCCGGCGACCGCGAAACCGAATACCGGATAGAGCAGCCGGTCCAGCGCGGTGTAGCGGCCGATGAGCTGCCTGATGATCGTCGCCGCTGTGGCGAACAGGCAGAGGCAGATGGCCGCCAGGAATACGAGCACCAGGCCCGCGACGCGCGCGCTCGGCCCGGACGCATGTGCGAGCACGTATCCGCCCAGTGCGGCTGATACGGCGCCCATGAGCACTGGTATGGCTCGGAACAGGACGCTGATCTTGTAGTTCATCGAGCCCCCTGGGGATGGCGTCAGAAACCATCAACGCGCCGGTCCCGTCAGCTGCCCCAGGAAGGCGGCCGGGGCAGACCGGCCACCATCGGCGAGGGTGAACACCTCTTTGACCTGGACCTGTCCCCGCGTAGACCGGCACGGCTCGTACTGCGATCGCACCCATACCCAGGATGCGCTACCAGTACCAACGCCGTGCGGGGAGAGCCCCGCCTCGGACGGGCACGGACGCATTCTCGACGAGCGGCTTCACCGGGGTAGTTAGCTTAGGCTAGCCTCAGATCGTGCTGTCTCCCGCGCGACGACCCCCGGTGCGGCCCCCGGCGAAGCGGGCGGCGGGACGCGGCTCCCGCCTCCTGTGGCTCGTCGCGATCATGGCGGCGCTGCTGCTGACGGTCGTGGCGAGCCTCGCGATCGGCGCCGGGGACGTCCCGTTCGGGCGGGTGCTGCCCGGCGTGTTCTCCCCGGACGGCGATTCAAGGGCGGAGCTGATCGTCCACGAGCTGCGGCTGCCGCGCACCCTCCTCGGCATCGTCGTCGGCATGGCGCTCGGGCTCGCCGGCGCGGTGATGCAGGCCCTCACCCGCAACCCGCTCGCCGAACCGGGGCTGCTCGGCGTGAACGGCGGCGCGGCGCTCGCGGTCGTCCTCGTGCTCGCCGCGGTCCGCTTGGACGACGTGCTCGTCTACGTCTGGGCGGCGTTCGCCGGCGCGGCGGGCGCGGCGGCCCTCGTCTACATGATCGGCGCGCGGGGACGGGGCGGCGCGTCACCGGCGCGGCTGGTGCTCGCCGGCGCGGCACTCAACGCCGTGTTCAGCTCGATGACGGCCGGCGTCATGCTGCTCAGCCCCGCCACCTTCAACGGCTTCCGGTTCTGGCAGGTCGGCTCGCTCGGCGGCCGGGAGATGGCGGTCTTCTACCGCGTCCTCCCGTTCGTCCTGGCGGGGACGGTCCTGGCGCTGCTGCTCGCCCGTCCGCTGAACGCCCTCGGCATGGGCGACGACGCGGGCCGCGCCCTCGGCTCCAGCCCCGGCCGGACGCGGGCGCTCGGCGCGCTCGCGGTGGTGCTGCTGTGCGGGTCCGCGACGGCGGCGGCCGGGCCGATCTGGTTCCTCGGGCTGGCCGTCCCGTACATCGTCCGGACGGTCGCGGGCCCAGACCAGCGGCTCGTCCTGCCCTGCTCGCTGCTCCTCGCGCCCATCCTGCTGCTCGGCGCGGACGTCATCGGCCGCGTCATCACGCCCGGCGAGCTGGAGACCGGCATCGTCACCGCGTTCCTCGGGGCGCCGCTGTTCGCCGTGATGGTCCGGCGGGGAAGGACGCGCGACCTATGAGGGTGCTGCGCGCGGGCGGGGTCTCGCTGCGATGGGAGCCGCGGGCCGCCGCGGTGTGCGCGGTGCTGGCGGTCGTCGCGGCCTCCGCGGCCGTCCTCGTCGTCGGCTCGGGGGAGTTCCCCATCTCGCCGCCGGACGTGGTGCGCGCCGTCGTCGGGCAGGGCGACCGGGCCACCGAGTTCATCGTCACGACCCTGCGGCTGCCGCGCGCCGTCACCGGGCTGCTCGCCGGCCTCGCGCTCGGGCTCAGCGGCGCGATCTTCCAGAGCATCTCCCGCAACCCGCTCGGCAGCCCCGACCTGATCGGCTTCACGACGGGCTCGGCGTCCGGCGCGCTGCTGCAGATCCTCGTGTTCGGCGGCGGCGCCGTCGCGATCACGGTCAGCTCGGTGGCGGGCGCGGTGCTCACCGCCCTCGCCGTCTACCTGGTCGCCTACCGGCGGGGCGGCGGCGTGCACGGCGTCCGGCTGGTGCTGATCGGCGTCGCGGCGGCGGCGATGCTGGAGGCGCTGAACTCCTACCTCATCACCCGCGCGGAGCTGCGGGAGGGCTACGAGGCCGCGTTCTGGCTGACCGGCAGCCTCAACGGGCGCGACTGGGACCAGGCCGTCCCGCTCGCGATCGCGCTGGCCGTGCTCGTCCCGGCGGCGCTGGCGCTCGCCCGTCCGCTCGGCATGGGGGAGCTCGGCGACGACGCCGCGCAGGCGCTCGGCGTGCCCGTCCAGCGGACCCGGGCGCTGCTCACCGTCGCCGGGGTGGGGCTCGTCGCGGCGGCGACCGCGGCGGCCGGGCCCGTCCCGTTCGTCGCGCTCGCCGCGCCGCAGCTCGCCCGCCGGCTGACCCGCCGCCCCGGGGCGCAGCTGCTGCCCGCCGCGCTGACCGGCGCCGCGCTGCTCGCCTGCGGCGACCTCGTCTCGCTCCACCTGCCGGTCGCGGTGCCGGTGGGCGTCGTCACCGGCGTCCTCGGTGGCGTGTACCTGGCCTGGCTGCTGTCCACCACGGGACGGAAGGGGACGACGTGACCCGGTTGCGCGCGGAGAACCTCACACTCGCCTACGAGAGGCGCGTCGTCGCCGAGGGGCTCGGCGTCGAGATACCGGACGGGTCGTTCACCGTCATCGTCGGGCCGAACGCGTGCGGGAAGTCGACGCTGCTGCGCGCCCTCGCCCGGCTGCTGCGTCCCCGCGAGGGGACCGTCTACCTGGACGGCGAGCCGATCGCGGAGCTCGCGCCGAAACGGCTCGCGCGGCGGCTCGGGCTGCTGCCGCAGTCGCCGCTCACCCCGGAGGGCATCACGGCCGGCGACCTCGTGGCGCGCGGCCGCTACCCGCACCAGAGCCTGCTGCGCCAGTGGTCGCGGGAGGACGAGGCGGTGGTCGCGGAGGCGATGGCCGCCGTCGGCGTCACCGACCTCGCGGACCGGGTGGTGGACGAGCTGTCCGGCGGGCAGCGGCAGCGGGTGTGGCTCGCGCTCGTCCTGGCCCAGCGGACGGGGATCCTGCTGCTGGACGAGCCCACGACGTACCTGGACATCGCCCACCAGATCGAGGTGCTCGACCTGTGCGCGCGGCTCCACGAGGAGGGCCGCACGCTCGTCGCCGTCCTGCACGACCTCAACCACGCCTGCCGGTACGCCACGCACCTGATCGCGATGCGCGGCGGCGAGGTGCTCGCCGAGGGGCCGCCCGCCGAGATCGTGACCGCCGAGCTGGTGGAGCGCGTGTTCGGGCTGCCGTGCCGCGTCATCCCGGATCCGGAGACCGACACGCCGCTGATCGTCCCGGCCGGGCGCCGGACGTTGACGGCGAAAACCCCCTGAATTAGGTTAGCCTTACCTAATTTGAGAGGGGTTCCGTGCTGACCTGGGATGAGCTGCACACCGCGCTGGCCGACGTGCTGGGCGAGCGCGCGGAGGCCGACGACAACCTCATCGAGCTTGGGATGGACTCGATCCGGCTCATGCAGCTGACCGGCCGGCTGCGCCGCCGCGGCATCGAGATCCGCTTCGCCGAGCTGGCCGAACGCCCCACGCTCGCCGAGTGGTGGGAGCTGCTCGCCGCGAAGGGCCAGGTGGAGGTGACCGGCGACCCGCCCGGCCTCGCACCGGCCGACACGGACCCGCCCGCCCTCGAACCGGACGACATCGAGCCGGACGACATCGAGCCGGACGGCCCGTTCCCTCTCGCGCTGATGCAGCACGCGTACTGGATCGGCCGCGACTCCGGCCAGTCGCTCGGCTCGGTCGCCGCGCACCTGTACGTCGAACTGGACGGCCGAGCGATCGACCCGGCCCGGTTCGAGGACGCCGTCCGCGGCCTCGTCCGGCGGCATCCGATGCTGCGCGTCGCCGTGTCGGACGAGGGCACGCAGCGGATCCTGCCCGAACGTCCCGAGCCCGTGGTGACCGTCCACGACCTGCGCTCGTCCGGGGAGCCCGAGGCGGTGCTGTCGCGGATCCGGACCGAGATGTCGGAGCAGCGGCTCCCGATCGAGGACGGCCGCGTCTTCGACGCCCGCCTCAGCCTGCTGCCCGGCGGCACCGCCCGCCTCCACCTGGACGTCGACATGGTCGCGGCCGACGCGATGAGCTACCGCGTCATGCTCGCCGACCTCGCCGCGCTCTACGAGGGCGAGGCGCTCGCTCCGATCCGCTACGGCTACGCCCGCTACCTCGCCGACGACCCGCGCGCCGCGGCGCGGGAGCGGGACCGGCAATGGTGGGCCGAGCGCCTCGCCGGCCTGCCCGGCCCGCCGGAACTGCCCGTCGTCCCCGAGCCGGGCGACCGCGTCGAGCGCAGGCACCACTGGCTCGCGCCCGACGACAAGGACCGCTTCATCGCCCGCGCCCACGCCGAGGGCGTCACCCCGGCCATGGCGCTCGCGGCGGTGTTCGCCGAGGTCGTCGGCGCCTGGTCGGCGACGCCGCGCTTCCTGCTGAACCTGCCGCTGTTCCACCGCGAGCCCGTCCACCCGGACGTGGACTCGGTCGTCGGCGACTTCACCGGCTCGATCATGCTGGAGGCCGACCTCACGGCGGAGCTCCCGTTCGTCGAGCGGGCGCGGGCGGTGCAGGCGAACCTGCACACCGCGGGCGCGCATAGCGACTACTCCGGCCTCGAGGTGCTGCGCGACCTGTCCCGGCGGCGCGGCGAGCAGGTGCTGGCCCCGATCGTCTACACCAGCGCCCTCAACCTGGGCGAGCTGTTCGGCGAGCGCGTGCGCGAGCACTTCGGCGAGCCGGAGTGGATCATCTCGCAGGGGCCGCAGGTGCTGCTGGACGCGCAGGTGACCGAGGTGTCCGGCGGCCTGCTGCTGAACTGGGACGTGCGCGTCCCCGCGTTCCCGGACGGCGTCGCCGAGGCGATGTTCGACGCCTACACGCGCGCGATCACCCGGCTGGGCGCGGCCGGCGCCGACTGGTCCGCGCCCCTCGGGATAGCGGCTCCCGCGTCCCAGCTCCGCGTCCGCGACGGGCTGAACGCGACCCCGGCGCCGGCGGCGAGCACGCTGACCGAGGGGTTCTTCGAGCACGCCCGCCGCCGCCCCGACGCCCCGGCCCTGCACTGGGGCGACGACGGCACGCTGACGTACGGCGAGCTGGCGTCCCGCGCCCTGGGCGTCGCCTCGGCGCTCGCGGCCGGAGGCGTCCGACCCGGCGACCGTGTCGCCGTCGAACTTCCGAAAGGGCCCGCGCAGGTCACCGCCGTCCTCGGTGCGCTCGCGGCCGGTGCCGCCTATGTCCCGATAGGCCCGGAACAGCCCGAGGCCCGCCGCGCCCGGATCCGCGCGAGCGCGGCCGTCGCCGCGTCCCTGGTCCAGGCAGGCGACGAGGAAGGGCGCCGCGTTCCGGTGCGGGGCCCGGCCGCCGACGAGATCGCGGTCGTGCGGTCGTCCGGCGGGCTCTCGGACGGCGCTGGCGCGTCCGGGGCCGCCGAGGGCGAGCCGATGGCGCGGCCCGTCGCCGTCCGTCCGGACCAGGTGGCGTACGTCCTGTTCACGTCCGGGTCGACCGGCGACCCCAAGGGCGTCGAGGTGTCGCACGGCGCGGCGATGAACACCATCGGCGACCTGGTCGAGCGGTTCGCGATCGGGGAGGACGACGTCACGTTCGGGGTGTCGGCGCTCGACTTCGACCTGTCGGTGTTCGACCTGTTCGCGCCCTGGTCGGCGGGCGGCGCGGTCGTCCTTCCGGACGAGGGAGAGCGGCGCGACGCCGCGCGCTGGGCCGAGCTGGTGCGCCACTGGTCGGTGACCGTCCTGAACTGCGTCCCCTCCGTGCTGGAGATGCTGCTGCACGCGGGACGTCCGGAGAGCCTGCGGCTCGTCCTGCTGGGCGGCGACTGGGTGGGCACGCACCTGCCCGCGCTGCTGGAGGAGCGCGCGCCCGGATGCCGGTTCGTCGCCCTCGGCGGCACGACGGAGACGGCGATCCACTCCACCGTGCAGGAGGTCGCGGGCGAGGTGCCGTCCGACTGGCACGCCGTCCCGTACGGGGTTCCGCTGCGCGGCGTCGCGTGCCGGGTCGTGGACGAGCTGGGCCGCGACCGCCCCGACTGGGTGGCCGGCGAACTGTGGATCGGCGGCGCCGGAGTCGCGGACGGCTACGTCGGCGACCCGGAGCGCACCGCCGACCGGTTCGTCGTCCACGAGGGCGTCCGCTGGTACCGGACGGGCGACCTGGCCCGCCACCGCCCGGACGGGAGCATCGAGTTCCTCGGCCGCCGCGACCACCAGGTCAAGGTGCGCGGCTTCCGGATCGAGCTCGGCGAGGTCGAGGCCGCGCTGCAGGATCACCCCGCCGTGGGGCGGGCCGTCGCGCTGCTGGCCGGCGGCCGGCTGGCCGCCGCCGTCGTGGCGTCCGGCGACCTCGACGCGGTGCTGGCCCGCGCGCGCGAACTCCTGCCGCCGCACATGGTCCCGGAACTGCTCGTCCGCGTGGACGAGCTCCCGCTCACCGCGAACGGCAAGGTCGACCGCAGGGCGCTCACCGCCCTGGCCGCGGCCGAGAAGGGCGAGGCCTCCTACGTCGAGCCGGCGACGTCCCTGGAGAAGGTGCTGGCCCGGATCGTCGCCGGGGTGCTGGGGGAGGAGCGCATCGGCGCGGACGCCGACTTCTTCGCCCTCGGCGGCGACTCCGTCCTCGCGACCACGGTGATCGCGCGGCTGCGCGAGGCGCTCGACACGACCGCGCTGCCGGTCCGGGTGCTGTTCGCCGAGCGGACCGTCGCGCGCGTCTGCCGCCGCTTCGCCGAGCTCCAGGAGACGCCGGGACGGCTGGAGGCGGTCGCCGCCATCTGGCTGGAGGTCGAGGCGATGACGGAGGAGGAGATCACCGCCCGCCTCGGGTGATCAGCCGGGCTCGGGCTCTGGATCGGGCTCCGGACGCATCGTCGCCGTCCGGAGCCCGGTCAGCGTCAGCGCCAGGGCCAGCGCGAGGACGGCGCTGACCGTCCCGTAGACGACGATGGCGGCGCCCGGCGCGAGATAGCGGCCGAGAGCCCCCGAACCCAGTGACCCTATGGCCCCGCCGCCCGTCTCTTGCGCGGCCCAGAGCGCGTTGACACGGCCCAGATGCGAGTCGGGCGTGTGCGACTGGATCAGCCCGTACCGGAGGATCTCCTCGACCGACTCGACGAACCCGTACACGAACAGGATCGCCACGGCGAGCGCCGGATGGCGGGCCAGGCCCAGGCAGGCGAGCGCCGCGAACCCGGTGACGGACGCGATGAGCAGCGCCAGCCCGGGCGCCCTCGCCGACCCGGCCCAGCCGCTGGTGACGGACGCGAGCACCGCCCCGCACGCCGGCGCCGCGAACAGGAGCCCGACCGTGGTGGCTCCGCCGTCCAGGCTGTCGGTCGCGAACGCGGGCATCAGCACGGGAATGCCTCCCGCGACCATGAAGAGCAGCCCGAGGAGCATCAGCGAGCCGACGACCCGGTGGGACGCGACGAACCGGAAGCCGTCCCCGATGGCCTTCAGAGGGTTGTCCTGCACGTCGCCCGCGGTGCCGGGCTTGAGCGCCGGGAGCGCGGTGAGCAGCGCGATCGTGCCGATGGTGCCCGCCGCGGCCGCCGCGTAGTTCCAGCCGACGCCGAACGCCGACACGACGAGCCCGCCGAGCGCCGGCGACGCCATCGATCCGAGCCGGACGGTCAGCGCGTTCAGCGCCCCCGCCGCGACGAGCTTGTCCGGGGCCACCAGCGCGGGCGTCGCGGCCAGCAGCGCGGTGACGCTGACACCGGTCGCCAGCCCGTCCCACGCCGCGAGCACGTACAGCGCGGTGAGGGACGGGGACGGCAGGAACGCGTTCAGCGCCAGCAGCGCGAACCCGATGCCCGCGACCGTCCGGGCGCGCAGCATGAGCCGCCGCCGGTCGTACCGGTCGGCGAGCACGCCGCCCCACAGGAACCCGGCGAGCAGCGCGAACCCCTCCGCCGCCGACACCCCGCCGACGTGCACGGTGGAGTCCGTCATGTCGTACACCTGCACGGGCAACGCGACCGCCAGCATCCCGATGCCGAAGACCGACACGGTGCGGGCGATGAACACGTTGCGGAACGGCCTGCTGTCGCGCAGGGGACTGATGTCCATGGCCAGTCGCCGGAGCATCCTCGGGGTTCTCCTCTGCCGGGGAAGTAGCTAAGGTAAGCCTAGCCTTAGTTGATCGTGGAGAAGAGGACGAACCGGTGCAGCGGACGCTGATGAACGGAAAGATCCACCGCGCGACCGTCACGCAGGCGGATCTGCACTACGTGGGCTCCCTGACGATCGACGCGGACCTCATGGCCGCGGCCGACATCGTCGAGGGCGAGCAGGTCCACGTCGTCGACATCACCAACGGCTCCCGTCTCGTCACCTACGCCATCACCGGCGAGGCGGGCAGCGGCGTCATCGGCGTCAACGGCGCCGCCGCGCGCCTGGTCCAGCCCGGCGACATGGTCATCATCATCACCTACACGTCCGTGGACGAGTCCGCCCGGGACCGGCATTCACCGCATGTCGTCCACGTGGACGCGGGCAACCGCATCGTGGCCCTCGGCTCCGACCCGTCCGAGCCCGTCCCCGGCGCCCCCGCCCAGATGGCCGGGCGGTGACCATGGAGGGCTTCACCCCCTGGCCGGACGACCTCGCGGCCCGCTACGAGGCGGAGGGCTACTGGACCGGCCGCCTTCTCGGCGACGTCCTGCGCGGCGACCCGTCCCGGACCGCCCTGGTAGCCGGCGACGACCGCCTCACCTACGCCGAGCTGGACGCCCGCGCCTCCCGGGCGGCCGCGGGCTTCCTGGGCCTCGGCCTCCGCCGCGGCGACCGGGTGGTCGTCCAGCTCCCCAACACGACGGCGTTCGTCGTCACCTTCCTCGCCCTCGTCCGCATCGGCGCCGCACCTGTCCTGGCTCTCCCCGCACACCGCGAGAGCGAGATCCGCTACCTGTGCGAGCTGTCCGAAGCCCGTGCCTACATCTGCGCCGACCGCGACGGCGACTTCGACTACCGTCCGATGGCCCGCACCCTCCCTGTAGACCACGTGATAGTCGATGGTGACGCGCAGGAGCTCACCGCCCTCGCCTCCGTCGACGCCGACCCGGTACCGGTCGACGGCCCCGCCCCGTCCGACGTGGGCGTCTTCCTGCTCTCCGGCGGCACCACGGGCCTGCCGAAACTGATCCCCCGGACGCACCGTGACTACGTCTACAACCTGGAGGCCAGCGCCGAGGTCTGCGGCTTCACCTCCGCCACGGTCTACCTGGTCGTCCTGCCCGCCGCGCACAACTTCGCCCTCGCCTGCCCGGGCGTCCTCGGCGTCTTCGCCACCGGCGGGACGGTCGTCCTGTCACCCTCCGGCTCCCCGGACGAGGCGTTCCCCCTCATCGAACGCGAACGCGCCACGGTCTGCGCGGTCGTCCCCCCGATCGCGCTCCTCTGGCTGGACGCGGTGACCTGGCAGGAGGAGGACATCTCGTCCCTCCGGCTCCTCCAGGTGGGCGGGGCCAAGTTCGCCGCGGAACGCGCCGCCGAGGTCCCCGACGTCCTCGGCTGCCAGGTCCAGCAGGTCTTCGGCATGGCCGAGGGCCTCCTCAACTACACCCGCCTGGACGACCCCCGCGACCTCATAGAGCGAACCCAGGGCCGCCCCCTCTCCCCGGCCGACGAGATACGCGTGGTCGACGAGGACGGCAAGCAGGTAGCCCCGGGCGAGGTGGGCGAGCTCCTGACCCGAGGCCCCTACACCCTGCGCGGCTACTACCGCGCCCCCGAGCACAACGCCCGCTCCTTCACCCCGGACGGCTTCTACCGCACCGGCGACCTCGTGCGGGAGCTGCCCTCGGGCAACCTGATCGTCGAAGGGCGCGAGAAGGACCAGATCAACCGGGGCGGCGACAAGATCTCCGCCGAAGAACTGGAGAACCACCTGCTGGCCCATCCCGCCGTCCACGACGCCGCCGTCGTGGGCATCCCCGACCCCATGATGGGCGAGCGCACCTGCGCCTTCCTCGTCATCCGAGAAGGGCAGAAGGCCCCCGACCTCCGCGAGATCAAAGACTTCCTGCGCACCCGGGGCGTGGCCGCCTACAAGTTCCCCGACCGCCTGGAGGAGAGTGACGCCCTCCCCCGCACCCCCGTCGGCAAGATCAGCAAGAAGGCCCTCGCCGCCCGCGTCCAGTGAGTCGGAGGCGTCACGGCACGACCCCCGCCGTCAGCGGGTCACCGCACGTCGACGTAGTCGGTGGCCCGCGCGGGGAAGTCGGTCTTGCCGGTTTCAGGTGAAGCGTACGGATTGAGGTAGTAGGCCATCCAGGTGGCGTCGGCCGGGGTCTGGCACTTCAGCCGGAACCATCCGGCCGAGTCGGTCGCGGCGCCGCCGTTGCCGCAGGCCGGGATCCGCCAGTTCGTCTGGCCCTTCAGCCGGTACTGCGCACTGATCCACTTGCTCTTGATCGGCTGCCAGCCGCCCGAGGACGTTTAGCGCATCAACCGGCCCTTGATGGTCAGGTACTGCCCCTTGCGCGCGGGTTCGGGGGAGGCGTTGAAGCCGGCGATCCCGGTCTTGTAGAACGCGCGGAAGGCATAGCCCGAGGCGACGCCGGTGTAGGTGGTGTCACCTGCGTAGCCGGTGCGCAGCCATCCGTCCGTCCACGCGGTCACCCCGATCTTCACCCGCCCCGCGGCGTCGGTGTAGCCCGAGCCGACCTGCTTCCAGCCCGTCTTGGGGTAGCCGGAGGTTCCCCTGGGCGCCCACCACAGCGTCACCTTCCGCCCGGGAAGCGTCTCCCCGCGCACCGCCTTCAAGGTCCGCCGGACCTCGAAGGTCTTGCCCCGCACCGGATAGACCGGGTTGCTGTCCCGATCGCCCAGCGCGTAGTCGATGTACAGCTGGCTGACCCAGCCGATCACCCGCGCCGACGTCTCGGCGACCTGCCCGTAGCCCGCCACCCGCGCGATGATGTTGCCCGGCCCCGGATAGAACGACGCACGGAAGCGGCCACCGTCCTGCACCGTCGCCGTCGCCTGCAGTTCCCCGTCCGGGCTGTCGAAGTGCACGACCAGGCCCGCCGGGGCCGCCACCCATCCGGCACCGCAGTCCTGCTGCACCTACCCGGTCACCGTGACGTCGGCGTTCCAGTTCTCCACCGCCATCGGATCGACCACGATTAGCTGCGGAATCGTCGTCTCCGCCGCCTGCACCGGAGAAGCCGCCACCGTCAAGGTCAGCATTCCACCGCACGCGACGACGGACACAGCCTTTTTCATCTCAGAAACCAGCCCCATCAAATGGTGTCACTCGCGGCCTTCATTCGCCCGGCTCGGACGCGCACGACGACCTCGCGAGATGAAGCTCGCTAAAGATAGGTCGGAGATCAAAGGGGAGGAAGGCGATCACATGAGGATTTTTTTTCGGTCTATGTCACACTCGGTGTCGGTGAACGGCTCTTTCGGCCTTCGCGTAGCAGGTCACCGCTCGCCGCGCAGCCGCCGGGACGTGCCCTCAGCCGGGGAGGTCCCGGTGCGGGTTCCCCGCCCAGCGGATCAGGTTGTGGAACAGTTCGGCCTGCTCGATCGCGTCGTCCAGCGCGTTGTGGGTGTGCGGCCGGTCCGGCAGCAGGCCGGCGGGCATCTGCCGTTTCGTCGAGCGGGTGACGAGGGTTCGGGCCTTGGCGGCGTACAGGCTCTTGAGGTCGAGGTGCCGCGAGTGACCGAAGGGCGAGCCGGCGTCGGCGAATCGCATCCAGTACCAGTACAGGAACATCCAGTCGAAACCGAGAGGGTAGGCCACGAGGACCGGCGAGGCATTCGCCGCAGCGGACACCTCGGTGATCCAGGCGGTGGCCGCGTTCATCGCCTCGGCCGGATCGCGGCCGTCGACGGCGAGGAGGCCGCGGTCCAGGCCGCTCACAGCCAGCGCCTCGGGGACGTAGGCATCGCTGATCGGTTTCAGTTCCGCATAGAACGTCGACTCGGCCGGGTCGGACGGCCTGAACTCGTCCCCGTCGAAGGTGCCGCAGGCCGCCATCCCGAAGCTCAGCATGGAATACGGTCCCGGAATCGGCCCATCGGCCTCCACGTCGACCGAGACGTACAGCTCACGCTTTGGCATAGGTGCTGCTCCCCAGTCGTCCACAAAGATGGTCTCATCCCCGCCGGTGGCTCCGGATTCAGCGGACTTCAGTGGGGACGGGCGTTCATCTCGCCTGGACGGATCGGATGGTCTGGAGGAGGTTCGTCCACTCGTGGCGCGTCAGTTCTAGTATTGGCCCAGCGCTGTGCGCCTTAGAGTCACGGATGCCTACGGTGCCAATGCTGCTTGGGGCCACTTCCACACACGTGCCGTTTGGCTCGCTGTAGCGTGACTTGCGCCAGTTGGTGAATCGGCTGGTCATAGTGTTCCTGTCTAGTCGTTCGGTTCTTGCGCCGCCTCGATCAGGAGCATCTGACGAAAATTCTCGTACCGTCGCGTGTACCGCTCAACCTCGCGCGGCTCTGTGTAGACGAGGTCAGCTGTGATGGTATCCACCACAGCCATCGGCGGGTCGTCCTTGTCAGGAAAGGTATAGAGGGTGAAGGTCGAGCGCAGCAGCAACGTGCCTACGAGCCGCGCGTTCACGGGGAGGATCCGGAGGGCAAGCAGCGGCTCGTCGTCCAGCGTCTTGATGATGTGGCAGAGCTGAGCTCTCATGATGTCATCGGGGACGGTGAGCCTTCGAATAACGACCTCGTCCACGACCACTTCGTATTTCGGTCCGTCGGGCCGAAAGACCGTTCGCACACGCTGAAGCCGGGCGTCCGTCATCTTCTCCGGCACGAAGTCGAGCGGGCCCTCGGCTTTTGTCAGGCCGATCAGAGTGCCGTAGCGGCGGGCAGCGGGCAGGTATGAGCCGATCCGAAGAGGTTAGGATTGATCACTCAGGGTAGTGGTCGGCCTGGAAAGTCGATTGGGGGAGGCCGTCATGTCCACGCCGGGTGGAGTGTACGGGGGCGGGGCGCCACCGCCGTACGGGGAGCCCCGCGGGGGACCGCGGCCCCAGGGCACCAACTCCCTGGCGGTCGCTTCGTTGATCCTTGGTATCTTGTGGCTGGGGTGGATCGGCAGCATCCTGGCGATCGTTTTCGGACATGTGTCGTTGTCTCAGATCAAGAGGACCGGCCAGGCCGGTAAAGGCATGGCGATCGCGGGACTCGTCCTGGGCTATCTCGGTCTCGTGATCGGAGTGATCGTCGTAACCCTCCTGGTGGCGTTGTTCAATGACACCGGAGAGAAGCAGACACGGGTGGTGCTGGAGGCCGACGGTTCTGGCGGCGCGGCCCATGCGGACATCACCTACTCGTTCACCGAGGAAAGCGCGCAGGCCAACGATCGGTCGCTCCCGTGGCGGAAGAAAGAGTCCCGGAAAGTCGGCGGTTTTGACGTCCTTGTTCTCGACGTTCAGAACACCGGTGAGCGCGGCTCGGTCACGTGCCGCATCCGCGTCAACGGCAAGGTGGTCACCAACAACACCTCTGTCGGCCCGTTCGCGGTCGCGTCATGCTCGTACAACCGCCTGGGGAATTAGCGTTCGGCCGGACATTGCGCCCAACCCACGATCGCGTTCTTCAGCTCCGGCGGAAGAGTCAGGCTCAGGCGGTCATGATGTCGATCGAGGAACGGGTCACTCAGGACGGGTGGGATGCGGCTCGGTTGACGCCGCTGCTCGAGCGAATTGATTTGAGTAGGAAGGCCCATTCTGAGTGAGTGAACTCCAGGATCGGTCCACTGTCCTGGGTTTTTGTGTCCCGGACGCCTATGGTCCCGTCTGCTGCTCGTCCCACCTCCACGCAAGAGCCGTTGGGCTCGCTGTGCTGAGACTTGCGCCACTGTGTGTACTGCTTGGTCATGCTCGGGGTCCCACTTCGTTGATCAACAGGTCAGCGGCCTCGGTGAGTAGCGCCAGGCTGTCTTGCGGATCGAGCGCTCCTCTGTCGAGGTCCTCGTATCTCTGTATATACCGCCTCACCTCCCGGCGCTCGGTGTGAATGAGGTCGGTGGTGATCGTGTCCACAACGGCCATCGGTGGGTCTACCGGGTCTGGGAAGGTGTAGAGCGCGAACGTGGCCTTCGGAAGCAGCGTTCCCTCCATGTCGGCGTGCAGCGGGAGTACCCGCAAGGTGAATCGGGGTTCGGCCGTCACCACCTTGACCATGTGCTGTAGTTGAGTTGCCATGACGTCCCGCGGCACGGTGCGGCGCCTGATGACGACCTCATCGATGATAAACTCGTACGTTGGGCCGTTGGGCCGGAGGAGAACCTCTTGCCGCTTGAGTCGGGCCTGCATCATCTTCTCCGGTTGGAAGTCGAGCCGACCCTCCTTCCTCGTTATATCGATGAGGCTGGACGTGTGTTCGGGAGTCTGGAGGATGCCGGGGACCACGCTGAGGTTGTACTCGCGAATGGCGTCTGTCCCCGACTCGAGGTCGGCGTACAGTCGGTGCCTCGCCCCCATGGCGTTTCCATAGGAATCCCACCAGCCCTTGGCGGCCGCATCGTGTGCCACGGCTCCGGGGTTCTCGCGTTATCTGCCTTGATGTCGGTTTGTGAGGCCGAGGGTGGCGAGACAGCGGCGGGGGTCCTTGTGGTGGTGCCGGTTGGCCTTGGCGATGTTGGTCCAGCCGCA
>NZ_JAXCEJ010000039.1:0-43964 GCF_041463665.1 Actinomadura chokoriensis
GCAGTTGCTGGGTGGGTATGGGTACACGCGTGAGTTCCCGGTGGAGCGGATGATGCGCGACGCCAAGATCACTCAGATCTACGAGGGCACCAACCAGATCCAGCGCATGGTCATCGCCCGCCAGCTCCTCAAGTAGGACGCGGAAGGCCGGTCTCGCCGTCAGGTGTGGCGGTCAGCTGAGCAGGCCCTCGCATCGTGCCCACTCGAAGAATCCGGCGCCGTCGCACGGCAGGTACGCTTCGTGATCGGACAGGAGATCCACTACCGCGGCGGCCTCGGCCACATCAATGATCTTGTCGCGGATGCCGCCGCAGAGTAACTCCAACGTGCCGGTGACCTTGACGCCTCGCTCCACGCCCTGGCGGCGGCCGGCTCGATCATCGATCATCGATCATCGCGATGATGCCATGAAACTCCGCGTACGCCAGGGTCGTCGCCTCGCCGATGTTGCGCATGCCGCCGCCGAGTCGTCCGTGGTACTCGGAGAACATGCCGAGGAACGGGAGAGCGGTCTCGTTGACGATGGCCAGCCACGGTTGGGCCGCGGCCTGGTAGAGCTGCGCGTGCCGGGGAGCTCCTTGAAGGAGTTCCTCCTCGACGGCGGACGTGATGGAGCACCGGTGGCCGGCGAGTAACTTCTGGAGTACCGGAAGCTGGTTGGAGCGTGCGAAGTAGTTGAGCGGTGAGCTGTCGATGACGAGGCGCTGCTGGATCAACGAAGTTCGCCCCGGAGTGCCTCCAGCGGAATCTCGTCGCGGGCAGGCAGGTCGTCGATGTCGATCTGGCCGCGCAACATTTCGGTGACGCGCTCGGCGGACATGCGATGGGTTCGATAGGCCTGTATCGCGGCGGCGGCCACGCCTGTCGGGACATAGGGGGGCATGAGCTCCTCTGTGACGCGCATGCCGCATTCGAGGTAGTCGGCACGCGTAGGAGATCTGGAGTCGAGGGCCCGGTACTCCTCACGCGAGATCAGGCCGAAGGTTCTGAGCTGGCGGAGAGTGGCGGTCCAACTCGTGCGGTATTCGGCGCTGAGGATGATCGCCGCAGGGCGTGCTTCATGCTCCATGCGGAGGGATCGCCAGCGTTCGGTGCATCCGGCACGGGGGATGAGCAGGTTGGCGGCGAAGGCGTCGATCGCCTTCTCCGTGGCGCTGGTCCCGGCTCCCCAATCGATGGAGTACGCGTCGCCGAAGAGATGGTGTCCGAGCTCATGGGCGAGCGTGGACCGACGTCGCCCTGGGGCGAGATCTCCGTTGACGAGCGCTACGCCGACGCCGCCGACCTCCGCATACGCTCCGTCTCCGCCGCCGTCTCCCAGGGAGATCGAGTAGGGGTAGAGGTCGGCTCGCTCGACGACATCGGCCAGGTCGTGAATCGGGGAGCCTGCATCGACGCCGATGAGGCATCTTGCCTGTGACGCAGCTGCTTCCGCCTGCCAACCGGGGTCTCCGGGACTGATGGCTTTCAGAGCACCCTTGGCCGTGCCCGGCCGGAGGCTACGGACCTCGACCAGGACCGCGACGTCGCGCGTGATGTCGTCGAGTGTCTGATCGCCCTTCAGGTGACCTCGCCGTTCCTCAAGGGCCGCCCGTCGGCTTACGACAGCGGCTGAAGGAGCCGAGACGAACCATTGAAGGGGGCGGTCGAGAGCGTCGGCCAAGCGCACGAGTTCCAGTGAGCTGATCTGTCTCCGGCCAGTCTCGATCTTGGTGACGGCCGTGCGGTCCAGCCCGACCTCGGTGGCCAGGGCCTCCTGGCTGAAACCACGAGCCTTGCGAGCCTCCGCTACTCGGGCCCCGACTTCACGCCATCCCTGCTCCTCCATTGTGCCATTATCGCACATGCGGTGGGGGAGGGCGCGGCGCTTACCACTGTCTGCGGAGGGCGATGTCCGGAGGGCGAACGTTCGCTACAGGCGCTGTCTTGGCCGATGCCGTCGTTGCGGTTCAGAGGTCGTGGTGGCCCTGTTTGATGGCGTCGATCATGGAACGGGCCGTCACGGTGCTGACGACGACCCGAGGCCCGTCAGGGTCCTTGGAGTCACGAACGGCGATGGCAGTGGTCAGGGGCGCCACCTCCACGCAGTCGCCGCCCTGGCCCGTGCTGTGGCTGCTCTTACGCCACCGGGCTGCGGACCGGTCCGTGATGCTCACGTGTAGCCCTCCTGAATCCTCTTGATCATTTCATGGGACTCGTGCGTCGGGAGGGATTCTCCCATGACCAAGTCGAAACGTACTCTGTACTCCGCGACAGTCGTTCCGTCTTCGATCAAGTGACTGATCTCAGGAGCCTCGTGGTAGGCCAGGTCGACTCCGCCCGGAAGGCTGAGCACCTTGAAGGAACCGTCCAAAGCGGCATACGTCACGGATGTGAAGGGCAGCGCCCGGATTTCTATTCGCGGGTTTGTTGTCGCCGTCTCGACCAGCTTGGTGAGCTGCTCGTCCATCACCTTGGGGCCGCCGACGGGGCGCCGGAGCGCGGATTCGTCGAGGACGAACCACATGCGGGGTGCGTTGTCGCGGGTGAGAAGCTCCTGCCTCGCCATACGGGCGGAGACGCGATCTTCAAGCGCGTCCAAGGGAAGGCCGGAACTCATGACGGCACGTGCGTAGGCCGGTGTCTGGAGCAGGCCGGGCACTGTCGACGCCTCGAAGGAGCGCATCGCGACGCATCCGGTTTCGATCTCGGCGTACCTGGAGAAGCCGGGCGGGGCGGCCAGGTGCTTGCCCTCCCGCTTGATCTCTCGCCACATGTGCCAGAACGCGCGGGCCGACGTTTTGAAGAAGACGTCCAGGTCGTCGGCTGACTGCTCGGACGGTGGCTTCTGGGCGGTCTCCAGTTTCTCGATCCAGCCGGGCTGGCAGCCGAGAGCTTGCGCGAGCTGGGGACGCGACAGGCCGGCCGCTTCCCGGTAGGCGCGCAGCACCGCGCCGAAGCTGCGAAGCAGCGGGTCTCGCGTGTAGCCGTCTTGGTTGTCGGGCATTGGGGGGCCTCCGTCCGGGGCCGGGGTGCCTTCTGGGATGTATTGGGGTCGTAGCACAGAGTAACTCGGGCCTGTGATGGTGGTCGTCGGAATTCGGTCACCGAAGAATTCGGGTCTTCATGATGAGCACGCTTTCGCGGCCGGAATTTGCGACGCATGTTCCTGATCGTCCGGATGGCGTGGCGGTCGGACTGGTGGGGCTGAGGCGGAACTTTCGGGAGTACTACGTCTTCTTCGGCGTGGTCACGCGGGAGTTCGTCGCGCTTGACCGGCGGGTGTGGCCATGGCGCGAGGTGGCGGCTCATCGAGATCCGAATTCGCTGGCGGCGATGTTGCGCGTGCATCGCGCGTCTGCCGGTCGGTGACCTCGACCCCCAACCAGAAGGAGACGTCTCGATGTCAGTGTCCGTTGCCGCCAAGCCTGGGACCCGTCCTCCAGAGCGTGTCGGACGCGGTCGCGTGGAGGTGCTCGGTCTGGCGGCGCTGCCGTCGGCCGTTCCGGTCGCGCGCTACTTCGCCCGTGCGCTGCTGGGCTCGTGGGAGGTGGAGGAGGAGCGCGGGTGGGCGTGCCAGCAGGTCGTCACGGAGCTGGTCGGCAACGCGCTGGAAGCGACCGGTGGTGAACCGGGTGGGACGGACATCGAGGTGCGCGGTATCGCGATGATGCTCCTGCGATTCCGGCTGTGCGCGGCGAACCTGGTCGTCGAAGTGCGCGACGACAGCTCGGCGCTCCCGCGGATCGCTTACGCCGCTCCATTGGACGAAGGCGGGCGCGGGCTCATGATGGCCGGGTCCCTGGCGTCCGGCTGGGGCATGTACACGCTGGGCGTCGGCAAGGTCGTGTGGGCGGCGTGGGATGTCGCCGACGGCTCGTGATGGTTCTGTCGTTCAAACGCGCGCTGTCGCGGAGGGCGTCCGGCCGGGAGCGGCGCGCGGCGGCGGCCGTCCTGATCGAGTTGCGGGACGAGCTGGCCTGCCAGTCGCGGTTCTGGGGAAGGCTCGCCGACCTGGAAGGGCGGGACTCGGTCCGGCGGACCTGCATGGCGGTCAAAGCGCATGCGTTCGCACAGGCGGTCGTGCGCGCGGATGAAACCCTCGGCAGGGTGCTGCGGCATGGCCGTTGACCCGGGGTAGGGCGTGTTCCTCGTCCCCGAAGCGTTCGATCCGGCGTTCGGCGGGCGTCCCTTCCGGGACACCCGCCGGTTCCGGTCGCGCTGAGAGGCGCCGGGACGGGCAGGCCGAACAGGCGATGGGCGCCCGTCCCCGTGGCCGCTCGTCAGTCGCGGGAGATCTTGAGGGTCATCGTGCCGTCCTTGTTCAGCCGCGGGCGGAACGTGACGCCGTCGTAGGTCGTGCTGGTGTCGGGCTGCCTCGCGTCGACGGTGCTGGTCATGTTGCTGCCCATGCGGAAGGTCACCCGGCTGTCCTCGATCTTGATGTGGACCGGGTCGAGGCCGAGCTTCTTGTCGAACGTGATCGTCTGGCCGTCGTGGATCCTGACCTCGCAGTCGGCGTCCGCGCACTCCTTGAGCTCGCCGCCCTGCTCGGCGGACTGCGACTGCGGGGACGACTCCGGGGCCGAGTGCGTGGCCGAGTGCGTGGCCGATTCCGGAGCCGACTGCGACTCCGGGGCCGAGTGCGACGCCGACTCCTGAGCAGGCTGCGACGCCGACTCCGGGGCCGATGGCTGGGCCGGCAGCGACGGCGGCTCCGGAACCGTCAGCGACGACCCCGGGACCGGCTGCGACGCCGACTCCTGAGCCGGCTGCGACGCCGATTCCGGGGCCGTCTCCGGTTCCGGCTGCGCGGCGGGCTGCGCGGCCGACTCCGCCGACGAGGTCGACGATGACGGGCCCGGATAGGGCCGGGACGATGGTGGGGCCGCAATCGAGGCGCTCGCGGCGGCGATGCCCGTGGTGAGCGTCAGCGAGACGGCGGCGGTCATGGTGAACAGGCCGAGAACTCTGGTCGACATCCTCTGGACTCCTGGTGATGACTTCGTTCTGCCACTGGATCATCACCCAGAGTATTGGACCGGCAAGCCTGCGTCACGTTTGCTCGTCCACCAGGAGCGTCTGCAGGGCGCGGCCGCACTCGCCGGAGGGGTCGGCCAGGGTCGCCTGGCAGAGGGCGCTGCCGCCGGGGCTGGCGTCCAGGGACGCGGCCATGCAGAGCCACTCGCCGGCCGGGTCGCGGTGCAGGGCGACGGTGAGGTCGGTGTTGATGATCAGCCATTTGGCGTAGTCCAGCTGGCCGCCGATGCCGGACGCGCTGTCGGCCAGGGTGAGGGCCCGGACGAGGGGCGTGTCGGGTTCGCCGGCGACCAGCGGGATCCGGGCGCGCGCCCACGTCGTGCCGGGGCCCGGCCGGTCGAAGGCGCCCTCGACCGGCCGCCACTCCATCGCGGAGAGATAGCCGTCCAGATGGGCGCCGGCCCAGTCCCCGAACGGCGGCGTCGAGCCGGGCAGGGGCGGCGGGTCCGGGGCGTGCGAGACCGGGGCCAGGTGCGAGGGCGCCGCCATGATCCGCCAGGCGGAGGCGCGGACGACCTGGCGTCCCTCGTGAGTGATCTCGCCTTCGAGCAGCGCGATCCTCTTCCCGGGCCGGACGACCCGGACGTTCACCTGCAGTTCGGCCACGGGCACCGGGCTCAGGATCTCGACCGTGACCCGCGCCACCCGGGTGCCTGCGACGGGGTCGTGCCGTTCGAAGGCCCGTCCGATCAGGCCGGACACCGGCCCGCCGTGCTGGAAGGCCGGTGACCAGGGCCCGGCCGTGGCCGGGGTGCTGGCGTAGCGCCCGTCCCCGAGCGGCTCGTAGAACGCCTCGTTCTCGCTCATGCGTCTCCCTCTCGCCTCCACCAGAACTTTATTCTAGTGGAGGGATCAAGAGCAGAGCTTGGACGTCGCCGTTCCCGTCTGGATCGCCGGGGACGGCGACGCGGACGCGCTCGGGGCCACCTTCACCTTCTT
The DNA here is from genome assembly GCF_041463665.1 of Actinomadura chokoriensis. Lineage (GTDB taxonomy): Bacteria > Actinomycetota > Actinomycetes > Streptosporangiales > Streptosporangiaceae > Spirillospora > Spirillospora chokoriensis_A. Next base: position 5,959 of record NZ_JAXCEJ010000039.1, read on the forward strand.
CGCGCCGTCCCAGTTCGCGCCCACCATGACCTGAACGCGGGAGCCGAGCGAGGTCACCTTCTTCAGCTTGGCGCCGGGGATCGCGGCGGCCAGCGTCTTGGCGGAGTCCTCCCGGCCGGGGCCGTACTGGATCTGCGTCGTCTCCAGGCCGCGCCGCGCCACACCGGGGACGACGGTCACCTGGAAGCCGAGCTTCCGCAGCTGGCCGCCCGCCTTCGTCGCGAGCCCCGGGGTCCCGATCGCGTTCAGGACGCGGACGGAGATGCCGTCCGGCGGCACGGTCAGCTCGTCCTCGGGCTTCTCCGTCGGCGTGGCGCTCGGCTTCGCGGTGTGCTCGGCCAGCGGCTGGTCGCGCCTGATCCGGGTGAACAGGTCGCGCGACCTGTGGTGGTCCCACTGGACGGTCGACTGCGGGCTCGGCGCGTTCCACAGGACGGTGTTGTAGTCCGGGTTGGACAGCGGCACCGTCGCGAACGTGAGGTCGTCGGTCGACAGGTCCTTCATCTGGTCGGCGAGCTTCGGCAGGTTGTCGGCGAGCTTGCCGTCGACGCGCAGCGACTTCAGCGCCGCGTTCATGAACTTCGTCGACTTGACCGGGTCGCCGAGCGTCTTCGTCGACAGCGCCTGCTTCAGCATCGCCGCCATGAACTGCTGCTGCCGGTCGATGCGGCCGAGGTCGCTGCCGCCGGTCAGCGAGTAGCGGGCGCGGGCGAACGCGAGCGCCTTCAGGCCGTCCACGTGCGACTTCCCGGCGGGGAGCCGCAGCCCGCTCTTCGTGTCGTTCACCGCCTCCTCGGTGCACACGTCCACGCCGCCGAGAGCGTCCACCATGTGCACGAACCCGAAGAAGTTCACCTCGACGTAGTGGTCGATGGACACGCCCGTCGCCTGCTTGACGGTGCTGACGGTCAGGTCGGGCCCGCCGAACTGGTACGCCCAGGTCAGCTTGCCCGACCGGGGCGGGACCCGCGCCCCCTTCGCCCCCTCCGAGCCGTTCGACTTGTGCGCCGGGATCGTGACGTAGGAGTCGCGCGGCAGACTGACGACGGAGACGCTGTCGTGGTCGCGGGACACGTGCACCAGCAGCATCGTGTCGGAGCGCTCGCCCTCGAAATGCCCGAGCTTGGCCGCCTTCTGCTGCTCCTTCGTCAGCCCCTCGCGGCGGTCCACGCCCGCGACGAGGATCGTCATCGCGCCCTTCGGCGCGTCCTTGCCCTTGCCGAGCCCGTCCACCGACACCTTGTCGATCATGCCGGTGACGTAGTTCTGGAACGCCCACGCGCCGCCCGAGGTGAGCAGCACGAACACCGACATGGTCCCGGTGAGGGTGAGGAAGCGCTTCTGCCGCCGGGCGCTCATCGCGGCGCGCGGGCTCAGCCCCCGGCCGGGACGGCGCGGGCCACGCGGGCCGTCCACCGAGACCCGCGGCGCGGGCATCCCGTCGATCGTCACGCCCTCGATGCCGGCGTCGGCCTCGCCGTCGTCGCCGGGCGCCGCGTGCGCGCCCGGACGCGGCCGGAAGTAGCGCTCCAGCGGATCGGGGTCGGCCGGACGACCGTCGCCGCGACCCGAGTCGTGCCCGTCTGCCATGCCGGCCGCCGCCTCCCGAAGATCACGTTCCGCCCTGCGTTCCCACCACTCTAAAGTGGGGGACGCCCGTCCGTTCGCTACCTGGACCTCGTGTCCTTGCAGTAACGTGGCGCCGTCTTGACCACACCCCGGCGGCCCGCACGCGAACCTGGGTGGCGTGGGCTGCGTCAGGCAAGAGAGCAAGAGAGAGGAAGGAGCGCCCGCCTCCGGTCTTCCGGCCGGCGCGCGTCCGCGACCCACATGAATTCGTCTCCCCGTGCCCATCGCGCCATGAACCAGGAAACCCGGTACGCCGTGAAGACCCGTCCCGACTCCGGTGAACGCACCTGGCCGGCGGTCTCGGTGGTGATGCCGGTCCTCAACGAGCAGCGCCACCTCGCCGACGCCGTGCGCGGCATCCTGTCCCAGGAGTACCCCGGCGAGCTGGAGCTCGTGCTCGCGATCGGACCGTCCCGCGACCGCACCGAGGAGATCGCCCGGGGGCTCGCCGCCGAGGACCCGCGCGTCCTCGTCGTCGCCAACCCGACCGGGCGCACCCCGCAGGGCCTCAACATCGCGATCAAGGCGTCGCAGTACTCGATCATCGTCCGGGTGGACGGGCACTCGCTGCTGCCCGCCGACTACGTCCGCGCCGCCGTCGAGACGATGGAGGACACCGGCGCCGACAACGTGGGCGGGATCATGGCGGCCGAGGGCGTCACCCCGTTCGAGAAGGCCGTGGCGCGGGCGATGACGTCCAAGCTCGGCGTCGGCAACGCCCGGTTCCACACCGGCGGCGAGGCGGGCGAGGTCGAGACCGTCTACCTCGGGACGTTCCGCCGCAGCGCGCTGGAGCGGGTCGGCGGCTACGACGAGACGTTCGTCCGCGCCCAGGACTGGGAGATGAACCACCGCATCCGGGAGACCGGCGGCCGGGTCTTCTTCACCCCGCGGATGCGGGTCACCTACCGGCCGCGTCCCAACCTGCGGGCGCTCGCCAAGCAGTACTTCCACACCGGACGCTGGCGCCGCGTCGTCGGGCGCGAGCACCAGGGGACGCTGAACCTGCGCTACCTGGCGCCGCCGATCGCCGTGCTCGCGATGGCGGTGGGCGCGATCGCGGGCGCGTTCGGGTTCTGGCCCGGCTGGCTCCTGCCCGGCGGTTACGCGGCCCTGATGATCGCGGGCGCCGCCGTGGAGGGACGCGGGCTGCCACTGTCGGCCTGGGTCCGGCTCCCGCTCGTGTTCGCCACCATGCACGTGACCTGGGGCGTCGGGTTCCTGACGAGCCCGCCGCGGCTCGGCCAGCCGACACCGGTCAAACCCGGCGAATCCATCCAGTAGCGGAGCAGAAGGCATATCCACCTCTGAACCGGCGTGCGCTCCCGCGCGTCTGAGGGCTAGGTTTGGCGGCATCTCGCCCGTCGATCCGGGCACTGGAGGGTGGACATGTCCAACGGAGCACGCCACGGCCTCGGCGTCGTGGCCGGACTCGTCTTGACGCCGGTCATCACGCTGTGCCTGATGTACGGGGTCGGCAGGCTGCGCATCGTCTACAGCTTCGGCATCGTGCGGTTCCAGAGCTACTACGGGAAGGAACTGTGGATCGGCCTAGCGGTCATCGCCGTCGCGGCGGTGCTGCTCGGCCTGCTGACGGGGTCGCGGCTGTCACCGGTCGCCTCGCTGCTCGCCGGGGCCGTCTACACCGCCATCGGGCTCATCTGGCTGATGTGGCCGCGCTGGGCGATCACCCATCCCGACGACGACGTCCTGCCGAGGGACTTGGAGGCCGGCTACGGGATGCTCGGCCCCGTCGGCGTCTTCTTCATTCTCGGCGTGCTTCTCCTGGTCGCCTCGCTTGCTCCGTCGCGGTGGAAGGCCCGGACGCCCGCCGGATCCGCGCCGAGCTTCGGCGCACCGCCGCCCGCGCCGATGGGCCCGCCGCCCATGCCCGGCGCCGCGCCCCACATGGGCGCGCCGCAGCCGCCGCCCGCGCAGAGCCCCTCGTGGCAGGGCGCGCCCCAGTTCGGTGCGCCGCCGCCCGCCCAGCCCGCCGCGCACAACCCGCCGCCGCTTCCGTCCACCCCTCCCGCGGCGGAGAAGAAGCCGGAGCCGTCCATCGACAGCGGCTCGGACGACGACGAGCCCGGCGAGTGGACGCGCATGTACGGCGGCAACCGCCCGCAGTGACCGGACCCCGCAGTGACCGGACCCCGCAGTGACCGGACCGGGCAGTGACCGAGAGCGGGGCCGTCAGACGGCCGCGAGGACGCCGGGGACGTCGTTGACCACCATCGCGTCGAATCCGGCGTCCGCGTAGGTCGGCGCCGCCTCGGCGGTCGGGCACCAGGCGATCGCCTCCAGCCCGGCCTTGTGGGCGACGTCCACGCAGTGCTCCAGCGGACGCAGCCGCGTGTCCGGGTGGTCGATCCCGCACGACCCGGTGTGCACGGCGACGGCGTCGAGGCCGAGCCCGGCGGCGGCCGGGACGGCGTGCCACAGCGGGAACCGCAGCCACGTCAGCAGCCCCAGCGGCACACCCGGCAGTTCCTCTTTCAGGAACACCAGCAGCGACGGGTCGAACGACGTGACGAGCAGCCGGCGGCGCTTCGCCTCCCGCCTCAGCAGCGGGACGAGCAGCGTGCCGGTGCGCCGGGACGGCTCGTCCAGCGCGTCCTCGAGGACGGTCTTCACGTCCACGTCCACCGCGACGTCCGCCGGCAGCGCGTCGAGGATCTCGGCGAGCCGGGGCAGGCCGCTGGCGGTGGCGGGCAGGTCGATCAGGTGGTCGCCGTCGACCGTCGTCGGGTCGTGCCGCAGGACGAGATGGTCGTCGGCGGTGCGCGTCACGTCGATCTCGACCCAGGGACCGCCGGGGGCGTGGCGGAGCGCGTCGACGGCGGCGAGCAGCGACGGAAGCGTGTTCTCGGAGACGGGTGTCTCGGCTCCGGCCGGCGTGAGGTCACCCGACCCGTAGCCGCGGTGCCCGATGACGGTGGGGGCGTTCTCGAAGATCAAGGGTTCACCTCGGTGGCGAGATGTTCGGCGACGACGGCGTCGAGGGGCTGGGTGACCTTGAGGTTGCGCTCGCTGCCCGCGACCACCCGGATGGGGACGTCCGGCAGGTAGCGGTGCACGATCCCGCAGTCGTCGGTCGCGCGGAGGGCCGGGTCGGCGAGCGCCAGCTCGTAGGCCTTGCGGATGGTGCCGAGCCGGAAGCCCTGCGGGGTCTGGAACCGGCTCAGCGTCTCGCGGGGCGGCATCGAGACGACCACGCCCCCCTCCACCACCACGATCGTGTCGGGCGAGGGGACGCCCACGGCGACGGCCTCGCAGCCGTCGAGGGCGTCGAGCACGCGGTCGATGACGGGAGCGTCCACGAACGGGCGGGCCGCGTCGTGGAAAAGGACGCGGACGTCGTCGGGGCGCCCGTCCAGCACGCGCAGCGCAGCGACCGTGGACGCGGTACGGGTGTCGCCGCCCTCGATCACGGCGGCCGTCTTGCGGAACGGCGCGGCGATAGCGGCGGCGTCGCGCAGGTGCCCGGACGCCATCACGACCACGACCTCGTCGATGCCCGGATGCGCGTCGAACGCGCCGATCGCGTGCGCCAGGATGGGCCGCCCGCCGACCTCCATGAGCTGCTTCGGGCGTCCCGCGCCCATGCGCTCGCCGACCCCGCCGGCGAGCACCACCGCAACCGTCCGCGCCGCCATGTCTCCCGATCTTCCCGACAGGTCTCCCGACACCCGTTCCCGGCCTCCCGGCCATGCTCAACGTACCGGACGGCCCCCGGGCGAGGGGCGGACGAACCCGCTCGGCCCGCCCGGACGCGCCGGATCGAGTATGGTTACCTCGCCGTGCCGGGGTCGCGCTGGCGGTATCGGCACCGCTCCACCACGACGGCACCGTCCGCCCGGCCGAGGGCCCGGCTCGTTCGCGTGTGCCGCGGCGACCGCCTAGTTTGGCGTCCTGACCGGCGGCGAGAGCGTCGTCCCGTGCGCGACGCACGGACCTGTTCGACCTGGAGGAAGAGGAAGCATGATCGGCATGGTGCTGGCGGCGGGTGCGGGCCGGAGGCTGCGGCCCTACACCGACACCCTCCCCAAGGCCCTGGTCCCGGTGGACGGCGAGACGACCATCCTGGACATCGCCCTCCGCAACCTCGCCGAGGTCGGGCTGACCGACGTCGTCATCGTCGTCGGCTACTGCGCGGGCGCCGTCGAGGAGCGCAAGGCCGCCCTCGAGGAGCGGTACGGCGTGAGCATCACGCTCGTCCACAACGACAAGGCCGAGGAGTGGAACAACGCCTACTCCATGTGGCTGGCTCGGGAGCACTTCTCCAAGGGCGTTCTCATGGTCAACGGCGACACGGTCCATCCGGTGAGCGTCGAGAAGACGCTATTGGCGAACCGCGGGCCGGACGTCCTCCTCGCCGTGGACGATGTGAAAACTCTCGCCGACGAGGAGATGAAGGTCATCCTCGACGGTGAGGGTCACCTGAAGACCATCACCAAGCTGATGGACCCGTCGGCCGCGGGCGGCGAGTACATCGGCGCCACCCTGATCGAGCCCGCCGTCGCCGAGGCGCTGGCCGACGCCCTCAAGGCCACCTGGGAGCGCGACCCCGACCTCTACTACGAGGACGGCTACCAGGAGCACGTGAACCGCGGCGGCCGCGTCGGCGTCGCGCCGATCGGCGAGGTCGACTGGGTCGAGGTCGACAACCACGACGACCTGGAGAAGGCCCGGCGGATCGCCAAGGGCTACTGACCGGCCCGGCGGTCCCGGACGACGTAGGCGCCCGACCCGAGCGAGGAGGCACATGCCCCTGCTGACGCGGATGCTCAACGCGCCGCTCTCCATCGACGTGCGGCGCGGTGCCGTCGCGGCCCTCGGCGAACTGCTCGCCGACCGGCGGATCGTCACCGAGGGACGGGTGGCGATCGCGGTCGGCCCCGGCCAGGGCGACCAGATCGCCGAGCAGGTCCGGCCGTCCCTGTCGGCCTGCGACCTGTTCCAGGTCGAGGGCGGCACCGTGGACGCGGCCGTCGCGCTGGCGTCCAAGCTGCGCGCCGGATCCTACGAGGCCGTCGTCGGGATCGGCGGCGGCCGGACGATCGACGCCACCAAGTACGCGGCGACGCTGTCGGGCATCCCGATGGTGTCGGTCGCGACGAACCTGTCCCATGACGGGATCTGCTCCCCGGTCGCCTCCCTCGTCCACGACGGCGGCAAGGGCTCGTTCGGCGTGGTGATGCCGCTCGCGATGATCGTCGACCTCGACTACGTGCACGCCGCGCCCGCCCGGCTGATCCGCGCGGGGGTCGGCGACGTGGTGAGCAACTTCTCCGCCGTCGAGGACTGGCTGCTCGCGTCCGAGCAGTGCGGCGAGCGGGTCGACCGGATGGCGCTCACCGTGGCGCGCACCGCCGCCGAGGCGCTGCTGCACCAGCCCGGCTCGATCGAGGACGACCGGTTCCTCACCGTCCTCGCCGAGAGCCTGGTCCTGTCCGGGATGTCGATGGCGTTCGCCGGCGACTCCCGTCCGGCGAGCGGCGGCGACCACGAGATCCTGCACGCCATCGACCAGCTCTACCCGGACACGGCCAACCACGGGGAGCTCGCCGGGATCGGCGCGGCGTTCTGCTACCACCTGCGCGCCACCCGGCTCGGCGACGGGGCGGAGCGGCTGCGGGAGATCCTCGGCTGCCTCGGCAGGCACGGCCTGCCCCGGCTGCCCGGCGACATCGGGCTGAGCGTCGAGCAGTTCACCGAGGCGGTGCTGCTCGCGCCGCAGACCCGCCCCGGCCGCTACACGATCTTGGAACATCTCAGCCTCGACAAGGGCGAGGCCCGCAAGGCGGTGGAAGAGTATGTCCAGGCCCATGGAGGCTGAGCTCCCCGGGCATTCCGACGCGCCCCCCGGTGACGACCAGCGGCCGCACCGCAAGGGCGCGAAGGTCGCCGACGTCCGCCGGTACGGCCAGCCGCCCGGTCTGAAGGACCGGCGCAACGAGGAGCACTGGGCGGGCCGCCTCTACATGCGCGACCTCTCCCCGTACTTCGGGTGGATCGCGCTGCGGCTCGGCTTCAGCCCGAACCAGCTCACCTACATGATGATGGCGAGCGGCGTGCTCGCCGGCGTCGTCGTGTCGCTGCCGGTGGACCCGCTGTGGACGGCGCTCGGCGGCGCCGTCCTCATCCAGGTCTACCTGCTGCTCGACTGCGTGGACGGCGAGGTCGCCCGCTACCTGCGGCAGACGTCGGTGGCCGGGGTGTTCCTCGACCGCATCGGCCACTACCTCTCGGAGATCTCGCTGCTCGCGGGGCTCGGCTTCATGGCCCAGGGCGGGTGGAGGAACGGCGGCTGGGTGGAGCTCGGCCTCGTCGCCGCGCTCGGCGCCGCGCTGATCAAGGCCGAGACCGACAACGTCGTCGTGGCCCGCGCGAAGTCGGGGCTGGCCGCCGACCCGTCCGGCGGCGACCGGGCGCTGCGGCCCCGCTCCACCCGCATCGCGCTCGCCCGGCAGGCCGCGTCCATGCTGCGCTTCCACCGGATCATCGGCGCCGTGGAGCTGTCGCTGCTGATCCTCGCGGCGGCCGTGTTCGACACCGTCCTCGGCAACGAGACCCCCGTCGCGGTCCGCGTCCTGACGGTGGCGGTGGCCGCGGTCGCGGTCCTGCAGACCCTGCTCCACCTGGTCAGCATCCTGGCCTCCCGGAGGCTGAAGTGAAACTCTCCGTCGTCGTCCTCACCATGGGCAACCGTCCGGAGGAGCTGGCCCGCGCCGTCCGCAGCGCGCTGGAGCAGGAGCACGTGGACGTCGAGGTCGTCCTCGTCGGCAACGGCGTCGACCCCGTCGGCGAGAGCGCCGGCGTCGCGCCGTTCGACGACCAGCGCGTCAAGACCCTGACCCTTCCCACGAACCTCGGCATCCCCGGCGGACGGAACCGGGGCGTCGAGGCGTCCTGCGGCGACGTCATCCTGTTCCTGGACGACGACGGCTGGTACCGCTCGACGCGCCTCGGCGCGCACCTGCGCGACCGGTTCTCCGCCGAGCCCGACCTCGGCGTCGTGTCGTTCCGCGTCCGCGACCCCGAGGGCGGGCGCGGCGAGCGCCGGCACGTCCCCCGGCTGCGCGCCGGCGACCCGGAACGCTCGTCCGCCGTCACGACGTTCCTCGGCGGCGCGTGCGCGATCCGCCGCGCCGCGTTCGACGCCGGCGGCGGCCTTCCCGAGGACTTCTTCTACGCCCACGAGGAGACCGACCTCGCCTGGCAGATCCTGAACGCGGGCTACCGCATCGTCTACGACGCGTCCGCGGTCATGTTCCACCCGGCCGTCCTGCCGACGCGGCACGACATGTTCTACCGCTACAACGCCCGCAACCGGGTCTGGCTGGCCCGCCGCAACCTTCCCTGGCCGCTGGCGCTCACCTACCTGACCGTGTGGGTCGGCATGACCGTCCTGCGCGAGCGCAAGCCGAGCGCCCTCAAGCCGTGGTTCAAGGGGTTCGCGGAGGGCTGGCGCAAGCCCGCCGGCTCGCGCCGCCCCATCTCCTACCGCACCGCCTGGCGCATGACCCGCACCGGACGTCCCCCCATCATCTAGGGGTTCGGGCGTTCCCGGTCAGCACGTGACCGCCGCCAGGATCAGGTGGGTGAGTTCCGCGGTGATGTCGTCGAGCGGGATGTCCTGGTCGCGGGCGGACCAGTGGTGGACGAGGTTGTTGACCGCGCCGATGATGGCGATCATGGTGAGCCCGTAGTCGCGGTCGACGGCCTCGCCGCGGTCGACGGCGTCGCGGGCCATCGCGGTCAGCGCGTCCTCCCACTGGCCGCGCCGGCGGAAGCGGTGCTGTTCCAGGCTGGCGCTGACCCCGATGACCTCGACGAACGCGATGCGCGCCCAGCGGGGGTCGCTCGCGGTGACGGTGACGAACGCGCGGACGGCGCGCTCGACGCGGGTGCCGAGGTCGGCGCCGGCCGCCTCGGCGCAGGCGGTGGAGAGGGCCTGCGCCGCGCGCTCGTTGATGATGCTGTGCAGCGTGGTGAGGAGTTCCTCGCGGCCGCTGAACTCCTCGTAGAAGTTGCGGGTCGACACGCTCGCCGTCGCGCACAGCCGCTCGATGGACGTCGCCGCGTAGCCGCGCCTCCCGAACAGTTCGAGCCCGGCGGCCAGCAGGCGCTCCCGCCGCTCGGCGCGGCGCTCCTCCGCCGACCTGCCGCCGTAGCTGCGCCTCGGTGCGGGATTGCGGCCGCTCATCGCTCTCCGTTCGCCCGTGCGAAAAGGGGCAGCGACGGCCTAACTCTCGTGGACGGCCATTTTTCGCCGTCGCGCGGCGGTGGAGTTCAGTCGGTCAGCAGGGTGTCACGCCATCGCGGGTCGGCGGTGAGGACGGTCAGGCGCTGGGTCGCGCGGGACACCGCCACGTAGAGGACGCGGAGCCCGCGCGGCGACTGGGCGGCGACGGTCTCCGGCGCGACGATCACGGCGGCGTCGAACTCCAGGCCCTTGGCCTCCAGCACGTCCAGCACCTGCACGCGCTCGGGCAGCCCTTCGCCGAGCCGCTCGCGGTCGGTCGCCGTCCAGGCCGGGCTCTCGCCGGATCCGGCGACCCGGTCCGATGCGCCGGTCGCGTCGGGCGTGCCGGGGGCGTCGAAGAGGGAGGTCTGGTCGGCGGCGGGCGGCGTGGCCGCGGGGTCGTCCGCGGACATCGGGACGATGAGGCCGATCGTGCCTTCGACCTGGTCGAGGAGTTCCTCGGTCGCCTTGCGGGCGGCGGTGGGCAGGTCGGGTTCGGGGACGACGCGGACGATCGGCTCGATGCCGGACGTCCGGACGGCGCGGGCCGGGCGCGCGTCGGGCAGCGCGCGGGCGAGGACGCGGGCCGACACGGCGGCTATCTCGGTGGAGTTGCGGTAGTTCGTGGTGAGTTCGTACTCGTGCCGGGTGCGCGGCGCCGGCTTGCGGGTGCGGCGGCGGCCCCGCGCCGGCTTCTCGCCGCCGAGGGCGGTCTCCATCGCCCGGCGGGCGGCGTCGAGGTCCTCCCAGGCGCTCTGGGCCGGGTCCTCCACGATCGTCCAGCTGGCCTGGCGGCCGCGGCGGCCGAGCATCCGCCACTGCATGGGGGAGAGGTCCTGCGCCTCGTCCACGACGATGTGCGCGTACTCGGGACGTTCCTCCACCACGCCGTCGTCCACCCGGCGGGACCGTTCGAGGCGCTCGATGGACGTGGTCAGCTCCTGCATCTCCGGTTCCCACGTCGCGTCCACGACCTCCTCGCCGGTGAGGATGTTGACGCCGTCCACCACGAACGGGTCGTCCTCGGACGGGGCGTTGCGGCGCCGGGACGGCCGGGGCGGCCTGCCGAGCAGCGCGTCGAGTTCGTCCAGCAGCGCGACGTCCTGGTAGCTCAGCGGCCCGTCGGCCCAGGACGCGGCGATCGGCTCGACGTCGGCGCGGTCGAGGTCGCGGCCGGCGGCGCGGCGCAGCCGGGCCGGGTCGCCGAGCGAGCGCAGCACGTCCAGCGGCCGGCGGATCGGCCACCAGGCGACGAGGAAGTCGGTGAACGCCCGCTGCTCGCGGACCCGCGCGTCGAACCGGGCGCGCCCGGGGTCGCCGTTCTGCTGTCCGCGGGCGGGCTCCTCGTCGAGGGAGGCGAGGCCGTCGGCGGCCAGGATCGCGTTCCACAGACCCGTCTCGGCGCCCTCCTCGGCCTCGGCCGCCTCCGGTCCGCCGATGTCGGTGAAGCGGTCCCAGAGGGCGTCCAGGAGCATCTCGGCGGCCCGGCCGCGGGCCGCGTTGACGCTGCCGCGGCTGCGCCGGTGGAGATCGTTCCTGATCCGGTCGAGGCGGTTCCCGTCGAGCGTGACGACGACGCCCTTGAACACGACGCGCAGCTCGCCCGGGGCGCCGGGCGCGTGGTCGGCGACGGCGCGGCGCAGCACGTGCACCATCTCGTCCGCTCCCTTGGCGCGGGCCAGGCGCGGCGGGTCGTGCACGGTCGCGGTGGCCCCGTCGACGAGGTCGCCGAGCGAGCGGAGCGTCGCCGAGCCCTCGCCGAGGGACGGCAGGACCCGCTCGATGTAGGCGGTGAACCGGCGGTTCGGGCCGATGACGAGGACGCCGCGCGACCCGAACCGGCGCCGGTGCCGGAACAGCAGGTAGGCGACGCGGTGCAGCGCGACGGCCGTCTTGCCGGTGCCGGGGGCGCCGCGCACGAGGACCGTCCCGTCGGCGGGGGCGCGGATCACCTCGTCCTGCTCCCGCTGGATCGTCGCGACGATGTCGCGCATCGCGCCCTCGCGGGTGCGGGCGAGCGAGGCGAGGAACGCGCCGTCGCCGACGATCGTCATGCCGTCGGCCGCGTCCGGGTCGAGCAGGTCGTCCTCCAGGTCGACGACCGTGTGCCCGCGCGAGTGCAGGACGCGGCGGCGGACGACGCCGCGCGGGTCCTCGGGGGTGGCGCGGTAGAAGTCCTCGGCGGCGGGCGCCCGCCAGTCGATCACCAGGGAGTCGTGCTCGCTGGTCCGGACGCCGATGCGCCCGACGTAGCGGACCTCCCCGGCGGCCTGCTCGCCGGACGCGAGGTCGAGCCGGCCGAACACGAGGCCGTCGTCGGCGATGTCGAGGGCCTGGGCGCGCAGGGCGGCCTGGTGGACCATGGCGTCCCGGTCCACGAGCGAGCCCTTGGTGCCGGCGAGCGACTGGCGGTAGCCCTCGCGGATCATGGCCTGGGCGTCGGCGCGCATCTCCTCGAGCCGCGTGTAGGCGATGTCGACGTAGCTCTGCTCGGCGGCGATCTCTTGATCCTTCACCGTGCCGCCGGGGCCGGTCGGCCGCCCGGTGACCTGGGACGACATGCAGGCTGCTCCTCGCACGTGTGTCGCGCCGGGGACGTCCCCCGGCACCCCGAAGGGGCGAAGGAGACAGCTTATTCGGTCGGTCTGAGAATCAGCGCGGAGCGGATGCGCCGGGCGAGCGGCGCGCGGCCCCGCCCCGGGTGGAGGTGCAGGTCACCGGGTGGGCGCGCGAGCGAGCGGTCCACCTCGTCGAGGACGCGGCGCGGCGGTGTCCGATCGTCGAGATGGACGCAGCGGAGCGTCACCCCGCGCCCGCCGTGCTCGCGCCAGAGTGCGTCGGTGTAGGCGGACACCGCCCCGGACGCCGCCGCCGTCACGCCCGTCGCGGGAGGCGCGGCGCAGAGGACCAGTTCGCCCGAGCCGCGTTCCAGCATGCCCGGCAGCGTGGCCCGCACGACGTTCATGGCGCCGATCACATCGGCGTGGAGAACACGTTCTACTTCGCTGAGCGGCTGGTCCAGCGCGGACGGCCCGGACGGCCCGGACGGCCCGGACGGGCCCGGCGCGGTCATCGCGGCGTGCACGACCCGGTGCACGGGGCCGGCCATCGCCAGCACGTCCGCGAGGGCCTCCGGGTCGCCGGCGTCGCAGACCCGGACATGCATGTTGGGAGAGCGCAGCGCCGTCTCCTCCAGGCCCGCCTTGTCGACGTCCATCGCGACGACGTCCCACGCGCCCGCCGCCAGCCGCCGCGCCGCCAGCGCGCCGAGCGCGCCCGCCGCTCCCGTGACCAGTGCCGTCCGCATCACCGGCGCACCTCCTCGGCGCCTTCGAAGACCATCTGCAAGTGGCCGACCGTGCTGCTGCTCAGCGCGCGCGCCCGGTCCAGCCCCAGTTCGCGCAACTCCTCCGCGACCGGGTGGTCGCCCAGGACGACCTTGGCCCCGCCCGGACGGGTCCTAACGTCGGACGGCGTCAGCGTCCACGGCGTCCGCCGCGTGACACCGTCCATGCACGAGTACGCGTCGACCTTCGGTGCGGCGGTGCTCGCCGGCATCGGCACGCCCGGCTTCAGCGCGACCTCGATCGCCGTGCGCCCGCCGAACCGCACCGCGCAGCGCGTGACGCGTCCGGCGAGGTCCATCGGGATGTCGGCGATCTCCTTGGGGAAGCCCCAGATCGTCCGGCCGGCCTCCAGCGTGAACTCCTGGTTGACCGGCAGCCAGTGGATGAACGCCCCGACGCCGCGCAGCCGCCCGAACGCCCCGGAGGGCGCCGCCCCGGGCGGACGGACCAGGAACGCGACGGCGAACTCGTGGTACGGCCCGAGATCCCCGTCCGCGTACCGGACGAAGGCGAGCGAGCAGATCGCCCGGCCGGGCACCGGCTCGGCGACCTCCAGCCCGGAGTAGCCGATGACGGCCTGGGCGGAGCGGGCGGGCACGGCGAACATCGCCGACCCCACGGCGGCGTCGCGGATCCGCACCGGGAGGGTGACCCACTCGCCCTGGATGGCATGCGCTTGCACGGTGCTTGTCACACCGCTCAGTAGAACAGGTTCTTGTTTTGCTGCCAAGAACCGGGGGTCAGCCCTTCTCGGCGGACGTCCGGATCCGGTCGAGGGTGGCGCGCATGCCCTCGCGGTTCACGCCCGCGCGCCGCTCCGCCGGAACGCCCGTGAAGACCTTGCCGAGGATCGAGACGAACCTGGCGCCCCGGTTGTCGCGGCGCAGATCCTCCCAGTACTCGGTGAGCCGCGTCCGGGGCGCGGACGGGTCGTCCGAGACGTCCTCGATGCGATACCCCCACAGCGCGACCGGCATGCCGAAGCTCGACACCCGGAAGGCGAACGCCCTGCCCGGCACCGCCGCGGTCACCTGGCATGTGGTGAACCACACACGCCACCCGATGCGGTTGAACCCGACGAACCTCGTCCCCGGCCCGATCGTCCGCCCGCGCACCCAGACGGCGAACACCTCGGGGCTCCACTCGCTCGTCCGCCGCAGATCGGCGACGGCCGCGTACACGTCGCCTGCCCCGGCCGCGACGGCCACGCTCTCCTCGACCACCCACTCCCGCTCCATGCAGTATTTATTTCATTTCCCCCGATGCCGGGCCTTGGGGACCCTCCTCCAACCGCCGTTGAGAGCTCGGTGCCGCCGCTAACGCAAGTGAGCGAACCGGGCACTCCACGTCGCGTACCAGGCCTTGAACCACGGGTGGGCGGCGGCGAGCGGGACGATGTAGGTGAGCGTCTCGGCGTAGTAGCGGCGCTGGAAGTCCGTGGGCATCCTGTCGAGGGTCTGGACGTTGCTGACGCGGTCGGCGAGCTTCACCTGGATCGCCTCCGCCGGGGCGTCGCCGAGGCGGCGCAGGTAGGCGGCTTTGGACGCGCGCTTGGCCTGGCGGCCGGCGCCGGGAGCGGGCGGCTTGGTGACCCAGTCGACCAGTTCGGCGGCCTCCGGGCCGAACTCGGCCTCCACGTCCGGGAGGGTCGCCGGGGTGTCCTCGACGACGTCGTGCAGGATCGTGGCGGACAGCACGGCCGGCGTCGTCACCTCCGCCCCGCAGACCAGGACTTCGAGTGCCTCCAGCAGGTGCTCGACGTAGGGGGCGCCTGTGGGACGCTTCTGGTCGCCATGCCAGCGACGGGCGGCGGCGACGGCCGTGTCCAGGGCGTCCACGTCGACCGGTGCGCCGGAGGCGGTGATGTCGGCACGGGCCGTGTCCCAGTCGTGCCAGCGGGTGAAGACCTCCACGGTTCGTCTCCGTTCTGTCGCGCGCCCGCCGCGCACACGGCATGGTGGGTGTCGTCCCATCACAGTATTCGGCGGAGGGAGGCGGGCTCGGTCGTGGTCGGGAGCCGGCAGCGGCCTGATGGCCGACCGGAGTCCGTGGGGAGGGTCCGCGTCGCGCTCGGTCTGGTCTCCGCCGCGGTCTCCGTGGCGCTGTGCGTCGTGCTCGTCGACAAGTACGTCCTGCGCGCCGAGTGGTGGCAGGTCCGGCACACGGTGACCGGGGAGCCCGCCACGCCCCAGCGCGAGGTCGGGCCGCCGCCGGGGCCGCTCGCGGTGAGCTGGGACCAGACGACCCAGATCCACCAGGGCGCCGTCGCGGGCTACGAGGGCGTCGCCTACGAGGTCGCGCAGGGGCAGGTCGTGACCGCGTCGGGCCACGGGCTGCGGGTGCGGGACGCGCGGACCGGCGCCGAACGCTGGGGCTACCGCCGCTCCGGCTGGACGATGCTCGGCTGGACGTCCACGCGGTCCCGGCTGGTCGCCTACTTCGAGCGGAACGGCGACCGCGGCGACCGGGTCCTCGTCGCGTTCGACGCGCTGTCGGGCGGGTTGCTGTGGCGGCGGGAGGGCGAGCGCCCCGCGGCGGTGTCGCGGACGACGCTGCGCTGGCCCGCCGGATCCGACATCGTCCTGACCACGGACGCCAAGCACCGGACGCTGTTCGGCGTCTCCGCGGTGACGGGGAAGCGGGTGTGGCGGCTGGCGCTGCCGCGCGGCTGCCGGCTGTTCGAGGGCGGCGCGCACCCGTCCGACGGCCGGGAGGGCCTCGCCGCGTTCGGCCTGGACTGCCGCGAGGAGGAGCGGCGGCGCAGCCGGCTGCTGGCGGTCGACCCGGCGCGGGGAGCCGTCCGCTGGGACGAGCGGCTCGGCTCCCGGGAGTCGCCCGAGGTCTCGATGCTGGACGGGGTGACGCTCGCCTCCGACGGGACGGCGCTGCGCGCGTTCGGCGAGGCCGGCGCGCAGTTCGGCGTCTGGACGGGCGACGGCGTGTGCGGCGATCTGATGTGCCCGGGCGTGCTCACGGCTGGGCGGCTCGTGGTCGTCTACCACCCGGACGGCGCCCGGTCCGGCGACACCCGCATGGAGGCGGTGGACGTGCCGTCCGGGCGGGTCGCGTGGGGCCGCGACGTCCCCGCGTACGCGGCGCTCGCGCAGGCCGGCGGGCACGTCTTCGCGCTGCGCCCGCGGCTGTCGGAGGGGCTCCTGCCGGCGGGCGTCGACATCGTGGATCCGGGCGACGGCGGGGCCACGACCGCCCCGGCGCCGTTCTCGATGGACCCGGACCTGCCGGGCGCGCGGCCGTGGCTGGCGGCGGCGGGCGGCCTGCTGTACGTGGGCGTCCCGCAGGCGGCGCCCCGCCCGGACGGCGCGGCGCGGCTGGTCGCGCTGCGCGGCGGGCTCACCGGCGCCGGGCCGGCCGAACTCGGCGGCGTGCCGGAGGCCGACTGGCCGGACGCGTGCTCGCTGCTCACCGGGCCCGACCTGGCGGCGGCCCGGCTGACCGGCTACGCCGCCGTGCCGAGCCGGGCGTCCGCCGGGGCGGTCAGGCTGCCGCGCCCGGTGTCGTGCGCCTACGAGCCGCCGCGCGACAAGGGCGACAAGGGCGACGAGCGCAGGCCGAAGGGCGACCAGGGGAGCAGAAGGGCGGTACCGGAACCGAGCGCGTCGAGGTCGGCGACGCCGTCCGCGAGCCCGTCCAAGGACGCCGATCCGGCCGTCCGGGGCCTCACCGTGAGCGTCCGCTGGGTGGCCGAGACGGACCAGGCCGCCGCGCGGATGCTGGACGCCCTGCAGGCCACCCAGTCGCAGGCCCGGCGGCGCCGCGACATCGGCGGGGACGAGGCGTACGAGATCGGCCCGACCGCCGGGATGATCGCGCTGCGCGTCGGCCGGTACGTCGTGGTGGTGGAGGCGAACCGCCCGCCGGGGGCCGCCGCGCGGATCGCCCGCTCGGTCGCCTACCGGCTGCACCACCGGTCCTGACCGGCTGGTCAGACCTCGGGGACGGGCTCGGGCTCTTGCGCGATGCCCGTGGAGCGGCCCGCCCACGCCTCCAGCTGGGCGACGAAGCTTTCGGCCTGGACGGGCCAGTGGAACTGTGCCCGGGCCGCCTCGTAACCGTGTTTGCCCAGCTCGGCGCGGTAGTCCGGATCGTCGCGCAGCCGCAGGACGGCCTTGGCGGCGGCCTGCGGGTCGCCGAACGGGACGACGATCCCGCAGCCGGCCGGCTCGACGATGTCCACCGCCGGCGGGTTCGGCGTGGTGATCACCGGGATGCCGCGGGCCATGTACTCGACGACCTTCGTCGGCATCGAGTGCCGGTAGTTCGGCTCGTCGTGCAGCAGCGCGAGCCCGGCCGTCGCGCCCTCGGCGATCCGCAGCGCGCGGTCGTTCGGGACGAACCCGTACCAGCGCACGAGGCCCTCGCGCTGAGCCGCCCGCAGCGCGCCCCGGACGTCGGGGTCGGCCGCGCCGATCAGCTCCACCAGGATTCCCTCGGCGGCCAGCGGCCGGGCCATCTCGATCATGTCGAGGGCGCCGCGCGCCCGGGACAGCTGGCCGACGTAGACGGCGCGGCGGCCGTCCGGCCGTCCGGGCGGCGTGTCGGAGACGTAGGTGGTGTTGGGCACGACCGGGTGGTTCTCGCGGAACCGTGACCGGTAGCCCTCCTCGGCGAGCAGCAGCCGGTGCCGCCGCTCGCTGCGCCGCTCCAGGCGGCGCACGGCCGGGCGCAGCACGGGCCGTGCGGGGCCGGGGAGCCAGCCCTTGGCCGACAGGGCGGCGGCGGTGTCCTCGTGGACGTCCCAGACGACCGTCCGCTCCCGGACCTCGCGGGGCAGCGACACCAGCAGTTCGGGGTCGTGCAGGAGGACCACGTCGGCGTACGCGGAGTGCTCGGTGAGCGCCCGGTGGGCGGCGCGCAGGGCCCGGAACCTGCGCCGCCCGGTCGCCCGGGGGACGTCCACGGGGCTGATCTGCCGCCACGGGGTCGCGTTACATGCCCGGAATGGGGCGATATAAGTGACCTCGTGGCCGGCGTCGAGCAGCGCGCGAATCTGCCGGTGCAGAATGCGTGCGTCCTCGGGATGGTGCACTACCGTGCAAACGCAGACCCGCATCACACTCACTCCGTAACGCGCCGAAATCATCATCTTCATGCCGAGTCTCGGCGGCCGATGGAAATTGCCGATGAATTCCCGCCAACCACGGCATGGACGGTGCCGGGCGACTCGTCCCCGTCCGCTACAGGAGCTCCACGTTCTCCAGCCGGGCGTTGCGGGCCCGGCCGCGGGTGTCGAACAGCAGCCGCGCGTGCCGGGTGAGCGTCCCGGCGTCGTAGGCGGTGTGGTCGGCCAGCACGATCGCCAGGTCCGCCGCCTTCAGGGCGGCGCGCAGATCGTCCCCCCCGTTCCGGACCGGCTCGCCGTCCACGTCCCAGCACGCCACGAACGGGTCGTGGAAGGCCAGGTCGGCGCCGAGCTGGGCCAGCCGCCGCGCCACCGGACGGGCCGGCGACTCGCGCTGGTCGGCGATGTCGGCCTTGTAGGTGACGCCGAGCAGCAGGACCTTGGCGTCCTTCAGCGCGCGCCCCTCCCGGTTGAGCAGCTGCTGCGCCCGTTCCGCGACGTACCGGGGCATCCGGTCGTTGATCTCCTGGGCCAGCTCCACGAACCGGAACGGGTAGCCCAGCGACCTGACCTTGTACGACAGGTAGTTCGGGTCGATCGGGATGCAGTGCCCGCCGACGCCCGGACCCGGCCGGAACGCCTGGAAGCCGAACGGCTTCGTGGACGCGCAGTCGATCGCGTCCCACAGGTCGATGCCCAACTCGTTGCAGAACACCGCCATCTCGTTGACCAGCGCGATGTTGACGTGCCGGTAGGTGTTCTCCAGCAGTTTCGCCATCTCCGCCTCGCGGGTGCCCTTGGCCTCCACGACGCGGTCGACGAACTTGCCGTAGAACGCCGCCGCCGCCGACGCGCACGCCGGGGTCAGCCCGCCGACGATCTTCGGGGTGTTGCGCACCCCGTAGACCGGGTTGCCCGGGTCGATCCGCTCCGGCGAGAAGGCCAGGTGGAACTCCTCGCCCGCGACCAGGCCGGACGTCTCCAGGATGGGCCGGACGACCTCCTCGGTCGTGCCCGGGTAGGTGGTCGACTCCAGCACCACCAGCGTTCCCGGCTCCAGGTGCCGGGCGACGGTCTGCGCCGCTCCGCGCACCGCGGTGAGGTCCGGGCCGCCCTCGGGCGACAGCGGCGTCGGCACGCAGATGACCACGGTGCGGGCGCCCGCGAGGACGCCCTCGTCCAGGCTCGGGGCGAACCCGGCCTCCAGCATCTGCTCGATCTCGGCGGCCGAGACGTCGTCGATGTGCGACAGCCCGGCCTTGAGCCCGGCGACGACGCGCGCGTCCCGGTCGAGCCCGCCGACCCGCAGGCCGGCCCGGCACGACTCCCGCACGAGCGGCATTCCCACGTAGCCGAGTCCGATGACCACAAGATCCATGCGCCCGGCTCCCTTCGGTCTATGTGCGTCGGTAGGCCGCCCGGTATCCGGCGGTCACGGCGCGCCAGGTGCGCTCCGCCGCGACCCATTCCCGGGCCGACCTACCGATTTTCCGTCTCAGTTCGGGACTGTAAGCCAGATCTTCCAGACAATTCGCCCATGCTTCCGGGTTTTCCGGAACTGTTAACGTGCCCGTCACGCCCGGTTCCACGATTTCCCGAAGAGCCTTGACATCACTGGCTATAACGGGGATTCCCCCCGCCATCGCCTCGATCGGTTTGAGGGGCGTCACCAATTGGCAGACCCGGTCCGCCCGGCGCGGCACCGCGAACACATCGAGGACGGCGTGGAACCGGCGAACGGACTCCATCGGCACCCGGCCGGTGAACACGGCGTGAACGCCGTGCCCGGCCGCGCGCCGTTCGAGCGCGCCGCGCTCCGGGCCGTCGCCGACCAGCAGCAGCGTGACGGGGGCTCCCCGGTCGCGGAGCAGGGCGGCGGCGTCGATCAGCGTGTCGATGCCCTCGTAGCCGTAGAACGAGGACGTGAGGCCGACGACCGTGGCGGTCGCCGGGATCCGCAGTTCCTCGCGCAGGCCGCGCGCGTCCGGGAGGGGCTCCAGGAACGCCTCGTCCACGCCGTTCGGGACCGTGAAGATCTTCTCCTCGGGGACGCCCCGGGACGCGATCTCCGCCCGCATCGCCTCGCCGAGCGTGACGACCGCGTCCGCCTCGGCCATCCGGCGGGTCTCCAGCTCGCGGGTGAGCCGGTAGAAGTCGTCCGTCTCGCGGTGCGCAGGGTCACGGGAGAGCCAGGAGTCCTCCAGGAAACCGCGCACCTCGTACACGACCGGGATGCCGTGGCGGCGTCCGAGCTCCAGCGCGACGGCCGCGTTCAGGTGGTTGCTGACCGCGTGCAGGACGGACGGCCGCAGCTCCTCCACCAGCCGTCCGGCCAGATCGGCGCTCTTGCCGACCGCCCGGACGGGATCGGCCGGAGGCAGCCACGGCAGCAGCCGGTGGTAGGGGACGCCGTCGACGTCCACCCTTGCCCGCACGTCGCCGACGCCCTGGCTGAGCGGGTGGCCGAGCCGGGTGACCACGTGCGTGTCGAGGCCCGTCTCCCGCTGGGCGAGCGCGATCCGGTGCGTCCGGACGGTGTAGCCGGCGTTCGTGGCCGGCAACGCGTTCGTCACGAACTGCAGCACGCCGTTCCCCGGCCGGGGGCCGCGCGGTGCCGGCGAGGGCGCCCGCGCGAGCAGGGCCCGCAGATCCTCGGTCTCGCGCTCCACGTCCCGGGGCTTCGGGACGGCCAGCGCCGAGCGCCGGAGCCGCGCGCCGAACGGGGTTCGCGCGACCAGCCTGACGCCCAGCCGCGCCGCCCTCCCCGGATCGTCCCGGAACTGCCGCCAGCCGAGTCCGGCCAGGTAGACGGGCCTCTTCAGTACGGATTGGTCGACCACGGGGCCGGACGTTAGGCGACCCCGATGAACAGAAGGGAAATTGTGTTGGCACCCATCGTGCACGTCCTCGGGGCGCGGCCGAACTTCGTCAAGGCCGCCCCGGTGATCGCGGCGCTGCGGGCCGCAGGCGCCGAACAGGCGGTGATCCACACCGGTCAGCACTACGACGCGCGGATGTCGGAGGTCTTCTTCGACGAGCTGGGGCTTCCCGAGCCCGACGTGAACCTCGGTGTCGGCTCCGGCGGGCACGCCGAGCAGACCGCCGCGCTCATGATCGGCCTGGAGGGGGAGTTCACGAGCCGTTCACCCGCGCTGGTCATCGTGTACGGCGACGTGAACTCGACCATCGCCGCCGCCCTCGTCGCGGCCAAGCTGCACATCCCGGTCGCCCATGTGGAGGCCGGGCTGCGGAGCTTCGACATGACCATGCCGGAGGAGGTCAACCGGCGGGTCACCGACCAGCTTTCCGCGCTGTGCCTGGTCACGAGCCCGGAGGGGATCGGGCACCTGGCCGCCGAGGGCGTCCCGGTGTCCCGCGCGCACCTGGTCGGCAACCCGATGATCGACACGCTGCTGGCGAACCTGGACTCCTTCGACACCGCCCGCGTGCGGGCCGCGCACCGGCTTCCGGAGCGGTACGTCCTCGCGACCATGCACCGCCCCGCGAACGTGGACGCGCCCGAGACGGCCTCCGCGCTCGTCCGGCACCTGCACGGCGTCGCCGACCTCGCCGACCTGGTCATCCCCGTGCACCCGCGCGGCCGGGCGAACCTGCTGGCCGCCGGGCTGGACGGCCACGACGGCGTGCACATCCTGGACCCGCTCGGGTACATCGACTTCATCGCCGCCGTGCGGGGCGCGGCGGCCGTGGTCACGGACTCGGGCGGGCTCCAGGAGGAGACGACGATCCTCGGCGTGCCGTGCCTGACCGTCCGACCCAACACCGAACGGCCGATCACCATCACGCAGGGCACGAACCGCCTCGTCACCTTCGAGGAACTGGTGCCCGCCGTCCGCAAGGCCCTGGAGTCGGGCGCCCCGGCAGGCGACCGCAGACCACCGCTGTGGGACGGCCACGCCGGCCCCCGCATCGCCGAAGTGATCATGGAGTATCTGAGTGAGTGACGCGAGGGACGCGAGGGACGCGAGGGCGTATCAGCAGCTCGGACGGTTGAAGTCCACGCTGCGCGAGCGCGAGGCGCGCCTTGAGGAGCTGGAGAAGCGGCTCGCCGCGCTGGAGACGTCGACGGCCGTCCAGTTCGGGCGCCTCGTCGCCGGCGCCGCGCGCAACCCGAAGCGCGGCACGCGGCTGCCCAAGGACCTGTACCGGCTGTGGCGCAAGCGGAACGCGCCCGTGCCGGGCTCCCGCTCGTCGGCCGGGGGCGGCGTGCAGCCCGACCGCGTCGACCGTCCGGAGAACCGCCTGCTCGTGGCGGGCCCGTGCGAGGGGCTGATCATCGCGGGGGTGCTGGCCCCGCGCACGGCGGCGCTGCTCGGCGGGCACGCCAAGGTCGTCCCGCTGTACCCGCACGACGCCGCGACCGTCCTCGGCTCGGCCGACGTGGACATGCTCGTCGTGGACGCGGCCGCCGGCGAACCCGGCGGTCCGTGGGCGTACCTGGGCGTTCCCGGCATGTACGACCGGGATCTCGCGCTGCACGAACTCCGGCAGATCGCCGCCGCCCGCAAGCTCCCCCTCGTCCTGTGGGGCGGGACGCCGCCCGCGACCCTGGCGTCCCTGCGCTGGGACGCGACCGCCACCACTCCCGGCCGGCTCGCCGACGTCCTCGAACCGGCCCGTTGAAAGGATCCACCGTGCGACCACGTGCCCTCGTCTACGGCGATGTCGACCTCAACATGATCGACGGATCGGCGATCTGGGCCCAGGGCATGGTGCAGGCCCTCGCCCGCGCCGGCTGCGAGGTGACCCTGGTGCTCAAGGCGCCGGTCCGGACGGGACGGCTCGTCGACCCGCTGCGCGCCCTGCCCGGCGTCACCGTCCGCAGCCCGCACGCCGAGGGGCTCTTCGACGGCCCCGGCGGCATGGTGCCGAGGCACGCCGCCGCCATCCTGACCCGGATCGACGACGAGAACCCGCACGACCTGGTCGTCGTCCGGGGCCGCCGCCTCGCGGGCAAGCTCGCCGCGGGCCCCCTCGCCGGACGCCTCTGGACGTACCTGACGGACGTCCCGCAGTCGGCGGGCGAGTTCAGCGCCTCCGCGAAGGCCGAACTGCGCCGGATCGCGGACGCCTCCCGCGTCCTGCTCTGCCAGACCGAGGAGCTGCGCGGTTTCCTGGAGAGCGCCGTACCGGCGACCGCGGGCAAGAGCGTCCTGTTCCCGCCGGTGGTCGTCCTCCCGCCGGGCATGGCGCCCCGCCCTCCCGGCGCACCCGACGGCCTGCTCCGCCTCGTCTACACGGGCAAGTTCGCGCCCCGCTGGAACACCTACGAGATGACCTCGCTCCCGCGCCTGCTCGCCATGCGCGCGGTGGACGCCGAACTCCACATGATCGGCGACAAGATCCACGACGACTCGGCCGACCCCGGTTTCGCGACCCGCATGCGGACCGCGCTGGAGAGCGGCGAGGGCGTCGTCTGGCACGGCGGCCACCCCCGCGCGGAGGCGATGTGGCTCACCGCGTCCTGCGACGTGGGCCTGTCCTGGCGCGACCCGTCCATCGACGCGAGCCTGGAACTGTCCACGAAAGTCCTGGAATGCGGCACGCTCGGCGTTCCGGTCGTCCTCAACCGCACGCCCATGCACGAGGGGCTCCTCGGCACGGACTACCCCCTCTTCGCCGCCACCGAAGCCGACGTCCTCGACGCCCTGACCCTCATCGGCAAGAACCCGGACGTCTACACCCTCGCCGCCGACCGCTGCCGCGCGGCCGCCGAGGAGTTCACCCTCGACGCCGCCGCCGACCGCCTCCGCACCTACCTGTCCCAGGCGTTCCCCGAACCGTCCGAAAGCGTTCTGGCGGTCAAGCAGCGCCCCCTCCGGGTAGGAGTGGCGGGCCACGACCTGAAGTTCTTCAGCGGCCTTCTCGACTACCTGCGCTCCCGCTCCGACATGGAGGTCCGCGTCGACCACTGGCCGGCGCTGAAAGCCCACGACGAGAAGCGCAGCCAGGATCTCATCGAGTGGGCGGACGTCATCATCTGCGAATGGTGCGGCCCGAACGCCCTCTGGTTCGCGAGCCGCAAACGCCCCGACCAGCGCCTCGTCGTCCGCCTCCACCGCTTCGAGCTGTACGCGCCATGGCCGAAGCAACTGGACATCGACGCGGTCGACAGCATCATCTGCGTGAGCCCCCACTACACCCGGCTCACCCTCGAAACGACGGGCTGGCCCGCCGCCAAGGTCGTCACCATCCCGAACTGGGTGGACGACGCCCAGCTCGATCGCGCCAAACTCCCCGGCGCCGAACACCATCTCGGGATGATCGGCATAGCCCCGTCCCGGAAGCGGCTGGACCTGGCGCTGGACGTCCTCGAAGAACTGCGCCGCGACGACCCCCGCTTCACCCTCTTCGTCAAATCCAAACTCCCCTGGGAGTACTGGTGGATCTGGCAGAAGGAGGAGGAACGGGCCCACTACGAGAAGGCGTTCCGCCGCATCCGCCGCTCGCGCCTCCTGTCCGGCGGCGTCGTCTTCGACAGCTACGGCCGCGACGTGGCCTCCTGGCTGCGGCGCATCGGTTTCGTCCTGTCCACCAGCGACGACGAGAGCTTCCACCTGGCCCCCGCCGAAGGCATGGCCTCCGGCGCCGTCCCGGCCCTCCTCAACTGGCCCGGCGCCGACACCATCTACGACCCCCGCTGGATCCACGAATCTACGTCGGCAATGGCCGCCTCGATAGCGGCGACCGTCACCCAGGACCGCTGGCAGCAGGACAGCGACCTGGCCAGATCCCAGGTGAAAGCCGCCTACGCCCTCCCCGAGGTCTGCGACCAATGGACAAACCTCCTGGCCGGAGCCCGGTAGAAGCGATCGGGGTCGGCTCTCCAAGGCTGGTCGCCACGGTGTGGGCGCGCGGGTACCGCCATCGCCCCAGAAGGAGCTCGGGTCGATTGAGTGCGACCTTAATGATCTCGCAGTGTGACCTTAACCTCGCGGCTCAATAGCGCGGGATATCCGCGCTTACCATCAAGTTTACTGTCACTTTGTAGCGGCGTGCGTGCGCAGAGTCACGGCTTAGTGTCGGTAATCCTTGATACAGGCGGGACGACTTCTCGCTGACCTGTGTGATCACCCACTGGCGTGAGGATTGGCGTGGGTGCCGGGTTCACGTGATGTGGTACGAAACTGTCCGCAACAGGTCAGTGATCTTGTCAGGGCGTCCGACTTGATCGATCTTGCTTGTGGTGCGTTAGCGAGTAACGCCGCGGGAGTCTGCTTCGCCGTGGCCTGACGAGAAAGGGCTGGCCGTGCGAAGTTCCGGAATACGCGGCTGCATTGCATCGATTATCGCGTTGGCGCTTAGTGTGAGCACTGCCTTGCTGCCTGTGGCCTCATCCACTGCCGCCGCCCAGGCAAAGGCTCCGCTGCGGGCCAGTGCGGTTCCAGGTGCGGCACCGGAGGCGGGACAGTGGTTCCCGGTCCGTGGACGCCTCGTGGACGAGGTGGTCATCGGCGTGGGGGCCACGATAACGGTAAATGTCGCGGGGAAGGTGGGGATTCCAGCCTCGGGCGTCGCGTCAGTGGCGGTCAACATCGCGGCCAGTGGCAGGACCAGCAGCGGGGAAGTTGTCGCTTATCCCTCCGGCGTCGCGAAACCCGAGACGACAGCGGTGTGGTTCCCGGAACTTTTCTATGCGCACAACCTGATCTTCGTGAAGGTCGGCGCGGACGGAAACATCAAGCTGACCAACAATGACGAATCCTCGACGGTGAAGGTCTTCGTCGATGCGCACGGTTATACGATGTCGGCGCCGGGATCCGTGGCGGGTTCGACACTTGTTCCGGTGAAGCCGGCGCGCATCGGGCAGGTGACTGTTCCGGCGAACGGAAGTGCTCTGGTGGCGCCGCTCGGCAAGGCTGGAATTCCATCAAGCGGAGTGTCCAGTGCGCTTTTCACTCTTTCTGGCAAGAGCGACACCAACGGTCTGATCGTCACGTATCCCTCCGGCGAGGCGCAGCCGGGTGACACCACCCTCGACTACGGCAAGGGCCTGGTCGTCCAAAATCAGATCATCGGCCGCCTGGGCACCGACGGCCAGATCAAAATCACGAACATGGGCACCAAGGCCATCACCCTCTATCTGGACGCCACGGGATACTTCGCCAAGCCGACGGCGGCGGTGAAGGGCTCAACGATCGCGCCGATCACGCCGGACAACCTGGTCACCGACGTGACGGTCCCGGCGAACGGCACTTATACGGTCGGTCCACTCGGCCACGGCGGTGTGCCAGCCTCGGATGTCTCCGGTGTCTACCTGGCCATCACGAACTACTACAGTTCTGGCTCCGGCGTTCTGCGTGTCTACCCATCCGGTACGGCCGCGCCGGCCACCCATGCGGTGGCCTTCCAGCAGACCCGCGCCTACAGCGGGATGCTGCCGGCGAAACTCGGCGCGGACGGCAAGATCAATATTTGGAATGACAGCTCGTCACCGATCCGCCTCTGGGTTGATCAGTACGCCTACTTCAAGACGCCCAAGACCGGATGCACCGGCGCCTTGGCGCCGACTGGAGCCAAGACCGAGACGAAGGCTTCGGTAGCGGCTCCGGAACCGTACAACCCGATGACGGTGTTCCAGGCGTCGCCCACCGCCGTCGGGTCGCTGGGAGTCCTCGAACTCGCCTACACCGACGGCATCGGCCGGCTGATGCACGGTCGTGCAGACCCCAACGCTCTCGGCTCGACGCAGTGGACGCCGATCCAAGGGCAGGAGGGCTACTACGGGCAGCCGGCGCTGGGCGAGCAGGCCGACGGGCGGCTCAACATCCTGGCGCACAACTTGAGCGGCGACATCTGGTCACGGACACAGGCGACGAAGGAACCGGCCGCCTGGGGCAACTGGATCGACGTGAATCAGGCGATGGGCTCGACCGTCACGGTCGCACGTCAGGACGATGCGCTCGTCGCGTTCGCGGTCGATGCGGCCGGGGCGCTCCGGGCACTGCCGCAGTACGCCGCGAACGACCCCTACCAAGGGTGGATCACACTGGGCGTGACCGGCCTTTCCACTGCGACGGCCCCGCTGGCGATTCCGGTCGCGGACGGCCTGCGGCTCTTCTTCCTGGACGCCTCCGGAAGTTGGCGCACCGCCCTGTACGCACGGGGCACGGTGTCCGGTTGCGCGACTTTGAGCGATCAAGGCTTCTCCGGAAACGCCTCGGTCGTCACGTACCCGGGCAGCCGACTGCGGATCTTCGTGCGCGGAACCGACGGCCACATCCTGACCAAGACGCAGGACGGCTCCGGGAACTTCCCGCAGGCATGGGACCAGGTCGGCGACCTGATCGCGGCGGGCTCACCGTCCGCGGTGGTCAGCCCGGGCAGCGGTAAGACCGAGGTGGTCGTGCGCGGCACCGACGACCGTGTCCACAGCACCGGCGAGACGGTCCAGGGCTCCGGCGCGTGGCGCGCATGGGCCGATGCCCAGCCCGCCGACGACACCTCCGCCCCGGCAACGGACCCGACCGCGTTCGAGTATGTCGGAACGAACGGTTCGACCTGGTCCTACGTCTTCCGCACCATCAACCAGGAGCCGCGCTTCTACTGGCCGGAGGGCGAGACCTTGCAACTCGCCAAGTCGTCCCCGACTTTCGAAGGCCGGGCTCTGCCCAAGGCCCCAGCGGCTCGCTGACTCGATGCGGGGGCCGTCCTGAACCCCGAAGGGGACGGCCTCCGCATACCCGACAGATCTCAATCGGAACCACGGGTGGGTCCCTGGACGCCGCCCCGGTGCACCGGGAGTGAGACATGGTGCGGCCAAATCGGCTGATCATCGGTTCGCGTGCGCGGCTGACCGGACGATTCTCCATGCTGTTCAGAAGCGTCGCAGTGGTGC
Organism: Actinomadura chokoriensis; assembly: GCF_041463665.1. Classification (GTDB taxonomy): domain Bacteria; phylum Actinomycetota; class Actinomycetes; order Streptosporangiales; family Streptosporangiaceae; genus Spirillospora; species Spirillospora chokoriensis_A. Next base: position 34,122 of record NZ_JAXCEJ010000039.1, read on the forward strand.
TCGTCCTGCTGCTCGTCGCGACCCTGGACAGCAGCGGGCTCGGCGCCCTGTCGGCGTGGCGCGACCTGCCGGACCCGCACGGACCGAAACAGGCATGGGGTTCGGCCAAGGGACAGGGCGGGGACGTTCCTTCGGCCGGGCGCAACCGGACAGAACCGAAGTCCCTGCGGTCCCGGTATCCGCTCACGACGCTGACGAAGTCGTCCCGGCCGCCGCAGAACACCGCGAGCGTGGTGGCACCGCCGAAGCCCGAGCCGGACAAGGTGTCGGGCTTCGACGCCAAGACCAGCCGTGAACTGCCCGAACGGCGTGACGCGCACGCACGCACCTACACCAACGCCGACGGCACCGAATCGACCGAGGTCTCCCCACGGCCGCTCAACTACCGGCGCCAGGACGGCTCGTGGGCACCGATCGACACCCGTGTCGTTCCGGTCGGCGCCGCCTCCGGTCCCGGCGATGTGCCCTCACAGGGCTGGCGCAACGCGGCCGACTCGGTCGACATCAGGCTCGCCCCGGCGGCCAACGCTGAACCTGTCGTCCGGATCGGCTTGGGAGGCGGCCAAGAGGTCGGCTACTCCCTCCAGAACGCCAAAGGCACGGCGGGCCGCGCGGGGGAGCGTGGCGTCACCTACCCCGGCGTTCGGCCGGACACCGATCTGAAGATCGACATCGGTTCCGGCGGTGTCAAGGAAACGCTGGTCCTGCGATCGCCCAAGGCGTCCGGTACGTTCGTGTTCCCGCTGGCGCTCAAGGGGCTCACCGCACGTCTCGACGGTGACCGGGTCGTGTTCACCGACGCGTCGGGACGGGTGAAGGCCGTGGTGCCGGCAGGCTCGATGACCGACTCGGCGGCGGATCCCGCGACGTCCGCCAAGGTGTCGTACAGCCTGGTCTCGGTTGGCGGTGCGCCTGCGCTCCAGGTGAAGGCCGATCCGGAATGGCTGGCCGATCCCGCGCGCGTGTTCCCCGTCAACGTCGATCCCAGCGTCGAGATCAGTGAGGCGACCACCAGCCTGACCGTCACCGCCGACGGCCAGACCGGCGGCGGCCAGACACTGACGATCGGTCCGAACTCGGCCGCCTACCTCGGTTTCCCGGGACTGAGCGACAAGCTGAAATATCACAAGATCTTCGGCGCGACGCTGTGGATGGTGAACTACGACTCGGCGACGTGCCGATCCCGCCCGGTCAGCGTCCGTCCGGTCACCGAAGCGTGGGCCGGAACGTCCGGGCTCAAGTACCCGGGGCCCGCCGTCGGTAAGGCGCTCGTGCGCCAGTCGTTCTCCTACGGACACATCGAGTTGGGCGCCACCAAGTCCAAGTGCCCCACGAAGGCTGTGACGTTCAACCTGGGCAAGGGCGGACGTGACCTGGTCCAACGCTGGGTGAACGGAACCCAGTCGAACTACGGGCTGTCGGTACGGGACGAGGCGACCGACAGCCTCGGCGCCAAGGCGTTCACCGGGCACGACACTGTGAACCCGCCCCGCCTGATCGTGACGCACAGCCCCTACAACGCGTCCTATGCGATGCCGAATCCGGTGCCGAATCCACCTGTCACCCAGGCGCAGAGCGGCAAGGTGAAGGTGACGGTCACCAACACCGGCGCCGAAACCTGGACCCCCAGCACCTATTACCTCGGGTACCGCGTCTACGACACCAAGGGCAAGCTCGTCACCCAGCAGCGTTCCGCGGACCTCACCGCGAATGTCGCTCGTGGCGGCAAGGCGACTCTCGACGCCGTCATCAAGCCGCTGAAACCCGGCACGTACTCCATCGACTTCACGATGGTGCACAAGGGCGGCCCGGTGTTCACCGATGAACAGGTCCCGCCGATCCGCCTCCGCATAAAGATCATCGATATCGCGCCGGTCCTCCAGGAGTTGTATCCGCCGAACGGCTACCAGGCCCCGACGCTGACCCCGCAACTGTGGGCCACGGCCATCGATCTGGACGCCCCACCCGGGTCGGCGCTGAGCTACAAGTACGAGATCTGCGAGAAGGCGGCGGACGGAAGCGCCGTCAACTGCTTCGACTCCGGCTACGTCCCCACCTACGCCTGGACGGTTCCGGCGGGCAGTCTCTCGTGGAACAAGACGTACCTGTGGCGGGTGTTCGTCAAGGACGCCGGCAACGAGGTCCCGTCGCCGAGGGTGATGCTGCAGACGACCGTCCCGCAACCCGAGATCACCGCCCAGCTCGCACAGGGCCAGGACCGCGAGTTCGAACCGGCCTCCGGCAACTACTCCACTTCGGTGATCGACGCGAGCGTCACCACGGTGGGCCCCGACCTCAGCGTCGAGCGCACGTACAACAGCCTGGACCCCCGCCGTGACTCGGCCTTCGGCGCCGGCTGGACGACCCAGTTCGACATGCGGTTGGCCGAGGACACCGACGGCTCCGGCAACGTCGTCATCGGCTACCCGGACGGCCAGCAGGTTCGCTACGGCAAGAATCCCGACGGCACGTACGCCCCGCCTCCGGGGCGGCAGGCCACGCTTGTCGCCGAAACCGGCAAGTGGAAGCTCACCGACAAGGCAGGCACGGTCTTCGAGTTCGTCGGCGGCCGCCTGACCGCCGTCACCGACGCCGCCAAGCACACGATCACGCTCACCTACGACCCGCTCACCGGAAAGCTCGCGAAGGCCACTGCGACCGGCGGCCGGACCCTCGCTTTCACCTGGTCGGGCGGCCACGTGGCGTCCGTCAGCACGGCACCGGTCGATGGCACCGCCCTCACGTGGGCCTACACCTACTCCGGTGATCTCCTCACCAAGGTCTGCGGGCCTGCGTCGCGCTGCACGAGCTACGACTACGCATCCGGCTCGCACTACCGCACCACCGTCCTCGACGACAGACCAGAGTCGTACTGGCGGTTCGGTGAGGAGGAGGGCGTCGGCGCGTCCAGCCAGGTGGCGGTCAACCTCGGCAAGGACGGTGCGACGTACAAGAACGTCACGTTGAAGGCGGCCGGTGCGCTCGCCGGTACCGACGACACCGCTGCGGCTTTCAACGGTTCGTCGTCGCAGACGGAACTACCCGCGGGCACCGTGAAGAAGAGCCGCGACCTGGCCGTCGAGGTCTGGTTCAAGAACACGGCGACCGGGTCGGGCGGCCCGCTGATCGGCTACCAGGACAAGCCACTGGACGCCACGTCAGGCACCGGCGTCCCGCTCCTCTACACCGGTACGGACGGCAAGCTGCACGGCCAGTTCTGGAGCGACGGCACGATCGCGCCGATGTCGTCCACCAAGATCGTCAATGACGGCAAGTGGCATCACGCGGTTCTGTCGGCCATGGGCTCGACCCAGACCCTCTACGTTGACGGGCAGCAGGTCGCGACCCTCACCGGCGAGACACCGAACCATCTCGCGCTCACACAGAACCAGATCGGCGCCGCCTACGCGTCCACGCCGGCCTCCTGGCCGGGCTGGGGTTCGGCCCAGCGCCGCTTCTACAACGGCACCATCGACGAAGTCGCGATCTACCATCACCCGCTGGGCTCCGCGCAGGTCGCCGCGCACTACGCGAACGCCCTCACTGCCGCCGACCAGCTCACCACCACCACGCTGCCGAGCGGGAAGACGGCGACCGAGGTCTCCTACGACACGAGCCAGGACCGGGTCAGCGAGTACACCGACGGCAACGGCGGCACCTGGAAGATCAAGACACCGACGGTCTACGGCGGCGCCACCGACCTGCGCCGCGCCGTCGAGGTCCGCGACCCCGCCGACCGCCCCTACCTGTACGAGACGGACGCGCTGACCGGGCACATGATCCGCGTCGGCATCCCGATGGGACTGGACGTCCGGGACGAGGACAAGCCGCAACCCGCCACGCCCACCGCGACACCGTCCCCGACCCCGACGTACGTGTGCACGACACCCGATCCGGGCGACCCGAGCTTCTGTACCGACCTGCCCGGCAACCCCGGGGGCGTCCCCGACTGGATGGGCATGTCGATCGCCGGCATGGGCATCCGGACGTTCGAGTACGACGACCAGGGCCACCCGACGAAGATCACGAACGAGAACGGCGACTCGGTCGGGCTCACCTATGACGGCCGCGGCAACGTCCTGACCCGCACCGCATGCCGGACCGAGGACGCCTGTCACACGGCCCGCTACACCTTCCCCACCGTCTCGAACCCGTCCGACCCGCGGAACGACCTGCCGACCGAGTACCGCGACGGCCGCTCCACCAGCGCCACCGACACCCGGTACAAGACTAGTTACACCTACACCACGGCCGGCCAACTGCAGGTCCAGACCAACCCACCGGGCGGCGGTCAGGTGAAGTACGCCTACACCGCCGGAATCGAGTCTGCGGTCGGCGGCGGCACCATGCCGAACGGACTGGTCCTCAAAGAGACCGATCCGCGCGGCGCCGAAACCCGCTACGCCTACACCAGCGCGGGCGACCTGGCACAGGTCACCGATCCGTCCGGGCTGGTCACGAAGTACACATACGACGCCATCGGGCGGCGGAAGTCCGCCACCGAAATATCCGGCAGTGTCCCGGCTGGAGCCGCCACGTACTACGGCTACGACGGCTGGTCGAACATCACCAGCGTCACCGAGCCCTCCACCACGAACGCCGTCACTGGTGCCGCTCAGCAGCAACGCACCGACTACACCTATGACGCCGACGGCAACCTGACCAGAACCCAGATATCCGACACTGCGGGCGACGAAGAGCCGCGCATCACCACTTACGACTACGACGACCACAACTTGATCGAGCGCGTCACCGACGCCTACGACCACGAGACCGGCTATGACCACGACCGCTTCGGCAACGTCACAGCCCTTGTGGACGCGGCCGGCAACCGGCTCGAGTACGCCTACACGGCCCGCAACATGCTCGCCGAGATCCGGCTCCGCGATTTCGACGGCGATCCTGAAGGAGCGCCGGACCCCGGCGACTACCTCGTCGTCGAGGCACGCGCCTACGACTACGCCGGACGCCTGGCCGCCACCACCGACGCCATGGGCCGCCGTACCGAATACACCTACTACGGCGACGACCTGCTCAAGGCAACCACGCTCAAGAACTTCCGGAACTCCGACGGCACTAAGCGGGACATCGTCCTGTCGCGCTATGAATACGACGGTGCGGGAAACGCGACCAAGCACGTAGCCGACAACGGCAAGAAAGTTGCCGAGAACGTCTACGACAACGTCGGGCGCATTGAATCCTCCACACTCGACCCCACTGGCCTCGCCCGGCGTATCAGCTACCAGTACGACGTCGCCGGCAACGTCACGCAGGAGACCAAGACTGGGTCGCCGTCCAACGTACCGTGGGCGACTCCCGTCACGAATGAGACGACCTCCTACGTCTACGACACGCCGGGGCGGGTCACACAACAGGTAGTCAACGAGGGCAATATCTCCCACATCACGTCGTTCACCTACGACGAACGTGACCTGATGACCTCGGTGACCGACCCGCGAGGCAATCTCGACGGCGCGGACAAGTCCGCTTATACCACCACGTACCGGTACGACGAAATCGGACGGCAGATCGCCGTCACCTCCCCGCCCGTCGCCGCCGAGTCGGAGGGCAACGCGCCGTCGACCATCAGGCCCGAGTCGGTCACGGGGTTCGACGCGTTCGACGAGCACACCGAGTCCAAGGACCCGCTTGGCAACGTCACCCGCATCGAGTACGACCGCCTCGGCCAGCCGGTCAAGGAGATCGCGCCGTCCTATACCCCGCCGGGATCGTCTGTCTCTCTGACGCCCACCACCACGACCTTCTACGACCCGATCGGCCAGATTGAGAAGGTCACGGACCCTCGCCAGAACGAGACCCGGTACACCTACGACCGCCTGGGTCGCCTACAGACGGTCGATGAGCCCTCCAAAGACAACGATGATCGCGCCAAATGGCAATACGCCTACACTCGCACAGGGCAGATCCTGTCGGTCATCGACCCCACCGGCGCGCGCACTGAAGCGACCTATGACGACCTGAACCGGCCTCTCACGTCCACCGCGATCGAACGGCGACCGAGTCCCGGCGCCTATACCAGCGGCTACACCTGGGACGACGCTGGCAATCTCACCACCAGTACGACGCCTTCCGGGGCGGCGATGACCAATGTTTACGACACTACCGGTCAACAGACAAAACACATCGACGCAGCGGGCGTCGTCAGCCAGATGGGCTACGACGGGCAGGGCCAGGTAGTGCGATCCAGTGACGGCCTCGGCCGCACAGCCAGGTTCGCGTACTCGCTCGGACAACTCGTCTCCTACAGCGACCTGAAGCCGGATGGTACCGAGCTGCGGAAACGTACCTTCGCGTACGGCGCCGCCGGCCACATGACCTCCAGCACCGATCGGCTCGGTCACACGACGACCTACGACTACGACGCCGCCGGGAACCTTGCTAAGCAGGTTGAGCCGGTTGGCGACACCAAAACGATTACTACGACCTTCGGTTACGACGCCGCTGGAAACCGCACCCGCTTCACTGACGGGCGTGGCAACGCCACCATTTACACCATCAACTCCCTCGGCCTGCCCGAGGCGACCATAGAACCAGCGACCACGTCGCACCCCGCACCGACCGACCGCACATGGACGACCTCCTATGACGAGGCCGGGAACCCTGTCAGGACCACCGAGCCCGGCGGAGTCGTACGCACCGGCACGTTCGATTCCCAGCAACGTCCCCTCACCGAAACCGGGACCGGGGGCTCCGCGCCGGCCGCCCAGCACACCTACGCGTACGACGCCGGCGGGCAGTTGACCCAGGTCAATGCAGGTGCCGGCACCAACCGGTACAGCTACGACGACCGCGGCCAGATGCTGACCGCCGAAGGTCCATCAGGCGCGGCATCCATGGCTTACGACGCCGACGGCCAGCTCATCACTCGCACCGACAACGCCGGTACGTCCACGTTCGGTTACGAAAAGGGGCGCCTGAAGACCCGACGTGATGGCATCACTGGAATTACCCAGACGCTTCGTTATGACGCGGCCGGTTACCTCGACCAGGTCGATTACGGGGCGGGCCGAATCCGGACCTTCGGGTACGACGACATAGGCCGAGTCACGTCCGACACCCTGGAGAACAGCGCCGGGGCCACGATGGCGTCCACTGCTTACACCTATGACAAGTGTGACCGCACCACGGGCAGGGTGACAACGGACAGCAATGGGGGCTCCGACAATGAAACCTACAAATACGACTACGCCGGCCGCCTTGTCTCGTCCATCGCCGATGGCCAGACAACTGCCTTCGAATGGGACGATTCCGGTAATCGCGTCAGGGCGGGAACCTCGACGGCGACTTTCGACGAGCGCAACCGGCGGACCATCGATGGTGGAACAAACTATAGCTACAGCCCGCGCGGCACTCTGACCTCGCAGACAACCGCTGGCCAAAGCCAAACATACACTTTTGACGCGTTCGATCGACTTACCGCTGCTGGTGGCACCACATACACCTATGACGGTCTCGATCGATTGGCGGGACGTAATGGCACCGCCTTCGTCTACTCCGGCGATGGCGATCAGATTGTCAACGATGGAACGACGCACTACTCCCTCGGTGCGGACGATGACGTCATGGCTACGAGCCAGGGAAGCGAGACACGGCTCGTTCTGTCAAATACTCACGGCGACCTCACCGGAACATTCGATCCCAGCAGTTCTCTCACTGGGCTGGCTGACGCCGTCGGCTACAGCGCGTTCGGTAAGCCGACCGTCAAAGCCGGATCCAAGCCGGCCGTGGGATATCAAGGCGACTGGACCGACCCGGACTCAGGCCAGGTCAAGATGGGTGCGCGCTGGTACGACCCGGATAGCGGTACTTTCCTCAGCCGCGACAGTTGGGACCTCGACCCCACTCCGAAGTCAGTCGTTGCAAATCGCTACACTTACGCGAACGCCGACCCGCTCGACCAGTCCGACCCCACTGGTCATGCCGCGATGCCGCTCTGCTTCAGCAGTCTCTGTCAACAAGAGATCTTGCCCCCATGGTTTTGTGACAGTCTCTATCCACAACGACCGCCGCAACTGCCTTGGACGTCGCATCCCATCGGGGATAATGCACCGGACTACTTTCCACGGCCGACGCCGTATAATCCGAGTCCGCCCAGATCGTGGCCCGCTCCGACCGCCAAACCTCGCGGTCCGAGTCCCGAAGAACTCGCACGTCGGCGAACCGAGAAGGCTCGCAAGGGCGCCGAACGTGATGCGAAGAAGAACCCGAGGGCCATCGATCCTAGGCTGCGCAAGCCTCGTTACGCGAACCCGGGCGATCACATCTCGGATGGCGCCAGACATCGTCCCCGGAGTGGTAATTCACACGATGTCGTCAAGGACACCGCGCAGAGCCTGCGGGACATGCGTGCCCAGGCCATCAGTGGGGCGGGCTCCATCGTCGGGCAGATTTCTCTGGCGGGTTCCGCGCCGCCCAGAGCCCTGCCCGTCGAAGTCCCTTCCACTGTCGGCAGTGTCACACCGCGTGCACCCGCGAGCACCGTCACCGTTCCGGAACCCGACAAGAGTCCTGTACTCCTGCCCCTGGACCCGAACGGCTCGTCCTTGCTGTACCCGAAGACGGGGACCGATTGGGAGCCAGACCCCGGGCGCCCTGCTCCGGGCAGCGATGACGACGACGGCTGTCGGGCGTTCAAGCAGTACCAGCCGCTCGACAGCGAGGGCAGGGCCACCGGTGCTCGCGCCCAGTACTGCAGTGCGAAGGACCTGGAGGGCGGGTCCGAGGCCAAACGCTCACTCTTTCCCAGTGGCTGGCCCAGAGACGCCGCTGGCGCCCCGCGCAATCCGCGAAATGCCTTCTCCCGCGGGCACCTCATCGGTGCTCAATTGGGCGGCAATGGATCAGATCTGCGGAACCTCTTTACGATCTATCAGCGGATGAACAACTCCTCTATGAAGGTATATGAGAATGCGGTACGCCGTGCGGTTGAGGATGAGAGCCAGCAAGTCTATTATGAGGTTCGTCCGATCTATCTCGGACACTCGGCAAGAGCTTCAGCTGTGCATATGTCTGCACGCGGCAGTGGTGGACTCCTTTTCGATGTCACCATTCAGAACAGCAAAAGTATAGATAGAAGGCATAGGGTGATATTTCCATGGCTTCATTGAATCGATTGGTCCAGCTCATCGGTGAGTCCTTGCAAGAACCTCCTGCGGTCGATTGGGAAAGGCTGGAGGGTCAGACTCGGTTGCGCTTTCCCAGTGACTACATGGAGTTGTGTCGAACGTACCCGCCACTTAGGGTTGACAATTTCTTGGGAACGCTTCATCCTGTCGAGGATGAAGAGGGAGAGAATCTGTTTTCCTGGGCGGAGGAAATTCTGGGGGCTGCGATGGATCTCGTCGAGGAGTTTCCGATTCTCGGACTGGTGCCATTTCCGCTCTACCCGGCGGAGGGCGGGCTGTTTCCGTGGGGTGTCACTGACAACAGCGACCACCTCTTCTGGCGTACGCAGGGGCCGCCCGATAGATGGACGGTCGTGGTGGCGGAGCACTCTTATGCCAAGGACTCTTGGTGGGAGTTCAACGGCTCCATGACGGATTTCATCGTGGGAATCATGACTCGAGAGATCACTTGCCCCGTGCTCGCCTCGGACTTCCCATCCGCCGACGCCAGGATCGAACAAGTCCCTTTCCTGTAGACATCGCTCGCGCGCTACATGATCTCCATCATAAGTGAACCAGGCACCTCAACTAGACTCAATGCCGGGAAGTTAAGGATGAGGCCGGGGGTGTCAAGGGTTTTCGGCTGGTGGCCGGACATGGGAACGGAGATCCAGTAGAACGGGTGTTCTCTCACAAACGTCCGAACAGACTGGATCTC
>NZ_JAXCEJ010000040.1:0-34843 GCF_041463665.1 Actinomadura chokoriensis
CACCTCGCCATCACCCCCGCCGATCACCGCTACGCCTCGGCCGCCGACCTGCTCGCCTCCACCGACGCACCACCAGAGCATCCCGGCCCCGGAAAACCAGCATGTTGATTCTTGGCAGCCACGGTGCACCACGCACTGCTGCACGGTGGCCTGCGGCCAGATCTCCTCGATCGCCTCCGGCAGGCCTTTGAGCCCGTCACAGCAGGCGACGCACACGTCCTGCACGCCCCGATTCCTGAGTTCGGCCAGCACCGTCATCCAGTGCTTGGCGCCCTCACCGCCGGTCCCCACCCACATCCCCAGCACGTCACGTTCGCCGTGGCAGTTGATGCCGACCGCGACATAGACCGGGCGGTTGGCCACGTTGCCCTCGCGGATCTTCACATACAGCGCATCGATCAGCACGACCGGGTAGACGCTGTCGAGCGGCCGGGCCCGCCAGGCCTCCATCTCGGCCACGACCTTGTCGGTGACCCGCGAGATCAGGTCGCGGGACACCTCGACCTGGTAGATCTCGGCCAGGTGCGCACGGATCTCGCCGGTGGTGAGGCCCTTGGCATACAGCGACACGATCGCCTCGTCGAACCCCTCGACCCGGCGGGCGTGCTTGGGCACGATCTGCGGGGTGAACTCGCCCGCCCGGTCCCGCGGCACCTCGATCCGCACCGGCCCGACCTCGGTCGACACCGTCTTGGCCGAGCTGCCGTTGCGGTGATTACCGGTCGGTCCGGCCGGGCGTTCTCCCTTGTCATAGCCCAGATGCTCGGCCATCTCGGCTTCCAGCGCGGCCTGCAGCACCGTCTTGGTGATCCCGGCCAGCAACCCGTCCGGCCCGACCAGTGACACCCCCTCGGCCTTTGCCTTCTCGATCAGCTCGGCCGCCAGTTGCACGTCCAGCCCACCGACGGTCTCGTCATTGTCCTTGGTCACGCGTGATCCTTCCCGGCCAGGGCAACGGCCCCAGCCTTCCGGATCACCACCCCACCCACACGATCTTTAGGACAGTACCACGGCGACGGCGAAATGGCTGGCACTTTATACGACTCCATGCCTTGATTCTATTTTTGCTGCGCTTTTGTTCTGACTGGTATTTCGAGTTCTGGAAGTATCTTGAAGTCTTTGAGTTGACTTTAGTGGTGTGTGTGGAGAGTTGAGGAGGGACGTGATTGATTCCGGAAATTCGGCTGCGGATAGATTTGATTGTTTGTCGTCGACATCTGGCGTTCTGTGCACTATAAGGCGCACTTCGTCTGGAGTGGGAATGGATGGCGGGGTCAGATGTTGGATGGCTTGGGCGAGGGTGGTGATGGCTTGGTGGCCTTTATTTTGGGCATTTTCGTACCAGGCTGATAGATCGCGGGCTGATCCCGGGACCCGGGGTAGGTGGGTGGGATATTTCTTTTGGCGGTTGAGGGCGCCGATTGCTGCGGCGTCGTTGATCGCGGCGTGGTGGTGGGTGGCGAGGTGATTGCAGGCTTCGACAGCTTTGAGGGTGGTGGTGGCGAGTTCGGCTGCCTGGGTGAGGGTGGGCGCGAGTTCCTGGGGTGGTTTGACGCGGGTGGAGGCGCGCGAGCTTGGGGTCCAGGCGGGGTCGGTGTGGAGTAGGCGGCCGAGGCGGATGATGAGGTCGCTTGCGTCGCTGGCGGGGCCGTTGGCGGGGTGGCCGTAATGGCCGATGTGCTCGTCCCAGCGTCGGACGATGCTCCTCCAGGTGACGCTGAGCTTCTTGAGGTCGGTGGCGGCTTGTTTGATCGCCGGTAGTTGGTCGGGTTTGTCCAGTTCGTTGATGCGGTGGATCAGTTGCCGGACGGTTTTGCGGTTGAGGTCGCAGATGATGGCGGCTGCTCGGGCGAGGTAGCGCCAGGTGGTGACCGAGGTCGGCAAGGTGGGGTTGCTGAGGCGGTGAATGCTGGCGGTGATGCCGGCCAGGGCTTGGTCGCCGCTCTCTCCGACCTGGGGTGGAATGCGGTCGGGTATGTGGTGCACGGAGATGACGTTGATGGGTGGTCGTGTCTGGTTCTCGCTGTAGATGCGGGCGAGCACCGCGGCTTTCAGCAGGAGTGGACCGGCCTGGTTGGCGGGTGGGTCGGCGCGGCCGGCGAGGTGGCCGAGAGTCGCGGTGTGGGTGCTGAGTTGGCGCAGCAGGGAGCGGGCCGTGTCGGGTGCGGCGATGACCCCGGCGTCAGCGGTGATCGCCTGGTCGGTGGTGACGGGGAAGTGGGTGGCAAGCAGGTCGAGGCCGCAGCCGAGGGCGATGGAGGCGGCGCGAAGTTTCTGGGCCAGGGCGGAGCGTGGGGTTTCGGTCTCCGCAGGCGGGCCGAGGAGATGTTCGGCTTGCTTGATGAGAGTGCTGGCGCGGTGGGCGCCGTCCCGCACACTGGCCGAGGCGGGGTGGGGGATGCCGAAGCCGTCGGCGATCTGGTCGTGGTAGCGGGCCAGGACGTGGGTGAGGCGGGCGAGTTCGGGTGGAGTGGTGCGGCTGCGCAGGTCGCGGGTGAGGCGTCGGGTGTGGAGTTGGTGTTGGAGGTCGGTGAGGTGTTCGTGGGCGAGCGCGCTCATTTCTCCGAAGGTGGCCACGGGCGGCTACCGGAGGGTGTCGCGGAGGCGTCCGGCGTGCAGGGCGGCTTGGAGGCAGGCCATCTTGTCGTCGGGGTCGGCGGCCAGTTCGGCGGCTCGGACGAGGTTCTGGGAGATGGTGCGGGCGAGGTCGAACAGGGCGTCGGCGGTGGAGGCCAGGTCGGTGTGGTCGGCCGGGGGGACGGCGCGTAGGGATGGTGCTTGGCGGAGGGCTTGGTGGGCTTGGACGGCTTCGCCTTCGGCCATTCCCCAGGCGATGAATCCGTCGGGTTGCTGGGCGGCGTAGGAGGTGATGACGCGTTCGGCGTGGGCGAGGTCGTTGAGGGCGTTGCCGAGGATCTCGGTGAACCAGTTGTGCCGGACGTCGTCGTGCTGGCGTTCATGGGCCATCGCGGTGTCCTCCAGAGGACGGGTGGGTAGTGGTTGTCGCTGATCGGCACAGATTGGCGCGGATTGGGGTGCACGGCTGCAGGGTGCGCAGGTTGTGGATTGTGCGGGCTGTGGTCAGGTGCCGGGTGCCGGGCCTGTGGCGGAAGAAGGCGGCAGCTGCTCGCGGCTGCGCGGGTGGGGCGGCGGCGAGGGAAGGTCGTGGCTGATGGCGGTGGAGACGCCTGGGGCGACGGCCCTGGTTTCGGCGGGGTGATGCCTGCTCGCGGGTGGGCGTGGTGCGAGTGCGTCGTGCAGGCGGGTTTCGGTGATGCCGCTCCAGGAACTCAGTGCTGCCAGGAGTTTCTTGCGGTCGTGTTCGAGCGCGGCGCGGATCGGGCCCGATGCGTCGGTCAGTCGGGTGGTCATGGTGATGTAGAGCTGTTCGGCCTGGTCTGCGTGGTGGACGGCGCCCACGATCGTGTGCGTGGGCGGGAAGTCGGGTGCGGGCGCGAGGCGAGTGGCGGGTTCGGCGTAGACGTAGGGGACGCCGGGGACGGCTACGAGAAAGGACGTCTCGGTGTCGGGGCTGATGGTCTGCCAGCCGATGACGGTGCCGCAGCGGTTGTGCTGGTGGGTGAGGCGTGCCTGGTCGCCGATCTTGTAGGGAGTGTCCTCGGCGACTTCTGAGGCGTTGATGGCGCGGCCCGTGCTGAGTACGTCGGAGAAGTTGATGCCGTGGTGGCTGGCGTAGTGCTCCAGGTCGCAGAGCAGCGCGGCGAGCAGGGCTTCGGCGTAGAAGGGGTCGCGTTGCAGGAGTGAAGGTTTGCCGGGGAAGGCGTCGTGTTCGTAGGCGATCAGGGCGTGGACGGCGCGTTCGATGTGCTTGGTGGTGTGGGGCATGGCGCACCTACTTCATGGCCGCGTGGACGTTGCCGACGTGGTGGGCGGCCCGCAGGCAGGCGACCCGGTCGGCCGGCTCGGTGGTCTTTGACGCGACGTTGAGGATGGCTTCGGCGACGACCATCACCAGGGCGGAGATGGCCTCGGTGAACTCCTGGACGTCGGCGTCCGACATGGAGCCTTCGGGCCAGGCGAGGGAGGGTGCCTCGGCCAGTGCCCACCAGGCGTCGATCGCCTCGGCAAGCGCGGTTTGGTGAGCGTCCTCCTGGGCGCTCTGGGCCAGGACGGTGGTGGTGCGCTCAATGAGTTCCAGACCCATGAAGGCGGCGGCGAGGAGCGCGGGCAGGGAGTCGGCGGTTTTGATCTGCTGGCTGGCGTAGTCGAAGAAGTGCTTCAGCGGAACCTCCAGGGCGTCGGCGTCCCGGCCTCGATGGGTGATGCGGACGCAGGATGAATGCTTAAAGTTGATGGTTGCGAGTTTGGTTGCTCGTGGGCTGCCGATCAACTGTGGTGACGCGCGTGTCGTGGCGAGGTTTGTGCAGGTGGAGCTGGCTTACCGGTGGCCGTGGTGGCGCGCGTTGGCCGGGCCGGTGGGGCGCGGCGACGGTTGAGAGGTGGGGTGGCGTCCGGAGAGTCCTTGGACCAGTGGGATGGGGAAGTCCTGTGCGGCGAGCTGGGCCGGGCTGAGTGACGCGCCTGTGACCGGCGCCTTGGGTTGCGAGGTGGTGAGGCGTGGTTCGACCTTGGCGAGGAGCAGGTCGGTGACGTTGCGGTCGTCCATGCCGTTCCAGGTCACCAGGGCATCGAGCAGGACGTGGTGATCGTCCAGGTCGTCCTGCTGGGGCCGGACGCCGTCGAGGTCGGCTCGCGCGATGCGGGCCATGGTCTCGACGAGGGTTTCCTCGGCGTGTAGCGGATCGCTGATGACCCCTTGAGCGGTGGACGTGGAAGGGAACGGCGGGGCTGGTTCCAGGTCGGCGTCGATGATGGTGCGGCTGCTGGTCTCGCCGAGGAAGCAGACGTTGTACTCGGTCGGCCCGTCGTGGGGGACCAGGAGCCCGGTGACGGTGCCCCGGGTCGGATGGCCCAGCAGGATCGCCTCGTCGGCGGCGGGGCCGTCGAGTTGGACGGTCGAGCCGACCGCGAAGACGTCGGGGCTGTTGTGCTCGCTGAGGTAGTAGCCGTTGGCCTGGGCGAGGATGTCGTTGAACTCCAGGCCGCGGTGTTGGGCGTAGTGCATCAGGTCGATCAGCAGATCGCCGAGGAGTTCGCGGGCGTGGGCGTTGTTGGTGCGGTGGTCGAGGTGTTCGGTCTCCTCGAAGAGTGCTTGGAAGGAGTCCAAGGCGGCGGCTCCGAACTCGGCGAACTCCGCGGCGCCGGCTTCGGTCATACGACCTCCAAAGGTTCGGTGGACGAGTCAGGGGCGGTGCTTGTGCCGTCTGGCCGGGCCGTCCGGCTTGGGCCTGGTCGTGGACGGCGGATCGTCGGAGGTGAGAGAAGTCGGCCGTTGGGGGAACTCGGTAGCCGCCAGCCGAACCGCCGGGTCCGGTCCGGGACGTCCCTTCGTCGGCGTGTGCGCGGCGTGCGTGATGCGGTTGTAGAGGTGCCGCATGATCGCCTCGGGTTGGCCGCCCGACCATTGCCCCAGCCGGATGGTCAGCTGGGCGAGGTCGGCGAGTGCCTGCTCGTCGGCGACCAGGCCGTTGGTGGCGGCGCGCTTGAGCCGGGCGGCGATGTCGACGATCGTCGATTCGGCGTTGCGGGCGTCGGAGACCACTCCGGCCGTCCGGGTCGGCAGGGGAAGCAGCGAATCGGCTGGCTCCAGCTCGGACGCTGTGACGTGCAGGCTCTCGTTGACGCCGGGGACCCGCACCGCGCAGTGGGCTTCGCCGTACGGGGAGGTGGCCAGCGCGTCGACGAAGCCGCGCCACAGCGGAAAGCGCGGCGTGGCGCCGGTGGCGGTGCGTCCCTGCCGGAACTGGACCTCGGCGCCGAGCCGGAAGCTGTAGACCGGGTCGTGGTCGGGCCCGCCGCGGTCCAGGTGCTGCTGGTGAAGCTCGGCGAACGTGTCCTGGACGTCCAGGCCGAGGCGGTCGGCGTAGCGGGCGAGTTGCTCGATGAGCGAGGTGATGAGCGGCTCGGCCAGGGCGGGGTCGGCGCGGTGGCTGGGAACGTCGTCGGGCAGGAGTTGCTGCTGGTAGGCGTCGAGCGCGGCGGCGACGGCCTCATCAGGGTCGGCCATACAAGGACTCCAAGGGTGAAGAGGTGTGCTTGGTTCGGGTGTCACGGCAGCCGAGGACGCGGCCGGTTCTCCGAGGGCGCGGGATGCCTGGGCGGCACCGCGGCGGGCTGCTCGCCGGCCAGCAGCGCGGCGATGTCGTTGGGGAACGAGGCGGCGGCGCGCCGGGCGGCGGGAGACATGCCGTCCTGCACCGGGCTGGTTTCACCGGCCCGGTGGCGGAGATGGCGCAGCACCCATTCCGGTTTGGTGCCCGACCAGGCGGCCAGCGTGGCTGACAGTTCGGCCAGATCCGCGAGCAACTGCGGGTCGGTATCGGCCTGCTGTTGCGGCAGGTGCGTGATGATCTCGGTGATGGCGTCCTCGGCCTCCAGGGCGGAGTAGGCGGTCCCGCAGATACGGGTGAGGACAGGCACCATTCGCGTGGCCGGTTCCAGCTGCGATGTGGTGGCGTGCTGCGGGTCGACGAACCCGGGGATGCGCAGCACGCATTCGGCGTCCTGACCGGTCCCGGATGACCTCAGCTCGGTGATGAACCCCCGGCGGGGCTCGGTCTCGTGGTCGCGGAACTGGACCTCGGTGTTGAGGCGGAAGCTGTAGCGCGGATTGGTCAGGGCGCCGCCGCGGTCGAGACGGGCCTGGACGAGCGCGTCCAGCAGGTCGACCACGTCCAAGCGGTTGCCTTCGCCGTAGTTGATGAGGTCGACGACCAGGGAGTGCAGCAGCCCCTCGGCTTCCGCGCGGTCGGTGCGGTGACCGTTGGCCAGGTCGCCGAACAGGTGCTGTTGGTAGGCGTCCAGCGCCAGCGCGGTGGCGTCCATGCGTTCGGTCACGCGCGCACCGCGTCCCGGGACTGAGTCGCGGCAGGATCTTTAGAGCCGGCACCGAACCACCCGGCGGGGACGGACACCATGTGGGCCTCGTGCGGGGACAGGTGCTCGTTCTCGGTGCACTGGTAGAAGGGGCCGCGCGGTCCGAGCAGGACGGGGATCTGGTGGTCGAGGTGGTCGCGGTACCACAGCGCCATGCCGGTGGCGCCCTGCAGCCGCATCGCCTCCCAGGCGAACCAGAGCGCTGTCAGGCGGGAGATGGCCTCGCCGTGCCGCCACCATTCGGCGCACCAGCGGAACTCGCCGCCGAGGGTGCGCCGGTACATCGGGACGAAGTGCTCGCTGACCCAGGCGGTGACGTCCGGGTACAGCGACTCGCGGCGTTTGCTGCCGGTCGCGGGTGTATCGGGGTTGGGCATGAAGCCTCCAAAGCTGCGGATTCGTGCATGTGAAGGCCCCTTTCTTCTTCGTGGACGTGAGCTGTGGCGTCGAGCACGGCTATGGCATGGACGGGGTGTCCGGGTGGTCGTAATGGCTGCGGGCTGCATCGGCGATCGCGGTGTCAGCGGTCTCGATGGCCGCGCCGATGGCGGCGGCGTGCGGGCCCGCATACCAGGGCCGGAGCCGGACGAGGGCGGGCTTGGTGCCGGTGGCCAGCAGCAACGCGGTCCCTGCCGGGAGCGCGCGGATGTCGGCGGCTTGCAGGATCTCCTGCTGGCGCAGCGAGATCTGTTCGCTGGCGCGTCCGTCGCTGTAGGTGATGGATCGGACGGGGACGTCGTGCTGTCCGATGAGGGTGGCCAGGTCGCGGACCAGGCGGGGCGAGTCGATGCCGGCGCCGATGAGTTTGCGGGTGGCGGCGCCCCAGAGCGCGGCCATGCCGGGCTCGCCCCAGACGGTGACGCCCTGCTCGTAGCTCTGCAGGATGGTGACCGGGATGATGCCGCGCGAGCCGAGGTGGGAGTAGAGCTGCGGAAGGTCGGCGATGCGGCAGATGTTGGCGGCCTCGTCGAGCGCGACGACCAGTGGCGGGTCGAGTCGTCCGCCGGCTTGTTCGGCGCGGCGTTCGGCGGCGCGCATGGTGGTGTCGGTGAGCGCGGCGATCAGCGGGGCGGCGGCCGACAGCGACTTCGACAGCAGATACAGCGTGTCGCGGGAACCGGCGAACGCGTGCGGATCGAAGACCGGAAGATCGTGGTCGGGGGTGACCCAGGCGAGGATCTCCTGGTCGCGCAGGGCTTTGGCGGCGGTGCGGGCGGTCTGGTAGATGCCGTCGCGGGTCTCGACGGCGCCGTTCTGGGTGCCTTTGAGGGACGAGGCCATCAGCTGGAACCCGGCCTTCTGGAGCAGTTCGATCGGGGTGGGAACGGCGGGCTCGTCGAGCCATTGCGCGACATGGTTCAGCGACCGTCCCGAGGTCGCGGCGGCCAGGAACAGCGCGCACAGCAGGTCCTGCGCGGCCGGACCCCACAGGTCTTTCTTCTGGCCGTCATCGACGGTGAGGACGAAGTGGCCGGCGAGGCGGTGGGCGTCCTCGACGGTGGACAGCCGGGCGAGCGGGTTCCACCACCAGGCTTGCGGCTGGTAGGTGATGTGCTGCGGGTCGAACAGCCAGATCTTCCCGCCGGTGCGTTCGGCGCGGACGGTGGCGATCGCCGACCACAGATCGGCCTTGTTGCTGGTCGCGATGACCGGTCCGGGCGCGGACAGGACGTGCGGGATCGACTGGGTGGTGGTCTTGCCCGAGCGCGGCGCCATGAACGCCACGACCGTGTCCTCGAAGGAGGCGAACAGCGTCGGGCCGCTCCGGTCGCCCGGCAGCAGGACGTCCCCGAGGACGAGGCCGATGTCGTCCGGCTTCAAGTCACCGGGGTTGGACTCGGCGAGGGAGCGCCGAAGCGCGATCGCCTTGCTCGCCGTCGCGTCCGGCTGGAGGGCGGTCAGGCCGGGGTTGTCGGCGAGCGCGGCGACGGGGTCTCCCGGTTGCGGGAGACGGTCGGCGATCCGCGACCAGATCTCCCAGACGCCCCATACCAGCGCGATGACCAGCGACACGAGGATCAGCAGGACGAGCCATGTCGGCGTCCCTGGCCAGGCTTGATCGGTCCGTCCTCCGATGAGGGTGGCCGCGAAGTCGGTGCCGAATGGCATGACCGTCCCGTCAGCTGCGACCGCGGACAGCTTCGCTGCGGCCCACACGATCCACAGCCCGGCGATGGGTGTCCAGCACGCGGCGAGCACCAACCATCCGGCACTCGCGTTGGAGTGCCATAGCGATGCGCGTGGTCCGAGTGCCCGGGTCATGGGTTCACCCGGATTGCCTGGTCGGTGTCGTACAGATCGACTTCCGGGCCGACGAGGGAGAGCTCGACGGGGATGCCCAGGCGTTCACCGGTCTTGATGAGGTACTTGCCGCGTCCGGGGTGGCGGGCGCCGGGTTGCCAAGAGTCGGGAGCCGACCAGGAGGTGACGAGCTGCTGCTCTGGCCCGGTGAGCGGGGTGATCTCGTGGACGCGGGCCAGTTCCCGGGGCGGGAGCCCGGCCAGGACGGTGATGGCGGAGCGGTCGGCGAACCCTTTAGCCTTGGCGCGGTCCTCCTCGGTGGCCAGCGCGTCCAGATCGGCGAGCGAATGGGTGATCATGACCGAGGCCATGCCCTTGGCGCGGTTGAGGCGGGTGAGGGCGTCGGCGTGCTCGACCAGTCCAGGGGCGCCGCGCAGCGCGCGCCACAGTTCGTCCATGACACCGAGGTAGGAACGCCGCGGGGCGGCGCCCAGCTCGGCGAGGGCGGTGGCGGCGTCGACCATGCCGAAGGCGTAGGCCCAGGTGCACAGCATCGCGGCGGTGAGGAGTTTGTCGCCGGCGGCGCGGACGCGGGAGATGTCGACGCTGATCGCGGGCGCGTCCAGGTTCAGCGGCCGGGTGGTGGCGGCGTCGAACACCCCGGCCAGTGACCCTGAGATGAGCAGGTCGAGGGTGAAGACCAGGCCGCGGGTCTGCGCCTGGTAGGCGTCGGCGGTGTCGGTGCGGGTCGCTCCCCGAAGCTCGGCGGGCCCCTCTTCGAGGATGCGCAGGACATCGACGATCGTGGGCTCATGATCCAGGCGGTCGTCCAGCAGGTCGATGGCGCGACCCAAGACGACCTCTTCGGCGTTGGTGATGCGGGCCTCGCGGACCAAGGTCGCCAGGGCCAGCAGGAGGGAGAGCCGCCGGGAGCGTACTTCCCAGCGCAGGGTTTCGGCGTCGGCCCCGGACAGGCGGCGGCGTGCTTCGTCCAGCGGACCGGCGTCGAGGGGGTTGATGCGGTCGGCGCCGCGTCCGACGCGGATGACCTGCCCGCCCAGGTATTCGACCAGCCGGGTGTAGTCGGGTTTGGTGTCGCCGAGGATGATCGGTGTGGTGCCGGTGGCGACCGCCCCGGTGACCAGGCGTTTGACGAGCGTGGACTTGCCGGTGCCGGGTTGTCCGAGGACGAACATGCCGGGGTTGGTGACCAGCCCTTCGCGCAGCCAGGCGAGCGGGTCGAGGCAGACGACTTCGCCCCAGAGTTGGTGGCGTCCGACCGGGGTGCCGGCGGTGGGTGTCCCGGACCCGGCGGTGAAGGGGTAGAGGCCGCAGACCTGGCTGGTGGTGGCCTGGTATTCGGGTGCGGGCTCGACGTGCGCGGCGCGTCCGGCGCCGGGGCCGCGCCATCCCCAGGGCGGGGCGAGCGGTTCGGACATGGCTTGGGTTTCAGCGTTCGGCAAGCTCGGTTCCTCCGGCTTAGTGGATGAGGCGGCGGGACAACTCGGGCGGGCAGATGCCGCAGGGCAGGGTGGTGGCGAATCCGGCGGCCTGGCTGCCCCACAGGCGACGCAGCCGGATCTTGGCCGAGTCGGCGGCCGTCTCGACGTGCGCGACGGCGCGGCGCAGCTGGTCGGGGTCGGTCGCGGTGACGGTGGCGTACAGGGCGACCAGGCAGACCCCGGCGCCCATGGCCTCCTCGGCGGCGGCTTGGCGGGCGCGAGCCGAGTCCCAGCTGTCGCGGGCGGTCTCGTCGCGTCCGGTGCGGCGGCGGAACTGGGCACGGAACGCCGCCGCGTTCACCTCCTGCTGCAGGACGCGGCTCGCGGCGGTGGCTGGAAGTGCCCGGTACTGCAGGGTGACGCGTTTGGCGAACGGGCCGGGAGCGACCAGGCGGGCCAGGACGTCGGAGCGGACGTTCTGGCGTGGTGGCTCGTGCCAGGCCCAGCTGACGGAGTGTCCGCCGTCGTGTTCGTAGTGGCCGGTGTGCTCGGTCGCGGCGACCGGCCCCGCATCGCACCAGTTCAGCACGTCGTGGGAGCCGGGACCGGCCAGGAGCCGGTTGACCTCGCCGCGCGCATCGGGGTCGAACGCGGTGCGCACGGTCCCGGCGATTTCGGCGGCGGTGGCGCGGCCGAGGACCGAGACTCCGCACCCGCCGAGCCGTGACGCCAACCCGTCCAGTGTGCGCCCCAGCTCGGCGACCGCCTCGTACAGATTCTTAGGGCTGGCCGCGGACGCTTTCGGGTCGAAGGTGATCGACACGCGGGTGTCGACGTCGGCGGCAGCGGCCGGGGCGGCGCGGACGAGAGCGCTCATGATGGTGCGCGCCGGCGCGGGCGCCGCCGGGACGATGGCGCGGTGGACGGCGTCGGCGAGGGTGGAGCCGGGTTCAGGCGCGGTGTCCACCGTGACCGACACCCACCGGATGGCGGGCATGTGCCCGAGCGTGGCGAGCCAGCCGCCCCAGCCCGCGACCCAGGCGTCGGCGTCACTGCGGTCGGCCAACCATGTTGAGGTCGGGACGACGCGGAGTGTGGCGGTGAGGAGCCCGGTGCGGCGGTCCCACACGATCCCGTACCGGCCGCCGTATCCGTCCTCGGCGCTGAGCAGTGTCAGCGGCGCCAGCACGCCCGGGAGCTGGAACGCGCGGGGATGGTCGATGACGACCCCGGCGCGGTAGCGGTTGTGGCCGCGCAACACGCCCCATCGCCAGCGGACCCGCGCCAGCACCAGCCGCGCCACGGGGATGCCCTCGACCCGGATGAGCCCGAAACCGCCGCCGAGCAATGCCGGTGGGAGCAGGTAGAAGAGCAGATGCGCCGCGGTCGCGGCGACCAGGACCAGCAGCATCGCGGCACCGAGGGCGACGAAAGTGGAGGTGGTGTCCAGGCCGAGCAGGCCGATGCCGTGCCGGCGCCGCCACCCGCCGTAGGTGCGGACCTCATGCCCCATGACCGCCGCCTCCCTCACCGGCCGCGCCGGTCGGGCCACCGGCACCCCCGGTCGCGGCCCAGCGGACCGCGTCCTCACCGCGCTGGCGCTCCTGCTCGGCCGTCCGGATCGTCGTTGGGCCGACAGGTTCCCCCTGCCCGCCGCCGCCGGGCGGCGCCCACCCGTGCCCGCCCGCCGAGCCGTGCCCCGGCTTGGACGGGTCGGCATCGGGCTGGCCGCTTCCTGGCGGAGAGCCCGGGTCGGGAGCCTGGTCGCCCGGGGGGTGGGTCGGCGGCTGCTGGTCGGGGGAGTCGGGCGTGCTGACCGGCTGGTCGGGCTGGTCGTCGCCGGGCGGCGCGGTGTCCTGGTCTCCGAGTTGCTGCTTGAGGTAGGTGGTGTGCTCACTGGCCGAACCGGACTCGTCACCCCCAGAACCACCGCCCCCGTAGCCGCGCAGCGCGCCGAGCGCGGCGGCACTACTCATCAGCGCGCCGAGCATCCCGCCGCCGGTGCCGGACTCGGTTCCCCCGCTCGTCCAGGTGAAGAACTTCAGCAGGACCGGGAAGGCGATCAGGCTGACCAGCATCATCGCGAACCCCATCAGGACCGTGTGCAGGCTCTCTCCCTTGCCGACCAGCGTGAACGCGGTCGCGTACACCGCCGCCGCGGCCGGCTTGTAGAAGATCAGCGCGAGCATCCAGCCCGCCACACGCGGAAACCACGCTTTGGTCGACGTGGTGATCATCCCGGCCGCCGCCAACGGGAGCAGCCCCGCCAAAATCACCAGCGCCGCACCGCGAAACAGCAGCAGGATCGCCTGGACGATCCCGATGACCAGCGCGAACAGGCACAAGATGAGCACCAGTGCGCGCGGTGCCGCACTGGGAAACATCACGATGTCGGTCATGCGGCGGGCGAAGTCGCCGTGCGAGGACGCCTTCAGAACCCAGCCGCTCCACAGGTCACCCCACTGCAGCAGCAGATTTGGCACCACCGTGCCGATCACGGTGACCACCGCCAGGACGACCAGACCGCGACCGGCGTCCACCAGCGGGAGCGCCTTGCGCGACAACGCCATCCGCGCGGCAACGGCCAGCAACGCCATCACCGCCACCGCGACCGTCAACGGCCGGACCAGCAACTGCAGATACCCGATCGCAGGCTCACCCTGCAGATCAGGCGAAGGTGTCTGCACCCACCAGGACGCGGTGTTGGAGATCAGCCATCCGGTCGCCGACTGGAACGACTCGGCCAACTCATCCAGCACATGCCCGCCGATCGCCCCCGAGATATCGGGCAGCGTGGGCAGCCCGGGCATCAGCGGATTTCTGCCGCCCTCATCGTTGTCCACCGGCTGGACGCACGCGGGCTCCATGACCGGCGAACACGGATCGAAAGGAAGCAGCGGGAGCATCAGCCACCCCCGCCCGGGAAGCGGACGTACCCGTCCGCCGACTCGGCCGGGGACGCCGTCCCCGCCCACGCCCCACCGGGTGGGGCGAGAACCCGCCAGTCACCGCCCTGCCAGCGCAACTGGATCCGCGTCACCGCACGAGCGGTCACGTCGCTGTCGCCCGGCCCCGCCGACACCAGATCCAGGCTCGCCGCCTCCGGCGAGTAGCCCTGCCACCGGAACCCTTCCAGCACCACATAGCCGCGGCCGAGCGCCTCTCCGTATCGCCGGTCGCCCCGGCGCTTGTCGTAGGTCTCGCGGGTCGAGGCCAGGAGCGCTTCGGTGTCGGGACCAATGATCTGCCGCTCGATGGTGGGCTCGAACACCGTCGGCCCCCACCGCACGTCCGCCCGCACCACGATGTGGACTGCCGCCAGGAGCGCCCCGCGCGGCGTCCGCGCGAACCCCTCCGCCAGATCGCCGTTGACGTGGCGCGGGCCGTCCTCGGCCGAGTAGGGGAGGAGGACGCCGTGGTAGTCCCGCCACGACACCCCGCTGAACGACACCTGCGGCGCGCTCACCAACTGCCCGGCCCGCGTAGTTGTCCGGACGATCACCGGGGTGGCCATCGAGGACGTCCTGAACACCGAAGGCACGACCGTGCCGACCAGCACTCCGCCGCCGACCACCGAAACCGCGATGACCCAGCCGTAGCGCCACAGCGCCCTAACGGCTGGCTTCCTCTCGTCCTTGGGCAGGCTCATTTGAAGAACACCCCGACGATCGGAGCCGCCGTCGCCGCCAGGCTCAGCCCGCCCAGCACCCACGGGATACCGGTCGCGCCATCTGCGGCGAACGTGGAACGGTTCTTGCGCCCGATGGCCATCTGGCCCGCGCAGATGAACAAGCCGGCGACGCCGCAGATCAGCACGCCCCACTTGCCCCACGCCAGCAGCGTCTCCATCTTCTGATCCATCCCCGGCGGCGCAGCCGGGGGAGGATCGGGCACCTTGACATCGCCGTCCTGCGGAAGCCGTCGAGCCAAGGCGATGAGCGCAGACAACACCCTCACCGCCCCCGTCGGGACGCCACGCCCACCATCCGGCGGAGCTCATCGAGGGCTTGGCGTGCCTTGCCCGGCAGAGCGACCACGCCCGGGTCCTCGACGAGGCGCAGCGCCCGCACATACGGGACGCGCACCACGCCCTCGACCCGTGATTGCAGCAGTGCGAACCGGGCCGTCGCCTCCGGCGACTCCGGACCGCCGTCACTGACGATCGCCAGCGCCGCCACCCGCTCGTCCCACTCGGCCAGCGCCCCGATCGCCGCCGTCGCATCCTTGGCCGCCACCGCGGTGTTGCGGACCGCCACGACCACCGGGCGGCCCGTGGCCCGCAGCGGCGATCGGCCCAGCTCCAGCAGCGGCGCGATCGAGCCCATGTCCCACACTGCGGGCAGCAGCGTGGTCAGCGTCGAGGTTCCGGCGCCGCCATGCGCGCCCGCCACGACCACATCCAAGACCTCACTCGCCTCACTGGCCGGACTCGGTCTGGTTTGTCGAAGACTCACCCACATACCCCCGAATCGATGCTCACGGTTGCTGGACGATCACCGTACGTGGCAGCATGACAGAGCGCAAGCATCGCCAAACAACTTTTGAGAACGCCATCATGCCGAACAACGTGCTTCCGCAGCACCCATCCACCACACTGAAAGGAACACTGTGACCGCCCACCCAGGAGCCCCACCGATGACCGAGACCCCCGGCCGCGACCCCGACGTCCTCACCACCGCCGAACTCGCGACCAAACTCGGCCTCTCACCCCAGACCGTCCGCCGGATGGCCAACGCCGGGCAGATCCCCGCCCTCAAAACCGGCAAGGACTTCCGGTACTCCTGGCAAGCAGTCCGCGAGGTGCTGCGGCAGCCCCACCAGCAACCCGGGGAAGCCGCCGATGACACAACCGAACCCAAGAAGGGCGCCGGGTACCGCGCCCAACACCGCGCCCGCACCGGCGCCCACAACCCCACCGACTAGCCACCCAGCCCCACCCCAGCGGCCCACCCGGTGAAGGCCGCCGCCACCGCATGCGCCGCCGCCCTCGCCCTCCCCCTGGCGCTGCTCATCCTGGCCGCGGGACACAACTCCGCCGCAGGCACCGGCTCAGACCTCGCCGCCGCACCCACCACCGAAGCCGAACGCGACATCCCGCCCGCCTACCTGCGCTGGTACCTCGACGCCGCCTCCACCTGCCCCGGCTTGCCCTGGAACGTCCTGGCCGCCATCGGAAAGATCGAATCCGACCACGGCCGCTCCACCGAACCCGGCGTCCATACCGGCGAAAACTCCGCCGGAGCCGGCGGCCCCATGCAATTCCTGCCCGCCACCTGGGCCGCCTACGGCACCGACGGCGACCACGACGGCCGCAAAGACCGCTACAACCCCGCCGACGCGATCCCCGCCGCAGCCCGCTACCTGTGCGCAGGCGGCGCCGGGAAAGGCGGCAGACACCTCTACCGGGCCATCTGGCAGTACAACCACGCCGACTGGTACGTCCGCAAAGTCCTCGACCAAGCCGCCCGCTACGCCACCCTCACAACCACCGGACGCGGCGCCACCGCCGTCAAAGCCGCGCTGCGCTGGCTGGGCACCCCCTACTCCTGGGGCGGCGGAGGACCCACCGGCCCCACCTACGGCACCGCCCAAGGCGCAGGCACCAAAGGCTTCGACTGCTCCGGCCTCACCCAATACGCCTGGGCCCAAGCCGGCATCCGCCTACCCCGAGTCGCCGCTGACCAATACAACGCCGGAAGCCACATCCACCGGCCCCAACTCCAGCCCGGCGACCTGCTCTTCTTCGCCACCAACCCCGCCAACCCGGCCACCATTCACCACGTCGCCATCTACTACGGGCACGGGCGCATGATCCACGCCCCCCACACCGGCGACGTCGTCCGCATCGCCCAATTCGCTGGCAACCCCTACCGCGAGCGCCAATACACCGGTGCCACCCGCCCCGCACACCACCCCACCGGAGCTTGACCGGAGGCCCGCGTATGCACCCACATCACCCCACCGACCGCTCCGCCCATGGCCCCAGAACCTCTCCCACACGAGCCCACGCACCAGCTCACCGCCAGAACCTGAACACGCCACCGTCACCGAAGCGAGCGAAGACCCCGTCGACTCACGGTCCACTCCGGGCCAGCGGTGGCGGCTGGAAATCAACGGCCGCCGTTGCCCTGGCGCCTCGCGACAAGATCGCCTTTCATGCCTTCTCGTTCGCCAACTCTGGTGACGACTCCAACGACGCTGCTGCTCTTCGCTCCAACCGGGACCATGCCGCCGCCCTGGGCGTCGACCCGCCTCAAGTCCGCCGCATCCGCCGCGACGGTGCCGCCGGGCCTCTCTACGGGTACCTCCTTTGCGAGGTGACCCTGCCCCTTGAAGAGGGAAACGGAGAGCTCATCAGTGACACCGGGTGGTGCTTCAAGTGACCACTCACTCCAGAGTCCCAGGCCACACGTGTGAGCGTTGCGGTGCCCCGATCTTGTCGGAGCCAGCGCAGACCTCGCACGAGATGAGCGTTCCGACCTCCCGCTCCGAGTGCGGAGCGGCGCGGCTAAGCGATACGGCATCCGAAAGTAGCTCTACGGATGACGGGATTCGGCTGCGCGTGTACACCGTGGAGCAGGTCGCCGAGATTTTGCAGATCGGCCGAGACAAGGTGTACATGCTGCTCCGGACCGGACGCCTGCGCAGTATCAAGATCGACCGGCTGCGGCGGATCACCGATCGGCAACTCGACGACTTCATCGCCTCAATGGAGCGCGCATGGTAACTCTAGGTACTCTATGTGCTACAGTGTGCTACGAAAGTCCTTGGGTGCGCCCGGTGAGGGAGGCCCGAGGCTCGCTTCTTGATAACTCCATCGACGCGAGCGCGATCTCAACTCGGCACATGCAACTGACGAGAGGAGACGCACATGACCGACGACAGGACGACCCTGCCTGCAGTGCGCGTGGACACGGCGTTCAAACAGCGCCTGTCCGCGTATGCGCAGTCGCAGGAACGCGACGTGTCATGGGTCATCAGGAAAGCGATCAAGGAGTATCTCGACCGACGCGAGGAGCGATCGATTGAGCAAGATCCTGATCGGTAAGTACGAAGGCACCGTCTATCCGGAGAAGGGAGGCTATACAGGGGCTCTTGCTCTCGGCTTCGGCCCCGACGGTAAGCGCAGACGGGTCAAGAGGAAGGGAAAGACCAAGAGCCAGGTTCTGGACAAGCTCAAGCAAGTGGTCGAGGACCTGGAGGCCGGCATCAAAGCCCCGGCGAACTACACGGTCGGGGACTGCGTCGAGGACTGGCTCGCCAGGGGCCTCAAGGGCCTGGACGATGGCACGCTCGGGAACTACCAGAGCCTGGCCCGAAAGCATGTCATTCCGCTGCTCGGCAAGGCGAAGCTCGCCGATCTGCGGGCAGACGAGGTCGATCAGTGGCTCGACGGGCTCTCCGGCATGCTGTCGACCCGGAGCCTGCGGCTCGTGCACGCGATCCTCAAACGGGCGATCCGGCAGGCTCAAGCGCGGGACATGGTCATGCGGAACGTGGCCGAGCTGGTCAAGACCCCCAAGGGCACTGCCGGCCGTCCGAGCCGGGCTCTCACGCTCGAACAGGCCCAGGCCGTGCTGGAAGCGGCCCAGTCATCGCGACTGCACGCCTACGTCGTGGTCAGCCTGCTGACCGGTGTCCGCACGGAAGAAGCCCGCGCGTTGCAGTGGGCTCACGTCGTGGCGTGCAGCGACGAGGAGGCCGAATGGCGGCCGGTGGTCAAGGCGGGCTTCGATCGCGACCGATTCGCCATCTATGTGTGGCGATCCGTCCGGGCCCACGGCGACACCAAGACCGGCAAGTCGCGGCGGACGCTGGAGCTGCCGCTGCGGGCGGCGGACGCTCTGCGCCGACATCACGCGCGCCAGGCCTCGGATCGGCTCAAAGCGGGGGAGGCGTGGCACGACAGCGGGCTGGTGTTCTGCTCTGCGACCGGGAAGCCGCTGGACGCCGCGAACGTGCGGCGGGGGTTCCGGCTCATCACCAGGAAGGCGGGGATCGGGGAGTCCTGGTCGCCGCGCGAACTGCGTCACTCGTTCGTATCGATCATGAGTGACGGGGGAGTGCCCATCGAGGCGATCGCCGATCTGTGCGGGCACTCCTCTCCGGCGGTCACCGGGGAGGTCTACCGGCACCAGCTGAAGCCGGTGATCACCCGGGGCGCCGAGGTGGCCGACGCGGTGTTCGGTCCGGGTAAGTCGGCGTAGGCCGGATGGTGGTGGCTCCCCTTTTGGCTCCCCATCGACCTTCAAGATCGAAAAAGGGCTTCGGAATGATCTCCGAAGCCCTTCTGGGCTGGTGTTTCTCTGTCGGGACGGCGGGATTTGAACCCACGACCCCTTGACCCCCAGTCAAGTGCGCTACCAAACTGCGCCACGTCCCGGTGCCCGGCTGAGCGGGCTTGATAACTGTAGCGCAGTCCACGGGGTCCTGCGTACCGAGTTACGAGGCCCGATGATCTCTGGTAGGCAGGGCGGATGGTGTCTTTGCGGGCGGTGCTCGGCGGGGTCTTGTGCGTGGGGCTGCTGTGCGGGTGCTCGGGCGGCGGGAGCCAGGGCGGGGGCGGGAGCGGCGGTGGTGTGGAAGGGGCGCAGTCGGTGAGCGGGAGTCCTGAGCCGGAGGCGCCGAAGACGACGGGGGCTTCGAAGGCGCCGGTCGTGCGGGTGCCTGCGGGGGTTCGGGCCTCGTTTGTGGTGTTCGATCGCAAAGTCGGGCGGATCGTGCTGGCGCGGCAGGCGCGGCGGACGTTCCGGTCGGCGTCGGTGGTGAAGATCCTTATCGCGCTGGACTATCTGGAGCGGCATCGGGCGTCGGCGGCGGATCGGGTGTTGCTGGCGTCGATGCTGCGCTCGAGTGACGATCAGGCGGCCACGGAGTTCTGGCGGCGGGGCGGGCAGGCGCAGATCATCGAGCGGATGGTGCGGAAGGCGGGGCTGGCGGAGACGGCGCCGCCGCCCGCGGAGAAGCCCGGGTTCTGGGGGTACACGGCGCTCAGTGCCGGGGACGTGGTCAAGACGTACCGGTATCTGCTGGAGGCGAAGGCGGGGGACTTCGTCATGGAGCAGCTGCGGAAGGCGACGCCGTGCGGGAAGGACGGGTTCGACCAGACGTTCGGGATCCCGCGGGCGTTGAAGCGGCCGTGGGCGGTCAAGCAGGGGTGGTCGGGGTTCGGGGACGTGCCGGCGGAGCGGTGCCGTGGGGTGCGGCCGGCGGCGTGGGCGCCTGATCTGGGGATCGGACGGCCCGTGCTGCATACGACCGGGGTGGTCGGAGACAAGATCGTCGTGGTGCTGACGCTGCAGCCGGCGGGCTCCTCGTTCGGGGCCGCGTCGGCGCGGATCACGGCGTTGACCAGGGACGTCTACCGGGCATCGTGACGGGGGTCACACGGTCGGGCAGGGTTCCGTCCTTAGACGGTCAGTAGAAGTGGTTGAGTTCGGGCGGGTACGGAAAATCCGGGCAAAGATCTGGACTGTTTACTCGGTTGTGGGCGAATAGTCCCTCGCTGGCGTATGTAGCTTTTTTCTCCCAGGGGCAGGTCACGCCGAACGGGGGACAGGGTTGGCGGAAGCGGAAGGCACTCAGCCCGGGGTGCACGTTGCGGACCTGGAGGACCTGCGGGGCGCCGCGCATGACCGCGCGGTCCTGGCCGAGGCGCGGGTCGTGCTGGCCCGGCGGCTCGGCGTGCCGCCGGGGGAAGCCCTGCAGCACCTGATCTGGATCGCGCGCGACCTGGACATCGACCTCGCCGAGGCGGCGTCCCTGCTGGTCAAGGACGGGGGCGGCGGGCCGGTGGGGGCCGTGCTCGCCGGGCGCCGGGCGCCGCGGGCGGAGGCCGTCACGGCGGAGCGCCAGGCCGTCCTGTCGGAGGTCGAGGACGTCCTGCGCCGGGTGACGGCCGAGGACACGGCGGCGGACGCCGAGCTCGTCGCCGGGGTGGGGCACGACCCCGTGGCGCGGGCGCTGCTGGACGGGACGCTCGACTCCTGCGCCCACCTGGTGCCGGTCAGGGACCACGACGGCAATGTGGCGGACTTCATCTACGCCGACGCCAACGGCGCCACCCGGGACATGTTCGGGCGCGGCCGGGAGGAGCTGACCGGTCTCCGGCTGCTGCGGACGGATCCGGGGGCCGTGCTCAGCGGGCTCTTCGACCAGTACGTCGAGGTGCTGGA
Organism: Actinomadura chokoriensis; assembly: GCF_041463665.1. Classification (GTDB taxonomy): domain Bacteria; phylum Actinomycetota; class Actinomycetes; order Streptosporangiales; family Streptosporangiaceae; genus Spirillospora; species Spirillospora chokoriensis_A. The sequence goes on from NZ_JAXCEJ010000040.1 coordinate 20,816, forward strand.
GGCCGGGACCCGGCTGGCGCGCGACTCGATCTCCTACTCCACCGCCCAGCGCGGCCTGTCCCGTTCGTCCCGGATGAGCGTGCGGTGCGTCCGGGTGCCGACCGGGGTGTGCGTCACCTGGCGGTACCACTCCGCGGAGGACCGGATCGCGCGGCGGTTGGAGCGGGTCGAGCGGCTCGCGCTGATCGGCTTCGGCGAGTGGGACCTCGCGACGGGGGAGGCGGACTGGACGCCGCAGATGCTGGCCAACTACGGCCTCGCCCCCGACGAGGTGCCGCCGATGCCGCATGACCTGCCGAAGGCGGTGGCGGACGACGACCGTCCGCTCATGGAGGAGGCCGTCCAGACGATGTTCTCGCGCCGCGAGCCGGTGGAGGCCGAGCACCGTGTGATCGGGCAGGACGGGACGCCGCGGCACCTGTGGGTGTTCGCGGAGCCGGTGCTGGGCGAGTCCGGGCTGCCGGTCTCGATCAACATCGTCTCGCAGGACATCACCAGGCGGCGCGGCGTGGAGCGGGCGCTGGCCGAGACCCGGCGGCAGATGCTCAAGCAGCAGGCCCGGACGGCGCAGGAGCGGAAGGTGGCGGTGACGCTGCGCCGGGCGATCCTGCCGGACGAGGACGAGGTGGAGCATCTGCCGGGCCTCGGCATGGCGGTCCGCAGCCTGGCGGCGGAGAGCACCGCCCGCATCGGCGGGGACTGGTTCGCGACCGGGTCGATGCCGGACGGGCGGGCCGTGTTCGCCATCGGGGACGCGGCCGGGCACGGGTTGCCGGCCGCCGCCGCGATGGCGCGGACCCGGAACGGGCTGCTCGGCCTCGCCTGCACGGGGGAGCCCGCGGGACGGCTGGTGGGCTGGCTGAACGAGCTGGTCGGCAACATGGAGCCGCCCGCGACGGGGACCGCGATCGTCGCCCATTTCGCCCCGTCCCGCCGGATGCTGGAGTGGACGTGCGCGGGACATCCGCCGCCGATCCTGGTCCGGGGAGGCCAGGCGACGCCGCTGGAGGTCGTCCGCGATCCGATGCTCGGCGCCATGCCCGGCTGGCAGTACACGACGATCAGCACTCAGTTGCGCCCCGGGGACATGCTGTTCCTCTACACCGACGGCCTGGTGGAGCGCCGGGACGCGGACCTGGACGAGCGGATCGGCCGCCTCTCCGCGATCCTGCGGGACTGCTCGGAACGCCCGGACCGGGTCCTGGACGAAGTGCTGGCGCGCATGGAGCACGACCGGGCGGCCGACGACACCACGCTGTTCGCACTGCAGGTCGAGTGACGCACCGCACTCGCGGCTCCGGCGAGGGCCCGGTGTGTGAGCTAGGACTCAGCTGAACCGCCTTCGGAGGCCGATCCAGGGCACGCGCGCGGCCCGCACCGCGCGTCGGCCGTCGTCTTCCGGGGGTTTCTTTACCCTTTGGTCATCGGCCGGTAATGCCCTGCGGCAAAGGGCTTCGGGGCGCTTCGATGAAGATCGGGAAGATGCGGCGCCGGTGCGGCGTTGATGGATCCTTGGAAGGGCTTTGAGCTGGCAAGATCTAGTTTTGCGGCTCGTTTGCTTTTCTTGAGAAGGTTGGTACCTTCTTGTACGAATCACGCAACGCACCCCATGTGTTGCCACCGGCCGTGCCGCGCACGGCCGAGGATCGCGGAGCGTTTCCGCACGCGATGCGCGCCAGAGTGATGCGCGCCCCCTCACCGAGATCAGTCGCTGAGACATATCCGAATAGTCAGCACCGCGCTATGCGGTGCGAGGCCGAGTCCGTCCCGGTCGGACGACCGGACGGAGCCGGGGACCCAACGTTCCAGGGGTGAATCGGCGCGCAGAGAGTCGCGCCGTAGGGCTGCTTCCATGCCCGAATCCGTCAGCTAACCCGGTAGGCGTCATGGAAGACAAGGAGATTCCCTGCATGACCGGTCGTTTCAATCGACTTTCGCTCGACCGCTTCACGCCCGAGGACAAGGCCGTCGGCGTCGCCGTCAGCGCCGTCGTCGCCGGAGCGGTGGGGCTCGCAGTCCTGAACCCCCTCGCCGGGGGCCGCGCCGAGGCCGAGACCCCCGCCCGCGCGGCGGTGGCCGTCGCCGAGAAGGGCAGCGCGCCGAAGGCGCCCGCCGCCGCCGCTGAGGGCATGACCCTCGCGGAGGCCCGTGAGACGGGCTACAAGGTGCCGCCGCGTGACGTCCACGCCTCCGAGGTCATCAAGCTGGCGGAGAAGCAGGTCGGCATCAGCGAGGGCAAGGGCGGTCAGACCAAGTTCCACAAGTGGTACGTCTCGACCCCGCATGCCAAGGCCACCGCCGAGCGCGACGGCGGATTCTCGGTCAAGGCCTACAACGGCGCCCAGTGGTGCGACATGTTCGTCTCGTGGCTCGGCGCCCAGACCGGCGTGAAGAACATGGGCTGGGACGCCTACACCGTCCAGCACGCCAGCTGGTTCAAGAAGACCGACCGCTGGGGCAAGAAGGCCAAGCCGGGCGCCGTGGTGTTCTTCGACTGGAACAAGGGTTCCAAGGGCAGCATCGGCGACATCGACCACGTCGGTCTCGTCGTCAAGGACAACGGCGACGGCACCGTGAAGACCATCGAGGGCAACAGCGACAACGAGGTGCAGAAGAAGGTCCGCGACAAGTCCGAGATCGTGGGCTACGGCTACCCCGACTACGCCGCCTGACCCCTCCCCTCCGCTTGCGAAGGCGCCCGGCTCCGGCCGGGCGCCTTCGGGCGTTCCCAGGCGAAGTGTGGCCATGTCGTCGCTGAAGTCAGGTAATGCGAAGCGATGACAGGCTTTGATCCCTCTTGGACCTTACTGAGGCGTTCCTGGATAGGAATCCCTGGCAACGCGCCCGACCGGCGCCTGGGGCCCGGCCCGGCGCACAGCGGGAACTGGTGAGGGGGACGCCCGTGCGGGTACGCCCGGATGTCAGCGTGGTGGTGATCGCCTACAACGACGCCCGGCGGCTTCCCCGGGCGGTCGCCTCGTCGCTGGCGCAGTCGCTGGGCGGGATCGAGACCGTCGTCGTCGACGACGCGAGCACCGACGGCACCGGGGAGGTCGCCGACCGGCTCGCCGCCGCGCATCCGGGACGGGTCCGGGCCGTCCACCTGCCGGCCAACTCCGGCGGCTGCGGCCGCCCCCGCAACACCGGGATCGACGCGTCCGCCGGCCGGTACGTGATGTTCCTCGACAGCGACGACCTGCTGGACCGGCACGCCTGCCTCAACCTGCTCGCCACCGCCGAGGAGACCGACGCCGACGTGGTCTCCGGGCTGTGCGACCGGATCTTCCTGGACGTGCCCGAGGGCGCGAAGGGACGCGTCCGCCCCTGGTATCCGTGGCTCTACCGGCGCAGCGCCGTGTACGGGCCGCTGAGCGAGAACCCCGCTCTCCTCTACGACACCCTCTCGACCAACAAGGCGTACCGGCGCGGCTTCCTGGAGGAGCACGGCCTGCGGTTCGTCGAAGGGCTGCACTACGAGGACCTGCTGTTCACCGCCGAGGCGTACCTGGCGGCGGAACGGACCGCGCTGATCCCGCACCGCGTCTACCGCTGGCTCGTGCGGGAGCGGACGGCGGCGCCGTCGATCTCGAACCGGCGGGACGATCCGGCCAACTTCGCCGACCGGCTGGAGATCCACCGGCGCATCGACATGCTCTTCGCGCTGCGCGGCGCCCACGACCTGCGGCGCGCCAAGGGCGTCAAGTTCGTCAACCACGACCTGGTCCTCTACCTGCGGGAACTGCGCGATCAGGATCCGGCTCACCAGGCCCGCTTCCTCGATCTGGCGGCCGGCTACCTGGCCGAGCTCGACCCGCGCGTGTTCGAGCTGGCCAGGCCGCTGCCCGCGATCGCCGCGTACCTGATCCGCGAGGGCGACCACGCGGGGGCGCTGGCCGCCGCTCAGTACCGGCCCGGGGAGCGGCCCGAGCTGCGCGCGCGGCTGGTGGAGCGGGACGGACGGGTCTACTGGGGCGCGGGCGGGCCGCGCGGGAGGCTCGGCCGCCGGATCCTGGACGTCACGGGGTTCGGCTTCCACGTCCGGCCCCTGAAGGAGCTGCGTCCGGCGAACACGGTGACGCGGCTGGAGATGCGCGGCGGCCGCGTCGTGATGGCCGGGAACGTCCTGAACCCGCTGGAGCGCGTCCCACCGGACGCCGAGCTGGCCGGGACCCTGGAGTTCTGCGACCGGCGCCGCCGTGCCCGCAGGGCGCGGACCCCCGCCACCGTCCGGCACGAGGGGGACCGGCTGGCGTGGCGGTCGGAGTTCGACCCGGCCCGGATCAGGCCGGTCGGGTTCGTCGACCCGGTCTGGGACGTGCGGCTCCGCGTGCGGGTGGACGGCGAGGACGTCGTCACCCGCCTCGGCCAGGGCCGCGGATCGCCGTCCCTGGCGGGCGTGGCGCTGCCCGTCCGGCCCAGGCTGGGCCGGATCGCGGGGGACCGGCTCCGCTCGTACGTCACCGATGGCGGGCACCTGGCTTTCACGCTGGAGGCGGCGAACCCGTGGGCGCGGCTCGCCGGGGGCGCCGCGCACCGCGCCGCCCGGTCACCGGCGGGACGGCTCGCCTGGCGCCGTTCGCGGGGGCTGGTGACGTCCGTCCGCCGCTGGGCGGCCGATCGCAAGACCAAGATCGCCGTGTTCAACGGGGTGCTGAGCCGGCTGCTGCCCGTCCGGACCGGCCTGGCGGTCTTCGAGAGCCATCTTGGCCGCCACTACTCCGACAACCCGAAGTACATCTACCGGGAGCTGCGCAGGAGCGGGCGTCCGGTGACGGCGGTGTGGGCGTACGCGTCGTCCCCGAAGGGCTTCCCGGACGACGCCAGGCTGGTCCGGCGCGGCTCGTGGGCGTACTTCCTGGCCCTGGCGCGCGCCGAGTTCTGGGTCGACAACCAGGGCTTCCCCGCCGACCTGCGCAAACGGCCGGGGACCACCTATATCCAGACCTGGCATGGGTCGGCGTTCAAGCTGATGGGGCTCGACCAGCCGCGCGTCAAGAGCGGCCCCGCCGCCGAGAGGGCCCGGCTGCGCCGGATGGTGGAGCGCTTTGACTGTTTCCTGGTGCGTTCCGGGCATGACGCCGACACGCTGTGCGCCGGCCTCGGGATCGGCTCCGAGCTGCTCCCGGCCGGCTATCCCCGCAACGATCCGCTGGTCAACGGCGTGGACGGCGATCCTGAGCTGGCCGCCGAGGTCGCCGCGCTCCGCTCGTCGCTGGGCCTGACCGACGGGCGCCGCGCGGTCCTGTACGCGCCGACGTTCGCCACGGGGCCGCGGGGCCGGCCCGTCAAGCTGCTGGAGCCGCCCGTCGACGCGGAGGCGTTCGAGCGGGAGCTGGGTGAGAAGTACGTCCTGCTCGTCCGGCCGCACTACCTGTGCCGGGCCAACCTCCCGCCGGGCGCCCGCACGGTGATGCGGGACGCCGGCGCGGTGCCGGACGTCACCCCCCTGCTCCTGCTCGCGGACGCGCTGATCACCGACCACTCGTCGATCATGTTCGACTTCGCGCTGCTGGACCGGCCGATCATCCTGCACCTCCCGGACGGCCGGGACCTCGCCACCGGCTACTTCGACCTGGCCCGGCACGGGCCCGGGCCGATCACCCGCACCGAGGAGGAGCTCATCGCCGCGCTCGCGGGGCTGGACGAGGCGGAGGCCGTCCACGCGCCCCGGCGACGCGCGTTCGCCGCGCGCTTCGGCGAGCACGACCGGGGCACCGCCGCCCGCACGGTGGTGGACCGCTACTTCCCGGCCGTCCGGCCGGGCCACAGGGGGAGCAGGCACAGGGGGAGCAGGCATGGCCGCACCGCGTGACGTGTTCATCGTGTGCAACAACGCCGACGAGATGGGCGGGCTCCAGCGCTGGGCGCACCACATGGCGCGGCTGCTGGCCGGACGCGGCGACCGCGTCACCCTCGTCGGGATCACCCGCGGGCCGGAGCGCTTCCATCACGGCCGCGACGGCTCCTACGCCGTCGAGGTGCTGCACCGGGAACTGCGTGCGCCGGCGCCGGCGTGGCGGCCGAAGAAGCCGCTGCAGCGCCTGAACGCGGTGGCCCGCGTGCGGGAGATCCTGTGGTCGGCCGCACAGCGGCGCGGCGCCGCCCGGCTGTCGGAGCTCTTCGCCGCCGCCGGGCCGGGGTCGGTGGTCATCGTGGCGCAGGTGTGGGCGATGGAGTGGGTGCGGCTGGCCGACACGTCAGGGCTGCGGGTCGTCGCGATGAGCCATGAGTCGTTCAAGGCCACCCGCAGGTCGACGCGGTACCGGCGGGTCAAGGAGCACTACGCGGACGCCGACCGGATGCTGGTGCTGACCGCCGAGGACGCCGACGCCTGGGCCAGGGACGGCATGACCAACGTCGACCACATCCCGAACCCGCTCCACGTCACGCCGTCCGTCCATCCCACGCTGGAGCTTCCCGTGGTCGCCTGCGTCGGGCGCCTGTCCTACGAGAAGGGCGTGGACCTGATGCTGGAGGTGTGGGAGCGGATCTCCTCCCGCCACCCGGAGTGGCGGCTCCACATCTACGGGAACGGCCCGGACGAGGAGGAACTGCGCGCGCTGGCGGCCGGGATGCCGGCCTCGGTGGAGTTCCGGGGCGTGATCGCCGACGTCGAGGACGCGCTCGTCGAGGCGTCGGTCTTCGCGCTGCCGTCGCGCGCGGAGGGCTTCCCGATGTCGGTGCTGGAGGCCATGGCGTACGGGCTGCCGACGGTGGCGTTCGACTGCGCGCCGGGCGTTCGCACGCTCCTCGGGGACGGCCGGGGCGGCGTCCTGGTCGAGCCCGGCGACACGGTCGCGTTCGCGGCGGCCCTGGAACGGCTCATCGAGGATCCGCGGGCGCGCCGCGCCCTCGGCGCGCAGGCCCGCGCCTCGGTGCTGCGGTTCCACCCGGACGCCGTCCTCGCCCGCTGGGACAGGCTGTTCGACCTCCTCCACCGGGACCTGCCGTCGGCCGTCCCGCGGCGTCCCCGCGCGCCGATCAGGCGACCGGCGGCGGGACGGGAGGCCGAACCCGCGCTGGGGGGTGATTCTTTCTAACAACTGTTTGGTAGAGTCGCGGCGTGAACGAGAACGAGTCACCGGAGGACCGCGCCTTCCGCGCCGAGGTCCGCGACTGGCTCCAGACGAACCTGTCGGGCGAGTTCGCGCACGCCCGCGGGCTCGGCGGACCGGGCCGCGAGCACGAGGCGTTCGAGGAACGGCTGGCCTGGGAACGGCACATGGCCGCCGCCGGCTGGACGTGCGTCGGCTGGCCGGTCGAGTACGGCGGACGCGGCGCCACCCTCGAGCAGCAGGTCATCTTCCACGAGGAGTACGCCCTCGCCGACGGCCCCGCCCGCGTCAACCACATCGGCGAGAACCTGCTCGGCCCCACGATCATCGCGTTCGGCACCGACGAGCAGCGCGCCCGCTTCCTCCCGCCGATCGTGGCGGTCGAGGAGCTGTGGTGCCAGGGCTACTCCGAGCCCAACGCGGGCTCCGACCTCGCGAACGTCCAGACCCGCGCCGAACTCTCCGGCGACCACTGGACGATCAACGGCCAGAAAGTGTGGACGTCCCTCGCCCTCGAATCGGACTGGTGCTTCGTCGTCTGCCGCACCGAGCCCGGGTCGTCCCGCCACCGGGGCCTGTCGTACCTGCTCGTCCCGATGAAGCAGGACGGCGTGGACATCCGGCCGATCATCCAGCTCACCGGCACCTCCGAGTTCAACGAGGTGTTCTTCGACGGCGCCCGCGCCGCCGCCGGCGACATCGTGGGCGCCCCCGGCGACGGCTGGAAGATCGCGATGGCCACGCTGGGGTTCGAGCGGGGCGTCGCGACCCTCGGCCAGCAGGTCGGGTTCCGCCGCGAGTTCGAAGGCGTCGCCGACCTCGCCCGGCGCACCGGCGCGCTCGGCGACCCGCTGCTGCGCGACCGGCTGACCAGGTCGTACATGGGCCTGGAGATCATGCGGCTGAACGCCGTGCGGACGATGGCGGGGGTCGCGGCGGGCGCGCCGGGGCCCGAGTCGTCCATCTCCAAGCTCGTCTGGGGCACCTGGCACCGGGAACTGGGCGAGCTGGCCATGGACGTCCTCGGCGCCGCCGGGCTCGTCGCCGACGGCGAACCCTCCGACCATCCTTCGGGTGAGGCCCCACGGGGCTGGGAGTCCGCCCCCAGGAACTACGACCTGAACGACTGGCAGCGGCTGTTCCTGTTCTCCCGCTCCGACACGATCTACGCCGGGTCGAACGAGATCCAGCGCAACATCATCGCCGAGCGCGTCCTCGGCCTGCCGAGAGAGGCACGCGGATGACCCCACCGCCCTACGTCCCCGGGCACGGCCTGCTCAAGGACCGCGCCGTCGTGATCACCGCCGCGGCGGGCGCCGGGATCGGCGGCGCCACCGCCCGCCGCTTCCTGGAGGAGGGCGCCCGCGTCCTGATCTCCGACGCGCACGAGCGACGGCTCACCGCGTCCGCGCAGGAGCTGGAAAAGGAGTTCGGCACCGACCGCGTCATCGCGCTGCCCTGCGACGTCACCTCCGAGGAGCAGGTGCAGGCCCTCTACGACCTCGCCGTCGAACGCTTCGGCCGCGTCGACGTGGCCGTCAACAACGCCGGGCTCGGCGGGACGGCCGACCTCGTCGACATGACCGACGACCAGTGGGGCCGCGTCCTCGACATCACCCTCAACGGGACCATGCGCTGCACCCGCGCCGCCCTGCGCATCATGCGCGACCAGGGCGCGGGCGTCATCGTCAACAACGCCTCGGTGATCGGCTGGCGGGCGCAGAAGGGCCAGTCGCACTACGCCGCCGCGAAGGCCGGCGTCATGGCGCTCACCCGCTGCTCCGCGCTGGAGGCGGCCGACTACGGCGTCCGGATCAACGCCGTCTCCCCGTCCCTCGCGATGCACCCCCACCTGGTCAAGGTGACCTCGGAGGAGCTGCTGGACGAGCTGACGCGCCGGGAGGCGTTCGGCCGCTACGCCGAGCCGTGGGAGGTGGCCAACGTTATCGTCTTCCTGGCCAGCGACTACTCCTCGTACATGACGGGCGAGGTCGTCTCCGTCTCCTCCCAGCACGCTTAGGAAGCACGATGAGTCCACGACGGCGCGACGCCGAGGGCACCGCCGCCGCCCGCGCGGAACGGCGGGCCGAGCTGCTCGCCACCGCCGCCGAGGTGTTCGCCTCCCAGGGCTACTCCGCCACCACCGTCCGGAAGGTGGCCGACGCCGCCGGGATCCTCGGCGGCAGCCTCTACTACCACTTCGACTCCAAGGAGGCGATGGCCGACGAGATCCTGTCGACCTTCCTGGACGAGATGTGGGCCGGGTACGACCGCGTGCTGGAGGCAGGGCTCAGCGCCCGCGACACCCTGGAGGCCGTCGTCGTCGAGTCGTTCCGCTCGATCGACCGGCACCGTCCCGCCGTCGTCCTCTACCAGAACGAGTCCAAGCACCTCGCGACCAGCGAGCGGTTCCACTACCTGCTCGACTCGCAGCAGCGCTTCGAGGAGATGTGGCTGTCCCTGCTGGACAGGGGCGTCAAGGAGGGCGCGTTCCGCGCCGACCTCGACCGGACCCTCGTGTACCGCTTCATCCGCGACACCGTCTGGGTCGCGGCGAACTGGTACCAGCACGGCGGGCGGCTGTCCGCCGACGACGTCGCCAAGCAGTACCTCGCCATGTTCCTCGAAGGCATCCAGGCGAGCTAGGCCCCCGTACGAAGGAGAAGACCCATGGCCGAGGCTTACATCGTCGACGCGGTCCGCGCCCCGGTGGGGCGCCGCAACGGCGGGCTCGCCGGCGCGCACCCCGCCGACCTCGGCGCGCACGTCCTCACCGCGCTGATGGACCGCACGAAGGTCGACCCGTCCGCCGTCGAGGACGTCGTGTTCGGCTGCGTCGACACCATCGGCCCGCAGGCCGGCGACATCGCCCGCACCTGCTGGCTCGCCGCCGGGCTGCCCGAGGAGGTCCCCGGCGTCACCGTCGACCGGCAGTGCGGCTCCTCCCAGCAGGCCGTCCACTTCGCCGCGCAGGCCGTCCTGTCCGGGACGTCCGACCTGGTCGTCGCGGGCGGCGTGCAGAACATGTCGCAGATCCCGATCGCGTCCGCGATGACCGCCGCCGCACCGCTCGGCTTCACCGAGGGCCCCTTCGCCGGCTCCAAGGGCTGGACGCGCCGCTACGGCGACCAGGAGGTCTCCCAGTTCCACGGCGCCGAGATGATCGCCCGCGACTGGGACCTCTCCCGCGAGGAGATGGAGGCGTTCGCCTACGAGTCGCACCAGCGCGCCATCCGCGCCATCGACGAGGGACGCTTCGAGCGCGAGATCGCCCCCTACGAGGGCGTCACCACCGACGAGGGCCCGCGCCGCGACACCACCCTGGAGAAGATGGCCGGCCTGAAGACCCTCGTGGAGGGCGGGCGCCTCACCGCCGCCGTCTCGTCCCAGATCTCCGACGGCTCCGCCGCGCTGCTCATCGCCTCCGAGCAGGCCGTCAAGGACCACGGCCTCACCCCGCGCGCCCGCATCCACCACATCTCCGCGCGCGGCGAGGACCCGATCCGGATGCTGTCCGCGCCGATCCCCGCCACCGCGTACGCGTTCAAGAAGTCCGGCATGACGATGAACGACATCGACGCCGTCGAGATCAACGAGGCGTTCGCCCCCGTCGTCCTCGCCTGGCTGAAGGAGACCGGCGCCGACCCGGCCAAGGTCAACCCCAACGGCGGCGCCATCGCCCTCGGCCACCCCCTCGGCGCCACCGGCGCCCGCCTCATGACCACCCTCCTCCACGAACTGGACCGCACCGGCGGCCGCTACGGCCTGCAGACCATGTGCGAGGGCGGCGGCCAGGCCAACGTCACCATCATCGAACGCCTCTGAACCCGCCCGGGCCCGCGGCGGCGCCGCGGGCCCCACCCCCCCACCCCCCCGGAGTCCGCTGTGGACGTGTTCGAACCGGCCCGCCTCGGGCCGTTGACGCTGCGCAACCGTGTGATCAAGGCCGCCACCTTCGAGGGGATGGCGCCCGAGTCCCTGGTGACCGACGACCTGATCGAGTACCACCGGCGGCCCGCCGCCGGGGGAGTGGGGATGACGACCGTCGCGTACTGCGCGGTCGCGCCCGAAGGGCGGACCGAGCGGGGGCAGGTCTGGATGCGGCCGGACGCCGTCCCCGGGCTGCGCCGCCTCACCGACGCCGTGCACGCGGAGGGCGCCGCCGCGTCCGCCCAGATCGGGCACGCCGGGCCCGTCTCCGACGCCAGCTCCACCAAGCTGCCCGCCATCTCGGCCGGACGCTTCTTCAACCCGCTCGGCATGGCCTTCACCAAGGTCGCGACGGCCGACGACATCGAGCGCATCACCCGCGCGCACGCCGAGGCCGCCCGGCTCGCGATCGAGGCCGGGTTCGACGCCGTCGAGATGCACTTCGGGCACAACTACCTGGTCAGCTCGTTCCTCAGCCCCCGGCTCAACAAGCGCAAGGACGGCTACGGCGGCCCGATCGAGAACCGCGCCAAGGTCGCGCTCGGCATCGCCCGCGCCGTCCGGGACGAGGTCGGCGACCGCATCGCGATCACCGGCAAGCTCAACATGCGCGACGGCGTCCGCGGCGGCCTGGAGATCGACGACAGCCTGTACGTGGCCCGGAAGCTCCAGGAAGAGGGCACGGTCGACGCGCTCGAACTGACGGCCGGCAGTTCGCTGCTCAACCCGATGTACCTGTTCCGCGGCGAGATGCCCATCCCGGAGTTCGCGGCCGGCTACAAGCTGCCCATGCGGATCGGCCTGCGCATGTTCGGCAAGCAGTTCCTGCGCGGCTACCCCTACGAGGACGCCTACCTGCTGGAGCACGCCCGCAGGTTCCGCGCCGAACTCGACCTCCCGCTGATCCTGCTGGGCGGCATCACCGACCGCGAGACCATGGACAAGGCGATGGCGGAGGGCTTCCAGTTCGTCGCCATGGCCCGCGCCCTCCTCCGCGAGCCCGACCTGGTGAACCGCATCGCGGCCGACCCGTCCACTCCGTCCCTGTGCATCCACTGCAACCGCTGCGTCCCCACCATCTACAAGGGCACCCACTGCCCCGTCATCCCCGCCTGACGGAGTCAGGTCCCCCTTCGGTGGATCGCCTAGGCGGCGGCCTCCGGGATCGCCGCGCCGCCGCGCCGCTCCTCGGCGGTCCACCGGACGTACCGTTTGATCTCGTTGGTGACCTCCTCTGCGTCCCAGCCCAGGAGCGGCGCGACCAGCTCGGCGACGCGGGACGCCGCGGCCACGCCGCCGTCCCACTCCTCGATCGCCACGCGCAGCCGCCGGGCGAGGACGTCCTCCAGGTGCAGGGCGCCCTCGTGCGTCACGGCGTGGACGGCCTCCGCGCACAGGTAGTCCTCGGCGCCGGGGAGGGCGGCGCCGAGCGCCGGGCTGCCGGCGATCAGCTCCAGGACCTCGCGGGCGCACGACCCGTACCGGTGCAGCAGGTGCTCGATCCGCGCGACGTGCAGGCCGGACTCGGCGGCGAGCCGCCGGCGCTCGTTCCACAGCACCTCGAAGCCGGTCGCGCCGAGGATCGGCAGCCGCCCGGTGACGGACGCCGGGATGGAGTCGTCCAGCCCCTCGGCGACGACGTCGACCGCGTCCTGCGCCATCACGCGATAGGTGGTGAACTTGCCGCCGGTGACGACGACGAGACCGGGCACCGGCTCGGCGACCGCGTGCTCGCGTGACAGCCGCGCGGTGTCGTCCATCTCGCCGGACAGCAGTGGCCGCAGCCCCGCGTAGACGCCTTCGATGTCGTCGTGCGCGAGCGGGGTCCGCAGCACGGCGTTCGCCTGGTCGAGGAGATAGCCGACGTCGGTGTGGTCGGCGACGGGCTCGTCCGGGCCGTCCTCGTGCGGGGTGTCGGTGGTGCCGACGAGCCAGTGCCGGCCCCACGGGATGATGAACAGCACGCTTCTGGACGTCCGCGTGATCAGGCCCGTGTCCATCGGGATCCGGTCGCGCGGCACCACCAGATGGACGCCCTTGGACGCCCGCACTCCGAACGCGGCCCGCGACCCGGTCATCGCCTGCGCGCCGTCCGTCCACACGCCGGTAGCGCACACGACGCGGCGGGCCCGAACGCCGATCTCCCGGCCGCCCTCCAGGTCCACGACGGTGGCGCCGGTGACCCGCTCGCCCTCGCGCAGGAACCCCGTCACCTCGGCGCGGGTGGCGACCTTCGCGCCGTACTGGGCGGCGGTCCGGGCGACCATCATCGTGTACCGGGCGTCGTCCACCTGCGCGTCGTAGTACTGGACGGCGCCGACGAGCGCGTCCGGGCGCAACGCCGGCGCCTGCCGCAGCGCGCCGCGACGGGTCAGCTGCCGGTGCCGGGGCAGCGCGCGCGAGCCGCCCATCGTGTCGTACAAGGCGACGCCCGCGCTGACGTAGGCCCGTTCCCACACCCGGTTGCGCAGCGGATACAGGAACCGGACGGGACGCACCAGATGCGGCGCGAGCCGCTGCAGGAGGAGGCCGCGTTCCCGGAGCGCCTCCCGCACCAGCCCGAAGTCACGCTGTTCCAGGTAGCGCAGCCCGCCGTGGATCAGCTTGCTGGACCGGCCGGACGTCCCGGCCGCCCAGTCGCGCGCCTCCACGAGGGCGACGGACAGCCCCCGCGAGATCGCGTCGAGCGCCGTGCCGGCGCCGACGATGCCGCCGCCGACCACCAGGACGTCGAGCTCGGTCTCGGCGAGCCCGCGCAGGGTGTCCTGGCGGTACTGCGGACCGAGGGCTACGGATGTCACTGCATGCTCCCTTGGAGATCGATCAGGGGTCCCTGAGAGGGCCCGCCCCGGGCCGGCCGGGGCAGCCGGTCCAGGGCAGGCACGCTCAGCCGATGTCGACCCAGTCGAGCGTCCTGTCCACGGCCTTCTTCCAGCCGGCGTAGCCGGTTTCGCGCTGGTGTTCGTCCCAGGTGGGTTGCCAGCGTTTGTCTTCGTTCCAGTTCTGGCGGAGTTCGTCGGTGTTGTTCCAGAAGCCGACGGCG
>NZ_JAXCEJ010000041.1:0-34420 GCF_041463665.1 Actinomadura chokoriensis
GTTCAGATGCGGCAACAACACCGCGAAGCGCGCCGCAAGCTGATCGCGAACCTCGCCCGAGATGGCCATACCGACTCATCGAACCGGAAACCGAGAAGCACCGTGTTGTTTCCTTACAAGTCCACCTGGTCCGCTCGTCACTGCGGTATGCCTCCAAGACGCACTGGAGCCGGCTCACCCGCGATTTGCGGCAGATCTACACCGCCCCGACCGAAGCCGCCGCCCAGCAGCGGTTCACCGAGTTCGAGGCCGAGTGGGGCGAGAAGTATCCGGCGATCGTCCGGTTGTGGCGGGACGCCTGGCCGACGTTCACGCCGTTCCTGTCGTTCCCGGCCGAGATCCGCAAGGTCATCTACACCACCAACGCGATCGAGAGCCTGAACGCCCGGTTCCGCCAGGCCACCCGCCGCCGCGGGCACTTCCCCACCGAACAAGCCGCACTCAAAGTGCTCTACCTGGTCATCCGGCAACCCCTGAAGAACCGGCCGAACGTCACCGGAAAAACCCCCGGCTGGAAAGCAGCGCTGAACGCCCTGGCGCTGCACTACGGTGACCGCATCACCCTGAACTGAAAGCTGATCACCGCCTCACCCACAGACTTTCAGACAGTCCCGTCGCCGTCACATCTGGAGGTAGGTCGGCGGCCAGGAAGGCCAGATGCCCGTGAGCAAACTCGACCGAGGTGACGTGCTGCAACCAGGCAATGTACTTGCGGAGCCGGCAACGGTCCGGGCTGACTTCAAAATCGGACACCTGGAAGGATCCCTCGACGCTCCGGTCACCACACAGATCGTGGTCCATCCCCGCGTGCGCGGGGAGCACCTCAACTGCTCGGAGTCGAGCCCGAGAGCCCTGGGACCATCCCCGCGTGCGCGGGGAGCACGGCTGGGCGGCACTCGTGAAGCGCGGGACGCCGGGACCATCCCCGCGTGCGCGGGGAGCACAGCACTAGGAGTTCGACGTCAGGCATTTCCAAGGGACCATCCCCGCGTGCGCGGGGAGCACAGCCCCATCTTGCGGAACTGGGTGCCGTACTCGGGACCATCCCCGCGTGCGCGGGGAGCACGCTCCTCCAGTGCGGAGGGCGGGGGCGCTGGTGGGACCATCCCCGCGTGCGCGGGGAGCACCTCGTGGGTTTCGGCCACGATGATGGCCGCACGGGGACCATCCCCGCGTGCGCGGGGAGCACCAGCCCAAGGAGAGCCCGTGAGCAACTCGAAGGGGACCATCCCCGCGTGCGCGGGGAGCACGCAGGAGGACCACCGCCATAGGCGGTAAGGAAGGGACCATCCCCGCGTGCGCGGGGAGCACTGAGCGACGGAGTCTTCATTTGGGTTGAACGGGGGACCATCCCCGCGTGCGCGGGGAGCACGAGGCCGTGGAGGATGTGGCCGGGCTCGTGCCGGGACCATCCCCGCGTGCGCGGGGAGCACGAGGACGGGGCCCGCGCCGAGAGGGACGACCAGGGACCATCCCCGCGTGCGCGGGGAGCACCCCGCAAGGAATACAACCCGTTCCCTGAACGGGGGACCATCCCCGCGTGCGCGGGGAGCACAACGTGGCGAACGGGACCTTCCGGGCGAAGGCGGGACCATCCCCGCGTGCGCGGGGAGCACGACATGAGCGAGGACCGTCTCGCCGCTGACCTGGGACCATCCCCGCGTGCGCGGGGAGCACTTCACGTCGTCGGCCCAGGCTTGGAACTTGGCGGGACCATCCCCGCGTGCGCGGGGAGCACGACCCTCCTGGACAAGGGCGCCGCGTCGGTCGGGGACCATCCCCGCGTGCGCGGGGAGCACATGGTTCCGCACATCTGCTTGTCACCGTCGCGGGGACCATCCCCGCGTGCGCGGGGAGCACGAAGGTGGCCGCGGAAGGGCCGGAGTCAGGGGGGGACCATCCCCGCGTGCGCGGGGAGCACAGGGGTGTGAGCTGCGGAAACGCAGGTCACGAGGGACCATCCCCGCGTGCGCGGGGAGCACAGGGGTGTGAGCTGCGGAAACGCAGGTCACGAGGGACCATCCCCGCGTGCGCGGGGAGCACCGGGTCACGCACTGCGGGGGGTGCGGGTGGCCGGGACCATCCCCGCGTGCGCGGGGAGCACAACTGGCACCACTGGATGGTGTTCACCGCCCCGGGACCATCCCCGCGTGCGCGGGGAGCACGACGCCTCCCCAGGGATGGGGCCCGCGTACCTGGGACCATCCCCGCGTGCGCGGGGAGCACGGGTTGAAGTCTGCGGCGAAGAAGCCCGTCGAGGGACCATCCCCGCGTGCGCGGGGAGCACAGCCAAGTCCCAGCCATAGGTAAGGGCGTAGCGGGACCATCCCCGCGTGCGCGGGGAGCACCAGTGCGGCGGATGCGACCGGCACCGCCCCCTGGGACCATCCCCGCGTGCGCGGGGAGCACGACTGTCTCGGAACCGTCCACTGGTCCAGGCGGGGACCATCCCCGCGTGCGCGGGGAGCACGAGATGCCGAGGTGAACCACGTTCCCATCAAAGGGACCATCCCCGCGTGCGCGGGGAGCACCCACGTGAACGCGCGGTCATGCTTACGGCCCGGGGACCATCCCCGCGTGCGCGGGGAGCACACGCCCTGGCCCTGGCCGTACAGACGCAGCAGGGGACCATCCCCGCGTGCGCGGGGAGCACTCTCCTTGACCTGGGAGTTTAGGCAACACGAGAGCCGTTTTGGAGCACTTCTACAGATACAGACAAATCGGACTCCAGTCGGAGAACACTCCGAACTACTCCGTGACCATCGAACACCACCGCTGTCGAACACTTTTCTAGCATGGTGGCCCCATGTGGCCGTACTCTGAGTTTCTAGCACCGCACACAACGTGTTCGTGTTAAACCACTCTCATGGTTGAGACGGGGGTCGGTGGTGCGTTCCTTCATGGGCGATTGCCGACCGCGGCTCGGACGGTTTGGGCCAAGCATGATCGAAAAACCGACGGGTGGCTTCCGTTGTGGCGCCATCTGGCAGACAGCGGTGCGGTCGCGAAACTCCTGTGGGATTGTTGGGTTCCCCGTCAAGTGCGGGGCGTCGTGGCAGAATCTCTTCCCCATGGGTTTGAGGACGCCCGCAAACTTGCGGTGTGGCTCGCGGCGACTCACGACATCGGCAAGGCGACGCCAGCGTTCGCTTGTCAGGTCGATCCACTTGCCGACGGCATGCGGCGAGCCGGTTTGGAAATGCCGTCCTCCAAGCGCATGACGGACCGACGGCTCGCTCCTCATGGCCTGGCGGGCCAGGTGCTTCTGCGAGATTGGCTTGGCGGGCGGGGCTGGCCGTCACCATCGACATTGTCTTTCTCGATTGTTGCGGGTGGGCATCACGGAGTGCCGCCCACCTTCGACGATATCCGTTACTTGAATGTGCATCCGGAACTTCTTCGCACGCCTGGCTGTGCATCAGCGTGGCGTGCCGTCCAGATGAAGATTCTGGACGAGTGCGCAGTGATGTGCGGCGTGCACGACCGCCTGGGCGAGTGGCGGGATGTGAAACTTTCTCAGTCGGCGCAGGTGGTACTGACCGGGCTGGTCATCGTCGCCGACTGGATAGCAAGTAATTCTGATCTTTTCCCGTACTTCCCTGATGGCCAAGGTGTAAGCAATGAGGAACGGATCGATGCCGCATGGCGCGGACTCGCTCTCCCGGAACCGTGGTGTCCGGTCGAATCGACAACAGGGCTAGATCGCCTTTTTTCTTCTCGTTTCGAGTTGCCGGTCAATGCTCGCGTACGTCCCGTTCAGGCACGCGCAGCCGCGGTTGCGAGGGCCATGGCTTCCCCGGGGCTGACGGTGATCGAGGCGCCCATGGGCGAGGGGAAGACCGAGGCGGCGCTGGCTGTGGCGGAGGTCTTCGCGTCTCGCTCGGGAGCCGGGGGCGTGTTCGTAGCGCTCCCGACGATGGCCACGGGGAACGCGATGTTCCCTCGCATGCTGAGGTGGCTGCGCCGCCTCCCGGACGCGCAGGGGTCGACGCTGCGGTCGGTGATGCTGGCTCACTCAAAGGCGGCATTGAACGATGAGTTCGGTGAACTGGTGCGGGCTGGGAGGGGCACGGTCGCCGGCGTCGAACTCGACGGGGGCGGAGACGAGTGGCGACCGCGCGTTGATCGGCTTGTCTCGTCCGCCGAGCTCGTTGCGCATCAGTGGTTGCACGGCCGTAAGAAGGCCATGCTGTCGTCGTTCATTGTGGGCACGGTCGATCAGCTGCTGTTCATGGGCTTGAAGAGCCGGCATCTGGCGCTTCGGCATCTTGCGCTGGCCGGCAAGGTCGTCGTCATCGACGAGGCGCACGCCTACGACACCTACATGAACTCCTACCTGGATCGGGTGTTGTCATGGCTGGGCGCGTACGGCGTGCCGGTCGTGGTGTTGTCTGCGACGTTGCCGGCCGAGCGACGGCATGAACTGGTCAAGGCTTATCTCGGAAAGGCTGCGCCGGAGCTGCGCGAGGTCCGGGAGGCCGACGGTTACCCCCTTCTGACGGCGGCCGAATCCGGCAAGCCCGTGCTGGTAGAGGAAGTAGCGCCGTCTGGCAGGCGTACGGACGTACAGGTGGAGCGGCTCGGTGACGGGCTGAGCGAGCTGGCGGATCGGCTGGAGCTTGAGCTGAGCGACGGGGGTTGCGCGCTGGTGGTGCGCAACACGGTGGGCCGAGTGCTGGAAACCGCCCAGTTCCTGCGGGCTCGGTTCCCGGAGATCGGCATCACCGTGGCGCATGCCCGCTTCGTCGATCTCGATCGCTCGCGCAAGGACGCCGAGCTGTTGGATCTTTTCGGGCCTCCAGAGCAATGCGTTGGGCGTCGTCCCGCGAGACACATAGTGGTCGCCAGCCAGGTTGCCGAGCAGTCCCTGGACATCGATTTCGATCTGCTCGTGACAGACCTGTGCCCGATCGACCTGCTGCTTCAGCGTATGGGCCGGTTGCATCGGCACATGCGCGGCCCGGATCAGCGTGAACGTCCTGGGCGGCTTCGCTCGGCCCGCTGCCTCGTCGCAGGCATGGACTGGGATGCGGTCCCGGCCGAGCCGGTCATGGGATCGCAGCGCGTTTACAGGTTGCATTCACTGCTGCGATCTGCGGCGGCGTTGGAACCGTATCTGTCGGGCCTGGCCGAGTCAGGGTCGGTGGTGAGGCTGCCGGAGAACATCAGTCCCTTGGTGCAGAGCGCCTACGGGACGGAGCCGATCGGGCCGCCAAGCTGGCAGGAGGCAATGGAACAGGCGTACAAGGACCATTTGCTCCACCAGCAACGCCAGCTCGATAAGGCCCGAGACTTCCAGATCAATGACGTGGGGCGGGCGGGCCGGGCGCTGGTCGGCTGGATCGATGCCGGTGTGGGGGACGCCGACGACACCCGGGCGGGCCGGGCGCAAGTGCGCGACACCCGTGAGTCGCTGGAGGTTCTGGTGGTACAGCGCCTCGCGGACGGGACGATTCGGACGTTGCCGTGGCTCGACGAGGGCCGGGGCGGACGGGAGGTGCCGACCGAGGCGGCTCCTTCCTGGGACGTGGCACGGATCGTGGCGTCGTGCGGCTTGCGGCTGCCGTTCGTGTTCTCCATTCCCGAGGTACTCGACCAGGCGATCGAGGAGTTGGAAGCCGAGTGCGTCCCCGCCTGGCAGTCGAAGGAGAGCCATTGGCTGGCCGGTGAGTTGATCCTGATGCTCGACGAGAACGGCCGGACCCGCTTGGCGGGCTTCGACCTTCGCTACACCCATTCTGATGGTCTTGAGGTGACACGTGTCCAGTGACCTTCGGACGTGCTTCGATCTGACTCGGGAGCCGTGGCTGCCGGTGCTGCGGAAAGACGGCACCGAGGTGCAGCTGTCCCTTTCAGGCGTCTTCGCCCAGGCCACCGAGATCCGCCGGCTCGTCGGAGACGTCCCCACGCAGGAGTTCGCCCTTCTACGGCTGCTGCTCGCCATCCTGCACGATGTGGTGGAGGGGCCGGCCGACCTCGACGCCTGGCAGGAACTCTGGCAAGACGGCCTTCCCTTGGACGGCGCCGCCGGAATCGGCGCGTATCTCGATCGCCATCGTGACCGGTTCGACCTGCTGCATCCCGATGCTCCGTTCTTCCAGACCCCCGGCCTGCGGACGGGCAAGAACGAGATCGCATCCCTGGATCGACTTGTCGCGGACGTGCCGAACGGAACGCTGTTCTTCACCATGCGCGCGCGTGGTGTGGAGCGTCTGTCGTTCGCCGAGGCCGCCCGCTGGGTCGTGCACGCGCACGCCTTCGACACCTCTGGGATCAAGACGGGCGCGGCCGGTGATCCCAGGACCGAGGGCGGCAGGGTCTATCCGCTGGGGACCGGCTGGGCAGGGAACCTGGGAGGTGTCTTCGTCGAGGGCGACGACTTGCGAGAGACGCTGCTGCTGAACCTGATCGCGCTCGATACCGACAACCTCCGCATCGATGCCGGCCAGGACCGTCCCGCGTGGCGGCATCCGGTGCCCGGACCGGCCGAGACGGACCCGCTGGAGCTGAGCAGGCGGCCGACGGGTGTGCGAGACCTGTACACGTGGCAGTCCCGGCGGGTGCGGCTCGCGTTCGACGACGACGGCGTCCACGGCGTCGTGCTGGCTTACGGCGATCCGTTGAGCGCCCGCAACCAGCATCAGCGTGAGCCGATGACCGGATGGCGGCGCAGCCCCACCCAGGAGAAGGCGCAGAGTCTGCCCCAGGTGTACCTGCCGCGCGAGCACGACCCGGGCATCAGCGCCTGGCGGGGTCTGAGTGCGCTGGTCGCCGGTCGAGCTCCCGGCGCAGAGCAGCGTGGCGAAGCCGCGGCGATAGTGCGCCCTCGCATCCTGGACTGGGTCGCTCGGCTGACGATCGAAGGCGGTTTCGCCGAGGACTTCCTCGTCCGGGCGCGGCTGGTGGGAGCCCAGTACGGGACACAGCAATCGGTGATCGACGAAATGATCGATGACGCGGTCGCGATGCCGGTGGTGCTGCTGCACGAGCGTGACACCCGGCTCGGGCAGGAAGCGATCGATGCGGTCGCCGACGCCGAGGCGGCGGTCAGGGTGCTCGGCGACTTGGCGGCCGACCTCGCCCGTGCGATAGGAGCCGATCCCGAACCCGCCCGCACTCATGCGACACGCAACGGCTACGGCATGCTGGACGGCCCTTTCCGCGAATGGCTCGCCACCTTGACCTCGAAGGCCGTCCCGCAGTCTCAGCGGGCGGCTTGGCAGGACCTGGCATACACCGCCGTCGCCCGGCTGGGCGCCCAGGAGGTCGCAGACGCCGGCGACGGCGCATGGGAGGGCCGCATCGTCCAGACCGGCAAGGGCCAGGAACTGTGGCTCACGGCCTCACGCGCCGATGCGACCTTCCGGTACCGGCTCTGCAAGGTGCTGCCCGGTACCGCCCCTGAACCCCATGAAGAGCCCCTCAAGGAGCCCGCGGAGGCCAGCTCATGACCGCCACCGTTCCCGAAGAACGGCAGTACGCGTCCGACCTCATCGGCCAGATCGTCGGCGAGTTCGTCACCCAACTGCAGGACGGCTATCTGCGCGACGCGAGTTCGGCCGTTGGGCGCTTGGCGCAGCTCAGGCGGGGAGCCGGCAAGCTGCCCCAGGACGTCCCGGAACTTTGGGGCCTGACCGGAGCTGACCAGCTCTACCAGGAGCAGACGCTCAGCGAGGTCCAGGCCACGCGTGCGGAGAACGCATCGTTTCTCGCCGTCACGCTGTACGCGCTGCACCAGCAGTCGCGCCCCAATCAGCGGATGCACAGGCCTGGCGTCGACTTGGGCGAAGCCGTCCGCCGGTTGATGCCCCCCGGTGAGATCGACGAGCCGATCCGGCGACGTTTCGTCCGGGTGGGAACCGCCGGAAGCCTCGACGTTCTCGCGTACCGCCTTCGGGAGATCATCTCGCTTCTGCGTCGCGACTCCGTTCCCCTCGATTACTCGGCGCTGGCTGAGCAGCTCTATCACGCCCACACGCCGGACGGTCTCGCACGCGTCCGCCGGAAGTGGGGCCGCAGCTTCCACGCCTACCGTCCGTCTCAGAACCGGGGCGGTCAACCACGGCCTGACCGGATGACGCCGGACGGGACCACGGACGACAAGGACGTCACATGACTCGCACCATCATCGACCTGCATGTGCTGCAGAGCGTCCCGCCGAGCAACCTGAACCGCGATGACACCGGCACGCCCAAGACAGCCGTCTACGGGGGCGTGCGCCGCGCCCGGGTATCGAGCCAGGCGTGGAAGCGCGCCACCCGCAAGAGCTTTCACGACCTGCTGGACCCCAGCGAACTCGGTGTCCGCACCAAGCGGGTGGCGGAGCTGCTCGCCGACCGCATCCACGACCTGGACGCGTCCATCGAGCAGGGCGATGCGTGGAACCTCGCCGCCGAAACCGTGCAGAACGCGACCGGCTCCAAAATCGAGGTCCCCAAGCGCCGCGGCTCCACCGTCGGCGAGGACGAGCCGGCGGCGGCCCCCGAGTCGAAGTACTTGATGTTCCTCAGCGCCCGCCAACTGGACGGGCTCGCCGAACTCGCCGTCGAGGGACGCGACGACATCAAGACGTTCTTCAAGGACAAGGACAACAAGGCGCGGGCCAAGCAGATCGCCAACGCCTGCCACTCGGTCGACATCGCCCTGTTCGGGCGGATGGTGGCCGACGGCGCCGACATCAACGTCGACGCCGCCACCCAGGTCGCGCACGCCCTCAGCGTCCACCAGGTGGAGAACGAGTCTGACTACTACACCGCCATAGACGACCACAAGGAACGCGAGGACGACGACCTCGGCGCGGGCATGATCGGCACCGTGGACTTCAACTCCGCGACCCTCTACCGCTACGCCGCCCTGGACGTCGACCAGCTTCGTGGCAACCTCGGCAAGGGCCTGCGCGACGACGAGCCGGTCACCGAACCCGTCCGCCGCGCCGTGGAGGCGTTCGTACAGGGGTTCATCACCTCGATGCCGACCGGGAAGGTCAACACCTTCGGCAACCACACACTGCCGGACGCGGTAGTGGTGAAGATCCGCTCGTCCCGTCCCATCAGCTTCGTGGGCGCCTTCGAGGAGCCCTGCCGGAAAGGCCAGGACAGCGGCGGATACGTGCAGGAGGCCGCGGCGCGGCTGGCCCGCTACGCCCCGGAGATCGAGACCGCCTACGGTGTCGCCGAGGACGCCCAGACGTGGGTGCTCTCCGTCGGCAAGAGCACTGAGCGGCTGTCGAAGCTGGGCACCCAGGTCTCGCTGCCCGAGCTTGTCAACGCGGTCGGCGAGGAGGTCGCCAGCCGTCAGGACGCGCAGCAGTGAGCGTCCTGACATTGCAGCTCGCCGGTCCCTTGCAGGCATGGGGGGCGTCGGCGCGGTTCGCGCGGCGCACTACCGAGCATGCGCCAACCAAGAGCGGTGTCGTCGGCTTGCTGGCCGCCGCCCTTGGGCGCCGGCGCAGTGACGATCTCACCGACCTGGCGGCGCTGCGCTTCGGTGTCCGCGTCGACCAGCGCGGCGTCCCCGTGCGCGACTACCAGACCGCGCACCGTTTCGAGAGCGGTAAGTCTCTGCCGATCTCCGAACGGTTCTATCTGGCCGACGCGGTCTTCGTGGCCGTGGTCGAAGGCGAGGACGATCTACTCGACCGGCTTCACCGTGCCCTGCGCGACCCGGTTTTCCTGCCGTACCTCGGGCGTCGATCCTGCCCGCCTGCCCGGCCGATCGAACTCGGTGTGCACCACGACCAGACCCTCGACGAACGGCTGAAGGACGAGCCTTGGCGGGCGTCCTCCTGGCACCAGCGCAGAAACCGAGAATCCATGGTGACGCTGGAGACCATCGTCCAAGCCGACGATGTCGCGGGCCCAGTGGACACTCTCCGCGATCAGCCGCTCAGCTTCGACCCGCTTCACCGCCGGTACGCGCTGCGCGCCATCCGCCATCACCAGGTGCGGATTCCCAATCCGGCCGCCCGGCGGCCCGTCACCGACCATGACCCGACCGCTGTCCTGCGAGGCCAGTGATGTACCTGACGCGCTTTCGGATCAACCTTCAACGGATCGGCGCCCGGAAACTGCTCTCCTCTCCGCAGGTCCTGCACGCGTCCGTGATGTCGTCCTTCGCGGAACTCCCCGACTGGACGGACGGCCCGCGGGTGCTGTGGCGGCTCGACCGCGACAGCAAGTCCCGAACCCACCTGTGCATCGTCAGTCCCTACAAGCCGGACCTCACTCACCTGGTCGAGCAGGCCGGCTGGCCGACGACCGCGCGCTGGGAGACCTACGACTACGGTCCCTTCCTCGACCGGCTCGGCACGGGTGACCAGTGGGCCTTCCGCTTGACCGCCAATCCGGTGCACTCGGTGCGCAACAAGGACGGCGTACCGACCAAGGCGACCGCCCACATCGGTCCCAGAAACCAGGCGCGCTGGCTCCTGCAACGCCAGGAGAGCACGGGCTTCAAGATCGCCCGGCGGCCCACGGCCACTGACCTCGAAGACGGATCGGACGAGCATCAGTTGATCGTCCACAGTCGCCGGGAACTCGCCTTCAAGAAGAAGGGCATGCAGAAGCCGGTCACACTGGTGACCGTCACCTACGACGGACTGCTCGAAGTCACAGACCCCGAAGTGTTTCGGCGCGCGCTCACCCACGGCATCGGCAAGGCCAAGGCATACGGCTGCGGCTTGATGACCCTCGCCAAGGCGTGATCCATGTCCACAGTAGGAAAGCGAGGCGCATCCTCGCCGCGTGAACTGACCCGGATGAGCGACCGACTCTCGTTCATCTACCTTGAGCGCTGCACATTGCACCGCGAAGACAACGCCATCACCGCCGAGGACGCCGACGGCATCACCCATATCCCGTCCGCCACGATCGGCACTCTCCTGCTCGGCCCAGGCACTCGCGTCACGCATCAGGCCATGAGCGTCCTGGGCGACAGCGGTGCGGGCGTCGTCTGGGTCGGCGAGCAAGGCGTCCGGTTCTACTCGGGCGGCCGGTCACTCAACCGTTCCTCGGCCCTGGTCGAAGCTCAAGCAACCGCCTGGGCCAACCGCCGTACTCGGCTGGACGTCGCCCGCGCCATGTACCGGATGCGGTTCCCCGGCGAGGACCCGTCAGGTCTCAGCCGCCACGAACTCCTCGGCCGCGAAGGACGACGCGTCAAAGAACGCTACCGGTATGAAGCCGCCCGTTTCGGCCTCACATGGAACGGCCGTCAGTACGTCCCCGGCGACTTCGACTCCGGCGACGCCGCCAACCAGGCCGTCACCGCTGCGGCCCAATGCATGTACGGCGTCGCCCAGACAACGGTCGCCGCACTCGGCTGCTCGCCCGGCCTTGGCTTCATCCATTCCGGCCACGAACTGGCCTTCGTCCTCGACATCGCCGACCTCTACAAGACCGAAATCGCCATCCCCATCTCCTTCGAAGTCGCAGCCGAAAGCCACGAGGACGTCGGCTCCCGCACTCGCCGCGCTCTCCGCGACCGCATCAACGAGGTCGGGCTGCTCCGCCGGTGCGTCCAAGACATCAAACGTCTCCTCCTCCCTGACGACTCATCAGCGGACCTCACCGACAACGACGCCGACCACGTCACGCTCCAAAGCGAGCACGGCATGAACATCGAGTCCGGACGCAACTACGCCGAAGACGTGAACTGGTGACCATCATCATCCTCACCAACTGTCCCGCCGGCCTCCGCGGTTTCCTCACCCGCTGGCTCATGGAGATCTCCCCCGGCGTCTTCATCGGCGGCCCCTCGGCCCGCATCAGGCAAGCCCTCTGGGACGAAGTGCACCAGTACGCCGAGACCGGCCGCGCACTCCTCGCCTATACCACCAACAACGAGCAGGGCTTCACCTTCGAAACCCGGGACCACAAATGGCATCCCATCGACCATGACGGCCTGACACTGATCCGACGCCCCAAGACGAAGCCGGCCGTCTCCTCCAAACCTCCGCCCGCAGGTTGGAGCAATGCCTCCAAACGCCGCCGCTACGGCAAGCGCTAACCTGTAGCCCGAAATGTCGGAATCTCAAGAAGTGCTCCAAAACACGCTCGACGCGCGATAAACCCGCAGGTCAGCGAGAGTGCTCCCCGCGCACGCGGGGATGGTCCCTGGAGCCAATCGACACACCTGATTCCAAGCAGGTGCTCCCCGCGCACGCGGGGATGGTCCCCCATCGACCATGAAGTCGACGACGGTCTCAAGGTGCTCCCCGCGCACGCGGGGATGGTCCCTGAACGCTGCGCAAGGAGACGCTTTTCCGGAGGTGCTCCCCGCGCACGCGGGGATGGTCCCTCCTTCGAGGAGCTGCGCGAGTTCCTGCGGCGGTGCTCCCCGCGCACGCGGGGATGGTCCCTGAACAATTGTTTCAAGATCAAGACCACAGTTGTGCTCCCCGCGCACGCGGGGATGGTCCCCATGACGCCTCCAGAGAGTAACCAGAGACGGGGTGCTCCCCGCGCACGCGGGGATGGTCCCCTCCCGTGCGTCGGGGGACGTGATCGACCGTAGTGCTCCCCGCGCACGCGGGGATGGTCCCGGCCGCGGACTCCCACTCCTCGGCCTTCGCCTGTGCTCCCCGCGCACGCGGGGATGGTCCCGCCATCTGCGACCCGCCGAGGCTCTGGGCGAAGTGCTCCCCGCGCACGCGGGGATGGTCCCGCGACCATCACCGCAATGACGGCCACCGCCAGGTGCTCCCCGCGCACGCGGGGATGGTCCCACCACCCGCCTCACCCCGTGGAAACCCACCATGTGCTCCCCGCGCACGCGGGGATGGTCCCTCGTGGACCTTGATGACCGTGTCGAGGCGGCCGTGCTCCCCGCGCACGCGGGGATGGTCCCCCTGGCCGTGATCGACGGCCTGATCGGGAACGGTGCTCCCCGCGCACGCGGGGATGGTCCCGCGACCTGGGAGACGTGCGCGAAGGGCGCATCGTGCTCCCCGCGCACGCGGGGATGGTCCCGCGACCTGGGAGACGTGCGCGAAGGGCGCATCGTGCTCCCCGCGCACGCGGGGATGGTCCCAGCCCGAGCGCATCCTGGAGGGCATCGTCATTGTGCTCCCCGCGCACGCGGGGATGGTCCCTTCGTCCACGTACAGGGCCCAACCGCCGCTCGGTGCTCCCCGCGCACGCGGGGATGGTCCCTTCGTCCACGTACAGGGCCCAACCGCCGCTCGGTGCTCCCCGCGCACGCGGGGATGGTCCCGTGAACAGGGCGTTCGCGGATGGCGCGTCCCGGTGCTCCCCGCGCACGCGGGGATGCTCCTCTCGCGAGGTGCGGGCCGCGGCGCTTACGCAGATTCCTCTTCCTCCTTACCGCGCCTGCACTCGCGGGCCAGTAGCTCACGAAGGTTGATTGTCGAGGAGCATGGGTTCTTGGTGCTTGTAGCGGCGGTATTGGCTGGTCAAGACGTCTAGTGGGAGTAGGGGCCAGCGGGTGACAGTGCCGGTGGTCTTGTCGATGACCAGGGTGGTCGCGGTTTCCAGGGTTGGGACCGGTGGTGGTTCGGGGATGGGAACCAGGATTGGGATGGCTTGGTAGGCGTCCTCGAACTCTTGGATGTGGATGAGGACCGGGCCGTCGTCGCGGCGGGGTAGGTGGAGGAGAGCGCGGTGCCAGGCTTCGGCGATGTCGATGGTCGTGGGGCGGCGTGTGGGTTCGAGTGCTCCAGTCAGCGTCCGTGTGGTGGCAAGGAGCAGGTCTTGGGCGCGGCGAAGGAAGTCGAGGGTGTGGTCGTCAAGGTGGCTGATGGCAGCCGGTTGGTCGAGGAGGCGGGCGATGGCGGTGGGGTCGGCTAGTTCTGCCAGTGTCCGGATGCTTTCGATGCCTTGTAGGAGGGGCGCGCGGTCGGCGGTGGTGTGCATGGGGTCTCGTCCTGGGTGGGGATGGCGTGGGCCGGGGACGCGGCGGACCGGGGGTTAAGCCGCGTCCCCGGGGATGTGGGCCGGTTCGGGCCGGGGGTGTCGGTCAGCTCGGTGAGGTCAGGGTGCGGGTTTCGTGGTGGCCGACGATGCGTTCGGCGGTTTCTTGCAGGTCGGCCAGTGGGTGGCGGGTGTAGCCCTGGCCGTCGTGCCAGGCAAATGCCTTGGGCTCGACCCAGATGTTCGTCGTTCCTGCGGTGAGGAGTGAGACGCCGTGGTCGTCGCTGCGGAGGGTGGTGGGGACGCCACGGGATCGCAGCGCTGCAGTAAGCCGATCGGCTGCCGATATCGGGGCGATGGCGCTGCCGTCCGCTGGCCATGGCGCGGTGAGCGGGAGGGTGAACCAGACGCGTTTGCCGGGTGAAACGGTCAGGCGGGATCGGGTGAGGTGGATGCCGGTGTCGGTGGCGAGGGCCGCGACGATGCACAGGCCCTTGCCGTGTTCATCGAGCAGGCCCGCGCCCAAGGCAATCGGCCAGGCGTCGCGGTGGGCGTCGAAGACGGAGACGACCAGTTGCGGGGCAGGGCGGGTGCGCGCCCAGATCCACAGTTCGGGCTGCGCCGCCGGGATCAGGGCCGGGGGCGCGTGGGTCAGGGCGTTGGTGGCCAACTCTGAGACCGCGAGCCTGGCGTCCTCGATCGGGTCGGGGGCAAAGCCGAGTTGGCGCATGGTCGCCGCAACGAGGGAGCGCGCGGTGGAGGCGGCGCTCAGGTCGCCGGGGAGCTGGAACGCGCACGCACCGCCGATCGGGATGTCGGCGGGGGCACCGGTCAGCATCGACCGCTCCTGCCCAGCGTCGCGGGCAAGAAGCGACGGCCGCGACACCCGACCCGGCCCCGCCTACCTTTGCGAACGGACGAGGGCCGTGCACCCAGGTACGGGTACGGAGCGGACGGTGTCGCGGCACCTACTCGTTCCCATTCGAGAGCGGGTCCGTGCTTTGCGACAGGCGACATCACCCAGCCGGGTGACGGGTTCGTACGATCATGCATGGGTCGGACCTCCCGTGTCCGATCAAGGTCCCGGCCGGTGTTGGCGCACCGCGTCCGGGACCGTTTCGTTGTTCCGGGATGCTCTGGCTGCGTGGAGGACGCCGAATTCAGCTGGCCGCATACCGATCAGTTGCTCTCAGTACTCAAGCGAACACAGGCAAGCATGCACCTGGGATCTGTGCGGCACAAGTGTGCGAACGAAAATGACAGAGACGTTGACCGCTTTGCCGGAGATGTCCGCGCTAGCAAGGGCGGGCCGTCGCCTCTTGGCTACTGGGCGAGGCTTGTGCGGAGTAGCTTGTGCCAAGCATGAGAGGGGATTAGATGCCGCAACCTCGAGTCACGACCGTCCGGATGCGCCGACTCGGCTCGGAGCTTCGCAAGCTGAGGGAGAACGCCGGCTACACGATCGAGCAGATCGCCGAGCACTTGGAGTGCTCGCCGTCACGGGTGAGCCGCATCGAGACGGGCAAAGCGCAGCCGCCCAAGCAGCGCGAGCTTCGCGCCCTGCTGGAGCTGTTCGACGCAACCGACGACCACGCCCGGGACGCCCTCCTGCAACTTGCCAGGGAGGCAGCGCAGCCGGGCTGGTACAACGAGTTCCAAGAGGTCTTCCCTCCCCACTTCGGCTCCTACATCGGCCTGGAGAGCGAGGCGGCCGAGCTGCGGCATTTCGACAACCAGCTCGTCCACGGACTGCTGCAGACTCCCGACTACGCGTGTGAAGTGTTGCGGACAACGCTGCCCGGCGAGGCACCCAAGACCATCGACCGGCTTCTGCAGCTCCGCCTCGCCCGACAGAAAGTCCTCGACCGGACGGCCCCGCCGTTCTCCCTGTGGGTGATCTTGGATGAGAACGTACTGCAGAGACGTATCGGGGATGTTCACGTGATGCGCAAGCAGGTACGCCACCTGCTCGAAGCGATCGACACTCCCAACATCACCGTGCAGGTTCTACCCTTTAGCAAAGGCGCACACATTGGGCTTGACGGGCCGTTCTCACTGCTCGGCTTCCCCGACCCCACCGACCCGGACGTCGTGTACGTCGAAAGTCAGGCGGGCAACGCTTACCTGGAGCAACCGCACCAGGTAAGCCGCATGAACACCAAGTTCAACCTGCTCGTCGCTTCGGCCCTCGACCCCCGTGAGACGGCGTCCTTCCTGCGCAGCATCGAAAAGGAGATGCAATGACCGCCCCCTCCCCCTCTTTCTTGCACTGGCGCAAGGCGACGGCCAGCCAGGGCAGCCAAGGTTGCGTCGAACTGGCCCCGCTCCCCGGGATGGTCGCCGTCCGGGACTCCAAAGACCCCAACGGTCCGATGCTGGTGTTCGAACATGATGTATGGCGGCACATGGTCGAGCAGGTAAGGAGCGGCGAACTCGATCTCTGACGCGTCGGCGGCCTCTGCGGGCCTGGTGGCCGGGGCCGGACGGACGGATGAAGATCGGGTGGAGGGCGGGGCTCAGCGGCTGCTGTTGCCTGATCGGACAACTGCACTACGGGATCGGGAGCGCATAGTGGCCGTCGAAGAGCGTGAATCGCCGATCGAGATCCGTGATGACATACCGGCGTCGGCGCGGGTGTACGGCTGAGCGCTCGGTAGTAAGGACAACTACCAGGTCGATCGCGATTTCGCGTTGAAGACCGCGCCCGCCTTCCCGAGTCGATCGACATCAGCCGGCAGAACCGGCTGTTCCTGTACCGGGCGGTGCGGTATCTGGCGGCCGAGGCCGGGATCCGGCAGTTCTTGGACATGGGCTGCGGGCTGCCCACCGACAACAACGTCCACCAGGTCGCCCAGCGGTTCGCGCCCGACGCCCGCGTCGTCTACCTCGACATCGACCCCATCGTGCTGGCCTACGGCCGCGCGCTGCTGGCCGGGGACGGCTCCACCGTCGTCATCAACGCCGACTTCCGCGACCTGGACGCCGTCCTGAAACATTCCGAGGTGGCGCGGCTCATCGACTTCGACGAGCCGCTGGCGGTGCTGTTCCTTTCGGTCGGGCACCTGACCGACGCCGACGATCCGCGCGGCCTCCTGCACGGCCTTATGGACCGGACGGTGTCCGGGAGTCACCTGGCGTTCTCGCAGATCGTCTGCTCCGCCCCTGAGCGGGCCGCCGAACTGGACAGCCGGATGAACGCGGCCGGCATCCCGTGGCAGAACCGCAGCCGCGAACAGGTCGACGCGCTCCTTCTGGACGGCCAGGAGGCGGTCGCGCCGGGTCTGGTGAACCTGCTGCACTGGCGCCCCGACCCCGACCAGCCGCCCCTGGCGCCCGTCCCCGACCAACTGGCCCAGTTCGTGGGGGGCCTCCAAGATGGGGCGGGACATGTGCGAATACAGCGGCGTCCTGCGCAAGCCATGATCCCCCGCACCGGGGAGGCATGGCGTTCCACCGACTCCGCTCGGCGCTGAAGGCGACGGGGCGGGTGTTCCTCCGCACCGCCTACCTCATCGGATGCCGGGCGCGTGTCGGCATCGACATGATCAGGTTGAAGGCGTCGTCCCTCGTCAGCGACGGTAGATGGTCGGTTGCGGACGGGCCGATGGTGTTTGCGACCTCGCCGACGGCTGGGATCCTCGCGGCCCCATCGGTGCGGGTCGATATGGACACCACGGGGATCGGGTCTCGTCCGCCAGGCGGGTCTTCGCCTTCGTTGTCGTAGGCGAGGAGGAGCCGCCGGGACGGGGTCTGGCGGGCCAGGAGGGTGCGTGTCTGCTCAGCGTCGTCGGTGAGGACCAGGCCGGGGATTCGGTCCTCTTGCAGGGTGCCGATGTCCAAGCCGAACAGCCGCCAGGCGTCGGGGCGGTTGAGGACGAGTTCGGTCGGGTCGGCTTGCCGCCGGCTCAGGATCTCGATGGCCAGGTGGCGGGCGGTGTCTTCGGCTCCCGGGCCGGTCAGTGAAGCTCCCTTCGCGAGGAGGGAGTCGATGCGGGTTCGGCTGGGTGCCGTGTGGTCGGTCGTGGTTGGAGGCGATGCTGGGGTCCTCGGGCGGAAGCCTCCTTTCCGGTTGCTGAGCAGCGACATCGTCCCCGCGACGATGGTCCGGCGGTGTTTGGCCAGGTGGACGGCGGCTGTGAGCAGGGTGAGCAGCGCGATGGCTGCGGCCCAGAGCGTCGGCCACGGTGTGCGGTCGGATGGGCCGCCAGGGTGCGACGTCGGGCCGGGTGCGGGAGCGTGCTGAGAGGACTTGGGTATCGCCGACGCGCTGGGCGGCGGGGCACTTGGTGATGGCCGCGTTTCGGGGCGGCTTGTTGATCGGGTGCGTGGGGGCGTAGAGGACGCGTTCGGTGGCGCCGCCGGGTTGGTGTCGTGCCCTTTCTGGCGCTGCCGGGAGCCCGTTTCGGGCGGAGGGCGGTGAGGGCGCTTCGGGGCTTTGGGGATGGAGTCGCGGATGACGTCGTCCCAGTCGGGGTCGCGGCCGGTTTGGAGGCTTCGCAGAGCCTCTTTACGGGCGCGGCGGCAGACCTTCTTCTTGTCGACGTAGCGGCTGGCGACCGGCCCGATGGGGGCGCAGGTCGCGATGCCGCGCATGGCGATCGGGCCCATGTCGTCCTGCGCGGAGATGTTGGGCAGGGTGACGGCGCCGAGGAGGAAGGCGGAGTTGACGACGAGTGGTCCCCACCGCGCCGGAGTACGCGCCTGCGAGCAGCGGGCGGGTCGGGTCGGCGTGTGCTTCAGGCTGGCCGGGTCGTCGGCGACGGTTGAGGGTTCAGGCATACGGGCCTCGCCGGTGGGTGCGATCCCCGTGCGGATGCGGTCGCGGTGCGGGGCTCCAGGTGCTGGGTGGATGGCGGCGGGGCCATGCGATGGCGGCGATCAGCGCGATGGGCCAGCCGAAGATGGTGGCGCAGCAGATCACGTTGACCAGGATGAGGTAGCCGATGTCGTCCGCGCCGCGGGCGAGCGCGATGAGCGTCGGCAGTACGGCGAGGATGGCCAGCAGGCCGATGAGGGCGAGCAGGAAGAACGGGCTGTTCTGGATGCCGTGCATTTGCTCGGTGTCCTTTCGTTCAGAGGTTGCGCCGGCGGTTGCGGTCGGGGGCCTGGGGTGGCGTCCGTCGCGGGGCCGACGATTCGAAGGACTGCGTCGAGCTCATCTCCAGCGCTTCGTCGACGGAGAACGGGAAGCCTTCGGCGGCTCGTTCGACGTCTTGGGTGGGACGAGGGCGCGGACCTGTGGGGACGGCTTTCGCGATGGTGTCCTCGGGCAGGTTCGTGGTGATTTCCAGGACCATTCGCAGCTCTTCGGGCTGCGGGTCGCGCCCTTGGGAGCGGAGCTTGGTGCGTAGTTCGTCGGCGAGCTGGGTTGCGCGCTGTTCCTGGCGGGCCTGTTCCCATTCGGCGCGGTCGGGGCCGTGGACGCGCGCCGCCCACTCGGTGCCGGTGCCTTCGTGTAGTTCGGCGTTTTCGGGGGCCGGGTCGCCGGTGCGGACGTTGGGATCCCGGGTGAAGAAGGGCGCGGCCTGCTTCATCGCTTGGAGTGGATCCGTTCCTTCGGCGCGGAACCGGTCGTAGTGGCTCATCGCGTGCGGGTGAAGGCGGCGGAGCTGCTCTTCGCATCTGCGGGCGGCGAGGGCCGCGGAGGCGTTGCCGTCTGCGTACGGGACGGCTGCTCCCCAGGCTTCGGCGACGTCCAGGAGGTTCGCCTCGCGCAGCCATTTGCGGTCGTGGGCGCGGTCCCAGCGTGAGCGGGCGTCGGCCAGTGCCGCCCTGCGGAGTTGCGCTTGGGCTCGGTGGGCCTTCTCGTCCCGGGCCTGCTGGACGGTCTTTAAGCGGCTTCTGCGCTGGGCGAGGGCTTGCTGCACTCCGACGGCTGCGGACACGATCTGGACGAGTCGCTGCCCGCTGTGCTGGAGTCCTTCGGCGATCGGGTCCGGGTATTGCTGGCTCATACCGTCCTCCGGTGGGTGCTGGGACGTTGGGAAGGTGCTCTGTCCTGGGAACTGCGGATGTCGGGTGCCTGTTGCGTGGGTGCAGGGGGCGGGAGTGAGGCGACGGCCGGGACGGGGGCGGCCGGTGGCGGGTCCGGGCTGATCGCGGCGGCCACGAGGGCGGTGATCTCGGCTGGGTCCATGCCGGTGCGGGCGGCGACGCGGGTGACCTGCCGGCCGATCTGGTCGGGCTGAAGTTCGGCGATCTGCACGGCGGCCGCTTGGGCGGCGGCGATGCGTGATTCGACGAACTCCAGCGCTCCCCCGAACCTCTGGATCCTCTCATCTACCAGCAGGTCAGCGAGGGGAGTCACAGTAAGTAGGGAGTCGCGGACACTGGAGTGTCGCGTGGTGGATAGGAGGTCAGCCGGGTCCTGGCCTTCGGGTAGGACGACCGCGTCGATCGGGCCGGTGATGTTGCGGAGAGTGCGCCAAGCCCTGATGGCTGCGGCGCGTCCGGCGGGGTCGCCGTCGAGGGCCATGACCAGCCCGAACGTTGCGAGGTCGGTGTGGGCGGCGATCGCCTCGATGTGGGAGGTGGTGATCGCCGTTCCGCAGGGCGCGACGGCGGCGTAGCTCTCGGGGCAGGTGGTGTTGACGGCGATCGCGTCAAGGGGGCCTTCGACCAGCAGGGGGCGCGCGCTCTGCGTGAGTTGAGGACGCACCTCGTGGAGGCCGAAGAGGATGTCGCCCTTGTGGAAGAGCGCGGTCTCGGGGGTGTTGAGGTACTTGGGGCCGGGGGCATTGTCGCGGCGGCGGCCGATGAAGCCGACGACCTCTCCGGCTTGGCCGCGGAGAGGGAAGACGACTCGGTCCCGGAACAGGTCGAACAGCTCTCCGCCGTTCTTTCGCTTGGCCAGGCCGGCTTCGATGAGTGTCTGGTCGCGGTGGCCCTGCTCCCGTAGGTGTCGGAGCAGGGGCTGGCGGCCGTGGGGCGCGAGACCTATTCCCCATTGCTCCTGCATGGGTGGGGTGAAGCCGCGACGTGCGAGGTAGTGCGCTCCCCAGCTGCCCGGCAGGTTCCGCTGGAAGAAGTGGTGCGCGTCCGTGAGCGCCTTATGCAGCTGTGACGTCGAGACATCCGGGTGCTGTTGCGCGGTTCTGGCTGGTAGGGAGTTGCCTCGGGCGTCTGCGGTTGTCGGGCGGCGGCTGCTGCTCTCGGCGGTTTCCGCGAGACGTCGTCTGATCCGTGTGCTCGTCCGGACGATCTGGTCGCCGACGGCTCGAATCGCGGCGGATGAATCTGCGCGGACGTCCGTCCCAGCCCATTGCGGTACCGGTGGGAACGACAGGTGCGCGACTTGCAGTCCCAGCTCGGTGAGGACGAGGTAGGCGACCGAGTCGGCCATGACACGTCGGACGCCATGGCAGGCGGCGGCGGAGTGGGCGCTGGCCGTGTCGATGTGTCCGCCAGGTCGGAGCGCGTGCGCGAGCTGGTGAGCGAGCAGGGCCGCCGCTGCGGCGTCGTCCAGTTCTGGAGCGATCCGGATGCGCCGGCTCGGGTGTCCGAGGTAGGTCCAGCCTTGTCCGCGGTCGACGTAGAAGTCGAGGTCGGCCGCGAGCTGGGAGAGGCGCTGCAGCCCCTCGGCGGGGGTGCACTCGTTCGGCGCGATCGTCTGGCCGTCCGTCTGCTCGATGTCGAAGACGGTGCGCGGCCTGCGGCGCGTGGAGATGATGCGAATGCCGTTTTCGCCGCGGCGGACCTGCCGTCCCTGCCTCTGCCATGCGTCGTAGGAGCGGACGTCGGTTGCGGAGAGTCGCTGGGCCGGGATCAGCAGCGTGTTGGTGAATCCGTAGCGTCCGTGGTGGCCTGCGTGCTCCAGCCAGGTGTCCCATCGCAGACGTCCGTCGCCGAGGCAGGTGACGGCATGGTCGGCGATCCCCTGGAGGACGCCGAGTCGCCGTCGTTGTTCCTCCGCCTGGACGAGTTGCTCGTCCTTGGACGAGGACGTCATGACGAGTCCCGTCCGGCCGACTCCTTGTGGACGGCGGCGATCATCTGTGTGAGCCGCTCATTGGCGATCGCGAAGCCCCGCTCGCGCAGACGGCGCCCGAGCCGGTCCCGGCTGAACTGGACGCCTTCGCGTTCGACCTCGCGGTGGAGTTGCCGGGCGATGCCCATCAACTGGTCGTCCCGCGCCGTCTCCCCGGTGTCGCCAGGGTCGGTGGCCGGACGCGGCGCGTGCCCGGCGGGCAGTCGGCTGAGCGCGAGCCGGTCGGCCAGCGGGGCGCGCCATCGCCATGACCACCTTCCGTAGTCCTGCTGGAGTTGGGAGACGGCCAGCAGGTGCTGATGCTCCAGGTCGAGGCCCTGCCGGTATCCGGTGATGTGCCAGAGGATCATGCGTCGCCACAGCAGCAGGCTCGACATGGGTGCGAGAAGCCACCGGGCGGTCGGGATCGGTTCGACGCGGCTCGCGGAGGTCAGCCCGACCCATCGGCGAATCAGATGCCGGACGCCTTCGACCACCGTGATGAACAGGACGGGCATGGCCGCGTTCATCACGCTGCCCGCCAGGCTCCCGTGCGCGGCGGACACGTTAACCAGGACCGTCCCGGCGATGTAGACCCAGGCGACCCAGCGCAGCACCGGCCAGGGAAGGTCGAGGTACTCCATCAGCAGGTCCCAGGCCAGGAGGGTCAGGATGCCGACGTCCATCCCGACCGGGACGATCCAGGCCAGCCCGCCGAAGTGCGGCTCGGCCATCTGCCGGACGGTGGTGAACGACCCGAGTCCGCCGAGGACGGCCAGCGCCGCGATCAGTGGGGCAACGGCGGCGGTCACCCATTTGACGACTCCAGGCTGAGGTGTCCGCTGTTCTCTGTTGGCTGGTGCAGTCGGTGCCGGGAGTGGGTGGGCGGGGGTCACCGGGTGCGCCTTTCCGCCATCCAGAACAGCAGACGAGCGACGTAACGGGGCTCGTCGGTCGTGCCGAGCAGCCGACCGTGGGCGGTGACATAGGCGTAGGCGCCCTCGGCGCCGGCGCACAGGACGGTTTCGGACCATCCGTTGTGGCGGATGCGCAGGCACCAGCGTCCGTTGCGCGGTCTCCGGGCCCGGACGCCGACGCCGATGCGCCGCAGCTCGTAGTGCAGCCGGAGGAGGCGGGTACGCCGTTCCTCCAGCTCAGCCTGTGTGGTGAACCCCTGCGTCGTCATCGTTCCCCCGATGTCGTCAGCTGATGGAGCACAGCGTCCATCAACTAAAATCCTTGATCAGGAAGATGCAACACGCTGGAAGGTCCGTCAACTACAGAGTGCAGTTCGGCGTGTTGTCACTTAAGGGCGTTATCATGGGGCGTGGCGGCGGGGCTCCGGTGGACGACCCTCGTGGCGCGGCGGGGTCGCTCCCGGAACAACACCGGGGCCGGGAGCCCATGGGGTGGGGAACGCGGCCATGGCCAGACGGACCTGTGACGGCACCGGGTGTACGTCCCGTTGCGATCCGGGCTGCGGACCTGCGGCGGTTCGCGCCTGCTCAAGGTGGCGATGCGCGCGGCGAGCGGCGTCCGCCTGCTCCTGACGCTGCTGGAGCAGGCGGATCTGCTCGATGGTCTCCAGCAACGTCAGCAGGCGGCTGACCAGCAGGAGGACGGAGACCGTGGTGCGGTCCTGGCCACCGGCCTGGCTCAGCAGCCAAGCGGCAGTGCGCAGGGCGTTTCCCGCTGAAGTGGGACGCGGGATGCGGCCGTACGGGGCGCGGGCCGCGCGTTCGTAGGCGTCGGCGGCCCTGCGCAGGTGGTGGTTGCCGGTGGCCTTTCCGGCTGCGTGCAGTGCATCGGATGCCGCCCAGCACGCGTCCTCGGCGGCATAGGGATCGGTGGCCAGGTGCCGGCGGATCTGGGACGTGGCGTAGGCCGCGGCACGAGCCGCGTCGTCGTAGAACGCCTGGCGTTCCTCATGCGTCAAGTCGCCGTCGGGCAGGACCTCGGCTCGCGCCGCGCCGTCCCATCGCCGTCGCAGGCGCGGCAGGGTGAGGTCGTCGGCGAGTTGGCCGCCAGTGCACCAGATGGGTTCAGCCTGGTCGGACAGCGCGACGGCATAGCCGGTGACCTCGCCCGGGTCGGTCTTGCTGTAGCGCGGCCGCACAAGCAGGCCGTCCTGTTCGAGGCGGCCGAGGAACTCGCCGGTCGTCCGGGTGTCGTCCGCCGCGCGGCGGACGGCCGTCCGCAACACCGCCCGAGCCGTCCGCTCCGACATGTGCCGTCCGGACAGCGGACGCCGCTGCGGACGAGAAGCGCCGTCCGAGGTCCATCGACGCCGCAATCTGGGCAGGGTCAGGTCGGCGGCCAGCTTCCCGCCGCCGAACCACACCGGCCGTCCGGACGCATCCACGTCGTCGGGCAGCGCAACGGCGTAACCGGTGACCTGGCCCGCCACGCGGGTGCTGTGACGCTCACGGACCAGGACCCCCTCAGCCCCTAACGCCGCGAAGAACTCGGCCTCCGTCCGCGCTCCCGCCGCAGCCACGGCGACGTGCCGCCGCAGCACGGCACGCGCCGAGTCGCCGCGCCCCACCCGCGCGGCCTTCTCGCTCTCGCCGCGCTTGGGCCGCCGCGCCGCCGTCCGGTCCGCCGGGGCCGTCCGCCGCAGCCCGAACCGCCGCTCCACCTCCCGGCACGCGTCCCGGATGCGGTACCCGTCGTTCCACACCTCCGGCCGCACCCCGTCCGTGCGCGCCAGCGTGGCCACGATGTGAACGTGGTCATCGGCATGCCGGACCGCGATCCACCGGACGCCGTCCTCGTCCTCCTCCTGCGCCAGACCGGTCCGCGACATCACCTCCCGCGCGACCTCGGCCCACTGCCGATCGCCCAGGATCGGGTCCTCCGGCGCCGCCCGCACCGACACATGCCACACCGGCTTGCGGTAGTTGCGCTCCCCCAGCAGAGCGAGCGGCTGCGTGAGCAGACCGTCCAGGCGGCGAAAGTCCCGCCGACCGTCCTCACGCACGGCCGGTTCCAGCTCCGCCGGGCTCCGGAACCCCGCCACGATACGCGGATCGCGGTGCTCCTCGCAGCGTCCGGGCCCATACAGGTACCGGACCAGGCCCTGCACCCGGCCGCCTCGCACCACCTTCCCGATCAACGCGGGCCGGCCGCGTTAAGGAAGACGCCGCCGCAGCTCATCAGCGAGGTCGTCCAGCTTCTCGACGGTCCGCGCCGCCGCCTCGGCATACCACCGCAACTGCGGCGGCGCCTCCCCCGAATGCAACGCCGCGACCGCCTGGTTCAGGTTCACCCCGATCCGCCGCGCCTGCCCCGCCGCGTGCATCACGATCGCCAATGACTCCCGCAGCAACGCGTACTGCGGCTGGACGCTGCCGCGAGCCGCAGCGAGCACCGCCTGCGCCGCGTACGCCCCGACCGCCAGCCGTTCCCCCATCGCCGCCGAGGCAACCAACGCGTGCTCCTCGTCCGACAGCGAGAACCTCACCGACCGCCCGCGCCGCGGAGTCCGATGCGTCCGCCGATTCAACCGCGCCGACCTCGCCTCCTGCTGCGGCCCGTCTTCGCCGACTACCGCCACCACCTCCGCCTCCGGGATCGCGCTCGATCCCCACCGACCTGGACCGCGCCCGGTCCAGCCGCCATATGTGCACGATTTCCATTTCTTGCTCCGCACGCCGGTGCTCTCCGGCTCGACCGCATTCGATCGCGCCGGATCCGGAGCGGCTCACGGTGCGGAGCATCTGCCGAGCGCTCACCCGCCGGGATCATCTGGTGACGGTCAAGGCGCAGGCGGGTGGGCGCAGGCCCGAGGTTGCTTTAGCCGCAGGCTCCTCACAGGTAGCCGGCGAGAACGGGGACTCGTCAGTGGACAGCAAGTCTCCGAGCACTGCCGCGGAGCCTCTCTCAGACCCGGCTGTCTCAGCGGTTGCCGGGTCGACATCGCGCGAATCGACGTTCTCCAAGGGCTCAGCGCTCCGCCTAGCCCTACGCCCCCCATACGACTCCGCCTCATCCACTGCCGACGAATCCGCATCCCCGTCCAAAACCATCTCCATCTCGGGTTCGGTGCCTGCGACCTGCCGGTCCTTGGTGGGCGTCGCCGGGCCTTCGATGACGCCCCGATCCAGAGTGGTCGGCTCCCTGGTCACGCTGCTCACGGCCTCCGGGATGACCAATTCGTCGAGCCACTCATCCAATGCGGCAGCGAACTCGGTGACCAGGAAGGTCACGGCTCCCATGCCGATGCTCTCCAGCAGGAAGAACGCGGTCACTTCGAGAGCCGCACCAGTGACCTCATCGGCTGCGTCACGGTCGGAGTCAGCGTCAGCAGCAAGCAGGCTGGTCTCCGTGACCACCTGCGCCTTCCACAACGCCACCGACAACATCCACTGCGCTGCCGCCGCCGCGAAGAGATCCGCAGGCTGACGCTGATCGCCCATCCCGTCCCCCATGGCCTGAACGCCGCTACTGCCAGAAGTCTCGGTAGCCCACACTCAGGACCAGTGGACGACGCACAGCGTGCACCGTCAAGAAGGTCGGCCTACCGGCCGCGACGCGGATGCGGTGGTTGCGGCGGTGAGCGGAGCTCCGGCGGGAGGTCCTCGGCGACGGCCGGGCCCGGGAGGACCTCGTTGATCGTTCTGGGGAAGTCCTTACTTGCCGGACCCACCTGGGCGTCCTCCCGCTCGACCAGGTTCACCACGGTGCGCCGGCCAGGGGACAGTTCTCCGCCGCCGTCCTGGGCGCGGATGGGGGCGAGTGCACTTGCCGCTCGCCGGAAGCTTTCACCGAGGTCGGCGGCCTGCTCGGTCACTTGTCCGAGCGCGTTGTGTACCGCAGTCACGGCCTGGACGGGGTCGTCACCGCGATCATGTCCGAGCCTTCCGGCGTCGAGCTCTCGTGTCAGGAACGCGTCGATCTGCTCGGCCGTCTGCGCCAGGCGGAAGGACGTCTGGGTGAGGTTTGCCAGAACCGTGTACGCCGTCGCCGGCTCGGTGAGTCCCGGCGGGCCCTGCGCCAGAAGATGGTTCAGGGCCCGGCCGCGTTCATGCAGCTCGCCGGCAAGACGCTCGATGGCCTCGTTGGTTGGGCTTTCCTGTTCGGTCATGTGTGGTGATCTCCAGCATCGAAGGGAACCTGTCCATGCGGTACTCCTCTCCTTGGACGACACTTGATCAAAGGCTTGTAAGTGCCTCACGCTCGATACTGTCAACTAAAGACAACAGACGCGAGGATCCTCGGCGGCGTGTCCCATCCGGACGGCAGGATGGAGCAGATGTTCACCGTCCACGCCACCAAGAAGCTGCTCGACCGTGTCGGCCGCCCCGGCCCCGCCGCAGACACCACCACCGCGCTCGGCCCCTGGTACGCAACGGCACTGTTCTGGAAGCCCCAGGTCGCTCTGTTCGTCAACGAACGGACACTGCTGCCGGTGCTGATGCCGCTGGCTCCCGCCGCAACGCTGCTGGACCGGTTTCCCGTCCACCTCGCGGCGGTGCTCACCGCACACGGCGCCGATCAGGAGATCACCGACCGGGAGCTTGAGCAGATGAGCGAGCACTGCCTGGCCAAGACCGCCAACCGCAGCGTCATCGGCGTGATGAACGAGTTCACCCACCTGGCCGACGTCCACCGCTCCCTGGCCTCAGCGCCTGATCTCCTCGACCTCTCGAAACGCCTGGCGGCCACGCCGTGCAGCCCTCTCTACGCGCGGCACGGAAGCCCCGACCGGGAACTGGCAGCCCTGCTGCGCTCGGTCCCGCCGCCGGACAACGGAGACGGCCCCCGACGCCGAGCGAACAAGCACCACAAACGACCTCACACGGGCAGGGATTGACAAAAAGTTCTGGCGAGCACCGGCCCGCCGCGATCAACCAGCTCAGGAACGCTGTCGAAGCGGCGAAAGGACGGAGACCGCCAACCAGGTTCAAGAGCCAGGCCCCGACGCTGCCGACCTCCGACAGCGGTCCTCATCGCCCCCGAGGGTTGTCGCAACAGATGGCGACGAGGACGAACGCCCAGCGGGGGTGGCGGTCCTCATCGTCCCTGGGAGAGTGCGCGACTCCGTGGTGGGGCGCGATCCGTACCGGTATCGATCCTTATGAGAAGGCAGGTACCGGTTTCCAGCGGCAATGGTCGACGTCTCGTGGCGCCGTCGTTGGTTAAGGCTCTTGGGCACTGCCACCGACATCATGACGAGAGCCGGGCGTCCTCGATGCTCTTGAGTGCGACTACGGGCGTATCGGGTCTGGATGGGAGAACCAGCAAGGAGCACGTCACGGCGACGACGGTGAGCCCTGCTCCACCGAGCACGGTGGTCTGTGGGCCGACAGCCTTGACGAGGGGGCCGGCTGTCAGGACCGTGATGGGCATCAGGACGTAGCTGGCGATGATGTTCCAACTGTTCACGCGCACCAGGACTTCGGGAGCGAAGGTGTCTTGCAGGGCGGTCGTCCAGAACACGTAGTAGAGCGCCGCGCAGGCGCCTGGGATGAGTGTCGACGCCGCGAGGACGACCCACGGCGCATCGACCCCCATGAGGAACATGGGGATCGCTCCGGCGGCCGGGAGTGACGCGGCAACCAGAACCAGTCGGTTTGGCTTCCAACGGATACCGATGAATGCGCCGACCAGCGCGCCGACGTACTCGCAGGCGGTGACGATGCCCCATACCCGGGCGCCACCGTGGCCGTCGTCCATGTAGATCGGACCGGCGATGTCGGTGTAGCAGACCATGGCGATAATCACGGCGGTGTACTGCACGGTCATGATCCAGACCCAACGGTGAGCGGCGAAGTGGTGCCAGCCCGCGCGGAGTTCTCGGAGGAGGCCAGGGGCGTCGCTTCGCCAGTTGGGTGTGCGCAGACGACAGAGCACGATCGCCCCGACGGCGCAAAGGATGCCCCGGGTAGATGCCGCCCAGCCAGGGCCGGCCGTGCTGACGACCATCCCGGACGATGACAGGCCGATCAGCAATCCGATCGAGTCGGTCTGCTTGACGAGTGCATTGCCGGCGAGCCGTCCATTTCCGGCGAGAAGGTCGGCGACAATTCCTCGGATCGCCGGCAGGAACATTGCCGTGGCGATGCCCGACAGGGTCGCGAGGACGCATAGAAGCGGCAATGGGGCCTGTTTCGTCCAGAAGCAGACGGCGAAGGCCAGCCAGGCGACGCTGGTGATGATCTCGGCCGCGATCAGGACGTAGTGGCGTCGGAAGCGGTCGCCGGCGACGCCGCAGACGAGGATGAGCAGAGCGGGGACCGAGTTGCAGGCCAGCACGATCGAGAGCCCGCCCGGCCCATAGCCGAGGCCCATCACGCCCCAGGCGAGGGCGAGCTGCCCGAGGCCGGCACCCGCGCTGGAGACGAGCCGCGCGATGAACAGCGGCGCGGTTTCGGGGTCTTTGAAAAGGCTCAAAGTCGAGAGGGATTTAAGCATTGCCGCAACCTAGTTTCCGATGCGCTGACGTGGCACACGGTTTTCGTTTCTTGCCGGAACCAGGCTATGCTCTTGTCTTGGTATTAGCGAGCGAGCAAGTGGCCGCACAGGAATTGTGCGATTTCTTCGTAGGCGCGGAGTTCGTTCTTGCGGCTGGTGAACCCGTGTCCTTCGTCGGCGAAGACTTCGTAGCGGACGTCCACACTGCGGTTGCGCAGACGGGCCACGAGCTGGTCGGACTCGGCGCGGGGAACACGCGGATCGCGGGCGCCCTGCAGGACGAACAGTGGTGCCGTGATGGCGTCGGCGTAGGTGATCGGTGACCGCTGGGTGAGATACTCAGCGTCGGTGTCCGGGTCGCCGAGGACGACAGAAACGAAGTGTTTCCAGGTCGGAGGGCATGCTCGCGCAAGTGTGACCAGGTTCGTGGGACCGCACAGGGAGACGCCGGCGGCCCACGGGTAGGGCAGGCGCGCCAGGCAGGACAGCGCGGCGAAGCCGCCGTACGAGCCGCCCATGACGGCGATGCGGTCGCCGTCCACGCTGGGTGCGGAGCGCAAATAGCGGGCGGCGTAGTCGAGGTCGTCCAGATCGCAGCCGCCCCAGTTGCGGTAGATGAGTTTCTGGTGGGTGGCTCCGTAGCCGGTGGACCCGGCGATGTTGGGGGCGAAGACCGCGATGCCCTCGTCGAGCAGGTGCT
Organism: Actinomadura chokoriensis; assembly: GCF_041463665.1. Classification (GTDB taxonomy): domain Bacteria; phylum Actinomycetota; class Actinomycetes; order Streptosporangiales; family Streptosporangiaceae; genus Spirillospora; species Spirillospora chokoriensis_A. The sequence goes on from NZ_JAXCEJ010000041.1 coordinate 29,951, forward strand.
GGTAGAGGCCTGAGCGCAGGTAGGCCGGGCGTTCCTGGGCTTCGGGGCCACCGTGTATCGACAGCACTACCGGATGTGGGCCCGTGGTGCGCGGCCGGTACAGCAGGGCGTGGATGCGACGTCCACCCGATGCCGGATAGACGACCGGTTCGGGCTCGACAGGCTCGACCACATGCAGTGCGGGCGGGCGAACGTCGGTGAGGTACCTGAATCCGCTCATCGCGTCCCAGGTGGCGATCTCGGTGGGACGGGTGGCCGTGTCGAGCAGCAGGACGACCGGGTCGCCACCGGGCGCGAGTGTGACCGCATTGATCACGCCGGGCGGGATGTCCGGGAGCGGTTGGACAGTGTCGTCCCGCTGGACGTGGAGGATGGAGCATCCGTCTGCATTGATCGACCAGAGCAGCGTGTCACCGGCGGCCTTGATGCCTTCGACGTCCCACTCCTGGTGGGAGATCGGTTCGAGGGTCTCGTCGTCCAGGTCGTAGCGCGCGGCGGCGGTGTGCTCGCCCCATGTGTCGGTGCGCAGGTAGAAGCCGGAGGAATCGGGAAGCCACGGGCCTGGCTCGAAGAATCCGTCGCCGTATGGGGCCGTGACGCACTTCGGCTCAGCGTCGGCGTCCTGCAGGTCGATCAGGTATGCGGCGACCTGGGTGTTGGATCGGAATCCGGCGGTCAGCAGCCATCGTCTGTCCGGGGAGATGCCCGTCGGCTCGAACACCACTCCGGGCGGCGGTGTGATGCGCTGCTCGGACTCATCGGCCAGGTCGCGAATGAGGACGTCCTGGACGATCGCCTCTCGATCGTTGGCGGCGTAGACCAGATAGCGTCCGTCGGCCTCGAAGGGCGAGGCCGCCAATATCCGCTGGCAGTCGGGGCCGGAGCTGATCTCGGTGGGGTTCTCGTCATCCAGCCCGATCCGGTACAGCCGGTACTGCTCGTCGCCTTCGTGGTCGGCAGTGAATACGAGGTACTTGCCGTCGGGGGCCCAGGCGATTTGTCGGACGGCCTGATCGGCGAGGTCGGTGAGTCGGCGGGGTTCACCGGTGGCGACCGAGATGATCCACAGGTCGAACCGTCCGCCGGCATTACTGGAGTACGCCACCGTTCCGGCGTCCGGGGACAAGGCGAGCGTGGGCTGGAAGCTCTCTCGGGGAACAAAATCCCGATATTCAGGCATGCGCGCCTCTCCTGAGGAGGTCGGAGGTCAGGGGATCCAGCCGCGCCGCACGGCGGCGGCTCCGGCGGCGAAGTGATGATGGTCGAAGCCGAGCTTCTCCCGGATGGTGGCCGCGTGCCGACGCACCGTGGAGACGCTCACGCCGACTCGCTTGGCGATGCTTGCCTCAGTAAGTCCTTCTGCGAGCATGCTCAAGATCTGCTGCTCCCGCGGCTTCAGCGGGCTCTCAGGATTTGCGGCGCCGAAGGGGATTGCACGCTCCCAAAGCAACTCGAAGTACTCGCGCAGCGCCGCGACGATGACCGACGAGCGGATGAGCAAGGCACCCGACATCCCGGTGGGTGTGAGCGGGAGCATCGCGATCGCCTCGTCGGCCAGCTTCATCTTCATGCCGATCTTCGGCAGCAACCGGGCCTCCTCGCCCGCTTCGACGGCAATTTCGATCGTCCTGACGCCGACGGCGTGTTCGGCACAGCTCGTCTCGTACAGGGCCCGGCATCTGACATGGCCCTCGAAGGACGGAGGGGGCGGAACGGCGGTCAGTTCATCCATCGGCCGTTCGACAGACTGGTTGTCCATCGTCATCCAGTCGTGCCGTGCGGCCGTGATTAACGAACGCGACACGTTCCCGATCTCCTCACGATCAGTGATGATCCGCACCAGCCGATCGCTCGACTCGTCCACCATCGGGCTCGCCCAAGGATGCGTCTCGGCCATCCGCCGCTGCCCCGCCAGAAGTCGTTCCTGGTCGGCCACGAGTCTGCGCGTCAGCTCAGCAAGCCTGCCCTGCAGGGCCAGATCCGGCGGGACGGGCGCAAGCCGCGGCGGCAAAGCCGGCCCGGACGACTGGACGTGCGCCATTCCCGCATCGATCAAGGCCTCGACCTGCTCGGCACCACCCAGCAGATCCGCCCCATCGTTCTCCAAGCATCCGCCCTGCGCCAGCAGCCGGGTGTACGCCGCCAGCAGCTCGTCCGGGACGAGGTCCTTCAGCAGCCGTACGGCTGCCTCCTTGGCCTCAACGACCATCCCACCACCTCCGGGCACAGAGAGTAGCGACAAGAGGTTGAAGAGTTACATGACCGACCGGTGAGCGTTTCGCGTCAATGAGCAAATGTGATCATCACCTCCGGCACGCACCGAAACGCGCTACGCCATCGAGCCGACAGCGGGCCGGACGCTGATCAGCGCCTTCCCAACGTTGATCACTTCCGCCCAGGGAGGGTTTCGATCACCTCTCCTCACGGGCAGCCCCCGGTTCCATCGGGCTCACCAGCAAGAACCCAACCGACACGGGAGCCACGATGACGAGCATCTCCGTCCCAACCTGCAAGGACTGCGACCGGTTGACCACCAGCGACGTCCCGCAGCCCCGCCGCCCACGCTTCGCCGTCGCAACCAGCAAGGACGGCCACCGCATCCTCCGACCGTCGCTGCGGAGGATCACAGCCCAGCTCCGCGCGGCCTTCGGAAGCCTCAGCACAGATAACCGACTCAGCCGGCAGACGCCCTCACAGATCAACACCGGCAGCAAGATGGACCTTCTTGCCCGAGCATTCGGACACCCTGACGGAGCCGGCTTCATCGGCCCAGGCGCCGACGCTCTCCTTCGTGGCATGTTCACCGAGGCGCTCGTCAGCAAGTCCGATGTCGCACAGGTCATCACGACACGTGCCGACCTCTACCGCCTCTTCGGAGAGGCTTTCGACGAATCCGTGACCAGCGCCCACGCCACCCGCCTGTGCATCATGGAAAGCCTTGAGGACGCCATCGAACACCTCGAACTCGAAGCCGAGATGACCAAAATGATCAACGTTGCCAACGTCCTGCCCCTCGTCCTCCCAGCAACCATCTGGCTCACGACCCCAGGCCCGGACTCCGACGTCGTCCACCAAGCCCTCCGCCACTGGCCCGACAGCAGCGTCCTCGCACTTATATCCGGCCCATGGCCCTATGGCCCAACCCACCTGATCGAGGAGACTGGTCCACGCCCTCTGCCCAGCGGGCCACTCCCCCTGCCGTCACCACAGGAAGCCATCGACCAGCTGCCCATCAGGTGTCCAGAATGAGAACTGCTCACGACGATGGCGAGCGAGCGGCCAAACGAGACCGTCGGCCAGGAACATCACTCTGGCCGACTCGCACCTCGTTGGCGGGCTACCTACGGCACAGCGGGTTCGGCAAGCGGCTGGGCGGAGGGAGCAACCCTGCACCGCGCCCAGACTGACCCAACCAGTCCGGTGAGTGTCCTTGGTCAATGAGCAGAAATCACCAGCCACGACAGCTGAAGCCGTCTCTCCTGGAGCATCGTCGATGTAGCGCCATCAGCCCTCGGCGGCGGCGTCGCACCGCTGAGCGGTTTTCACCACCGCACGTGTTGCTCACGTGCTTGGCCGCGCCGTACAAGTTTCATTGTGGCCCGTCAGCAAAGAGAGCCACATGGAGGATCCCATGCATCTGTTGGTCCGCACCCGTGACCACAGCACCCGGACGACAAGTCACCGACCTCGGGAACGTGCAGTCGGCTGCCTCGGCTGGAGTTCAACTGGCTTCCACAGGCCCCTCGGCAGTCCACCCCAATCCGCCGAGACCAAGCCAATGGCCATGGTCAGCCCCGGCAATTGGGGGGTCGACCTCGTCGCCCAGGACGCAGGCGAGCTTCTCTGTTCTGTGCTCACCGAGGCAGTCACCAACAAGGTCGGCGTGTCCTGGATCCTCACGGCCACGCCCGATGCGAACCGCCTGTCCAACGACGCCCCTGCTCATGCACTGGGAGCGACTCCATACAGATCTGCAGAGTCTGTACCCCGAGAGAAGGCGTAGGACCCTGGGTTCGGCAGCGGGGGGTGGCCTGACATCGCGACCTCATCCCGCTCCTCGCTGGCCCCAAGCCCACAGGCCCGCGTATGGGACTCGAAGCCGACGAGTTCTGGCCGCTCCCCACAGCGGTGAGCAACCGGCTACGGCTGAGTCGGCTTGGGGCAGTGTGCCCGGCTTGCTCTGTGCCAACCCCAAGGCCGACTCGACCGTCATAGCCGTCGCCGCAGCCAGCCCTCCGGAGGGGGTATTCCCCTCGTCGAGTTACAAGCTCACGACGGCCGAATTCTGGCTCTGGCACACATTCCGTGAAGCATGCGTGTCAGTCGGCCAGGAGGACGCGTTTGCGCAGGAGGTCGGGGTTGGCGCGGCCGTACATCTGCCTCTTGATCATTTTACAAGTTACGTGGCATCAGCCGCGGAGACGATCATGGTCTCTTCGGTCTCACCCACGGACTTGAGGGGCTGTGTTG
>NZ_JAXCEJ010000042.1:0-32573 GCF_041463665.1 Actinomadura chokoriensis
TGCGGCTGGACCAACATCGCCAAGGCCAACCGGCACCACCACAAGGACCCCCGCCGCTGTCTCGCCACCCTCGGCCTCACAAACCGACATCAAGGCAGATAACGCGAGAACCCCGGAGCCGTGCCCCAACGCCGACTTGGGATGTGTCACGTACGCGGTGCTCACTTCGCGGCGGTCACCCGCCGACGGCCGGTTCGTTCGTCATCGTGAGGGGGCCGCCGCCCGGGGCCGTCCTGACGGCGACCATGCCGCTGCCCGTGCCGGGGACGGCGGTGTAGTCGAAGCCGCCCCGGTTGCGTGAGCCGGTGCCGGTCCTGGCGGGCATAGCGGTCGACTGCCACTCCTCACCGTCGAAGCGGTAGAAGACGGCGCCGGCGTTGCGGGGGTCCGTGGCGGTCCAGAGGGAGCCGTCGTCGCCGAGGCGGTAGCCGAGGGAGTCGGACGGCGGTCCGGGGACGGCCGCCCAGCCTTCGGCGGTGCGGCGCATCAGTTCGCTCTTGCCGGGACCGCCCAGCCAGACGCCGCCCGGAGGAGGGCGGTCGCTGCTCCGATCGTCCATGCACGTCTCATGCCAGCATGGTGACGGTTGCCCGCCGGCAGCGCTTGGCGCAACCGTGCCAGGAAAGACTGGCAGATTTGAGCTACGATGCGCGGCGGGCGGCGGAAGGCCCGCCTAGCGGTTGGCCTGCTTCAGGAGGGCGAGGGCGGTCTCGGCCATCGGCCGGGCGTTGGCCTTCAGATCCTCGAACGAGTCGGCGGGAGCGCTGAAGGACGTGTGGACGGTGACGTTCCGGTCGCGGACGTGGATCTCGTACCCGCTGGTCACGGGAATGCCGAACGCCTCGTCTCCCAGCCCGCCGATCGGCTGCGGCGTCTCCCCGCTCCTCATCTTGTCCATGTCTTCGGCCGCGGCGTCCGTGCCCGTCTTCAGCGCGGTCGCCTCATGGCGGTGGAAGCTCACGTTCACCTGGATCCTTCCTGTGAACGCCGACCACATCGCGTCCGACGTGTGGGTGTAGTGCCCGCCGCCGGTGCGGATCCAGCCGGTGTCCCTTTGGACCTCAAGCTTGGACGCGATGCGGCGGTCCAAGCTCTCGTTCGCGTCCAGGACCGAGAGGGCGTGCGGCACCCTCGTGTGCTCGCCCCGCCCGTTCACGTTCGGCAGGACGACCGTCCACGCCAGGCTCGCGCCAACGATCAGCACGGCGAGGAACGCTCCACCGGCGATGAGGATCGCCCAGCGACGCCGCCGGGATGGCCTCCCCGGCTCGGCTCCGGGTCCCGCGTCCGCTCTGCCGGCCGCCGGTTCGACCATGATCGACCACCTCCGTGGGCGATCATGGCAGTGGCAAGATCCGTTTCTCCAGCGGTTGTCCGGAACAGGCGAGAGTGTGATCCGGAAGCCGGGGCGCCGCGTCAGCGGGGCGTGGCGCGCGGGCGGGGGCTGAGCACCGACAGCAGGACGCCGCCCAGGCCCTTGGCGCTCGCGGCCAGGAACGTCGTCCAGTCGAAGTAGTCGCGCCAGAGGGTGATCTTGCCGTCGTGCACCTCGAAAGTGCCGCAGACCCAGAACTCTGCGCGCCAGGCGTTGATCTCCAGGACGTCGGTGCGTTCGGTGAGGACGGCGGGGCCGTTCGCGGCGATGTTGTGGATGCGGGCCTCGAAGCCGGTTCCGTACCGTCCCATGGCGCGGAGGGTCTTCTCGACCGCGGGCAGGCCGCGGGCGGGCGGAAGCGGGACGTTCTGGTAGACCATCCCTGGGGCGGCGTAGGTCAGGGCACGGTCGATGTCGAGGTCTTCGAGCGCGGAGAGGAAGTCGGTGACGATCTGGATCTCGGTCATGGCGCTCCTCCAAGGTCGGGAGTTACCACGGTAGTGCGCGAGAATCCGGGCATGCAGTTCGCCATCCTGGGAGCGGTCGAGGTTCGGTCCGGTGACGACGTCGTGGTGGTGGGCGGGCCCACGGTCCGCGCGCTGCTGGCGATGCTGCTGCTGGAAGCGGGACGGCCCGTGCCGAACGAGCGGCTCATCGACGGCCTCTACGGCGAGGATCCGCCGAGCGGGGCGGCGAACGCGCTCCAGTCGCAGGTGTCGCGGCTGCGCCGGGCGCTCGGGGACGCGGCCCCGGTCGAGGGGCTGCCCGCCGGGTACCGGCTCGACGTCGAGCGCGACGACGTCGACGTCCACCGGTTCGAGCGGCTCGCCGGGGAAGCACGGCGGGCCGCGACGCCCGAGGCGGCGGCCGGGTTGTTCGAGGAGGCGCTCGGGCTGTGGCGCGGCGAGGCCCTGGCCGGTGTGAGCGCGCCGTTCGCGGCGGCGCGGGCGGCGCGGCTGGCGGAGGAGCGGGCGTCGGTGGTCGAGGGGCTCGGGGAGGCGCGGCTGAACGGCGGCGACCCCGCCGCGGCGGTGCCCGTGCTGCGCGAGCTGGTGGACGCGCAGCCGTTGCGGGAGCGGGCGCGGGCGCTGCTGATGCGGGCGCTGCACGGCAGCGGGCGGCAGGCGGAGGCGCTCGCGGTGTTCGAGGAGGGGCGGCGGGTCCTGGCCGACGAGCTGGGCGCCGATCCGTCCAGGGAACTGGCGGACGTCCACCTGTCCATCCTGCGCGGCGAGACCGGGCCCGAGAGGATCCGCCCGAACCTGCCCGCGCAGCTGACCAGCTTCGTCGGGCGCGAGGAGGAGCTGCGGCGCGTCCGCACGATGCTCGCGAGCGGGCGGCTCGTCACGCTGCTCGGGCCCGGCGGCGCCGGCAAGACGCGGCTGGCGATCGAGGCGGCGGGCCGCGAGGGCGGCGAGGTCTGCTTCGTCGACCTGGCGCCCGTCGTCGCGGCCGAGGTGACCAAGGCGCTGCTCGGGGCGCTCGGGCTGCGCGAGAGCGGGATGCGGCCCGCGCCCGGCGAGCCGTCCCCGGACGGGCTGGAGCGTCTCGTCACGGCGCTGGAGGGGCGGCGGATGCTGCTCGTCCTGGACAACTGCGAGCATGTCGTGGCGTCCGTCGCCGCGATCACGCACCGGCTGCTGAGCACGTGCCCGGACCTGCGGGTGCTGGCGACGAGCCGGGAGGCGCTGGCGATCACCGGTGAGGCGCTGCGACCGCTGCCGCCGCTGGAGCTGCCGCCGGAAGGCACGCCCGCCGACGGGATCCAGGAGTATCCGGCGGTGCGGCTGTTCCTCGACCGGGCCGATGCGGTCCGTCCCGGATTCACGGTGGACGAGGCCAGCGCCGGGGCGGTGCTCCAGATCTGCGGGGCGCTGGACGGGCTGCCGCTGGCGATCGAGCTGGCGGCGGCACGGCTGCGGTCCCTGCCGGTCGCCGAGATCGCGGCGCGGCTGGACGACCGGTTCCGGCTGCTGTCGCGCGGGAACCGGGCGGCGGCGCCGCGCCACCAGACGCTGCGCGCTGTCGTCGAGTGGAGCTGGGACCTCCTGGACGAGGCGGAGCAGACCCTCGCCCGGCGGCTGACGGTGTTCTCCGGCGGGCTCACGCTGGAGGCGGCCCTCGGCGTCTGCGGCCTCGACGACGCCGACGAGCTGCTCGTCGAGCTGGCCGACAAGTCGCTGGTGCAGACCGACGGGTCGCGGTACCGGATGCTCGACACGGTGCGGGCGTTCTGCGCGGAACGGCTCGCCGAGGCGGGCGAGCGGGAACGGTTCGAGCGGGCCCACGCCGGATACTTCACCGGCCTCGCCCTGCGCGCGGACCCGCACCTGCGCGGCGCCGCGCAGCTGGAATGGCTGGAGCTGCTCGCCGCCGACCACGGGAACCTGCACGCGGCGCTGCGCCGGTCGCTGCGGCCGGATCCGGTGCTCGCGCTGCGGATGATCGCGTCGCTGTCGTGGTACTGGTGGCTGCGCGGGCGGGTGGAGGGCGCGGCACTGGCCACCGAACTGCTCGACACGGTCGGCGCCGAACCCCCGGACGGGCTGGACGAGGAGTACGTGCTGTGCGTGACGAACGCCGTGTCGGGCGGGGTCACGGGCGTGCGCGCGGTGGCGTGGCTGGACCGTGCCGCCGCGCTCCTGCTGCGCATCGACCGTCCGCTGCGGTATCCGGTCGCCATCGTCCTGTGGGCGCTCACCGCCGGACCCGACCGGACCGACTACGCCGTCTTCGTCAAGCAGGTCGGGGACGACCCGTGGACGCGGGCGCTGGTCAGGATGAGCGAGGGCTTCCTCGCCCAGTTCGGCGGCGACATGGCCGAGACGGAGGCGGCGTGCGGCGAGGCGGTGCGCGGCTTCCGGGCCTGCGGCGACCGCTGGGGCACGGCCAACTCGCTCGACCCGCTCGCCCAGGTGGCCGCCTGGCGCGGCGACCGGGAGCGCGCCCTCGCGCTGCTCGACGAGGCGCTGGAGCTGGTCGGCCGGCTCGGCGCGCTGGAGGACACCGCCGACCTGCTCTACCAGCGCGCCTACGTGCTCATGCAGGCCGGTGACCTGGACGCGGCCGGCGCCGAGTTCGCGCGCGGCATTGAGCTGGCGCGCCGGGCGGGCACCCCGGACAAGATCGCCGGCGGCTTCCAGGGCCGCGCCGAGGTGGCGCGGCGGCGCGGCGACCTCGCCGGGGCGCGGCGGCTGTACGAGACGGCGCTGACCGGGTACACGTCCGAGCGCTTCATCGCGGCCGGGGTGCGCGGCGCCTCCCTCGTCGGGCTCGGGTGGCTGAACCTCGCCGAGGGCGCCGTCGAACGGGCCCGGGAGCTGTTCCAGGAGGCCGTCGACATGTCGTTCGACCATCCGATCTTCATGTACCAGATGGCCGCCGCCGCCGGGCTGGCCGGCGTGGCGGCCGCGGAGGGGGACGGCGAGCGTGCCGCGCTCCTGCTCGGGGTGGGCACGGCCCTGCGCGGCAGCCCGGTCGCCAACGACCCGGACGTCGAGCGCGTCGCGTCCGCGGCCCGTGCCCTGCTCGGCGACGGCGCCTACGAGGAGGCCCGTGCGAGGGCCGCCGCGCTCCCCCGCGACCGGGCCCTGGCCCTGCTGACGGCCGGCTGACGGCCCCCGTCCGCGCTGTCAGCGGACGGTGCGGGAACGGTCAGCGCGCCCCGCGAACGTTGCGGGCATGAACACCCCAGCCCGTGAGAACTCCCGAGCCCCCGAGAACTCCCCAGCCCGCAAATGGGGCACGTTCGCGATCTGCCTCCTGGTCGCGCTCGTCCCGAACATCGACCTGACCGCGCTGAACCAGGCGATCCCGCACCTGAGCGCGGACCTGGAGCCCTCGTCCACGCAGATCCTGTGGATCGCCGACGCCTACGGGTTCGCGCTCGCCGGCCTGCTGATCACCATGGGCGGCATCGGCGACCGGATCGGGCACAAGAAGATGCTGCTGATCGGCACGGCGGTGTTCGCCGCCGCGTCCGCCGTGACCGCGTACGCGCCGAGCGCCGAGCTGCTGATCGCGGCCCGCGCGCTGCTCGGCGTCGCGGGGGCGACGCTGATGCCCTCCTGCCTGTCGCTGATCCGGCGGGCGTTCACCGACCCGAAGGAGCGGACGGCGGCGATCGGCGCGTTCAGCGGGATCGCCGGCCTCGCCGTCGGGCTCGGCCCGGTCGTCGCGGGCGCGCTGCTGGAACACTTCTGGTGGGGCTCCGTCTTCATGATCAATGTGCCGCTGATGGCCGCGGCGCTGGTCGCCGGAGCGGTCGTGCTGCCGGAGTCGCGCAACCCCGTCCCCGGACGGCTGGACCTACCGAGCGTCCCGCTGTCGGTCCTCGGCGTCGTCGGGGTGGTGTACGCGATCAAGGAGGCCGCCGCGCACGGCCTGGACGAGACGCGGATCTACCCGGCGCTGGCGATCGGGCTGGCGGCGCTGGCCGCGTTCGTGGTCCGGCAGGGCCGGGTGGCCGAGCCGCTGATCGACATCCGGTTGTTCCGCCGCGCCGCGTTCGCCGGATCGGTCACCACCAACATGTTCGCGATGTTCACCCTGGTCGCCCAGTCGCTGATCTTCTCGCTGTTCTTCCAGCTCGCGCTCGGCTGGTCGCCGCTGAAGGCCGGTCTGGCCGGGCTGCCCGGCGCGGCCGGCGCCATGATCGGCGGCGCGGCGCTGGCCCCGCCGCTCATCAACGCGCTCGGCCGTGCCCGCGTCGTCGCGGCCGGCATGCTGATCTCCGCCGCCGGCTTCTCCCTCTACCTGATGATCGGCCTGCACACCTCGTACTGGGTGATGCTCCCGGCGATGCTGCTCGCGGGCATCGGGATGGGGATGGCGATGACGGTCACCGCCGACACCGTCCTCGCGTCCGTCCCGAAGGACCGGTCCGGCGCGGCGTCCGCGATCGCGGAGACGGCGACCGAGCTGGGCGGCGCTCTCGGCATGGCGGTCCTCGGCAGCGTGCTGACCGCCGTGTACCGGAGCGCCCTGGACCTGCCCGCCGGTGTTCCGGCCCCGGCGGCGGCCGCCGCCCGCGACTCGCTGGCCGCGGCCCTCCAGGCCGCCGGGCACCTCCCCGGAACCCTCGCCGCCCAGGTCGGCGCCGCCGCCCGCGAAGCCTTCGTGGACGGCATGCACGCCGCCCTCGTGTGCAGCGCCGGCTGCGCGGCGCTGGTGGCCGTCTTCGCGCTGGTGACCCTCCGGAACGTCCCCAAGGTCATCGAAGAGACCGAGGACCCCGAGGAGCCCGAGCTGGTCCCCGCTCCCTGAGCGGGCCCCGCGTCCTCCTCCCTGGTAAATGTGATATCACTTTGCTATGTTGATGCCAACCGAGGAGGAGGACGCCATGGTGGACGCGGTGGCCAGGGTGGAGATGCCGCGACCGAAGATCGCGGAGCGATCGGCCCGGGATCGCGGCGGCTGGGCGATGCTGGGCGTCGCCCTGGCGCTGATCGCGGTCGGCGCCGGGGCGATCGCCGCGGGCCCGGCGGCCGGCGGGGGCGCCGCCGTCGCCGCGGGTGTCACCGTGGGCAGCCTGCTGGTGCTGGCCGGGCTGGTCGTCGCGGCCGGGCTGACGCCGGTCGCCCCGGGCGAGGCGCGGGTGCTGCAACTGCTCGGGCGGTACTCCGGGACGGTCCGCACCGACGGGCTGCGGTGGGTGAACCCGCTGACCGAGCGGCGCAAGGTGTCGACCCGGATCCGGAACCACGAGACCGGGCTCGCCAAGGTCAACGACCTGGACGGGAACCCGATCGAGATCTCCGCCGTGGTGGTGTGGCAGGTCGCCGACACCGCGCGGGCCGTGTTCGAGGTCGACGACTTCGTGGAGTTCGTCGCGTTCCAGACGGAGGCGGCCGTCCGGCACATCGCGGGCAGCTTCCCCTACGACGCCGCCGACCGGACATCCCTGCGCGACAACGCCGACGAGATCACCGCGCAGCTGTCGGGCGAGCTGGCGCAGCGCGTCGCGTCCGCCGGAGTGGAGATCATCGAGTCGCGGATCACCCGGCTGGCGTACGCGCCGGAGATCGCGCAGGCGATGCTGCGCCGCCAGCAGGCCGGCGCGGTCGTCGCGGCGCGGCAGCGGATCGTCGAGGGCGCGGTCGGCATGGTGCAGCTCGCGCTGGACCGGCTGGACGAGGGGAACGTGGTCGACCTGGACGAGGAGCGCAAGGCCGCGATGGTCAGCAACCTGCTGGTCGTGCTGTGCGCCGACCGGGACGCCCAGCCGGTGGTCAACACCGGCACCCTCTACCAGTGACACCCTTGCCGGTGCCGGAACGCAAGAAGATCCTGCTGCGGCTCGACCCGGCCGTGCACGACGCGCTGGCCAGGTGGGCGGGTGACGAGCTGCGCAGCACCAACGCCCAGATCGAGTTCCTGCTGCGGCAGGCGCTCGCCGACGCGGGCCGTATGCCCGGGTCGGCGGGACGGATGCGAAGGCCCGGCCGCCCGCGCAGGGCGCGGTCCGGGGACGGGGACGACAAGGACGGCCCGCCGGAGGGCGGGAGCGAGGATTAGCCATGGTCGAGGTTCCGGAGTCGCTGCCGGCGCGCATGTACCTGCTGGCGTACGACCTGAGGAAGCAGAAGATGACCCGGGGCGGCACGAGGCTCGGCTACGTGCTGCGGGCCGCCGCGCTGACCGAGCTGTACCTGGACGGGCGGCTCGGCGAGGAGCGGCGGCGGCCCGTACCGGGGACGCCGGGCGACGACCCGTACGGCGTGCTGGGGCAGATCGCCGCGTCGCGGCCCCGGTCGTGGCAGCACTGGGTGCGCAAGGACGCCAAGGCCATCGTCGGGACGGTCCGGGACGAGCTGGTGCGGGACGGCTGGATCCGGGTGCGCGGGCGCAGGGTGCTCGGGCTGTTCCCCCGCCAGGAGGTCACGGTGAAGGACCCGCGGGTCGTGAAGTCGCTGTGGGGCGGTGCGTCGTCGGCCCTGCGGGGGCGTCCGGTCGCGCACGTGAACAGCTACGACGCGGCGGCGGTGGCGCTGGCGGCGGCGGGCGAGCTGACGTCGGTGCTGCCGGGATCGGACCGGCGCCGGCACCGCCGCCGGATCGACGAGCTGACGGCGCGCAGCGGGCCCGCGGCGCCCGCGGTCCGCAAGCTGATCCGCCAGCTGAACGCGGCCGCCGCCGGGAGCGCCTGAGCACCCCCTCAGCCGCCAGTGCGGATTCCTACAAATTCCGAGGGCCCCGGTTTGTATCGGACGCCAGCGGCGGCGGGGACGGCACGCCCCATAGCCTTCTCGGACATGGACCCCGAACGCCTTGTCTATCCGCTGATGAAGTACGTCGTCATGGGCCCCGCGATGCGCGTCGCCTTCGTTCCCCAGGTGAGCGGCCGAAACCACGTCCCGCGGATCGGCCCGGTGATCCTCGCCGCGAACCACCTGGCGTTCCTCGACTCGTTCGTGCTGCCGCTGATGGTGCCGCGGCGGGTCCACTTCCTCGGCAAGCACGAGTACTTCACCGGGACGGGGCTGAAGGGCCAGGCCACGGCGACGTTCTTCCGCGGCGTCGGCGCGATCGCGGTCGACCGGTCCGGCGGCCGGGCGGCGCTGGACGCGCTCGACACCTCGGCGGCGGTGCTGGAGCGCGGCGGCGCGTTCGCGATCCACCCCGAGGGCACCCGCTCCCCCGACGGGCGGCTCTACCGGGGCCGGACGGGCGTGGCGCGGCTGGCGATGCGGACCGGCGCGCCCGTCGTCCCGGTCGCGATCATCGGCACCGACAAGGTGCAGCCGCGGGGGCAGGCCGTCCCGAAGCCGGGCCGGATCGGGTTGCGGATCGGCCCGCCGATGGACTTTCGCGGACGGGACGAGGGCGTCCCGCGCGGGAAGGCGGCCCGGCAGGTCACCGACGAGATCATGGAGGCGATCCAGGGCCTGTCGGGGCAGGAGTACGTGGACGACTACGCGCCCCGGCCCGCCGGCGCCCCCTGATCACCGGTCGTCCGTCACAGGTTTGAGTGTGACCGAAAGGGCACCATTTATTGTGACGGACGGAGATGATGTGGAAATCAGCCTGGACCTCCTGCTCCCCAGGGACGCCGCCAGCGTCCCGGCGACCCGCAGGCTGCTGGACGCGGCGCTCACCGCGCTCGGAGTCGAGAACCACATCCGGGACGACATCGAGATGATGCTCACCGAGGCGTGCACCAACGTGATCAAGCACGCCGAGCACGGCGCCGACTACACGGTGCGGGCCACGATCCAGGACCGCCGCTGCGTGATCAAGGTGATCGACTCGGGCGCCGGGTTCGACGCCGGGCGGGTGCCCCGGCCGGAACTGTCCGCCGAGCACGGCCGCGGGCTGCTGATCATGTACTCGCTGGCCGACGACGTGCGGTTCCACTCCTTCCCCGAGGACGGCGCGCTGGTCTCGCTGGAGAAGCGGCTGAGCTACGGGGAGGACAGCCTCGGGACCCTGCTCACCTCGGAGAACAGGGTCCCGGTCATGGCCGACGACGATCCGGAGGCCGACCCGGAAGCCGACCCGGAAGCCGACCCGGAGCGGGAAGAGTTCGCGACCCGGCTGTTCGAGCTGGCGCGGGCCGGCAAGACCGGGCAGCTCATCGACTACGTCGAGGCCGGGGCCCCGGTGAACCTGTGCGACGGCAAGGGCGACACGCTGCTCATGCTCGCCGCCTACCACGGCCACCCGGACACCGTCCGGGCCCTCGCGGCGCGCGGCGCCGACCCCGAGCGCGCGAACGACCGCGGCCAGCGTCCCCTCGCCGGCGCGGTGTACAAGAAGGAGCCGGGAGTGGTGCGGGCCCTGCTGGACGCGGGCGCGGACCCGCGGGCGGGTTCGCCGTCCGCCGCCGACACGGCGCGGATGTTCGGCAACAGCGAGTTCCTCGCCTGGTTCGACGAGGCGGTCCCCCCGCCCGCGTGACTCACCGCCGGACGCGCGGCATGAGCAGGGTCACCGCCAGCGCGGCGGCGGCGAACACCGAGCCGGTCGCGAACGCGGCGTCCATCCCCGGCACGACGCCGTGGCCGGACGCCGCCGAGCCGTAGGCCGTGACCATGGCGGCCGACCCGACCGAGCCGCCCGTCCACAGCATCGTCTGCGCGACGCCGGAGGCGGCGCCGGCGTGCGCCGGCTCCACGCTGGCCAGGATCGTCGCGTTCAGCGGCATGATCGACAGCCCGCCGCCCATGCCCAGCAGCAGGAACGGGACCAGCAGCGCGGCGCTGTAGCCGTCCCCGGGCGAGAGCCGCGACAGCCACAGCATTCCGGCGGCGATGAGGAGCGCGCCGGCGACGACGAGCGGCCGGGCGCCGACCCGCGCCATCAGGCGCGGCGCCAGCCGGACGGCCGCCAGCTGCATCCCCACCATCGGCAGGAACGCCGCGCCGGCGCGCAGCGGCCCGTAGTGCAGGACCTGCTGCAGGTACTGGGTGAGGAAGAAGAACGCGCCGAACATCGCCGCGGTCAGCAGGAACTGGCCGAGGTAGGACGCCGCGCGGTCGCGCCCGGTCAGCAGCCACAGCGGCATGACCGGCTGCCGGACGCGCCCCTCGATCGCGAGGAAGCCGGCCAGCAGGACGGCGGCGATCCCGAACGCCGCGAGCGCCCGGCCGTCGTCCCAGCCGTCCGACCCGGCCCGCAGGAGCGCGTAGACGAGCGCGGTCATGCCGAGCGTGGACGCGATCGCGCCGCCGAGGTCGAAGCGGCCGGGACGGCGCGGCGTCTCGGCGAGGACGCGCGGCGCGACCAGCAGCAGGACGAGCCCGACGGGCACGTTGACGAAGAACACCCAGCGCCAGGACCCGGCCTCGGTCAGCACGCCGCCGACGATCATGCCGATGGCGGCGCCCGCGCCGGTCACCGCGGAGAAGACGCTGAGCGCGCGGACGCGGGCGGGGCCCTCGAAGTTCTGGGCGATCAGCGCCATCGCGCTCGGCGCGGCGACGGCGGCGGCCACGCCCTGGGCGGCGCGGGCGGCCAGCAGCCACCAGCCCGCCTCCGCCAGGCCGCCGAGCAGGGACGCGGCGGTGAACAGCGCGATCCCGGCGGCGAAGGTGCGGCGGCGGCCGAACACGTCCCCGGCGCGGCCGCCGAGGAGGAGCAGGCCGCCGAAGGCGAGCATGTAGGCGTTCTGGATCCAGGCGAGGCCCCCGGTCGACAGGCCGAGCCCCTGCCGCACGTCCGGGAGCGCGATGGTGACGACCGAGGTGTCGAGCCCGATCATGAGCTGGCAGCCGACGATGACGGCGAGGATGATTCCTGGGCGATGATGGGAGGCGGCGGCCTTCCCCGGAGCGGCGAACTCCGGGGATGCGGCCGTCCGCTGATTGGACGCGGTCACAGGCGGACCTTCCCGAGATTTAAGGAACGGCGAAGTACACTATGCGGGGAACGTACCACCGATTCACGAGAAAGAGAACGCCAGCGTTCACTATTTTGAGGGGCGCGTCGTGACCCCGGCCACCCGCCGCCGCGGCGGCGACCTGGAGGCGGCGATCTTCGACGCCGTGTTCGCGCAGCTGGAGACCGCCGGCTACCACGGGCTGACCATGGAGGGCGTCGCGAACGCCGCCCGTACCGGCAAGGCCGCGCTCTACCGGCGGTGGCGGTCCAAGGACGAGCTGATCACCGACGCGCTCAAGCACGCCCTGCCCCGGCCGCCGACCGCGCCCGACACCGGCAAGGTGCGCGAGGACCTGCTGACGATCCTCACCTGCACCCGTGACACGCTGCTCACCTGCCGGGGCGCCGCGTTCAAGGTGCTGAAGGAGGAGGGCGAGGCGGGCAAGGGCATCGTGCACGACGTCGTCCACGAACGGTTGTCCCAGCCCGTCCGGGACCTGCTGTACGACGCGCTGGTGCGGGCCGCCGAGCGCGGCGAGATCCGTCCCGGGGCGGCGACCAGGCAGATCGCGAACGTCGGCCCGGCCGTGATGGTCTACAACAACCTCGTCCAGGGCGGCCCGCTCGACGACGCCTACCTGGAGTCGGTCGTGGACGAGGTGCTGATGCCGCTCATCCGCCCGTGACGGCTCAGAGGGCCAGCTCGTCCTTGCGGATCACGCCGTTCGTCCGGCCCGGCTCGTCGACGACCACGCGGTGCTGCCAGTAGGGCGGCGCGACGCCCTCCTCGCGCAGCGTCCGGTGCAACCGCTTGAGGAACTCGTGCTTGATGACGAACTGGTCACCGAACTCGCTGGACCGCAGGATCACGTGGAAGCCCACGGAGGAGTCGTTGAAGTCGTCGTAGCGCACCAGGACGTTGGCCTCCTCCACGCCGCCCTGCACGTCTTTCATCACGTCGTGGCCGACCCTCGTGAGGAGCTCCTCCATCTCGTCCAGGTCGACCTCGTAGGGCACCTTCGCGTACACCATCACCGACATGTCCTGCGCGGGCCGGTGGTAGTTGGTCAGGATCGTGTCGGAGAACCGCTGGTTCGGGATGACCTCGATGTTGTCCGACAGCGTCCGGATGGAGGTGTTGCGCCAGTTGATGTCGACGACGTACCCCTCCTGGCCGGTGGCCAGCTTGATGTAGTCGCCCGGCTCGATCGTCTTGGACGCGAGGACGTGCACGCCCGCGAACAGGTTGGCGAGGGTGTCCTGCAGGGCCAGCGCCACCGCGAGACCGCCGACCCCCAGGGCGCCGAGGAGCGGCGTGATCGACACGCCGATGCTCTGCAGCATCACCAGGACGCCGATGCCGAGCACGACCACCCGGGTGATGTTGGCGAAGATCGTCACGTTCGCGGCGACGCCCTGCCGGAGCAGCGCGATCGAGGTGACCGAGGCCGCGATCAGCCGGGCCATCGCCAGCGAGATCACGAGGATCGTCACGGCCGTCAGCACCCGGGCGATCACGTCCAGGGTGCCGCCCGGCAGCTGCAGCACCTTCGCCGCGCTCCACAGCCCGAGCAGCACCGCGAGCGGCATCGCCAGGTCCCGGATGAGGCGGGCGGCCATGTCGTCCCACGCCCACCGCGTGTCGCCCGCCCGCTTGAACAGCCGGCCGGTCAGCAGCCGCAGGAGGACGGCGATCGCCAGCGCGGCCACCATCACGGCGGCGGCGGCGATGACGCGTTGCCAGTCCAGGTCGCCCAGATGAACCATGACCCGTGAAACTCTCCCTCCGCGGCTGCCCGCAAGATCCAGATTTGCCGTTCTTCGCGCCCCTGATCGTAGTGAAGACCCGGAGTCCTGCGAGGCACATCACGCAGGTGTGGCCCCGGGGTCGGCCGACCTGGCGGATACGATCGGCCGGGTGGTAGGCGTGGGAATGATGCGCCGGCTGGGGGTCACGGCGCTGGGACTTCGGAACGGCCCCCACCGGGTGACGGTCGAACGGGACCTCGCGGTCCCGGCCGCCGACGGCGTGACACTGCTGGCCGACCGGTACGCCCCGGTGGACGTCGACAAGGCGCCGACCGTGCTCGTCCGCTCCCCGTACGGGCGGCGCGGGCCGTTCGGGCTCATGTGCGGGCAGGCGTTCGCGTCGCACGGGTTCCAGGCCGTGGTGCAGAGCGTCCGCGGCGGGTTCGGGTCCGGCGGCGTGTTCGAGGCGCTGGACGAGCGCGAGGACGGGCTCGCCACCATCGAGTGGCTGAAGGCGCAGCCGTGGTTCGGCGGCACGTTCGCCATGCACGGCCCGAGCTACCTCGGCTACGTGCAGTGGGCCGTCGGCGCGGAGGCCGGGCCCGAACTGAAGGCCCTGTCGATGCAGGTCACGGCCTCGACGTTCCGGGACGCCGTCAACGTCGGCGGCACGTTCGCGCTCGAGTCCGCGCTCATCTGGGTCGACCTGACGGCGCGGATGAAGAACTCCCTGTCCGGCATCACGACCGGCATCATGTCGCCGCGCCGCGCGCGCCGCGCCACGCTCTCCGGGCGCCCGCTCGCCGAACTGGACCGGCTCGCGACCGGCGCGCAGCAGCGCTTCTTCCAGGAACTGCTCGTCAACGGCCCCGACACGCCGTTCTGGGACAAGCGCGACTTCAGCCCCACCGTGTCCGAGGTCACCGCGCCGGTGAACATGACGGGCGGCTGGTACGACATCTTCCTGCCCTGGCAGATCAAGGACTACGCGGCCCTGCGCGCCGCCGGCCGCCGCCCCTACCTGACGATCGGGCCCTGGTTCCACGCCGACCAGCGCATGATGCGCGGCGCGGTCGCCGACTCGGTCCGCTGGTTCCGCGCCCATCTGCTGGACGACCCGTCCGACCTGCGGGAACAGCCCGTCCGGCTCTACATCACCGGCGCGGACGAGTGGCGCGAGTTCCCCGACTGGCCCGTCCCCGGCATGCGCGAGGAACGCTGGCGCCTCCAGCCGGCCGGCGGCCTGTCCCTCGACACTCCACCCGAATCCGACCCCGACACCTACCGCTACGACCCGAACCACCCGACGCCGTTCCTCGGCGGCCCGACCCTGCTGGGCGAGACCCGCCCGTCCACCGACCAGAAGCGCCTGGAACGCCGCCGGGACGTCCTCACCTACACCTCCGCCGTGCTGGACGACGACATGGAGATCATCGGCCCCGTCACCGCCGACCTGCACATCCGCTCGAACCGCGAGCACACCGACTTCGTCGTCCGGCTCTGCGACGTGACCCCCGAGGGCGAGTCACTGAACCTCTGCGAGGGCATGCGCCGCCTGGTCCCCGGCGCCCCGGAACCGGACGCCGACGGCATCCGCCGCGTCGCCGTCGAGCTGTGGCCCGTAGGCCACCGCTTCCGCCGCGGCCACCGCGTCCGCGTCCAGGTGGCGAGCGGCGCCTACCCCCGGGTGGCCCGCAACCCCGGCACCGGCGCCCCCATCGGCACCGCCACCGACATGCTCACCGCCGACCAGGAGATCTTCCACACCCCCGCCCACCCCTCAACGATCACCCTGCCCGTCGTCCCCTAGAACCCGCGCCGCGCGCGGGGCGGGCGGGGTGCACGGCGGACGCGGGCCGGCGTCGGCCAGTGGAGGCGCCTATTTCCGGTTGGCGCGGAGGGCCTCCAGAGCCTTGTCCGCGTGGGTGTTCATGCGGATCTCGCTCTTGATGACCGCGAGGACGCGGCGGTCGGTGTCGATGACGAAGGTCTGGCGTTTGGTGGGCACGAGGGCCAGGCCGCGTTTGACGCCGAAGCGGGCGCGGACCTCGCCGGAGGGGTCGGAGAGGAGGGGGTAGCCGAAGCCGTGCTTGTCGGCGAACTCCTTCTGCTTGGCGACCGGGTCGGCGCTGACCCCGACGGGGTGGGCGCCGACCTCGGCGAGTTCGGCGACCAGGTCGCGGAAGTGGCAGGCCTCGGCGGTGCAGCCGGGGGTCAGGGCGGCGGGGTAGAAGAACAGGACCACCGGGCCCTCCGCCAGGAGGGCGGTGAGGGTGCGGGGTTCGCCCGACTCGTCGGGCAGTTCGAAATCGTCAACGATGTCACCGACGTTCATGGGTCGAACCTAGTCCAGGAGGGCGGCGATGGCACGGGCGGTCCAGGCGCCCCGGGCGCCGGGGCGCCCGGCCAGGTAGGACGCCGCGCGGGCCGGGGTCCAGTCGTGGGCCTCGCGGAGGCCGTTGCCGAGCATGGCGAGATAGGCGGCGGTGGGGGCGTTCGGGGGCGCCGGAGCGGGCGAGGTGAAGGTGAGCATGGCGTGGCCGGCCCGCTCGCCGACCTTCAGGACGGTCTCGTAGCGGCCGGGGCCGAGGCGCTGGCGGCCGCGGGCGAGCGCCTCGGAGAGATCGTGGTCGGTGCCCACGTCGCGGCGCATCTCCTGGGAGAGGACGTCGCAGAACTGGCGGCCGGTCAGCAGGTAGGCGCGGGCGGCCGCGCGGCCGGGGAGGTCCGGGTCGTAGAAGGCCATCCCGCCGCCCCAGGTCAGCGAGGTGTGTCCGAAGTAGATGCCGCCGGGGATCGTGATCGAGCAGGCGGCGCGGGCGGGCCGGGGGTCCCGGCAGCCGGTGTGGTGCCGGGCGCCGCCGCGCGGACGGCCGCCGGAGAGGTAGCAGTGGAACCTCTCGCGGAAGAGGTTGGAGCCGTAGGCCACGTACCAGAGCGGATCGTCGTTCATTCCGTCCAGTATCCCCGCAGGCCAGTGGTGGTTTGATGGGACCTGGCCGGGCCGGATGGCGTTTCGCCAGGTTTGACGGAACGCCCCCGCGGATATGAAACTGGCCGAGCAGGTGTCTACGACGCAGATACCTCCGTGCTTCCCCTGTGATGTCCCGGAGGATCCGTCATGAATCGCCAGCTCCATATCGCTCTTGTGTCCGCCTCCGACCTTGACGGCGAACACTTGCAGTCCATCCACGTCCGGGATCTCGCTCGCTCGCTCTCCCGTCCGCTCAGCTCGGACGGGAAGCCGAACCAGGTCACGGTCTACACCCGGCGTGAGGACCCGGCCGCTCGCGGCCGTGTCCGGCTCGCGCCGGGCGCCACGCTGGTCCATCTGAACGCCGGGCCCGCCCGGCCGCTCTCGGATGACGAGACGCTGCAGCACATCCGCGACTTCGCGGACGGGCTGCGCCGCCGCTGGAGCGGCGCGGGGCGTCCCGACATCGTGCACGCGCACGGCTGGATCGGCGGGCTCGCCGCCTGTGCCGTCGCCCGCGAGCTGGGCATCCCGTTCGCGCAGAGCTACCACGGCGTGGCCGCGTCCGAGCGCCGCGCCGGGCACCGGGTGCACCCGCACCGCGACCGCCTGGAGAAGGCCATCGGGCGGGACGCCGACATCGTCCTCGTCGGGCACGCCGAGGAGGCGGGCCAGGTCGTCCGGATGGGCGTCCCGCGGCCGTCGGTCGCGATCGTCCCCTACGGCGTGGACTGCGAGCAGTTCGCCCAGGTCGGCCCGGCGATGCCGCGCGGCGGCCGGCCCCGCCTCGTGATGGTCTGCGACGACCTGGAGAGCGGCGACGTCGCGACCGCGATGCGCGCCCTGGTGCACGTCCCGGACGCCGAGCTGGCCGTCGCCGGCGGTCCCGCCCGCGAGGACCTGGAGAGCGACCAGACGGTGCACCGGCTGCGGCTGCTCGCCAAGGAGCTGCACGTCGCCGACCGGGTGATCTTCCTCGGCCGGATGCCGCACAAGAACCTGCCCAAGCTGCTGCGGACGGCGAGCCTGGCGCTCTGCCTGGCGCCGCACCAGCCGTGCCCGTCGGTGCCGCTGGAGGCCATGGCCTGCGGCGTGCCCGTCGTCGCGACCCCGGCCGGCGGGAACGCCGACGAGGTCCTCGACCACATCACCGGGCTGCACGTCCCGGCGGGCCGGCCGGTCGTGATCGGCCGGGCGGTCCGGCACCTGCTGGCCGAGGAGACGACGCTGCACGGGTACTCGATCGCCGCCGCCGACCGCGCCCGCTCCCGCTACTCGCTGGAGCGGATCGCCGCCGAGACGCTGCGCGCCTACCAGAAGGTGCTCCCGGTCCCCGAGCCCGAGCCGGCGCCCGAGGACGCGGCGGAGCACGAGGACGCGGCGGAGCACGAGACCGACCGGACCCCCGCCCTGGTCGGCTGACGCGCACCGTCGTCCAGCCCCCACCGGCGACGAACTCCACTCGGTCTCCTCCCCGCGGGCCCCGGATCCCTCCCGGATCCGGGGCCGTCGCATGTCCGGTCCGGTGGGATACTCGACGGAATGAGCGGGGTGCTGATCGGCCGGGCGGCGGAGCTCGCGGAACTGACCGCCGCGCTGGAGCGGGCGGCCGCCGGGAGCGCGGGCGCCGTGCTCGTCAGCGGCGACGCGGGCGTCGGAAAGTCGCATCTGGTGTCCGCGCTGACCCGCGCCGCCCGCGCGCAGGGCCGCGCGGTGCTCGTCGGGCAGTGCGCGGAGCTGGGCGAGAGCATGCCGTACCTGCCGCTCGCGGACGCGCTGTGGACGGCCGCGCAGCCCGGCGCGCCGGAGGCGGACGAGGTCCGCGCGGCGCTCGACGCCCGACCCGTGCTGAAGGGCCTGCTGCCCGACGGTGACGGCGGCCCGAGCGCGGCGTCCGAGCTGGGCCAGCAGCAGCTGTTCGGGGCGGTGCTCGGGCTGCTCGGCGAGCTCGGCCGCGACCGGCCCGTCCTGCTCGTCCTCGAAGACCTGCACTGGGCCGACCGCTCGACCCGGCATCTGCTGACGTTCCTGTGCCGCGTCCTGCAGCGCGAGCGGGTCTGCCTCGTCGGCACGTACCGGTCGGACGACCTGCACCGGAGGCATCCGCTGCGGCCGGTGGTGGCGGAGCTGCTGCGGCTGCCGAACGTCACCGGCGTCGAGGTGCCGGCCTTCGGTCCCGGCGAGACCGCCGAGTACCTCGCGGAGCTGTCGCGCGGCGCCGCTCCGGTGACCCTGGATGTGGTGGAGCGGGTGCACCGGCGGTCGGAGGGCAACCCGTTCTACGCCGGCGAGCTGTACTCGGCCGAGCCGGAACTGCGGGACGCGAAGGCGGAGCTGCCGTCCGGGCTCGCCGACCTGCTGCTGTCGCGGGTGGAGCGGCTGTCGGACGGCGGACAGCGGGTGGTCCGGGTCGCGGCGGTGGCCGGGCGGCGCGTCGACGACGAGCTGGTGCGCCGCGTGTCCGGGCTGGACGAGGCGGCGGTGGGCGAGGCGCTGCGCGAGGTCGTGTCGCACCAGCTGCTCGTCCCGTACGGGATCGGGTACACGTTCCGGCACGCGCTGCTGCGCGAGGCCGTCTACGCCGACCTGCTGCCGGGCGAGCGGATCCGGCTGCACGCCGACTTCGCCCGCCGGCTCGCCGGCCTCCCCGACGGGACGCGGGGGTCGGCGGCGGAGCTGGCCCACCACAGCCTCGCCGCGCACGACCTGCCGGCCGCGTTCGCCGCGTCCGTCCGGGCGGGGCGGGAGGCCGACCGGCTGGGCGCCCCCGCGGAGGCCTTCGAGCACTACGAGCGGGCGCTGGAGCTGTGGGAGGCCGTCCCCGAGCCGGAGGAGGCCGCCGGCACCGACCGGACCAGGCTGTCGCTGACCGCCGCGCAGGCGTCCGCGCGGGCCGGCGAGGTGCGGCGGGCCGCGCACCGGCTGCGCCGCCTGCTGGACGTGTCGGACACGGCGGACGTCCCCCTCCGCTCGGTGATCCGCGAACACTACGCGGAGTACCTGCTCGATCTCGACGAACTCGACGAGGCGCGGGTCATCGCGCGGGAAGCGGTGGCCATGCTGCCCGCCGACCCGCCGACCCACGACCTCGCCTGGGCCCACGCCACCTACGCCCGGACCCTGGTGTACACGGACCCGGACGGGGAGATGCCCGGGATGGCGGAGAAGGCCGTGGAGTCCGCGCGGGCCGCCGGGGCGCGCGGCGCCGAGGCCGCACTGCTGGTCACCCTCGGCGTGTACCGGGAGTCGCGCGAGGCCGACAGCGGCGTCGCCGAGCTGTTCGCGCGGGCCCGCGACATCGCGGACGCCGGTGGCAGCCCGCAGACGGCGCTGCGCGCCAGGTACCAGTACGCCCGGACGAAGTTCGACCGCGGCGACCTCACGGGCGCCGCGGCGGCGGCGGACGAGGGCGTCCGGTTCGCCCTGGACAACGGCGTCGGGTGGAGCATGTTCGGGATCGGCATGCGGACCCTGCAGTATCTCGTCCGCTACACCACCGGGGACTGGGCGGCCGCCCGCGGCATCGCCGACGGCTTCCCCCTTCAGGTCGTCCGGCCGCACGAGGCGCAGGTCTCGGCCTACGCGCTGTTCATCGAGGTCGCCCAGCAAAGCCCCGTCGTGGACGAGCGACTGCGATGGATCGCGCCACTCTGGCAGGAGGACCTCCTGGCCAACTACATCGGCCGGGGCCTCGCGGCCGAGAACGCTCTGTGGCGAAACGATCCACAGACGGCGCTCGACCACGTCGGCAACATCGCGGACCCCGTCTACAGCGAGGGCGCGTCCTTCCTGCGCATCGCCGCGACCGGGCTCTGGGCGCACGCCGAACTGGCCGCCCGTGCACGCGCCGCGGGCGACGACGAGGCCGTGCGGCGGGCGGCCGAGGCCGCCGACGACCTGATGCGGCGGGTGAGGCGGTCCGTCGCGTTCACCTTCGACGCGCGGCCCCGTACCTGGCTCGGGCTGGAAGGGCACGCCTGGGTGAGCCGCGCCGAAGCCGAACGGCGCCGGGTCGACGGCGTCCACGACGTGGAGCTGTGGCGGAAGACCGCCGAGCTGTTCACCTACGGCGACCCGGACGGCGGGTTCGTCTACGAGGTCGCACGCTCGCGGTGGCGCCTGGCCGAGGCCCTCGCCGAGAACGGCGACCGCGAGGAGGCGGCGACGCAATGGCGGTCGGCCATGGCGATCGCCGAACGCCTGGACGCGAAACCGCTCCTGGCGGCGCTGCGCGACCTCGGCGCCCGCGCCCGCCTCCGCGCCCCCCGCACGGCGCCCGCCTTTTCCGGCCCGCTCGCCGCCCTCACCGGACGCGAGCGCGAGGTCCTGAAACTCGTCGCGGAGGGACACAACAACCGGGAGATCGCGGCGGCGCTGTTCATCTCCCCGAAGACGGCGAGCGTCCACGTCTCCAACATCCTCGCGAAACTGAACGTCACCAGCCGCACCCAGGCCGCCGCCGTGGCCCACCGCGAGGGGATATGAATCTTGCGTTGAATCGCGCGCTTCAGTAATGTGCGATTTGTGACTGCCGGGTCGGCCTTGGGCCACGAGCGAGTGAGGTTCCCGGCCTCCGAGTGAGGCCGGCGCGGGCGCGGAGCCCGCCTTTTCCACTCGCCTTCTCCTTCTCCTTACGCGCTTCTCCTTACGCGCATCGCGCGATGTCATCAGGCATGCCCGCGCCTTCGGCATGCCCTCCCCACCATTTCTTCAGCCATGAGCGCTTGCCGTTTCCATGGCTCCTTCGCCATGCCCGAAAACAGTTCAGGAGACCGATGGATTTCAACAGGCAGATCATCGAGGAGTTCCGCGCCGGCGGCGGGCGGGCCGGCGGGCCGTTCGAGGGCGGACGGCTGCTCCTGCTGACCACGACCGGGGCGCGGTCGGGCGCCCCGCACACGACGCCGCTCGGGTACCTGCCGGACGGTGACGGCCGCGTCCTCGTCATCGCCTCGGCCGGGGGCGCGCCGAAGAACCCGGCATGGTTCCGCAATCTGGTCGCCGACCCGCGGGTCACGGTGGAGAGCGGAGCCTTCCGGTACGAGGCGGACGCCGTCGTCCTGGCGGGGGCCGAGCGTGACGCCGCGTTCGCGCGGGCCGTCGAGGCCGACCCCGGATGGGGCGAGTACGAGGCGAAGTCGGGGCGGACGCTGCCCGTCGTCGCCCTGGTTCCGACGGTGGCCGGGCCGCCCGCCGGGCCGGAGTCGCCGGCGGCCATGCTGGTCGCGGTGCATGACGCGTTCCGCAGGGAACTGGAGCTGATCCGCGCGGAGGTCGCCGCGTCCGGGGCCGTGCTGGGGGCGCAGTTGCGGGTCAACTGCCTGACGCTGTGCCGGGGGCTCGGCAACCATCACATGGGCGAGGACCAGCAGATGTTCCCGCTCCTGGAGCGGCGCCATCCGGAGCTCGCGCCGGCGCTGGCGCGGCTGCGCGAGGAGCACGAGGCGGTGAAGGAGCTGCTGGACGAGCTGCGCCGCGCCCTCGACTCGGGCGATCCCGCGTCGCTGCTGACCGAGGTCGAACGGCTTACCGGCGCGCTGGAGGCGCACCTCGCCCACGAGGAGGAGCGGCTCGTCCCGCTGCTCGACACGCTCGACCTCTAGGCCGGCTCTAGGCCAGGAAGTCGAACTCCACGCCGGCGCCGGCGGCGCGGGCCGCGCGGTAGGCCGTCCAGCTCAGGGCGAGGTCCTGCCAGGGCAGGCCGACCGGGGCGTAGACCGTGATCTCGCCGTCTGGTCCAGGATCCTCACCGCGCAGCAGGTCGCCGAGTGTCCCGGCGGCGTGCTTCGCGCCCGGGCCGGCGCCGGCCAGCACGCCCATCTCGGCGGCGAGCGGGACGTCGTCGACGATGACGCGGGCGGCCTCCAGCAGGTCGGCGCCGAGTTCGGCCTTGCCGGGCTCGTCCGCGCCGAGCGAGGTGACGTGCGTCCCGGCCGGAACGTCGGCGGCGTGCAGAATGGGGCGGCGCGCCCAGGTCGCCGTGACGACGATCCCGGCGTCCCGGACGGCGGCGCGCGGGCCGGCGACGGCGGCCGCCGGGACGCCGAGCCGCGCGCCGTGCCGTTCGGCGAAGGCGGCGGCGCGGCCCGCGTCCAGGTCGCAGACGGTGACGCCGCGCACCGCCCGCAGCTCCGGCAGACCTCGCAGGACGAGCTCGGCCTGCGCGCCCGCGCCGATCACCGCGACCGTGCCGGCGTCCGGCCGGGCGAGGGCGTGGGTGCCGAGCGCGGCCGCCAGGCCGGTGCGCCACGCGGTCACGGTGGCCGAGTCCAGCTGCGCCAGCAGCTCGCCGGTGCCGAGATCGTGCAGGCAGACGACGCCGCGCAGCGCCGGGCGGCTGCCGGGGAACTTGGCGTTGACCTTCACCGTGTAGGCGGGGATCCCCTCGACCATTCCTGGCAGCAGCGCGGTGGCGGTGCCCTGGCCGGGCAGTCTCTCGACCACCCGGCGCGCGGCCGTCCCGTCCTGCGCGGAGGTGAAGCCGCGGCGCAGCGCGTCGAGGCACTCGGCGGGATCGAGCAGCGACTCGAGGTCGGAACGGGTCAAAAGGAGCGTCACCGGATCATTCTCTCGCAGCGCGGGCGCGCTGGCCGGCGACGCCCGCGGCCCCGGCCCTCCTAGGGGCGCCACTGGCGCTGCGCGACCAGGGCGTCCCAGTCGGTGAGCCAGTCGCGTCCCTGCTCGTCGATGAAGGAACCGGGCGGCGGGGCGGTCCCGTGCTCGCGCAGCCACTCGCCGGGGCGCCGCATCGACGGGCGCAGCCTGCCGTCGCTCGGCATGAGCTGCGGCTGGATCGGCGCCGGCATCGGCACCGCCTGCGGCTCGTCGGCAACGTCGGCGACGTCCTTCTCCTCCGCCATGCCGATCGGGCCCTGGCGGCGCGCGTTGAAGAACTGGTGCACCGCCGGGTGCGTGCTGGAAAGCACCATCTCCCGCGGCCCGAACATCACCAGGCCGCGGCGGAACAGCAGGCCGAGGTTGTCCGGCAGGACGCGGGCGGTGCCGATGTCGTGGGTGACGATGAGGAAGGTCGCGCCGAGTTCGGTGTTGAGGTCGACGAACAGCTGGTTGAGGTAGGCGGTGCGGACGGGGTCGAGGCCGGAGTCCGGCTCGTCCGCCAGGATGATCTGGGGGTCCAGGACGAGGGCGCGGGCGAGCCCGGCGCGCTTCTTCATCCCGCCGGAGATCTCGCCGGGCAGCTTGCCCTCCGACCCGGCGAGGCCGACCATGTCCATCTTCTCCAGCACGATGCGCCGGATCTCCGACTCGCCCTTCCGCGTGTGCTCCCGCAGCGGGAAGGCGATGTTGTCGTAGATGTTCATGGAGCCGAACAGGGCGCCGTCCTGGAACAGCACGCCGAACTGGCGGCGCAGCTCGTAGAGCTCGTGCTCGCGCAGCCGCGGGACGTCGCCGCCGCCGACGTAGACGTGGCCCCGGTCCGGGCGCAGCAGCCCGACGAGGTTCTTGAGGAACACGGACTTGCCGGTGCCGGACGGCCCGAGCAGCGCGGAGATCTCCCCCGCCGGAACGGTGAGCGACACGTCCTCCCAGATGACCTGCCGCCCGAACGACTTCCTGAGCCCTTCCACCCGGATCTCGACACCCATGGGCACTCCCGTGCCGGGGAACCGGGAGCGGGGGATCCGCGCCATATGTCCGGTTCCCCCGTTGCCTTGACTGTACGACGGGTTCGGCGCGCCGGGGAGGCCCCATGCCCGGACTGACCACGGACGGCCTCGCAGGATGCCAACGACGCTGTCCCGAATTGGTCACCTTCTGCGTCTTACATCCCCTTTGACGGTTCTTACACGATGTCCAGAACCTCCGGCGCACCAGAAGGGTGCGCCAATCCCCCCGCTGGAGGCACAAGTGAAGAACCGTCACAGGCGCGCCGGCGCCGCGGCCGCGATCACGGCCGCGGCCGGACTGGTGGCCGCCACCCTCGCGGCCGCTCCCGCCGCGTCGGCCGGAACCGCGGCGCCCGCCGCGCCCGGCACCCTGGCCGCGTCCCTCGCGAGCCGGCTCGGCGCCGGCACCGCCGGCTCCTACCTCAAGGGCGGCAAGCTGGTCGTCACGGTGACCAGCGCGCAGTCGGCGCAGGCCGTCCGCGCCGCCGGGGCCGTGCCGCAGACCGTCGCGCGCAGCGGCGCCGACCTGACGAAGGTCATGGCGGCGCTCAAGCGCGAGGCGACCGTGCCGGGCACCGCCTGGGCCGTGGACCCCGCCGCGAACCAGGTCGTCCTCACCATGGACGGCACCGTCAAGGGCGCGCAACTGAAGAAGGTGAAGGCCGCGGCGGCCAGGCAGGGCGCGGCCGTCCGGACCGAGAAGGTCGCCGGGGCGTTCCGCACGTTCACCCTCGGCGGGCAGGCGATCTACACCGGTGGCGCCCGCTGCTCGCTCGGATTCAACGTCCGCAGCGGCAGCACGTACTACTTCGTCACCGCCGGGCACTGCACCAACATCGGCACGACCTGGACCAACAGCTCGGGACAGACACTCGGCCGGACCGTGTACAGCAGCTTCCCGGGCAACGACTACGGCGTCGTCCAGTACAGCTCGACGCCGACCGACACCACGGGCGCCGTGAGCCTCTACAGCGGCACCCGCAACATCACGGCCTCGGGGAACGCCACGGTAGGGCAGACCGTGTACCGCAGCGGCAGCACCACCGGCCTGCACAGCGGCACGGTCACCGCGCTCAACCAGACGGTGAACTACTCCGAGGGCACCGTCAGCGGCCTCATCCGGACCACGGTGTGCGCCGAGCCGGGCGACAGCGGCGGCTCCCTGTTCGCAGGGTCCACCGCCCTCGGGCTGACCTCCGGCGGCAGCGGCAACTGCTCCTCGGGCGGGACGACGTTCTTCCAGCCGGTCACCGAGGTGCTCAGCCGCTACGGCCTGAGCGTCTACTGATCTCGCGGCTCCCGTGAGAGGCGGGCCGTCCCCACCCGGACTCCGTGGGGGCGGCCCGTCGCCCGCGCCCGGACACGGGGTCGGACGCGGGGTCGGACGCGGGGTCGGATACGGGGTCGGCTCAGCCGAAGGCGGGGACCTCCAGGGTGCGCAGGATCTCGGCGATGACCGCGGGCTGCTGGTCGATGAGGTAGAAGTGGCCGCCCGGCAGCGTCCGGAGCGCGAACCGCCCGTCGGTGACCCGCGCCCACCCGCGCGCCTGCTCCTGCGACACGTGCGAGTCGGAGTCCCCGACGATGGCGGTGAGCGGGACGGCCAGCCGCGTCCCGTCCCGGTGCACGTAGTCCTCGATCAGCCGGAAGTCGTTGCGGACGTAGGGGAGGACGAGCTCGCGCAACTCCGGATCCTGCAGCGCCTCGACGTCGGTGCCGCCCAGTTCGATCATCTCTTCGACCAGGCCGTCGTCGTCCCTGTCGGAGACGCGGTCGTCGCCGCGGTCGTCCGGTGCCCGGGTGCCGGAGGCGAACACGTGCACGGGGGCGCTGCCCCGCTCCTGCAGCAGCCGCGCCACCTCGTAGGCGAGGACGGCGCCCATGCTGTGCCCGAACAGCGCGGCGGGCCGGTCCATCAGCGGGGCCATCGCGCCGGCGATGAGGCGGGCGAGCTGATGGGCGTCGGTGACGAGCGCGTCCGCCATCCGGTCGGCGCGGCCCGGGTACTGGACGGCGTGCACCTCGACGGCCGGGCTGATCTCCTTGGCCCACGGCCGGTAGAACACCGCCGACCCGCCCGCGTGCGGCAGGCAGAACAGCCGCATGGACGCCCAGGGGCGCGTCTCGGCGCAGCGCAACCAGGTCACGTGATCAACTCCTCCTCCTCGTACCGGCGGGAGGCCCGGCGCGGGTCGCTCGGCAGCGGCCACGGCGCGACCCTCGGGTCCGGCACGAGCTTGGGCGCGGTGGTCTCCGCCGCCACCTTAAAGCCACGGCGCCGGTAGTTGGCGATCGCGTTCGGGTGGTCGAGGCTGCTCGTGCGCAGCCACACCCGGGACGCGGGCCCGGAGTCCACCGCCCACAGCTCGCCGCGCTGCCAGGCGCGGCGGGTGCACTGCTCGACGAGGTATCCGCCGTAGCCGCGGCCGACGAACGCGGGGGTGAGGCCCACCAGGTGGACCTCGGTGTCCCCGCCGGGCTGCGCCTCGATCTCGAAGAAGCCGGCGATGGTGCCCTCGGCCATGGCGATCCACGTGCTCAGCTCGGGACGCTCCACCCAGGCCCGCCACCGCGCGTACGTCCACGGGAAGCGGTCCGTCCAGCAGACGCGGGAGCCGACGGTCGCGTACAGGGCGCGGTTCACGTCGGCGGACGGCAGCGCGGCGAGCGTGAACGTCATCTCGACGCCCGGCAGCGGCGCGGGACGCAGGTCGGCCGCGTCCCGCATCTCCATCGTCCACTCGGTGACCGAGGGGACCTCCAGGTCAGCCACCCATGGCCTCGATGAGGCTCTTCGGCCGCATGTCCGTCCAGTTCTCGTTGATGTAGTCGAGGCACGCCTGCCGGGTGTCCTCGTCCTTGGCCACCGTCCAGCCGGCGGGGACCTCGGCGAACGACGGCCACAGCGAGTGCTGGCCCTCGTCGTTGACGAGCACGAGGTAGGTGCCGTCCGGGTCCTCGAATGGGTTCGCCATGGGGTTTCCTTTCAGTGCCTGCTTCGCTGATCCCGCGTTCCGCTGTGCAGTTTGTCGAGCTTGGCGGCCAGGACCGCGCCCATCTCGGCGGCCGGGCCGGGGTCCATGAGCAGGTGGTGCTCGACGTCGATCGGGTAGTCCTCGATCTCGCCCTCGACGAGCGGGCCCCAGTTGCCCCGGCCGGTGGGCGAGTCCTCGACGCGCCCCTGGAGCGCGGTGAAGAACACGACGTCGCCCCGGAACCGTCCCGGCCGGTACTCCTCGGCCTGCCGGAGCCCGTTCTCGTAGTTGCGGTAGACGTTGACCAGGTCGTCCTCGTCGAGGGTGGCGAGGGCGTCGTCGCGGTCGGCGAGGATCTCCATGATCTGCTTCATGTCGGGGTTGCCGTCCGGGGCGATCGCCGCGGCGTCGACGCCGATGCCCTGAAGCAGCTCGTGCAGGATCTCCCGCTCGTCCCCCGCGAGGTCCTGGCCGTGGTAGGAGTCGATGAGCGCGAGCAGCCCGACGCTCTCGCCCGCGGCCTGGAGCCGGACGGCCACCTCGTAGGCGACGAGTCCGCCGAGCGACCAGCCCACGAGGTGGTAGGGCCCGGACGGCCGGACGGACCGGATGTGCTCCAGGTAGTCCTCGGCCATCTCCGTGACCGACCCCGGCAGCTCGGACTGCGTGAACGCGCGGGCCTGCAGCCCGTAGACCGGCTGGTCGGGGCCGAGGTGCCGCTGAAACTGCAGGTAGGGCCAGGCGAGACCGCCGGCCGGGTGGACGAAGAACACCGGCGGGCGGGACCCGGACGTCCGGATCGGGAGGAGCACCTCGAAACCGATCCGGTCCTCCGGATCGCCGACCCTCGCGAGCGCCTCGACGGTCTGGTGGGTGAACACGTCGCGGGGGGTCAGCTCGACCCCGGCCTGCCGGGCGCGAGTGACGAGCTTCAGCGCGGCGATGCTGTCGCCGCCGAGGTCGAAGAAGCTGACGTCGGCGCCGACCCGGTCGAGGCCGAGGACGTCGGCGACGACGGCGCACAGGCGCTCCTCCTCGGGGGTGCGCGGGTCACGGCCGGCCGCGGCCTCGGTGTAGTCCGGGGCGGGCAGGGCGCGCCGGTCGAGCTTGCCGGTGGGGCCGACCGGGAACGTGTCCAGCCGGACGAACGCGGCGGGCACCATGTACTCCGGCAGCCGCTCCTGGACGAACTCGCGCAGGCCCTGCACGGACGGTGCGACGACGTAGGCGACGAGAGCCTTGAGGCCGGGCGCCTCCTCGCGGGCGATGACGACCACGTTGGCGACGGCCGGGTGCGCGGCGATCACCGCCTCGACCTCGCCCAGCTCGATGCGGAACCCGCGGATCTTGACCTGGAAGTCGGCGCGGTCGACGTACTCCAGGTTCCCGTCCGGCCGCCACCGGACGAGGTCGCCGGTCCGGTACATGCGGTCGCCGGGCCCGCCGAACGGGTCGGCGACGAACCGCTCGGCGGTGAGCGCGGGCCGCCGCAGGTAGCCGCGGCCGACACCGGAGCCCGCGATGTACGCCTCGCCGACGACGCCGGGCGGGACCGGACGCAGCCCCTGGTCGAGCACGTACACGCGCCTGTCGTCGTAGGGCCGGCCGAGCACGGGCGTCCGCTCCGCCGGGTCGGCGAGGGGTCCGCGCTGCGGCGCGGCGGTCGCGTACGTGGTGGCCTCGGTGGGCCCGTACATGTGGACGACCTCGGTGTCCGGGCAGGCGGTGAGGACCTTGCGCATCGCGGCGGGCGACCCCGCCTCCCCGCCGGTCAGCACCTCGCGGAGCCGGGCGAAGGCGCGCGGGCGCTCGTCGGCGACCAGGTTGAACAGGGTGGTGGTGAGGAAGGCCGCGGTGAGGTCCTCGGCGTTGACGATCTCTTCAAGGGCGGCGCCGTCCAGGTGGCCGGGCGGCGCGATGACCGCGGTGCCGCCGCGCAGCAGCGGCGTCCACAGCTCGTAGGTCGACGCGTCGAACGCGTGCGAGGAGTGGACGAGGACCCGGTCGTGGGCGCCGCCCCGGAGCCGGCCGTCGGTGACGAGGTCGACGGCGTCGCGGTGCACGATCGTGACGCCCTTCGGCAGGCCGGTGGAGCCGGAAGTGAAGAACACGCAGGCGAGCTGGTCCGGGTGGCACGGCACGCCGGGGTCGGTGTCCAGCGCGTCGGCGAGTTCCGGGTCGTCCACGGCGACGATCCGCGCGTTGGTGTCGAGGGCGGCGGCCCGCTCGCGCATCGCGCCGTCGACGACCACGACGGGCGCGCCGACCTCCGCGATCGCCCACGCGATCCGCTCGGGCGGGTAACCGTGGTGAACGG
The DNA here is from genome assembly GCF_041463665.1 of Actinomadura chokoriensis. Taxonomy (GTDB): domain Bacteria; phylum Actinomycetota; class Actinomycetes; order Streptosporangiales; family Streptosporangiaceae; genus Spirillospora; species Spirillospora chokoriensis_A. The sequence goes on from NZ_JAXCEJ010000042.1 coordinate 29,339, forward strand.
GCGCGTAGGCGCCGCCCGCCTTGAGGATTGCGAGGGACGCGACGGCGATGTCGGCGGACCGTTCGAGCAGGACGGCGACGCAGGTCTCCCGGCGGACGCCCAGCTCGATCAGCCGGTGCGCGAGGCGGTTCGCGCGCGCGTCCAGCTCGGCGTAACCGATGGATTCACCGGCGGCGCGGACGGCGATCGCGCCGGGGGTCTTCGCGCACTGCGCGGCGAAGCGGCCGGTGAGCGTGCCGGGAGCGCGGTCCGTCTCGGGCCCCTGCCAGCTCTCGATGACGTTGGCGCGTTCATCGTCGTCCAAGACGGAGATACGGCCGAGCGGCAGGTCCGGCCGGTGCGCGACGGCGTCCAGGACGCGCAGGAGGCGCCGCATCAGCCGCTCGGCGTCTTCGCCGGTGAACAGGTCGGGGCGGTGGTCGATGCGCAGGGACAGGCCGCGGCCGGGGACGGCGGCGAACGTCAGCGGGTAGTGGGTGGCGTCATAGCCGTCCACGTCGTGGAGGGTGAGGCCGCCGAGGTCGGCGCCGGCGGCGTCGGGGTCGAACGGGTAGTTCTCCAGGACGGTCATCGTGTCGAACAGCGTCCCGGCACCGGCGAGGCGCTGGATGTCGGACAGGCCGAGGTGGTGGTGCGGCATCAGCGCGGCCTGCTCGTCCTGGAGGCGGGCGAGGGCCTCGGCGACGGTGTCGGCGGGGTGGACGCGCACGCGGATCGGCAGCGTGTTGATGAACAGGCCGATCATCTGCTCGACGCCGGGGAGTTCCGGCGGCCGGCCGGAGACGGCGGCGCCGAACACGACGTCGGTGGAGCCGGTGAGGCTGCTGATCAGCATCCCCCAGGCCAGTTGCAGGACGGTGTTCAGGGTGACGCCCTGGGCGCGGGCGCGCGCGCTGAGCGCGGAGGTGAGTTCCTCGGTGAGACGGATGCGGACGCGTCCGGGCGGGGCGGTTCCGGGTTCGGGCGCGCCGGGTGCGACGAGCGTGGGTTCGTGGACGCCGTCGAGGGAGCGGCGCCAGGCGTCCTCGGCGGCGGGACGGTCCTGGGCGGCGAGCCACGCCAGGTAGTTCTTGTAAGGGGCGACGCGCGGCATCCCGGTGTCGTCGCCCTTGGCCAGGTACAGCGCGAACAGCTCGGTCTGCAGGACGGGCGTCGACCAGCCGTCCAGCAGGATGTGGTGGTTGGTGAACACCATGCGGTGCAGGCCGTCCGCCAGCTTGATGAGCATGAAGCGCAGCAGCGGCGGTTTCGCCATGTCGAACGGCCGGGCGCGTTCGGCGTCGGCCAGCTCGCGTGCCTTCGCCTCGCGTTCGGCTTCGGGCAGGGCGGACAGGTCCTCGTCCTGCCACGGCAGCCGGACCGTGCGGTGGACGACCTGGACCGGTGAGCCCTCCTTGCGCTGCCGGAACCCGGCCCGCAGGTTCGCGTGCCGGCGCAGGAGGGCCGTGGCGGCGGCCTTCAGCGCGTCCGCGTCCAGCGGGCCGCGCAGGTCGAGCACGATCTGCGCGGTGTAGACGTCGTTGCCGGAGTCGTAGAGGGCGTGGAAGAACAGCCCCTGCTGCAACGGGGACAGCGGGAGGATGTCCTCAAGCTGCGACTTGTTCAATCCAGCTCCCATTCACCGTCGAGCTCGGCGGCGAGCTCGTCGATCTCGTCCTGGCTCACGTCCACCAGCGACAGGTCGGACGGGGTGAACCCGCCGACGGGTCCCCCGGCGGCGCCGTCGCCGATGTGCGCGACGAGGCCGCGCAGCGCCGCGAACCAGCGCCCGGCGAGGTCCTCGATCGCGGCGGCGTCGAACAGGCCGCCGGCCCACGTCCACGTCGCCGACAGCTCGGGGCCGCCCGGCAGGTCGCGGGTGTGCGCGTTGACCTCGACGGCGTGGACGAGGCCGAGCGCGCCGTCCTGGCCGGTGCCGAGGGCCTCGCCGTCGGCCTGGTCCGCCGGTCCCCAGTCGGTGGCCTCGGGCGCGGTGGCGCGGCCGAGGTAGTTGAAGGCGATCTGCGGGCAGGCGGCGAGGCCCGCGCCGGTCGCGGGGTTGAGGCGGCGGAGGAGCCCGTACCCGATGCCGTTGTCGGGGATCTCGCGGAGCTGCTCCTTGACCCGCTTGAGCGCGGTGCCCACGGCCTGGCCGCCCTCGCGGACGTCGGCGGGGTCGACCCAGCCCGCGTCCAGCCGCACCGGGTAGATGGAGGTGAACCAGCCGACGGTGCGGGACAGGTCGACGCCGGGGACGATCTCCTCCCGGCCGTGCCCTTCGAGGTCGATGAGCACGGCGGTCTCGTCGGACGTGCCGCGTTCGCGCCGCCATTCGGCGACGGCGAGGGCGAGGGCGGTGAGCAGCACGTCGTTGACGCGTCCGTGGAACGCCGCCGGGACGTCGGTGAGCAGCGGCCCGGTCACGTCGGCGGGCAGGTCGAGGGTGAGATGCCGCGCCGTCCCGAACGTGTCGGCGGCCGGGTCGAGGGGACGGGCGCCGAGGACGGGGTCCGGGGTCGCGAGGACGTCATCCCAGAGCGGCAGCTCAGCCGTCCGGGCCGGGTCGGACGCTTCGGCGGCGAGGCGCTGCGCCCAGCGGCGGAACGACGTCGGGACGGGGTCGAGTGCTCCCCCGGCCCAGGCGGTGACGAGGTCGGGCAGCAGGATCCGCCAGGACACGCCGTCCACGACGAGGTGGTGGAGGGTGAGCAGGAGGCGTCCGGAGGCGGCGGGCCCGGCGTCGAACCAGACGAGCCGCGCCATCGTCCCGGCGGACGGGTCGAGCCCGCCGCGGGCGGCCTCCGCCTCCTCGGCGAGAACGGCGCGGAGCGCGGCGGTGTCCAGGCCCGCCACGTCCACGCGCCGGACGAGGGGCGCCGCGTCGACCGTGCCCGGTTCGGCGACCTCGAACTCGTCGCCGTCGACGCGGAGGCGGAGCATGTCGTGGTGGTCGAGGACGGTCTGGAGCGCCCTGGTCAGGTCGCCGACGCCGAGGCCGGGCGGGACCTGGAGGAGCATCCGCTGGCTGTAGCCGTCGACGGGCCCGCTCAGGTCCTGGAACCAGCGCATGATCGGGGTGGCCGGGACGCGGCCGATGCCCGCGCCGGGCGGCTCCGCCTCGACGCGTTCTCCTTCGCCGACCGGTTGTGCGGTGGCGGCCAGTTCCTCGACGGTCTGGTGCTGGAACACATCACGGGGCGTGATGACCAGGCCGGACTGACGGGCACGGGACACCAGCTGGATCGCGATGATCGAG
>NZ_JAXCEJ010000043.1:0-31540 GCF_041463665.1 Actinomadura chokoriensis
GCGGCGGCGTGCAGCGACGACCGGTTCCCCTTGATGGTCAGCAGGTAGTCGGCTTGCTTGTCCTCGACCAGGTAGCGGGCGGTCTCGATGCAGGTGTGCGCGGCATCGGCGGTCACCAGCGCCCCGGCGATGTCCATCGGGTCCAGCAACGTGCGCACCTGGGTGGTCTCGGTAGTGCCCTCGGGGACGGTGATCTGCCCGAGCACCACCGCATCGTGCCGCCCGGTCCGGTGGACCATCGCCGAGAACAGCACCAGCCGGCCGCCGGCGTCCCAGCTGCCGTGCAGGTCCTTGCCGTCCAGCGCGATCGCCCACCCCTCGGCGTCGCACACGGCGTGCTCCCGCAGCCAGGCACCGACCGCCGCATCGAGTTCATCGGCGTCCAGCCTGGTCAGCACCCGCCGCAGTGTGGCGCCGCTGGGCGCCGCCAAGGCTCGGCGGGCCTGGTCCCACCGGGCTCCCAGCAGCCCAAGCAGCCGCTGCGGAAGATCGGAGGCGACCGACCCCAACTCCCGGTAGTTGGCCGCACCGGCCAGCGTCGCCATCACCGCAACCCCCAGCACCGCCACCAGCGGATGCCGGACACCGCGCGGGTCCCGCGGGTCCGTGACACCCGCCAGCATCCCCAGCAACGACGAAACCTCGGCCCGAACGTGCGAAACTGACACCGGTGACCTTCTTGTCCTGATGGTGGAAGCGTGAGAACTCCCATGATCACGGACAGAAGGTCATCCTCGTTTCGGCGTCACTCCATGTAGCAGACCCCGATCCGGGCACTCGGGGACGATCGCCCCAGACAAGCCACCTTGAAATGGCCCTGGGCCCCCGGCGAGGGAGCTGCAAGATCGTCAAAGACCGTGTCGGCTCGTTGTCGGCTCGGCGGTTTCGAAACGGATCGACACGCCGCGGCATTTGCCGACATATAAGTTGGGCTCGATGCGGACAGGCTGGCATAAAATGACACCCAGAACACCATCCTGATACGGCAATTTCGGACTTTTAATCCGTAGGTTCTGGGTTCGAGTCCCAGGCGGCCCACTCAACGCATCGCCTATGTGGCTCGCGGATACGCGTCACGTGCACGCGGTGAGGGGGCTACTCCTCCTCACCTTGGGAGGACGCGGGGAGGACGGAAGGCCGGTCTTCCTCAGCCGGGATCTTCCTTGGCACCAGTGCCGCGGCGGCTTCTGCGGCTTCGCGGGCGACCTCTGGGAGGACGCTGGTGTAGGTGTCGGCGGTGATGGCGAGCGAGGAGTGTCGCAGCATTGACGGGAAGACCGGCCTGCCTGCTGCGCGTCCAGCCGCCGGCAGGTCAGCGCCCGGCCGCGGGTCAGCGCCAGCCGACGATCTCGTTCATCAAGGCCGGCTGCCGGCGCTTGACGTAGTTGGCGTACTCCTCCATGTGCTCGCGCATGAGGCTCTCGGCGAGGTCGGCGTCGCCGCCGGCGATGGCCGCGGCGACCGCCGCGTGGGCCTCGCGGACCTTGGCGCGCCGGGTCTTGGGAAAGAACAGCCCGCTGACCCGTCCGTGGAAGATCGTTCCGAGCGAGGCGCTGAACAGGTTGAGCATCCCGTTGCCCGACATGGACGCCACCAGGCGATGGAAGTCGCCGCTGTGGCTGAGGTACTCGTCGTCGTCCTCCAGCGGGGTGCCCTCGGCGAGGGCGGCGAGCTGGGACAGGACCTCGGGATCCCGGCACTCGGCGGCCAGCCGCGCCATGACCGGCTCCATCACCAGCCGCGCCTCCATGAGCTCACGGAAGGTCATCTGGCCGGCCTGGAAGTACATCCCGGCCATCTGGCCGAACGCGGCCGGGCTGACGCCCGCCACGATGGGACCGCCGCCCGGGCCCGGCTTGATGGAGATCAGGCCGTGGACTTCGAGGATCCGCAGCGCCTCGCGCAGCGAACCGCGCCCGACCCCGTACTCCTCCAGCATCTGCGCTTCCGAAGGCAGCGGCGTACCGGCGGGCAGGCCTTCCGCGCCGATCTTGCGCACGATGTCCTGTGCGACCGCCTCGCCCACCTTCAGCCCCCGCTTGATCTGCGGTTGCGCCACCCGGGCCCCCTCTGCCGAATCAATGACAAACATCATTATGGTGCACAGGAAGATGCCGGGCGTCCGCTCATGTACGGATGCGGGCCGGGCGCGGGGGGCTCCGCGCGCATCGCCGTCCGCCGGATCCGACGATGACGGGCCGGCCCGGGCGCGGCCCGCGGATGGGCTGCGGGCCGCGCACGGGCAGGTCAGGCCAGCATCGCCGCCACGGCGGCCGTATCGTACCAGCTGCCCAGGCGGGCGATCAGGCCGTCCCGGAGGTCGAAGACATCGACCGCCTCGAAGGCGACCGGGCGGCCCTCGACCGTCCGGCCGGCGAACGTGATCTCCACGACAGTGGCCGACCCGAAGTCCAGGCGGCGGGTCGGCCGGTCGAGGTGTTCTGCGTAGCCGGCGAGTACTCGCGGGTAGTAGGCGAGGACGTCGTCCCTTCCCCGACGGGTGCGGGCGCCGGTCGCCGCCAGCACCGCGTCCTCGGTGAAGAGGTTCCGCAGCGTGCTCCAGTCTTCGCCGTTCACGGCCGCGAAGTATCGGGCGACGACGTCGTCGCCCGTGCTCATGAGGTGGGCCGGAACCGCAGCCGCAGCGACGACGGCGCCCGGGTGAACAGCCCGCTCGGCGGCGCCGGTTCGAGCAGTTCGATGTCCTCCATCGCGTCGAGCAGCTCGTTGGTCGCCGTCTCCACCTCGGTCTTGGCGAGCATCGCACCGACGCAGAAGTGCCGGCCGAAGGCGAATCCGGTGTGGTTGGCGGCCGCGGCGAACGCCTTGCCGAAGTCCAGGTCGGGGCGGGTGATGTCGAACCGTTCCGGCTCGGTGTAGTGGCGCGGGTCGCGGTTCGCGGCGGCGATCAGGCAGATGACGGTCGCGCCGGCGGGAATGGTCCCGCCGGACACCTCGACGTCCGCGGACGGCTGCCGCATGATCATCTGGACCGGCGGCGAGTGCCGCAGCGTCTCGGCGAAGGCGTTCGCGATCAGTGTGCGGTCCGCGCGGACCTTGGCCATCTGATCCGGGTGGTTCACCAGGTTCAGCATCATGTTGGCCATCGCCTTGTCGGTGGTCTCACCGCCGGCGACGAGCAGCAGGCTGACGAAGGCCTTGATCTCCAGCTCGGTCATCCGCGCGCCGTCGATCTCCGCGGTGCACAGCGTGGACAGCAGGTCGTCGCGCGGCGCGGCCCTGCGCTCGGCGATGTGCGGCAGCATGTACGCCTGCAGTTCCTCCTTGGTCCGCAGCCCCTGGTCGATGACGTCCTGGTCCTGGGAGAGGTTGCCGAGGAACGCCATGATCGAGGTGTACCAGCGGTGGAACAGGGCGTGGTCGGTCTTGGGCAGGCCGAGCATGTCCACGATCACGTTGATCGGGAAGCGGATGGTGAAGGCGTCGACGAGATCGACCTCGCCGGCGTCCCGGAACTCGTCGACCAGCTCGCGGGCGTTGCGCAGGATCACCGGGGCGAACGTGGTGGCCAGTTCGCTGCCGCGGAAGGCCGGCGAGACCAGGCCGCGGTGGATCGAGTGCTCGCGCCCGTCCATCTGCAGGATGGTGCGGCCGTGCACGGGCTCCAGCTGCCAGCTGTAGTTGTCGGTGGTGAACACCGGGTTCTTGAACGCCTGCTCGACGTCGTCGTACCGGCTGATCACGTAGGCGTCGAGCCCTTCGTGGAAGGACAGCGGCGCGGTCTCGCGCAGCGCCTCCCACACGGGTGCCGGGTCTGTCTGACATTCGGGGGACATGATATCGATGACCGCCATCGGACTGTTCCTTCCGTTACGAGCCGAACGTGGACATCGGCAGACTGCGCAGCGCGTCGAGGAGGCCGTCCGGAATGGGCGCCTTGGTCCCGTCGGGGCTTCGCACCGCGAAGATGATTTCGCCGTGCGCGACGAGCTCGCCCTCCCGCACGAAGTCGAAGCCGACGGTGTAGGAGGTGGTGCCGAGATGGTCGAGGACGGCCTGGCAGGTCAGCTCGTCGAAGACCTCGCACTGCCTGATGTACCGGCACGACGACCGCATGCCGACCGTGTAGACGCCGAACCGGCCGATGAGGTCGGCGGAGTGGATGCCCAGGCTGTACAGCCAGCCGCTGTAGGTGCGTTCCATCCACGGGTAGAACATCGCGAAGTAGGCGATGCCCAGGGCGTCGCAGTCACCGTAGGAGAGCCGGAACGTGATCCGGTCAGAGGATTCAGGCATGCGGGTGCCTCCAAAGATGAGGTGGCCGGGTGGTCACTCGGCTGGCGGGGCGGTCTCGTCCGGGCCGGCGGGCTCGCAGGTCACCAATGCCGTACCGGACAGCACCGTCCCGCCGCCGACGACGTCCAGCCGAACCTCGCACTCGGCGACGGTCGCGCCGCCCTCGTCACGCACGTCCGTGACCGTCCCGGCGGCGCGCACGTGGTCGCCGGCGAAGACGTTGCCGGTGAACCGCAGCCGGACCCGGCGCAGCCGGTCGTGTCCGCCCGCCCACGACGACAGCATGTCCAGGACGTAGGCCATGTTGGTGGGGCCCTGATTGATCGGCCGGTCGCCGAGCCCGGTCGCGCGGACCGCCTCGACGTCCCAGTGGATCGGATTGGCGTCGGACAGCAGCGCGGCCATCGTCTTCATCTTCTCGGCGTCCACCGAGCGGACGTCACGGGACGGCAGTTCGTCGCCGATCCGCACGGTCATCGGGTCCTCCTCGGGAAGACGATGGAGTTGCGGCAGACCGCCGCCGGGCCGTCGGCCCCGTCATGCAGTTCAAGCTGGTACCGGACCAGGTCAAAGACCCCGGCCCGGCGGCCTCGCTTGCGCTCGGCCGCGTAGACGAACCCGTCGACGCGGTACTCCGCGCCGACCAGCAGCGGCCGGGCGATCTCGATGTCGCAGTCGCCGAACAGCGGGCCGTCGGCGGCGGTCGCCCCGAACCAGGTGAACAGCTCGTCCCACGAGATGCCCATGGCGCTGGTGGCGGCGATGAACACGAACACCGGATGGGCGTGCTCGCCCCCCTGGGGGGCGAGCACGACATCGTTGGTGAGCCAGGCCCGCCACGGCGTGATGGCGTAGGTGCCGCCGGGGAACCGGCGGCCCACCATCGAGGCGAGGTCCTGCTCGCTGAACGTCACCGCCGTCACACCTGCCGGTCGTGCTCGGCCCAGTACGGGGCCCGCAGGTCCCGCTTGAGGATCTTGCCGGTGGGCGCCTTCGGCAGGCTGGCCACGAAGTCCACCGAACGCGGCTTCTGGTACGAGGCGAGGTTCTCCCGCGCGGTGGCGATGATCTCCGCCTCGGTGGCGGTGGTATCCGGCTTCAGCACGACGACGGCCTTGACGGCCTCGCCCCACTCGTCGTCGGGCACGCCGATCACCGCGCACTCCAGCACCGCCGGGTGCTTGGCGATGGCCTCTTCGACCTGGACGCTGTAGATGTTCTCCCCGCCGGAGATGATCATGTCCTTGGCACGGTCGACGATGAAGACGTAGTTCTCCTCGTCCCAGGTCGCCAGGTCGCCGGTCCACATCCAGCCGTCCCGCAGCGTGCTGGCGGTGAGGTCCGGCCTGTTGTAGTAGCCGATCATGTTCGCCTCGGACCGGACGATGATCTGCCCGGTGGTCCGACCGTCCTTGGGCACCTCGCGGCCCTCGGGATCGACCACCCGGACCGTGGTGACGAACCCCTCGCGGCCGCAGGAGCGCAGCCGGTGCTCGTTCCGGCCGGCGACCGCGTTCGCGTGATCCTCCTGGGACAGGAAGGTCATCGTGGTGCCCTCGGTCTGCCCGTACCCCTGGATGAGCGTGCACGGGAAGGACTCGAGCGCGGCGCGCACGATCGCGGACGGCATGGGCCCGCCGCCGTACTGGATGTTGCGCAGGCTGGACAGGTCGTAGTTCGCGAACCCGGGGACGGCCATCATCCAGTTCAGCATCGTGGTGATGCCGAGGAACGCCGACACGCGCTCCGCCTCGATGATCTCCAGCGCCTGCTTGGCCTCGAAGTTGACCAGGACGAGTGGGCAGCCGTGCTTCATGTAGTTCATCGAGAGCACGATCGGGATGTGGTACATCTGCCCGGTCAGCATGTACACGTCGCTCGGCACGATCCGCTCGGCGACGGTCTGGTTGAGCATGCCCATGGCGGCGCTGCGGTGCGAGTGCAGCGCCCCCTTGGACTCCCCGGTGGTGCCGCCGGTGTACAGGATGAAGAACGGATCGTCTTCGCTGATCTTGTCCGCCCAGATCGGCTCGGCGTCCGAGGCCGCCGCGACGAGGTCCTCGTACGAGCCGTCGCCGTCGCCGTACTGCAGCCAGTGCGGGACGTCGGCGAGCCGCTGCAACTCCGCGGCGACCTCGCGCCACTCCGGTGCGACGACGACCAGCTTGGGGCTGGCGTCCTGCAGCAGCCGGACCAGCTCGGCCGTGGCCAGCCGCCAGTTCAGCGGCTGCAGCACCAGGCCGGCGCGACCGGCCGCGAAGTACAGCTCCTGGTACTCGATGCTGTTGCGGCTGAGGACCGCGATGCGGTCGCCGGTCTCCAGGCCGAGACCGCGCAGCCCGTTGGCGAGCCGGCGGATCCGCTCATCAAGGTCGCGCCAGTTGATCCGGCGGTCGTTGGGGACGTCGTAGATCGCCTGAGCCGACGGCGTCAGCGCCGCCCACTTGGCGGGGATCAAGCCCTGGTTCATGGTCCGGCCTCGCTCGTCAGTAGGGCAGGTCGAGGGCGATGTGCCGCTTGGACAGCCGCCATACGCCGCCCTCGTTGACGAGCCGGTCCTGGTACTTGCCGCTGGACAGCACCTGGATGGCGCCGTTCTCGACCGAGAGGAGGGTGAGGTAGGACTCGGTGGTGGCCGATGTGGCGTCCTCCTCGCGGATGATGATGTTGGTGGTGAGGTGCCGGCGCTGGTCGGTCTGCGAGGCCAGCGAGTCGCGCATCAGGCCCATGATGGCCTCCCGGCCGTCGAACGGGCCGATGAGGTCGCCGCCGGCGATGGTCATGCTGAGCACCGCGTCCTCGGTGAAGCAGTCCGCCATGGTGTCCATGTCGTTCTCGTCGTAGGCGAGCGCCCAGCGGTGGAAGGTGTTCTCGATGCCGCCTCGTGCGGACATGACGTTCCTCGATTCGGTGGGTTCGGGTGAGGGGGTCACTTCACGGTCGCGCCGGCGTCCACCGGCAGGGTGACGCCGGTGATGTAGCGGCTCTCGTCGCTGGCCAGGAACAGGACCGCGTTGCTGATGTCGGCGCTCTCCACCCACGGCACGGGCAGGGTGTTGAGCGACAGGAACCCGGGCATCGCCTTCTCCTGGCTGGGCTCGGGGTCGCCCGGCGAGAACATCGCGTACGTGCCGGGGTTCTGGATCATGATCGTGTCGACGTTCGTCGGGTGCACGGTGTTGACGCGGATGCTGTGCGGGCCCAGCTCGTTGGCCAGGGTGCGCATCAGGCCGACGAGGCCGTGCTTGGCCGCGACGTAGTGCGCGACGTGCTGGACGCCCTTCAGGCCGCCGATCGAGCTGGTGAACATGATCGATCCGCCGCGACCGGCCTCGATCATCGCGGGGATGGCGACCCGGGCGGTGTGGAAGACGCCGGTCAGGTTGACGTCGATCATGTCGCGCCACTGCTCGGCGGTCAGCTCCCACGCCTTGCCGTAGGTCGCGATGCCCGCGTTGGCGACGACGGTGTCGATCCGGCCGAGCTCGGCCAGGCCATCGTCGAACGCCTTCTGCAGACCGTCCAGGTCCCGCACATCGGCCTTGCGGGCCACGATGCGCCGGCCGAGCGCCTCGACCTGGGCGACCGTCTCGGCCAGCTCTTCCTCGGTGGCGAGCGGGTAGTACGGCGTGACCGTGTCGATGTTCGCGCAGATGTCCACGGCGATGATGTCCGCGCCCTCCTCGGCCAGGCGCACCGCGTGGCTGCGTCCCTGCCCGCGCGCCGCCCCGGTGATGAAGGCGACCTTGCCTGCCATGCGACCCGTCATTGGTGTCTCCTCGTGGGCGGCGAGCGGTCGCCGCTCGCGTCATTGATCGAATCTCTGATAAGGATAAGCATCGTTATAACGGTGACGGAAGAGCTGGTCAACTGTTTCCGGGAGATTGCCGCGGACTTTCGACGGCAGCGCTCAGCTGCGAAGATCGTCGATGACCGAAGGCCACGACGCACCCTCGGACAGCGACCGGCGCAGCCGGATCGCCGCCTTCACGGCGTTGAGCGCGACGACGCCCTGCAGGCGGCCCTCGCCTCCCGCCACCGCGATGAACCGATCGCTCTCGGGGTCTCCGTCGAGCACGACGACCTCGTCGGCCGGGCGCACCCGCCCGAAGATCTGCAGTTTGGCGCCGAACTGGTCGGACCACACGTACGGCACCGGGTCGTACTCGGTGCGCGTGCCGCACAGGGTCGCCGCGACGGCGGCGGCCTGCTCCCCCGCCCCGGTCCAGTGCTCGGTGCGCAGGGTCGTCCCGTACCGGCGGGCCCGCCAGCGGGCGACGTCGCCGACGGCGTACACGTCCTCGACGCCGGCGGCGGCCAGCGTCTCGTCGCAGACCACGCCGTCGTCCAGCGTCAGGCCGGCGCCCTCGAGCCAGCCCGTGGCCGGCCGCGACCCGATGCCGACCACCGCGACGTCGGCGGGCAGTTCGGTGCCGTCGTCGAGTTCGACCGCCGTCAGCCGGTCCTGACCGTGCAGCCGGGCGACCCGGCGGCCGAGCAGCACGCGCACCCCGTGGGCGGAGTGCCGGACGGCGGCCGCCGCGCCGAGCCGGGTGCCGAGACCGCGCCCCATCAGCACCCGGTCCGCCTCGACGATCGAGACGTCCAGGTCCAGGGCGCGGCACGAGGAGGCGATCTCCGCGCCGATGAAGCCGCCGCCGACCACGACGACCCGTGCCCCCGCGGACAGCGATTCGCGCAGCGCCAGCGCGTCGTCGAGCGTGCGCAGGACGTGCACCCCGGTTCGCGGCCCGTCGGCGACCGTCTCCGGCAGGACGCGCGGGGCGGATCCGGTCGCGACGACGAGCGCGTCGTAGCCGACCCGCGTGCCGTCCCCCAGCGCGACGTGCCGCGCGACCGGGTCGAGGCCGACCGCCGGCCGGCCGAGGCGCAACTCGATACCGAGCCCGGCGCACTGCTCCGCCGAGAGCAGGGCGATCCCGGCCCGGTCGGCTCGCCCGAGCAGGATCCCCTTCGACAGCGGTGGCCGGTCGTAGGGTGGGTGCGGCTCGGCGCCGATCATCGTGATCGGGCCGGTCCATCCGCCGCGGCGCAGCGCCTGGGCGGTGCGCGCGCCGGCCAGGGACGCGCCCACGATCACGGCACGTCCCGAACTCTCCGGCGGCATGTCAGTCCAGGCCCAGCAGCGCGGCGAGAGTGCCGCCGAGAATCGCCGACTCCTCCTCCGGGGACAGGCCCCAGGACCGGACGGCGGCGATCTCGGCGGCCGGATCCGCCATCGGCCAGTCCGAGCCGAACACCATCCGGTCGGCGCCGTGCGCGGCGACGATCGCCCGCATCCGTGCGGCGTCCAGGTCGGACAGCCGGGGCGGCCAGGAGGTCTCGAGCACCGCGCGGGAGCCGACCACCAGTTCCTCGGCCTCGTCCAGACGGTGGTACCCGCCGTAGTGGCAGGCGATCAGCCGCAGCCGCGGCACGGCGTCGAGCAGCGCGCGCAGGTGCCGCGGCGCGCCGCGGTCGTTGGCCCGCTCGTCGCCGCCCGCGCCCGCGTGCGTGATCACCGTGACGTCGGCGTCGGCCAGCGCGCGCGCCAGCTCGACCACCGCCGGGTCGGCGAGCGACAGGTCCTGGAACAGCGGATGCAGCTTGACCCCGCGGATCCCGTTGTCGGCCAGGGACCGCAGGTTGCGGTCGATCGGCAGCCCCGGATGGACGGTGCCGAACGGGATGAACCGCTGCCGGTCCACCGACCCGATGAACTCGTTGGTGCGCTCGACGTTCTTGGCGACCCCGGCGATGCCCAGGGTCATCGCGCGGTCGATGCCCGCCGCGTCCATGGTGCGGGTCAGCCCGGCGACGGTGCCGTCGAAGCGGGCGTCCAGGCCGGCCGGGCGGGCGGCCAGGACCCGCGGCGCGATGTGGTCGGGCCAGATGTGGCAGTGCGTATCGATGATCACGACTGCTCGGCCATCCTGGTCAGCTGGCGGGCCAGCGAGTCGTAGATGACCTCGGTGGAGCCCTCGTAGATCCGCATCGGGCGCGCCTCCCGGTAGAACCGTTCGAGCGGCGTGCCGCGGGTCAGCCCGAACCGGCCGGCGACCTGCACCGCCCGGTCGACCACCCGCCCGGCCGTCTCGGTGGCCCCGACCTTGGCCATGGACGACAGCCACAGGTTGCCGAGCGGGTCGCGGGCGGCGGCCGCGGCGGCCCGGTACGTCAGCGAACGGGCCATCTCGATCTCCGTCCACGCCGTGGCCAGGTGCTCCGGGACCGACCCGAGGCGGGCCAGCGGCTTCCCGAACTGCTCGCGGCCGACGCCGTGCCGGACGGCCGCCATCAGGGCGGCCTCGGCCACCCCGACCGCGGCCCCGGCGACCGACACCCGGAATGTCGCGAGCGTGGCCAGCATCAGCGCGAACCCCTCACCGGGCCCGCCGATGCGGTGGTCGGCGGGCACCTCGGCGCCGTCGAGGACGACGTCGCCCAGCACGTGCGGCGCGATGATCTGGTGCGGGTTGCTCGTGGTCAGGCCGGGCGTGTCCGCGGGGACCAGGACCAGCGAGTAGCCGTCGCCCTCCCGGCCCAGCACGGCGTAGGTGTCGGCGTCGCCGGCGTTGGTGATGAACGACTTGTGACCGGTCAGCCGGAGCCGGCCGGCGCGCTCCTCGACGGTCGTGGTCAGCGCCTTGAGGTCGGAGCCCACCTGCGGCTCGGTCAGGGCCATCGCCGCGATGGCGTCCATCCGCGCGACGGCGGGCAGCCAGCGGTCCCGGACCGCGTCCGTGCCCGCGCGGGCGAGCGCGAACGTCCCGATGCCCTGCATGGCGAACAGCGAGTCCAGGTGCGAGCTGACCGCGGCCAGCGCCTCGCGCACCACCGTGGCGGCGAGGGAGTCGACCGCCGCGTACCGCCCACCGTAGGCCGCCGGGACCAGCACGCCCGCCAGGCCGCTCTCCGCGAGCGCCGCACGCATCTTCGGGTGCACCCGATCGGCCTCGTCCGCCTCCGCCGCCAGGTCGCGGACGGAGTCGGCGAGGGCGCGCGCCTCCGCCTGCAGACTCCGGTAGTGGTCCGGCAGCTCGTAGAGCACCGGCTGATCGGCAACCATCGCACCCACTCCTCAGGATCGGATAATTCATGCATACTATAACAAGGAATTACGCAAACACCAGATCCCCTTCGGGACACCGTGGAAGGATTTCCGCATGCCGGACAACGTGCTCTCTCCCCCGCCCGACCTGCCGTTCGCGGGCCGCGTCGTGCTCGTCACCGGCGGCAGCCGGGGGCTCGGCCGGGCCATGGTGGCCGGGTTCGCCCGGGCCGGCGCCGACGTCGTGATCGCCAGCCGGGACGGCGACGCGTGCGCCCGCTACGCGGCGGAGATCAGCGCCGCGACCGGCGTGGCCGCGCTGCCGTACGGCGTGCACGTCGGCCACTGGGATGAGCTGGAGGGCCTGGCCGACGCCGCCTACGACCGCTTCGGCCGGGTCGACGTCCTGATCAACAACGCCGGCATGTCGCCGCTGTACGACGACGTCGCCGAGGTCGGCGAGGAGCTGTTCGACAAGGTCATCGCGGTCAATCTGAAGGGCGTGTTCCGGCTGACCGCACTGGTGGGCAGCCGGATGGCCGCGGACGGCGGCGGATCCGTCATCAACATCTCCAGCCGGGCCGCGGACCGGCCCCGTCCGGGACTGCTGCCGTACGCGGCGGCCAAGGCCGGCCTGAACGCGCTGACCGTCGGCTTCGCGCACACCTTCGGGCCCGCGGTCCGGGTCAACGCGATCATGGCCGGCACCTTTTTCACCGACGTCAGCCGATCCTGGGACCGGACCGCCTTCGACGAACGAGCCCAGCGGTTCGCGCTGCGCCGCGGCGGCGAGCCGGAGGAGATCGTCGGTGCCGCGCTGTACCTGGCGGGAGACTCGGCCTCCTACACCACCGGCGCGGTGCTGACCGTGGACGGCGGCCAGCCCTGAGCGGCCGCGGCCGGCCGCGCGCGGCGGCCGGCCGTGGACGGCGGGTCACCAACGGGTCTCCGCCAGGAGTTCGGAGAGCACCTCGCCGGTGTGCTCGCCCACGCCCGGAACGCCCTCGTAGCGCGGCCCGTCCCACCGCGACAGGTGCAGTACCGGCCCGGGCATGAGCACGCGCCCGAGCACCTCGTTGCCGGTGATCTCGACCAGCGTCCGCTCCAGGAAGTGCGGGTCGGCGGCGATGTCGCCGGCGTCGTTCACCGCCGAGGCGACCACCTCGTGCTCCTCCAGGACCTGCAGGATCTCGTCCCGCGGCCGGGACGCCACCCAGTCGCGGACCCTCTCCTGGACCACCGCGTCGTTGGCCAGCCGCGCCTCGTTGGTGGCGAAGCGCGGATCGTCCAGGATCTCCGGCACGCCCATCGCGGTGAACAGCCGCACCGCGATGGTCTGGTTGGAGGCGGCGACGGCCAGCCAGCCGCCGTCCGCCGCCCGGTAGATGCCGCGCGGCGAGGCCGACCCGGTGCCGTTGCCGACACGCTGCTGCACGTGCCCGGTGGCGGAGTAGTTCAGGATCATGTCGCCGAGGATGAACATCAGCGGCTCGTACAGCGCCACGTCGACGACATCGCCGTCTCCGGTCCGCTCCCGGCGGAACAGCGCCATGGCGGTGCCCATCGCGGCGGAGATCCCGGCGATCGAGTCGGCGAACCCGAACGGCGGTGAGGTCGGCGGCGACTCCGGCCAGCCGTTGGTGAAGGCGAAGCCGCTCGCCGTCTCGGCGACCGTCCCGAAGCCGGGACGCTCCCGGTACGGGCCGGTCTGCCCGAAGCCGGACACCCGGGTCAGCACGAGCCCCGGGTTCTCCGCGCTCAACACGTCATAGCCCAGGCCCCATGCCTCCAGCCGGCCCGGCCGGAACGACTCGATCACCACGTCGACGGTCGCGGCGAGCCGGCGGACCAGCTCGCGCCCCTCCGCCGTCCGCACGTCGATGCCGACCGACCGCTTCCCGGCGTTGAGCCGGCTGAAGCCGAGCGACAGCCCGTCCTTCATCGGCGTCCACTGGCGGGCGAAATCGCCGACGGCCGGATCCTCCACCTTGATCACGTCGGCGCCGAAGTCGCGCAGCATCCGGCCGCAGGTCGGCGCCGCGTACATGGTGCCGAGCTCCAGGACGCGGATGCCGCGCAGCGGCGCGCTCTCCCCGTTCACGCCGGTCACACCCGCCACTGAATGTGCTTCACTTCGAGGTACTCGCGCATCCCCCACTCGCCCAGCTCGCGGCCGACGCCGGAACGCCCGAACCCGCCGAACGGCGCGTCCGGCCGCATGCTGCCGCCGCCGTTGATCCACACCGTGCCGGCCCGGATCCCCTCGGCGACCCGCCGCGCCTCGGCGGGATCGTCGCACCAGACGTTGGCGGCGAGCCCGTACGCGGTGTCGTTGGCGAGCCGGACGGCCTCATCGGTGTCCTTGAACGGCAGCACGACGGCCACCGGGCCGAAGATCTCCTCCTGCACGGCACGCGCGCCGTGCGGCAGGTCGCCCAGCAGCACCGGGTTCACGAACCAGCCGCGCTCCGGCAGCGGCCGCGTCACCTCCAGCAGCCTGCGGCCGCCCTCGGCGACCGAGTCGTCGATGAAGCCGCGCACCCGCGCCCGGTGGTCGGGGCGGATCATCGGCCCGATGTTGGTCGCCGGATCCCAGGGGTCACCGACGATCATCTGGTCGAACGCCTCGGCGCTCGCCGCCAGGAACTCCTCGTACAGCGAGTCGTGCACCAGCAGCCGGGCCAGCGCCGCACAGCCCTGGCCGCCGTTCCGGGACCAGCGCAGATGCATCTCCACGGCGATCTTCTTGACGTCCACGCCCGGCAGCACGATGCTCGGCGACTTGCCGCCGAGTTCGAGCGTGACGCCGGCGAGATTGCGCGCCGCCTGCTCCATGATCCTCGCGCCGACGCCGTCGGAGCCGGTGAACGACACCCGGTCGACACCGGGGTGGGAGGACAGCCGGACGCCGACGTCGGCCTGTCCGATGACGACGTTCATGACGCCCGGCGGCAGCTCCGCCTCCCGCAGCAGCTCACCGAGGAACAGCGTGGTCAGCGGCGTGCGCGGCGACGACAGCAGCACCACCGTGCAGCCGGCGGCCAGCGCGGCCCCGAACTTGAAGATCGCCAGGTTCAGCGGGTAGTTGTAGCCGGTGATCGCGGCGACCACGCCGACCGGCTGGTGGACCACGTCCGACATGGTCGGCACCGGCTCGTCCCAGGGGCCGAGGTGCTGGGTGCGGTCCACCTTGGCCGCCTCCGCGGCCCACCTCAGGTGCTGCTGCACCGCCATCTTGACCTGCAGGTACGCGGCCAGCGAGACGGGCGTGCCGACCTCGTTGACGATCGAGGGCAGCAACTCGTCGCCGTGCGCCTCGAGCACGTCGGCGAGCCGGTGGATGTGCCGGCACCGCTCCTCGCCGGACAGCGCAGCCCAGGCGGGGAACGCCTCGCGCGCCGCGGCGACCGCGGCGTCGACCTGGGCCGGCGAGGCACCGCCGACGTTCGCGATCACTTCTTCGGTCGCCGGGTTGTGGACGTCCCAGCGCTCGCCCTCCGGATCGACCAGCCGGCCGCCGATGGTGAGCTGCCGGGTCTCCGGGATCCAGTGGCGCAAGGCCTCGTAGTCGGTGTTCATGCGGTCATCCGTCGCTCTCTTCGGTGGTATTCGTCTCGGTCGGCCTGGCCGGCGTGGTGTCCTCGGCGGCTCCCCCGCCCATGGCGCGGGCTGCCGCGAGCCACTCGACGGCCTTGTCGTAGTGCGCGCGGTCGACATGCAGTCCCCGGTAGCGCAGCGCGCCGCTGCCGGCGCGGGCGGCGGTCTCGTACGCCTCGACCATGCCCTGGTAGAAGGCGATCTCCTCCGGGGCCGGGGAGAACACCTCGTTGAGCGTCGCGACGTGCGCGGGATGGATGGCGATCATGCCGCGGAAGCCGAGGCGCCGGCCGGCGACGGCGAACTCGCGCAGCCCGTGGAGGTCGTCGACCCGCTCCCAGAGCCCGGTGAGCGCGTGCAGGCCCGCCTCCCGGCAGGCCAGCAGCACCCGGCTGCGCAGGTAGAGCGTCTCGTGGCCCTCGGGCGTCCACTCGAATCCGACCTCGCGGGCGATGTCGGCGTGCTCGGCGGTCGGGCCGATCAGCGCGCCCACCCGCGGTGACGCGTGCGCGATCTCACGGACGTTGTGGATCGCCCGTACCGTCTCGACCGGCACGATGTAGCGCAGCCCGCCGACGCCGCCGCGGATCTCGAAGTGGTCCAGCAGCGCGTCGTAGCGCAGCACGTCGGTGGCCTGTTCGATCTTGGGCGCGAAGACCACGTCCAGGCCGGGCACCACCACGGCCTCCAGGTCCGCGCCGGTCTGCCGGGTGGCGAGGCCGTTCACCCGCACGCCGAGGCCGACCCGGGGGTCGGCCGCGCGCAGCCGCGCGATCGAGGCGGCGACCGCGGCGCGCGCCTCGTCCTTCAGGTCGTCCGGCACGGCGTCCTCGAGGTCGAGGATGATCGCGTCGGCGCCGGACCTCAGCGCCTTGTCTGCCCAGTCCGGCTTGTGTCCGGGGACGAAGAGGATCGAGCGGTACCGTCGTGTGTAGTCCATGGGGGCTCCGATCAATCCACCGGCGCGGCGGTGCGGTCACCGGTGTCCGGGGTGACCCCCTCGTCGCGGAGCACGGACTTGCGTATCTTCTCCGACGGCGTCTTGGGCAGGGCGTCGACGAAGCGGATGAAGCGCGGGACGGCGAACGCCGGGATCCGGCCCTCGCAGAACCGCCACAGCTCCTCGGCGTCGACCGGCTCGGCGGCCACCACGACGGCGAGCACCTCGTCCTCGCCGGCCTCGATCTCGGCCTTGACGCCGAGCACCGACACCTCGAGCACCGCCGGGTGCCCCAGGATTGCCTGCTCCACCTCGTAGGAGCTGATGTTCTCGCCGCGGCGGCGCAGCGCGTCCTTGTACCGGTCGACGAAGTAGTACCAGCCCTCCTCGTCGCGGCGCAGCGCGTCACCGGTGTGGAACCACAGGTTGCGCCACGCCTCGACGGTCTTGTCCGGCATGCCGTGGTAGCCGAGGCTGCAGGTCCACGGGTGCTTCGGGCGGACGACGAGCTCGCCGATCTCGCCGACCGGCACCTCCTCGTCGGTGTCCGGGTCCACCAGGCGGATGTCGAACCAGTCCGCGACCTGCAGCCCGGCGGCGCCGGCCGGCCGGTCCACCCCGTACGGGGACAGGATCGGCGCGCTGGTCTCGGTCAGGCCGAACACCTCGACGAACGCCTCGATGCCGAACCGGCGCTTGAAGGCCGCCAGCACGGACGAGGCGGTCGGCGCGGCGAACACCGCCCGCAGCGGGTTGTCGGCGTCGTCGTCGCGCCGTGGCTGCTTCCAGACGAAGTCCATCATCACGCCGATGAAGTTGGTCACCGTCACGCCGTCCGCGCGCACCTGGTCGATCCAGCGGCTGGCGCTGAATTTCGGCCGGACGACCAGCCCGGCGCCGGCGATCAGGGCGGGGTAGGCGGCCATGAACTGGGCGTTGCCGTGGAAGAGCGGGGTCACCGTGAGGTAGGTGTCCGCGGCGGTGAGGCGGGTGAGGGAGACCACCTCCTGGCCGAAGAAGTACATCTGGGCGTGCGGCATCGCCACGCCCTTGGACGGCCCGGTCGTACCGGAGGTGAAGAAGATCGAGGCCAGCGTGTTCGCGGCGGGCTCGGGCGGCGCGACCGGCTCGGCCGCGGTGAGCACGTCCCAGTCGTCGGCCCGCCGGCCCGCCGCCCGCAGCGCGCGCAGCGCCGCGTCGGCATGGCCGGTGTCGATCAGGAAGAAGTGCTCGATCACGTCGGCCGCGGCGCCCATCGCCAGGAAGCGCTCGGCGTACACGTCGTCGATGACGGCGAAGCGCGGGCCGGCCAGCTCGACCTGGTGCCGCAGGAACTCGCCCTCGTACGCGGTGTTGACCGGCGCCTCGACCAGCCCGGCCAGGCCGCAGCCGAGCCAGGTGAACACGAACCGCGAGCTGTTCGCCGCCATGACCAGCACCCGGTCGCCGGCGACGCCGCCGGCCGCCGTGAGACCGCCCGCGACCCGCTCGGCGGTGGCCAGCGTCTCGCCGTACGTCCAGCGGCGCTCCTCCTCGGGCGTGATCAGGAAGACCCTGTCCGGCCGCACCCGCGCGTGGTGCCGCAGGACGTGCGCGACGTTCCAGGTCGCCGGGTCCGGAAAGTCGGGAACCAAATCCGTGTAGTACCGCGTCATCGTGCGCAGTCCCCTACCGTGAGGCCCGGGCCGGCCGGTGCCGCCGGCGTCCAGGGCGTTGTCGGGTTGATGTCCATGACCACTACGCCTCGATGCCGTCCGGCAGGTCGGTGCGCGGTGTGACGGCCCGGATCGCCGGGACGACGTCGCGGCCGAGGCGGGCGATGGCCGCGATCGTCTCGTCGGCGTCCATCGACGGCCACTGCGGGCGCAGCAGCAGCGGGTCGACCGGCAGTGCGGTGACGATGTCCACCAGCCGGGCCGTGACCTCGTCGGGAGTGCCGACGACCGCGTGCCCGGCGACCGCGGCGGCGAAGTCCGCGGCGATCTCACTCTCGTCCATCACGTCGAGCCCGCGCCGGGCGTAGGACAGGTAGCGGCCCTGGGCCACCCGGGCGTACTCGACGACCGCCTGCTCGGTGGTGTCGGCGACCAGCACGTTGCGCCGCAGCGGCTGCGGGCCGAACGCCTTGCCCCGCGCGGCGAAGCCGTCGCGGACCACCGCGAACCGCTGGGCGACCTCGTCCAGCGGCGTCTCCGGCGGGCAGGCGTAGGCGTCGCCGAACCGGCCGGCCCGCCGGGTCCCGGCCAGGCTGTGCGCCCCGATCCAGATCGGCGGGTGGGGCCGCTGCACCGGTTTCAGGTGCGGCCGGACGCCGTCCAGTTGCCAGAACCGGCCGTGGTGGGTCACCTCGTCCTGCGTCCACAGCTTGATGAGCAGGTCGAGGCACTCGTCCATGCGGGCCGCCCGTTCGTTGAACGGGACGCCGAGGTAGCCGAACTCCTCGGGCCGGTATCCGAGGCCGGCGCCGAACACCAGCCGGCCCTCGGTGACCACGTCGAGCGTGGCGATCTCCTCGGCGAGCAGGACCGGGGGGTACAGCGGCGCGATCATGATCTGGGTGGCGAGCCGGACCTCCGGGTCGACCTCGGCGGCGAGCCGGGCCAGCAGCGGCACCGGCTGCAGCCAGCGCAGGTCGCCGTAGAGGAAGTGCTGACCGATGGCGATGTAGGTGAACCCGTTCGCCTGGGCGGCCTCGACGATGCGCAGCACGTCGCGGAACTGCCGCGTCGGGGACACCGACGTCGGCACGTCGCTGAGCAGTAGACCTACCTGGACCATGACCGGACCTCCGATTCGGCGAGTCGTCGATGTTGGGGCGCTGGCGCGGCCGGTCGCCTCACTTGGCGGTGAGGCCGCCGTCGACCGGCAGCGTCACCCCGGTGACGAAACTGGCGTCGTCACTGGCCAGGAACGCGATCACCGACGCGATCTCGGTGGGCTGCGAGGCCCGGCCCAGCGGGATGCCGCTGACGAACTGCTCGACGAGTTCCCCGACGTCGGCGCCGGGTTCGCGACCGAAGAACTGCGCGAGCATCGGGGTCTGCACGGTGCCGGGCGCGATGCAGTTGACGCGGATGCCGTCGGCGCCGCCGACCAGCGCGAGCGCGCGGGTCAGCCCGACGAGCGCGCTCTTGGTGAGGGAGTAGATCGGGCTGAACGGAGACCCGACGAGAGCGGAGGTCGAGGCGGTCATGGTCACCGACGCCTTGCCCTCCGCCTTCTTGAGCAGGTCCCAGGCGAGCGTCGCACTGTAGAACGGGCTCTTCATGTTGACGTCGATGTTGCGCTGCCACTCTTCGGCGCTGATGTCCAGCCCCGCCGCGCCGGGCATGCCGACCTGGTTGTGCACGATGTGCAGGCGGCCGTGCTCGGCGTCGACCCGCCGGTAGAGGTCGGCCAGCGCCGCCGGGTCGGTGGCGTCGAGTTGCACGGCGCGTGCCGAGCCGCCGGCGTCGGCGATCTCGCCCGTGACGGTTTCGGCGGCCTGGCCGGACAGGTCGACGACGTACACGTGCGCGCCTTCGGCGGCCAGCCGGCGGCAGATGGCCCTGCCCATGCCCGAACCGCCGCCGATGACCGTGGCGACGCGTCCCTCGAATCGATTCACTGCGCGTTTCCTTTCCAGGTTGTCGGTGGCCGGGCCGCGCCGCCGGTTTCCGGCCGGAGGCGCGGCCCGGAGCGTGCGCCGCTGCCCCGCCATCGGCCCGGCGCGGGGCGCGGGCCCGTCAGCGTCGCTGGTCGAAGTTCCGTCCGAGCAGTTCGGAGACGATGCGGATGCGCTGCATCGTCGGAGTGCCGCCGGCGAGCGCCCAGCCGTGCGCGTCGCGGTGCAGCCGCTCGATGCCGTACTCCTCGGTGTATCCGTTCCCGCCGTGCAACTGCATGGCCAGGTCCGTCACACGCTTGGCCATCTCGTTCGCGGTGCACTTGGCCAGGGAGACCTCCAGCGGATTCGGCAGCCCGTGCCCGGCGTTCTCCGCGGCCCGCTGCAGCAGCAGCCTCGCGGCCTCGACCTGCAGCATCATGTCCGCGACCGTCAACTGAATGCTCTGGAACTCGATCAGCGGCTTGCCGAACTGCGTGCGATGCTGGACATAGTCCAGGGTGCGGTCCAGCGCCGCCTGGCCGATCGCCAGGCTCATCGTGGTGTTGCCCAGGCGCTCGATCGAGAACGCGGTGAACAGGGAGCGGAAGCCGCCGGCGCCGATCAGCAGGTTCCGCTCCGGCACGACCACGTCATCGAAGATCACGTCGGCCGACGGGATGCCGCGGAAGCCCATCAGCCGCTCCGGCGCGCCGAAGCTCACGCCGGCGCGGTCCGCCTCGACGAGGAGCGCGCCCAGGCCCTTGGCCCCCGGCTCGTCGGACAGGCGGCAGTAGACGAGGTAGTGATCGGCCTCACCGCCGTTGGAGATCCACCGCTTCCGGCCGCGCAGGGTGTAGGCGCCGTCCGCGTACACGGCGCGCGTGGTCATGTCGGTCGCCGCGGATCCGGCGTCGGGCTCGGAGATCGCCACGGCGATCGTCGACTCGCCGGACACGACCTTGGGCAGCAGTGCCCGCTTCTGATCGTCCGAGCCCAGCAGGCTGACCACCTGGGCCGGGCCGGTGTTCGACTCGAAGACCTGGAACGCCGCCGGGCGGCAGTGCTTGGCGAGTTCCTCGATGACGACCAGGGAATCGGCGAGCGGCCGCCCGGATCCGCCGTACTCCTCCGGAAGGGAGATGCCCAGGAAACCGAGCGATCCCAGGAAGCGCCGCTCCTCGTGCGGAAAGGAGGTTCGCTCGGCATCCCACTCGGCGGCGTGCGGCGCAAAGCGTTCCCGCGCGACCGACGCCGCGAGTTCGCGGACGGCCTTCTGCTCAGCGGCGCCCGATACGCCCGCTCGACTCATCACTGACGCGGATCCCTCCGATTGACTAACTATGATATTGGTGAACATAGATTCAAACGTCAAGTGTGACGTCCGTCGTTGTCCTGAAGCCAGGTTACATGATAATCATACATATAGATAACGAGAGAGGTGGGCTGTGCCGGAAGCGGTGATCGTGGAAGCCGTCCGGTCCCCGATGGGACGTGGCAAGAAGGGCGGAGCGCTGGCCGGGGCGCATCCCGCCGACCTGCTCGCGCAGGTCCTGCGGGCACTGGTCGAGCGCACCGGGATCGACCCCGGCACCGTCGAGGACGTGCTGGTGGGATGCGTCGGCCAGGCGGGTGAGCAGTCGGCGACGCCCGGCCGGCAGGCCCTGCTCGCGGCCGGCTTCCCCGTGCACGTGCCGTCGGCGACGATCGAGCGGAAGTGCGGCTCGGGCCAGCAGGCCATTGACTTCGCCGTGCAGGGCGTGCTCGCCGGCGCGTACGACGTCGTCATCGCCGCCGGCGTCGAGTCGATGAGCCGGGTGCCGATGGGGTCCGCGCGGATGGGCCAGGACCCGTACGGGCAGGGGGTCGCCGAGCGCTTCCCGCTCCTGCCCCCGCAGGGCGTCGCCGCCGAGCTCGTCGCGCAGCGGTGGAACCTCTCGCGCGCCCGGCTCGACGAGTACTCGGCGCGATCGCACGCGCGCGCCGCGCAGGCGCGCGCGGCGGGCCGGTTCGACGACGAGCTGGTCGCGGTGCGGGCCGGCGAGACCACCGTCCGCGCCGACGAGACGATCCGCGAGGGCAGCACGCCGGACCGCCTGTCCGCGCTGGCGCCCGCGTTCGCCAAGGAGCCGTGGACGAGCCACTTCCCCGGCGTGGACTGGAAGATCACCGCGGGCAACTCCTCCCAGCTCACCGACGGCGCGGCCGCCATGCTCGTCATGAGCGAGCCGCGCGCCCGCGCACTGGGCCTGCGGCCGCGCGCCCGCGTGGTCGCCTCGGCCGTGGTCGGCGACGACCCGGTCCTCATGCTGACCGGCCCGATCCCGGCGACCGCGAAGGTGCTCGCCCGCTCCGGGCTGGGCCTCGCGGACCTGGCGGCGGTGGAGGTGAACGAGGCGTTCGCCCCGGTGCCGCTGGCCTGGCAGGCCGAGTTCCCGGTGCCCGACGACCGCCTCAACCCGGTGGGCGGCGCCATCGCGC
This sequence comes from Actinomadura chokoriensis, assembly GCF_041463665.1. GTDB lineage: Bacteria > Actinomycetota > Actinomycetes > Streptosporangiales > Streptosporangiaceae > Spirillospora > Spirillospora chokoriensis_A. The sequence continues at coordinate 21,910 of NZ_JAXCEJ010000043.1, forward strand.
TGGGCCATCCGCTCGGCGCGTCGGGCGTTCGCCTCGCCGCCACCCTGCTCGCCCACCTCGAACACGTCGGCGGCCGGTACGGCCTGCAGACCATGTGCGAGGCGGGCGGCATGGCCAACGCCACCGTCTTCGAATCACTGCGGCGCTAGCGCCCGTCCCCCAAGGAGCGAGTACATGGACCTCACCGGCGGCAGCGCCCTCGTGACCGGCGGCGCGTCCGGCCTGGCACTGGCGACGACGCGGCGGCTGATCGGGCGCGGCGTACCCGTCGTCATCCTCGACCTGCCCACCTCGGCCGGCGCCGCGGTGGCCGCGGAACTCGGCCCACTCGCGCGGTTCGTCCCGGGCGACGTCACCGACCCCGAGACGGTGCGGAACGCCCTCGACGCCGCGGAGGAGCGCGGGCCGGTGCGCGCACTGGTGCACTGCGCCGGCCGGGGCGGCACCGTCCGGGTCGTCGGCAAGGACGGGTCACCCGGCGACCTGGAGCTCTACGAGACGATCGTGCGGGTCAACCTCATCGGCTCGTTCAACGTGCTGCGGCTGACGGCCGCCCGGATGGCCGCGGCCGATCCGGTCGGGGAGGAGCGCGGCGTCTGCGTGCTGACCTCCTCCGTCGCCGCGTACGAGGGCCAGATCGGGCAGATCCCGTACGCGTCGGCCAAGGCCGGCATCGTCGGCATGACGCTGGTCGCCGCCCGCGACCTGGCCACCCGCGGCATCCGGGTCGTCACCATCGCGCCCGGCATCTTCGACACACCGATCCTCAGCCGGTTCTCCGACGAGATCAAGGACCGGCTGGGCGCCCAGGTGCCCAACCCCGCCCGGCTCGGGCGGGCCGACGAGTTCGCCCGGCTCGCCGAGCACGTCATCGACAACCCGTACCTCAACGGAGAGACGATCCGTCTCGACGGCGCGGTCCGCATGCAGCCGCGCTGACCCCACCCACCGTCACCCACCCTCACCCGACCTCACTCGACCTCACTCGACCACTTTGGGGTGCCATGTCCGCCACCGTCCAACTCGACCGCACGGACGGCGTCCTGACCGTCACCATCGATCGCCCGGACGCCCGCAACGCCATCGACACCGCGACCGCGCAGGCGATCGCGGACGCCATGGACCTGCTCGACGACTCCGCCGACCTCGTCGCCGGAGTGCTCACCGGAGCCGGCGGCACGTTCTGCGCGGGCATGGACCTCAAGGCGTTCCTCGCCGGCGAGCGGCCCTCCATCGGCGACCGCGGCTTCGCCGGCATCGTCGAACGGCCGCCCGCCAAGCCGCTGATCGCCGCCGTCGAGGGATACGCGCTGGCCGGCGGGTTCGAGATCGTGCTCGCCTGCGACCTGATCGTGGCGGCCGAGAACGCCACGTTCGGCCTGCCGGAGGTGCGCCGCGGACTCGTGGCCGGGGGCGGCGGGCTGATGCGGCTGTCCCGGCGCGTGCCCTACCACCTCGCGATGCGGTGGGCGCTGACCGGCGCGCACGTGCCGGCGGCCGACGCGCACGCGGCCGGCCTGGTGGCCGAGACGGTGCCGGCCGGCACCGCACTCGACGCGGCGCTCGGTCTCGCCCACGAGATCGCCGCGAACGGGCCGCTCGCCGTCCGGGCCACCAAGCAGGTGATCACGTCGGCGCGGGACTGGTCCACGGCGGAGGAGTTCGTGCGGCAGCGCGAGATCACCGAACCGGTACGGTCCTCCGCGGACGCACGGGAGGGCGCCTCGGCGTTCGCCGAGAAGCGGCGTCCGGTCTGGCGCGGCGTCTGAGCCGGCCACCGGACGGCCCGGCCGTCACTGCGGGTCGGGGAAGACCGGGGGGCGCTTGGCGAGAAAGGCCGAGGCTCCTTCGACCATGTCCGCGCTGCCGACCGCCTGGACGAGCATGCCGACGCCGTTGGTGAACGACGCCCGCGCGGCGTCCCACCAGATGTTCGAGCTCACCTTGGTGATCTCGAGATAGCGCGGGCTGAGCAGCGCGATCTCCTCGACCCACCGCTGTGCCGCCGCCTCCACCTCGTCGTCGTCGACAACGGCGTTGATCAGGCCCATGCGCAGGGCGTCCGCCGCGGTGTAGCGGCGGCACAGCATGGCGATCTCCTTGGCCCGCTTCTCGCCGATCTGCACGCCCATGACGTTCGTGGCGCCGGTGACCGGCGCGCTGCCGACCCTCGGGCCGGTCTGCCCGAAGGTCGCCGAGCGGCCGGCCAGGGCCAGGTCGCAGGCGACCACCAGTTCATTGCCGCCACCGGCGGCCGGCCCGTCGACGGCGGCGATGACCGGGCGCGGACACTGCCGGATCGCGTCGAAGAGGCGGAGGGACGCCCGGTACAACTCGCGCATCTGCGCCGTCGTCGGGGTGCTGAGCGACTGCAGCGAGCCGCCCGCGCAGAAGCTGCCGCCGGACCCGGTGATGACCACCGCGCGGGCGGTGTCCGCCGACTCGACGGCCGCGGTGATCGCGCCGGCCATCTCGGCGTCGTAGGCGTTGCGCCGCTCGGGGCGGTTCAACCTGATCCAGACCGCGGGTCCGCGTGATTCGACGATCACTGCGTCGGACATAGGGGCGTCTCCTCGTGCTGATGGGTGCGTGATCACGCGCGGTGGCGGGACGGAGCACGCCCGGGCGCATCGCCCGGCGCTCGGGGAGCCGATTCGCGCCCGCTGGCGGACCGTGTTTGAATTGATGCTAATCTTGCATATCAATTTCTATCCGGTCAACTGTGTCGGGCACGCGCGGAGAATGCCGCGGCCTGCGGCGAGATGGAGGAGCGATGCCGGTCAGAGGTTCGGGCGGTTCGGGCCGACCGCGAGGCGTCCGGTGAACGGCTCGCACCGGCCGCCCAAGGCGGCGATGCTGATCGCGCAGCAAATCGTCCGGGACATCGTGCGCGGGGACGTGAGCCCGGGCGACCTGCTTCCGCCCGAGCGCGTCATGCTGGAGAAGTACCGGACCGGGCGCGGCACGCTGCGCGAGGCACTGCGCCTGCTCGAGTTCCAGGGCGCGATCGCACTGAAGCCCGGGCCGGGCGGCGGGCCGATTCTGCTCGATCCCGATGCCTCTCACCTGGCCGGGACGGTCGTCCTGCTGATGCAGCTGAAACAGGCGCCGTTCCGTTCGATCGCTGAGGTCCGCGCCGCGGTCGAGCCGATGATCAGCGGGCTGGCGGCCACGCGCATCGACGAGGCGTCGCTCGCCGGACTCGACGGCACCATCACGCAGATGCGCGACCACCTCGACGACCAGCACGTGTTCCTTGAGGCGAACAAGCGGTTCCACGACATCATCGCCTGGTCGTCGGGCAACCCGCTGTTCGGTTACCTGGCCGACTCACTGCTGGACATCATGGACGGGACGCTGGTCGGCGTCGACTACCCGCGCCCGCGGCGCACGGCCATCCTCACCGCGCACGAGCACGTGCTCAACGCCATCAGGTCGGGCGATCCGGCCGAGTCCGAGTCACGCATGCGCGATCACATCGGCGAATACGTGCGCTACGCCGAGCACAAGTTCCCCGAGGTGCTCGACCGGGTCGTCCCGTGGGATCGCGTGTTCGCCTGAACGCGCGAGGCCGGGAACACGATGGCGTGCGATGGCACGGCCCGGAGCCCGGTGGCTCGGTGACCGGACCCGGCTCGCACGCCGCCGCGCCGACCCGCGCTCAGTCGACCGTGATCGCTCGTTCCGGGCAGCTGTCCGCGGCCAGCTGGGCCAGCCCCTCCTCCCCGGGCGGGACCTCCTCGCGCTCGACGTAGGCTTGACCGTCCTCATCCCTCAGCAAGAACAGGTCGGGCGCCGTCATGTGACAGACGCCGTGCCCCTGACAGACCTCCGGATCCACTCTGACCTTCATGGTTCCTCCACTCGACAGCAGGGCGCCAGTCGTTGACAACCGGCGAATCTAGTATAACGATTATCAGACTGACTTCGATCGTTCCACCCCCTTGGAGGATCCGTCCATGTCGTCGCCACGCCGGTGCCCCGCCATCGACTTCGATCACAACTCGCAGACCCACGCGGACGACACCGTCGGCTCCTACCGGGACATCCGCACGTCGACGCCCGTCGCCTGGACCGAGGCGCACGGAGGCTACTGGGTGCTCTCGGACTACTCGAGCGTCTTCGACGCCGCGCGCGACGACGAGACCTTCTCATCGCGGCGCCTGCCGCACGGCGGCGAGGGACTGGCCGTCGTGATCCCCAAGACGCCGATGCACCGGCACATCCCCATTGAGCTGGACCCTCCGGAGTTCCGGACGTTCCGCAAGATCGTCAACCAGATCACCGCGCCTGCCGCCGTCAAGCGCATGCAGGAGATGATCGACCACTACACCACCTGGTTCATCGACCAGGTTATCGAAAGCGGCGAATGCGACTTCGTCGACGTCATCGGCGTACCGGCGATCGTGACCGTCGACTGGCTGGGCCTGGACCCCGAGGACTGGGCGCGGTACGCCCGCCTGCACCGGACCACACTGAACGGCCTGCCCGGAACACCGGCGTTCCAGCACGCCGTCGAGGTGGACATGCCGCAGCTCTCGGAGCGGATGCGGCAGACCATCACCGCCCGCCGCCGGGAGCCGACCGAGGACGTCATCTCCTACCTCGTCCAGCAGGAGATCGACGGCCGGCCGATCACCGACGAGGAGGTGTTCGCCATCACGGAACTGCTGGTCGCGGGCGGCACGGGAACGACGGCCTCGCTGGTCGGCCAGGCACTGGTGTGGCTGTACCAGCATCAGGACGTGCGCCGGACGCTGATCGACCACCCGGAGAAGCTCGAACGCGCCGTGGAGGAGTTCCTCCGGTACTTCGCGCCGACGCAGGCCCTGGCCCGCACCGTCGTCAGGGACGTCGACTTCCACGGCTGCCCCATGCGGACGGGCGACCGGGTCCTGCTGTCATGGGCCTCGGCCAACCGCGACGAATCCACCTTCGAGAACGCCGACGAGATCGACATCGAGCGCTGGCCGAACCGGCACACATCGTTCGGGGTCGGGGTGCACCGGTGCGCGGGCTCGCACCTCGGACGTGCCATGTCGCGCGCGCTGATCGGCCAGGTCCTCGAGCGGATGCCGGACTACTCGATCGACGTGCAGGCCCTGCGCCGCTATCCGCAGCAGGGCACCAACGTCGGCTTCCAGTCCATCCCCGCGCGCTTCACGCCGGGTCCGCGCCGGCTTCCCGCGGACGCCTGAGCCGCGCCCCGCACCACACCGCCCCGCACCGGCCCGCGGGCACCGCCGTCCGCCGGTGCCCGGCCTGGCACTCTCCTCCGGTTCGACCTCTCCCGGAGTAACATCGCGCCATCCATTGACGTGATGATGGTTATAACTATACTCATAGATACTCCCCGATCGGCCGGCGCACCACAGCGCGGAAGGCCCTGCGAACACACGGTGGCGTGACCCGCGAAACCCGCGCACCGGCCACCGTCCGTCCCATTCAGCACCCCGAGGCCCCGAGCCCAGCGCTCGCTCTCGCGTCCCCCGCGCTGCCTGACCCGGACCGAACAAGGAGACGTATCGCAATGAGGCCAACCTGGTTGAAAGCCGCCGTGCTCGGCACAGCGGCCGCGATGACGCTCGTGGCATGCGGCAACTCGGCGGAAACGACATCGACGCCGAGCGCGTCCGCGCCCAGCACGCCCAGCGCGCCGGCACTGAGCAAGAGCGAGCTCGAAGCCCTGGCGGTGGCCGCGTCCAAGAAGGCGGGATCCCCGACCAAGGTTCCCAAGATCACCATCGGATACCTGCGGTACGTCGCCCAGTCGCCGGCCGACCAGCGGATGTACGAGTCGGCGGTGGCGGCGGCGAAGATTCTCGGCTGGACCGTCATCCAGTGCGACGGCCAGGGCGACCCGGCGAAGATGGCCGCCTGCGGCAACACGCTCCTCGACCAGAACATCGACGTGCTGCTCAACGACGGAATCCCGCAGACCGTCATCGCGACCGCACTGCAGCGCGCCAAGCGCGAGGGAGTGCCGGCCGTCTACAGCGGCGGCAGCCTGGACGAGGCCGACCTGTACACCGCCGGCTATGTGCCGCCGGACGGTGAGATGGGCACGGCGCTCGCGGCGTACGTCGCGGGCCAGATGAAGGGGCGCAGCGGCGGAGCCATCGTGCAGGGCTTCCCGGCGAGCTGGGGCGTCGAACGGGTGGACGCCCTGAAGGCGGCCGGCGTCAAGATCGCCTCTCAGCAGGACGCCGACGCCACAAACCTGGTGCAGGGTACGCAGCAGCAGATCGCCGCCCAGCTGAACCAGCACCCGGACGCCTCCGCGGTGTGGATCACCTTCGAGACGGCGGTGCTCGGTGCCGCGCAGGCGCTCAAGGCGCGCTACCCCGGCAAGGCGTACCCCGACCGCCCGCTGCTGGCGACCTTCTACGCCAACCGGCCGACGCTCGATCTCATGCGCAAGGGAGAGGTCGACGCCGCGGTCGAGAACTCCCTCGAGTGGTCGAGCTGGACCGCGATCGACCAGCTCGCCGAGCTGAAGGCCCGCAACACCCCGATGTCGAAGGATGTGCGCCCCAACTACGGCGAGGGCCTGGACTTCTGGCGGTCGACGCTGGTCACCAAGGACAACCTGCCCCCGGCCGGCCAGCTGGTCCCGCCGCCGGTGGACTACGAGACCTTCTTCACCGCCAAGTGGAAGCACGAGTTCGGCGCGGGCAGCTGACGCCCCCTTTCCCTCCTCGCCGCAGCGGCCCGGCCGGCGTTCCCGGCCGGGCCGCCTCCCCGAAGTGAGATCAGATGGACGAGCAAGCAGTAACAGGGCGGCACGCGCCGCCGGCCCTGGTGGAAACGCCGACGGGCACGCCGGAACCCGGCGGGGCGGATCCCGGGACCCGTCACACCAGATGGCGCCCGCCATCGGTCGGCCACGTGCTGGGCAGAACGGGCCTGCTCATCGCGTTCGCGCTCGCGGTGCTGACCTTCTCGCTGATCCGTCCCGACACCTTCTTCACCGCCGACAACCTGCGGTCGATGCTGCTGCAGTCGGCGGCTCCGCTGATCCTGGCGGTCGGACTGACGATCCTGCTGGTCCTCGGTGACTTCGACCTGTCGATCGGGTCGATGCTCGGACTCGGCGGCGCGGCGGCGGTCACGATGATGGCGCTGCACGGCGTGCCCTGGCAGTTCGCGATCGCGATCGCGATCGGCGTGGCCGTCGTCGTCGGCCTGCTCAACGGGGTCATCGTCGCGTACTTCGGCACCTCGTCGTTCGTCACGACCCTGGCCATGGGCACGGTCCTCGTCGGCATCGAATTCGCCTTCACCGACCAGAAGACCATCTACGAGGGGGTCGCCCAGAGCTACTTGAGCCTGGGCCAGTCGGCACCCTTCTGGGGCATCAACGTGCAGGTGTGGATCGCCGCCGGGACGGCGATACTCGTCTGGCTCCTGCTGCAGCACACCGAGATCGGCCGCTTCTTCCACGCGATCGGCGGCAACCCGGACGCCGCGTACTTCTCCGGGATCGCGGTGCGCCGGCTGCGCGTGCTCGGCTTCGTCCTCGTCGCCGTCGCCGCCGCCGTCGCCGGCATCCTGATCACCGCGCAGGCCGGCTCCTCGGCGCCGCAGGCCGGCATTCCGTACCTGCTGCCCGCGTACGCCGCCGCCTTCCTCGGCTCGACGTCCTTCCGGCCCGGCCAGTTCAACGTGGCGGGCACCGTCGTCGCGACACTGTTCCTGCAGGTCATCCTGACCGGCCTGCAGATGCTCCAGCTGTCGACGGCGTACATCAATGTCGTGCAGGGCGCGGTCCTGATCGTCGCCATGCTGCTCAGCCGCCTCGGGCAGGCCCGGGCATGACCGGGGCGGACACGGCACTCGCGTCGCTGCGCGGGTTGCGCAAGTCGTACCCGGGCGTGCAGGCGATCCGGCATGTGGATCTCGAGCTGCGGACAGGCGAGATCACCGGTCTGGTCGGAAAGAACGGAGCCGGCAAGAGCACCCTCATCAAGGTCCTCGCCGGCCTGGTGCGCCCCGACGCGGGGACGATCCACATCGACGGGCGGCCCGCTCAGCTCGGCTCGCCGACCGATGCGGCCCGGCACGGACTGGCTTTCGTCCACCAGGAACTCGCACTGGTCCCCGACCTGTCCGTCGCGGAGAACGTGCTGCTGGGCCTCGGGTTCCCGGCGCGGGGCCGGACCCTGGTGAACTGGTCCCAGATGTACCGGGACGCCGCGAAGGTACTCGCCCGGCTCGACATCGCCGTCGACCCGCGGCGGCCGACGCGCTCGCTGTCGATCGCCGAACAGCGCCTCGTGATGCTCGCCCGCGGCCTCGCCGCACGAGCACGCCTGGTGGTCCTGGACGAGCCCACGGCATCGCTGAGCAACGCCGAGATCGGGCACCTGTTCCGAGTCGTCCGCGCCCTGCGCGACGACGGGGTCGGGACCGTCTTCGTCTCCCACCGCCTCGACGAGATCCTCGACCTCACCGAGCGCGTTGTCGTCATGCGGGACGGCACCGTCGTGGACGAGTTCGCCACCGCCGATCTCGACCGCCGGCAGCTCATCACGGCCATCAGCGGACCCACCGAGAAGGCGCGGCCCGGTCGCCGTCCCCCGCAGCCGGCGCCCGCCGGCGCGGAGGTCCTCCGTATCGAGCACATCAGCCGGCCACCCGTACTGACGGACGTCAGCCTGTCCATCCGCGCCGGTGAGGTCGTCGGGCTCGCCGGGCTCGCCGGCGCCGGGCGCACCGAACTCGCGAGGATCATCTTCGGGGTGGACCGGCCCAGCGCCGGCACCGTGTCCGTCCGGGGACGGGCCGTACGGCCCGGACGACTCCGCAGCGCGCTCCGGCGCGGCATCGTGCTGCTCCCCGAGGACCGCCGCCACCAGGGCAACGTCCTGGATTTCGGGGTGCGGAGCAACGTCACGCTGGCGACGCTGCACAAGCACCGCCGCACCGCACGGCTCGCCCTGCCCTCCCGCCGGTCCGAGCGCGTCGCCGCGCGGCACATGGTCGAGCGACTCCACATCGCAACCGCCTCGGTCGAACAGGCGGTGCGATCACTGTCCGGCGGCAACCAGCAGAAGGTCGTCCTCGCCAAGTGGCTCCAGCACGGCGCCGAGGTCTTCCTGTTCGATGAGCCGACCCACGGTGTCGACGTGGACGGAAAGCAGGAGATCTACGAGATCATGCGGGAGCTGGCCGACGAGGGCAAGGCGGTCCTGTTCATCTCGTCCGAGTTCCCGGAACTCATCGAGGTGTGCGACCGCATCACCGTTCTCCGCAGCGGCCGGATCGTCGCCGAACTCGACGGTGACGTCAGCGAAGCCACGATCTTGAAGCACTGCTTCACGCCCGACCCGCGGTGACCTGTTCCACGACCTGATCACCCAGGCCCCGCGGGGATGGCGCAGCCTGGCGGGTGGGGCCGGGGCCGGGCAGGTCGTGGAACAGGTCGAGCACGTACTCGGGGCGGGCTCAGGCACGGTGGTGCGGACCTTCTTGCGCAGGTGTACGCCAACGATCCCGAACGCGCGCGTCACTCGTTCGACACGCTTGTGGTTCACCCGACGGCCCGTATCGCGCAGCTCGGCGGTGACCCGCGGTGACCCGTAGGTCCCGTCCTGGCCGGCGTGGATCCGCCGGATCTCTTCCGCCAGTG
>NZ_JAXCEJ010000044.1:0-30512 GCF_041463665.1 Actinomadura chokoriensis
CACTGGCGGAAGAGATCCGGCGGATCCACGCCGGCCAGGACGGGACCTACGGGTCACCGCGGGTCACCGCCGAGCTGCGCGATACGGGCCGTCGGGTGAACCACAAGCGTGTCGAACGAGTGATGCGCGCGTTCGGGATCGTTGGCGTACACCTGCGCAAGAAGGTCCGCACCACCGTGCCTGAGCCGTCGCATCAAAAGATCCCTGACCTGATCAAGCGGGACTTCACCGCCGCAGTGCCGAACCGGCGCTACGTCGGCGACATCACCTACCTACCGGTCGGCGATGGGAAGTTCCTCTACCTGGCGACGGTGATCGATCTGTGCTCTCGTCGCCTGGCGGGCTGGTCGATCGCCGACCACATGCGCACCGAGCTGGTCATCGACGCCCTGGAGGCGGCGGCCCGCACCCGGGGTGGGCGCCTGGACGGGGCGACCTTCCACTCCGATCACGGCGGGCAATACGGCTCGGCCGACTTCGCGGCCGCGTGCGCCCGGCTCGGGGTGGTCCAGTCGATGGGTGCGGTGGGCACCAGCGCCGACAACGCGGCGGCCGAGGCGTTCAACGCCACCCTGAAACGAGAGACGTTGCAGGGCCGCAAGCGCTGGAACGGGCCGCGAGAGGCCCGGCTGGCGGTGTTTCGGTGGGTCACGCGGTACAACACCACCCGCAGGCACTCGGCCCTCGGTCAGACCAGCCCGATCGACTACGAACAACAGTTCATTAAGGTGACTCAAGCCGCATAACAGCCGGTGTCCACACTTTGGGGGAAGCCCCCACCTTCACCGCACCGTCCTTCGGGCCCGTCCACACCCGGCACGTCCGCCACCACACCTGCACCAACCCGGCGCGGTGCAGTTGCCGCCCCGATCCCTGCCACGCCCGCCGCACCCTCGACCACTGCCCGCACGGACGCCTGATCGCCTGCTTCGCCCGCCATGAGCCCGGCGACGACGAGATCGGGCAACCGCTGTGCCCCGACTGCTACGACCATGACCACCACGTGGTCTGGAACAACTCCGCGGGCGAGCTGTGGCGACGTACCAAGCAGGCCGTCACCCGGCGTCTCAACCAGCTGGCCCGCTCGCGTGGTCTGGCCAAGGTGCGGGTGTCTCACGGCAAGGTCGCCGAGTTCCAAGCCCGCGGCTCGATCCACTTTCACGCTCTGCTGCGCCTGGACGGCGTTGATCCCGATGACCCGGCGGCCGTCATCCCTCCGCCCGCCGGGATCACCGCCGCCGACCTGGACGACGCCGTTCAGCATGCTGCCGCGCACATCACCTGCACCACTGACCCGCACCCGGCCCGGCCCGGCGGATGGCCGATCGCCTGGGGCGACCAGGTCGACGTTCGTATCATCAGCGTGGGCGGCGAGTCCGTCAGTGACGCCATGGTGGCCGGTTACCTCGCCAAATACGCCACCAAGGGCACCGAGGTCACTGGACACACCTCCCGCCGCCTCCACGACGCCAACGTTCGGCTGTATGCCGACCCGGCCGGCACCCACACCGAGCGGCTCGTCTGGGCCGCGTGGGCCCTCGGGGAACATCCCGGCTTCGAATCCCTGCGGCGTTGGGCGCACATGCTCGGCTTCGGCGGCCACTTCCTCACCAAAGCCCGCCACTACTCGGTCACCTTCGCCGCTCTGCGCGCCGCACGCGTCCTGTACCGCCGCACCCAACCCCAAGGGCCCGAGCACTCCGACGAACGGTTTCAGCGTCAAGGCGACCTTGACGCTGAAACCACGACCGTCCTCGCCCGCCTGTCCTACGTCGGGTCGGGCTGGAAGACCACCGGAGACGCGCTCCTAGCCAACACCGCCGCCGACCAAGCCCGCCGACGACACCAAGCCGGACGTGAAGACCTCGTCCATGAGTTTCACCTCGCCGACTTCTCCGAACGAGCCGCATGACCCTGGAAGGAACGTGATGACAGAGATTCTCGAACGTCAGGATGCCGCCGGGCTGCTGCTTGGCGGCTGGTGCACCACTGAGGAACTCGCCGAGATCATCGGAGTTGACCCCTCGACGCTGCGGCGCTGGCGTACTGCCGACCCCATCCAGGGGCCTCCGTTCGTCCGGCTGTCGGGCGCGGTCACCCGGTACAACGCCATGGACGTGCAACGCTGGCTGCTGAGCCGCCGGATCGACCCTCAGGAGCAGAGCCGGTGAGTCAACGCGAACAGATCCCGGTCGGCGTCTCGCTGTCCGCCGATATCGAATACCGGGCTGGGCGGCCCCATCCGTACCGCGCGCGGGTGCGCTGGGTCGACCCTTCGACACGGCGTCGACGCTCGGTGTCTGAGTCGGTGGAGACAGAGCAACAGGCGCAAGCCTGGATCGAGGAGATCCAGAAAGGCGCGCGGGCGGGAATCGACCCGGCCACGTTCACGATGACCCTCGCCGAGTACGGCCAGAGCGTGATGACGCTGGCAACGCGGGGCCTGGAGAGCAAGACGCTTGATCCGTACTTGGCGGGCTGGCGTCGCCGAGTGGTCCCGTCGCTGGGGCATCTGCCCGTGCGCATGATCACCAATGGTGCTGTCGACCGGACGGTTCACGCCTGGATCTCCGACGAATGCGGGCGGTCAACCGTCAAGAACAGCCTCGCCATCCTCGTGCGGGTCATGGAACAGGCCGTACGGGACGGCATCATCACCCACAACCCCGCGCGCGTGACCGGCTGGCAACAGCAGTACAAGCGGGCCGAAGACGAGCTTGACGACCCTCGCGCGCTCGCGCTTCCCACTTGGGCCGCGCTCGTCGAGCTGGCCGCCGCCCTCGTCGAGCGGTCCTCCGATCACTACGAAGGATGGGGAGAGGTCGTCATCTTCGCCGCCTGCACGGCTGCTCGCATCGGGGAAGTCTCCGGAGTGCGCGTCAGCGACATCGATCGGGACACCTGGACCTGGACGGTTCGCCGGCAGACCACCCCCGGCCCCGGCGGCCTGGTCGACAAGGGAACCAAGGGCAAGAGGGCCCGGCCGGTGCCGCTGATCGAGGAAATCCGGCCCATGGTCGCCCGGCGCCTGGACGCTCTAACCGGCAAGCCTGCCGCTCGGTTGTTTATCGGCCCTCGGGGCGGCCGCATCACCACGGCGGTACTGCGGGACGCAACGCACTGGGACGAGGTGGTGACCCGGCTCGGATACGAGTATCTCCGGCGTCACGACCTGCGCCATACCGGCCTGACGTGGCTGGCTGATGCGGGCGTCCCGGTGCATGTGCTCCGGAAGATCGCCGGGCACGGATCGCTCAGTACGACACAGCGCTACCTGCATCCCGATGCCGCTTCGATCAACGCGGCCGGAGAGGCTCTGAGCCTGCATCTGGCTAACCGTGGGTCCCCGGATGGTCCCCGGCTCCGGGTCGTCTAGCTCGTCCTGGCGGAGCTGATCGGAAACATAAAAGCCCTGCTGACCACGGTGAACTCCATGGTCGACAGGGCTTCTTGTTCTGTCGGGACGGCGGGATTTGAACCCACGACCCCTTGACCCCCAGGCACAGAAGATCAGTCGATCAAGGTCGATGGAAGTCGATCGGGGAGCCGCTCACCTGCGAAAACATCCTGGGGAAGTCGCGGGCGGTCCGGAGGAGTCTGACCACGGTGGCTCCCCAATTGGCTCCCCGCGGCTCCTCTTTAGTTCGGGTGGTGTGTCACTGCAACAAGATCATTATGCCAGCCCTTCGGCTCGATGGAGGGCGGCTTGTCGCCGGTGTGTCGATGGGGTCTCTCTGCCGCACAGGGCTGGGTGCCACTTCAAGGACGGCCGGACGCCGACGGTCGCCGAGGGGGCGACGACCAGCCCAACGTGCTCCTGGAACATCCGCATGCCCCATCCTGCACGCCCACCAGACTTGTGGGTGGACAAGACTCCACAGATCAGGACCCCGGCGCCGCTTCAGCAGCTGCCCAGGGAAGTACGGCCCCGACCGCAGCTTCGGGATCGCCAATTCCACCGTGCCGACGCGGGTGTCCCAATCCCGGGACTGGTAGCCGTTGCGGCGGTTGACCCGCTCGTCCGAGCGCTGCCCGTAACTCGCACCACACTGCATCGGCCTCCGCGCTCATCAACGCCTCGGCCATCGTCTTGACCATCGACCGCAACGTATCGGGCTCACACGCCCCATCTGCTCGGCCAGCCACTCTGACCAGGTCAAACTCATACACCACCTCCGTGGACGCAGCTAAGATGTCCCAGATCTGTGGCCAGCCGTCCCCCTCCGCATCATCGGCGCTGGCCGACCGGCCCGACATGCCGAGCACTCGGCCGATGGCTCGGCCTGCTCGGTGTTGTCGATACCATCCCCGCGGGCCGGTTCCAGCCCGGCGCCCTCGCGTCCCACCTGCCCGCCGGACTTGCGGTCCTTGGACCGGACCCGCTGCGACCGCTGCCGCGCCCTGCCCTCCGCAGCGGCCTGGACACACTCTTGGACGTCGGCGTCCCGGAGTTCTCTCGAACTCAACCCCAGCCGGTGCTTGAGCTCGGCGTCCTCGGCTCTCAAACCTGCGTTTTCGGCCCCAACCCGGCCACCCGCGCCGTGAGCACTTCAACCTTGGCTGCCAGCACCCCCAACAGCGCGGACAGCTCCTCAAACGAGGACGGCGAGGACGGCACGTGATCCTGACCGATCCCCCAGCAAGATCAACATGGGAACACCATCATCAACCGGACGCAATCACCCAGTTCATGAAGACCCGTGAATGGACGCGAACCGCCTGACCAGCGCGATCTCAACTACCTATCCAGTTACATCCAACGATGATCTGGCTATTTAGTGCGAGAGCTGTCTTCAAATTTCCCGAAAGCACTACAGACATCGGCGTCTATCTGTCAGAATTGAGAGTTCGGGGAAGGAGGCCGCGTGTCCGATACCGGTGCCGAGGACGGCGCATCAAGCTCGGCTCCATCACTTACCAGGCCCGCGCTCGGTGTCGCTATCGCGATCATCGTGGTGTGGCTCGGGCTGCTCCTCTGGCTGGCCGTCGACACGTCGGCGAGCGAGGTCACCTGGTCGCGCCTGCTCGTAGTGCTTGGGTCGGTCGAGGCCGTCGCGTTCGCGGCGGTCGGCGCGCTGTTCGGCACGGCTGTGCAGCGGCAGCGGATCGACGATCTACAGACGCGGGCCGACGCCGCCGAGGCCCGCGCGGAGACCCATCAGGAGGCCGCCCTCAACGGGCGCGTGCTGGCCGCGGCGGTCAGGGCCTCTCGCGGAGCGGGCGAAGAAGGGAAGACCGAACGGCTCTCCACCGATGGCAGACCGGGCCGAGACGCCCTAGTGGCGCTGGCCGACCGGCTCTTCCCCGAATAGGGCTTCGCCGTGGAAGGGATCGGGAGGCTGCTGCACGATGGTGTCGCCGCCGGGACCGCGTTCATCGTCACCGCAGACGGTTTGGCCGCTACCGCAGCGCACGTCCTTGCGCCCGATCCGAACACCGAGTGGACATTCGAGCCGCTCACGATGCCCGGCCTGTCTCTCAAGGTTGACACAGCGCTGCCGGTCGATCCGGAGGCCGACGTGGCCCTCGTCCAGGTCGGCGCGGACCAGATCGGGGCCGACCTGGGCTGGCGACCGATAACCCTCGCGTCCCATGCGGCCGCCACTCCCGGGGACCCGGTGCACCTGCGCGGTTTCGCCGAGTCCCGCGACTTCGACTCCGGGGTCGGCCAGTACGTGGGCGAGACAGCGGAAAACGGCCGCACCTGGGTAAAGGTCAGTTGCAGACACGCCCAGCACGGCATGAGCGGGGCACCCGTGATCCTCACCGGCACGGGTTCGGTTATCGGTGTCGTCTCCGCCCGCTTAAACGCTCACCGCTGGAACCGCGACTCCGTCCTACTCAGCCGCATGACGGATTTCGTGGCGCTTGCCCCCGATCGCCTGCGCCTGGCCGCACCGGTCAGCGGGCCCGTCACCGGGACCCTGCGGCTGTCGTGGGAGCGGGACGGCGTGAGAGAGCCGATCCTGGAAACGGACGACTTCTCCATCTCGCTGGGCCGGAACTCGGCCAACCGCGTCTACCTGCCCGACGATCGGGACAGCCGCTTCCACGGGCATCTGAGCTTGGTCGGCACCACGCTCCAGTACCAGCACCTGGGCTCCCAACCTGCAACCCTGGACGGCCCCACACGGCAGGCGAAGATCACCAAGGGCGGCATCTGCATTGTAGGGGACAAGGACCGTCTGCACGTCGCGAGCGGGACCATTCTGGTGGAGTTCTCTGCGCCCGATCTGTTCGATCCGAACGCTAGGCCGACAGCCTCAACGAACGAGAAGTCGCAGCCGTGAACGACGACGCGACCGCCGACGGTCTCTACAGCCCTCCGCCACCGCTCGCGGGCGGCCCGGCGGTCATCGGCGAGACGATCGCCGGCCGCTGGTCGGTGTCGGGGATCCGCCGTGGCGGCCAGGCCTGGGTACTGACGGCAGACGACGTCGCACGCGGAGAACGCCGCGCGATCAAGGTCCCCCTCTCCGGGGCGCTCGCCGGTGACGCCGAACTCGCGATGCTCTTCGGTCTCGAACCGCACCCTCACATCGTCAGCGCCCTCGACGAGGTTATGGTCGGTGATCGCCGTGGCATCGTGTTCGAATTCCTCCCCTCGACGCTGGCCGACCTCCTCGGGCGGCTCCACGCCGATCCCACCGCGACCCATGCGTCCCCGCTCCACGGGACAGTCGCCGACATGCTCCAGCAGGTCTGCTCCGCCATGGCCCACCTGTCCAAGCGTACCGAGACGGCCCACCTCGACCTGAAGCCGTCGAACGTGCTCATCGACGGCACCGGTAACGCCAAGGTCGCCGATTTCGGCCTCTCCAAGCAAATCGAAATCCGCGACGGGCGCTTCCCTTCGGCGCATGGCGGGACTTGGGCGTATGCCGCACCCGAGGTGCTGCGACAAGAGCGGTGCGACACCCGAGCGGACATCTACTCGTTCGGCATCCTCCTCTACGAGGCCTGCACAGGAAAGCTTCCCTACCCTTTCCCGCTCGCCCCAGACCCCATCCGCCAGCGCGCCCAGCTGCTGGAGTACCACACCTCACAGGGACCAAGGCGGCGGTGCGTAGAGTTGTACTGGTGGGGCCAGAGCCATCTGACGCAGGTCCCCGTGGCACCACCGAGCGAGGCGGTCGCCATCATCCTCTCCAGTTGCCTGCAGGAACTCAGGGAAAAGCGCTCTCAGTCCTTCAGCGACCTCGCGGCCACCGTCCAAGCGGGATTCCAGCAGACCCTGGTGCGGACATCGCCCGCTCCACTGTCCGAGCCCGACCGGCAGCGCCGAGAACTGGCCCTGTCTCGCGCGCTGTTCAGGCTCGGCCGTTTCAACGAGGCGGTGAATCATCTGAACAGGCTGTTGGCCGCCCCCCTTCCCCTGGATCTTTTCCTGGGAGCGCGCCAGACAGCCTTGGACTCGCTGAACGCCGCCGGACGCCGCACGGAAGCCGACGTGCTCAAGGAGTGGACATGAGCCGAAAGAGCGGAGACCTCCTCCAACGGGTGCTGACGCTCGTCGAAGCCGGCCGCCGCCGGACGGCGATGGACGAGGTCCTGTGGCATCTACGGCACCCTTCGCCCGACGGGTCGGTGGCAGCCCAACTCGCGGGAATCCTCCTCTCGACAAGCCGCACGGTCAATCTCGAGGCGGCCGAACCGTTGACGCATCAGCAGCGGAATAGCGCACTCGTGGCTCACCTCATGACGGAGTGCTCGGCCTGCAACGCCGAATGGCACTCAAGCCACTCCGTTATCCCGGGGGAGATCACAGTGACTAACCCGGCGGGACTCCAATGCCAGGACTGCCGTTACACCTTATGCAGAGACTGCCTGGAGTGGTATCCGCCCGCGGAAACATCACACGTCGACGGCGCGCGTGTTTCGCTCAGCCACTGTCCCACCCCCGGCCACGGCAAACTGACCACCCCCGTGCTCCCGACTGGATGCCGTGGCGTCGAACCGGTGGACCCCGAGCGGATCGAGGGCGTCATCGTCACCCGGGACGGGCCTATCCTTCCGACGCTCGACGACGTCCTCCCCGTCGTGACCAGCTGGTTCCCGCTCATCGCCGACGATGCGCCCCTCATCCACATCCGCCGCGGCGATCCGCAACTCATGGGCGACGCCTCCGCCCGAGACGAGCTGGCCCGATCCCTCATCTGCAGTCTGGAGAGCGAAGGGGTTCTGGCATCGGGTGCCTGGGAGCGCTCGAAGCGGTTCCTCGCCAGCACTCGCGGTGGCGCGGTCGATGACGACCACCTGATCGTCTTGGTCCAGAAGCCGGAGGCATCTCCCTCGAGCACCGCACTCCCGCGCCCCCACCCCGCTTTCGGCCTGTCCTCTGGTATGGACAAAGACCGCATCGCCGCCGTCATCGGCAGACCCTCAACGGAGACCCCCGCAGGCTGGAACTACAACGACACGCCGCCGGGCTTCGACACTGAGATCGTCTTCGCCCGCGATCTGCTGACGACGGCCACGGTGACGTCCAAGGAGAACGGGCAGCCGGTCCTCAAAGTCACCGTCGAAGGGACATTCACCCCCTGGCTCGGCTACGCCGTGTACGCACTGGTCTTCCTGCTCGCCTATATGCCCGACGTCGATGGTTCCGCGACAGGAGACCTCGCCCAACAACTGCGGCCAAGGTTCGCCGAGGCGCCCTGGAGAACGGTGCCCCACAAGGACCTCATCGGGGAGGCCATAGCGGTGCTGAGGCCCTGGAGCAAACACCCCGGACACGGCAAGTACACCCTGGTACGGAGGACGGGAGGCGTGATGGTCCTCAATGACATCGGCTTCCTATGCGCATTCTGGCGGCTGACCGACGACCGATGCACGTTCATGCTGGATGAGAGCCCGGCCCAGCCCGCCGGCGGGCGTCCTGGACGCTCCTACGGGGGCCTCACCTCGACCGAACTCGTCGACGCCGTCGTCATGTGCCGCCTGGCCCGCCGCCGCGAGGACCCCGTCCTGCGCCGGGCCCTCGACGGGCTGCGCCAGGCATGCGGCCATCCGTCCTGCCCACTCGCCGCCGCTCTGGAGCGGCTCGCCTTCGGAACGCACGGCCCAGCGCTGTTCCAGGAGGGACTGGAGCCCGACGAGGTGGAGATCATCGACACGATCCTCCAGCGACTCGCCGATGCCCACCCGCAGGCGCTCTGACACCCGCGCCGTCGCCTTAATACACCTAGCACGCCGCCAAAGTCGCGTCCGGCCTCGCCCCGGGCGGTCCGTGACGAGTGGCTCAAGACCGAGATCACCCGCATCTATACCGACAACTACCGGGTCTATGGCGCCAGGAAGGTCTGGCGGCAGTTGTAACGCGAGGGCCACCAGGTGGCGCGCTGCACGGTTGAGCGCCTGATGCGCGAACTCGGCCTGCACGGTGCCCGTCGCGGACGCAAGATCCGTACCACCGTGCGCGCGGATGGGCACGAACGTGCGGCCGACCTGCTGCGGCGAGACTTCACCGCGCCACAACACCCTCCTCACATCAGGTGTTGCGACGATCAGTTGAATCCGCCCTCCACCCCCCGCTCGTCTCACCAGGCCGTACTGGCGGGCCCAGCCGAGCATCGCGCGGTAGCCGCCGGCGGTGGCTGGGAAGGTATGGGTGTCCAGCAGTGCGCCGAGCGCGCTGACCACGGCGGCACTGTGGGTGTCGCGGTGGGTGTCCACCCCCAGGACGACCTCAGGGCCGCAGGACGAGGCAGTATCGGGCAGGCTGGCGGGGCTCATTCGGTTTCCGATCGGCTCGATCACGGGCTGGATGGCCGACGTCGGACCGGTTCGGGCGGTCAGGACTGTGACGGTGCCTGTCGCGAAGGCCCCTATCGGGACACGCTCTGACCGGTCCGGCGGCGGGCAAGTACCGTCCCAGACCAGCAGCCGACAGATCGGCGCTCAAGACACCACGGTCAGTCGCAGCACCGGTCAGGCTGCGGCCCGGGACGGCACCCCTTGATCCTCACAGTCACAGCAGGCGATGCACACGTCCTGCACGCCGCGGTTGCGCAGTTCGGCCAGCACCGTCATCCAGTGCTTGGCGCCCTCGCCGCCGGTCCCCACCCACATCCCCAGCACGTCCCGCTCGCCGTGGCAGTTGATGCCCACCGCCACGTAGACCGGACGGTTGGCCACCTGACCTTCGCGGATCTTGACATACAGCGCGTCGATCAGCACCACGGGGTAGACGCTGTCGAGCGGCCGGGCCCGCCAGGCCTCCATCTCGGCCACGACCTTGTCGGTGACCCGCGAGATCAGGTCGCGGGACACCTCGACCTGGTAGATCTCGGCCAGGTGCGCGCGGATCTCCCCGGTGGTCAGACCTTTGGCGTACAACGAGACGATCGCCTCGTCGAACCCCTCGACCCGGCGGGCGTGCTTGGGCACGATCTGCGGGGTGAACTCGCCCGCCCGGTCCCGCGGCACCTCGATCCGCACCGGCCCGACCTCGGTCGACACCGTCTTGGCCGAACTGCCGTTGCGGTGATTACCCGACGGGCCCGCCGGGCGTTCACCCCGCTCATAGCCCAGATGCTCAGCCATCTCGGCCTCCAGCGCGGCCTGCAGAACCGTCTTGGTGATCCCGGCCAGCAACCCATCCGGCCCGACCAGCGACACCCCCTCGGCCTTCGCCTTCTCGATCAGCTCGGCCGCGAGCTGCACATCCAGCCCGCCCCGCGGCTCGTCCTCGTCGTGATTGGTCACAGATGATCCTTCCCGGCCGGGGCATCGGCCCCAGCCTTCCGGATCACCACCCCACCCACACGATCTTCAGGACAGTCCCGAGTCCGCGCGGAGCCGGTCCATGACCGGCCCAAACTCGCCTTCGGTGAGGTCGCTGCTGCTATTGATCGTGCGGCCGGGTACGCCGAGTTCGGCCAGGATTGTCTCCAGGAACCGGTAGCGGGCCGGGCCGCGTGGGATGCCAATGCCGGAGAGCCGGGCGTTGAGTGCTGTCTTGTTCTCTGAGGTGATGGGCTCGGACCGGATGGCGATTCGGGCGGCGATGATCTCTTCTTTAAGGGAGTCGATGACGTGGCTGGCCTCGCCCGTGCTCAGCTTCGAGAGGTTGCCGCCAGGGTGCCCGGTGAGCTCGGTGATACGGCGGCGCCGCGCCGTTTTGGTGTGGTACCGGTCATGGAGCTCGAACAGCAGATCGTGGATCCAGTCGACCTGGACTGTGGTCGCCTCGCGGTTGGCCCCTGAGAAGGTGGGTGGCGTGCCGGGGTCGGTCGAGGCCAGCATATGCAGCAGGCTGAGGGTCGCATAGCAGTCGGGGATCGCCCGGTGCAGGCTCCCCGGCTGGGCTGTTGGGTGGTCGACACCGAGCCAGCGCTGGTATGCCTGCTGAGCGCATTCCCACCGTGAGGTGCTCCACCATGCCGTAAGTTCGGCAACCTCTTCCTCGGTGGCCCAGTCCTCACCGCTGATCAGCTTCTGCTCGAACGCGATCTGGAAGGCGATGATGCGCCGGCCTCTCAGCAACTTGACCAGGTCCTGGTACCCGCCGTCGTTCCAGAAGTCCCGCGCGTACTTAACGTTGGAGTCGGTGAGTCCGTGGACGGCGGTCGCGTCAGGAGCGATGGGGTCGACAGGGTGGAAGAGTTCTTGGTGCAGGACCTCCCCCCGCCCGGAGACTAGGCCGACCTCTACGATCTCGGGGTTCGCGTCGGGGTGCGTGCTGGTCTCGCAATCCAGGATCACCGTGTCTGGATCGGCCAGCACCTCCTTCGCCCACTGCTGGACATCCGCACGATTCTCCTCGTGGATCCCTCGAATTCTTCCCATCACGCCTCCTGATCCACTACCCGGGCAGTCAGCATGCCCTACAAACGCATGGGTTGCCTTCGCTCGAATGACTGCTCGCCCTCCGTGACGAGGTGTGTTGCATTGGTCGCGGTAAGTGATGCTGTGGCGTACCGTGCGGTGATTCGCGCCATCCGGGCGGGGTTCTCCGCCGGACTGGGATGAAGCTTCCGCGGATGGCCTTCGAGGCCCGCCGCTCAGGGTCGGGCTCGGAGGGTGGTGCGCACCGGGGGGTCGTCGTGGAGGTCGGGGCTCAGGATGCGGCGGGTCACGGCGTCATGCTCTTGGAACACGGCGTGGTGAGTGAGGCCGAGGTCGGACCGGAGGGAGGCGGCGAAGCGGTCGCGGAGGGGGACTGAGGAAGGGGAGGGGCCCGCTTCGGTGACGGTCTCGGCGTCCATGGCCAGCAGTTCTGCCCCGTATTGGTCGGCTACTGTGGCGGCGATCTGGAAGCCGTCATGGTCGAGGTCTCCGGTGTAGCGGAGCCGGACGCCTCGGTCGCGGGCCAATTGCAGGAACACGTGGTCGACGGCACGCAGGTGGCCGCTGGTGCAGGCCAGCGGGACGTCGGAGCCGCAGGCCATGGCCGCCTCCAGCACGGACGGGTTCTCGACGACCGTCACGGTCTGCGGGGCCAGGATGGGTGGATCGCGGGTCAGGTCCAGCAGGGTCAGGGCGACCGGGACGTCGGACTCGCGGAGTCTGCGGTCGATTACACCGTCCCCGGTGGTACGGATGCGGTGCAGCAGGATGGTTGACGTGAGCCGGTCGGCAAAGATCCCCGCTTCGGCCAGCAGCGCACGGGTGTGGTGGGGAAGGGTGGGCTCGGGGCGGCCGGTGACCTCCATGACCGCGTAGACCAGGCAGCTGCCGTTGAATCCGCCCAGGTCGAAGTAGTGCGGGTCGCCCGCGCAGTCGTGAGCGAGCTTCGGCAGGCTGACCGGAGGGGTATAGGGCACGCGTTCGGTGACGTGGGCCAGCGCGGTGATGAGGCGGCGGGCCTTGGGGACGTCGGCGCCGATGCCGCTGGCTTTCAAGCGGCGGACCAGCCGGGGGAGGCGGGGGAACGCCGCGTCGGCGTGCTCCCAGAGTTCGCGGCGCTGCCCGGCCGCCTCCCGCCGGTCGGCGGCCAGATTCACCACGGGCCTGCCCGTGACCTGCTCGGCCAGGAGAGCCACCTCGTTAGCGGACGCATTGGCGACCTGGAGGAGTTCGCGCAGCGGCACGTCGGTCGTGGTGCCCTCGACGGTGACGGCGGAGCGGCCGCGGCGTCGCCGGGTGGACGTGTCCAGGTATGTACGCAGCTCGGCCAGGGCTCCCAGCGGGAGGTCCGTCACTTTCAGGGTGACGATCTGGTCGGCGGACCGTCCCGCGCAGAGCCGGTCGTGCAGGGCCTTCCAGAAGGGGACGAAGTCTGGGTCCCGGGCGAACCCGGCGAGGATCCCGCTCACGCCATCCCGTCCAGAGTGACCGGCCGGGGTTTGCCGTGGCCCTCCCACAGCCAGGGGATGGTGATGCGGTTGCGGCCGGAGGCGACGACCTGGTGGACCATGGCCCGGCCCGCCTCCCGTTTGATCATGGGGGTGATGGACGGCGTGGTGGCCAGCACGTCGAAGTCCCAGGAGCGCAGCAGCGCCAGCACCTGACGCAGGTTGGGCTCGTCGAAGGCGGCGTCGATCTCGTCGATCGACAGCAGGCGCGGCCCGCGGTAGTCGCCCGAGTACATGGACCAGGCGGCGGCCAGCAGCGGCAGCATCGTGGCGAGCCTGCGCTCACCGGTGGACAGCGTCTCCAGCGGGTTGGAGCGCGTGCCGACCTTGCGGAAGGCCTCGTTCGGCGATCCGTCGCCGAAGGAGGAGTGGGTCACGAAGATGTCCCAGTCGTGCCAGGAGCGGTAGTCGAAGGTGTGGGCGACCCGGTCGGGCCAGGGCTCGTCGGCCTTCGCGTCCATCCGCTGGCGCAAGACGGTGTACATCTCCTCGAAGGACCGGTCGGTCGGGGCCTCCTCGATGAGTTTGATCATGCGGACCGCGTCCTCGTCCTCCTTGCGCACGTCCCAGTCGACCTGGATGCCGACGTTCGCCACGCCCGTGCGGACGCCGTCCAGCGTCTCGCGGATCTGCCGGACCAGCTCGCGGGCCGCCTCCCGGCGGATCTGGATGTCCTTGCGGAGCCGGGTGAACATGCCGGTGCGCATCGCCTGCTTGAAGTCGTCGCGCAGGTCCTCTTCGAGCAGGGCGATGCTCGCCTCCAGGGACGCCAGGGCATCGCTCAGGTCCTCGCCGCGCACGGTGTCGGGCTCGGCGACGACGGCGCGGCGCCACTCGGTCCCCTCGATCGAGACGAGCATGACCTGGCGGTTGAAGCGGGCCAGTTCGCCACTGGTGTCGCGGGCGCTGTTCTCGACCGTTTTCAGTGCCCGGTCACGGAACCGGACGAGCTGGGCGTGCCGGTCCGCGTGCGCGTGGCGGTCGGCCAGCAGCAGCCGTGACCACTCCAGGGCGGCGGTCAAGTGGGCCGGCCGGCCGGACGGGTCGGCGGTGATGCCGTCCGGCAGCGTGGCCAGACCTTCGTCGATCAGGCGGCCGAGGGTGCGCACGCAGCGGTCGCGTTGCTGCTCAGCGGCCCGGCGTTGCGGAGCGACGTTCTCCAGGGTGACCTCTGCCCTGGTCTGCTCCTTGTCGGCTTTCTCCTTCTCTGTGTGGAGTGTCTCGATCTCCGACTTGACCCGGCTGAGCTGTTCGGAGAGCCGGTTCTTGGTGGTGAGAAGGTCGTCGTATTCGGCGCCATAGAGCCTGCGCATCGTCTCGACCGCGGCAACGGCCTTCCTCGCTTTGGCGCGTGCCTGACCGGCCCGGTCGGACATCTTGGTGGCAGTGGCCCGGGCCATGGCGGCGGTCTGGTGATCGCGGCGTGCGGCCCGCATCAGTTCGGTGCAGCGGAGAGCTGCCATGCGGCCGTCCCGGACCAGCAGTTCGAGTGCGCCGACCGCTCCGGCGTGGTTGTCCAGGGCGTCATGGGACGTGGGAAGCAGGGAGCCGTCCGGGAGGGCGGCCGCCTTGTTGAGGGCGCCCAGCGCGGACCGGACCGTCCTGGTGGCCTCGTCATGCTTCTCGGCTGCGTCGATGGCGGCGGTCTCGGCGCGGATGAGCGCCTCCTGCGCGCGATCTTCGGCGCTGTGCGCGGTGCGGACGGCGTTCACCGCGGAGTGGGGGAACCCGTTCTGTTCTTCGTCAGCCTCCTCCTGGGCGCGGGCGGCTTCCAGGCGGGCGGTCTCGCATCCTTGGGCGGATCGCCGCAGTTCCGCGGCGTTCTCCTCCGCCTTGGAGGCGGCGGAGCCGGTGGATCGTGCTGTCCGCTCGGCGTGCTCCAGGCTCTGCCGGGCTCGATCGAGCCGGGCGGAACGTGCGTCGGAGCGTTGCCGGAGGGTCGTCATGACCTGCTGGAGCGCGAGGTCCGCCTGAGCGGTGCGCTGCGCCGCCTGCCGCTCGGCGATGGAATGCTCGCGGGTCAGGTTGGCGAGGTCGTGGCGGGCCGAGAAGAGCGCCTCGGCGGTGGGCAGGGCATCCCGTTCGGCGGCCGCGGCGAGGACGTGGCTTTCGCGTCGGTTGAGTTCCTGGCGGGCCTGTCGCAGTTCCTGCTCGCGCTCGGCGAGGCGCTGCTCCAGATCGGCGAGGCGCTGTCGCCGGGCGCGTTCCCGGGCAGTACGGCCGATGTAGGCCGCCTGGTAGCCCTCGGGACAGGCGGCGGTGAGCACGCCGTTGCGCAGGGCGCCGGGCGCGGGGGAGTCGACCGGGATCGAGCGCAGCAGCCGGTGGATCGCCTCGGCGGAGCCGCCGTCCTGCACGTCGGGCTGGAGGAAGTCGGCCAGTGGCCGGTGCGGGGCGGGCGCGGTGGGAGTGAGGACGAGATCACCGGCGACCGGGCGGCCGTCCGGCCTGATCAGCGCGTCGAGGAGACCCGACGCCAGCAGGGCTCCTTCGAGCCGGTCGGCCTCCTCGGTGGGAAGGTGGCCGGCGAAGTCGACGACGGCCCACAGGGGGACGCCGTCGTCGGCCGAGCGCGACCGCCATTGCGGTGCGGGCGGGACGGGGGCGGTCCGGCGCGCTCGCACCACGTCGGCGCGCAGTTCCTCGATGCCTGCTTCGATCGTTTTGATGACCTCGCGGGTCTCGGCGACCTGATGGTGCAGTTCCGCGGCGGCCGCCGCGTGGGCCTTGTGGGCAGCCAGGCGGACGGACGCGGGCTCGACCTCGCGCAGCGCCTCGTCGGAGAGCGGAGCCGACGGCTCGGGGAGCGGGATGGCGCCGGGACCGAGGTAGGCCAACGCCGTTCGCCAGCGGTGAGCGCCGACCAGCCAGTCGCGGGCGGCCTGGAGCGCGGCGGCCGCGGCGTCGGAGCGGCGCCGCCAAGCGTCCCGCTCCGCCTCCCCCGCGTCGGTGATCTCGCGGTGGTGGTCGGCACGCGCCTGCTCGAGCTCGGTCTGATCGGCCTGTTCCGCGGCGGCGTTCTCGGCTTGGACGTCCAGCAGGCCGCCTTCTTCCTCTCGTACCGCGCCGAGTGCCCGGCGGTGGGCGGCGTGGGCATCGGCGGCGGCCCCTTCGGCGGCGTTCATGAGGGCCTCGGCGGTCGCCGCACGTTCCCGATGCCCGGTCAGGTCGATGCGCAGGCTGGCGGCAGCCACTTCCTCGGACAGCCATCGCCGGATCCGGTTCGCGGGCAGGCGGTCGTTCTCGGCGGCCTGATCCGATGCGCACAGGTCGGGTGGCGGCGGCCGGAGGTGGCGCAGCCGGCCGGACCAGGTGCCGAGCTCGTCGAGGAACACGGTCTCGGCCTCCTGCCGATCGCGGGTGGCGCCTTCCAGGGCCTCGCGCGTGACGGACTCCCCGGTCTCGGCTTCCTGCCTTCCCTGGGCGAGGGTCCGTTCCGCCGTCTGGGCCTCGCCGTGCAGGCGCAGCGCGGCCCGGACCCGGGCGACTTTGCCCGTGCGCGCTTCGGTCCAGGCGAGCGGTGTCGCGCACAGTCCGTCCAGATCGACAGCCGGCGGCTCGGTGTGCGGCTCGGCGGCACAGAGCCCGTGGTAGACCGAGATCATGCGGTCGGTCGCGGACGCGGCACCGAGATGTTCACCGTCCTGTCGCAGCCGCTCGGCGAAATCGAGCAGATGACCCTGCGCCTGGTGTGCTCTGGAAGCCGATTCCGCGGAGCCGTCCATCGCCGTACCGGCATCGGTGGCGGCCTGCTCGGCCTGCGCCTCGGCGTCAGCGGCGGTGTCGTCCAGCTCGGCGGCGCGTTCCTCGCGAAGGGGCAGCTCGGCCCCCGCGTGGTCCCTGAGCATCCCCTCGGCGGCGGACAGCTCGCCTTCCAGCCGGGAGACGCCCTCGTATTTCCGCGAGAGCCGCCCCTGGATCCCCTCGGCCGTCGCCTGTGCCCTCTCCAGATCATGGGACGCCTGGCGCGCCTGGCGGGTCTGTTCGTCGTAGGCGTTGTTGGCGGCGGCCAGTTCGGCGGCCTGGAGCTGGGCGACCGCGCTGCGGTAGCTGCGGTAGTGCTTGTCCGTCTGGGCCAGCAGCCGCGCCTCCTTGCGGGACTGGTCGAGATGCTTCTCCAGCTCGGAGATCCGCGCCATCGCATCGGCGACGACCTTGAGTCGATCGGGTTCGAGCGCTGGCAGCGCGTCGGTGAGGACTTGGCGCATTTCCTTGGGCGAGATCGCCTCAGCCGTCCGCACGCTGCGCAGGCTGCGCAGCACACCCACGAGGGCCTCGAACTGGATCTCGTTCAACGGGGCGAACAGGTGGTTCCGGACGGCGTCGCGGAACTCGTGCTCGTCCCCGAGGCTCAGCGGCACGCCGGCGAGTGCCGAGCGGGGGACGGCCGAGGACAGGAACAGCTGGCCGCCGAGTGCGGCGAGCTGCCCGCCGAGATCGTCGATCTTCACCGTGGTGCGATCGCGCCGCAGGGTCAGCTCGTGGCCCACGCGCCCTGGCACGATGAAGAAGGCGCGCTGGAGTTTCCCGCCGGTCGAGCGCAACCACATCCCGGTGGTCATGTACCGGGTCTGCCCGGTGTGCTCGTCGCGGTACCCGTACTCCAGCCACCACAGGCCGGTCCGGTCCTCCTGCTCGTTGCGGTCGGTGTGCCTGCTGGCCAGGGTCCCGCTGGCCTTTCCGGACACCGACAGCGCCTTCTGCGAGATCTCGGCGTCGAGCAGCACGGTGATCAGCATGGAGGCGGTGAGCGACTTGCCCGAGCCGTTGGGCCCGGCAAGGGCGAGCCAGCCGCCGGCGAAGAAGAGGACCTCGTCCGACCAGGCCCACGAGTTGATCGCGCCGGCCCGGGTCGGCTGCCAGCGGCCCTCGGCACCCGGAACGCCCAGCACTGCCGTCTCGGTCACCGGGTGGAGCAGGTTTGCGTCAGGGGACACGGCTGACTCCTCAGTCCTCGTCGGTGAGAAGGGAAGGCTGAACCTCTGATCCAGCGTCTGTGCGGGCGGCGGGAACCGGCGGGGAGTGGACTTTGACATGCCACAGGCGGGCGCCGGGTGTGGAAAACCAGGTGCCGTCGCGGTGCGGATCGGGCCGCAGCAGCCCGACGTTGGTCAGCTCGGCGGCGGCGACACGGGCGAGCACCGGCTGCCTTCCAGCGTAGGCGGCCGCCCAGCGGGGCCGATCCCGGCGCGCCAGTTCCAGCACCTCCACCGCCTCAGCTGTGGACAGCGGAGCCGCGGGGTCGGTGCGGCGAACGATCGCCGCCAGCAGGGCGAGGGCGGCCTGCCGTTCGGTGCGGCGCCCGTGGGGGAACTCGATGCCTGATCCGGTTCCGTCGCGATCTGTCACTTCCCACCAGTCCCGGCGGACCGTGGCGATGTAGCCGAACGAGGTGATGAGGTCCAGCGCGCGCTCGCGCCCCGCGGGGGTGTGGAGGTAGGGGGAGCCATCGGTGGGGTCGTCCACCGGATCGGTCGCGGGGTCGTCGGCGATCCGGCGCATCAGCCTCAACCGCCGTTCCTCCAGCGACGGCACGTCGGACTCGGCCGAATCGCTCAGGGTCGCCCGCGAAAGCGCTGCGGCGTGCTGCTCCGGCGGGAGTGACGCGAGGCCGAGCAGCAGGGGGGACAGGGAGGAGAACTTGGTGGCCAGACGCTCGCGGGAGGCCGTGACCACCAGGTTGGCATCCTCGTCGTCCACCACGCGGTCCAGGTCGTCGTCGACGGTGGCCGTACCTTCGGCGACCAGCAGCTTCAGCGCGTCCACGAGGCAGAGCCGATTGCTCCGCGCCTGCTGCTTGGACACGTCCTCGGCGAGAACCACCGGAAACGGGGGGAGGGTCCCCTCGTCCTCCTCAGTGGCGCACGTCTGGGCGATGGCCTGGAGGAGCTCCTGGAGGCTCATCCGCGACCTGCGCCACAGCTGCTCGCAGATCAGCGCACAGCAGATCAGAACCTTCTTGGACGCGAGGGGGCCGTCCCCGCGCGCACGCTGGAGCCGAGGCCCTCGATCGGACGGCACGTCCGCCCGGCGCTTGTGCAGCCGGATGAGGGAGGCGGTCTCCGACACCTCCAGCGTCCAGCCGAGCTCGTCGTGGAAGAAGGCGGTGAGCCGTTCGCGCCCCTTGAGCGCTGTGCGGTATTCCTCCGGATGGATCTCGGCCCGGAGCCGCCCTGTGGCGTTCAGGATGCGCGCGGCCGGGCTGAGGTCGGGGTCGAGGCGCCGCCCGGTCATGCGATGCCCTCCCGGGACGGCACGTCCTCGATGGGAGGGGACGCACCAGGCTCAAGCGAGGTGACGCGCAGGCGCAGGTCGCGTCCCCAGAGGGACAGAGCCCCTTCGGCGAAGTCCGCTCGGGCTGTGGAGCCACGGTCGATGCAGCGGATCTCGACCAGGACGTTCGCCCCGTCCACGTGCCCCGCCCCGGTTCCCGTCACGGGATCGAGGCGCATGAGCGCGGTCTCCACGGCGCGCAGCAGGGCCTCGACGGCCTCCGCGCCCAGCCCCGCGAAGTAGGCGAGTTCCACTTCGTCGGAGGTGACCAGCAACTCGGCCAGGCGGCGGTTCCGCTCCGCCACCGCCATGGCCTCAGCCAGCGCGGCCTTCCGGTCGGCGGCGGTGTCAGGAACCGCACGGGGACGGCCGCTGGCCCGGCCTTGCCGCTCGTGCTCGCGGAGCGTCACCTCCACACGGTGGCGATCGGGGCGGCCTGCCGCCTCGGTGCCGTGGGCCACATCCTCCTCGGCCCGGGGGGTGACCGCATGCCATGCGGACCAGTCGCCGAAGGCGGCGGCATGGACGCGCCGCGCGTCCTCGTCGGACCGCTGCCGGTGCAGGCTCTGAGCCAGGGCGTGGAAGTCGGCCCCGAGGTCGGAGCCGCGGCGGCGCGCCGAGTAGCGGCGGTCGATGGCGATGAGGAGCGTGTAGACGGCACCGGACGCGGAGGAGATGAGCCGCTGGACGGTGCCCTCCGGGGCGAACCACGATCCCAGAGCCGACAGCAGCCGTACCCGCTCCTCGACCCAGTGGTGTTGGTCGCGGGCGTCGATGAGCCCGGCGTGGGCGACCGCGGCCTCGGCGACTTGGCGGTGGCCGACCCGCTCCAGATCGGCCAGTGCCTTCTCGACCGAGACGAACGCTCTCTCGTACTCGCGGGGGAACTGCCGCAGCGCCTCGATGACACGATCCCTGTTCGCTCCGAACAGCGTGTCGTTGGTGACGTCCGCCTGGACCAGCTGGCCGAGCGCGGCGTAGAAGTCGGCGGTCACACGCTGGAGTTCGCCGATGCGGGTCCGGACGTCGTCGAGGTCCATCGGCAACAGGCCCCTGCCCCTGCCCTCCTTGACATGGGCGGTGTCGTCGCCTTCCGCGAAATGCCTGATGATCTCTCGAATCGTGGTGGCGATGCTGTCGAGCAGGCGGCTGGGCAACTGCAAGGCGCGCCCGACGTCCAGGACCGCGTCCCGTACGGCCGCCACGACCGTCCGACCCCGGCGGGTCAGCGCCCATGCCTCCTGCCTGACGATCAGCCCTTGGTAGTTGCGGACGGGGACGGTGTAGTCGCGGAAGGGCTCGGCGAGCCCGTCGCCTGCCAGGCGTTCCAGGGCGCTGCGCAGATCCTGCTCCGACAATGGAGCGTGGAACCCGATCTCGCGCATCTCGGCCGTGATCTCATCGAGATCGGCCATGGGGCCGCGGGTCGACAAGCGTTCCAATGCCGCTAGGAGCGCGGTCCATCGATCGCGTGCCAGATCGTCGGAGAGGGAGAACACCGCCCAATCGGAGTGCTGTACCGCCTGCCACCACAGCCGTGGTCGTTCCAAGGCGGCCTCCCAAGCGTTGGTGACTGGCGCCCGCTCTGGCTGAGGCTGTCAGGAGTATCAAGAATCGTCCTCTGTGGAGTCACATTCCTTCGGAGATGGCCGCAATCTGCCATTCGGCAGTCATGGTTTGTCTTTTTTGCTGCGAATATATCTTCGATTCTGGGTGCCGACCACGTCTGCGGGACGTCGCCCCCGGGTCGTGCCCGCGGAGGTGGGACCCGCACCAGCGCCGTCCGCCTTGTCGCCGTCCCACAGGACGACGGTGAGGGCCATCGTGGCCGCGATGGCGGTGACCCCGGCCCCAGCAGCATCCAGCGTCAGGTGGCCAAGCGCCGTGACCCGGCCCTGTCGGAGGGGAGCGTCGGCCCCGGCGGAGGGGACGAGGGTGGCGGGGACGTGAGCAGAGGGGACGCGTGCGCAGGGGAGGTGAGCGGCGGGGAACCGGATGGAGAGGGCGCTGGCTGGGCGGGCATGGGGGTAGGGGCTTCCAGATCGAGTAGGCCGGCGGTGTGGCGGCCGATCTCGGCGATGATCGCGGCCGGGAGCCAGTGCGGGGGTGGTGGCGGCAGCGTGGCGAGGATCTCGTCCGGAGGTGGGGCGGCGCTCCGGCTCCTTGGCCAGGCAGGACTCCGCCAGGTCCGGCGACTGCCGTAGGACGCGGTAGAGCGGGGCGTGCAGCCCGTCGGCGCCCGAGATGAACGGGCGGCGACCGGTGGCCGCTTACGCCAGCACCGAGCCGACGCTGAACACATCGCAGGCCGCGGTGACCTGGCCGCCCTGGACCTGCTCGGGAGCCATGAAGGGCGGCGAGCCGACCAGGGCTCCGGTCCGGGTAGCGACGCTCGCGTCACGGCGCGGGCGATCCCGAAGTTGATCACGCGGGGGCCGTCGATCGTCACCAGCACGTTGGACGGCTTGAGTTCCAGGTGGATCAGGTCGCAGGCGTGCACGGCGCGCAGCGCGCGGGCGAGCCCGTCCGCCAGCGCCAGGACGGGCGCCTTGGGCAGCGGGCCGTGCCGTTCGACGGTGTCGGCGAGGGCGGGGCCCGGCACGTAGCCGATCGCGACCCACGTGTTCGCCGAGCCGGTGCCGGCGTCCAGGACGGGCGCCGTTGATTCGCCGCCGACCCGGCGCGCGGCCTCCACCTCGCGGCGGAACCGGCGCAGGAATCGTCCGCGCCGACGCCGGCGGTTCTCAATCCGGCCAGGCAGGCGGCTCACGCGGGCGGTCCGGCCTGCGCCATGGGGGCCAGCACCTCGGCGGTGACGGCGGCGGCGAAGACCGCGTACATCCAGTCGACCTCGGCGTCCATCATCCGCTGCGCCATCTCCCGCCCCATCGTCCGCAGCAGGTCCGGCGACGCCGACTCCAGGGTCTACTCAAACCACTCGCCGGTCACCGGCGCAATGTCACCTGCGGCCACTTCGCTCTCCTTCGTCCTGATCCGCAACGAGAAGGATCGCGAGGTGGCCGTCTCACGTCACGAAGACTCGCCTAGCAGAGCGGAAACCAAATGAAAGGTCACACAGCCCCCATGCACCACTCCCATGGACGTGAACCAGGAAAACGAGCCTTAACCCGACCCAGGGCGGCTCACATCCCTCGTCCCGGACACCTGCTGGCGGCTGGAAAGCTCGGCTGGCTCAGTGAAGGGTCTGTGGATGTTCACCTGAGCGCACAGCGAGGACTTCTTGACCGGTGTCATGTGCTCGGCACGCATTTCCGGCTAACGTGATCTATCCACTGAGACGAAAGCCGCTTTCTGGGCCCGAACCTGCGGGTGTTGGCTCCCCCTGTGGCTCCCGAACACCGTTGGAGGAGCCACGGACGATCTCCGCTTTAGTCCCCTGACCTGCATAAACTCTGTCGGGACGGCGGGATTTGAACCCACGACCCCTTGACCCCCAGGCACAGAAGATCAGTCGATCAAGGGCGATGGAAGTCGATCGGGGAGCCTCTCACCTGCGGAAACGTCCGGGGGGAGTCGTGGCGGGTCCGGAAGAGTCCGACCACGGTGGCTCCCCGATTGGCTCCCCACTGCCCCCAAGATCCACGAGGTGTCCTACTGCGAACAAGATGGTGTCCGAGCCTCCGACCTCGATGGAGTGCGGGTGCTCGTCAGTGCGTGTCGATGGAGTCTGTGATGCATGCGCCAACTCGTAACGACGCCGTGGGCAAGGGGATCCCGTGCCACCCCTGCTGCGCGAGGGAGAACCGGGCCCCGGCTACCAGTCCGGCCTGTGTCAGCGGACCACCCGCAGTCGCGGACACGGGGGACCGGGACAAGTTGCTGGCTCGGAAGATCGCGGTCGGATCGCGCTCATGACCCACGCGCCGCAGCCGGTGAACGCCTCCGGCGTCGACTTGACGAAGGTCTCGCTGACCGATCTGGCGGCGCTGGACGGGGTGGTGTGGGACGAGTTCACGCGCTGGCAGCCCGGCCTACGCTGGAGCCCCCGTCTCCTGGCAGGAACGCGACCTGGACTTCACCGACGTCGTCTTCGACGGCGGCGCGGTTTCGGTTCCAGGTCGCCGGTGCGCACTGACCCCACAGCGCGGTGAGCGCGGCGCCAATCTCGGTGTAGGTAACGTGGGCCAGGGGGCGGTCGCGGCCGCCGACCGCTTCGATGGTCCCGTCGATCGCCGAGGCGTAGGCACGGCGGGTGTTGGGGTTGGCGACGCCGGGGGTCGACAGGAACTCATCGGCCGCGGCGGCGAGGGTAGATCCCCAGCTCGATCGTGGTCGCGGCCTGAATCCTGAAGATTTCGCGATCACCCACCTGTGCCGCGCTCGCGGACGACGGATGGGGCGCTGGGCTCTTTGATTTGCCCCCGGTCTTGTCAGAGCGCGCGGCGCTCGGACGGTCACTTCAATGGCCTCCCATGAGCCGGCAGATCTCCAGCCTTCGCTTTCCGCGCCTTCGGCTGCCGTTGCAACAGGTGGCCCGGAATGCTCGCTTGGCGCCGACGAACATCCTGGTACCGCACGCGGATGGCGGCGCAGCCCCTTTCACAGCTGGCCTTACCTGCTCAAATGGCTACCGATCGGGGCCGTGATCGGGGCGGTGGCAGGGTTGGGTGCGCTCGCTTTGTACGGTCTGCTCGCGCTGGTCACCCATGGCGCCCTCGGCCTGCTGGCCGGTTTCTGGCCGGCGACGGTCGCGGGGGACGGGCACGCATCCCCCGCCAGCGAGATCGACCGGCCGTGGGCCGTGCCACTACTGGTGGCCGGGGGTGCAGTGCTCGGAGCCTCGCTGGTTCGCTGGCTGGCTCAGGATGCGGGCGGGCATGGTACCGACGCGGCGATCAAGGCAATTCACCACGATCCGCGTGGGATGCGGGGCCGTGTCACCGTGGTGAAGGCCCTCGCCTCGGCTCTGACGCTGGGCACCGGCGGCTCCGGCGGGACCGAAGGCCCGGCCGCCCAGATCTCCGCGACGTTCGGGTCCGTGTCGGCTCGCGTCTTCGGTCTCAGCGACGCCGACGCGCGTGTCGCGGCCACGGCCGGACTGGCCGCAGGAGTCGGCGCGATCTTCAAAGCCCCGCTGGGTGGCGTGCTGCTCGGCGTCGAGCTGCTCTACCGCCGGGGCATGGCCCCCGAAATGCTGATCCCCGGACTGACCGCGGCCGCCGTCGCGTACGCGGAGTTTGCCGCCGTCCGCGGGTTCACCCCGATGTTCGGAACCCGGGCGGCCGCTCCGGTCACCTTCGCCCAGTTGCCGTTCTTCCTGGCTCTGGGGGTGCTCGCTGGGGTGACCGG
The DNA here is from genome assembly GCF_041463665.1 of Actinomadura chokoriensis. Taxonomy (GTDB): domain Bacteria; phylum Actinomycetota; class Actinomycetes; order Streptosporangiales; family Streptosporangiaceae; genus Spirillospora; species Spirillospora chokoriensis_A. Next base: position 24,882 of record NZ_JAXCEJ010000044.1, read on the forward strand.
CCGCAGCTACTGCTGGATCTTCCACCGCACCAAGGCGTTCTTCGACGCGCGGCGGAAGATCCCTGACCTGCTCAAGCCCGCCGCCGGAGGTCTGGCGGTGGGAGCGCTCGGGCTGCTGCTGCCCGACATCCTCGGCACCGGCTACGGGCTTGTGCAGTCGGCGATGGACGCGCAGTGGCTCCTCAAGGTCCCGTTGTGGGTTCTGCTGGCGCTGCCGGCGGCCAAGATCGTGGGTACCTCGCTGACCGTCGGGTCCGGCGGCACCGCCGGCGTCTTCGGACCGGGGATGGTGATCGGCGCCGCCACCGGAGCGGCGTGCTGGCGCCTGGCGGAACTGTCCGGCGCGCCGGTCGCGGGCCCGGCCCCCTTCGTCGTCGCCGGGATGGCGGCCTGCCTCGGCGCAGCGATCCACGCTCCCTTGACCATGGTGGTGATGGCCGCCGAGGTGACCGGCACCCTCGATCACCTCATTCCGACCGCCCTCACGGTGACCACTGCCACTTTGATCATGGGAAACCGGACCCTCTACCCAAGCCAACCCCATCGGAAAGACTCTCAACCCCTGGCTGCCACAGGCCCTGGTTCACGACTCGGCTGACGGGCCTGGCGCGTCGATGGTGCTGAGCGCCAGGCGCTTGTCGAGGTTGAGATGGATCTCCCCATAGGGGGTCATGCCGTCCTCCTCGGCGCCCGGGTCGGCGCTCTGCTCGATCAGCGCCCGCATCCCCCACCCGGCTGGAGATCAACGCGGTCTGCGTGTTCTCCGCCTGGCTGGTCGCCGAGCCGAGGATCCGCCGGATCCGGTCCGCAGCGGGCTGCTCCAGCCCCGGCGATGTGCCGTGCCGGGCAGGAAGTGTTCCGGTCAGCGGCGGTTCCGGTGACTCAAGGACACCGGGTGATCGGCGGCCCCGCACCGAGCACTTTGCGCAGGCGTCCCGGCCGTCCCGGCGTGCCGTCACCAGCTCATAAGCCTCCGTCCGCAACAACCGCCTGACCAACATTGAAAGTAGCGGCATGCTGCTTGCCGTGTTGGTCAGGTGGGGTTCCGTACCAGCGGAAGGACCCCCTTGTGAAACTGCGTCGCCCCGCCCTCGCCCTGGCCGCGCCCATCTCGCTGATCCGGTCGACGATGTGCCGTGCGCTCGGCTCCTGGCCGCGCAGGCGACCTACCGCACCGATGCCCAGGGCCGCCCGGAGACCGCTGAGGCCGAGAACCTGACCGCCTCGGTCGCCGACCGCGGCGGCTGCCAGACCGAGGTCGGGCACATGGCCGACGCGCCCCACTACAACGGCGGCCACATGATCTTCTCTGAACTAGGACCGACGGCCTCGGTTGGCTGATGCGGGAGGGGGCGCAGTACTTCAGTGCCAGCACCGGATGGCCTGTGCTAAATGCGACTTCTCTGCCCCGAAAAACTCCTCCAAGGCGCTTTTGCTGGAGGCAAAGGACAACCTGCAGCGCATGCTCGCCGGCATCCCCTCACCGACGACGAACGTGCTGCGGTCGACGACGGCCAGGCTGCCCTCGGCAAGCTCCTCGATCAGCTCGCCGACATCCCAACCCCGGCCGGACCGACACTCGCCAACTCATCGTCCCAGCCACCACAACGATGCTGCCGATCGTCACGATCAAATGAGGATGCGACCGAAGCCGCCCGATGCCACAGTTCGGTCTCATGACGCTGCTGGATCTTTTGGTCGAGTTCGGCCTCACCGGCCAAATCGGTCCGCTCTACTGCGGTATGCGCCTAGACCAGGCCGAAGAGATCCTCGGCCCTGGCCGCCCGCACCCCGCCCACGTGCTGAAGGGCCCCGACCTGGACGGATACCCCTACTCGTGGGGCGGCCTCGACCTGGTCGTCACCCAACGATCCGTCAGCGGCATCTGGATCCGGCTCCAGGCGGGCTCCACCGTGCACCTGCCATCGATCATCCTGCCCAGCTCCCGTCCCCACGCAGCCACCATCCTCCGCGCAGACTTCGTCTCCGCACTGGACGTCGCCGGCTGCGCACACAAGATCGAACAAAGCCTGACATTCGGAACACAGTTCAGCATCCGAACCCAGCCCGCCAGCGTCTGCGCAGTGTTCTTCCCGCCACGCGCAGACGAGTACGTGCCCGATCGCGAAGGCCTCTACCTCGGCGTGATCCACAAGCACATCACTTGACAGATCTGATTCCACAATCGGAATCAATCGCCAGATCGTGATGATCTGCCGACGCGCATCCGTCGTCAGGGTCCGGGGCGGTGGCAGGCAAGGAGGTGTTGCACGCGCTGTCTGCGCTGGCGGGGCCGAATGCGGTCGATGGCGGAGAGGAAAACCGGGTGCGGAGGCACGGTGTGTGACCGCCATCATGTAGCGGTGCCCTCGAAGAATCTGCATCCGCCGTGGCCGTCCGGCGTTGTCCAGGCGGTCGCCGACGTACTGGCAAGTACCGGCTGGCCGGGGCTGAGCAACGCTGAGATCACCCGGTTGTTGGTGATGGTCAGGGTCGCCGATGTGGAGGCGCCCAACAAACGCACCCGGCTATGGGCAGCGCTACTCAACCAGCAGCACCATGATCAGGCGAGCAACTGCATCATCCGGTTCACCAACGAGTCGATGGCACCGGGCCGGTTCCTTCAGGACCAGCGCCGGTTCGACGCACTGCGCGACGGGCTGACGGAGGCGCTGTCGCTGGTCGGCCTTCGGGTCAACGAACAGGGCAAGGTCGCCAGGGCGGCGGCGACGGCGACCACGCTGGACGAGGTGGCTCGGCTGGCCGGCCGACTGCGGACCGAGCTGGCACGCCGCGGCGTCCACCCCGAGGTCCTGCGCTACTGCGAGGAGGAATTGCTGCGCAAGTCGCTGTTCCACGCGGTGTTCGAGGCGACCAAGGGCGTCAGCGAGCGGCTGCGGCAGATGAGCGGGTTGTCCAGCGACGGCGCTGGGCTCGTGGACCAGTGCTTCGGCGCCGGGGCCGGGGTGCCCGTCGTGCGGATCAATGCCTATGGCACCGAGTCCGAGATCAGTGAGCATCGCGGGTTCGCGAACCTGCTCAGGGGTATCTTCGGGACCTTCCGAAACCCGCCGGCGCACACGCCGCATGCGGCGGCGGGCTGGGCACTGACCGAACCGGACGCACTCGATCTGTTCTCAATGCTGTCGCTGGTGCATCGCCGCCTCGACGCCGCGACCGTGCGAACTGGAGCATGACGCAGCTGGTCGTTCATACGAGGTAGCGCTGGTGCAGGCGGTCGAAGAACGCGCCGAGCATACGGTCCGCGGCCTGGGGGTCGGTGAGTTCGGCGCCGCCGAACCGGTACACCTCATACCCCTTCAGGCGTAGGTCGCGGTCTTCGGCCATCATCGCGGCGTATCGGCGGGGGTCGGCGCGGCCGTCGTCGCTGGCGTAGTGCTGCTTGCCGTCGCACTCGATGACGACGCGGGCGCGGTGCGGCAGGAGCAGCAGGAAGTCCATGCGCTGGCGCGCGAGCGGGCCGGGCGTGCGCCGCACGGCCGCGGTGTAGGGGGCGTAGTGCAGGTAGACCTGCGGGATCAGCGCGGGAATGCCAGGGTCGAGCCGGACGTAGCGGTCGGCGTAGGTGCGAAGGATCCGGCGTTCGGCGTTGTTGTCGCCGAGCGAGCGGTCCAGCCTGCGGTACAGGCTGCGGGAGATCTCGTCGGCGGGTTCGCCGGTCATCTGCTGCCGGTCGGCCCACCAGTCGCTCAGTTCGGCCCAGGTCAACCCGTGCGCAGCCAGGGCCCGGTCGTAGGCCAGGCAGTTGTGTTCGTTGCGGACGATGCGCAGGTCGTTGTTGACGGCGTCATCGAGCACGATTTCGGGCTTGGGGCCGATGGCGGCGAAGATGAGGTTCTTCAGCGTCCCTGGCACCCCTGATCCGATGAGGCGGTGGTCGAAGACGGGCACGCCGCTGATGGCGTCGACTTGGACGAGTTCGTAGCCGTCGTGGATCAGCACACCGTTTAGGAACTCCTGCAGCCGCTTGATCTCGGCGAGGTCGATCCGGACGGACGGGTGCAGCAGCTCGGCCAGGAACCGCAACAGCTCCTCGTCCTGGTCAACGAGGCCGAACCGGGGGTCGTGGAAGATCCAGCCGTCCTCCCAGTCGTAGTTGAGGCAGCGGTGCTGGGCGATGTCCTGGGCGGCGGTGGCGAAGCGGGTGTCCCGGCTGGGCAGGCTGTCAAGGTCATAGAGGCGGCCGAGGAAGTCGACCTCATCCAGGGCGCCGCTCCAGTTCGGCTGGAGCTCGAGGAGTCCGTCGATGATGCGGCGCCTGGTGACCTCGGTGATCCGGCCGCTGCGATCACCGCCGCTTCGCTGGCCGACGGCCATCACCGGGGTCCGATCTCGCTCGGGTCGAACGCCGCAGCAGGGTGCTCGGCGACTTTCCACGTGGCCGGGAACGCGGCGAGCGGATCGCCCGGCAACTCCAGCGCGGTCGAGGGCGAGCCCGGCTCGGCGGCCGGGAGCGAGGCCGGTTTGTTGGGGGCGGCACACCCGGATTATGTGTCCTTGCCGTACGCCTTGCCCGATCCAACCTTAAAGGCGTCCAGTGGGACGTCGCCGACGCGGCCACTATCATCAATGATGCCAGTAGCGAACTGCTGATCAATAAAAAAGGTCAGGCTAAGGAAGTCCAACCTCTGGATCTTGCCGCTGAACCTGAACTAAGTGAATTGCTCTCCCGTGTGGACGCTGAAGTCTTGGCGCCGAATCGCGGGGTGTAAGCCTGGTCGTCGGCGATGACGATCCGAGTGGTCATCGCAGTGATCTTAGCGGGAGCGTGGCGGCGACCCGCCAGCCCCGCTCGCCCGTGGGGTCGGCGGCGACATCCACTGCGTCACCAACGTGCAGCGCAAGCTGAGCGGCACCATGGCCCTGGTTCCTACCGGCTCGCCCACACTCGCGCCCAGCAACCAGCAACCTCGGCCTGAGATCAAGACAGATGGGCCAAGCGGTCCCGCTCACGCTTGGGATACTTGCTCAGCTGCACCCGACGCAAACTGACGCTCGTCAGCAGGTCATCAACCGTCCGGTCCGGCGGCACAACGCCGAACAACTCAAGCTCTTCCAACACGGGCAGTTCGGCGATGGGAGCAAGCGAGACGACCTCGGTGACCTTGCCTGAGGAATCCCAGCTGGGCAACGTCGCCAGACGCAGCCTCCGCTACCTTTTAAGGGCAGACAGGGGATCCAGATCCCTAACGGGCGGCAGGTGAATGATCTCAAGCTCTTCTAGCGTTTCCAGCGAGGCCAGCAACTCAAGAGAAGCATCTGGATAGGTCGCGATCGACAACGCCCGAAGGTTCACCAACGCTGCCAGCGGCGCCAAGGTGCGGTATTTGCAATGCCATACCCGCGCGGACGTGACTGCCTCAGGGTCCGGAACCTCCGGAAACTCCCGAGCACCATCCCTCATAAGATCAAGATCCACGAGCGCAACCTACCCCACCACGATGCGTGTTTAGCACCCGCATTCCGTTACCTACCGCAGCCCTGGGGACTGTCCTAAAGATCGTGTGGGTGGGGTGGTGATCCGGAAGGCTGGGGCCGTTGCCCTGGCCGGGAAGGATCACGCGTGACCAAGGACAATGACGAGACCGTCGGTGGGCTGGACGTGCAACT
>NZ_JAXCEJ010000045.1:0-30015 GCF_041463665.1 Actinomadura chokoriensis
ATCCACGGCATCACCCAGATCAAACAGACCGTGCAGGCCATCGGCCGCCGCCCCATGCGAGCCGCCCCACTGATCACATAACGTCACGACCGGCGATCAACAACCGACTTTGAAATCGCCCTGCCGGGGGCCTGCCCGCCCTGTGCATATGGGATCATCGGGATGCGCAGGCCCGGGTTCAGGTGCCAGAGTAGGGTCTCTGATGCCGGCCTGACCGGACGGCGCTTACTGCCGGGGCAGTCGCCGTTGAAGATCGGTGAACGTGACCGCCAGCGAGACCGGCTGGGTCAGCACGAGGGCATCACGGTGCACCTGATACGGAGCGTAACGGACACCCGACCAGTCCAGACGTAGTTCCTCGACCTCGCTGATCGTTTCCCAGTCCTTGTCGAAATAGACGATCAGGTAGGTCGGGATTCCCGCTCGGGCGTACAACCGGCGCTTGATGGTCGTGTCGGCGTCGATGGTTCCTTCCGAGGTGACTTCGACGACCAGTAGCGCTCCTGAAGCCACCGTTGCGGCGTCATAGGGTTCAGAGCAGTCACGCACCATCACGTCCGGGAAGCGGACGTTGAGCCTTCGGGAAGCGTCAACCGAACCGCCGTCCGCCAGTCGCACGGGGGTGTCAGAGTTGACCTCACGACAAGGCCCGTCCGGGTCGATCGCTCGCTCCAGCGCATCCGCCAGACGGCGCACCACCCGGTCATGCGCAGGAGACTGCGCCATCGCGTGCACGACCAGACCGTCGACGATCTCGTACCGCGCCCCGAACGCGTGCGGATCAGTCGCCAGAAACTCCTCCAGGGCGACATGTCGCGAAGGAGAAGGCTCAGCCGTGGTCATCGACTTCCTGCCAGGTCCGGCCACCGGAACGGTGGCGGGGGTCGGTGGACTCAACCAGGTCATCATACTTCCTGGGCGAAAGCCGGGCAGTCACGACATCCTCCGCCGGCTGCACTGCTTTGAGGTGTGTTCCAGCCCCCGCAGCCGACAAGATCAGTCGCACCACGTCGCGGTGAGGTGCTGTGACAAGCATGCACAGCTACCACGGTCGCGGATCGGACCGGGGAGAGGAGCAGGACCGGATCGCCGAGCGTGTCTCCCCCTGATGAGTTTGGCAGAGAGGGTGGGTGCCGGTGCCGGTCGTCCTCGGAACGATTCCACGGACGAGCCGAGCACGTGCGACGTTCGGCATAGGCTTGTTCGCCGGGAGAAAGACGGGAATGGGTGAACTGTGACCGGGACGGCCCGTGAACGACTTGCCGAGTTGCTCGGCGACCTGGCGGAGCCTCCGTCGAGCGTCTACCTCAAGCTCTTCATGTCCGACCTTTCGGTCGCGGTGGACGGGATCGGCCCGCTCCGGTTCCCCGTCCCGGACGAGCAGACCGCCTGGCTGCGGGAGCTCGGCCGTCGGGCACGGTTCGGACGCGGGCGGCAAACCCTCACCGATCCGACGGTCCGCGACACCTGGGAGATCCCCAAGGAACTGGTGAGTGTCGAGTGGACCGAGGCCTTCGATGCCGCACTCGCGGTGATCCGTGATGGGCTGGGGTTGCCGGCGCACTGCGAACTCACCCCGGATTTGCACTCGATGCTCCTGTACGAGACCGGCCAGTTCTTCGTCACCCACCAGGACTCCGAGAAGGACGACACCATGGTCGGGACCTTGGTGGTGACGCTGCCATCAGTGCACACCGGCGGCGAACTCGTCATCGAGCACCTCGGCGACACCGCTGAGTACCGAGGATCGAAGGTCGCGGTCTCCCTGGTCGCCTTCTATGCCGACTGCCGCCACCAGGTCCTGCCGATCAAGACCGGCAATCGGATCACCCTCACCTACAACCTGTTCCTGACCGGCCCCGGCGCCGCCCTCACCGAGGACGCTCTCACCGAGGAACTCGCCGCCTGCCTCACCGAGCATTTCGCCACCCCGGCGAGACTCCTCTACGGCCGCGGCCATGCGGAACCGCCCATACGACTGGCCTACCTCCTCGACCATGAGTACACCGCCAGCGGTTTCAGCTGGTCCCGGCTCAAGGGATCCGACGCCCAGCGCGCCGCGCTCCTGCGAGCGGCGGCCGACCGGGCCGGATGTGACGTCGTCCTCGCCCTCGCTGAGATCCAGGAGACCTGGGACGCTCTCGACCCTGACCCCTGGAACGACAGTTATTACGAGGGCGAGGAAGAACACAAGACGGAAGATCCCGGGGACGACGGGGAATACGTCCTCCAAGACCTGATCGACTCCTCGATCACGCTCGCCCGCTGGACCGCGCCGGAAGAGGGCAGCCGTCCCGAGGACGTCTCGTTGACCATCCGCGACCACGAGGTGGCCGTGACGACCCCGTCCTCCCATCTGACGCCGTATGAGGCGCAGTACGAGGGCTACATGGGCAACTATGGCAACACCCTGGACCGCTGGTACCGGCGGGCCGCCCTTGTCATCTGGCCGCGTGCCCGAAGGTTCTCCAACCGGGCCCAGGCCACCCCCAAATGGGCGATGGACGAACTCGAACGGATGATCAGCGCGGGGAACACGTCCGAAGCGCAGGAAGTGGCCCGGACCCTGCTGCCGTTCTGGGACACCGCGATCCGCTCCGATTCGAAGAGTGCTCCCCTCGCGGCGACACTCCGCGCCGTCGGGGGGCTCGACGAACCGGAGACGGCCACTGCGCTCCTGCGTCCATTCGAGCTCGTACTACTGGCCCCCGGTCACGCGCCGCTGCTCGCGGGTCTGGCAGGGCACTACGGGGACGCCTGGATGGGCGACCTTCAGCGCGTCTGGTTCGAGTCCTGGCGGCGCGGCGCACACTCCTACCGGACAGAGGTGATGGACTGGCTCTGCGAACTCCCGCTCCTGGCCGCGGCTCTTCTCGCCGCCGGGCCCGACGGAAAGATCACCGCTCACCGCCTGCTGGAACAGGCCTGGAACCTGTACGCCGGCAAGGTCCGTTCCTGGCTGACTGGGCCGTCCACCAGCAGCCGCGACACCTGGCTGAGCGATCTGGGTCGGCCCCTGGCCGGGATCCTGACTGCCGCGGCGCAGACCGAAGCGCACGGCGTCCTTGACGAGGCCGTCCGGCTCGGACGGACCCCGAGTGACCAGACCGCCCTCCTCGTAGTCTCCGTGCTGCGAGCCGCCGGGGAACACGCCACAGGAAACGGCCGGGGCGCCGTCTTCGGCGACTTGGCCGCCGGATGCGCTGGACACCTCCAGAACGCTCTCGCCCGGCCGCAGCGGGCAACCGGCGACTGGTCGATCGATCCTCCCGAGGCCTGCTCCTGCGAACTGTGCGAGACCCTCGCCGCGTTCCTCCGGGACCGTGCGAGCCGCAGCCTCGAATGGCCGCTCGCCAAACAGGGGCGCTCCCACATCCACTCCCGGATCGACGCGGCCGAACTGCCCGTCCGGCACCAGACCCGCCGCCAAGGCCGTCCCTACACCCTTGTTCTCACCAAGACCGAGGCGCTCTTCGACACCGAACGCCTCATCCGCGAACGCCACCGGGCGGACCTCGCCTGGATCACCGAGAGCTGGACGCCGAAAAGCGACGCCCTCCCGTGCTGACAGAGAGAGCCCGATGAACACCGAACCCCCGCACGCCTGGAACGCCTCCGCGTTCGTCCTGACCCGCCGCGTCGCCGACTGGGCCGCGGACGCCGTCCCCGTCACCGCTTCCGGCATGCCCAGGCCCGCCGATATCCCGCTGCTCGGCCGGGCGGTGTCGATCCTGACCCCGGCGAAGGTCAACCGACTGGCCTACGTGCCCGAGTTGCACAGGGCCTGGCGGATCGCCGTCGCCACCGGCCTGGTGGAGGTCGGGCCGAAGACGGCCAAGGCGACCGGCCTGGCACCTGACACCTGCGACGACGCTGCGGACCGGTGGCTCGCGGGGGTCCGTGAGGCGATCAGCGGCGATGCCGAGTTCGTCACTTTGACCGTGGCCGCCGCGCTCGCCGAGGATCCGGCGCCCGTCGACCTGGAGGAGGTCTGCGACAGGACGGATCAGGCGCTCCGTGCCCGGCCCTGGAAGCACCGGGAGGCCTTCCGGCTCTTCGAGGACCCGGTCCCCGAAGCGCTGGCCCTGCTCGGTGTTCTGGGCATGGCCTCCGATACCGCTCTCACTCCCGCCGGACGGTGGGCGTTCATGCGTCTCCGCCCACCGGTGATCACTCCGTCGATGGGTGTGCGGGAACTGCTCTCAGCCCTGGAGGACTGCCACCACGACACCGCGGCCGACCTCGCCGCCCCTTGGCTGGATGCGCGCCCCCCGGCCGCCGCTGCCACCGAACTACTGGCCGAGGCCGCCTCGAGCGCCGCCCGGCGCCGAGCCACCGCCCTCGACCTGGTCGAGGGCCTTCCCTTCGCGGGAGCCGCCTGGCAGAACGTCACCGCCGATCCGGTGCTCGGTCCCGCCGCACGCCGGTGGCAGTGGGAACACGGCCTCCGCAACGAGGTCCCGCCCGAGGATGACATCTGGATGACGGTCGAGGAGATGGCCGTCAACCTCGACGCCGACCCGGCGTACGTGCTCGACCGGTTCCACGACCTGCCCGGCCGCGCCGCCGACGACAGGCTCGCCGTCGTCGCCTCGTCCGGCCACCCGGAACGGGACGCCGTCCTCACGGCCCTGACCGCTCTCGCCGCGCGGACGTCCCGCCCGCGGGTATGCCAACTGAAGATCTCCCTGACCGGCTGGGGGGCCTGGCGGCGCGTCATGGTACGCGCGACCGCCACGCTCTACGACCTTCACCAGATCATCCAGACGGTCTTCGACTGGGACGATGACCACCTGCACCTATTCACAGCTCCCGACGGCCGCCGCTACAGCGACCTGCTCCGCGCTGACCTCGACGCCTCCGACAGCGGCGGGGTTCGCATCTGCGAGGTTCTCCCCACCCCGTCCGTCAGGCTCCGCTACGTGTACGACCTCGGCGACGAATGGCGCCACGAGATCACCCTCCAGAAGATCATTCCGGCCGACCCCAACACGATCTACCCGGCCTGTACCGCCGGCAACGGCGACAGCCCCATCGAAGACTCCTGGACGGACGAAGGCACGTCCTACCCCACCCGCCCGTTCAATCTCGAAGAGATTTCCACCCGCCTGACGAAGCACGCATGAACGCTCCCCCCGGCCCGTCCGGAACCACCAGCCACACCTACGACGCCGACGGAAACCAGCTCACGACCACCGCCCCCGCCGCCGAGGCCGCCTCCACGGTCAGCGCCCGCACCTTCGACGCGGCCGGCCGCATGTCACAGCACGGGGTCACACCGTCATCGACCTGCGCCTGTACCTACCCCGTGACCGGGTCTGCGATGGGGGGACGCCGTGTACGGCGGCCGCGTCCTTGTGCTTGCCGAAAAGTACGTCCGTGCAGGTGAAAGCCCTAATGTCCGGCGGGTGGCGTCGCAGGTTGGGAACCGTTGCGGGACATGCCACGACGCTGCTCTCGCCTCGGGAGGATGGGCGGTTGTGCTGTTGCGACTGGCTTACTTGACCGTGGCGAACGCGTTCGCGGTGCTGCGTCTGCTTCCGATGACCGACCGGGAGAAGGACACCGAGATCTTGGTGCTGCGGCATCAGATCACGGTGCTGGAGCACCAATTGGAAGGGGCGAGGGTGCGGTTCACCGGTCCGGATCGAGCGCTGCTCGCGGCGCTACTGCACCGGCTGCCTCGTGGCGTATTGCGGCAGATGCGGCTGCTCGTTCGGCCGGACACAGTACTGCGCTGGCACCGGACCTGATCGCGGGTCGGCACGCAGCTTGCTCCAGACCCAAGCGTCCGGGGCGACCACCGACCGTCCGCTCCATCCGGGCTCTCGTCCTTCGACTGGTGCGGGAGAACCCGAGCTGGGGCTACCGGCGGGTGCACGGCGAACTGCTGGTGCTCGGCGTTAGGGTGGCCTGTGGGGCCCGAAAACTCCGGTTCGGCTATGCCACCTGCGAGTATTCGTTGATCAGGCCACCGAGGATCTTCCGGCGGGTGATCCATTCTTGTCGGATGTCGATCAAGCGGGTGTGAGGTCGTGGTGGGCGTTGCTGAAGCGATCGGTGGGGGCGGTGCTGGTTGTAATGCCGGGCGTATTCGGTGAGTACGGCCCGTAGGTGGCGTTCTCCGAAGATCAGCATCCGGTCGGTGCACTCGCGGCGTGCGGTGCCCACCCAGCGTTCGGCGATTGCGTTCGCCCGTGGGGCTTGCGGCGGGATCTTGATGATCTTGATGCCGGTCGAGGTGAACACGTTATCGAACCCGGCGGTGAACTTGGTGTCGCGGTCGCGGATGAGGAACCGCAGCCGGTCCGCGTATGGGTCTAGGTCCATGAGCAGGTTCCGGGCTTGTTGGGTCACCCACATGCCGTTGGGGTCGGTGGTGAGGCCGGCGAGGTGGACCCGGCGGCTGGCGATCTCGATGAAGAACAACACGTAGATCCGTTTGAGGAATACCGTGTCGACGGTGAAGAAGTCACACGCCAGCATGGTCTTGGCCTGCGCGGATAGGAACTGGTTCCAGGTGGGGCCGGTGCGGCGAGGTGCTGGATCGATCCCGGCCCGCTTCAAGATCAGCCATACGGTACTGGCGGCGAGCTTGTAACCCAGTCCGAGGAGTTCTCCGTGGATGCGCCGGTGCCCCCAACAAGGGTTCTCGGTCGCGAGCCGTAGCACCAGCGTTCGGATCTCCGCGGCGGTCGGTGGTCGTCCACCGCGACGGGTCGGGTAGCTCCACTTCCGCCGGACGGCGTTCCTGTGCCAGCGCAAGAGTGTTGCCGGTGTTACGAAGAACGTCGGCCAGCGTGCGCGGGACAGTAACCGGGAGAGCAGGGCGAGCACGGCACGATCGGCCGGTTCGGTCCTGACCTTGCCGACCTGCCGACGCAGCACCGCCAGTTGATGGCGAAGAACCAGGATCTCCACCTCTTTGTCGACGTCGGCGCGGAGCCGCAAGATCACGAACTGGGCGAACCGGATGATCGCCTTGTACAGAAACGAGGCCAGCACAAGCGCTGATCCTGCCGTAACGACAGTGGTGATCGTGCGGTAACGGCGCAGGTCACCAACCCTAACCGAGGTTTTCGGGCCCCACAGGGTCTGGAGGCAGTGGAAGGGGTCGACATGTGGTGATGATCCACATGTGGCCCTTGTCTCGGATCGGGAGAGCCGGAGGCCAATCTGACCATGGGCCGGAGGCATGCCATCGCCCGTGTCACGTTCTTGATCGCAGCTGCTCTATAGGACTGCCGTGGTGGGGAGTGCTCGATGGCGCCGCCCGCGCCGGATGCGAACCTGCGGATTCACGTTCGCGGGAGTGCGTTGCTGACTGCTCTGGTGGTCTGCGCCGCCGGTTCTGTGGGCGACATGACCGGCTTGAGCGGGCGACGGAGTACCCGGTTTCGAGGTGCTACCAGGGTGGACGCAGGGCCCGGATCGAGCCGTCGAGCCGCCACCGAGCTGCCACGGGGACGAACCGGGGCATGTCGGGCGGTGGGCAAGCCGGGCATTCTCGCGTTTTCCCTGGTCAGGGGTGGTGGGTCGCGTGGGACTCGAACCCACAACCTACGGATTAAAAGTCCGAAATTGTCATATCAGGGCGGCGCTCTCAGTGTCATTACGTGCCGTTCTTTCCGCCTGGAGCCCTATTCGCGTGCTGTCCCATGTCGCCACGTGCCGATCTGGTTCGGAACCGCCGAGCCGCCAACGAGCCGCCACGGGGCCAGCATGGAACGTTAGCGATTATGGGACCTCTTCGCCGGCGGCCTTGCTTGACCTACGCAAACTGAGTGTGGGATGCACGCAGGTGCAGTAGGCCGTCACCAATCACGTTGGAGGAGACTCAAGCTGTCAATGCACACAGCACCCGCCCTGCCGACGAGTTGGAAAGCCGCGTTTGCGCATTGCTCGACCGGGACAGCCACCCCGGCATGATCGGTCGCGACAGCGGTACAAGCCACCTGCACTCGACCATCGGCAACGTGTCGCCTGCCGAAACCGGCCTGGAATCGCGCTCCTAGATGCAGAATTGGAGCTACTTCAAGTTTAGCTCGATCATCATTTGTTCCGATTCCTGCTCCTCTTCCTCTACCGGGGAGGCGGTCTCGATGTCGTCCTGGGGCAGTGCGTACTGATCGGCCAGTTTAGCCAGGTGTAGCACCAGAGGTAGACCTAGAACGTCCCGGTAGTCATCGCAGAAACGCTGCTGGTGGACAAACATGGCCCACTTTTCCGGATCGTCTTTCGGTTGCAGGCAGGCGATCGTCAGCTCGAGAAGGTCGGGGTTCCAGGCGTTCTTCGTGGGCCTGAACTCACTGCGGCCCTTCTCATTGACGTGGCGGGTGAGCTTTGCCGCTTCCACGCTTATGAGGTGAGTGCCCGCTTTGTCGGACGTGCTGTAGAAGATACGGTCGGAAGCTTCAGGTTTCCAAAGACCTTTCGCGATACCACCGCGTTGCTTGCCTTCATACTCCTCGTTGCTTAGCTCGGCGGGAGCCCACCATTGGCTGGTCTCGTCCCGGTCGCCGTCGGCGACCCGAATCACTCGCAGTTGCTTGCCGGCCAAGCTGATTCGTTGGAGCGGGCCCCGGTCGAACCCGATGCGGTCTTGGACCAAGCCCTTATTGGTGAGCCAGGGCCACCTCATGCGGATGTTCTGGGCTCTGGTCAGGACCAGGGTCGGATTGCCGCGCAGCATGCTCAGGGTCTTCTTCACGAACGCTGCGGTCGCGGCCGACTGCTGAGCCTCCGTCTTCAGGTCACCTTGGTCGATCTGGCCGGTAAGGCTGAGGAGGAGCTCGGGGTAGGGAACCCATTCAGCCATGTCCGCAGTCTTTCCCATGATGCACTTCTGGCCTGGGCGGATGAGGACGGCGATGGGGGTGAACTGCGCTTTGTTGGTCGGCCCGTCGGAGCGGCGTTTGACGAGCCAGAATGCTAGCTGGTTGAGCTGGTCTGGGATTGCTTCGCCGAGTGTGTGTAGGGGGGTGAAGCGCATTCCGGTTTGCCTCAGGCTGTCCAGCCATGCGGCGTCGGCGCGGAATATTGCATCTTGTTCTGCCTCTTCAGGGTCCTCGGCGTCATGGTCGAGGGGGCGGATGAACTGGCTGATGAGGCCTGCGTCCGCGAGACCCAGACGGATCGCGTACTTCGGGTCGTTGCGGCGGTTGGCGTTGGCGAATTTTTCCTTGCCGTCGAGTTCGACGAGGGCGAGTTTTGCGCCCGGTGCCTTCTCTTTGAGCTTTTCCGCGAATGCTGCGACGCCGGTTCGGCGTGTGGCGATCGCTTGATCGTGCTCTCGACCTCTCGCGGGTGGTTTGTCGCTTTGGCTGAGAGGCCCGCCCAGTGCCCCGATCGGCTGGGCATAGATCTTGATGTCCAGCTCGTCTGTGCTCCACTCCCACCTTGTGGGGCCTTGCTCAAGCCGGTGAGGGGAGAGGGCGAGGCTGTCCTCGGCGGCCTGGATGATGCGGTCTCGTGTGCCGTCCGCCTGATGGAGAACAATGGCGATGAGCGGGCGTCCGTCGAGGCTATCTGCGAGGCATTGTCGTCGCCGGATGCCGTTTCGATCGTCGCGAGCCTTGTTCTCGGCGAGGATGGCGGCGAGTTCCTCCTCAGAGATTTCCTTCTTGGGCACACTCTTATGGGATTCCAGTTGCTTCTTTGCAGGTGGGGCGACCTTGCTCCGTCGGAGGGTGGGCACCGGCAGGAAGTCGGGAAGAAGGGCCTGTTCTGCCCATTCGGTCAGCCTACGGCGTTCGCTTGGCATGAGCCCGGTGCCGATGGCGTGGTATCCCATCGCTGTGTGGTGGCTGACCGCGACCGCAATGTCGTCATGCCGACCGTCGATCCAGTGATCGGCCTCTTTGACGAGCCGCTCCACGGGTGGCAACTGCTGCAATGCGGAGACTCCGACCAGCATGCCTTGCGGTCCGCCGTGCCGCCAGTTCGTTGTTCCCCGGTTCCACTCGATCATGGCGACAGAGAGCCTTGACGGGGCTGGTCCTTCGGGGATGAGTGATTCATCGGGTAGTAGGTATACCGACACGCCGTCTTCGAGGGGCATCCACACCTGCCCGCGAACGAAGCGGCGCACGCCCGTAGTGAGGTGGATTCTTGGGATCGCTGAGAAGGGCGTGGACCGGAGGCTGAGCCGGATGTAGGCGGAGTAGCGCCAGAGCTTGGTGCCGTCGCCTTTCTTGTTCGTGGATTCGTAGGTCAACGGGGGCCAGGACATCAGCTCTGCACCGCCTGCTCGGGCATCGCCGGCGACCTGCCGGAACGATAGGCGCTCGCCTTGGTGCTCATACGGATCGAGCTGCGTGATACGAGTAGCCAGGACGTCCGGAAGAAGCCGAAAGAGATGGTTGGCAGGCAGCACCGTGCCACCCTCGGAGACGGTGCTCTCCAGGAGGTCCACGGTGCTCTCCCGCCAGGTCAGCCCCTCCGTTTCGAGTAGCCGGAAGGTCTTGTGGAGCAGGCGACGGGATTCGGGGTCTTCCGGGTCCCGCTGCAGGTCACGCAGCCACGCCGCCGCGAAGAGATTAATGAGGGGTGTCGGGTATGGGGTGGCGGCGTAGAGCCAGGGTTGCTCGTTGCCAAAGGTGGCGCTGTGGTCGACCGACACTAGATCCGGCGCCACGGCACGCATCACCTGGTTGATTGCTTTCGTTGGGATGCGCTTGCGTCGTTCGGCCTGTTGAGGGCTCATCCCGTGGTGGTACAGGTTCTTGATCGGCAGCTCCCAGTCAGCGGGCAGCGCAATAGTATGCATCTGCGCCTTGAAGCCGTCGTGGTGCGGGTTCGGCCAATAGGACGCGGGCTGGATCTCTGGATACACCACTGCGAGCCCTCCGACGTGGCTTGAACGGGAATCTCGGTTAGTTCATGTCGACGAGCGCACGGTAAAGCGGCTCGTAGAGTTCTTGGACGAGCGAGCGATCGGTGGGCGACAGGTCGGGGTCGTCGTCGAAGTAGGGGGCTAGGACGTCCCGCATACTGGCCAGGAGACTGGTATCGGCGGTGTCGGTCGCGCGGAATCCGGCTTCTTGAGGTGAGAACGCCGCGTCGACGAAGACGACTCTGGCGGGTACGCCACCGCGGACCAGGCGGCCGATGACCTGCCAGATGACCACCAACTGATCCCAGGTGAAGGCGATCTTCTCTTCATGGCGGAGGCTGGACCACGCCAGGCGCCTGGTGAGGAAACGGTTCCACCGTTTCCGTGCCCGGGTGCGCAGTTCGGTTCCGGCGCGGTCCGGTGTTCCCGCCGCGAGCGCTGCCTGGCGGAACAGGCCGTCCTCGTCTCGCAGCTGGCGCACAGCCCAGTCGTTGATGGCTTGGATGGCGAGAGAGATATCATCCGGACGGGGATGCGGCCGCGCGAGAAAGAAGACGCTCCCGATCGCAGCCTTGCCGCTGTTCAGGACGATATTATGCCCTCTTTCGACGGCCAACAGCGGCGCGACGAGGATCTCACCGCCGGAACGGGCGAACGAACTTACGTTGCCCCGCGACAATGTTCGAACGGCGGGGGTATCCGGCATCCGCGCCCAAGCCGAGTCTGAGTCCGCGTCGTCGGAGATCAGCTGTATGACTCGGCCGTTCCACTCCGGAATCTGGTTCAGGAACTCCGCTGCCGTCCTGGCTTCCACGTAGCTGCCTACCAGCAGGAGGATCCGACGGCGCTCGGGGTCCTCGATCTCATCCAGTTCCGCGTCCAGCATGCTCACAGAGTCGGTGAGGCTCCGATCGGGCACGGCCAACTGATGCAGCATCTGCAGCAATGCATCCGGGCGTTGCTCCGGATCACATCCCGAAAGCCTTACCGGCCTGTCGCTGTCTGGCCAGTAGAGGAACTCCTTGCGGAACTCGGTCGCCAGGATGGCCTGGATCTCCTCCTCACGGGGACGCAGGATGGCCCCGACTGGGACATGCAGATGGTATCTACTGGACGTCCCCGCCCAGCTTGTTGCCGACATGAGCAGTACGTTCGGTGCGGGCCGCCCATCCACCTCGGCGAGATCACCAAGGCGGGTGAGCAACTCGCGGCCGACGCCGTTGCAGCGGAAGAACCGGAGTTCGCCGCTACGGTCACCATCGCGTTCTCGATCGTCGTGCCGAAATTGGAAGCCGAGGACGTTGCCCATCGGCGACTCGGGCAGGACGGGCTCGTAGTCCTTGGGTGGCCTCCGCGATAGGACATTGGAGGTGGCTTCGAGATTCATCGCCGCCTCCACTCGCGGCCACAGGATCGTCATGAAGTTGAGCCGACTGTGCAACGCGGCCAGCAATAGCGTGAATTCGAACCGGGTTGCCTGCACGTCGAGCTCGTCCTCGATCTCGGGATCCCGGCCCACAGCTTCCACGAGGGTCCTACGCAGCCGGTCCCGTGTCATTGATCCGTGCGGGGCGTGCAACAGCTCGAGTGCCAGGTGGACGAAGGTGTTGACCAGATCGGTGACCTCGTCGTCTTCTCCTCTCGGCTGGGCCTGGTGGAGAGGGTCGTCGCGGAACCGGGAGAGGGCCGCTTCCACGAGTTGAACCTGTGGCGGGGGATCGCTCTGGTCGATTCCCGGGAACCAGCTCTTGATCAGCAACGAGTGCAGGGTGAAGGCGCTGAAGTAATCGACGCTGATCCACTTACGGAGGTCGTCGTCCTTGACGAGCAACGCGTAGATCCGGTCGGTGGCCGCGCTGACGGTGTTGACCGCGTTCGTCCAGTCGTCGACGTCACGGGCCGATAGCTGCAGGCGCCCGTCACGGGCCATCTGCTGGAACTTGTGAACGGCAACCTCGTCGAACCATGAATTCGGTGATCTGCCGACCAATGTGCTCGCCGGCGCGAAAGCCGTGTCGAGCTGCATCTGCACCCTGTCGGCTTCATCGATGATGATCAGGTCACTGCGCCTGCCTGCCAGTTCCAAGTAGCGTAGTTGCTCAACTTGAAGGTGCTGGGGTACCGCGCTGTGCACGAGGCCGGCAGGTGTGGCGACCCAGATCTGCGCGTCCACGAGTTCGCGGGCACCGTGATGCCGAGGGCAGCGATTCCACAACGGGCACAGCTGGCGTTTCGGCTTGGGCTGACGCGTCTTGGGCGCAGTGTCGAGGTCTGAGGCGGAGGATTCCTCGATCTCATCGGGCACTGTGTAGAGCGACAAGCATGGGGCTTCGTTGATCCCCAGCGGCGCCCGGGCTTCGAAGCCACGCAGAGCGTCCACCGGACAAGCGCTGCTCAAGTAGGCGAAGCCGGGATCGTTGTGCGCAAGCATGGTGGCGGCGCCTGCTGTCGCCGTTCGCCGGTGCAAGCGGCTGATGTTGCGTTCCCGGGTCGAGTGCCCCAGCACAGGGGCAGCGGTGAGGCCCAGCTTTTTGAACTGCTCCACGACGGTAAGGGTCTCAGCGACGTCACCGACCACAATGGTGACACGCCGTTTTTGCTTGCCCGCCACATGGAAGGCGAGAATGTCTCGGATTGTGGACTTTCCTGCGCCGACCATTCCGACCAGATGAAGAAGACGGTCCACCCGCAGTTTGCGCTGGCGGATGAACCTGCCGTCCTCATCATCCCGGACCAACAGCCTGACGCGCTTCAGCCGCCACGACCATCTACTGCCCCGGGTAGCGCCGTTAGCCTGCTCGGTTTTGTCCATTTCGGCGGCGGCCTTTTCGAGCTCCTCCCAGGTGACCTCGATGGGGTTGCCTTCACCTGCGGGAGGCGCGTACAGGTCGTGCGCCTTCGGTGTTGAATCCACCAGGAGGTCGGGGGTGAACGTGACGGAGTGTTCCCGGTCCCTCGCCCGGAAGGTGTGCTCGCCTGCCTCAGCCAGCGGGATCTCACGCGTGGCGTAGTCCGGCGCGGTCGTGAGGAGGTCCTCGTAGACCTCGAAACGCTTCACGGCCCGCGACGGATTCCGGCGTCCCGGGACATCGTCGAGATCGTCCAGGTCATAACCGCGGAGTTCCTGTGGGACCTTGAGGTAGCGCCCAAGGTTGTCACGCCAGGTCTTAGGCCGTCGAAGGTCCCAGAGATAGTGTCGAGCGCGCAGCACACGAAGCCGCTGCTCCTCACTTTGGAGATCACCGAACGCCTCGGCAATGGGGTAACCGCCCAGGAGCGTCCAGGCGTCTTTAGCTGACCGCGTGGGCATGACGCACATGAGCAGATAAAGACCGAGTTCGACGTCAAGCAGATCACCAGGCCGGAATGCATCCAGCTTTGCCGGCCAGACATCGTTGAGCTGGGCCGGGGAACACCTACGGTGCCAGCCGCTACGGTCACGCATGCCGCCCCCTTGTCTTGTTCCGGACCGACGCGACCAGTTTGAGAAACGCCTGATCGTCCAGCAGCGTGATCTGGTCGGCCAGCTCGCCTGGCAGATGCCGGGCGAAGATCCTCCCGTAGGCGTCGTTGTCCTCGAACCGATACCGCGGGACAACGAGGAAAGCCCGATCGTAGGGCGGCTTCCTCCGGAACGGCCTCGTTGTCCGAGCGAGCAGGACTGGATTCACGCGGTCCTTCACATCTACCGCCCACGCCTGTCCGCCGGGCAGAGCCACCCTGAGGTCGTAGGCGTCGTAGTTCGGCCACATCTCTGGCTTGATTCCGTACCTGGTGATCAACGCCTGTTCCAGGTCGGTCTCCGCCAGGCCCGGACTTGTGATGAACATGCGCAACGGCCTGCTGAGCTGGAACACGCCCCCTCTGTTGGGGGGCAACTCAGTCCCGGTGGTCGTTCTTCCGTCCCGGCGGCAGCGGTCGAGCTCACAGCGGAATCCACCCCAGCTTGTCGGCACCATCAGGCACCGGCAGCGTGCGCACTGCATGAACGTGCCTTTTCGCTGGTAGGAGGTGGGCGCGGACTCGTAGCAGCGTTTCAGAATCGGATGCAGCAACAGCCCGAACTCTGGATCTCCGCCAAGTTCGGCGAGCTCCGCGCCCGTGAGAACCGGCTTGGTAGTCAGGTGACGCCGGAAGGCGGTGTAGGCATCGGGCGCCTCCGCGTCGCGACAGACCGCGATCGCCTCCAGCAGCCGTTCGTTCTCGAACAACTCGGCTGCGGGATCAGCGGCGTGCACCTCCCACTCCAAGCAACTCTGGGTGGGGGTGCGCGTGTCCTTGTCAACCAGGAGGCCGTCACCTCCGAGCAGCTCCTCGGACACGGATACCGGCCACTTGACCAGCGGGCGTGTGGCCGCCCACGACACCATCTCCGCGACGCTGCCCGGCGGCTGCTCGTTCTTCTTGAGGCAGTGCAAAACCAGGTGGTTGTAGGCGTTCTGCACCTTCGCCGGGTAGGCGGGGCTCGACACTGAACGTTGACGGGACAATGTGACCAACGCCGTAGCAACCAGACGCATGAGTACTTCACCGTCGAAGAACGCCGATGGAGCGGGTGCCTGGTTGGACTCGATCATCACAGCGCCTTCGCCTTCACGCGGCCGCCTCGGAGTAGCTCGCACACCACCTGGATACAGGACACCACTGACACTTCTTGCCGGGCCGAGCCTCAAAGGCCGCGTCAGCCCGCCACGGCCCCGCGTACCGCCGAAGGACCGAGAGTGCCTTCTCCAGACGGCCTCCCTCGAACGGATCGATGATCTGCAGGTCAGATCCCTCAGGCCGGAGGATCTCGACCTCCACCCGTGAGCCATTCAGATCGCCTCCGAGAGCACCCCGAGCCAGCGCGACGACACCGAGGGCCAGTTGCGGAAACTCCTCGAGCACGTCGTCGTGGAACCAACGCTCCCTCTGTGTGGTCTTGAGTTCCCGCCACACCCAGGAACCGTCCTCTAGGTAGAGGAGATCGGGCTTGGCGACGACAATGACCTGGGCCGCAGTGTCGTGAAACGCCCGCTTCGCCTCTACCTCGACGCGTTCAACGACGTCCTCAGCCTGGAAGGGGCAGGCATCGACATGATGGCGAAGCATGCGAGCACCGACCTCGGCGAGGTCCTCGGGAACCCGCCAACGTCCCCCGGTCCAGTTCGTCCCTGAGGGCGGCATGTCCGCGAGCGAGCACGCAGGATGATTGTCACGGCGATGCAAGTCTTCGATCCAGCGGTGGACCGCCTGACCAAGCTTGGCCGAATCGGTGTACTCGTTTCCTGCCGGAAGGTGCAGAGACCGTAGATGCGCCTGCGCCGGGCAGTCCAAGTAGTACCGAAGAGTCGAAATGGACACCTTCCGGAGCGGAGCCCGTCGCGAGGGCAAACCCAGGATTCCAGGCACGCGTGGCAACGCCGTACACCCGGTCATCTGCTTACAGCCGAAGCACGAGCCACCTGTCGACAGACTGCCGGCCGAGACGACCTTGGACACGTGCTGATGACCATGCTGACGGTAGTAACTCTCTGCCTCCGCGACGCTGCCTTCGAACTGGACCCTGTCCCGCCCGTCCGCCAGACCGACCTCCACGATCCTTATGCCTTGGACCTGGTCGGCCGTTCCGTCCAGCAATGGGAAACGATCACTCCAAGGTTTCGGCCACTCGGCCGGACTCCCAAACGCAGCCACATAGGCCGCGATACCTATCTCCCCAGGCGATGAATCCTTAGCCGCCCCCTGGCGCAGCCGCCGGTATTCACGAACGCTTCCGTCAAGGGACTCGTAACGTCGCCACCAGGCATACAACTCCCAGAACTTCTCTCCTCCACGCTGTACGACCCAGTACGGCTGGACCGGTTTGAGGCTCTCGTGGCTCTCCTGATACAAGCGAACCGCGTGATCCACATAGCGCAGATGTCCCTCATGCACCGCCCGTGACCTGCTCCGTAGCTCGGCAAGCGCAAACTCGACCGGGACATCTTCAAACTCGATCCGATCCAGAGCGTCCATGACGGGCCCCAGTGCGAAGGTCTCCAGGCGCTCCCGTGGCAGCCGCGAACGCACTGCCGCGCGCAGCGCAGGCCGAGCCTTCGCGGCAGCGAAGGAGGGACACGAATGCTCCTCATCGCCAGCAGTGCCTGGTCCGACCCGCAGCAGTCCCTCATCCCCCACCAGCCACGGGGGTTTCCGCCATACGACGTCCACTGCTCTCCCGACACGTCGACGTATGGCCGCGACACGCCGTGTACGGCCAAGAGATTTGGGCTTACAACAGGAGAACACAACTACTAGATCAACAAGTGTCAAAGATGGAGGAAAGTCTCACAGAGGAGGTCAAACGATCCTGTTACTCGGTCGTGAGCATCCACCGACAGCATCGAGCAGGGCCGACCCGCGCTCGAAGCAGGCGCTGCTGTGGTTCCTCGATCGGAGTGGTGTGTGGAAACCAGACCTGCTCGCAGGTGAGGACGGAGGGTCTCCTTGGCGAACTGATCATGTACGGGAGTTGCTCACCCTGGTCCCGGAAGGCGGTGCGCTTCCGCTCGTAACGCGAAGACCCGAACCAGAGATGGTAGGACCGTGGGAGTCATGAGACGTTTGGTTCGATCCCGGGGTTCCGCAAAGGCCCCGACGGTCCGGATCGCCAAGTAGACGGGTAGACCCGTCAGGTAGGACGCAGTGGGCGTAGCCCATAGTGCGACCTTGTGCACACCCGTGTAGCCGCCGTCATCTCCTCAGTTCAGATGCCGGCTTACCGCATTCAGATACTTTTCGACCTCGTGGGCGGTGAAGGTGTGTTGGTTCATCTCCGTGACCATGTAGCCGCATTCAGCGAAGGCGAGCATGTGCGCACGCTGTGCTTGCCGAAAAGTACGTCCGTGCAGGTGAGGGCCGTAATGTCCGACGGGTGGCGGCGCAGGGCCGGAAGCGTCGCGGGACAGGCCACGACACCGCCCTCGCCCCGGGATGATGGGCGGTTGTGCTGTTGCGACTGGCCTACTTGACCGTGGCGAACACGTTCGCGGTGCTGCGTCTGCTTCCGATGACCGACCGGGCGAAGGACGCCGAGATCTTGGTGCTGCGCCATCAGATCACGGTGCTGGAGCGCCAGTTGGACGGGGCGAGGGTGCGGTTCACCGGTCCGGACCGGGCACTGCTGGCGGCGCTGCTGCACCGGTTGCCTCGTGGTGTACTGCGCCGGATGCGGCTGCTGGTGCGGCCGGACACAGTGCTGCGCTGGCACCGGGACCTGATCGCGGGTCGGCACGCCGCCCGGTCCAGACCCAAGCGGCCGGGCCGCCCACCGACCGCCCGCTCCATCCGGGCCCTCGTCCTTCGCCTGGTGCGGGAGAACCCCGGCTGGGGCTACCGGCGGGTGCATGGCGAGTTGCTGGTGCTCGGCGTCAAGATTGCGGCCTCCACGGTATGGGAGATCCTCAAGGACGCCGGTATCGACCCGGCGCCCGAGCGTTCCGCCACCACCTGGGCCGGGTTCCTGCGATCGCAGGCTGAGGCGCTGCTGGCGTGTGACTTCCTGGAGACCGTGACGCTCACCGGCGCCCGCATGTACGTGCTGGCGGTCATCGAGCACCACACCCGCCGTGTCCGGGTTCTGGGCGCCACGGCCCACCCGACCGCCCCGTGGGTGACCCAGGCGGCGCGGAACCTGGTCATGGATCTGGAGGACGCGGGTTGCCGGGCACGGTTCCTGATCCGCGACCGGGACGGCAAGTTCCCGGAGATGTTCGACGCCGTCCTGGCCGATGCCGGCATCAGGGCGGTGCTGACCGGGGTGCGGATGCCCAGGATGAACGCAGTGATGGAGCGGTGGGTGCAGACCTGCCGCCGTGAACTCCTCGACCGAACGCTGATCTGGAACCAGCGCCACCTGCTCCATAACCTCCGCGAGTTCGAGACCTTCTACAACGCACACCGCCCGCACCAAGGCATTGCCAACTCACGCCCGTTGAAGCCGCTGCCTCCACCGATCACCGAACCAGACCAAATCGCTCACCTAGACATCCGAAGAAGGCAACGGCTGGGCGGAATACTCAACGAGTACGAACATTCCGCTTGACCTGCGCGGACGTAGTTTTCGGCAAGCGCAACGTCGAGGAAGCACACAGGATTCGTGCGGCGAGGATCGTCGAGTTCGTTGCGGTGATGGCGCACGACCAGCACTACTGGGCCGCGTTCCCGAAGGAGTCCTACGCGTGTCGACTGGGGTCGAGGAGCCGGCCAGGCGGCTCCAGCGCGCGAGCCGGAGGCGAGGTTGGGGCATCGACGCCCCGAAAAGAGGGATGAGGCTACGTCCCCCTCGTGTTGCTGATCGGCACGTCAATGCGGTCGCGAGCGACGACGACGCCGTCCTTGACGACGAAGCACTCCACGACATGGTCGCCTCGGAAGTCGGAGTGCTCCTTCCGGGTGTTCGGACGGCTCGAGTCGACGATCTGGCCCCGGACCATGTTCCGGTGCTCGGCCTCTGGGCCGCGGTTGAGTACCTTCCACTGCAGCGTGTACGGCAGCTGGACGCTACAGTCGGTAACGATAAACTTCAGGCTCTTGTCCGCCCTGAGCGGCGCCCTGGTGCGCAGCATCTCCCGCAGCCTGGTCGGCCTCCAGCCGTTCTGCGTGACCTCGCAGTCGATGTCGACCGACCCCGTGATGTCGACCGGATACAGGTCCTCGATGAACTGCTCGGTGTCCTTGGACGCCTGGGACGCCTCGCTGACGGCCAGCGGCACGGACGTCCCGAAGACCTCGCGCCACTTCTTGTTGGCAGCGGCCTTGCCCCCGTCTGCGATCGCCTCGCGGACCTTGTTGTA
Source organism: Actinomadura chokoriensis (assembly GCF_041463665.1). Lineage (GTDB taxonomy): Bacteria > Actinomycetota > Actinomycetes > Streptosporangiales > Streptosporangiaceae > Spirillospora > Spirillospora chokoriensis_A. Next base: position 19,651 of record NZ_JAXCEJ010000045.1, read on the forward strand.
TGCCTTCGTGGCCTTCGGCTGGAACCGGGCCTTGACCTTCACGCGCTGGTTGCTGCCCAGCGCGAGGTAGTACTCCTTGTCGGGCTCGTCTTTGAGGAACTCGAAGAAGTCGCGGGCCATGAGGTCGAATGAGCCCGTGCCCGCCGAGTCGTAGTCCTTAGTCTGTGAGAAGAAATTGTGGACCAGGGTGTCGATGAGCAGGCCGCCCATGTTCACACCGTTCGCGTTCTTCCACGCTCGAGCCATCCTCGCCAGGTGGCGCATGTTCGTCGAGGTGCGGTCGTTGCACTCCTTGGTCGCGCTGATCTCGTCGCGCGGCCTGGTGACCTTCCAGCCCTCGGCGACCGTGTCCGGGTAGTCGAAGCTGCCGTCGTCGTTCTGGAAGGCCGGCTGGACCTCGAACTTGAAGGCGTTGCTGGTGAACTGCACCCGCACGACGCACTGGTCGACGCGGATGTCAGTCTTGGGGTAGCGCGCCTTCAGGGCGTCCCTGACTCTGTTGAGGATCCTCCGCGGGCCCGTGGCGCTGGCGTAGGCGGAGCGCAGCCAGGGCGGGAGGATGAAGATCATGTCCAGGTCGGACACGCCCTTGACTGCGGTGTGCCGACCGTACGAGCCCACCATGAGCTTGTAGTCGGTGCATCCGTCCTTGGCCCGGAAGTTCTTGTTCAGCGCTTTCGTGATCTCGTCCCTGCGGGAGGCGACCGCGGCGGCGGCATCGCCGACCTTGAGGTTTTCGAGCAGTGTGTCGAAGATCTCCGAGGTCTTCATGATCAGCCCACGCCTTCGTCGAGCCGGAGCGCCTCGGGGAGGAACAGGTCGATCTCGCGGGAGGTGAACGTCATCTCCTCGTTGCGCTGCAGTCCCTCGCTGGCCCGCTCGAAGGCCTTCGGGCTAGTCCTGGGCGCATCGGTGTACGCGTCGCGCGTGGCCCGCTGGAGCTCGTCGCGGCGCTCCCTGGCCTCCGCGTCGGAGGCGGTACCGGACATCAGGTCGGCGATGAGCGAGATGTAGGACTCCCGGACGTCCCACAGCCGAGAGGCGATCCCGCGGTGGGCGTCGGACTCCTCCTCGAACTTGAAGGTCTTCGCGCCGAGGCTCATGGCAGCGACCAGGAGCGCGATGAACGAGGTCGCGAGGCTGGTCAGCGCCGGATTCCCCAGTGCGCCGACCACCGCGGCCAGGAAGGTGCCGGAGCCGATCGCCGTGAGGACGGTCAGCGCGGCATGCTGCAGCCTGTGGCGGCGGAAACAGATGTCTGCCTGCTTCTCGTGCGTCTTGTGGCTGTACACCACTCGCCCGAATGCTTCGCGCACCTGCGCGAGCAGGTACGGATCGCAGTCCAGCGCAGCTTCCGGCTTGTCGTTCAACACGCTCCGATCCACTCGGCTCATCGGGAAGTGCACCAATCAGCAGTCGATCGGCCTCCCGACTCCGCAGTGCACAGGCTCTGAGTATGGCGGTGACCTCCGACATTCGGAGCGGCGCGAATGCGGCTCACCGAGGTACAGGCTCACGCCAGATCCCGCGCTGTCTCGGATTTGGGAGCGGGAGGCGGGCAACCTGGCCATGGGCCGAAGGCGTGCCATCGCCAGTGTCATGTTCTTGACCGCGGTCACTTTTCAGGACCGCCTTGGTGTGGAGGGCTCGATGGTGCCGCCCGCGCCCGGACGCGAGCCTGCGGATTCACGCCCGCTGACGTGCGTTGCTGACTGCTCTGGCGGCCCTGGCCGCTGGTCCTGTGGGCGACATAACCGGCTTGGGTGGGCGAGGAGTGCCTGATTTCGAGGCGCTGCCAGGGCGGATGTAGAACCCGGATCGAGCCGTCGAGCCGCCATCGAGCCGCCACGGGGACGAAGTGGGGCATGTCGGGTGGGGGGCGAATCGGACATTCTCGCGTTTTCCCTGGTCAGGGGCGGTGGGTCGCGTGGGACTCGAACCCACAACCTACGGATTAAAAGTCCGGAGCTCTGCCAATTGAGCTAGCGACCCGTCCAGCAAGGGTACCGAGATCGGCGGGGGGTTCGCGACGGGGTTACCGGGTGGGGGTCAGGCGGACGGGGAGGTGCTTCAGGCCGTTCTGGAAGTTGGAGGCCAGGCGGACGGGGGTGCCGGTGAGGGTGATGCCGTGGGGGAGGAGTTCGCGGAAGATGGCGCGCATCTGGGTGCGGGCCAGGTGGGCGCCCAGGCAGAAGTGGGGGCCGAAGCCGAAGCTGACGTGGTCGTTGGGGGTGCGGGTGATGTCGAAGCGGTCGGGGGACGGGAAGACGGTCTCGTCCCGGTTGGCGGAGGCGTGGTAGACGACGACCTTGTCGCCTGCGTTGATCTTCTGGCCGGAGAGTTCGGCGGGGCGGGTGGCGGTGCGGCGGAAGTCCATGACCGGGGGCCAGAAGCGGAGCATCTCCTCGACGGCGGGCGGGAGCAGGGACGGATCGGCGCGGAGGCGGGCCAGTTCGGCGGGGTGGGAGAGGAGGGTGAGCAGGCCGCCGGGGATGCCGTTGCGGAGGGTCTCGTTCCCGGCGACGGCGAAGAGGAAGAACATGTTCTCGAACTCGTGGGTGGTGAGGCCGCCCTCCAGCATGCGGGACATGATGTCGTCGGACGGGCCGGCGCGCTTCTCGGCGGCCAGCGCGTGGGCGTAGGCGAACATGTCGGCGAGGGCCGTGTAGGAGCGCGGGTTGACGGGACGTCCGTCCGGATGGGTGGAGGTCGCCGGGCGGAGGTTCATCGCCTTGCGGGCCATGGGCGTCATCGAGGCGGTGTCGGCGGTGGAGAGGCCGGCGTACTCGTCGTCCTGGTAGCCGATGACGCGGGACGCCCAGTCGTACAGGAGTCGGCGGTCGGAGTCGGGGACGCCCATGATGTGCGCGAGCGTCCAGACGGGGAGGTCGGCGGCGAGTTCGACGAAGTCCGTCTCGTCGCCGAGGGCGGAGGCGACGAGGGCGCGGGCCCGGGCGTCGATCGTGTCCTCCAGGGCGCGGACGGCGCGTGGGGTGAACGCGGCGGCGACGATGCGGCGCAGGCGGGAGTGGTCGGGCGGGTCCTGGTTGAGCATCATCGCGCGGACGAATGCGAGGTCCTCGGGCGTGTCGGGGTCGCGGATCTGGGTGGCGCCGAGGTTGGACGAGAAGAGGTCCGGGGAGCGCAGGACGTGCTTGACGTCGGCGTGCCGGAAGACCGCCCAGTAGCCGGGGCCGGCCGGCCAGGGGCCGACGGCGGGTTCGGGGACCCGGGTGACCGGCGACTCGGCGCGCAGCGTCCGGAAGGTCTCGTAGGGGACCCCGGCGGCGTAGGTGGCGGGTAGGAAGACCTCCTCGTGCATGCCTTCAGCGTGCATCATGTCGGGGTGACGTTGAAGCCTGATGAGATCCTCCGCGACAACTTCGCGCCCTGGGTGCTGGACTTGGGCCTCGCCGTGGAGGAGGTGGGTGACGGGACGGCGGTGCTGCGGCTGCCCTGGTCCGACCGGCTGGCGCGGGAGGGCGGCGCGATGTCGGGACAGGCGCTGATGGCGGCGGCCGACACGGCGGTGGTGCTGGCGGTTTCGGGCGCTAAGGGCGGGTTCGTACCTATGACGACCGTGCAGCTCAGCACGACGTTCCAGCGGCCCGTGACGGGACGGGACGTCCTCATCCGGGTGGACCTGTCGAAGCTGGGGCGGACGATGGCGTTCGCGGAGATCGACATGACCGTCGATTCGGTGACCGTGGCCCATGCGAGTGCGGTTTACGCCATCATCGGGTGACATGACGCGTACTGAGAAGGTCGTTGTTCCGGACGGCGAGTTCGACCTGCGTGTGTGGGGAGAGCGCGGGCCCGGGATCCTGCTCGTCCAGGAGATCTTCGGGGTGGGCGAGTACATGGAGGCCGTCGCCGAGGACCTGGTGGCGCTCGGGTACGTCGTGGCCGCCCCAGACATGTTCTGGCGGATCGAGCCGAACTGGACGACCGTCCACAACGAAGAGGCTCTCCCCAAGGGGATGTCGATGGTCTCCCAGTTCGACTGGGAGAAGGGCGTAGAGGACGCCAAGGCCGCACTGGAGGTTCTCAAGGGCCTGCCAGAGGTCGGCAAGGTCGGTGTCCTCGGGTTCTGCTTCGGCGGGACGCTCGCCTATCTGCTCGCCGCCCAGGCGGACGTTGATTCCCTGGTGTCGTTCTATGGGTCTGGTGTGCCGGGGGCGCTGGAGCAGCTCGACGCCATCCGGGCGCCTGTGCAGTTTCACTTCGGTGGGGCCGACGCCTACATCCCCAGGGAGGTTGTCGCCCAGGTGGAGCAGGCCGTAGCGGGACGGGCGAACATGGAGATCCACGTCCAGGAGGACGGGGGCCACGCGTTCCACAACCGGAAGGCGCCGATGTTCCACCAGCCGGAGCCGGCCGAGCGGGCCTGGCGCCTCACGGAGGACTTCCTAGGACGAACCCTGTCCTAGCGCCCAGGCCAGCAAGGGGTCAGGGTGAAGCGGGCTCCAGGGTCAGGTGGGACAGCTCCTTGCGGGACGAGATGCCGAGCTTCGGGTACGCCTTGTAGAGGTGGTACTCGACCGTGCGGGGGCTCAGGAAGAGTTGTGCGGCTATCTCGCGGCTGCTCGTGCCCGAGGCCGCGAGGCGGACGACTTGGAGTTCCTGCGGGGTGAGGCGGTCGAGAAGGTCCGGGGCGGTCGGTGCGGACGAACCGGACTCGCCTGTGGCCCGCAGTTCGGCGCGCGCCCGATCCAGCCAGGGGGTGGCGCGCAGGCGTTCGAAGATGGACGCCGCCGAGCGGAGCGGAACGCGTGCGTCCGAGCGCCGGCGGGCGCGGCGCAGGTATTCGCCGTAGAGGAGTTCCGTGCGGGCGCGTTCGAACGGGCGTGATGACTGTTCGTGCAGGCGCAGTGCCTGGAGGTATGGTTCCTCCCTGTCCGCCAGCAGGGCCTCGCAGCGCAGGGCGACGGCTTGCGCCCAGGGCTGCTTGCTCGCCTCGGCCCAGGAGCGGAACCGAGTGAAGGCCGCATGCGCGAGCGGAGCCTCGCCTGAACGGACGGCGGCCTCCACCTGGTCTGCGGCGGAGACGACGTCGCCGTGCCGGTCCGGCCCGTGCGCGAGTTCCTCCAGGCGGCGGGTCGCGTCGTCGTAGCGGCCGAGGCCCAGGTCGAGGAGGGCCAGCGCGCCGTCGGCCAGGCCCGGCGGGGCCGAGGCGGTCAGCTCGCGGAGCCGGGACTCGTCGCCCTCGATCGCCGCGACGCGGGCCAGGAAGGCGGCGAGGTGGCTCTCGCGGTGCGGCCGGCCGGTGTCGCGGGCCAGCGCGATCGCTTCGGCGACGGTGGCCTCCGCGTCGGCGTGCCGTCCCGCCGCGATCAGCGTCTGCGCCCGGACCTGCAGGATCGTCGGCAGCTCGCCGAGCAGGCCGTGCCGGCGGCAGTGCGCGACCTCGGCGGCGGACAGTTCGAGCGCCGCCGCGTCCGCGCCGGTGATCAGTGCGAGCTGGGCGCCGCGCAGCCGGTCGCCGGCGCCGTCGCGCGCCGCGGTGACCTGCTCGGCGAGCAGCGGCAACCCGCGCGCCGGGTCGCCGTCCGCGAGCAGCGCGAGGCCCCGGACCGTCCGGTCGTCCGGCAGCAGTTCGGACGCGCGCAGCACGGCGGGCAACTCGCCGGACGTCCACCCGTACACGGCGCCGGTCCTGAGCATCGCCGCGCGTTCCGGTCCGGCGGCGCGGTCGACCATCATGCGGGCCGCGGTGCGCGGGTCGCCGCGCTCGTACTCGACGGCGGCGTGGACGCGGGCGAGCCCGGCCCGGTCGGCGGCGCCGAGCTTCCCGGCGAGGACGGCGAGGTCCTCCGCCTCGTCCAGCCGGCCCGCCTGCAGTGTGAGGGACGCGGCGGCGGCGAGGCGCGCCGCGCGCGTCGCCCCGTCGGGGGTGAGGTCGGCCGCCTGGCGGTACAGCGACGCCGCCGGGCCGTGGCCGGCGCGGACGCGGGCGCGTTCGGCGGCCTCCTGCAGGTCGGCGGCGACGTCCTCGTCCGGGGCGAGGGCGGCGGACGCGCGGTGCCGCGCGCGGCAGTCGACGTCGTCGGCGGACTCGGCGAGCGCCCGGTGGACGGCGACGCGCCGCGCCGCCGTCGCGCCCTGGTACGCGGCGGCCCTGATCAGCGGATGCCGGAACGTGATGCTGCGCCCGGTGACCGCCACCAGCCGGGCGCGCTCGGCCCCCTCCAGGTCGGCGAGCCCGACGCCGAACGTGCCGGCGGCGGCGAGCAGGCTCGCCATGTAACCGCGCCCCTCGGCCGCCGCGATCAGCAGCATCAGCCGGGCCTTCTCCGGCAGGCGGGCGATCTGCGCCTGGAACGAGCCGAGGACGCGGTCGGCGACGGGCAGTGGCGTGGTCTCGGGCGGGCGCTCCCCGGCGGTGGCGAGCTCCTGCAGCGCGAGCGGGTTGCCGGCGGCCTCCCGCAGCACCCGCTCGCGGACGAGCGGCGCCAGGTCGCGCGCCGCGAGGAGCCGTTCGGCGTCGGCCCGGCAGAGCCGGTCGAGCCGCAGTTCGGGCAGGCCCGTCCCGGCGAACCCGTCGTCCCGCGCGGCGAACAGCATGACGACGCCCTCGGCGGCGAGCCGCCGCGCCGCGAACAGCAGCGCGTCGACGGTCGCGGTGTCGACCCAGTGCGCGTCGTCGACCACGCACAGGACGGGGCCGTCCTCGGCGAGGTCGGCGAGCAGCGTCAGCACGGCGAGGCCGGTGGCGAAGCGGCCCTGCCCGGCGGACGTGTCGCCGGGCGCCGAGCCGGGCGCCGAGCCGAGCGCCGAGCCGAGCGCGGCGGACTGCGCCCGCGGCAGGCCGTCGACCCGGTCGCGGAACGGCCACAGCAGCTGGTTGAGCCCGGCGAACGCGATCCCGGACTCGGCCTCGACCCCGGTGGCCCGCAGAACCCGCGCCGCCCCCGCGGCGGCCTCCGCGAGCAGCGCCGACTTGCCGATGCCGGCCTCGCCGCGCAGGACGAGTGCGCCGCTGCGGCGGTGGTCGCGCGCACCGTCGACCAGCGAGGTGAGCCGCGCCTGTTCGTCGTTCCGCCCGTAGAGCACGGATCCCAACCTACGGGTCCAAGTACCGAAACTTTACGGATTCGACCCGTACCCGGTGGCTCGTACGTTCTTGACCAGCGACAACGCCCCAGGAGGACGCCATGCAGGAACTGTTCGAGCCCCTTTCGGCCGGGAAGCTGGAGCTGCCCAACCGCCTCGTGATGGCGCCGATGACGCGCAGCAGGGCCGGCGCGGGCGGCACCGTCACCGACCTCACCGTCGAGTACTACCGGCAGCGCGCCGCCGCCGGGCTGATCATCAGCGAGGGGACGCAGCCGAGCGCCCGGGGCCAGGGGTACCTCGACACGCCGGGCCTGCACTCGGACGCGCAGGTGGCGGCGTGGCGGAAGGTGACCGGGGCCGTGCACGACGAGGGCGGGCGGATCTTCGCGCAGCTGATGCACGCCGGGCGCGTCGGCCACCCCGTGCTGTACCCGGACGGGGGCCTGCCGCTCGGCCCGTCGCCGATCGCGTCCGGCGACCGGCTGTACACGCCGGGCGGGATGCTCGACCACCCCGTCCCGCAGGAGATGACCGCGGCCGACATCGCGCGGACCGTGGAGGACTTCGCCGCCGCCGCGCGCAACGCGGTCGCGGCGGGTTTCGACGGCGTCGAGCTGCACGGCGCGAACGGCTACCTGATCCAGCAGTTCCTCGCCGACGGCAGCAACACCCGGACCGACGCCTACGGCGGGACGGTCGCGAACCGCATCCGGTTCGCCGTGGAGGCCGTGCAGGCCGCGTCAGACGCGATCGGGCCGGAACGCGTCGCCCTCCGCGTCTCGCCCGGCGGCACGTCGAGCGGCGTCAGCGAGAGCGACACGCCGGAGCTGTACTCCGCGCTGATCGCGGCGCTCGCCCCGCTGGACCTCGCCCACCTGCACGTCATGGAGGAGCTGAACCGCGAGATGACCCGCCGCATCCGGGCCGCGTGGCCGGGGATGCTCATCCTGAACCCGCACCCGACCGCGGACTCCTTCCCCGCGACGCCCGAGCGCGGCGCCGAGGCGCTGCGGGACGGAGTGGCCGACGCGATCGCGTTCGGCGAGCTGTGGCTCGCCAACCCCGACCTGCCCGCCCGCATCAAGGCCGGCGGCCCCTACAACGAGCCCGACCGAGCGACCTTCTACGGCGGCGACCACCGCGGCTACACCGACTACCCGTTCCTCCCATGACCCGAGCGCACGGCCCTGCGCTGAGCCGTGCGGCGCCTGCGATCGCTCGCACTGCGCATAATGCCGATCGGGGGCCGGATGCGAGCGCGGGTGTGGGCCCGCACGGGCGGGGGAGGCGTGCGGGCCCACGGGTGGTGCTACGGCTGTTCGTGCGGGTCAGAGGCCCGGACGGACACCGCCGCTGAAGTTGCGCTTGTAGTACTTGGTCAGCTTGATCTTCTTGACGCGCTTGCCGGAGCTGGGCGCGTGGATCATGTAGCCGTGGCCGGCGTAGATGCCCATGTGGGTGCGGCCGCCGTAGAAGAACAGCAGGTCGCCCTTGACGGCGCCCTTCCAGGAGACCTTCTTCTTGACGGCGCGGTAGATCTGCTGGCTGGTGCGGGGCAGCTTCACCCCGGCCTTGCGCCAGGCGCCGCCGGCGAGGCCGGAGCAGTCCCATGAGCCGGGGCCGGTGCCGCCGTAGCGGTACGGGTCGCCGATCTGCTTCGCCGCGTATTTCACGGCGTAGGCCGCGCGCTTCTTCTGCTTGGCGGCCCGGGACTGCTTGGCGGTGACCTTCGCGGTCGTCGTCACCACGGCGGCGTTCTGCGGTGGCGACGCCGCTTGGGCGGGCGCCGCGACGAGGAGGCCGGCACCGAGCGCCGCGGTCGTGGTGACCACGAGGCCACCAGTGGTGATTCCGGCCCTGAGGGAGTTTCGGGGGGTATGCAGAATGACTCCAGATCTCGCGGGTGATGCCTACCGGGCAGCCGTCATCGCGAGGGTTTTCCTGGCGATGACGGGATGCCGCGGCCATTCCACGACGTCATTTTGGGGACGCGGGGAATTCGTGGCCGCTTGCGGTTCCGTGCTTCATGGCTGCACGGATTCGGCGCCGACGGCGGCTTTCGAGCGGGGTCCGTGGGGACGGCCCAAGGGCCGCGCCCGGCCGGTCACAGGTGGCCGTGCGCGCCGCTGCCGCGCGTCGGGGTGCGTGTTCTGTTATCCAAGCGGCTGCTGTGCCGCATTGACCGGGCAGGAACGTATGCAGAACCGGGTGAACATGGCAAATCCATCCAGACATTTCGGGGGGCGTCGGCCGCGGCCGGGAGTCGCTCGGCCATGCCTTGGCCTGCGCTGATTCCGATCACCAGGCGAAAACTGTGAACTGGGTCACGAATTCCCGAATGAAGATCGATTCCATCGTGACGCCCGCGGGGGCGACTGGGAACTGGAACCGTGTTCTGGGGATAACTCGGCTTGGTCCTGTGGCGTGTATCACGTATCGGTAAATGTGGGTTATGTCTCGCGGTGCCGCGGGTCGGCGCGCGGGCGGCCGGGAGTGAGCGGCCCGGCCACGGACGGGCAAGATCGCGAGATTCGGCCGGGCGGAGGGGTTGACGAGCCGGTTCCGGGCGCCTGTAGTCCGGAGGAGAGGCAGGTCCCACCCCCGGAGGATGCTCTGTGTTCGGCTGGCTCGGCAGATCCCGTAGACCAAGGCCCGTTCCCCCGCTGTCCGTCCGCTCGCTGTTCGCACGTTCGCTGTTCGCACGTTCGAGATTCGTCCGCTCGCTGTTCGTCCGCTCGCTGTTCGTCCGCTCGCTGTTCGTCCGCTCGGTGTCGGCTCGTTCGCTGGCGGTCCTCGTCCTGGTCGCCGGCCTGCTGGTCGCGCCCTCGGCGTCCGCCGCCGGCGGGCCCGCGACCGGCAGGTTCCCGCCCGGCTTCCTGTGGGGGGTGTCCACGTCCGGGTTCCAGAGCGAAGGGTTCTTTCCCGACAGCAACTGGACGAGGTACGCCGACCGTAAGGCGAACGGGGTCACCGACCCGTACGGCAACTCCGTCGACTTCCTGCACCGCTATCCGGCCGACCTGAAGCTCGCCAAGCAAATCGGTGTGAACGTCTTCCGGACGTCCGTCGAGTGGGCCCGCGTCGAGCCGCGTCGCGGCTACCGCGATCCGAAGGCGCTCGCCTACTACGACGACCTCATCCGGAGCATCAAGGCGAACGGGATGCGGCCCATGCTCACGCTCGACCACTGACCCTTTTTCATCCTCGGGCGGGTCGGTTGATCACAGCATGATCGCGAGTTGATGGAGTTCCTTCGGACGTAGAGAAGCCCCTGGTAGACGGGTTGATCACCACAACCCACACCGTCTC
>NZ_JAXCEJ010000046.1:0-28384 GCF_041463665.1 Actinomadura chokoriensis
CAAAGAAACCCCGACCATCCCGAAAGACGGCCACGGGGCGACCCGACCCCAACAAGGGCCGAGCCGATAAAGGCACTGGCTTTTAACACGCTGTTGAGTTCTCAAGAAACGGACACCCACCGCACTGGATCCGCTTTCGCGTTTCCCGCTCCGGGGCGACTCGGTTTACTTTATCGGATCCGGCCGGTCTGTCAATTTCGGCTTTTTCCGATAACGCCCGTCCGATTCCGCTTGCGCGGCGCCTTCAGGGCGGTGAAGCTATTTCACCAGATCCGGCCCGATTGTCAAAACCAAGCCTTTTCCGACGCCACCACGACACAGCGGGCACGGCAAAGCCGTGATCGGTTGGATCGCTGGTGGGTTCCCCTCGGAGCCGGCCGCCGTCAGGCGTCCTGCACCCCCGTGGGGCGAAGTGAACAGTATGCCCAAGAGGCAGGAAGGTCAAACCGGCTCGCGCAAACGGATCGCTTCCGGATCGGCCGCCTGGGCGGCCGGGAGGTGGTTCCACCGGGCCACAGCACCCGCTCTACCTTGGACTTTGCCCGAGTTCGCCCCACACTGCCTGCGGCGCAACGCATTCCAAGCCTCGAATGTTTCTTTTCGGCAACGTCGGGTGAGCAGGGGAACCTTACGGCTGGGCTAGGTAGCCACCCACGAAGAGAACCGCCTCGGCGAACACCCACACGAAGGCCGCCACGGTCAGGAACACGTCCAGCCGATCGGGCCGGCGTCGGACACCGGGCACGGCCCATGCGCTGACGGCGATGGCTGCGGCGAGAACGGCGACCGGAGAGGCCAGCCTCACCGCGTCATCGAAGCCGGCGCCGCATCCCGGATCGTGGCGGTCGTCCTCACCACAGAACGCGGCATCGCCCCAGCCGCCGAGCGCGGAGAAGAACCACAGGACGGCCAGCGCGCAGTTCGCGATCGTCGGAATGGCAGGCGAGATCCGCCAGCTGTTCGCGCGTCCCGGCGTGGCCTGCACGCACGGAAGGTACCTCGCTCCGCGGAGACCGGGAAGGCCCATCCACCGGCCGCGGCCACGATCAGGTGATCTCCTTGGCCTCGTGGAGGTTCATGTCCATGACGATGGCCGTCATGACGGCCATCGTCCGCAACGGCTCCCGGACGGGATCGGAGATCTCGACGTCGTACTTGTCCGCCGTCGTCAGCAGGTGCGTTGCGAGCCCGGCCCATTTCTTGCGCACGTGCGCCACCTTGCCGCCGTCCGCGTCCTTCACCTCGAAGTTGTTGCGCGGGACATCGACGTCCACCGCGCCGATCAGAGCGCCGTCATCGTCGTAGATGACATAGCGGCGTCCGACCCGTTCGGTGACGAAGGACCCGATCCGATCCCCGTCGGGCCGGAGGATCTCGGTGTACTCGCGCCCGTTCTGCTTGTCCACGATCAGCAGTGGCTCACCGTCCGGCGTGGCCACCAGCACGGCACGGGCATCGAGATTCGATTTGCCGGGGAACAGGCCACGCATCTCGGATCGGCCTTCGTCGTTCGTCTGCCCGGCGATGGCGATGACGGTTCCGTCACCGTCCAGCACCTTGTACCGCGACTTCGCGAACGGACCCCTGCGGGGCTGTTCGACCTTGAGCACCGGGGAGCTGAACACTTCGCTCACGTGTTCTCCTGCCTCATCGGCCGCATGCGCGGACCGCGTCACCGTTCACCGTGGCGGACACCCGCGCATCCGGCGCGGTACGCCGCCCAACCGGCGATCCTGCCAAGCGCGGGCCCGCAGGGGAAGCGCTTCCCACCCGCGGCCGTCGGGACGGTAATCGCCCGACGCGCATTCACAACCCGCTGACCTGCGTCGACGCGCCCCAGGGTGACCGTCCGAGAAATATTCATCTTCCGTTCTGGCATGTCGTGAACAGCTATGCGGTCATGGACAGCGGGCTCGTCGCAGACCTCCGCGTCCACGATCCGGTCGGGCGGTCACCGCGGCCTTCGGCTACCTGGTCGGTCTGGCCTGGCTTCGCAGAGCATCACGTCCCTTGTGGCGGGCCCGCGTCGCATCGCGGCGATCAGGACGCTTCCGGAGGTTGTCCACCCCGGGTCGCTTCGCGCCCTCCCTGTCCACGATCAGCAGCGCGCACCCCTGCCGTTCTCGGCGTGGGCCGGCATCATTGCCGTCGGTACCGCCCTGGCCGCTTGCCGTAGCCGCGAGATGTCGCGGTCTCACGGTCGTGAGCAACGTGCCATGACCGTCGAACATCTTGTACCTGGGACGGGTCGGCGGTGCACCACTCGGCTGGCCTACGCGCAGGACCAAGGATCCGCCCTTTGGACCGTACAGCGTTCCCGGAGGCACGGATCAGACCCAGAACAAGGTGCGCCACTCCGTCCAAAAGGAGCCGACGCTGAGCAGCCACACGGAGTGGAGCACCGGGTATGCCAGGTACCAGTTCGACCCGGCCTGGGTGTCCGTCCGTCCCGGCCGCCGCTGGACTAAGCCGACGCCGGTCACACCCGCGAACACGGTGGTCAGCAAGGCTCAACGGTCGGCCGCGGCAACGTCCGCACCGCATTCGGGGAGCCGTCCCCGGCGTGCTCCTCCCGGACGCCGCGCACACAAAAGGGACGACCCGCGGGCCGTCCCTTTCATGTCGCGTCGGCTACTCGGCGCCGATCAGAAGTCCATCCCGCCGGCGTCGGGCATGCCGCCCGCCGGGGCCGGGTTCTTCTCGGGCTTCTCGGCGATGACGGCCTCGGTGGTCAGGAACAGCGCGGCGATCGACGAGGCGTTCTGCAGCGCGGACCGGGTCACCTTGGCCGGGTCGAGGATGCCCGACTCGAACATGTTGACGTAGTCGCCGGTGGCGGCGTTCAGGCCCTCACCCGGCTTCAGGTTGCGGACCTTCTCCACCACGACGCCGCCCTCAAGGCCGGCGTTGACGGCGATCTGCTTCAGCGGCTCCTCCAGAGCGCGCTTGACGATGTTGGCACCGGTGGCCTCGTCGCCCGCGAGCTCCAGCTTGTCGAACGCCTTGGTGCCGGCCTGCAGCAGCGCCACGCCACCGCCGGGGACGATGCCCTCCTCGACCGCGGCCTTGGCGTTGCGGACGGCGTCCTCGATGCGGTGCTTGCGCTCCTTGAGCTCGACCTCCGTCGCAGCGCCGGCCTTGATGACCGCGACACCGCCCGCGAGCTTGGCCAGGCGCTCCTGGAGCTTCTCGCGGTCGTAGTCGGAGTCGGTGTTGTCGATCTCGGTGCGGATCTGGTTGACCCGTCCCGCGATCTCGTTGGCGTCACCGGCGCCGTCCACGATGGTGGTCTCGTCCTTGGTGATGACGACCTTGCGGGCGCGGCCCAGCATGTCGGTCGTGGTGTTCTCCAGCTTGAGACCCACGTCCTCGCTGATGACCTGGCCGCCGGTCAGCGTGGCGATGTCGCCCAGCATGGCCTTGCGGCGGTCGCCGAAGCCCGGGGCCTTCACGGCCACGGACTTGAAGATGCCGCGGATCTTGTTGACGACCAGGGTGGCCAGCGCCTCGCCCTCGACGTCCTCCGCGATGATCAGCAGCGGCTTGCCGGACTGCATGACGCCCTCAAGGACGGGCAGCAGGTCCTTGTTGGCCGACGCCTTGCCCTGAACGATCAGGATGTACGGGTCCTCGAGGACCGCCTCCATCCGCTCGGGGTCGGTCACGAAGTAGTGCGAGATGTAGCCCTTGTCGAAGCGCATCCCCTCGGTGAGCTCGAGCTCCAGACCGAAGGTCTGGCTCTCCTCGACCGTGATGACGCCTTCCTTGCCGACCTTGTCCATCGCCTCGGCGATCATCTCGCCGATCTGCGGGTCGCCCGCGGAGATGGACGCCGTCGAGGCGATCTGCTCCTTGGTCTCGACGTCCTTGGCGAGCTTGGACAGCTCCTCGCTCACCCGCTCGACCGCCGCCTCGATGCCGCGCTTCAGCGACATCGGGTTCGCGCCGGCCGCGACGTTGCGCAGGCCCTCGCGCACCAGCGCCTGGGCCAGCACGGTCGCGGTGGTGGTGCCGTCACCCGCGACGTCGTCGGTCTTCTTGGCGACCTCCTTGACGAGCTCCGCGCCGATCTTCTCCCACGCGTCCTCGAGCTCGATCTCCTTGGCGATCGACACACCGTCGTTGGTGATCGTGGGGGCGCCCCACTTCTTCTCCAGCACGACGTTGCGACCCTTGGGACCAAGGGTCACTTTTACGGCATCGGCCAGCTGGTTCATGCCGCGCTCGAGACCCCGGCGGGCCTCCTCGTCGAACGCGATCATCTTTGCAGCCATAGGCTCCAGTCCTCCCGGAACAAGGTGGCTTAGATGGATCGAGCCGACGCCCGCGACGGACGGCCCCCGCCGACGACTGCCATTCCGCCGCCGGACTGAGGCCTCATCGCCCCGACCCAGACTGTGAAGCTGTCACTCTCCACAGCAGAGTGCCAACCGTTTGTTTAGCACTCTACCCTGTCGAGTGCAAGCGCCACACATCCCCGTAGAGGAAGGTTCACCTACCTGCCCAGACCCGTTCCCACCTGCGCCGAAACCCTGTTCAGGAGACTCTCGGGTGTGTCGCGATGATCCCCTGTGTGGTCGTCGGCGGGTCGTGCACCGGGCTTCGCAGAAGGTCGCAGAACGCGTGGACGAGGGTGGGGCGGCGGACGGGCGGCCCGTTCCACGCGCTCCGCCGGCCACAGCGAGAGGCACGCATGGCGCGGGTCGTATGGCCGTTGAGCGGACGCCGGCCGGGCCCGTTTGCCGGAGGCTCGCAGTCATCCGGCCGCAGCGCAATCGCCTCCGAGAGCGTCGACCGGAACGGCGACCGGGGACTTGGCGTGCATTCACCATCCGAACAGGATCGCGGCACCGGCCAGAATGGCCGTCATCCCGGGAAAGGCCAGCAGTCCGCCTACCCAGGCGACCGCCCGTTCCTGTCCGAGCGTTGCACCGGCTTCTTCGAGAGTCAGCCGAATGTCCGCAAAGGGCGGCAGGCTCCGCGCGGGGAGCCCGAGGCCCACCAGCGGTGAATAGACCATGCCCGCCAGCACGAACAGCAAGGCCACGAACCACATCGGAGAGTCCCCGACGACCAGGCCGTTGATCAGAAATGCGGCGAGCGCGAACAGCAGCACTCCCGCCAGGTGCACGGCCACCGCGAGAAAGCCGACTCCGGCAACGCTCGTCCCCGCCGTGCGTACCAGCCATGAGCAGTACCGACGCGGGAGCCAGAGAGATCCGACGGTCACGCCCCACACCGCGAGCCAGACAAGGGAGGAGACCGCCACAGCGTCCATTCCACTCCTCCTCCCGGCCGCCACTTGATCTTGGCACGCCGGAAGGCTGCGCGCTACCGGCGACATGGCCTCGGCGGCGTCCCGGACAATCGCCTGAGGACGTCGGCAGCCATGGCCGACAAAGCCCGGCCGCCCCGGCAGAAATGTGATCGTCTTTGCTGCAAGGAACGATTGCGGAAAGGACGGTCCCATTCTTGGCGGGCGATGCTTTCCGTTACCTGGTCAGCTGTAAGACACTCAGATGATGGAGCAGGAATTCCGAGCCGCCCCCGCGGAGATCGATGGATTCTTCACGTCGAGATGCGGGATGGCCGGCGGCCCGGTCCACGGGAGACCGGGCCGCCAAGGGGCCGTCAGCCGCCGGCGACGGCGGGGATGATCGAGATCTGGACGCCGTCGGGGGTCGGGGTGTCGAGGCCGTCGGCGAAGCGGACGTCCTCGTCGCCGACGTAGACGTTCACGAAGCGCCGGATCTTGCCCGCGTCGTCCAGGATGCGGGCGGAGACGCCGGAGTAGCTCGCCTCCAGGTCGGCGACGACGGCGCGCAGGGTCGTGCCCTCGGCCTTCACCTCGGACTCGCCGCCGGTGTAGGTCCGCAGGATCGTCGGGATGCGCACGGAAACGCTCATGGTGCTCCTTTTCTCAGGCGAGGCCGGCGGCGCGGAACGCCTCCAGGGACGGGGCGATGTTCGCGGACGGCGCCACGACCGGGGCGACGGCGTCCAGGGTCTTCAGGCCGTCCCCCGAGTTGATGATCACGGTCTCGGCGGACGGGTCGAGGGTGCCCGCCTCGATCAGTTTGCGGAGGGTCGCGACGGTGACGCCGCCGGCGGTCTCGCCGAAGATGCCCTCGGTGCGGGCGAGGAGGCGAATGCCCTCGACGACCTGCTCGTCGGTGACGTCCTCGACGGCGCCGTTCGTGCGGCGGGTCACGTCCAGGACGTAGGGGCCGTCGGCCGGGTTGCCGATGGCGAGGGACTTGGCGATCGTGTCGGGCTTCACCGGGCGGACCACGTCGTGGCCGGCCTTGAACGCGGCGGCGACCGGGCCGCAGCCGGCCGCCTGCGCGCCGAACACGCGGTACGGCTTGTCCTCGACGAGCCCGAGCTTGATCAGCTCCTGGAACGCCTTGTCGATCTTGGTGAGCTGGGAACCGGACGCGACCGGCACGACGACCTGGTCGGGCAGCCGCCAGCCGAGCTGCTCGGCGATCTCGTAGCCGAGCGTCTTCGAGCCCTCCGCGTAGTAGGGCCGGACGTTGACGTTGACGAACGCCCAGTCGTCCTGCTCCCCGGCGATCTCGGACGCGAGCCGGTTGACGTCGTCGTAGTTGCCGTCGACCGTCACGAACGTCCCGCCGTACACGGCGGTCGTGATGATCTTCTGCACTTCGAGGTCGGACGGGACGAACACGGCGCTGCGGATCCCGGCGCGGGCCGCGGCGGCGGCGACGGCGTTGGCGAGGTTCCCGGTGGACGGGCAGGCCAGCACCTTGAAGCCGAGCTCGCGGGCGGCGGCGAGCGCGACCGCGACGACGCGGTCCTTGAACGAGTGGGTCGGGTTGCCGCTGTCGTCCTTCACCCAGAGGCTCTGCAGGCCGAGGCTCTCCGCGAGGTTGTCGGCGCGGACGAGGCGGGTCAGGCCGGGCTCGGTGTTGGGCGTGTCCGCGACATTGGACGGGACGGGCAGCAGCCCCCGGTACCGCCAGATGTTGCGCGGCCCGGACTCGATGCTCGCGCGGGTGACTCCCCCGAAGTCGTAGGCGATCTCCAGGGGGCCGAAACACTCCTCGCACGCGTAGAAGGGTCCGAGATCGCGAGTGGAGCCGCATTCGCGGCAGACGAGCGCGGTAGCGGGTCCGAGGTCTGTGGCAGGCGTAAGTGCCATGAGGGCGAGGCCTTTCTCCCCATCTTCCCTGCGCCACCTTGGTCGCAGGCCGGAGTTGGCACCATCTCCCGACCGGCCTCGCAGGATCGCGAGCGCGCCACAGCCGGGTGGTTGCCGGGGCTTCGCAGGGCCGGTCCCTCCACCCCTCTGGATGAGCGGTATTCAGTTGTGCGGGGGCTGAGCTGGAAGACCGGCCCGTCGGCCGCTCTGCTTCCTGCACCCCTCTGGATGAGCGGTATTCAGTTGTGCGGGGGCTGAGCTGGAAGACCGGCCCGTCGGCCGCTCTGCTTCCTGCACCCCTCTGGATGAGCGGTATTCAGTTGTACGACGAGCGGCATTCAGTCATCGACACGAGTGGTTTGAACTCGTATGCGTGACTTTACATGAACTGACCGGATGCCAGACAGCCGGGTCCACTGACTGAGACGTTACCCGGACGGGTTCTTGATCATGCGGTGGACTCCTCGGGGACGGCCCGCTGGGTCGGGTCGAGGAACACGTGCCGGACGATCGGGAGCCGCTCCCGGAGCCGCCGGTCGATCTCTCCGGCGACGTCCTCGGCCTCGTCGGCGCTGATGTCGTCGGAGAAGTGGACCTTGGCGGCGACGAGCAGCTGGTCGGGGCCGAAGTGCATGGTGAGCAGCTCGTCCACGCCGGTCACGCCGTGAGCGCCGCAGATCTCCGCGCGGATCTCGCGCTGCGCGGCGGGGTCGGCGGCGCGCCCGATGAGCAGGCCGGTGCTCTCCCAGCCGATCAGCACCGCGAGCGCGACGAGCAGCAGGCCGATGAGGACGGACGCGAGCCCGTCCCAGAAGTCCGACCCGGTGATCTGCCGCAGCACCAGCCCGCCGGCGGCGAGCGCGAGGCCGACCATCGCGGCGCTGTCCTCGAACAGCGCGGTCTTGAAGGTCAGGTCGGGCGACCGGCGGACGTGCTCGAAGAGGTCGTGCTCGGATTCGCGGGTCTCCTTGCGGGCCTGGTGGAAGGCGCGGATCCAGGACACCCCCTCCAGCACCGCGGCGAGCGCGAGGACGGCGTAGGCGAGCCAGATCGCCGTCCCGGTGCTGCCGTGGCCGGTCATGGTCAGGATGCCCTCGAAGATCGAGAAACCGGCTCCGGCGACGAAGATCCCGAACGCGGCGAGCAGCGACCAGACGTACCGCTCGTTGCCGTATCCGAAGGGGTGGCGGCGGTCGGGGGGACGTTCGCTGCGCCGCAGTGACGCGAAAAGGAAGCTCTGGTTGAGCGTGTCGGCGATCGAGTGAGCGCCCTCGGCGAGCATCGCGCTCGATCCGGCCAGGAGACCCGCGATCAGCTTCGTGATCGCCAGGATGAAGTTGGCCGCACCGGCGACGAGCACGGTCTTCTTAGTTTCGGCCCTGCTCATGCCGCACGGTTACCCCTCGCGCCTCGCGCTAATCGTCGTATCTGGCCACAAGCCGGGCTGTAGGCCGGTCGTGGCGGAAACCACGCGGGTCACTGTGGAGCCCTTCGGTCACAACTGAGACCCTGCCGGTATGAGCCAAGTGCTGGTGGCGTCCAACCGGGGCCCGGTGTCGTTCTCGCTGTCGAAGGACGGCGAGCTCGCCATGCGGCGCGGTGGGGGTGGGCTGGTGTCGGGCCTGGCCGCCGTCACGGGCGCCCCGGAAGGGTCTGGACCATCTCGTCCGGCAGAGGCCGCGGGGACATCCGTGTCGTCCGGCGGTAACCCGGACGTGCTGTGGGTGTGCGCGAGCTTGAGCGAGGCCGATCGGACGGCTGCTCGCCGTTCACCGGACGGTCGTATCGACCAAGCGGGTTACGACACTGGTGGCTCGGCGGTGCGTATGCTCGACATCCCCTCCGCCACGTTCGATCGTGCGTACAACGCGGTGGCCAACTCGACGCTGTGGTTCGTCCACCATCTGCTGTACGACACACCGCGCAGCCCGCATTTCGACGCTCGCGCACGGCGTGACTGGCAGTCCTATGAGGCGTACAACGCGGCCTTCGCGGACGCCCTGGCGCGAGACGCTTCCCAAGGCGCCAAGGCCGCGATCCAGGACTACCACCTGTCGCTGGCTCCTCGGATGCTCCGCGACCGGCGTCCGGACTTGAAAATCGTCCACTTCTCCCACACGCCTTGGGCGCCGCCCGAGTACTACAGGCTCCTTCCTGACGACATCGGTACGCAGATCCTGCTGGGCATACTCGGCGCGGACCACGCGGGTTTCCTGACCGAACGGTGGGCTTCGGCGTTCCTCGACTGCTGCGAGCTCGTGCCGGGTGCACGCGTCGACCGGACGGCCCGGACCGTCACCTGTGCAGGGCATACGACGCACGTAGGCGTCCACGGTCTCGGCGTCGATGAGACGGCATTGCGCAAGCGCGCGGCCCAGCAGGACGTCGTCGAACGGGCGCGCGCGCTGAGGGAACAGGTGGGCGACCGCCAGCTCATCGTGCGGATCGACCGGACGGAACTGTCGAAGAACATCGCGCGTGGTCTCGCCGCCTACCGCGAACTGCTCGTCAACCATCCCGAGTGGCGCGGACGCGTGGTGCATCTGGCGTTCGCCTACCCGTCCCGCTATGACCTGCCCGAGTACCGCGAGTACACGGCGTCCGTCCAGCAGATGGCGAAGCAGATCACCGACGAGTTCGGCACGGCCGAGTGGGATCCGCTGATCCTGCAGGTGAACGACGACTATCCGCGTTCACTCGCCGCCTACGGCCTGGCGGACGTCCTGCTGGTCAACCCCATCCGGGACGGCATGAACCTCGTCGCGAAGGAAGGGCCCGTCCTGTCGGAGCAGGGCTGTGCGCTGGTGCTGTCGCGGGAGGCGGGCGCGGCGTCCGAACTGTCCGGGGACGCGCTGATGGTCAACCCCTTCGACGTATCACAGACGGCGGAGACGCTGCACCAGGCGCTGCTGATGCCGCGCGCCCAGCGAGCCGAGCGCTGCGCCCGCCTCACCGCCGCCGCGACGGCCCTGCCCCCGCAGCAGTGGTTCGCCGACCAGCTGGCCGCCCTCGACTGACAAGGCCCCGGATGCGGCGTGGTGCCCGTCCCGGGAATGACTCCAGGACTATTACTTCGCCCCTGCCCGCCACTCAGTCAAGGCAGAATTCGTTGCCCTCAACGTCCTGCATGACCAGGCACGACTCGTTCTCCTCATCGGCAGGCAGGAGCCCCACTCGTACCGCGCCGAGCGGGATCAGTCGCGCGCATTCGGCCTCAAGGGCCGCCAGGCGCTCCTCACCCACCAGCCCGGTACCGACCCGCACGTCAAGGTGCAGCCGATTCTTGACGGTCTTGCCTTCGGGAACGCGCTGGAAGTACAGCCGCGGTCCCGCACCCGAGGGGTCGCTGCATGCGAACCACGAATCGCGCCGCTCCGGCGGCAGCGACTGATTGAAGTCGTCCCAACTGGCAAACCCCTCCGGTGGCGGTGGCGCGACGTATCCCAGCACCTCGCACCAGAAACGAGCGACGCGCTCAGGTGATGCGCAGTCGAAGGTGACTTGAATCTGCCTGATTGACACTCCCACGACCAATGACCCTACAGGCGTCCTATACGCCGGCAATCACGGCCGGGGCCGATCAGAGTGACCGCACGGTCCTTCAGGTGGCGCTCGCGGACGGTTCGGTCAGGCGGCAGACGACCGGGTTCGGCTCGTGGCGCTGCTTCCAGCGTTCGCGCAGCGCGTCCTTGCTGTGCGCCATGCGGCGGTGGGCGCTGATGCGGGTGAAGTGGGCGAGCTGGGACGCGGTCGGCCTCGGCAGGCCGCTCGGCTCGTAGCCGTACTCGGCGAGACGGTCGCCGAGTACGGCCTCCGCCAGGCTGATCTCCCAGGGGTCCAGCCGCTCCGCCCACGAGCCGATGCGGCCCGTGTTGACGGCGTCGTGCGTCCGGCCGTGCCACCGCCTGCGGGACGGGATGGTCCGCCGCGCGAGGCCCTCGGGACGCGTCATCGCCGGGGCGAACTCCTCGCCGAGGAACCCGCAGAGCCGCGTCAGCTCGTCGGCGGGGTCGGCGACGAGCCGCTCGTACTGCAGCTCGTAGTAGGTGTCGGGAGGGAGGCGCTCGGCGAGCCGGCGGCCCTGGTCGATCGTCTCGCGCCAGACCGAGATGGCGCGGTGGACGTCACCGTCGTACCACGGCATTTCGAGCAGCGAGGCGATGCAGTCCCGGCCGTCCCGGACGAGGTGGACGAACTGCGCGTCCGGGAACATCCGCAGCAGGGAGCCGGCGTGCCGGGAGTAGCTCGGACGCTTGTCGCCCCACCGCGGCTTCCCGTGCAGGCGCGCGTAGGCGCGGAAGACGATGCCGATCGCGGACCCGAGCGTGGGCGGCCCGGCGACGATCTCCTTGACGAGCTCGTCGGCGTCCAGACCGAACTCCCTGACCTTGGTCGACCGGTCGCCGGTGATCCACTCCGCGAGCGCGCGCCTGTTCTTGCTCTCCGTCAGGTCACCGAACTCGCACCGCGCCGTATAGGCGGGGAGGACGAACTTCGTCTCCCCGGGGATCGCGATCCGGGGGTGCGAGTGGAGCATCAGCCGCAGCAGGGTCGTCCCCGAGCGGGCGCAGCCGAGAACGAAGATCGGGCGGTTGTGGCGGGAGGCCGGTCCGGATGGCATGCACGGCATGCTGGTGCAGACGCCCTGGTCACGGCGCACCCCTTGACGCACTGTTGCCGGTCGATTGCCGACCTTTGACGGCTCGTCAGGTGTAGGACTCGCCCAGGGTCTGCCTCACCTGCTTGCGCGCCTCGTGGATGCGGGACTTGACCGTGCCGAGCGGCAGCTTCAGCTGTTCGGCGATCTCCGCGTACTCCAGCTGCGACACGTCCCGCAGGACGAGGGCCTGGATGAGGTCCGGCTTGCGGGCCTCAAGGTCCTCCATGGCGTCGAGGATGTCGACCCGGGACCCGGCGATGACGCTGGTGCGGCGCGGGTCGGGGCGCTGCTGCGGAAGCTCGCCCGCCTGCTCGACCGAGCGCCGCTTCAGCGACCGGTAGGTGGAGCGGGCCGAGTTGGAGACGACGACGTGCAGCCAGGTGCTGAACCGCGACCGGCCCTCGAACCGGTGGATGTTCCGCGCGACCTGGAGCAGCGCGTCCTGGCATGCCTCTTCGGCGTCCTGCCGGCAGGGCAGGAACCGCGAACTGTGCCGCAGCACGTCCGGCTCGATCTTGCGGAGGAGTTCGTTGAGCGCGCCCTGGTCGCCCTGGGCGGCCTTCACCGCCAGCTCCTCGGTCCTCTCGTCGAATGCCATGCCGCCTCAATGCTCGTTCGCGGGCTCGCCCCGTTTGCTGGGATGATACGGGAGTGTCATTCCCACCATCTGTAGGCCGTTACCGAATCGATCGCGTCCTGGGTTCGGGGGCGTTCGCCTCTGTGTGGCTGGGGCACGACGACGCCCTGGAGTCGCAGGTCGCCATCAAAGTGCTGAACAGCAATCTGATCGACGATCTGGACGTGCGCAATCGCTTCCTCGAGGAGGCCCGCATCCTGCGCCGGGCCGATTCCGAGCGGCTCGTCCGGGTGCACGACATCGGGGAGCTTCCGGACGGCCGCCCGTACTTCGTCATGTCGTACGCCGACCGCGGGACGCTCGGGGACCGCATGCGCGAGCGGCCACTTCCGGTCAGCGAGGTGGTCGCCCTCGCCGAGCAGATCGCCTACGGCGTCGAGGTGATCAACACTCTCGGGGTGATCCACCGCGATCTCAAACCGTCCAACGTGCTGTTCCAGTCGACGCCGGACGGCGGCGAGAAACTGCTCATCGCCGACCTCGGCCTCGCCAAGGCCCTCGCGCACGCCTCCGGGGCGTTCACGCTCCCGGTCGGCACCCCCGGATACATGTCGCCGGAGCAGGCGCGGTTCGGCGGCGGGCTGGACGTCCGCGCCGACGTGTACGGGCTCGGCGCGCTCACCTACCACATGCTCACCGGACGGGCCCCGGGCCCGGCGCCGGTCAAGTCGCCGCCGAGCCGGCTGCGCGAGGGGCTGCCTCCGGCGTTCGACCAGGTGATCATGCGGGCGCTGGAGGTGGAGCGGGAGAAGCGGTGGCCGACCGCGGAGGCGTTCGCGGAGGCGCTGTCCACGCTGCGCCCGACGACGGCTCCGGCCGCGCCCGTGCCGGGGCCCGCGGCGGGACCGGCAGCGGGACCGGCGCCCGTGCCCGCGGCGCAGGGCCCGCGGATCGACGCGGACGCCACCGTCCAGGACTTCTACCGGGACGGCTCCCGGGTGCGGCCGCCCGCACCAGGTCCCGTCCAGCAGCCGCCCGGCCCCGGGCAGCCCGGCCCCGGGCAGCCCGCCGCGGAGGGCGGCGGCCCGGCCGAGATGCGGACACGGTTCGACCAGCAGGCGGAGGACGACGTCCGCACGTCCGAGATGCGCGTGCCGCCCCGTCCCCCGGGCGGCGGGCAGGCGACGATCGTGGACGACTCCGCCGGACGCGCCACCCCGTTCGGGCAGGGCGAGGGGCCCACGTCCCCGGACAACGGCAACGACCGCACGGTCGCGTACCAGGGGCCTCCACCGGGCCCCGACAACGCGACCGCCATGTTCCCGACCCAGCCGCCGTCTCCGCAGGGTGCCTCCGGGCAGCCGATGGGCGGGCCCTACGGCGGCCCGCCCCCGCCCACGGGTTTCCAGGCGCCTCCCCCAGGGCCCGTCCAAGGCCAGGGGCCGGGCCAAGCGCCGGTCCAGGGGCAGGGCCAGGGGCCGGGCGGCGGCAAGCAGGGCGGCGTGATGGGCCGGCTCAGGGGCGGTGGCGGCCCCGGCCGGCCCGGCGGCGGCGCACCCAAGAAGTTCGTCACGCCCCTGATCATCACGGTGGTCGTGCTGGCGGTCGCGCTCGTCGGCGGGCTGACGCTCGGCCTGCTGTTCTCCGGCGGCGACGGCACGGACAAGGAGAAGAAGACCCAGGCGATCCCGAAGGACTTCGTCGCGGTCTCCGACAACGCCGGCAAGATCAAGACCGCGGTGCCGAAGGCGTGGCCGAAGGGCCAGGAGCAGACGTGGACGCCGTCCACCGTCGGGCTGAGCGACGCCCAGCCACGGCCCGTGCTGCGCGCGACGCCGGACAAGGCCGCGTTCCTCGGCGACGGGAAGGGCCCCGGCGTCTTCATCGGCGTGACCACGGACGTCCGCCCCGGCCAGTTGCCGCCGCCGGGCGCGTCCAGCCACCCGCAGTGCACGAAGGCGGCCCCGGAGAACTACACCACGCCGGACGGCGCCCTCAGCGGCACGATCACCGGCTACACGGCCTGCAAGACGGGCACGTCGTCGGTCACCGAGGTCGGCCTCAAGGACAAGTCCGGCAAGTTCGGCCTGTGGATCCGGGTCAAGGAGACCGGCAACCGCAACGCCACCAAGGACATCCTCGACAACCTGAAGGTCACGCTGTAGATCCGCGGGACCTCCCCTGCAACCCCGGTCATGACGCGGGCGATTCGCCGCCCTCACGGGCTGCCCGGTCCGAAGGCGCGGAGCACTCCGATCTAAACCCGGTTCCGGCGGGAACGACGGCGTGGCACATCGGCGTCCTCAGCGCCGCCGCCGTCGAGGGAACCGATGCGCGCCAACTCGCCCGCGTGCGCGCGCGGGTGTGCGCGGCGTCGTTGCGGTCGTCTGCGCCGCCGGGCATGCGCGCTAACTCCGCTTGCCCGCCGGTGACCTCTGCCGACTGAGGTCCGGTTTCAGATGACGGGGCCATGACACGTCCGGGCGTGGACGCCCCGAACCCTCCGCGCACCCCACGCCACCGTGCCAGTGACCAGGCAAAGAAGATGTGGCCGCTCTAGAAGAGCAGGCCCCTCCCGCCCGGGGGCGGACCCGCTTACCTCCATGGTCAAGCACCCCCGCCACCCAAGGAACCAGAACGCCGCTCTGGGGATAACCGGACTGAGTGCCGCAGGCGCACCGTGACCGCACTCACGACCCTGTCTTGCATCGCGAGCTATTCCGATATATCGTTAATACATCGCAACCGATCACTACTTAAGGAGATGCGATGCACGACCACACGATGAGAAGGCACGGTGGAGACCGAGGGCCCAGGGAGCGCGGACGCCGCGGTGATTCGTTCGGCCCGTGGGGGCCCGGCGGACCCGGTTTCGGTCCCGGCCCCGGAGGGTTCGGCCCGGGCCATCGCGGACGCGGCGGCCGCGGCCGGCGGACCCGGCGCGGCAACGTCCGGGCGGCGCTGCTCGCCCTGCTCGCCGAGCGTCCCATGCACGGCTACGAGATGATCCAGGAGCTGGACGGCCGCACCGGCGGCGTCTGGCGGCCGAGCCCCGGTTCGGTCTACCCGACCCTCCAGATGCTGGAGGACGAGGGCAAGGTCGGCAGCGAGGAGCAGGGCGGCAAGCGCCTGTTCTCCCTCACCGATGCCGGCCGCGAGGAGGCGGCCGCGCAGAGCGCCGCCCCCTGGGACGAGGTCACCGCGGCCGCGGGCGAGAACGTCCTGCGCGGACGCGAGGCCATCGGCCAGCTGATGGGAGCCCTTCAGCAGGTGATGGCGGTCGGCAGCGAGGCGCAGAAGGCGCGCGCACTGGACGTCGTCAACGACGCCCGCCGCCGCCTTTACGGGATCCTCGCCGATGACCCCGAAGCGGAGTGAACCCCCCGCGACCGGAACCGCCGTGGCCTGCCGGCCACGGCGGTTCCGCGTTCAGCGCGGGAAGGGGGCCTGCTTCGCGAGCTGGTCGGCCATGTAGAGCTGCTTCCACACGTAGAGGCCCAGGTCCGACCGCTTGATGTTGTGCTCGACGGGGACGTCCAGCGTGGCGCGCACAAGGAACGCCGAGCCCGGCGGCATGTACTTGTCGCCGCCCTCCCCCGCGACCAGTTCGCCGCCCGAGAGGCGCCGCACGACCTGGCTCTTGGTCGGCGGGGTGCACATGTCCTCGGGGACGCCGGCCTGCGGCATGCACCGCCCCCGCGCGTCCGGCGTGACGAGGTTCCGCTTGACGAACACGTCCCCGGGGAAGTCGAGCAGGACCCTCTTCCCCGTCGGGTTGCTGAGGATGTACTCGATGTAGGCGAACGACGTCCCGGACGGCGGTGAGGACTGGGACGACGGTGTCATGCCGTCGCTGACCCCCCTCGCCACCGCGGCGATCGTGTACTTGGCCCCGTCGGCGGTGCCGACCGTGATCGGCGTGCCGGCCTTGGGCAGCTTGCCGTCGCCGTCCGGCCGCTGCTCCTGCGCGGCCGGCGCCGCGTCCGTCCCGCCGTCGTCGTCGTCCCCCGACCCCGGTGTCAGGAGGAGGCCGATCGTGACCAGGCCGGCCAGGACGAGCACGCCCGCCGCGACGAGTCCGCTGCGGCGGCCCGCGCGGCGGCCGGCCGCCCGTTCGCGCTCTCGCCGCCGCTCCCGTTCCCGCGAACCGAGCCGCACCTGCACGCCGCTCGTCTCCCGGGCGCCCATCGGCCCCGTCGCGGACGAGCGCTCTTCGCGCTGCGAGTAGGCGTCCTGCGCCTCCGGCACCCCGGCCCACTCCACGTCCCCGACCTGGGCGCCCCCGGCGGAGTAGGCCGCAGCATCGGCACGCCGAGCCGGATCACCGGACGGGACGCCGCCGGGCCGGACACCTGGCGGCAGGCCACCGGACCGGGACCGGCCACCGGTCTCAGATGGGCCGCCAGGCTCTGCGGGCGCCGAGCCACCGGGCAGGTGGACGGTCTGCGGGAGGCCGCCCGGCTGCGGGAGGCCGCCCGGCTGCGGGAGGACGGGTGCGGCGGCGCCGGGTTCGGCCGGGCCGGACGGGGGCGCTCCCCAGACGCGCGGCGGCGCCCCGGCGGCGGCGGAAGGCGCCTGCACGATGGGACGGGTCGGAGCCCCCGGCGGTATCGGAGCCCCCGGCGAGATCGAGGCACCGGGCGGGATCGGCGCACCCGCCGGCTGGACGGGCATGCCCTCCCGGGGCGTGGCCCTGGGAAGGCCGTGAGCGGGCGTGTTCCTGATGTCGCCCGGACGGCGTGGGACTCCCGGTTCCATGTCCACCGTCAAGCCTCCCCAAGTCCTCGCGCGGCGCCCCCGTGGACCGCGCATACTCGCAGTCCAGCACATTTTGGCGCAGTTGGATCCTGGGTCTACACCTGGCCCCAGACTCTCGCGAGATCCGACAAATCCGGATATGACTCTTGTCACTTCTCCGACAACCTGGGAACGTTCCGCGCAGGTCAGGACCGGTGGTCCAGCAGTGCGCCGAGAAAGTCGACCACGCCGGCCGGGCCGTCGACGACCACGTCCGCCCGCTCGGCGAGCGCCGTCACCTCGGCCGACCCGCTGCACACCAGCACGCCCGGAACGCCCTCCTCGCGCAGCGCCTCGACGGCGTCGAACGCGGCCAGGTCGCCCAGGTCGTCCCCCGCGAACAGCACCGCGGACGGACGTTCGGGAAGGTCGTCGACGAACGAGCGCAGCGCCATCCCCTTGTCCATGCCGTGCGGGCGCAGTTCGAGGACGAGGCGTCCCGGCTCCACGGTGAGCCCGGTCCGCTCGGCGAGCGCGGCGAGGATGCTCCGCAGCCGTTCCAGCGCGACCTCCGGCTCGGCACAGCGCCGCGTGTGCACGGCGAGCGCCTGCCCCTTGTCCTCGACGAAGGTCTCGGGCGGGGCGCCCGCCGCCGCGAGGACGCCGGGCAGCTTCGCGCGCGCCTCGGCGACGCCCGGCGGCGGTTCCGGCTCGGTGAGCACGCCGGACTCCCAGCGTTCGAGCCCGTACTGCCCGAGGACGACGAGCCCGTCGATGCCGTCGAAGCCGCCGTAGTCGACGGCGACGGACGCGGGACGTCCCGTGATGATCACCAGCGAGCCGACCAGCGGGGCCAGCCGCGCGAGGGCGGGGGCCGCGCCGGGATGGGCCCGGGCCGAGGCCGGATCGTCCACGATGGGCGCGAGCGTGCCGTCGAAGTCGAAGCCGAGCACGGCCCCGGCCGGGTTCTTGCGGATCGCGTCGAGGCCGCCGGCGCCGGCGGCCGTCACAGAGCGGGGAGAGGTCACCTGACCAGTGTGGTCAGCTCACGGCCGGATGCCGAGTCGGCGCGCGGCGCGGCTGCGTTGCCGCTGTGACCGCATCCGGCGGAGGCGCTTGACGAGCATGGGGTCGCACTCGAGCGCCTCGGGTCGGTCGATCAGGATGTTCAGGAGCTGGTAGTACCGCGTCGCCGACATGTCGAACAGCTCGCGGATGGCCTGTTCCTTGGCTCCGGCGTACTTCCACCACTGCCGCTCGAAGGCCAGGATCTGCCGTTCGCGCTCGGAGAGGCGGTCCGCCGGGAAGGCGGCGTCGTCGGCCCCGCCCTCGTCGTCTTCGGTCAGGGGTAGCGGGGGTCGGCCATCGTCCATGCTTCCGTCCTGTGGGGGGACGTCACCGCGGGGGTCACCGGGGGCGTTCGCCGCTCGCATCAGGTCCCCTCTGTGGTTACTGATCCCGGGTCGTCCGGGTTCGGGCGGTGCCATGCTACGCGTCCGGGCCGACAAGTTCCGGCGGTTCGACGGGAACGGGGGCCGGTGGTTCAGTGCATCACATCCCGGTTCACCTGGGGCTCTTTCGCGCCGTGTGTCTCATGCCGAACACCCGTCCCGACGGCCCCGAAAATATGCATGCTACATGCGTTAGAGTGGGGAATCCCACGTCCGGCGTCCGACACGCGAACGGAGACCCTGCATGGCGACGCAGAACCCCGCCACGGGACGGCCCGCCGAGCCGGACGCGCCGGTGCCGCCCGAGTCGCAGGGCGACCCCGTCCTCGCCGACATCGCGACGGCGCTGCTCCACCTGCGCCGCGTCTGGGCCAAGCCCGACCTCATGAAGCAGATCCGCGCCCAGACGTCCGCCGGGCGGGACGGGCGGCCGCTGCAACTGTCCAACCTCATGGTGGTGAACGCCGTCGCCGCCCTCACCGCCGCCGCGGAGCCCGACTGCGACGCCCGGCCCTGCGAGGTGACGGTCGGCGCCGTCGCGGAACGGCTGGAGATCGACCCGTCCACCGCGAGCCGGCTGGTCGGGCACGCCATCGACGCCGGGCTCGTGTCGCGCCGCCCCTCTCCCGTCGACGCGCGCCGCGCCAACCTCGGGCTGACCGAGGCCGGGCTGCGCGTCAAGCGGGTCTCCGACCGGTCCCGCCGCGCCTACCTCGACGCCTTCATGGCCGGCTGGACGGCGGACGAGCGCACCGAGTTCGCCCGGCTGCTCACCCGCTTCGCCGACGCGGCGGCCCAGGCACCGGAGTACTCGGACGGCATCGGCCGGATCTTCGAAGAGGCCGCCGCCGACTGACCGCCGCCCGTTGCCGGAGGGCGCGAGGACACCCCCCACGCAGCCGTCCCGGCGAGACGCTGTCTTCCAGCTCACAGCGCCGACCGGCGTCCTGCGGAGGGCACCGGTCGGTGCTTGCCGGGAATCCCGCTGTGGGCGGTCAGTCGGTGTTGAGGGTCGAGGTGCGCCTGAGGTACTCGTCCTCGTCGATCTCGCCGCGGGCGAACCTCTCGGCCAGGACCGAGCGCGCCTTGGCGAGCGGGTCGGGCGCCGTCGCCGTCGCCGTGCCGCCACCGGTGCGGCGGCGGATCAGGTAGAACACCGTTCCCAGCACGGCCAGCCAGAACAGGCCGAACGTGATCGGGAAGACCGGCCAGAAGGCGGGCGCGTTCCCGTCGTGCCAGCCGCCCGGGTGCATCGCCGCGGCCTGCGTCGCGAGTGTCGTCAACATGGTTCATCGACCTTCCTGTCGTGCGGATAGGTCGATGCTCGGCGACGGGTACGGGGCGGCGCGTCGGCCGGCCGGAGGCATTCGCGCTACGCCCGCCGGAGTACCGCGATCACCACCAGGGCGGCCGGTAGTCCTCGTCCTCGGCGGGACGCGCGTCCCGCGAGCGCTGTCCGTGCGGGTCGTCGTCGGCCCGGTCCACCGGCTGGGCGGGCCCGAGCGGCGGTTCGGCGTCCGCGGGGCCGGACGGCGGGACGGCCGGGAACACGCCCGTGGCCTCCTCGTCCACGCGAGGTACGGGCGGGGGCGGCGCGTCGTCCGGCGGTTCCGGGGATACCGCGGAGGGCGAAGCGGTACCCGGTTCGGGCTCCTCCGGCAGGCCCAGGGCGCCCCGGCGGAACGCCTCCCAGTCGTCGTCATCGAGGGCGTCGTCCGCTGCGGGGACTTTGCGGCCGTTGGCGTGGCGGCCGTTGACGTCATGCCCGTTGTGCCCGTTGGTGAGCTCGTGCCCGTTGGTGAGCTCGTGCCCGTTGGTGAGCTCGTGCCCGTTGGTGAGCTCGTGCCCGTGGGTGAAGCCGTGGCCGTTGGCGAGCTCATGCCCGCTGCCGGACGCGGACCCGTTGGCCGGAACGTGCCCGTTCGTGCCGTTGGACGCGTACTCGCCGGCGACGAAAGGACGCAGCTCGTGCGGCCTGGCCGGAGGCTGTTTCGGCTCGATGGGCGGCGGCAGCGGCTCCTCGACGGGACCGGACCGTGCGTCCGAGAACCAGGGAGAGGGGTCGGCCGGTCGCGCGTCCGGAGGAGCGGGCGCGGGTTCCAGGGGCGGGCCCTGGTACGCCTGGGTGTTCTGCCAGAGCGGCACGTTGACCGGCGCGATACCCGGGTCTCCGGCGGCCGGCCCGGACGCGGGCTGGCCAAGCATGACGGGGGCGGGTTCGCGCGCACCGGCGGGAGCGGGCGGCAGGCCGTAGTCGGGGACGGCGTCGTCCTCCCCCGTGTAGCTCTCCCCCGTGTAGCTCTCCCCGACGTCGCTCTCCTCGGCGTCCTCCTCCGGGCGGTGCCGCTGCCGCCAGCCGAGCACGAGCCCGAGGACGACGAGCAGCCCCCCGCCGCCGAGGACGAGCAGGAGCAGGAAGCCGGAGTCCTGCTCGGGGGACTCCGCGACCGGCTGCGGCGTCGGCGAGGGGGACGGCGGCGGCGCCTGCACCGGCCCGCTGGACGTCTTGTTGATCTTGTGTGCGGCGTAAAGGGTGCGCAGCGCGTCGACCGTCCCGCGGCAGGCGGGCGAGCCGGTCGGCTGGCCGCGGCGGGCCGGGGAGCCCTGGATGAGCGCCTGCCTCACCTCGGCCGGAGTCAGCTTCGGGTAGCGGGACCGGACGAGCGCGGCGACGCCGGCGACCATCGCCGACGACGCGCTCGTGCCCGTCCCGACGACGTAGCCGTTGCTGGCGTCGGCGCTGACGATGTCCACGCCGGGGGCGCAGAGGGCGGCGTGGGACCGGCGGTTGCTGTCCTTCCAGAGGCGCAGGTGGCGGTCGAGGGCGCCGACCGCGATCACTCCCGGGTAGGCGGCGGGGAAGTTCTTGCGGTTGGCGCCCGGCCCGTCGTTGCCGGCGGAGGCGATCAGGACGACGCCCTTGGCGAGCGCGTACTTGATCGCGCTCTCCTGGGACTTGGTGCCGTTGTAGAACTGGCGCCCGCCGCCGAGCGACATGTTGATGATGCCCGCGCCCTGGTCGACGGCGTAGCGGATGCCCTGGGCGACGGCGTCGTTCTCGCCGGTCACGGTCTGCTGCCCATTGTCGCGCCGCAGCGGGTCGTCGTTCTCCAGCGTCACGCGCACGGACAGGACGCGGCTGAGCGGCGCGACGCCCATCATCCCCTGCGCCAGCCCGGGGCCGTGCCCGTGCCCCGAGATGATGCTCGCCATCGACGTCCCGTGCAGGCCCCAGTAGCGGGTGCCCGGGCGCCGCACGCCGCCGGTGAGGTCCGGGCCGTTGGTCACGTTGCCGGTGAGGTCGGGATGCTTCTCGTCGACGCCGGTGTCGAGGACGGCGACGGTCACGCCGCGTCCCTTGGAGTACTTCCAGGCGTTCTGGGCGCGCAGGGACTTCAGGTGCCACTCGCGCGCCCGGATCTGGTCGGTCCGCGCGTGGACGAGCGCCCCGGCCGCCGCCCCGCGCACGGCCTGCTGCCTCCCCGGCTGCCCGGCGGGGACCATCGCGATCGGCACCGCCACGGCGGCCCCGAGGGTGACGGCGGTGAGGGCCGCGGCCGTCCGGGCGCCGAACCGCAACGGGGACAGGGCCGGGCGGGCTCGCTCCGGACGGCGTCGACCGGCTTCGGACACGCCGCCGCACCTCCCTCCGGCCCACCGCCGCGCTTCACGGCGGGTGACATTCTGCCACGCGAACCGCATCTCGCCCGGGCACTCGGCACATTAGGGCATGGTCCCGGACAGTATGGATCTTCCGTCCCGCCTGTCCCCCGCCCGGCGTCCTTTACTCTCCGGTGACCGAGCAAACGGCAAACGCCACCCCGCCGCACCGGCCGCCGTCAGTGCGCGCCCGCTCCCGTGAGGGCCCGGACGGAGAGGTCGTCGTAACGTTCGGAGTCGGCCTTGTCCCGTCCGAGGAGGGTCCCGGCGACCGCGCACGCGAACCCGAACGGGATCGACACGAGACCCGGGTTCTCCAGCGGGAAGACGTGGAAGTCGACGCCCGCCGGGAACAGCGACAGGCTCTGGCCCGTCACCGGATCGACCTTCCCGGACACGACGGGCGAGAAGAACACCAGCACCAGCGAGCCGCCCAGCCCGCCGTAGATGCCGGCGACGACGCCGGCGGAGTTGAACCGCCGCCAGAACAGCGAAAGCACGATCGCCGGGACGTTCGCCGCCGCCGCCATCGCGAACGCCAGCGCGACCAGGAACGCCACGTTCAGGTCCCGCGCCACCACCGCGAGGACGATGGCCAGCGAGCCGACGAGGAACGACGCGAACCGCGCGACCGCCACCTCCTGCGACTCGCGCGGACGGCCGAACATCAGCACCTGGCCGAAGTAGTCGTGCGCGAGCGACGTCGACGACGACAGCACGAGCCCCGACACGACCGCGAGGATCGTCGCGAACGCCACCGCGCCGATGAACGCCAGCATGATCTCCCCGCCGACGTGCCCGCCGAAGTGCTCGCCCACGGCCTGGGCGAGCTGCGGTGCGGCGGTGTTGCCGGACGGGTCCTGCGCGACGATCGCCTGCCGTCCGACGAGGGCCGCCGCGCCGAAGCCGAGCGCGAGCGTCATCAGGTAGAAGACGCCGACGAGGCCGATCGCCCAGGACACCGACGTCCGGGCGGCGCGCCCGTCCGGGACGGCGAAGAACCGGCCGACGATGTGCGGCAGGCCGGCGGTGCCGAGCACCAGCGCGAGCGCCAGGCTGATGAAGTCGAGCTTGTTGACGATCGTCTGGTAGGCGTCGCCGGGGACGTCCTGCCCGTAGCGCTGGCCGGGACGCAGGAACGCCTCGCCTTTCCCGCTCGCGTCGGCGGCCGATCCGAGCAGCGCGCTGGCGTCGAACCCGAACCTGCCGAGCACGAGCGCGGTCAGCACGACCGCCCCCGCCATCAGCAGGACGGACTTGATGATCTGCACCCAGGTGGTCGCCTTCATCCCGCCCAGCGCCACATAGAAGATCATCAGCGCGCCCACGACGACGATCGTGACGGTCTTCGCGGTGCCGGCGCCCATCCCGAGGAACCGCTCGCCCCGGTGGATGCCGAGCAGCAGCGACACCAGCGCCCCGGCCCCGACCATCTGGGCGAGCAGGTAGAACACCGACACCGTCACGGTGGACACGGCCGCGGCCCGCCGCACCGGCGCCTGCCGCCGCACCCGCCGCGCCAGGACGTCCCCCATCGTGAACCGTCCCGCGTTGCGCACCATCTCGACCAGCAGCAGCGCGAGCAGCCACGCCACCAGGAAGCCGATCGAGTACAGGAACCCGTCGTAGCCGTTCAGCGCGATGATCCCCGCGATGCCGAGGAAGGACGCCGCCGACATGTAGTCGCCGGCGAGCGCCAACCCGTTCTGCGCGCCGGAGAACGTCCGGCCGCCCACGTAGAAGTCGTCCGCGCCCCGCGTGTTCGCCCGCGCCCGGAGCGTGATGGCGAGCGTGATCAGGATGAACGCGACGAAGAGCCCGAACGTCAGCGTGCGTCCGGTCACCGCAGCTCACCGGCCAGCGGGTCCAGCCGCCGCCGCGCGTAGACCGCGTAGCCCACGGCGAGCGCGAACGTCGAGACGAACTGCAGCAGGCCGAGCAGCAGCGCGACGTTGACGTGCCCGACGACCGTCAGCGCCATGAACCCGCGGGCGAACGCGGACAGCCCGACATAAACGAAATACCACCCGAGGAAGACGGCGGCGATCACCGCCGCCACCCGCCGGAACCTCCTCCTGAGCAGCAGAAACCTCTCGTACTCCGCCACCGGCGCAAGTACCCCCACCATCGGGCCTCCCGTGACCGAACATGACTCTCCGCATCGATGCGAATGCACTATGAGATCAAAGATTCACGTTCGACAAGACCCGTTTGGTGAGTGTTTAGCGAGATGGTTGCCGCGCACCCCTCGCTCCGTCTCGACCTTGACCGCCCGAAGCACCTCCTGGACCGGTCCACGGCGGCGTCGACGCTGCGCTCCGACCCCGCCTCGTCCGTCCCGCGCCTGGTGCCCATGCCGATCGGCAACGTCTGCCGGAGCGGGAGGCCCCGGCGTGAGCGACCCGGGTGGTCAGCGTGGGGAGCGGCGGTGTCTGCGGCGGGCGCGGAAACTCTCGACGAGCGCGACACCGATCATGGCGAGGCCGATCTGGAAGACGAGTTCGATCCAGTCGATCCCGCGGGTCGTGGCGACGCCGACGCTCTGCGCGATCGCCGTTCCGATGATCGCGGCGACGATGCCGACGATCAGGGTCATGAAGATGCCGATCGCCTGGCGGCCGGGCAGCAGCAGCCGGCCCAGCCCTCCGATGATCACTCCGACGATGATCGCCGAGATGAGGCCCGTGATGTTCATGCCGTCCCTGTGCCCACTTCGGACAGCCCCTCACCTGGGCGAACGGTCTCCCATGGCGTCCAGGTCGCCGAAAGTCAGCGCTGGGCCGCCGAGCGCCCCTGCTGGGCGGCGGAGGCGCGCAGGCCGTCGATCTGCCAGATCGAGGCGCCGGTGCGCCAGTTCCTCGCCGAGCTCACAGAGCGGTGGACGGGACAGCCGGACGAGCAGCATCCCGACACCGCCGTGGGTGACGTCCGGCCCGGCTATCTGCGGGAGACGCGCATGGGAACCGCCCCGGCGGGACGGTAGGTGATCTCCGCGCGACTCGGCACGGTCACGCCCGGCGCCAGATCCAGCCGATGGGTGCGGCTGATCGCGGCCAGCACCAGCGTCGCCTCCAACATCGCGAACCCGGCCCCGACGCAGATACGCCTACCGCCCCCGAACGGCAGATACGCATATCGGGGACGTTGCTGCTCTCCCATGAACCGTTCCGGCCGGAAGCCCTCCGGATTGGGCCACACGTCCGCGTTCCGGTGGATCAGGTAAGGCGGGACGGCAATGGTCGACCCCGCCGGCACCTTCACGCCCGCGACGTCATCGTCCTCAATGGCATCGCGCTCGATCGTCCACGCGGGCGGATAGAGGCGCATCGCCTCCGAGAGGACGGCCTTCGTCCACGGCAACTGGTCGGCGTCCTCGGCCTTCGGCTCCCTGCCGCCGAGAACGTCGTCCACCTCGTCCTCCAGCCGCTCTCTCGCCGCCGGATATCTGGACAGCAGCACCAGCGTCCACGCCAGCGATGCCGCGGTGGTCTCGTGCCCGGCCAGCAAGAGCGTCAGAACCTCGTCCCGGAGTTCCTCGGTATCGAGTTCTCCCCGCTCCTTGAGCAGATTCAGCAATTCCCCGCCCGACGAGCCCTCGACGACCCTCTGCACCATCCCGTCCAGATACGTGAGCGCGCCCCCGAGCCCGGGCATTCGCCGGTAAAACCCCCGCTTGGCGGTCGCACCCGGAAGGAACGTCCCGACGACCGCAGCCCGTTGCAGCGCCTCCAGCGCCTGCCCGGTCCGCCGTGCCTCTCCGGCGAGTTCACTTCCAAAAAGCGCCCGTCCGACGATGTCCAGCGTGAGTTTTCGCAACTCCGCCGCCGCGTCGAGCGTCACCCCGTCCGGCCACCGCTCGACTCCCCTGACGGCCGCCTCCACCATCTGCGGCGCGAACCCGACGACATGCCGCTGCGAGAACACCGGCTGCACCAGCCGCCGGTGCCGCCGCCAGATGTCGCCCTCGCTGGTCAGCAGACCGTCCCCGAGGACGGCGCGCAACGGCCGATAGGTGAACGCCTTCACGTAGTTGTCCTGGTTCGCCACCAGCACCCGCTCGGCATGTTCGGGCCGCGACAGGAGAAAGAACGCCCGCCGCGGCCCGAACGGCACCCGCACCGCGTCCCCGTACCGCCGTGCAAGGCCCCCGTACGTCCCCATCGGGTCCCGGGCCATCCGCCCCCACCACCGGAAGGCCTCTGCGTTCCCCGGACCGGCAACACCCAAAGCACCCATACACCCACCGTAAAGCCATTCCGCCGCCCGCGCCGGTCCGGCCGCAGCGCGGACGCCGCACCGAGCCCGACCCTCCGCGGCAGGACCGAGCTCGGAGCGGCGGCGCCCACCGCCGGGGGCTACGGCTTCTTCGTCTCCCAGTACTTCCAGCCTTCCTTGCTGGTCGGGATGTTGGCGTAGAAGGCGTCCAGGAACTGGTCCTTGCAATTCGAGCGAGTACGGTACTTCTCGAGCAGCACCTTGTAGCCGATCACGCGGTAGCGGAGGTGCCCGTAGCGATTCTTGCTGATCTTGTGCTCGTACCAGTGCCCCACCGTAACGGTGTTGGACTTGGTCGCCGACTTCGACACGTTCGCCTTGACCGTGGCCCACACCGCTCCGATGGACGCCTCCGCACCGGCCTCCAGCGTCGCGGACTTGGTGTACGACTTTTCGACCCTTCCGGTGATCTTCCCGCCCTTGCCGTCCACGAAGTTCGTGCCGGGCACCCAGTAGCTGACCTGCTTCTTCGACTTGACCTTGTAGTAGACCTCGGGCGGGCATCCCTTCGCCGCCTTGACCGGGGCGGCCGGCGAAGCGGGGGCGGCCATCGCCGGCGCGGCGCTCACGGCGAGCGCCGCCGCAGTCACCAGGCCGAGTCCGATCGCATGGAACCGGGTCATGTGCACTCCTCTTGTTCGACGCGGAAGCCGAAGTGCTTTCGCGCTACGTGCCGCAATGGCGGGGATCCCGACTAACGCCGACGCGGCCGACGTCGAGCATTCAAGTCGTCCTGATCATGGATTTGCACCCATTCGAGCATTCGGGATGGACCCGAACGCGGTCGTTCTGCCACACTCTGCGCGTGAACGACTACGAGGCCGAACTGGATCCTTCTTCGGTGACCACCGAGGAACAGTTCGTCGTGGCGCTGCGAAGACTCCGGGAACGCAGCGGCCTGACCTACAAGGAAATCGAGCGGCGCACTTCAGCCGAGGGCGGGCTTCCGCTCCCGGCGTCCACCCTGGCCACGGCCCTGCACCGGAACACCGTGCCCCGGCGCGACGTCGTGGCGGCGCTCGTCCAGGTCTGCGGCGGTGACGTGACCCGCTGGCTGACGGCCCGGGAACGCCTCCTCCACCCGATGCCCATCGAACCGTCCGTCCCGTCCACCCCGCCTACCCCGTCCGGCTCGTCCGCCTCGTCCGAGCCAAACGAGAGCCGACCGGCCCCACCGGAAGACTCGGCATCGCCCCACCGCCCGCCGAGCCGGAGCACCGCCGTCTTCACCGCGGCCCTCGCGGTGGCCGCGCTCGCCGTCGGCGCCGTCCTCACCCGTCCGTCCGAGAGCTCGGACGGCCACCCCCAGACGCCGACCCCATCGCCCGCCGCATCGGGCCTGACCCTCGAACTCGGTGGGCTGTGCCTCTCGGAGCGGCCGAACGACAAGACGGGGCTCATATTCCTCGCGACCTGCGAGCAGAGCTTCCCGGCACGCCGACTCACGCAAGACGGCGAGTTCTGGCGCGTCACCACGCAGCACCCGGAGTTCGGCCCGGGCTGCATGGGAGTTGTGGACGCCTCCTTCGAACCGGGCACCCCCCTGTCCGACGACACCTGCGATCGCATCCAAACGGACCGCTTCACCCTCCACAGACTGGCGGGCGGAGTCCAGCTACGCCCCAAGGACCACGAACTCTGCGTCGGAGTGAAAGGAGCCCCCGCCGTCCGCGCCCAGGTACTCCAGCTGCCCTGCGACGAACACGCCCCCGGCCAGCTGTTCACCATCCCCGGCCACTAGGCCCTGTTCGTAGTTCAGATCAGTTGCCGCTGGTCACGATCGTGTGATTCCCCCCCGCCGGGGCGGGAGCGGGCGGTATCACCAGTGTGTGACACGCGGTGATGTGACCGATACGGAA
>NZ_JAXCEJ010000047.1:0-27780 GCF_041463665.1 Actinomadura chokoriensis
CCAGCACGACCTCGACGAGATCGCCCGCCAGCTCAACGGACGCCCCCGCCACACCCTGAACTGGAAAACCCCAGCCCAAACACTCAACGAGTACCTCGTTGCAACAGCCGCTTGACATCGCCCCTTCCAAAGCAACAACACGCCGCAGGTCAACGCAGGCGGCCCGGGGTCGACGACCTCCATCACCTCAGCGAAGGCCGGACCCAGCCGTCGAGCCCGCACTCGATCGGCTGGCGGCACCATTCGGCCGTGGCCTCGTCCGGGCACAGGTCCACCATTGTGGCCGGGTACTTGTCATAGGCCCGGTGACTCGCCAGGTGGGGCGGCCAGGAGTAACGCCTCTGCGGGATGATCTCGGAGAGGAGCTCCACGTGAATCATGAGGTCCGGCTGATCCGGGTCGCCGATGGGGACGGTTCCCATCTGGTCGACGAGCCCTATCCACGGGACTGAGATCAGATCGTATGCGGGGAGTTCGATCCCGGACGCCGTCTGAAACAGCTCCAGCACCGGGGCGAGCTGATTCTGGATCATCATGCGCAGCGTCCTATAGCTGACGGGAGGCATGAGATAGCCGCTAACCGTACTCGGGTGACTACAATACGAGGAAATCGCTACATGGCGTAATGACGGATTTGTTCTTGGCCGTCTCCCCGGACGCGAAGCCGCGGCCCGCCCTTGAAGGGCGAGCCGCGGTTCGGACGTGCGCGTGTCAGTCGAAGACCTCGTCGACGGTCCGAGCGAATGCGGCGCGGGAGAACCATGCCTTGATCTGCTTCAGGTCCGTGCAGCCGGTGATGCGCTGCCGCGACTCGTCGTCGACGGCGAGCCCGCGTAGTTCGAGGAGATCGAGGACTGCCTCGGCCTTGCCCTTGGCCTCGCCCTCGACCCTGCCTTTGGCTTCGCCTTCGGCTATGTGCTCGCGGGCGAAGTCGCTCTGCCACTCGTAGACGTCGGCTTGCATGATCTCCTCCAGGCAGTGTCGTGCGGCTTCGGAGAGCTTCGACTGCACGTAGTCATGGTACTTCCTGCCCCTGTCGTGGTCCGTGACCTCAAGGGCCTCGGCGAAGGCGGTCAGGACGGCCTTCCGGTGGGGGCCGTCGGCGTTGGCAGGGGTGCACAGGATCGCCAGTTCGGGCAGCGCGCGCGCCTTGTCCACGTCGATGACCGCGGGAGCCTCGGCGAGGTTCAGTACCCAGGGGCGCAGGACCCATCCCTCGTGCCCAGTCTCGATCGGCGCACGGCACCAGGTGGAGGTGGTCTTGTCCGGGCACAGCACCAGCAGCGTCACCGGGCACTCGCGGCGGGCCCGCAGGGTGGACAGGTAGACGGGCCAGACGAAGCGCTTGCGCGGGTCCGGTCTGAGCTGGTTCTCCACGATGATCGCGAGGTCCGGGCGCTTCGGGTCGCCCAGGATGACGACCGTGTCGGCTCGGTACTCGGTCGGGTCGTTGTCGGTGAAGGTATCCGATCCATGTCCGATGTGTTCGTATTCGGGGGGTTTGATGCCAGATACGGCCTGCAGGAGCTCCGGGGCCAGCGCGGGCTGGTCCTGGAACAGGGCTATCGGCACCTCGTGGTTGACGGAAGGCACGAGATGAACACTAAAGGTGTTCACGTGACTACGTTGAGAGAAAGTCGTTACGTGGCGTAATGACGGAATTGTGCCCATAGTTCCGGCTGCGGCGCGGGTGTGATTAGCGGGCCTGGAGGAGTAGCCGGGCGGCAACGGGCGGGGCGCGATCCTTCTCCGGATTGTCTCCGAGTGATCATTGAATCGGGCCATTTTTGTTGCCCGGTGAGTGTCGCGGCCATTCGGGCGCGGAGATCTCTTCCGTAATGATGTGCGGTAGGCGTGGTGTGGGTTACATTTTATCGAGGCATTTCTTTGAACGCCGCGAGGGGAGGGGACGAATGACGAGGGCCCTCGTTGGGGGAGGGGGGCGTCCCGGGGCCCTCCCGCCACAGGTCATCGCCATTCTGAGTGCTGAGCTGCCCTCGCTGGCCGAGGAGATCCTCGAGGAGGTCCAGCGGTCGGTGCCCGAGTACGCGCGGCAGGAGGGGCGGCAGGAGGGGATGCCGGAACCGGCCGCGTACCGGATCACCGTCGAGCAGGCCATGGCGGCCTTCGTCGACCAGGTCTCCGGCGGCGGCGACGGCTACGAGCGGCGCGACGAGCTGTGCCGGGTACTCGGCCGCAGCGAGGCCTACCAGGGGCGCACGCTGGACGCGCTGCAGGCGGCGTACCGGGTCGGGGTGCAGGTCGCGTGGCGGCGGGTGGCGTCCGTCGCGCGGGAGCGGCGGCTGCCGGCGGAGGTCATGACGCGGCTGGCCGAGGCGCTGTTCGCCTACATCGACGAGCTGGCCTCCCTGTCGGTCGAGGGGTACCTGGAGGTGCGGTCGCTGGCCGACGAGCTGCCCGGCGACCACCGGCGGCTCCTGCGGATGGTGCTCGGGCCCGGCGCGGCGAGCGGCGCGCTGGCCGAGTCCGCGGCGTCGGTCGGCTGGGCGGTGCCGGACCGGGTGACGATGGTCGCGATACCCGCCGGGGCGCGGTGCGTCCGGGAGGCGCTGGACGGCGACGTGCTCGTGAACCTCGCCGACACCGAGCCCCACCTGCTGCTCCCCGGCGGATACGGGCCGGACCGCGCCGCGATGCTGAACCGCGCCCTGCCCGAACGCCGGTCCGCGGTGGGGCTGACCGTCCCGCTGGGGGAGGCGGCCGACTCGCTGCGCTGGGCGCGGCGGGCACTCGGCCTGGTGGAGGCGGGCCTTCTGGCGGACGGCGGCCCGACGCTGTGCGAGCGGCACCTGCTGGAGCTGTGGCTGCTGTCGGACGGCCCGCTGCTCGACCAGCTCGCCCGCCGGGAACTCGCCGTGCTGGCCGGCATGCCGCGGACCCGGCGTATACGCATGACCGAAACCCTCGGCGCGTGGCTGGAGGCGCAGGGGAACGCCGTGGAGGCGGCGCGCCGGCTCCGGCTGCACCCGCAGACCGTCCGCTACCGGATGCGGCAGATCAGTGCGACGTTCGACCGGCAACTGGCCGATCCGGCGGCGCGGTTCGTGCTGGACGCGGTGCTGCGCGCGCACCGAATGCGGGAGCGGGGTGCCTCACTGAAATGAGTCCGCCTTAATAAACGCTGAATGTGGCGGCGGGGCCACACACTGGTGATTTTGCCTTCTATTTACCTTGACGCGTCCTGTTTGATCTAAGTTCAATGTGGTTCAGCTCACAGAAAGCGGGGGGTGTGCAGGGGTCCCCCGCTCGGCACGCCCTCGTCGCTACGCCATACAGCCGACCGTCCGGACGGCCGGGTGCCCCCGCCCGGCGAAACGCCCCGGTCCGTGACGTCGGCGCCTTGGAGGTGTGCCCATGGCACAGCAGACATTGACGCGGGGGACGGTGAGCCGCCGGGCCAGGCTGCCGCGCCGCCTCGCCCTGCTCATGCGGCCGGAACTGCCCAGCCTCTCGAAAGAGATCATCGACGAGGTGCGGCGGTCGATCCCCGAGTACGGCCGTCCCCTCAAGGGCCCCTACGTCGAGGCCCTGCGGATCGGCGTCGAGCGCGCGCTGACGGACTTCGTCGACCGCATCGCGAGCCCGCTGGAACCGCACGAGCGCCACCACGAGACCTACCGCAGGCTCGGCCGCTTCGAAGCCCAGGAGGGACGGACGCTCGACACCCTCCAGGCGGCGCTGCGCATCGGCGCCCAGGTCGCGTGGCGCCGCATCATGAAGGTCGGTCCGCGCCGGCGGGTGTCGCCCGAGGTGATGGCCCAGCTCGCCGACGCGCTGTTCGCCTACATCGACGAACTCGCCGCGCTCGCGCTGGAGGGCTACATGGACGCCCGTCCGGACGGCGAGGCCGAGGCGCACCGGCGCCGCTTACTGGAACTGCTGCTGCGCCGGGACGGGTCGTCCCGCGTCCTCTGCGAAGCCGCCGAACGGGCCGGCTGGCCGATCCCGGACGAGGTGACCGCCGTCGTCGCCCCGCCCGGCGCCCGGTACGTCCGGGCCGCCCTCGACGAGGACGTCCTCGCCGACCTCACCGCCACCCAGCCGTTCCTGATCGTGCCCGGCAAGGCGACCTCGGAGCGGCTGCAGAACCTGCTCCGCGTCCTGCCGGACGGGCAGCTCGTCGTGGGCCTCACCGTGCCTCTGGCGGGCGTCTCCGACTCGCTGCGGTGGGCGCGGCACGCCCTCGGCCTGGTGGAGACGGGCGTGCTCGGGGACGCGCCGGTGACCGACTGCGAGGAGCACCTCATCACCCTCTGGCTGCTGTCCGACCAGGCCCTCATCGACCAGCTCGCGCAGCGCCACCTCGGCGGGATGGACGGCTTCAGCCCCCGCCAGCGCGACCGCCTCCTCGAAACGCTGCGCGCCTGGCTGGTGACGCGCGGCACCGCCGCCGAGATCGCCAAGGAACTCGGCGTCCACCCGCAGACCGTCCGGTACCGGATGCGGCAGGTCGAAGGCGTCCTCGGCGACCGGCTCACCGACCCCGAGGCGCGCTTCGCGATCGAGGCCGTGCTGCGCGCGATGCGGCTGCGCGACCGTGCCGCTCCGGCGCCGGCCCCCGGACGCGACGACGACGGCCCGCGCGGACAAGCACCCATTGATAATCGGCCAATATCGGACGGGCGCGAGATGAGCACCTGACACGGACCTTTACGTGCGGGGTTGATTCGTCGAATCGGCGCATGCTTCCATCCAATTCGACGCAATTTCGATGGGATGGTCGCGACGCGGTGGAGGTGCGTTCGGGGTGCGTTCACGACGGGCTGCTTCGGTCCTGGCCGGATTCGGCGCGGTGACGCTCGTCGGCACCGTCGGCGTCCACCCGGTGTTCGCGGACACCACCCCGACCCCGTCCACGGCCGTCACCGAGACTCCCACGGAGACGCCGACGACGGAGACGCCGACCGAGACGCCGACGACGGAGACGCCCACCGATCCGCCCACGGAGACGCCGACGGACCCTCCGACGGATCCGCCGACCGACCCGCCCACGGATCCGCCCACGGACCCCCCGACGGATCCGCCGACCGACCCGCCCACGGATCCGCCGACCGACCCCCCGACGGACCCCCCGACCGATCCGCCGACGAACCCGCCGACGAACCCGCCCGTCGACCCGGGCAAGCCCAAGACGCCGGTGCTGTCTCTGGGGCTCACGGTGTCGGCCGCGACGATGCGTCCCGGCGGCTCGATCACCGCGACCGTGCGGGTGGCGTCCGCCAACGCCGTCGCGAACAGCACGGTGCTGCGGATGTCGGCGTCGGGTGCCTCGGTCAGCCCCGGGACGCAGTCCCTCGGCAGCGTCGGGTCCGGCGGCGCCGCCGCGATCGCGACCGTGCGGGCCCCGTCCGGCGCGAAACCCGGCGTGATCACCGTGCGCGCGGCCGTGTCGGCGGCCAAGGCCGGGAGCGTCTCCCGCAGCTACAAGCTGATCATCACGTCGCCGTCCGGGGCGCTGCCGCCCGGGATCAGCCCGACGCAGTGGCCGGACGGCGTCCCGCCGCTGACCCCGCCCGCCTTCAACCCGCTCGCCGGGATGACCGGGCCGCAGGTGGCGCTGCCGCCGATCGCGCCCGCCGCCTCCCCGCAGATCGCCCCGAACTCCGGGCCGCTCGTCCCGGTGTCG
This sequence comes from Actinomadura chokoriensis, assembly GCF_041463665.1. Classification (GTDB taxonomy): domain Bacteria; phylum Actinomycetota; class Actinomycetes; order Streptosporangiales; family Streptosporangiaceae; genus Spirillospora; species Spirillospora chokoriensis_A. Next base: position 5,648 of record NZ_JAXCEJ010000047.1, read on the forward strand.
AACCTGCGCAGGCTTCCGGCCGAGCCGTTCACCATCGAGGAGACGGTCGCGCTCCAGGCGGGCTTCCTCGCCGCGCTGGCGGCCGCGGTGACGCTGCTGCTGATCAGGCTGCGGCTGATCCGCCCCAGCGACGCCCGCGTCCCGCGGGTGACGCGCCGGCGCCTGCGCGCCGCCGGCTCGCGGGTCGCGGGCAAGCGCCCGACCGCGGCGCGGCTCCGCACGCTCCCGCCGCAGCCCGCCCGCGCCCGGGCGCCGCGCCCGCTCCAGCCCGTCCCGCCGATCCGGCTGTCGGTGCAGATCCGCGCCGCCCGCCCCTGAACCCCGCGAGGCGGGTCAGCGGGCCAGGCGGATCAGGATGCGGCACACCTCGTCGATGATCTCCGCCGCCTCGGTCTCGTTCTCGGCCGTGGCGATCTCCCGCCCGGCCTCGCCGATGACGGTGGTGAGGACGAGGCTCAGCACCTGCTCGGGACGTCCCGCGGGCTCCCCGGACGCGGGGCCGCGCAGCAGCTTGGTGTTCTGCGCGATCCAGTGCTGGGCGCGGCTGCGGCGCATCAGCGACGACCCGGACGGCCCCTCCCCGTCCAGGAACAGCCGGGCGGCCTCGCGGCGCTCCCAGCAGACCCGCAGGTAGGCGCGGGCCCCGGCGGTGAACAGCGTGATCCGGTCGGACTCGCCCTCCTTGCGGGCGGTGGACACGGCCTGCGCGGCGCTCGCCTCCTGCTCGGCGGTCAGCTCCTCCCACAGCGCCACGTACAGCCCGGCCTTGCCGCCGTAGTGGTGGTAGAGGCTGCCGACGCTGATCCCGGACCGCTCGACGATCTCGGCGATGCCGGCGTCGGCGTAGCCGCGGTCGGCGAAGACGCCCTGTGCGGCGTTCAGCAGCGCCTGCCGGGTGGCGTCCGCGCGGGCCCACTGCCGCCCGCCGCCCCCCGAACCGCCGCCCGACGATCCGCCGACCGAAGGTCCGCCGCTCGCCGGCGCGCCGATCGAAGGCCCGTCGGCGTTCGCGGTGTCGTTTCCCTGCCGCGCCCTGCTCGTCCGCATCCCTCCATGGTGCCAGGTGGCGGGTGCGCGAACGGCCGGGGAACGCCGCCCGCCACCGGTGCGGCTAGTACCAGTGGTGCGCCTGCCACCAGGCCCACGCGCCGCACGGGTCCTTGTAGCGGGCCTTGATGTAGCCGAGCCCCCACGCGATCTGGGTGGGGGAGCTGGTGCGCCAGTCGGCCCCGGCGCTGGCGAGCTTGGAGCCGGGAAGCGCCTGCGGGATGCCGTAGGCGCCGCTGGACGGGTTCTCGGCCCGCTCGTTCCAGCCGCTCTCGTGGTTCCACAGCGTCAGCAGGGACGGCCAGCAGCCTCCCCAGCCCTTGAGGGCGCTCATCTTCTTCCCGTACGCCTTGTTCTGCGCGGCGCTCGGATTCGTCTTGGCGAGCCGCTCCCGCTCCTGCTGGGCCTTGAGCTTCGCCCGCGCCGCCGCGTCCCGCTTGGCCTTCTCCTTGAGCCGCTTCAGCTCGCGCTGGTGCTGGACGTAGGCGCGTTCCTTGGCGTGGGCGATCGCGTCGGCGGCGACCTTGTCCATGTCGGACGCCGACGTCAGCTTCGCGAGCATGTCGTTGGTCGACAGGTCGCCGACCGCCGCCTTCGGCGGCTTGGTGTCGCCACCGCCGAGGGCGCCGATGTCGACCACCGTGACCGCCGTGCCGAGCGCGGCGATCGCGACGATGGTGATGGTGACGTTGCTGGTGAGCACCCGCCGCACGTGCCGCTTCTTCTCCGGCGGGACGGGAGGCGCCTCGAAGGGGTCGCGCGGGTCGTGGGGCCCGTACTCCCGGCCGGACCAGCCGTCCGCCTCGGGCGCCGCACGCGGCGCGGGGACGGGACGGGTGCTCCGGCCGCCCCCGGAACGTCTGCGAGTGCCGTGACTCTTTGGCATGGGACAAGACTGCCTTATCGCCCGGGTGTCGTGTCGTCGAAGTGAAGGTACGCGGGCGGCATGGTACGCGGTTCAGCGCGCGCCGGGGGTCAGCGCGCGCCGGGGGTCAGCGCGCGCCGGGGGTCAGCGGCTCCACGTCGCCGGCGGCGAGGCGGGCCGGCTGCAGCGCCTCGAACACCTCGCGGTGGGTGCCCCCGAACGGGGCGAGGGCGCCGCCGGGCGCCTCCAGCGCGGCGGCGACCTCGTTGACCCGGGCCAGCCCGGCCGGAGTGATCTTCACGAGGGTGGCGCGCCGGTCGCGGGGATGCCGGGTGCGGCCGACGAGACCGGCGGCCTCCAGCTGGTCGGCGGTCAGCTTCACCGTCGTCGGGTGCATCATCAGGTCCCGGCCGAGCGTGCTCAGCCGGGAGCCGCCGTTCGGGGTGAGCGCGAGAGTGGTCAGCAGGAAGTAGCCGGTACGGGTGAGGTCCAGCCGTTTCAGCTCGATGTCCAGCGCCTTCTTGAGCAGCTGGTTGAGCCGTCCCACCGCGCAGATCGCCATGAAGGGCCAGGGCTCGCCTTGAAGTCCCTGCTCCGCCCAGCGGTCCCGGACGCCCATGACCAGCGGGTCTGCGCCGCCGTTCATGTCGTCTGTCGTCTCCTGCCGCGCGTCGATCATCGGGGCCGATCGTAGCTTCGGACAAATCCCAATGTAAGTACTCGCTTCTTAGACCTTCTTCCAATAGAGTGCCACAGATCACAGGGGGCTACCCGAGTGTCAACTTGGGCTGCCTGTGATCCCGGTCTCTGCCGAGACCACGGTGGCGCGCATCGATGGCAAGGACGTGGGCGCAGCTGTGGGCCGGTGGAAGCCGGCACATCGGATGAGCGCCGACGTCCGAGAACGAAGGAGGCTGGTATGTACCTTCACCCCGCCCCCCAGGGGGAGGACGCCGGCTGATGGCCCTGAGCCTCACGAAGGCCCCGGACCTGGCCCGCAGACGCGTCGGGCGAGCGCTCGACGAGACCGGACTGCTGTGCGTGACCCTGCTCGAAGGGCTGCGCCGCTCCTGGGATCTGCGCCAGTGGTGGGGCGAGTTCATCGAGCAGTGCTGGTTCCTCGCGCGCGTCACGAGCGTCCCGGTCATGCTCATCGCGGTGCCCCTCGGCGCCACGATCTCGCTGCAGGTGGGCGATATCGCCCGGCAGCTCGGCGCCCAGTCGGGCACCGGCGCGCTCCTCACCGCGGCGATGGTCCAGCAGGTGGCTCCGCTGGCCGCCGCGCTGCTGGTCTCCGGCGTGGGCGGCTCGGCGATCACCGCCGACATGGGCGCCCGAAACATCCGCGACGAACTCGCGGCGATGGAGGTCATGGGCATCAACCCGATTCACCGCCTGGTCACCCCCAGGCTGTGGGCGGCGAGCATGGTGTCCGGGCTGCTGTGCTCCGTGGTGATCCTGGCGGGCGTCATCGGCGGCTACTACTTCAACGTCATCCAGCAGGGCGTCAGCCCCGGCGCGTTCTTCGACGGAGCCACGACCCTGCTGCAGTTCTCGGATCTGTTGATCACCCTGTTCAAGGCGTGGGTGTTCGGCTTCATCGCCGCGGCCGTCGCCTGCTACATGGGCATGAACTGCGACTACGGCCCGGTCGGAGTCGGCCGCGCGGTCAACAAGGCGGTGGTGGTCACCTCGATCGTGGTGTTCGCGACGAACTACATCCTCACCATGATCTACCAGGTTCTCTTCCCCCCGAGGTTCTGATGGTCGCCATATTCCCCGTACGCAAGCTGGGCCGGGCCTTCCGCGGTCGGACCGCCGGCCTCGCGGCCTCGGCCAACCTGCCGATCTTCCTCGGCCGGGTCCTCTACCACCTGTTCTTCGACATCATCCTGCGGCGCAAGTACGGCAAGACGCTCGCCAAGCAGGTCAGCGACATCACCGTCGGCGTCGGCGCGCTCGTCATCGGCGGCGGCATGATCTTCGTGATCGCGACGATGTCGCTCGCCACCGGCGCGATGGTCGGGCTCCAGGGCTACCCCGGCCTGGAGCGCGTCGGCGCCGAGGCGTTCACCGGTCTGGTCGCGAGCTACTCCAACGTCCGCGAGGTCACCCCGATCATCGCGGGCGTCGCGCTGGTCGCGCAGGTCGGCACCGGGTTCACCGCCGAGATCGGCGCGATGCGGATCTCCGAGGAGATCGACGCGCTGGAGGTCATGGGCATCAACTCGCTGGCCTACCTCGTGTGCACCCGGGTCGCCGCGGGCGTCATCGCCCTGGTGCCGCTGTACCTGGTGTCGCTCTTCATGGCGTTCTTCGCCACCAGGTTCATCACGATCCAGTACTTCGGTCTTTCGCCCGGCATCTACGACTACTACTTTCACCTCTACCTGCCGCCGATCGACGTGTTCTACAGCGTCATCAAGGTGGCGGTGTTCGCCTTCATCATCATGTTCATTCACTGCTACCGCGGCTACTACGCGGCGGGCGGCCCGGTGGGCGTCGGTGTCGCCGCGGGCCGCGCGATCCGGGAGTCGACCATCCTGATGATCCTCATGAACATGGTCCTGTCGTACATCTTCTGGGGCCACGGCAGCACAGTGAAGTTGACCGGATGAGCGAAGAGACTCTCTCCCAGCGCTCCCGGACGATCTTCGGGCTGGTCGGCACGGGCGTCATCGCGGCCGCCGTGACGCTCGTCGCGGTCGGTTCCACGCCGTCCCACGCGGGCTCCACCTACTACGACGCGACGTTCGCGCGGGCCGGGCAGGGCCTCGACCCGGGCAAGTCCGAGGTGAAGGTCCGCGGGATCTCGGTCGGCACCGTCGACCACCTGCGACTCGACGGCCAGGGCCGCGTCAAGGTGCGGATCCGGATCGACAAGGGCATCAAGGTCGCCGACACGGCGGTCGCGACCGTCGAGCCCGTCTCGGTGTTCGGCCCGAAGGACATCAGCCTCGACCTCGGGGCGCACGAGCTGACCGGCCCCTACCTGAAGGACGGCGGGACGGTCGCCAAGACGCACGATCCGGAGGACCTGTCCGACACCGCCTGGCCCGCCTACAAGCTCACCAAGGCGATCAACCCCGACGACGTGGCGACGATCCTGCACACGTTCGGCGCCGGGCTGTCCGGGCAGGGCCCGGCGCTCCGCCGGACGATCGATAACGGCGCGATCGTCGTCGACGCGACCTACAAGGACCGGGCCGCCATCAACGGACTCCTGAACGACATCAACGGGCTGTCGGGCACGCTCGGCTCCCGAGGCGACACGATGGCCGGACTGGTCGGCGACTTCAACCGGCTGTCGGAGACCATCACCGAACGCCCCGACAAGATCTCCCAGCTGCTCGACGAGTCGAGCAAGCTCGGTGACACGCTCGGCACCAACCTCCAGCAGCACGGCGGCAACCTCGGGAAGATCGTCGACAACGGCGGAAAGATCGTGTCGGTGTTCAACCGGCAGGGCCGCAACATCCCGGTGCTGCTGGACAGCCTGAACGGGTTCTTCAACCTGCTGGCGCAGATCATCCGCATCCCCGGCCCGAAGGGCACAGTGATCGCCCAGGCGCGCAACGACCTCCCGCTGGACATCTGCCAGATCATGATCGACGTCTGCGCGACCACGCCGCAGCAGACCGCCTTCGATCTGCAGCTCCCGGGGCAGACCAAGACCGGGGGGCGGCCATGAGCCCGCGGCTGCGCGGCAAGGCCGCGCGCGGACCCGAGCACACCACGACGCTGAAGTTCCTGGTGTTCGTGGCGGTGACGGGGCTGCTCACCTTCTACATCGGGCAGATGATCCTCGGCACGAGCTACAAGTCCCGCTACCAGGTGACCGCGACGTTCGACGACGTCACCGGCCTGCTGGAGGGCGACGCCGTGAAGGTCGCCGGCGCGCCCGTCGGCCAGGTCAAGAGCATCGAGGTGGTGCGCGGCAAGGCCGTGGTGAAGCTGGCCGTCGACAAGGAGGTCAAGGTTCCGTCCGACTCCACGGCCGCGATCCGCTGGCGGAACGTGATGGGCCAGCGGGTCGTCTACCTGGAGCCGGGAACGAGCCAGAGCAAGCTGGGCGACGGCGACCGCGTCCCGCACACCCGGTCGGTGGTGGACCTCGGCGAGATCGTCAACGGCCTCGGCCCGATCACCCGGAGCCTGGACCCGAACCAGCTCAACAAGATCCTGTTCTCCTTCTCCCAGGCCCTGGACGGGAACGAGCAGAACATCTCGCTGCTGACCGACAACATGGACGTGCTGCTCCAGACGTTCGCGGCCCGCAAGACGACGATCGAGAAGATGATCGACGACTACGGGACGGTGAGCGGCGCCGTCGCCACCCGGGACCGGCAGATCGCCGCCAGCGTCGACAACCTCGAATCGCTCACCAAGGTCTTCGCGAACAACCGCGCGCTGCTGGAGAACGCGATCGTCGAGATCGGCGGGGTCACCACGAACCTCAACCACGTCCTCGGCGGCAACGACGCGCAGCTGTCCCGGATCATCGGCAACCTCGGTGAATTCGCCGAGACGTTCCGGCTGAACGTCGACCAGCTGGAGAAGATGGTGCAGCAGCTTCCGCTGACGCTGCGGCAGCTGTTCGCCTCCGCGAACGGCGGCCACTTCCTGCGCACGAACGCGCTCTGCCTGAACGTGGTGCAGGGGCCGTGCCCGTTCCCGATGGAGCTGCCGAAGGCTCCCGGCACGGACGGGCCGTCCAAGGCAGACCTCGCCAAGCTGAAGAAGATGTTGCAGGGGGGTGGCGGCTGATGGCGCTCAGGTCCCTGCGCGACGTCAACCACAAACTCGTCGCGATCGTCACGCTGGCCGCGCTCGGCGCCGGTTGCGTGTTCGCGTTCGCCATCGGCCAGCTGCACCTGCTCGACCGCGGCTACACGATGAGCGGCGAGTTCAGCGACGCGGCCGGGTTGAAGAAGGGCCAGGACGTGCGGGTCGCCGGCGTGAAGTCGGGCCGCGTCACCTCGGTGGAGCCCGACTTCGCCCACGGCAAGATCATCGTCACCTGGCACGTGAACGCCGGGATCGACCTCGGGCCGAAGACCCGGGCGGAGATCCAGACGACGACGCTGCTCGGCGGCCGGTACCTGCGGCTGTCCGGCCCGGTGTCCAAGCCCTACATGGCGGACGTCCCGGAGTCGCGGCGCCGCGTCCCGCTGGACCGCACCAGCGTCCCGTTCACCGTCCCGGAGGCCCTGGAGGGCGCGCAGAACATCGTCGGCAAGCTCGACCAGAAGAGCGTCGACAAGCTGCTCACCGAGATCAACCAGATCAAGTCGCCGGGCGCGGAGAAGCTGCGCCGGATCCTGGTCAACGTCCAGGACCTGTCCCGGATGCTCAACGACTCCTACCCGCAGATCCAGCAGCTGATCGAGAGCAGCAAGACGATCACCGGCACGCTGGCCGACAAGGACCAGCAGCTCCGCGAGATCATCAACTCCAGCCAGGTGCTGCTGCAGACGCTGGTGCGGCACCGCAACGAGCTGGCCGCGACGATCGGGCAGGGCAACCGCACCGTCAGGACGCTGTCCAACGTCATCTCCAGGAACCAGCGGCAGCTCGACTTGCTGCTGGACAACCTGCACCTGCTGACCACCCGGCTCGCGCCCAACATGGACGCGCTGAACACCGACTTCTCGCTGCTCGGGCCGACGTTCCAGCAGGTCGCCAACCTCAAGGGCAACGGCCCCTGGATCGAGGGCGTGTTCACCGGCCTCGGCCCGCTGCAGCCGCCCGGCCCGATCTCCACCCGGCGCGGCCAGGGAGGCAACTGATGGGACGCGTTGTCCACGTGGGGGGGCGTCCCCCGACGTCCCCCGGCAGGAGCCGCGTGCGCGGCATCGCGATCGTGCTCGGTCTGACGCTGACCGCCTCGCTCGGCGGCTGCTCGCTGGTCCCGTCCGGGGGCGGTGAGCGCAGCATGGTGGTCTACGTCCCGAAGGCACGCTCCTTCTACCCGCAGTCCAAGGTCAAGGTCATGGGCTCCGACGTCGGCCTCGTCGACACGGTCGAGCAGCAGGGCGACAAGGTCAAGGTGACCTTCCACCTGCGCAAGAACGTGCCGCTGCCGAAGGGTGTGCAGGCGTCGATCGTCCCGCTGAACCTGATCGGCGAGCGCAACCTCGTCCTGCATCCGGCGTGGCGGCCGGGGGAGGCCAAGGAGACCTCCGACGTCATCCCGATCGAGCGCGCCCACGTGCCGGTCGAGGTGGACGACGCGCTCAGCTCCTTCACCAATCTGGCGAACGCGCTCGACCCGACCAAGATGCAGTCCGCGCTCGGCACCGCCGCCGACACGGTGCGGGGCAACGGCAAGGAGTTCAACGCCACCCTGGAGCAGAGCGCCCGCCTCGTCGAGAACGTCGCCGGGCAGGACCAGGACCTGATCGAGGTCGCCAAGAACCTCGACCGGCTCGCCGGCGTGGTGCGCGGGCGCGAGCAGGTCCTCGGCGCGATGATCCGCGACTTCGGTGAGGCGAGCCGGGTGCTCAGCGCCGAGCGCGGCGAGTTGCAGCAACTGGTCGCCGGCGTCCTCGACCTGGCGAAGAACGGCGACAAGCTGATCCAGAAGTACAAGGGCAACCTGCCCTACGACCTGGCGGTGCTCACCAGGGCCGCGCTCGTCCTCAAGGGCAACGCCAAGCAGGTCGCGCAACTGCTGCACGTGCTGCCCGGAATCGGTGACGCCCTCATCGGCGGCTACAACCCGAAGAACCAGTCGCTGCAGATCCGGTTCGCCACCGACGCGTTCCTGCGGATGTGGCTGAAGGGCCTGATGGACACCGACGACGTCGACTGCCCGCTGCCCAAGCCGAACTCCAACTGTCCCTGGCAGAACGGAGGCAACTGATGAGCGGGAAGGTTCTCGCGGTCATCGTCGCCGCGGTCCTCGCGGTCTCGGGTTGCTCCTACAAGACGGCGGGCGCGCCGAAGGGGGATCTCACGCTGACCGCCACGTTCGACGATGCGCAGGGCCTCGTCGCCGGGCACAGCGTGCAGATGTCCGACATCACGATCGGCACCGTCACCAAGGTCGAGCTGGTCGGCTACAAGGCGCGGGCGACGCTGTCCATCAAACACGGCATCAAGATCCCGCAGGGCGCCAGGGCCGAGATCAAGGTGACGTCGCTGCTCGGCGAGAACTTCGTGGACCTGCAACTGCCGCCCGGCGGGAGCCTGAACCGCGGCCCCTTCTACGCCAGCGGCGCCGCGATCACCGACACCACCGTCCAGCCCGCGTTCGAGCAGGTCGTCGGGCAGGCCGGGCCGCTGATCCAGGCGCTCGCCGGCGACGACCTCGCGACGGTCGTCAACGCCGGCGCGACCGCGCTGGACGGCAACGGGCAGAAGCTGAACAAGACGATCACCCAGGCGGGGGAGCTGGTGCGGGTGTTCGCCGCGCAGCGCGTCGCGCTGGGCGAGTCCGTCGACCGGTTCGCCAAGCTCGGCCGGTCGCTCGCCAACGGCAGTGACGCGCTGGGCGAGGCCCCCGGCCAGCTGGAGCGCACCACGCGGATGCTGAACGACGACAAAGAGAAGATCATCAAGGCCGTCGACCGGCTCACCCGGATGGCCCGCGAGCTGAACGACAAGGTCCTGGAGGGACGCATCCTCCGGTTCCGTGCGCTGCTGCGGGACCTCGACCCCGTCCTCCAGCAGCTCGGCAGCAACCGCAAGCGCCTCACCGCCGTCGTGGACGGGCTCGTGGCCTTCTCCTACAAGATCCCGCTGGCCACCTACGACGGCCAGCTGCTGCTCTACCCGATCCTCCGGCTCACCTGGCCGGACGGGAAGCCGATCTTCCCCGGGCTCAGCGAGAAGCCGAAGAAGGCCGCGTCGACCGACATTCCCAAGCAGCTCGAAGGCGCCCTGCCGGACCTCGAGAAGATCCTGGAGGGACGAGGATGACCCGGCGTCTGACGATCAACCTGGCGGTCTTCGCCGTCCTCGCCGTGGTGATGGTGGTGTGGGCGTTCAACAACGTCATCCGGTTCGACTTCATCGACCGGCCGTACCGCATCACGGCGGAGTTCGAGTCCTCGCCCGGCCTCCACCCGAACTTCGAGGTCGACTATCTCGGCCTGCGGATCGGCAAGATCGACTCGGTGCGGCTGGAGAAGAACAAGGTCATCGTCCAGCTGGACATCGACCGCGGCGTCAAGATCCCGCAGGGCGTGACGGCCGCCGCGGCCCGCAAGTCCGCGGTCGGCGAGCCGGTCGTCGAGCTGACCCCCGGCACCGGCCGGGCCGACGCCCCGCCGATGAAGCCCGGCACCGTCATCCCGGTGTCGCAGACCAAGGTCCCGCCCAAGTACGGCGACCTGTTCGGCGCGGTCATCGACTCCCTGAAGGCCATCGACCCCGACGACGCGCAGGTGCTCAGCCGGGAGCTGGCCGCCGGCTGGTCCGGACGCGAGGACTCGCTCCGGCAGATCATCAACGGGAGCGACGACCTCACCGCGACGTTCGCCCAGAACACCGAGCTGCTCGACGGGCTGACCAAGGACCTCGGCCGGATCACCCACGTGCTGAACCAGAACCGCGGGCAGCTCGGCGCCGGGATCGACAACCTGGCCGCGCTCACCGCCGCGCTCAGCCAGGTCCGCGGCCAGATCGCCGAGCTGCGCGACCGGGGCCCCGGCCTGCTCGCCACCGTCAACGGCCTGCTCGACAGGACCGGCCCCGACTTCGGTTGCGCCGTCGACATGCTCGGCAACTGGGGCGTCGGTACCTACAACCCCGGCTACCTGAGCGACCTGAACAGGACGCTGGCGGCGGCGCCCAGCCTCAAGAACGTCCTGGATCACGTGATCGGCATGGACAAGGGCCTGCCCGTGCTGAACGTCGTCTTCCAGCTGACGCTGAACACGCCCGCGACGCTGGAGTACAAGGTCCCTCTCGGGCAGCCGGCGGTGAGCAAGGTGCCGGCCTGCCCGGGCGGGCGGACGCCGGCGCTGGTCGGGCAGAAGCCCTACCGGGCCAAGAAGCCGAGCGATACGATCCCGACCCACGATCCCGCGCTTGACAAGCCGGACCTGCAGGCCAGGAAAGCCGCGAACAGCGGTGACGACTCCGGCGGCGGACCGCCGATCTGGCTCGTGTACGTTCCGCCGGTCATCGGCCTGCTGGTGCTGATCAGGGTCATGATGGGCTCGGTGCCCGTGGTGTCCCGCCTGGGCCGGCTGCGCCGGCGCAAGGACTGAGTCGGCTGCGCCGGCGCAAGGACTGACCCCATCCCGAGGAGTACCGAAGTGACAGCCAAGACCGGCAAGGACGAGGTCGACGAGGTCGAGGCGGTCCCGACCGAGGAGCGGGCGGAGACCGAGGAGGTCGAGCAGACCGAGGAGGCCGCGGCGCGCCCGGCCCGGCCCGCCGCCAAGCGCAAGCGGCGCGTGCGGGTCATCGAGGTCATCGACGACGAGGACCTGGACGACGTCCTGGAGGCTCTCGACGCCGAGGACGAGGACGCGGAGGACGCGGAGGAGCCCGCCCGTCCGGCGAAGCCCACCGCCAAGGCCGCCGCCAAGCCTGCCGCCAAGGCCACCGCGAAGCCCGCTTCCGAGCCTGCGGCGAAGCCCGCCCCGAAGGCCGTCAAGCCTCGTCCGACCCGCCTCGAACCGCCGGAGGAAGAGGCCGGGGAGGCGGCGCCGGACGCGGCCCCGGCCCGGCCCGGCCTCTTCCGGCTCCCGCTCGTGCCGACGGTGGTGTTCGTCGTCCTGGTCGCGCTGCTGGCGAGCCTCGCGATCTGGAAGTGGACGAGCGCGAGTTCCATGTCGTCCGACCAGGACGCGCGGGAAGAGGTCGGCAAGGTCGCCTCCGCCTACGGCGACATCGCCCTCAACTACAACGCGCAGAACTACCAGTCGCAGATGGACAAGGCCCAGAAGCTCATGGGCGGCGACCTTCTGGAGACGTTCAAGACCAACACGCTCCCGAACCTCGGAGAGACGTTCAAGAGCAACCCCGAGCTGGTGCTGACGTCCAAGACCAACCAGGTCTTCGTCGGCAGCGTCGACGACCGGTTCGCGACCGCCGTCATCATGGTCGACATCAGCGTCAAGACGAAGGAGGGCGCCACCGACGCGCCCGCCACGCTGCTCCGCCTGGCCCTCGCCAAGATCGACGGCAAGTGGAAGATCACCAAGCACTACCCGTCGGGGACCAACGACCAGAACCAGCAGCAGCAGACCCAGCTCCCCGGGACCGTCCCGAGCAGCAGCGCGTCGGCGTCGCCCAAGGCGGGGAAGACCGAGAAGCCGAAGAACTAGGACGCATGTTCCGGCGGCCCGGAGGTCGCCCCCCGGAATGAGCGGTGCGCCCCGCACGGAAGCGTGCGGGGCGCTCGCACGTTCATTCAAGTGACAACGGCGTCGCACGACGAAGGCGGGCATCATGTCGACCGTGATGGAGGAGGCCGGCCTCGTCCGCCGCGAACCGTCCCCCTCCGCGCGTCCGCCCGCGAGGAACTCGGCGACCTGCGCTGGCTAGCGCGAGTAGTGCTCGACGACGAGCTGCTCGTCGCAGATGACGGGGATCTCGCCGCGTTCGGGGAGCCGGGTGAGCCGCGCGGCGAGGGCGTCGTGCCGGACGTCCAGGTAGGGCGGGACGTTCTCGGTGTGCCCGCCGGCGGCGGCGATCTGGAACGCGTCCATGGAGCGGCTGCGGTCGGCGATCGTGATGACGTCGCCGGGCCGGAGCCGGTAGGACGGCCGGTCGACGCGGCGGCCGTTCACGAGGACGTGCCGGTGCACGACGAACTGCCGCGCCTGGTAGATGGTGCGGGCGAACCCGGCGCGCAGGACGAGGGCGTCCAGCCGGCACTCCAGGTCGGCGAGGAGGGCCTCTCCGGTCTTGCCGCCGGCCTTGGCGGCCTTGGCGAAGGCGTTGCGGAGCTGCGCCTCGCGGATGTTGTACTGGGCGCGGAGCCGCTGCTTCTCGCGCAGCCGGACCTTGTAGTCGGACTCCTGCTTGCGGGCGCGGCCGTGCACGCCGGGCGGGTAGGGGCGGGCCTCGAAGTACTTCACGCTCTTCGGCGTCAGCGGGATGCCGAGGGCCCGCGACAGCCGCACTTTCGGACGGGGGTTGTTCATCACTCTCCTTAGTGGTTAGGTATGCCTAACTTAGGTAAGCCTTACCTGATACGTCAAGGAGGCAGGGGTGCGGCGAGCGGAGACCACGACCCTGGAGGGACCGGCACCGGCGGAACGGGCACGTACCCTCGCCTACGGCATCGCGGACGGCGTCCTCGCCGTGCCGCGGGTCACGGACACGCCCGTCCCGGCGCACACCACCGACCGCGACGGCCGGCCGCTGCTGCTCGTCCCGTCCGCCGCGCCGATCGTCGCCGCGCTCGCCGCCGAGCCGGACGACGTCCCCGCCACCCTGCGGGTCTGCGACGTCGCGCCGGTCACGTTCCCCGACCGGGTGCGCGGCCGGGCCTGGCTGCACGGCTGGCTCACCGAGGTGCCGGACGGCGAGCTGCGCGCCGCCGCGCTGCGGCTCTCGCACGTCCACCCGCGTCCCGAACTGCTCGACCTCGGCGCCCCGGGGACGGGCGGCGGCCGGGAGTGGACGATCCTCGCCCTCGAAGTCGCGCAGGTCGAGATCGACGACGCGTGGGGGAGGGCCACCCTCGAACCCGAGGAGTACGCGGACGCGGCGCCCGACCCGTTCGTCGCCGTCGAGGCCGGCATCCTCACGCATCTGGACTCCAGCCACCGGGACGAGCTGACCGCGCTGCTGCCGGAGTCCGTCCCGTCCGGGCAGGTCAGGCCGCTGGCGCTCGACCGGTACGGCATGTGGATGCGCTGCTCACCGCCGTCGCCGGAGCCGCCGTCGCCGTTCGACGTGCGGCTCGCGTTCGCCGAGCCTGTGAGTGATCTCCACGGTCTCCGCTGCGTCTACCGCAGGCTGTTCGCCCGCGCGGCTCGTGGCTGACCCGTAGTACGTGCGGCCCCCGCCCGGACGAGCGCGGCCCATTAGGCGGTGATCTCCCGGATGGCGCGGGAGGTGTCCGCCGGGTGATGCTCGGATTCCGGCCGAGGGGCGCTGGGAGCGGCGACCTTGACCGGGACGATCCCGATCGCCGGCCGGCCCTCGCGGGGTGGGCAGGCAGGTGACGGGAACCGGCCCGGCCAGGGGGCGCCCGCGCCCCCGGCCGGGCCGGTGGTCCGGACGCGAGGCTTGACCGGGGGGCGTGGTCCGGGCCACTGGTCGGGATTGGCCGTTCCGGGTTCGGCGATCTCCGCGCAGGCTGGAGACATGACCGGACACCACCCGCAGACCCGCGCCGTCCACCCGCCCGTGATCGCCCCCGAGGGCAGCCGGCCGCTCGCCGTCCCCATCTACCAGGGGCACCTGTTCTCCTTCGACGCCGCCGACGACCTGGCCGCCGCCTTCGCCGGCCCGGACGAGGCGTTCTTCTACGCCCGGATGGGCAACCCGACCGTCCGCTCCCTGGAACGGGCCGTCACCGAACTGGAGGGCGGCGCCGGGGCGCTCGCCACCGCGTCCGGCATGGGCGCGGTCAACGCGGTACTGACGGGGCTCCTCCGCAGCGGCGACCACGTCATCGCCCAGACCGCCCTCTACGGCGGCACCTACGCGCTGCTCCGCGACCTCGCCGAGCGTTGGGGCGTCGACGTCACGTTCATCCCCGGCGACGACCCGGCCGAGGTGCGCGACGCCCTGCGTCCCACCACCCGGCTCCTCTACCTGGAGACGGTCGCCAACCCCACCACGCACGTGACCGACCTGCCGGCCTTCACCGCCGCCGTCCAGGGCACGGACGTGCTGACCGTCGTCGACAACACCTTCGCACCGCTCCTGTGCAAGCCCATCGACCACGGCGCCGACATCGTCGTCCACTCGGCGACCAAGTACCTGAGCGGGCACGGCGACATCATCGGCGGCGTCGCCGTCTTCGCCGACCCGTCCGTCCACCACCGCGTGTGGAGCCACGCCATCGAGATCGGCTCCACCGCCGACGCGCACGCAGCCTGGCTGACCATCCGGGGCCTCGCCACCATGCCGATGCGGGTGGCCAGGCAGAGCGCCTCCGCCCTGGACCTGGCCACCCGCCTGGCCGCGCACCCGTCGGTCACCCGCGTCCACTACCCGGGCCTGCCCGACCATCCGCAACACGGCGTCGCCCGCCGCCTCCTGCCGGACGGCGCCGGCGGCGTCCTCGCCTTCGAACTGACCGGCGGCCGGGACGCCGGACGAGTCTTCTCCGAGGCCGTGGAGCTGATCTCCCTGGGTCCGTCCCTGGGCAACATCGCGACCCTGGTGATGCACCCGGCGAGCACCTCCCACCGCCAGATGGACGCCGCGTCACTGGCCGCGGCGGGCATAGCCGAAGGCACCGTCCGCCTGGCGGTGGGCCTGGAACACCCCGACGACCTCTGGGCCGACATAACCCAGGCCCTGCAAAAGGCGACCTAGAGGTAGAAGCCGGTCGCCGTGGTGGGAGCGTCCAGGTTCCGGGGGCGCTTCTCACCCTTGCGGAGGGCGGCCAGTTCGGCGAGGGTGGCGCCTTCGGGCCCGATGTCCGCGGCGGGGACGTCCGCGTCGCCCAGCCAGGCGAGGGACTCCGGGCGGGTCAGGGGGCCCACCTCGATCTGGGCGAGGCAGCGGCCGGGGCGGACGACGGCCGGGTGCAGCATGGCGAGGTCCTCGTTGGTGGTGATGGCCACGAGGACGTCGCGTCCCTGGCCGAGCATGCCGTCGGTGAGGTTGAGCAGGCGCGACAGGCCCTGGCCCGTCGACTGCTTGGCCTCGCCGCGGATCAGCTCGTCGCAGTCCTCCAGGATGAGCAGCCGCCAGCGGCGCTTCTCGTCCTCGTCGTCGCCCACGGCCACTTCCATGAGGTAGCTGGGCGTGCCGAACAGGGCCTCCGGGTCGAGCACGCAGTCGGCCTGGCACCAGTCGTTCCACGCGCGGGCGAGGGCGCGCAGCGCGGTGGTCTTGCCGGTGCCGGGCGGACCGTGCAGGAGCAGCAGCCGGCCCGCGATCTCGTCCCGCTCGAGGCTCATCACCTCGTCGATCGCCTCGGCGACCGGCGCGGTGTAGTTGCGCCGGATGTCCGCCCAGGCGTCGGCGGTGATCGCGCGGTCGCTGCGGACCGGGCCGTGCGAGCCCATGTGCCAGAAGCCCATCTCGACGCTGGTCTCGTCGGTCTTCGGAGGCTCGGTCGCGTCCTTCACGGACGCCTCGAGGACGGCCTCGGCCAGCTCGTCGGTGACGGCGGACACCGCGACGTAGGCGACGCCGCTCTTCCAGCGGTTCACCAGCAACGTCCAGCCGTCGCCCTCGGCGAGCACCGACTCCTTGCCCTTCTCGTGCGCGACCCGGACGAGCCGGGCGCCGTCCGGGCGCAGCGGCGCGTCCGCCTTGACGTGCTCCAGCCGCGTCGACCGCGACCAGGGCTGCTCGCCGGACGCGAACGGGCGCAGCGACAGCACGTCCATGACGTCGGCGGGCGAGTTGTTGTCGGAGAGATTGAAGACCACGGGCAGCGCAGGGTCGGGCCCCGGCTCCGAGCCGTTTCCGGGAGCGCGGGGAGCCGTCCCCTCGCAGTGATCGGTGACGTTCTCCAGCGGCTCGATCAGATGCAAGACCTCCTGCGGCCTCTGCTGCGACATGGTCATGCACATGATGATCGCGCCGGGCGGCCGGCGGCGTCCAACCAATTAGCGCCCGACGGATCAGCTGCCCGACGAATCAGCGTGCTGCGAATCAGCGTGCTGCGATCAGCCCTGCCCGCCGGCCTCCCGGGCCTCGCGGGCCGCCTTGCGGGCCTCGGCCTCCTCGAGGTCGAGCTTCTCGGCCTCCTCCGGCGAGGGCGCCGTGCCGCCGAGGTAGGCGGGCTGCCACCAGGTCTCGTCCGAGCGCGGGACGTCGGGGTACTCGCGCTGCGCCTTCTCCAGCAGTTCCGACATGCGGCGGTGCAGCTCCTGCGTGACCGCCTCGTAGTCGTCGCCGCGCTTCGGGTACATCGGCTCGCCGACGAGGATCGTCACCGGGATGCCCCGCTGCAGCAGCCGGCGCTTGCGGCCCTTCGTCCACATCCGCTGCGGGCCCCAGAGCGCGACGGGGATCAGCGGCACCTTGGCCGCGACCGCCATCCGCACCGCGCCGCTCTTGATCTCCTTCACCGTGAACGACCGGCTGATCGTCGCCTCCGCGAACACCCCGACGATCTCGCCGCCCTTCAGCGCCTTCAGCGCGGCGGCGTAGGACGAGGCGCCCGCGTTCCGGTCGACCGGGATGTGGTGCATCCCACGCATGAGCGGCCCGGCGATCCGGTTGTCGAAGATCTCCTTCTTCGCCATGAACCGCACCAGCCGCCCTCCCGGATGGGCGGCGAGACCGGCGAAGATGAAGTCGAGGTAGCTCACGTGGTTGCTGACGAGCACCGCGCCACCGGTGCTGGGGATCTGGTCGGTCCCCTCCAGACGGAACCTGATGTTCAGGGCCTTGAACACGCCGACGGCCGTCTTGATCACCGGTGGGTACACGAGTTCGCGCATGTAGGCACCGTACTTGAGCCGCTCCTGATCAGCGAGTGTGCGACCAGGATCGCGACGGATCACACAACGGGGCCGACTTCTGAGAAGGTTGGGGGTGTGACGTGATCCGCCGACGGCTGAGGGAGGATGAGCTTTCATGGAACCGTTGGACGCGGCGGCGGACGTGCACGCGCTCATCCGCGACGTGCTGCCCGCCCTGGCGCCCAGCGCCTGGTTCGACCCCGGCACCTCCGAGGTGGTGCTGCCCGTCGGCCGGTCCGAGGCCCGGGCCTCCAGCTGGACGGTGCTGGAGCGCTGCGCCCGCGCCCCGCGCTCGGCGTGGCCCCGGGTCGTGGACGAGTGGGTCCGCGAGGTCGGCGACCGCGCCTTCCTGGCGATCGGTGAGATGGAGTTGTTCGGCGACGTCAGGGAACTGTTGCGGCTGCGCATAGTGCCGAAGCTCGCGCCCGGCGACCGGGAGGGCCTCGTCGTCGTCCCCGCCGGCGACCACTTCGACGCCGTGGTGATGATCGAGCACCCGCGGTACGGCGGCCCGCTCACCAAGGCCCGTGCCGGGCTGCTCGGACTGCACAAGCTCGGCTATGTGATGACGAACACCCACGACCGGGAGCTGGCGGACGTCTCCGTCCACGACCAGCCCCTCCTGCCCGGACGGGACGTCCGCGTCGT
Organism: Actinomadura chokoriensis; assembly: GCF_041463665.1. Taxonomy (GTDB): domain Bacteria; phylum Actinomycetota; class Actinomycetes; order Streptosporangiales; family Streptosporangiaceae; genus Spirillospora; species Spirillospora chokoriensis_A. The sequence goes on from NZ_JAXCEJ010000047.1 coordinate 23,774, forward strand.
CAGCAAGGCGGGCAGCCGCTACGTGTCGGCGCTGCTCAGCGAGGTCGACCAGTTCCTGCCCTGGCCGAACGAGCACGGCGCCCTGGTCGGCGTCCCGTGCCACAGCACGCTGCTGCTGTACCCGATCACGTCCACGGCCGTCCGCGACGTGCTGCCGGTGTTCGCCGACGTCGTCCGCGAGATGCACGCAGGCGCCGAGGACCCGTGCGCCCCCGGCGTCTACTGGAGCCACGGCGCGCGACGGCTCACGCCCCTCGCCGCGGACGCCCCCACCGAGGGCACCGGCGAGTTCGCCACCCTCCTCCGGCGCCTCCCCGAAGAGGTCTAGGTCCCCGAAGAGGTCTAGGGCGGTCTCCGAGGTCCAGGCAGGTTTCCGAGGCCCGGGACGGTCTCCGAGGTCTAGGGCAGTTTCCAGTCGACCGGCGCCGCGCCCTGCTGCTCCAGGAGCTGGTTGGCCCGGGAGAAGGGGCGGGATCCGAAGAAGCCGCTGTCGGCGGAGTAGGGGCTCGGGTGCGGGGACTCGACGCACGGGACGCCGCCGAGCATCGGCTTGAGGTTGCGGGCGTCGCGGCCCCACAGGATGGCGACGAGCGGACGGCCGCGCCCGGCGAGGGCGCGGATGGCCTGCTCGGTGACCTGCTCCCAGCCCTTGTTGCGGTGCGAGCCGGGCTTGCCGGGCATCACGGTGAGCGACCTGTTGAGGAGGCAGACGCCCTGTTCCGTCCACGGGGTGAGGTCGCCGTTGGACGGCTCGGGGTGGCCGAGGTCGGAGCAGTACTCGCGGTAGATGTTGATCAGGCTGGCGGGCAGCGGCCGGACGTCCGGCGCGACGGAGAAGCTGAGGCCGACCGGGTGCCCGGGCGTCGGGTACGGGTCCTGGCCGACGATGAGGACGCGGACGTCGTCGAACGGCTGGGTGAACGCGCGCAGGACCTGGTTCCCGGCGGGCAGGTAGCGGCGGCCGGCGGCGACCTCGGCGCGCAGCCAGTCGCCGGCGGCGGCGATCGTCCCGGCGACCGGCTGCAGCGCCGTCGCCCATCCCGCTTCGACGATCTCCGAAAGTGGTCGTGCCGTCATGGCGCCCAAGCCTAGTGGGATGATCACCGCTCTGCGGGTGGAAGAGCTGGTTGTTCGCCTTTGCGAAGTTCTCCGACCGGACGAGGCCCGGACACGGTGAAAATGTTGTCCAGGTCGCCGCAAAAATGTTCGATGAACTGGGTGAAACGCCCCGTTAAATCCCTGTTGCTTCCTTCTGGACCACGTTGACCGGCCGCTTTAGAGCGCATAACCACTAGAGAGGCAGGGCAGGCGCACGACGAGCGGACAGGACTAGAGCATGAGCCAGCTGACCACCGTGGACGCCACCTTCCTCCACGCCGAGACCGATACCACCCACGCCCACATCGCGGGCCTGGGCATCCTCGACGCGGGGTGGTGCCCCGGCGGGCGGCTCAGCGTCCCGCTCGTCGCCGAGCTGATCCGCGACCGCGCGCATCTCGCGCCCCGCCCGCTCCGGCAGCGGCTCGTGCAGGTGCCGCTCGGCCTGGACAACCCCTACTGGGAGGACGACCCGGACTTCGAACCCGAGCGGCACATCACCGAGATCGGGCTCCCGTCCCCCGGCACGGAGAGGCAGCTCGCCGACATCGTCGGGATGCTGCACGAGCAGCCGCTCGACCGCACCCGCCCGCTCTGGGAGATCGTGCTGATCCAGGGCCTGCAGGGCGGGCTGACCGCCGTCTACGTGAAGGTGCACCACGCCGCCATCGACGGGGTGATGGCCGCCGAGACGCTCGCCGCGCTGCTCGACCTGACGCCCGAGCCCCGCGACGTCCCCGCCGACGAGGCCGCGCCCGCCCGCGCACCCGGCATGGTCGACATGGTCGGCGCCGGGCTGCTGCGGGCCGCGCTGCATCCCGTCCGGTCGGCGGTGTCGGTGGCGCGCACCGTCCCCCACCTGGACGACATTCCCGGCCTGTCGTCCATCCCGGGCATCGGGCTGCTGTCGTCGGCCGCGCAGGGCGCGCTGCGCCGCCCGGAGATGCCGAAGGCGCCCCGGATGAGCGCGCCGCCCACCCCGTTCAACCGCCCGATCGGGCGCCGCCGTTCGGTCGCCTGCGGCGAACTGCCCCTCGCTGAGATCAAGGAGATCCGGCGGGGCCTCGGCGGCAGCGTGAACGACGTGGTCATGGCGCTGTGCGCGACGGCGCTGCGGCAGTGGCTCGACAAGCGCGGCGACCTGCCGGACCGTCCGCTGGTCGCGGCCGTCCCGGTGTCGCTGCGGCGCGGCGGGACGGTCACCCAGCCGGGCAACCAGGTCTCGATCATGACGGCGCCGCTCGCCACGCACATCCCGGACCCGGCCGAGCGGTACGCCGCCGTCCGGAACGACATGGGCGTCGCCAAGCGGCGGTTCACCCGCTCGTCGGGCGGCTGGGTGCGGGAGGTGAGCGGCCTGCTGCCCGCGCCGCTCACCGGCCCGGTGACCCGGCTGGCGCTGCGGGCCGCGCCCGCGCTGTCGCTGCGCCCGGTCAACCTGATGGTCTCGAACGTGCCGGGCCCGCAGTTCCCGCTGTACCTGTGCGGGGCGAAGGTGCTCGGCTACTACCCGATCTCCGTCGTGACGGACGTGAGCGGCGGCCTGAACATCACCGTCTTCTCCTACGACGGCAAGGTGAACGTCGGCATCGTCGCCTGCCGCGACCTCATCCCTGACCCGTCCGAGATCGTGGACCACCTGGTGGACGCGCTGGACGAGCTGAAGGCCCTCAGCCGCGAGTGAGCCTTGCGGCGCTCAGCCGCCGGTGAGGCCGAGCGCCTCCCGGTGCCGCCACGCGAGCGCCAGCGCCGCGGCGCCGGCCGGCTGCATCGGCCGCGGGACCGTTCCGTCGAACGGCGCCATCGACACCGTGCCCTCGTCATTGACCGCGACCAGGGCGCCGAAGAGGTCGCCGAACAGATCGCGCTCGACGACGACGACCGTGAGGAGGTCGAGCGCGAATGTCAGCGGATCGACGCCGAGCCCCAGAAAGTGCGCCCGCAGCAGGCCCTCATCGCGGGCCGTGGTCATCGCTTGGTGGAAGGGCCACTCGTCCTGGACGAATCCGGCGCCGTAGTTCTCGTCCATCCCGAGGAGTTCCTCGGCGTACTCGCGGACCATGCAACGCCACAGGTCGAAGTCGGGCGACCGCGGCGCAGCGCCGGCGGAGCCGGCCTCGCCGCCGAGCGGCTGGAACACCCCGACCGGCATCACCTGGTGCAGCCCGCCCGCGTGCGCGACCTTAGCCGGGTCGCGCCAATGCAGGACGTAGGAGCCGGACGTCGTCACGGTCACTGTCGTGATCGCGCACAGGGCGGGCCGGCGGGTGAGGTCGCACGGGTCGCCGATCCGGGTCCGCAGCGGCAGGCCGTCCGTCCCGGCCGCCAGCTCGTGCGCGACGGACTCGCCCACGTTCACGCCGTCGAAGTAGCGCGCGGGCCCGAAGCGCAGGGTGGGAAGGGCTGCGTCCAGGAGCCGGTAGGACGGCCGGTCCTCCAGCAGCTTCGGCGGCGCGAGCGCGGCCATCGCCTCGGCGTAGGTGCGGTGACCGCCGGGCAGCCCGTCCGGCGGGTCGGCGACGGCGGGCGGGACGGGCCGGTCGTCCCAGTCCAGCCGGACGCCGCTGAGCGGAACCGGCGCGTCCGGGACCCAGCCCTCCCGGCAGAGCAGCGGCGTCGCCGCGACGCGCGGCACGTCCGGGTAGAGCGCGCTCGCGACCTCCCCGAGCCGCGCCCGCCCGCCGTTCAGCGCCGCCCGCCCGTCCCGCCATCCCCGCTCGTCCACCCGGCTCACCCTAGGCGGGCCCCCACCTCGTTGACTTGCGGCATGTTGTTGCTTCCGCCGTGGGCGATGTCAAGCGGCTGTTGCAACGAGGTACTCGTTGAGTGTTTGGGCTGGGGTTTTCCAGTTCAGGGTGTGGCGGGGGCGTCCGTTGAGCTGGCGGGCGATCTCGTCGAGGTCGTGCTGG
>NZ_JAXCEJ010000048.1:0-16862 GCF_041463665.1 Actinomadura chokoriensis
CGCCGACGTCTGCGCGGTGTTCTTCCCACCCCACCAAGACCAGCACGTTCCCGAACGCGAAGGCCTCTACCTCGGCGTGATCCACAAGCACATCGCTTGACAGATCGGATTCCACATAATGATCCGGTTCACGTGGCCTTCGACCGGGCCGGAGCTGTGGTGCATGGTCAGGCCCGCTTGTGCGGCGTCGAAGTCGCGGCGTAGACCAGTGACGAAGGAGTGGAGTTCGGGCAGGTCGTCGGCTTGGACGGCGTTCATCCAGGATTCCAGCCGGTGGCCTTGGCGGTCGAGCATCATCACCGCGAACGCGGAGATGTGCCGCCGCAGCGCGGCCAATGGCGGGCTTGCCCGGGTCAGGGCGTTGAGCTGGTGGTGCTCGTCTGCGGTCAGGTGCGCAGGGTTGCGCAGGAGCCAGCCGGCGGCTTTGCGGACCGTGGGCCGGGCGGGTCGGGTTGGTGTGGCCGGGACGGTCGAGCGCCAGCCGCGAACGTAGTCGCGGACCGCCCGGCTCTGGACTAGGTACCCGCGTTCACGCAGTTCCCGGCTCAGCTGCGCGGCGTTGGTGCAGCCCTCGTTCCAACGCCGAAGCAGGTAAGGGGCGTGGTCATCAAGAAGTCTCGGGCGGCGGCCGGTCCCGGTGTTGACCAGAAGCTCCTCGGGTGAGGCGGCCCGGGCGAATTTGCGGACGGTGTTGCGCGCCACGCCGAGGGTCCGTGCGATGCTTCGCAGGTCGTGGCCGTGCGCGAGGAGATCGTGAACGGCGGCGTGCCGCTGCCGGGTCTGGTCGGCGAACGGCCCGGTGCGCAGAACGGGAAGCGGCTCGGGATCTGCAGGAGTAAGGGCTGGCCCCGGCGAGGTCGCCGGCTCCGCTGGGGCGGTGTTCAGCGGCAGGTCGCGCAGGTGATCGCGGTGCCGGGCGACGGTGCGTTCGATGGCGTCGCCCAGGTTGCGCCACATGTGCCAGCGGTCGGCGACCTGGATGGCGTCCGGGGCGCCGCGGGAGGCGCCGTCGGCATAACCGCCGGCACGGTCCCGACAGATGATCTCGACTCCCGGGTGGTTCTTCAGCCAGGCGGCGAGCGTGTCGGCCGCCCGATCGGTCAGCACATCGATGGGACGGCCGGTCACCAGGTCGATGAGGACCGTGCCGTAGGTGTGGCCCCGCCGCAACGCGAAGTCGTCCACCCCAAGCACTCGAGGGCCGACCTGGACGGCTGGTTCGGGTATCTGTCGGATCAGCCTGATCAGCGTCATCCGGCTCACTGCAGGCGCCAGGCGGTGCGCGAGGCGGGCACCGGCGCGGCCACCCAGTGCCAGCGCGATCGCGTGCAATGCCGTGGTTGCCCCCACGCTCCGTCGGCCGTATCGGACGGTCAGGCCCGGTACCTGCTCGGCGAACGTCTGCTTGGAACAGGCGTCATTGCGGCACAAGAACCTGTGGACTCGCAGGTGGATCAGCAGTTCCTGGCCGCCGACGGCGGTATCGGACAGCCGCCGCTCATACTGGCTGGGCCGGCGACGCGAGCGCGTTCCGCAGCCAGGACACTCCGCCTCGGCGGTTTCGGTTCGGGCTCGGACGCGTACCGACGCACAAGAGCGAAACACCTGGTCAACGCGCACGCTGGCCAGATGGGGGAACAAGACCGCCAGCAACTCCTTGATCGACAACCCGCAGATGCACGCGATCAAGAAGCCTGCTACCGGCCAGAACCTCCGAACCGTGACCTACCCGACCACCTGCCTCACGGAATGTGTGCCAGAGCCGCGGTTGGGCCGTCGATGACAGCTGCGGGAGGCGGTTGCCGCGGGATGGTGGGCGGCTGTGCTGTTGCGATTGGCCCCTGCTCTCAACCGGTCGCAGCGCGGCGTCTCCTTCCGATGACCGATCGGGACAAGGACACTGAGAATTTGGTGTTGCGGCATCAGATCACCGTGCTGGAGCAGCAGCCGGGCGGAACGAAGGTGCGATTCACCATGGCGGACCGGGCGCTTGTGGTGGCGCCGCTGCACCGGTTGCCTCGTTTGGCGTTTGGCGGATGCGGTTGCTGGTACGGCCGGACACGGCGTTGCGCTGGCACCGCGAGCCGGTCGCCAGGAGGTACGCTGCCCGCTCGAATGCGCAAGCGGCCAGGCCGCCCACCGACCGCCCCCCATCCGCGGCTCGTCCTTCGACTTGTGCGGGAGTACACCAGATGGGACTACCGGCGGCGCATGGCGCGTTGCCGGTGCTCGGCGCCGAGGTGGCTGCATCCACCGTATGGGAGATCCTCGTCAAGGACGCCGGGATCGATTCGGCGCCCGAAGGTGCCTCGATCACCTGGGTCGACTTTCTGCGTTCTCAGGCCGAGTTACTTGGCGTGTGACTTCCTGGAGACCGTCACTCTCGCGGGCATACGGATGTACGTACTTGCGGTCATCGCGCACAGCAGCTGCGGGATCCGCGTTCTGGACGCCCCCACTTACCCGACCGTAGCCCGGTTGACGCTAGGCGGCCATGAATCTGGTCATGGACTTGAGGGCGCCGGCTGCGGGCACGGTTCATGATTCGCGACCGCGAGGGCGCCTCCGATCACCTCCCCGAAGACATCCTTACCCGTCTGCTTCCACCTCGTGGGTGGATGCTCAACGACAGCCACGCGTAAGTTTCCGCGATCAACGGCATGCCGTCCGAGAGCACTGCGATATGGGACGGTCAGGTTGCGGGGGTCCACTCGTCGGCGAAGGTCTCCAATTGCTGGATGACCTTGTCGATGGCCTCGCGTTCCTCCTCGGGGGGGTAGCCGTGCTTGGCGAGCAGGCGCTTGATGATGGAGCGCAGGCGAGCCTGCACATCGTCGCGGGCAGACCAGTCGACCGACAGATTAGTGCGGACGGCGATGACGAGGTCGCGGGCGATGGCAGCAAGCTTTTCCTCGCCAACGGATCGATCGCCCTCGCCCATGAGGTCCTTGACGGTGTCCTTTTCGGCAACGGCGTCGAAGAAGGCCAGTTCGTCAGGGCTCAGTTCGGGGGTGAAGCGGGCGCCGCGCCCCGCGTCAGCCGAGACTTCCTTGGCCATCTCGATTAGCCGGGCGATGATCTCGGCGGCAGACAGGTTTTGGTTGGTGTATTTGCGCATCAAGTCGATCAGCCGGTCGGAGAAGGACTGCTGGCGGACGATGTTGTGCTTGGTGACCTTGCGCATCTCCTGCTGGACCAGGCGCCGGAGGGCTTCTATGGCAAGAACGGGGTGCTTGGCCGCTTGGACCTGCTTGAGATATTTCTCGTCCAGGTCGGACAGGTCGGGGCGGCGCAGCCCGGCCTCGGAGAACAGGTCGGTAACCGCGTCGGCCTCGATGGCGCCAGCGGTGACCTGCTTGAGGTAAAGCTCGATGTCGGCAGGGATTGGGCGGCCGTTGGCGACCCGGTCGGCGGCGTCGAACTTGGCCATGACGGTCCGGACGTCCTTGAAGAAGCGGATGTTGTCCTTCACATCGTTGAGCAGCCCGGTTCCGCCGCACAGTCCGTAGAAGCGGGATAGGCGGGCGCTCTCGGCGGCGAAGCGCTCCTTGAGGGTGGGTTCGCGTTGCTCGGCCTCCTCATCGACCTGGTTGCCCGGGTTCTTCGGGTCGCGGAGGAAGGAGGCGGCGCCGGTCACGGTGTCGCGCCAGGCCTGGGGGTTACCCGCGGCGAGCCCTTCGCGCCAGGGGAATCCGGCGAGGTGGACGTTGCCGAGCACGTCTAGGATGTCGCGGACCTTGGCGATCGCGCCCTGTTGCTCGTCGTCGAGTTCTCGGCCCATGGGCTTGGACTGCTGGTCATTGACGGTGTACTCGGCGAGGGCTTCGAGTAGGTTGTCGTGCAGGGGGGCGTACCCGACCATCAGACCGTCCTGCTTGTTCTTGTACGTGCGGTTGACGCGGGCGAGCGTCTGCATGAGTTGCGCGCCACGCATCGACCGGTCGAGGTAGAGAGTGTGCAGCGGCGGGGCATCGAACCCGGTCAGCAGCATGTCCTTGACGATGATCAGTTCCAGTTCATCGTCGGCGTCCTTCATCCGGCGCTGGATGGTCTTGTGCTCGGACGGACGGAGCCGGTGCTCACGCAGCTCTTCCGGATCGGTGGGGCCGCTGCTGTAGACGACCTTGATCTTGCCCCCGGTGACGGCATCGGAGTGCCAGTCCTGTCTTATGGCGATAATTTGCCGGTACAGAGCGGCACAGATCTCCCGCGTGCCGCACACGATCATCGCCTTGCCCGAAGCGTCGATGAACTCCTGCATCGCGGTCGAACGGGTCTCCCAGTGCGCCACGATGTCGGAGGCGAGCTGCTTCAGCCGCTCCGGGGCTCCGTACACGCTGGTCATGACGGCGGCGGCCTGTTCGACCTGCTTGCGCTCGGAATCGTCCAGCCCCTCAGTGGCCTTGTCGACCGTCTCGTCGAGTTCCTCGGCGTCGAGGTCTCTAGGCAGGTGGACGGGGATAAGCCGGCTCTCGTAGTAGACGGGCACGGTCGCGCCGTCCTTGACTGCCTGGGTCAGGTCGTAGGTCGCGAGGACGTCGCCGAAGACCTGCGTGGTGTCCTTCTCTGCGGTGCGGATCGGCGTTCCGGTGAAGGCGATCATCGTGGCGTTGGGGAGGGCGTCACGCAGATGCCGAGCGTAGCCGTCGAGGTCGTCGTAGTGGCTGCGGTGAGCCTCATCCACGATGACGATGACGTTGCGCCGGTCCGACAGCAGCGGGTGCGGTGTGCCAGCGTCCTTCTCGGCCTTGGTCTTGCCGAACTTCTGCAGGGTGGTGAAGTAGACGCCGCCGGTCCTGCGGTTGGTGAGCTCGGTGCGCAGCTGATCCCGGCTGGTCACCGGGACGGGCTTTTCCGGCAGCAGTTCGCTGGCGTGGAACGCCTGGAACAGCTGGTCGTCCAGGTCGGTTCGGTCGGTGATGACGACGATTGTCGGGTTGCCGAGCGCCGAGTGCTTAAGCACCCGCCCGGAGTAGAACTCCATCTCTAGGGACTTGCCCGACCCCTGGGTGTGCCAGACCACCCCGGCCTTACCGTGGCTGCGCACCGCTTCGATCGTCTTGCGTACCGCGACGTCGACCGCGAAGTACTGATGCGGCTTCGCGATCACCTTGCGCAATCCCTCGTCGGAGCGCGCGAACCCGACGTAGCCGTCGAGCAGATCGAGGAACCGCCGGGCGTCGAACAGGCCGTGCAACGCGAGGTACAGCTCGGAAGTCTCCCACGTACCGGGATCGGCGATCTCGACGCCCGCCTCATCGACCTTCCACGGTGCGTAGTGATTCCATGGGGTGAACGCGGTGCCGTACCGCGCCTCCACTCCGTCGGAGACCAGGCAAATCACATTCGCGCGGAACGCCGCCCACACCTCCTTCGGCGAGGAGTAGGTGTCGAGCTGCGCCTTGGCCGCCGGAATCGTCGCGTTAGGGTCGCTCGGCTTCTTCAACTCGACGACCGCGACCGGCAACCCGTTCAGATACAGGACGACATCGAACCGAACCTTGATGTCCTTGTTTCCGGCGTTCACCACCGTGACCTGCCGGGCTGCCATGAAATCGTTCCGATACGGATCAGCCCGATTAACGAGGTGGATCGTCGGATTCTGCTCCGCCCCGAACTTATCGGTGAAGCTAACCCCCCGGATCCCCTTAGTCAGCAGCTGGTGGATCCGGAAGTTCTCACTATGCAGATCCTGCGACTCAAAGTCCAGGACGAGCTTGACCGCATCATCCACAGCCTGTGCGGGAAGCCCCGGATTGATCCGTGCCACCGCCTCTCGCAACCGCGCCGGAATGATCACCTCAGCCCAGGACTCTCGCTCTCCGGACCCAGGCGCGATCTGCTTACCCTCTCTAGGCTCCCACCCGAGTTCCCCAAGAACCTCGAGAACGTCGTACTCGAGATCGGCCTCGCTGTACCCGCTCATACCGCCTCCTCCACGAGCTTCTCCGCGTCCCGAACCTTGATCTCCCCCGACATGAGTCTTGGCAACAACGTGTCTCGCAGCTCAGAGAGCTTCAGGGATTCTTGTTCGGCTAGGAGTGCACGCTGCCAGAGGGGGCCGAGAACGGCATCCAACCTCGGGATTGAACCGGGCGCTGGTGCGTGCACGCACTCATCAAGGTGTTTTCGTTGGATATGCCCCATCGTTGTCGCTTTGTCTGCTGCTATTTGCTTAAACATTGCGAGCTTGGCCAGGAGTAGGTCATTCAGAAGCCAGACTGGGTAATCTCCGCGAGGGATCACCTTGAATATGTGTTGATTGATGATCGCTTCGGAGCGATACCAGCGATGGACCGTCAGTGAACCCGACCAGGCGAATAGCAGATCACCCGCTCTCGCGAGATGCTTATCCGGGACTTCCAGATCGTTGTAGATGGTCGATCCGCTAGGGCCGGAGTTGAGTTCTGCAATGCGAACCACCATACGGCCTGAGCCAGTGGCGTTTTTCGTGAAGGCCTTGCCATTGATGAATTCTGCGAGTGAGGAGAGTGGCGGCGCATGTGCTTCGCCCTCTGGCGCCGACTTAAGAAATTGGTCGAGTCCGCACGCGCGAATCAGATCGCAGCTATTGACGATGCGGCCATTGAGTGTGATTTTCTCGTCGAGGGCCCCCAGTACCTCCACGATGCCCTTCTGGATAGAATGACCAGGAAGGGTAATGTGCAATGATCGGATATCTGAAAGACTTAGATAGTCAGCCATATCCGTCTGGCCTTTAAGGAAGGCGGCCTGCTTCCAGAACTCCGGAGTTTTGAACCAGTAATATAGATATTCGGAGAGTAGTGGGCCGTTAACTCTAGGGCGAAAGTAACACACTTGAGGGCTGTACGCATAATCGTTCCCATCGGATGGCATGACAGCGACGCGCCCAACGGTTCCCTTCGTGGTAAGAATGACGTCACCAGGCATTGAGAGCTTGGCGCCAATGTTTTTTCGATAAGCGACTGAAATGAAGTCTTCGAGCTTTGGCTCGATGCGGCCATCCAATACCTCCGCTACCCTCAGGATGGGGTATCCGGGATGTCCGTGCTCGGACCGCTTCGTTCGGTACCCGTCTCCGAACTCCAAATGTCTGAGGCGTACGAGCGCTCCGAGAGTGGTCTTTTCAGACATCGAGACGCTCCAACTGTTGACGGATGACCGTTTCGAGGCGACTGGCTTCATCGAAATGGTTGGCGAGGTCCTTGGTGAGGCGGTTGATCTTCTGGGCGAGGGGTTCGATGTCGGTGTCTTTGGCTTCGGTTGCGCCGACGTAACGGCCGGGGGTGAGTATGCCGTCGTGGGACTGGATCTCTTCGAGGGTTGCGCTGTAGTTGAAGCCTGGTTCGTCCTTGTAGGAAAGCCCTGCTTCGCGAGCACTCTTGGTGTTGCGCCAGGCGTGAAATGTGTCGGATATCTTCTTGATTTCTTCCTCGGTGAAGACGCGTTCGGTGCGGTCGATCAAAGTGCCCATGGCGCGTGCGTCGATGAACAGAACCTGGCCTTGGCGGTCGGTGTGGCCACCGCGGGAGGTCTTGTCTTTGGCGAAGAACCAGAGGCAGGCAGGTATGCCGGTGGTTCGGAAGAGTTGGGGTGGAAGAGCGACCATGCAGGCAATGAGATCAGCGTTGATAAGTTCGTTGCGGATTTCGCCTTCGCCGGATTGTTTTGAGCTCATGGAGCCGTTGGCCATGACGACACCGGCGGTGCCGTGGACGCCTAGCTTGGAGATGATGTGTTGGATCCAGGCGAAGTTGGCGTTCCCGGCTGGCGGTGTGCCGAAGCGCCAGCGGGGATCTTCGGTATTGCGGTGCCAATCCGACATGTTGAATGGCGGATTAGCGAGAATGAAGTCGGCTTTGAGGTCGGGGTGGCGGTCTTCGCGGAAGGTGTCGGCCCAGTTTGTGGACAGGTCGGTGGACAGGCCGTGGATGGCGGTGTTCATCTTGGCCAGGCGCCAGGTGCGCATGTTGGATTCCTGGCCGTAGACGGCAATGTCGTCGCGGCGGCCGCGGTGGTTGAGCACGAACTTCTCGGCCTGGACGAACATGCCGCCTGAGCCGCAGCAGGGGTCGTAGACACGCCCCTTGTAGGGTTCGAGGATTTCGACCATGAGGCGGACGATGCTGGCGGGCGTGTAGAACTCGCCGCCGCGTTTGCCTTCGGCGCGGGCGAACTTCTCCAGGAAGTATTCGTAGACCTCGCCGAGGACGTCGGCGGCGGTCTTGCCCTCGTGGCCGGTGAAGCGGGCGTCGCTGATGAGGTCGACGAGTTCGGCGAGGCGGCGCTGGTCGACCTCCTTTCGGTTGAAGATCTTGGGGAGGACGCCGGTGAGCGCGGGGTTCTCCTTCATGACTGCGTCCATCGCGTTGTCGATGAGCTCGCCGATGCCGCCTGGAGAGGACTTGGCGCCGGCGGCGAGTTCTGACCATTGGGCGCTCGCGGGAACCCAAAAGACACCCTCGCGTTCGTACTCGTCCTTGTCGTCGAGGAACGACTCGATGCGGGATTCGGGGACGCCGTCGGCGAGGAGTTCGGCGCGGAGCTTGCGGCGGCGCTCCTCCCAGGAATCGGAGACGTATTTAAGGAAGACCAGGCCGAGGACGAAGTCCTTGTACTCGGCGGCGTCCATGGATCCCCGGAGCTTGTCCGCGGACTTCCACAGGATGTCCTTGAGTTCTGCCATGGACGTGGTGCCGGGCAGGGTGCCCTGGCCTGCTGCTGGCTTCTTGCGAGGTGGCATCGTCTTCCTTAGGTCTTGCCGTGGTCGGTCAGGGTCAGGGTTCCGTCGGTGAGCCCGGTCGCTGCGAGCCGGCTCAGCTCGTCCAAGGCTTCCAGTTCCGCGACGGCCAGGCGGCGGCGTTCATCCAGATCGGCGAGCATCTGATCGAGACGCCAGAGATCATCGGAAGGCAGCAGGGGGAGCCAGAGCTCGTCGAGACGCTGCACCGGTCGAATGGCCTTAGGGGCTCGGCCGGGACGGGTGAGGAGTACGGCGAGCACGCGCGGGGTGAAGTGCTCTCGGCCGAGCTGCGTGATCCGTAGGACCCGGGCGGGGAATTCGACGACCGAGTATCCGTCGTGGTCCACGAGCGCGGCCGGTTCGGGGGCGGTCGTGATCACGACATCGCCGGGAAGTGTGCGCCGGGCCTTCGGGTGCCGCTTCTCGAACTCGAGCCGGTCGACGACCCGGGAGCCGCGCGGGGAGTCACCGCACACCTCGGGGGAGCCGATCACTGGGTAGGAGCGGGCACGGCCCGGATCGTGGCGGACGAGTTCGCGGAACAGACGCGTCCCGTTGTGCAGCGAGAGCAGGTTCGCTCGGTCGCGTGCGCCTTTTGTCAGCTGGGCCAGCGTCTCTGTGCGCGGGCGTGGTGTAGTGAGCCGCGTCTCTAGGTGAGCGGACAGGGCTTTCCCTGGGCGGGCCTTCTGCAACGCTCCCTCCAGCTCGAGCGACCGTGCGACTCGCTCGAACGCTGGCTGATCGGACATAGTCAGGTAGCGCGGGCTCAGTGTCCGGGGTGAGGTGACGAGCGCCGCGATCGGAAGCTGGACGGCGTAGTTGCGCCGGTGTGCGTCGGGGTCGAAGCCGGGTTCGCGCCAGGTGCGGATGTCGGTCGCGAGCGCGTCAACGATGGCCTCGGTGAGCGGCTGGTCCGAGACATCGGCGCTGAGTATCAACCCGGGAAGGTCGGTGCCGTAGTAGGCGTTGAGCACCCACACTGCGGCCTCATACCCGGGCCGGAATGGCACCAGGCCGCCGGGCAGCCGGATGATGGCCTTGGTCGCGTTCTTGAGCAGGTCGGCGCGGAGCCGACCTGCTTGGCTGTGCGGGTTCAGTGCACCGATGGTGTCCGCCGGTGCCACGACGACCGCAGTCGCACCGGTCCGCAGATCGGCCGAAAGCTCGCTCATTAGGTCGAGCGTCTCGGCCACGCTGCGCTCTTCGCCCGGCAGGTAAGGGAGCTGGGTGATGATGACGTGAGCGGCCTGCAGTATCGTCCCGCGCGTGGTGCGGACGGTGAAGGACCCCTCATGCAGATCGCGAACTGCGAGTCGGCGGGCGGTGAGCCGGGCCAGGTAGGGATCGGAACAGCAGGCGGTCAGCTCCATCGGCTGGTCATCGCGGAGCGCGGAGATCGCGAGCAGCAGATCCCCGCACCCGGCGTACGGGTCGCAGATGGTGACTGTTCCGTGCAGGTCGGCGTAAGACGCCGCGCCGGCGAGCTTGGCGATCAAGTCGACCAGTAGTGGATCGAGTCGATCCGCCGCGAGCTCGGTGGCACCGAGGCGTCCGCGGACCTCCATGATCCTCTCAAAGGCGCCAGCCGGGCTGTAGGCGGCCTCGATCAGTTCGTCGACGATGCCGGGCAGCCAGTCGACGCGGAGCGTGTCGATCTCGGAGCGAAGTAGCTCATCGGTGGGGTCGCAGTCCGCAGCCAGATGCCGAAGTCGTCTGAGCTGCCCCGGTCGACCGTCGTCCAGTTCGTCGTCCGTGTGATGCCGTAGGGCGATAAGTGAGGTGAGTGACGCGATCAGCGCCCGAGGCGGAAGCTGGCCGCCCAGCTGCTTCAAGGCATGAAGGCGAAGTTCGCCGTCGATCTCTCGGCGGCTTGCTCGACCGGTCGTGACCAGCCAATCAGCGACCGCCACCGCGTCGAAGAGCGGATGGGCGTGGTCTCCGGTAACCGGCTGGGGGAAATCGGGATAGCGGCGTCGCCAGGTGCTGACGACCGGTCTTTGTACCTTCGCTAGCTCCTTGATCTCGGGCATCGAGATCAAGATCCTGTCGTTCCAGGGGCTCAACATCGTCACCTCCTCGCATGTTTCGTTCAGGCAAGGCTAGAAAATTCCATCACCTTGTGCGCTTGGTTGATAACCGACGATATCGGGCCATCTTAAACGCGCTGCCAACGGCATCAACAACCCTCAGCTCATGAACCTGGCAGCCCCCCGTAAACGGATGTCCGCCCATTGCAGAGGGCCGCTGTGGGCTCGGTTGCCAAGATCGAGAACCTGCCGTAGGTCCTCATGAGGCCGTCCTGTATCCATCCGAAGGTCCCCGCTCGCAGGTAATGGATCAGACTTACTGTGCTGACTGTGAAGATCTGCCGGTCCGCCGCGTTGTCGATCAGAGCGGGATCCGTGTCCAGCGCCGAGAAGCGAATGGACTCCGTCCGAACAAACATCAACACCCCTTCGGACGAATTCACGATCTTCCGGGGATCCTCCTTGCCTGCCAGGTAGCGATTTGCGCGCCGTCGAACAGGAGTCGGCCGAGTCTCTCTGGGCGATGGTGGGAAGCCGGGGTGGCGCCCCCCGCTGGGTAGAGGCGGATGATTGCTCGACTCTGGCGACCTCTGCGAGCGTGGGCATCGACATCAGCTGGGTGCTCCCGCGCTGTCCGGTCATCTCAACTCCCTTCCTGGCGTTGCTATGAGCCTACGCCGCGATGCCCACCGGCGCTGCCTGCTACTGCGATAACCAGGCTTATCAGGCCAAGTCGAACTCAGTAAGTTGCAGTATGCCGGTTCGCATCTCATCCGGTCAGGCGAGTTCGACCGCCTCGAGAGGCCGGGTCGTCGCCTTGCGTGGAGCCCCCGGCGAGGTCTGCCGAAGGATCTTGAGGTACTTGAAGCTGCGGGCCGGGGCAGCCTTGCCTCCAGCGAGCCGATGGTGGCGTTATAGGCCTTCACCGAGGTGTTCGGCGAGCACTCGAGCTTGTGAGCTGGCCGCCCAGCGTGCCGAGCGCGCGTGGATCGCCAAGCCCAGTTCGAGGCCCTCGCGCATGTTTCTGCTGCAGGGCGGCCTCGGCCCAGCCGATCTCGATCGTATGGAGCATCGGCGGGATCAGCACGGTCGGCGAGGCGAGCACAAGGTGCTTCCCTCGGCAGGAACATATGAAGTCGGGGCGGTCGGCGACCTTCTCGTTGTTCTCCTTGGTCGCGAAGGTGTCCACGTCTTGCGGACCCGGCGGGTGTGCTCGCCGATCAGGCGGTCCAGTCCGGCGTCTTCGTCGGCCTCAAAAGCGGCCAGGAACACCTCAAGGGAGACCCTCGCGTCGATCACGATGTCGTGGCCGCTGCCGAGGTGCACGGACCATGTCCGGGCCGCTGGACGCCGTCATCGCCGTCCAAGTGGACCTGCTGGTCGAAGTCGCAGTGCACGTGCAGGTTGGCCCTCTCCACGGCGCGCTTGAGCTGAAGCTCGCCCCACTGGCCGCGAACCTGGGCCTTGCGCAGCGCCTTGACCAGCAACTCGGTCTGCTTACGTCCTCGGACGTGCTCGTCCGCCAGGGCCTTGAGTTGCTCGTCCAGACGCCTAGCGCCGAGGGGGCGACGGGAGAACCGAGGGACTACCGCGCTTCTCGGGACTAATGGGCCCGAGAAGCCCAACCGTCACAACCGCAGACGCAGGCGGAGCCTGTATGCGGTAGAAGTCCTGATAACCTAGGTTATCAGGATTCTGCTATGAAATGTCCGCGACCATGATTAGTGTTCGTTCCGCCGGAGCCATCGACGTGGGTGGCTGCCAGCTGGCGACCCCCAGGAGCAGAAGATGAACAAGATCCGCTTCGTCGTGCTTGCCGTCCTCGCGTCCACTCTCAAGGGCTGTACCCCGACCGAGGTGAGCAGCACCCCCGACGACAAGCCCGCCAACCGGCGGAGAGCCAGGGCACCCGCGTCGGCGTCGGCGAAACCGTCACCCTCGAGGGCAACGGCGAGGGGCTTCAGTTCGCCGTCCCCGCGGTGTGGGCGGCGGCGACGGTATAGGCGAAGGACGAGTTCAACGTGCCACAGCCCGGGCAGCGTCTCGCCGCCGCCCAGATCACCCTCAAGAACACCGGGACCGTCGCCCACGATGAATCACCCAGTAACGGGGCGCATCTGGGCGACACCCAGGATCAGCACTACGACTCCGACCTGAGCGAGGTGGCGCTCGGCCCGTCCGTCGGCAGTTCGGCCACGCTGGCGCCGGGCAGTTCACGCAAGGGCTACCTGCTCTTCTCTGTCACTAAGAAGGCCAAGCTCGCCAAGTTCCAGTTCGCCCACGACAGCGGCTTCCGCCCGCAGGCTGGGGAATGACTGCTCAAGCAGCCCTCACCCCGCCGTATCGAGCAGCCGACCGCGGTTCCGGGAGCCCCTAGGGGTTCTAAGAACCGACCAAGGGCGTATCCCGTGCGCCCAGATCCACCTCTGAACTCAAAGGACGGCGGCACACTTCCCTCTTGCCGCCCCTCACCGCGAGGAGTTCCAGTGACCGTACGCACGGTCTACCGGCTGGTCGGAGTCAAGCCCGACCCTGTGAGCATGCTCGACATCCTCGATCTTGAGCAGTACGACGACCTAGAGTGCACCGTCACCGTCCCCGAGGAGCGCCTCGGTTGCCCGTCCCTGCTGGTCAGCGGCCAGTTCGCCATTGACCGGACGTCCCTATGCGACGAGGTGCGGCAACTCACCGGACACGATGTGAACCTCCCCCGCCTGGATGCCGCGGCCCTGCTGATCGCCGCAGTGGCCGGGCAGGTCTTCGCCGTGGGGTTCGACCAGGGCTGGCGCCTGGTCCCTGACGAATACAAGGACCCGACGTTCGGGCTGCGCGTCGCCGTCCGGGCCGTCGACCCGGGCCAGGTGCACGACGTCGTCCGCCGTCGGCTGTCGGGGCGCGGCCGTCTGGACGCGACCCGCGTCGCCTCCGGCGCGCGGATCTCCGAGATCGGACTAACCCAGTACAACGAGTTGGTCGGCGAACTGGGCGGACGTCTTCAGGCGCGGCGGCTCGGCCTGCCCGGTGACGGGGAGGTCAAGGTGGTGGGCTCGGCGGGACTGAGGATGCCGCTACCCACCGAACCTCGGGTTTTTCGCGACTCCCTTGCAGCCCTCGTCAACATCGCCGCAGCCGAGCCGCACCCCGACCTCGCCTTCGTTGAGGCGATCGCACCCATCCGGACGCCGGCGGTCATTCAGCGGCTCGATGCCATACTCGACACGGCGCTCACCAACCCGGCAGACGGTACCGTCAACGCCGCGGTTCCCACCGCCCTCATGGACCGGGCCACCGCGGCGTGCGCCTACTCCCTAACCATCGGTGGTACCCGGCTCCGCAACCTCGCCGCCCCCACCATCGCGGACCTGCGGGCGTGCACGGCGGGATCAGCGCAACCCACCAGAGCACTGCGGACGGGCAGGATCTTCCTGCACGGCGAAGCGGGGGAACCACTGGGCAGCGCCTCGGCGATCAAGTGGGTCGAGACCTGGAAAGTCGAAGGGAACCGCCATTACTTCCTGGTCGAAGGCAAGTGGTACGAAAGTGGAACCGACTACTTGGACGCGATCGACCGGGACGTCACCCGGCTCATCGCCACCACTCCCAGCCTCACCCTGCCGCCCTGGTATCCCGGAGAGCACGAACGCGACTACAACGAGCGTGTACAGAAGGAAGCCAGCGTGGACCGGTTCCTCTGCCTCGACCGAAAGACCGTCCGCACCGAACTGCACCACCACAACGGCCTGGAGGTCTGCGACCTGCTCGGACCGGGCGGCGAACTGGTGTGCGTCAAGCCCGCCGAAGGCGCCGGCCCCCTCAGCCACCTGGTCGTCCAGGCCCTCGCAGGCGTCCAGGCACTCTTCTACGAAGAAGACGCGCGCGCGAAGTTCCGCGAACTCGTCCTTAAGGAATCTGACGGTGCACGCTCCATCCCCCCGGAGTACCGGCCGCACAAGGTCGTCCTGGGCATCCATCTCAAGACCGGCAAGCCCCTCACCTCAACCACGCTGTTCCCGCTCGCCAGGATCGCGCTGGCCAACATGGCGCGGACTCTCCGCCACGACGTCGACGTCGAAGTGATCGGCATCCCTCCTGCGATCGGACTAGTCGGCAATCCATAACGCCGAAACGCAGAGTGGCAGGTCGTACCGGGAGAGAAGCCTGCCATATACGGCCAATACAGCCAGTTGAGTGCGATCGCCGTCCCCGCCGCAGGGTCGTGGCGGGGACGGCGGTTCAGCACCGACATCGAGGGTCTCGGCAAAGGCTGCACGTCGTTCCGCACGGCCTCGGTAGTGAGCCGGCTTCAGGCTTTCGGGAAGCAAGCCTCGTAGGTACTGAGGCCGCGTGATTGTGCCACCCGGACAGGGAGACGTTCTGGCTCGCGGAAATTTCATCCCCATCCGCTCGGCGTAAAGCCTCCCATTGTGGAGGGCGACACAGCGCACAAAGCGATGGAAACACTGCCCACTGTCAGTCGCGTCCACCTGAGCCGTTAGCCCATGTGGGACCGGAGAGCGTCCGGCCTCGGCGTAGTGGGTGCACCAGCCGTCAGCTCCACCGTGCCTTTCCAGGCTGCCGGGAGTAGGTCAAGCTGGACAGCAGCTCCTCTGCGCGGTTCACGGTCGGATCGTCGCGGGACGACTTCCAGCTTTCCCGGATGCCACTCAGGATGTGGTTCAGCCGTGCGGACGAGACGGCCATCAGGTCTGTCGATAGGCCGAGCAGGGTGTGGGCGGCTTGGTCGGGTTTGTGCTGGCGGAGTTGAGTTCGGGCGAGCTCGGCGCCGATGAGCGCCCGGGTGCGTCGCTCGTTCGGGCGCCGGGAAGCGACGGAGGCGGCGTAGTGTTCCTCCGCCGCTTTGTAGTCGCCCATGTGGTCGAGGGTCAGCCCTACCTGGTGCTCGTAGGACTCCCGCCGGTAGTTACCAGTCAGCTCCTGGGTAGGGGCGGAGTCTGCGTGTTCGAGGTCGGTTTCGGCTCTGCTCAGCAGGTGGCGGACACGAGTGTGCTCGTAGCCGGTGGCGGCGAGCGCCTCAGCATGCATTCCTGTGATCCAAGCGCGTTGTCGGGGTGGGCAGCCGCGTCGAATGCCATCGGCGGCGGCTTCGGCGAGCGCGAGGCCCTGAGGGGTGTGGCCGAGTTCGAGCGCCTGAACCGCCAGGGATCGCAGGACTGTGGAGCGCATGAGCGGGTTTCCGGCTTCGTGCGCGAGGCGGGCAGATTGTATGTAGTACCGCTGCGCGAGCCCTGCCTTGAAGTCGTCGGCGGCCATCCAGCCGAGTAGGTAGGTCATCTCTGCTGCCGCTGTGAACAGGGCGGGGCGTGCCTTGCCGGTGGTTCCGCGCAGGAGCGGAGCGACTTCCTGGGTTATGTATGCGGCGACGATGCGGCGTCCGTGCCCACCTCCGTACATGTCGTCCATCTCCTCGAAGGTGGAAGACATGTGGCGTATCCGTTCGACGTCGGAGGCTCCGGCGCTGCTGGCGGGTCCGGTGCGGTTCGCGATTTTGTGACTTGCCGGGGGGAGAGTCGTAGCGGTGAGGGAGTACAGGCCAGCGGTTAGAGCGGTGCGCCGGTTGAGCATGTCGTCTCTTCCTAACCGGGTGAGCCAGGCGACGGGGTCGTCCTGCCATGGGTCGGATGATCCGGTGGCTTTCGGAGGAGGGTGGGGCCAGCCGAGGTCCTGAGCGGTGAGGTCGGGGCGGTCAAGTAGCCGGGCGAACGCCTCCAGCGCGGCGGCGGCTGCTGCAGGAGCGGGGTTGGCGCCGTTGATCCATTTGGCGATGGACGACGCGGTGCAGTGCATGACCAGCCCCGCTTCGCGGCCCACGCGGTTGATCATTTCGGCGATGGAGGCGTACGTCTGGCCGGTCTCGGCGATGCTTACCGCCAGTGCGGGATTGCGGATCGGTGTGGTACGGGGTCGTGGCATCGCTTCTCCCGGTTTGAAGGCCTCGCAGTGTCCAGCTTGCTGGGGCAAGAGAAGCGGGGCTCTCCCCCCGAGGTGTGGACACCTTGAGCGCCCTGGATCATGGAGATCTGGGGGTGAGAGGGGTCCCGTGTGGGGATGAAGGTCTATTCCGAGGAGTTCAAGGCCGACGCGGTGGCGTT
>NZ_JAXCEJ010000049.1:0-13850 GCF_041463665.1 Actinomadura chokoriensis
CAGCGCCTGGCCGGGTTGCCTGAGGTCGAGCAGGACCGGGTCCTGCTGGACCTGGTCCGCACCCACGCCGCCGCCGTCCTGGGCCACGGCGGGCCACAGGCGGTGGAACCCACCCGCGCCTTCCCGGAGCTGGGATTTGACTCCCTGACAGCGGTGGAGTTGCGGAACCGACTCAACACCGCCACCGGACTCCACCTGCCGCCCACCCTGATCTTCGACTACCCCACCCCCACCACGCTAGCTAGCCGGCTAAGGGTTGAAGTGGCGGAAATGAGCACTCGCGATGCAACCGGAAAAGATTGGATGGGAAAAAATATGTCGCGGAGTATTGTTGAGGATCAAAAGTCGCAGGGTCCGCTCGAGTTGCTCTTCTTGGAAGCATGTAAACAGAGAAAGATCGGTGAGGGCGTCGATCTGCTGATGAGCGCCTCGCGTCTTCGTGCTACTTTTGATGTACCTCAAATGCTTGAAGTTTCGCAAAATCCGGTCAAGCTTGCCAGCGGCAACAAGCGTGCGGCTTTGATTTGCTTTCCTTCGATACTCGCACTCTCGGGCGTGCACTTGTATGCGCGCTTTGCTGTGCAATTGAAAAATTCTAGAGATTTGCTGGTATTTCCTGCTCCTGGATTCATGAGTGGAGAAAATCTACCGAACTCCGTTAGTGTAGTCACTGAAATGCAATCCGAACTCATCTGCAGCCATATCCTAGGCGATCCTTTCGTCCTTCTGGGGCATTCTTCTGGAGGGTGGCTAGCTCATGCAGTGGCTAGCTGCCTCGAAGATCGCGGGATTTTCCCCGCCGCAGTGGTTTTGCTAGACACTTACCTTCCAGGGGACCGGTCGCTATCTCAAGTTCAAGAAGTGATAATAGAGGAGATGCTTGCCAGGGGAAGTGAGTTGGATCTTGTAGACGATACAAGGCTCTCTGCAATGGGAGGATATTCTCGAATATTTTCAGAATGGTCTCCTGCTCCCATTGTGACTCCAACGCTTTTTGTCAGGGCTTCGGATGAAATGAAAAGCGACTCAAGGGATGGCGGCAAGAGACCTTTGTGGCCTCTTGCTGATTTTACGATTGAGGTTCCAGGGAACCATTTTACGATGATGGAAAATCATGTCAGTTCGACAGTGCGAGCTGTTGTTGATTGGCTTGACGGGGCGAGTCTCGACTAAGATTTCCTCGTAATAGTTGGCGGCAATGGCCGCCAGTCGCTGCGCATTTGATGTGCCCCGTCTTCCGTGGCGTCATTTTGCTTGACTGCTGTGCCATCGCCCTCCATGAGAAGAGGCCGGCATGCCACGCAAGGGCTATACCCTCCGGAGTTCTGTCGCAGAGTGCTGGATGTGGTCGAGGTCGGACGTCCTGTCCGTCAGATCGCCCAGGACCCGGGCATCAGCGATCAGACGATCTACACCTGACGCGAACAGGACCTCATCGACAAAGGTCAGGCGCCCGGCACGACCTCGACCGAGCAGAGTGAACTGCTGGCGGCCCGCAGACGGATCCGGGAGCTGGAGACCGAGTTGCCGGTCACCAAGCGAGCCGTCGAGTTGGTGCGTCAGGTGGTGTCCCCCAAGAAAACATTTGAAGCCCTCGCGGTGATGGCCGACGAGGGCCTTCCCGTCCAGGTCGCCTGCCGGGTGCTGGATTTGTCGGAATCGGGCTACTACGCCTGGCGTGCCCGGCCGCCCTCGCCCCGTTCCCTACGGCACGCGTGGTTGACCGAACGGATCAAGCGGATCCACGCTGCCTCCCGCGGCACCTACGGCGCCCGGTGCGTCCACGCCGAGCTTACGCTGGGCAGCGGCCTGGTCGTTGCGCACGGCACTGTGGAGATGCTGATGTAGCGCCAGGACCTGCCGGGCCCTGCCCGGCAGCCGGCGACGACGCCCTGGTTTCGTCCGCGTCTAGCGGCAACGTTTGTCGATGAGTGTCCTGTCTCAGGCAAGGTGGCCCACTGGAGCTTGTTGAACTGGGCGGGCCAGTTTGGCTGAGACGGCGGGCGGCCTTGATTCTCAATCAAGCGGGCCCGGCGGTTGGTTCTCTTCCGCGCGTCTCATTGAACCTGGCCCGTAGACCCGTTCGTGGTCTGTTGGTGTTGACGGGCGCGGAAGGCGGTCTGGCGACAGCGTTTCGAGCACCAGCGAGGTCGGCGTCCTGGGCCTTTAGGGTTCAGTGAAGCGTCGCATAGCGCGCAGGTCACGCCGTCAAAGGGCTTGATCCGGATGGTTGGCCGTGGCTTTGGGGGTTGGCGCGAGGCTTGGCGGCGTTCCTTCTCGGCGGCATCCCGGCATGTCTTGGAACACCAGTGGAGAGGACGGCTTCTGCCGGTGCGTTGGAGCGGACCGGCGCAGCGTTGGCAGACCGGTTCCCCGTCGGGATAGCGACGGGCTCGCTCCCTCGCTGCAAGCGATTCCGAATGGCGTTGTCGATACTCGGCCTGGCGACAGCTCTTGGAGCATGTCAATGGCCGTTTGGAGCGGTTCTGATGCACTCGTTGTGGACCGATCACTTCGAGTGAGTCATCAGTCAGCGTGGAGGATCTGAAGGCGGAGGAGATCGAAGGACGCTCGTCCATAGCCGTCCCTTTTGATGCGCTTGATCCGATTCACATTGCCCTCGACACGGCCAGAATTCCACTCCATGCTCAGGCCCGCCGTCACCGCGTCGAGGTCTTGGCGTATGCCGTTGACCAGGCTTTTCAGGGACGGGAAGCCAGTGGCTGCAGCCTGATCGAGCCAGTCGCGCAACCGGTGTCCGTCCAGTTCGGCCATCATCTGCGCGAAGGACTCCACGCAGGCGGCGACGGCCTCCAACTCGGGGCAGCGTGCCAGCAGCCTCTTCAGCCGGAGCGTGGCGTTCTCGTCCAGATGATCGGGGTGGCTGGTGAGCAGGTGGGTGGCGCGGCGAACGCTGAGCTGCTTGGTGACCTTGGGGGCCGGTTTCCCGTTGGCGCGCACGGCCTGCAGTTGCCGGCGGAGGGTGCGCTGGCTTCCGGTGTAGCCGCGGTCGCGGATCTCGGTATACAGGCGGGCGGCGTCAGTGCAGCCCTGGTTCCAGCGTTCGTGCAGGTAGGGCAGGAACGGGTCGACGCGCGATCCGCGCCGTCCGGCGCGGGCGGGCGCCAGATCCTCGGGGGTTGCGGCGTGGGCGTAGCGGCGTACGGTCTTGCGGTCCAGGCCGAGCGCTTCGGCGATCGCGGAGATCCCTACGCCCTTGGCCAGCAGCTCGTGCACCGCGGCGTGCCGTTCGCGTCGCTTGGTGTCGGCGTACGGGTTCATGTGCAGACCCAGGTACAGGTAAATGTGCAGAGGTGATCAGCGTGTCTGCCGAGGTGCCGGTGGGGTGGTCGTAAAGCCTGCTGGGTGACATTGATCATCCTGGTGGGGGTCGCGGTGGTGCTTGAGGCCGAGCGGTGGCTTGAGTTGCGCCGGTTCCGGGCGTTGCGGGAATCGGGCGCGACGATCTCGGAGATCGCCCGGGAGACCGGGTTGAACTGGCGCACGGTGCGCAAGTACCTGCAGGAGGACGGCCCGGCGGCGGCGCCTCCGACTGCGGCACCGCGGCCGAGCCGGCGGAATCAGATGATCGCGGCGTACGCTCCGGTGATCGATGCGTGGCTGCGGGCTGAGCTGCTGCTCAAGGGCACGGTCATCTACGAGCGGCTGGTCGAGGAGTACGGGTTCACCGGTAGCTATCAGCGGGTGAAGCTGTATCTGCAGGAGGCACGCCCCCGGATCGCCGAAGAGCTGGGGTTCACCCCTCGGGAGCTGGCGGGGCTGCATCGCCGGTTCGAGGTGGTGCCGGGCGCCCAGGCCCAGGTCGACTGGGGTGATGAGGGCGGCGTCCTGGCGCACATGGGCATCGCGAAGGTCTACTCCTTCCACATGGTGCTGTCGTATTCGCGGGACCCGTTCTGCTGCTTCACCACCAGCCAGGACCTGGCCACCTTCTGGGCCTGTCACCGGCGGGCGTTCGAGCACTTCGGCGGGGTGCCCGGCTCGATCGTCTACGACCGGACCAAGACCGTGGTGCGGCGGCACGTCGCGCCGGGCAAGGCGGTGCCGCTGCATCCCGAGGCGGTGGCGTTCGCCGGCCACTACGACTTCACCATCGATGTGCTGGCCGCCTACCGCCCGACCGGGAAGGGCCGCGTCGAGCGGCAGGTCACCATCGTCCGCGACCATGTGCTGGCCGGCCGCTCATTCGCGTCCCTGGACGAGCTGGACACAGCGTTCCTGTCGTGGGTGCCGCTGCGCCGCCGCACCGTGCACCGCACCCACGGCGAGGTGATCGGGGTCCGGGCCCGCCGCGACCACGCCGCGCTGCGGCCGGCTCCGGCACGCCCGTATCTGGTGAGCGACCGGCATCTGCGGCACGTCGGCAAGGACTGCCTGGTCGCCTTCGAGGCCAACCTCTACTCCGTCCCCGCCGCCCGGGTGTTCCCCCGGCAGTTGGTGGAGGTGCGGGCGTCGGCGGCCACCGTCAGCCTGCACGCCACCGTCCCCGACGAGAACGGGATCACCCTGCTGGCGGTGCACCCGCGGGCGGTCGGCCGCGGCGCCAAGGTCGTCGACCCCGACCACTGGAACGGGCTGCCTGACGGGCACACCCGCGCCACCACCACCGGTGGCGGCCCAGGCGATGGCGCCGAGGAGATCGCCGCACGCCGGCGGCGCCCAGAACCGGCCGGAGCCTTGCGCTTCCTGCTGGCCCGGGCCGACGCCGCCAAGGTCGAGGTCGACCGGCGACCGCTGTCGGTCTATGACCAGATCACCGGCACCGGCCCCTTCACCTGATCACCCAGCCTTTCACCAGCCCAGATCTCCACGAGCCAGAAGGATTGAAATCCGTTGAGTGAGTTGGTCACCACCCGGATCCGCGCTACCGCCGCCAAGCTCGGGCTGCCGCACCTGGCCGAGCAACTGGGCGAATTCGTCGGCCGCGCCGACGAGGCGAAGATGGGCTACCTGGACTTCCTGGACCTGGCACTGGAAGAAGAACTCGCCGTCCGCGAGGAACGCCGCATCCGGCACGCGCTGCGCATCTCCCGGATGCCGCACCACAAGACCCTCGACGACTACGACTTCTCCTACCAGCCCGAACTGGACGCCCGCAAAGTCCGGGATCTGGCCACCCTGGCGTTCGTGGAGGCCAAGTCCAACGCCGCGCTGCTCGGCCCGCCCGGAGTCGGCAAGACCCACATCGCCGTCGCGCTGGCGGTCGCGGCCTGCCGGGCCGGCTTCAGCGTCTACTTCACCACGCTGGACGACATGGTCCGCCAGCTCAAGGCCGCCGATGCCATCGGCCGGCTCGCCACCAAGCTCCGCGTCTATCTCCGTCCGCACGTGCTCGTGCTGGACGAGGTCGGCTACCTGCCGCTGGCCCGCGACGAAGCCAACCTGGTCTTCCAGATGATCTCGAAAAGGTATGAGAAGGGCTCGATCCTGCTGACCAGCAACAAGGCCTTCTCGGAGTGGGGAGGCGTGTTCGGCGATGAGGTCCTGGCCACCGCCATCCTCGACCGGCTCCTGCACCACTGCGAGGTCATCGCCATCAACGGCCCCAGCTACCGGCTCAAGAACCGTCTCGCCGCCGTCGAAACCCAGGTCTCCGCCACCGGCTGACCCCCGACCAACTCTGCACGTTTATCCGTACTCACCTCTGCACACCAAGGAGTACGCCGACACCCGGTCAGCGTCACGTCGTCCAGCCTGCGCCGATACCGGCCATGCCGGTTCCTGGACACGGTCCCACAGGCCGGACACGTCGCCTCGGCCGTGGTCGTTCGGGCGGAGATCGTCACGACCGGCCCGTCCGCCGTGACCTGCTCCACGGCTACGCACTCGAGGTGGTCGGAGAGGGGAGATAGCACCTCACAGTTACACGCGCCTAAATCTTTCCGTATCAAGCGACGCTGCGTGATCGTTTCACAACAAGTGGATCAGAACCTACCTATGCTCTTCGGCAAGTAGTGTTGCGACGACTTTTTGAACCCGAGTACTCAACCTCCACGGAGGTCTGGGGGCAGAAACCGTGGAGAGCCCGTTGCTGAGAGATCAGCACGGCAGGTTCGGCGAGCGGCCTTTGAAAAGGACCAGGAGTAATCTCGGCACCGCGCTCAAGATTGACTCAACCAACTGTTCTGTCGATGACACCAGTGGCGATCAGCCGCCCGCCCCATGACCAACTATTCTCCGCGCCGTCCGACAAATAACCGGGAGGTTACCCCTCATTCACTGCATGCATACGTGAGTATTTGGCCAGCCATCCTATTCCGTGATAGTCGCCTCGCCTTGTGAATACCGCCGCGCCTGAGACACCAGGCATTGGTACAGATATCTCGCTCGTCCCCCGCATACGCACGACCTCGTGGATTTTGTCCGTCCAAACAGCAAGAACCGAACCAGCGGGGCCTACAGCCGTGACTCTATCTGATTCAAGGTTGACAGTCACACTAGTCGCACGGTCACGCAGCAGCGCCATGTAATCATCCCCAACCAGCCGACAATGCTTCGGCGGAGTCGTTGACAACCAATCTGGACTGACGATACCTCGGGAAGTCGCCGCATCCCAGAGTGAGGCGACAGTTGACTCTGCATAAGCTGGCGTCGACATCTGTTCACACATCCATAGTAGTCGCCCGGCTCCTCGACCTGATTTGCAACGACGCCATCTAACCCGCCTGCCAAGATCTGCCGCCACAATCGCTGACCAGGGTGGAACCGTCCCCAAAGGGCCTTGCGCACTAATCCAATGCAGATAACGGGGCGCCTCTTCAAGGATCGGATGAAGGTTCGCGTACGGAACACCACCAATATGGCGTATCCCAGACTGAAAGGCCATAGAATTGTTGGCGACCACCAGCAGCGCAACTCTTGCCACGTCTCCGGGCAAATATGCCGGGAGTTCTGCTGGACGCAAGGTAGCTCGAGAGAGGTCTCCCCGCGCTGCGAGCAATCGAGTGACTGCTATCTTGATATCTTCCGGCACTGAAGCTTGAGTAAATTTGGGGACATGCTGACACAGGGCGCTTATCAGCGCGAACTCAGCTTCCTCAGGCCCTTCGGGCAGTGCAAGCCGGCTAAGAGCGAGCCGCATCGAACTGCCCTCGGCTGCTGGCACCATCATGCGGGCAGTCAGCCCACCCAAATCGGTAGGTTGAAGTGTCCCGTGTGTTTCGGTTGCGAAGCCGCCATCGACCAGCGCTGAGATCGCTTCGCGGAGTGGTTGTTGGCTTTCACTCCCCTGCTGGTAGGCAAAGGTCTCTACCCACCACCGCTCAGCCTCCCGCACAGTGCTGATCCGCTGCTGTACTGCCTCGCCAAGTACGTGATCGGCTAGGCTGCCCCCAATCTGCGAATGAACGGTATTCCCAGCGACAAGACGACGCTGCCACGACGCATGCTCAGCCTCATCGACGATGAGGAAAGCCCATCCCTGGGTTTCGCCTGCACCCACTCGGCCAGCCCGACCGAACATCTGCTGTACCGTAGCAACATCGAGCTTGTTGAAACCTATCTCGGTGTCGCGCACCACCACTGCGCGCGCAGGTAGATTCACCCCGGCTGCAACAGTTGATGTAGCAACCAAAATCTGAAGCTTACGGGCTCGAAATCGGCGCTCGGCCTCCAGCTTGTGATCCCATCCCTTGTAATGCAAGCCGATACCAGCCGCTTCACATGCTTCATGCAACCGATCGAGATCATCAGGATGTACATCGCGAATGTTTACACCCCGATCGCCTGCAATGATCAAAGCCATTCGGCGAACGCCTCGCTTACTGCCACAGAAAACTACAACACTCCCACCGTCCGCAGTGATCATGCGAGTGAGTGAGGTGGCTAGCCGAGTGCGAGCAGCGTCAACCTGACTGAACTCTTTATTTGCTGCCACAACCGGAAGCTGCCAAGTCAACTTGGACGGACGCCAGCTGACCTTGATGAGCCGAGCTCCCAGCCACTGTGCAACTTGATCTGCGTTCGACACAGTTGCCGATAGGCCGATAATTCGAACCTTCGGATTCTCGGACTTCAGTCGAGCAAGCAATGCCTCTAGTATTCCGCCGCGGGTCGGGTCTCCCAATAGGTGGATTTCATCAACAATCAAGCAATTGACTTCTGCCAGTGCCTCTCGCAATGAGACGGTCCGACACATGGCCTCAAATTTCTCTGTGGTTGCAACCCATAGATCTGAGTTGCGCGTTCGCTCCACATCTACGCTGAATTCGCCCGAGAGGCGTTCTACGCGCAAGCCACGCTTGCGCCAACCTTCCAACTCTTGGTCCAACTCAGCTGTCAGTGAACGCTGTGGTACGAGCCAAACTGCCTTCCTGCCTTGCTCAAAGATCGTATTAAGAGCAGAAACCATGCCGATAACTGTCTTGCCAGCACCGGTAGGTGCCACCACGACGAGATGGTCATCACTGTCAAGAATTCTCTCAACTGCCTCTGCCTGCGCTGGATTCAGCGTAGGAAACGGCAAATACATGTGCCATGCTCTCGGCACCAACTCAGAGACTGGTACGGAAATCGTCTCGTCAGCAACAGCTGGAGCCTGGGCTTCCCAGAGCATCATGAATGCCTCTCGGGCAGCAATCGCTGCAGGTCCGGTTATACGCGGGAATGCCCGGGGAAGTTGACGAGAGAGGTGGGATTCACAAACTGTTGCAGTCAGTCTGCCGCCGTTTTCCAGCGTACTAATAGTCTCTTGTTCTACAAGGTAAGGTAGGCGTCGAACCGGAATCCCCTCTGCACTGAACTTGTTCCAAAGCGTAGCGAAGCGAGGTTCATCAGGAATTAGTACGCGGACGTCAGTACCTGGCGGACACTCGGGAAGTTTGGCTTCCGGGTCAGTGATCTTTTGCCAGTGCAGTTTCCTGGGTTCCGAGAGTTCGAATCCTTGAGAGAAAGTGACCGTCTCCCGAGACACGCCCTTTCCACCCCCCCGACCGGTAACCGTCGTCCATACAGCCTGGCTGTTGACATCGCAACCTTGATACTGCAGGTAGATTACCGCACTGGTGCGACTCTTCGAACTCGTCGGGGCGCGCGCGCCGGTGATGCAGCCGCAAGAGGGGGGGTCGCTCGGGGGAAAAGGCCAACGGCTCTTCATGGACGTTTGCCTTCTCGACGCTAGTACTCCAGTTGTAGATCGCGATCTTCATGCTTGAGTGGCTTGTCGGCGGTAGTGGCTGGCCTGGGATCGGGCCTGGTGACGGCGGCGCCATTGGGACCAGTCGAGCCGATGGGCCGGGCTGTGGCCAGGCCCGACGACGAGTGCGGTGAACAGGCGTTGGATCTCGTTGCAGGTGAGCGGTATCAGCTCGTCCGACCTGGGGTGGGGTGCGTGTTCGTCGGCGCGGACGACGGTGAGGAAGGCGTGGGCGAGCATGGCGAGGGTGACCCAGCGGTGCCAGGACGTCCAGCCTCTGACCTGGTGTTCGTCCAGTCCGGCCAGGCCCTTGCCGGACTGGAAGATCTCCTCGACCGTCCATCTGCGTCCGGCGACCCGCACCAGGGTGGACAGTGGAACCCGGGTGGCTGAGTAGCAGCGGTAGAAGGCCAGTTCGCGGGTGCGCCGGTTGCGGCGGACGAGGAGTTGGTGGTGGCCGGGCCCCTCGCCTGCGATGTCGGCCAGGGCCCAGTCGTAGAAGCGCTGCCCTTTGGCTCCGGCACCGGCGGAGAGTTTCTGCCAGGCCTGCTTCGGTAGCTTCTTCACCAGGGCGTCGGCGCGGAATTTGCCTGCGCGGGTGGCGAGCCGGTGGCCGCAGGCGACGGCCAGCACGTAGCCGATCCCGCGTGTTTCCAGGTCGGTTCGCAGGTGCGGGTTGCCTCCGTAGACCTCGTCGCCGGTCACCCAGGATGCGATGACGCCGGCGTCCAGTGCGCGGCCGATCATGCGGGCGGCCAGGGCGGGTTTGGTGGCGAAAGCGACGGTGTCGGGGATCCCGGCGGCCCGGCAGCGGCCCGCATCCTGGGTCCAGGAACGCGGGACATACAACTCCCGGTCGATCGCCGCGTGCCCGAGCGGGGTGGAGTAGGCCAGGTAGACGGCGACCTGACTGTTCTCGATTCGTCCGGCGGTGCCGGTGTACTGGCGCTGCACGCCCACCGTGTGCGTGCCCTTCTTCAGGTCGCCGGTCTCGTCCACGACCAGCACCGCGTCCTGGTGGTGCAGGTGCTCGACAACGAAGCCGCGCAGGTCATCGCGTACCGCGTCTGCGTCCCACCTGGCCCTGGACAGCAGGTGCTGCAGACCGTACGGGTTGGCGTCCCCGGCATGCTCAGCGAGCGTCCAGCAGTTCTTGCGCGGCAGGTCCGACAGCAGCCCGAGCACCAGCGCCCGGGCCCGGCGCCGGGGTTCAACCCGGCCGAACCGTCCCGCGATGCGACCCATCAGGACCTCGAACACTTCCTGCCAGCGGCCAGGATCTATGCTGTGACCCGCGGCCACCGACTGATCTTCTGTCTTCACACACCGATGATCACCGGTGGCCGCACCCATTCCCGGACCGGGTCTGTACGGTTTTCGACACCCCCCAGGACCAGCCCCGACCAGCAAGATCGCGATCTACAACTGGAGTACTAATGCCTTCGTGGGTACCGTAGCCGTCGCAGAGCACTTGCAGTTCCACCCCGTGTATAGGCCTTGGGGATCTGCTCGAGGAACTTCAAGAACTCGGCGTAGCTGTGCCGGGCATGACAGGCGTCAGGGGATTGAATTGCGGAGTGGGTGACTCATCAAATAATTACTAATGTGAGGTATTGCGCTTCGTAACGCTGTTCCGCTTGCTTCTCGATTGACGCTTTGGTTGATTGCGGACTGCTTTTTCGACTTTAGAGGTCATTGTCGAAGTATTGGGGGGTCGTGGATCGGCAGACCTGTTTACTCGATGATCTTCGTTGACGTTACCACTGCCATCAAGCTTAGGCTGTGGATATCTACTAAAAACGTAGTGCTGCTGGGCAAGTGACCAGCCATTCGTGGTAACCCAATACATGAGCACACCCAACGGGAAGCCAAGGCCGAACAATCCAAAAGCTGGCGCCAGGAAGACCATCATCTTTTGCGCCTGCATCATCGGATTGTTTTCGTTATTGACTGACTGTCGCTTAATGCTAGCTCGCACCGTAAAGAATGTCATGCAAGAGGAAATAACAACTGCCGCCAATGTGATGGCAATTGCCGTTGCATTCTTTGCACTCCAGGCATTGATAAACGTGTCTGGGATATGGGCGCCGAAGATATTAGCCTTTTGGGCACTCTTTACAAGTTCAGGTGTGACTGCGAAGACGCCGTTGCCTGGATTAGCATCAGAGATCCGCTTGAGGACCTGAAAGAGGCCGATGAAGACCGGCATCTGCACCAGGATTGGCAGGCAGCCCGAGAGTGGATTTGCGCCGTTCTCTTGGTACAGCTTCATGACTTCTTGATTTAGGCGCTGCTTGTCATTCTTGAATTTCTTGCGAAGTGCCTGCACCTTCGGGTTTAGTTCCTGCATCTTGCGAGAAGCGTGGATCTGCTTCACGAACAGTGGCACTAGTAGTAGTCGCAGGAGGACGGTGAGAAGGATGATTGCACCGCCCCACGCCCATCCGCTGTCTTTGGGTACAACAGTGCTCAAGCCGCTGTGAGTCCAGACAATCAGTTGAGCGACGATCTCGTACAGCCAGTCAAGCACTGGGCGGCTCCTTTGGAATTAGCGAGAGCAGGGCAAATGCATTTGCAAACTGAGATTCTCTGCATTCGACTCGAAGGATTGCTGCCCTCTCCAGTTGCCTCATGCGGCTACAGCATCGCATACTAGTGCCTCCGTCGCCCTTGGGTCGCTTGACCGCCAGTGCTTGCAGCTCAGTTGCGAGACCGCGTGGTCACCCCTGCCAGGAGCAGAGGACACCATCGGAACATCATATCTACTCGCCCCCGGTGCCGACCGCGAATGAAGTTTGCTAGCGGGTCAGCCGTGACTGGTCAGGTCCCGACGATGAACACTACGTCCGCGCAGGTCAAGCAGCATGCTCGTCCCTAGTCGAGGACCCCTCTCAGACGTTGCCTTCTTCTTACGTCCAGGCTCGGTCGGGGCGGGGTCTGTGGACGACACGTAAAAACTGGCTCTGGCACACATTCCGTGAAGGGGCTGGTCTGGTAGGTCACGGTTCGGGGGTTCTTGCCGGTAGCCGACGTCGTGATCGCAAGCATCGCCGGTGTGTCGATCAAGGAATTGGTGACCGTGCTGTTCCCTTACCTGGCCCGCGTGTGCGTGGACCGGGTGACCCGCTGTGGAACCTCGGTGCAGATAAAGGCCGGGACGACGACGCGTGAGGCCGGCTGCCCGGGGTGCGGGACGGTGTCGAGGCGCAGGCACAGCCACTACGAGCGGCGGCTGACCGACACCGCGGTCGGCCGGCAGGAGGTGCTGATCCACCTGCGGGTTCACCGGTTCCGGTGTGGCAACGACGCCTGTGCCAGGCAGACCTTCGCCGAGCAGGTCCCGGGCCTGACGGTCCGCTACGGCCGTCGCACCACTGGGGCCGGGGAGGCGTTGCGGGCGATCGCGCTGGCGCTGGGTGGCCGGGCGGGTGCTCGCCTGGCCGAACGGCTATTGGGCGCGGTGAGCCGCACGACGCTGATCCGGCTGATCCGCGGTCTGTTCGAAGCCGCAGCACAAACGCCCCGTGTGCTGGGCGTGGACGACTTCGCACTGCGCCGTGGACGCGTCTACGGCTCGATCCTCATCGACATCACCACCGGCCGACCGGTCGAGGTCCTGGCCGACCGCACCGCCGACACCCTCGCCGCGTGGCTGCGGGCCCATCCCGGTGTCGAGATCGTCTGCCGGGACCGGGCCGGAGCCTACGCCGAGGGCATCGCCCGGGGAGCCCCGGAGGCGATCCAGGTCGCCGACCGCTGGCATATCTGGAGAAACCTTGGTGACGCCGTCGAACGGGCGGTGGCCCGGCAACGCCGTCACCTGCACGTTCTCGCTGAGAAAGCACAGGTGCCCGAGGCGCCGCCCGCCCGGCGGACGTCCCAGGGTCCCGAGGGCAGAAAGGATCGGGTCGCGGTCCGCACCCGGCAGCGGCACGCCGCCGTTCATGCCTTACTGGCTCAGGACCTCACCATCCCGCAGATCGCCGACGAGCTGCAGCTGAGCCGCAACACCGTCCGCCGGTTCGCCCGGACCGCCGACCCCGGCCAGCTCCTGGTCCACAACGGCACCGGCAAGCGCACCAAGGACCTGCAGGCCTACGACTCCTACCTGCGCACGCGCTGGAACCAGGGATGCACCAACGCCCGGCGCCTCCACGACGAACTGGCCGCGCTCGGCTACCGCGGCGCCATCACCACGGTCCGGCAATACCTCCAGCCCTGGCGGACCGGCCTGCCCGCACCGGCCGCCCGCCGTCCTCCGACGGTCCGCCAAGCCACTGCCTGGTTTCTGAGCAGCCCCGCCCGCGTGGACCCCGCCGACGAGCGCCGCCTGGACACCCTCTGCGACGCCGGCCCGCAGCTCGCCGTCCTGCGCGACCGGGTCCGCGAGTTCGCCGAGATGATGGTGCACCGCCGGGGACAGCGACTCGAGACGTGGATGACCGTCGTTGCTGGTGACGACCTGCCCGAACTGCACTCCTTCGTCCTGGGTCTGCGCCGCGACCAGGACGCTGTCACCGCCGGTCTCACCCTTCCCTACAGCTCCGGCCCCGTCGAAGGACACGTCAACCGCATCATTATGTGGAATCCGATCTGTCAAGCGATGTGCTTGTGGATCACGCCGAGGTAGAGGCCTTCGCGTTCGGGAACGTGCTGGTCTTGGTGGGGTGGGAAGAACACCGCGCAGACGTCGGCG
>NZ_JAXCEJ010000050.1:0-12695 GCF_041463665.1 Actinomadura chokoriensis
GGGAAACACCCGGTCCCATCCCGAACCCGGAAGTTAAGCCCTTCAGCGCCGATGGTACTGCATGGGAGACTGTGTGGGAGAGTAGGACACCGCCGGACTCATAGTGCAGGAAGGGCCCCGCCGGCACCGGCGGGGCCCTTTCGCATTTAATTCCCCCGCCTATCCGGTCTGCTCTGAACGGGCGAGCGCCTGGGCCGCGTTCTTGAGGCGGGCATCGAGCGCCCTCTGTTCGCGGTCGAGTGCCGCTCGGTGGCGGGCGATGGCGAGTTTCTGGTACGCGGTCTCGACACCGGCCCAGATGTCGATGAGCCGCGCCTGGCGCTTGCACCGCACGTCCGCCACGGCAGTCCCGGTTTCGAGCGGATCGACGTGATGCTTGCGGGCGTCACGGAAGCGCAGGTCGCCGTTGGCGGCCATCGGAGTCGCGTACGAAAGGCCGGCGCCCTTCATGCAGGTGCTCCACCGCGCGAAGGCGGCGCGGACACGGCTGTCTCGCTCCGACGCCTCAAGGCTGGTGAACGCGAGCCGGTCGGCGAGCAGTCCGGCAGGTGGGAGGCCCGCCCTCAGCTTCCGGTCGGCCTCGCCCATGCACCCCCCGTCCGGTACTTGACGGCCGCGGACGGTGGCCGGGCCGTCTCCCCAGGCGACCTGTCTCACCTTCGGAGGCAGATCGGGTCGTGGCGCCCGCTTACTGATCTCGGGCGTGCTGTAGCCGAGTTCTCTCGCCCGGGCTTCGTCGGCGAGACCGTAGCGGCGGGCGTTCTGCGCGAAGGGCGGGGGCGCCGGATCCGCGAGGTCAGCCCTGAGCCCGAAACGTCCAAGACACGTGACCACCAGCGTCTTCTCGGCGCGCTGGACGGTTCCGCGCTGGGCGGGGGTGGCCCGGTAGGCGTCCAGCGGCAGCACGAGAGCATTGACATCGGCGATGCGGGTGATCCGCGCGTAAGGTTCGGCGGTGTGGGGGGTCGCGCATCCGGTGAGGACGAGCGGGACGAGCAAGGCGGCCGTCGTCCGTGCGGTGTTCACGTTCTGCCTCTTCTTCCGTGCTGCGGCGGGCCCGGGCGGCGCGGGGTTCCACGCCCGGACCCCCTCACCGGATCAGGCCGCGTCGAAGGAACCGAGATGGTCGTTGATGCCGGGGTTCAGGTTCCCGTCCGTCTCGTCCTCGAGTTCTTGCGACTGGCCGGTGAAGTTGGGCTCGCTGTAGACGATCTCGTTCCAGACGGTGTTGAGGTTCCGCCAGGAGCTGGCCGTCGCCTGGACGTTGTGGCCGTTCGGGAAGGTCTGCCCGCCGAAGTTCTGCACGTTGTTGTCGTAGCAGCGGCTGGAACCGTGCTGGCCGGGGTCTTCCCAGAAGCAGCTCGTCGCCTGGGCGGGCGTCGCCGCCAGGAGCCCGGCCGCCCCGCAGAAGGCGGCCGCGACCGTGATTCGCCATGTCCGTCGTGCCATACCGTGGATCTCCCTGTCTCTCGAAGGCGCCATGATGGCACCCTTTCGTGATCGAGCGACTACAGAGTGTCACGTAAGTGGATCGCGTGGGGTGCAGGCTCCTCTGCCTCCCAGGGCAGTCCTTCCTGCCGCCTGGGGGACGCTTCGGCCGCCGGAGCGGGGTCGGTCAGCGGGCGAGGGCCTGGTCGAGAGTGGCGGCCCACTGGGTCAGGAGGCGGGTGCGGCGGGCCGAGTCGTCGGTGAGGAGGCCGGCGAGGCCCAGGCCGCGGACGAGATCGAGGGTCGCCTGCACCGTCTCGCGGACGCCGGGGACGGACTCGTCGGCGCCGAGCGCCTCGACGGTGAGGCGGTGCGCCTCGCGTCCCACCCGGGCTTCGAGGGGAACCACCAGCGCGCGGAGCTGGTCGTCGGAGCTGGCCGCGACCCAGAGCTGCAGCGCGGCGCGGAACAGCGGGCTCGTGTACATCTCGCCGAGCAGGGTCACGACGTCCAGGGTGGACGGACGGCGGCCGGCGAGCACGTCCAGGCGTTCGCGCATCTGGGCCATGCGCACCTCGGAGCCGTACTCGACCGCGGCCGTCACCAGCTCCTCCCGCGTCCGGAAGTGGTGCTGGGCGGCGCCCCGGGAGACGCCCGCGCGCTCGGCGACCACGGCCACGGTCGTCCCGGCCCAGCCGACGGAGGCGAGGCAGTCGATGGCGGCGCCGAGGAGGCGCCGCCGGGTGGCGCGGCTGCGGTCCTGCTGCGGTTCGCGGGGAAGTGCCTGGGCGGTCATGGTTCCTTGCTTCGACAGGGTTCCTTGCCTCGACGGGGCCTCCAGTCAACCAAAGGATCCCGGAAAGAAACAATCATGCGTGATTGATTTTTTCTGGCCGGGCTGGCAGGGTGCAGCCATGGGCCAACCGTTGCGGGTCGGCAACGCCTCGGGCTTCTACGGCGACCGCTTCTCCGCGGTGCGGGAGATGCTGGACGGCGGACCGCTCGACGTCCTCACCGGCGACTACCTCGCCGAGCTCACGATGCTGATCCTGGGCCGCGGCAAGATGAAGGACCCGGACGCCGGGTACGCCGCCACGTTCCTGCGGCAGATGGAGGAGTCCCTCGGGCTGGCGGTGGAGCGCGGCACCGCGATCGTCGCCAACGCCGGCGGGCTCAACCCGCGCGGGCTGGCCGAACGGCTGCGCGGACTGGCGTCCCGGCTCGGGATCGAGGTGCGGGTCGCCCATGTGGAGGGCGACGACCTCCTGGCGCGGGCCGGGGAACTCGGCCTCGCGGATCCGCGCTATGGCGGGCCGCTCACCGCCAACGCCTACCTGGGCGCCTGGGGGATCGCCGAATGCCTGCGCGCCGGCGCCGACGTGGTGGTGACCGGCCGCGTCACCGACGCCTCGCTGGTGGTCGGCCCGGCCGCAGCGCGTTTCGGCTGGGCGCGGGACGACTGGGACGCGCTGGCCGGGGCCACCGTCGCGGGCCACGTCCTGGAGTGCGGAGCGCAGGCCACGGGCGGCAACTATGCCTTCTTCGAAGAAATCTACGATGTAAAGGCGCCGGGTTTCCCGATCGCCGAGATCCAGGCCGACGGCTCCAGCGTGATCACCAAGCACCGGGGGACGGGTGGCGCCGTGACGACCGAGACCGTCACGGCCCAGCTCCTGTACGAGATCGGCGGGCCGTCCTACGCCGGGCCCGACGTCACGACCCGTTTCGACACGATCGAGCTGGCGCAGGGCGGGCCCGACCGGGTGCGGATCAGCGGTGTCCGAGGGGCCCCGCCGCCGCCGACAACGAAGGTCTGCCTCAACCACCTCGGCGGCCACCGGAACGAGATGACGTTCGTCCTCACCGGGCTCGGCGTCGAGGCCAAGGCCGAGTCGGTCAAGGCCCGGCTGGCGGCCGCGTTCGGCGACGCCCCGCCGGCCCGCGTCGAGTGGACCCTCATCGGCGCCGCCAGGCCCGACCCGGCCACGCAGGGCGAGGCGACCGCGCTGCTCCGCTGCGCCGTCCTCGACCCCGACGCGGGCAAGGTCGGCCGCGCCTTCAGCGACGCGGCGGTGGAACTGGCCCTCGCCGGCTACCCGGGCTTCACGATGACGTCCCCACCCGGGAAGGGCGGCCCGTACGGGGTGTACAGCCCCGCGTTCGTCCCCAACGAGGTGGTCGAACACGTCGCGGTCATGCCCGACGGCGCACGCGTCCCCATCGCGCCGGCCCCCACCACGGCGCCTCTCCCCGGCGCCCACGAGGCGCGTGCCGGTGCGGTCGCCGATGCAGGTGCGGGCAGGGAAACCGTCCGGATCCCTCTCGGACGAGTGGCCGGGGCGCGGAGCGGGGACAAGGGCGGGGACGCCAACATCGGCGTCTGGGCCCGGACCGATGCCCAATGGGGCTGGCTCGAACCCTTCCTCACCGTCGAACGGTTCCGCGAACTGCTGCCAGAGACCCGGGACCACCCCGTCCACCGGCACGTCCTGCCCAACCTCCGCGCGGTCAACTTCGTCGTCGAAGGGCTGCTGCAGGAGGGTGTATCGGCCTCGACCCGGTTCGACCCGCAGGGCAAGGCCCTCGGGGAGTGGCTGCGGTCCCGCCTCGTCGACATCCCGGAGGCAGTCCTTTGACCCTCAAGAGCACGCTGGACACACGGAGCCCCGAGTACCGGGAACGCCGCGCGGCCATGCTGGAGAAGCTGGCGGCCCTGGACGCCGAACACGCGAAGGCGCTGGAGGGCGGCGGCGAGAAGTACGTCGCGCGGCACCGCGCCCGCGGCAAGATGCCGGTGCGGGAGCGCATCGAACTGCTCCTCGACCCCGACTCCCCGTTCCTGGAGCTGAGCCCGCTCGCCGCATGGGGGAGCGACTTCCAGGTCGGCGCCAGCGTCGTCACCGGCATCGGGGTCGTCGAGGGCGTCGAGTGCGTGATCGTGGCGAACGATCCGACGGTCCGGGGCGGGGCCAGCAACCCGTGGACGGTGAAGAAGAGCTTCCGGGCGACCGACATCGCGCTGGAGAACCGGCTGCCGGTCATCAACCTGGTCGAGTCGGGCGGCGCGGACCTCCCGACGCAGAAGGAGATCTTCATCCCGGGCGGGCGGATGTTCCGGGACCTCACCCGGCTGTCCGCGGCCGGGATCCCGACGATCGCGCTGGTTTTCGGCAACTCCACGGCCGGCGGCGCGTACATCCCGGGCATGTGCGACCACGTCGTCATGGTCAAGGAGCGCGCGAAGGTGTTCCTCGGCGGGCCGCCGCTGGTGAAGATGGCGACGGGGGAGGAGGCCGGCGACGAGGAGCTCGGCGGCGCGGAGATGCACGCCCGCACGTCCGGCCTCGCCGACTACATGGCCGCGGACGAGGCCGACGCGCTCCGCCTCGGCCGCCAGATCGTCAAGAACCTCGACCACCGCAAGCTCGGGCCGCCGCCCGGACCCGCCGACGAGCCGCTGTACGACGCGGAGGAGCTTGCCGGGATCGTCCCCGAGGACCTGAAGGTCCCGTTCGACCCGCGCGAGGTCATCGCCCGGATCGCGGACGGGTCGCGCTTCGACGAGTTCAAACCGCTGTACGGGACGAGCCTCGTCACCGGCTGGACGCGCGTCCACGGCTACCCGATCGGGGTGCTGGCCAACGCGCAGGGCGTCCTGTTCGGGAACGAGGCGCAGAAGGCGGCGCAGTTCATCCAGCTCGCGAACCAGAGCGACACGCCGCTGCTGTTCCTGCACAACACGACCGGCTACATGGTCGGCAGAGAGTACGAGCAGGCCGGGATCATCAAGCACGGCGCCCTGATGATCAACGCGGTGGCGAACAGCGGGGTGCCGCACATCTCGATCGTGATGGGCGCCTCGTACGGGGCGGGCAACTACGGCATGTGCGGCCGGGCCTACGATCCGAGGTTCCTGTTCACCTGGCCGAGCGCCAAGTCGGCGGTGATGGGCCCGCAGCAGCTCGCGGGCGTCCTGTCGATCGTGGCGCGGCAGGCGGCCGAGGCGCGCGGGCAGGTCTACGACGAGGACCAGGACCGCGCCATGCGGGACATGGTCGAGAGCCAGATCGAGGCCGAGTCGCTGCCGTTCTTCCTGTCGGGACGCCTCTACGACGACGGCGTGATCGACCCGCGCGACACCCGCACCGTCCTCGGCCTGTGCCTGTCCGCCGTCCACAACGCGCCCGTGCGCGGAGCCGACGGCTTCGGCGTCTTCCGGATGTGAGAGAGCGCGAATGATCAGAAGAGTGCTGGTCGCCAACCGCGGCGAGATCGCCCGCCGCGTCCTGCGGGCCTGCCGGGACCTCGGCATCGGGACGGTCGCCGTCTGCTCCGACCCCGACGCGGGCGCGCCGCACGTCCGGGAGGCGGACGCGGCCGGGCGGCTGCCCGGAGCCGCCCCCGCCGAGACGTACCTGTCGGCGGAACGGCTGCTCGCGGTGGCGCGGAGCGCCGGGGCGGACGCCGTCCATCCCGGCTACGGCTTCCTGTCGGAGAACGCCGAGTTCGCGCGGGCCGTCCTCGACGCGGGCCTCACCTGGATCGGGCCGCCGCCGGACGCCATCGCCGCGATGGGCTCCAAGATCCAGGCCAAGAAGCTGATGGCCGCCGCGGACGTTCCCGTGCTGCCCGAGCTGGACCCGGCCCGGGTGACGGACGCCGACTTCCCGCTGCTGGTGAAGGCGTCCGCGGGCGGCGGCGGGCGCGGCATGCGCGTCGTCGGGACGCCGGGCGGACTCCGGGAGGCCGTCGCGGCGGCCCGCCGCGAGGCGGAGTCGGCGTTCGGCGACCCGGCCGTGTTCTGCGAGCCGCTGCTGGAGAACGCCCGGCACATCGAGGTGCAGGTCCTCGCCGACGGGCACGGCACCGTCTGGACGCTCGGCGAACGCGAATGCTCGATCCAGCGCCGCCACCAGAAGATCGTTGAGGAGGCGCCGTCGCCCGCGGTCACCCCCGGGCTGCGCGCCGAGCTGTGCCAGGCGGCCGCGAACGCGGCCCGCGCCATCGGCTACACCGGCGCCGGGACGGTCGAGTTCATGCTCGCCCCGGACGGCCGCTTCTACTTCCTGGAGGTCAACACCCGCCTTCAGGTCGAGCACCCGGTCACCGAATGCGTGTACGGGGTGGACCTCGTCCGGCTGCAGATCGAGGTCGCCGAAGGCGCCCGCCTGGACGAGGCCGCGCCTCGACCGCGCGGCCACGCCATCGAGGTCCGGCTGTACGCGGAGGACCCCGCGCACGGCTGGCGCCCCGCCACCGGCACCCTGCACACCTTCGAGGTGCCGGGCGTGGACGCCGAGTTCGCCGTGCCCGCGACGCACGGGCTGCGGCTCGACAGCGGCGTGGAGAGCGGCGCCGAAGTCGGCGTCCACTACGACCCGATGCTCGCGAAGCTGATCGCGTGGGCTCCGACCCGCGCCGCCGCGGCCCGGAGGCTCGCCGCCGGACTGCGCGGCGCCCGCATCCACGGCCTCACCACGAACCGGGACCTGCTCGTACGGGTCCTGGAGGAACCGGGCTTCCTGGACGGCGACACCGACACCGGCTACCTCGACCGCATCGGCCTGGACACCCTGGCGTCGCCGCTCGCGGACGAGGCGACCGCGAAGGTGTCCGCGCTGGCCGCCGCGCTCGCCCAGGCCGCCGCGAACCGGTCGGCCGCCCCGGTGCTCGGCGGGCTTCCGTCAGGGTGGCGCAATGTCCGGTCCCAGCCGCAGCGCAGGACGTTCGACGGCCCGCACGGGACGATCGACGTCGACTACCGCCTGGACAGGGACGGCCTGACCTCCGAGCTGTGCCCGGGCACGTCGCTGATCAGCGCCGCATCGGAACGGGTCGTTCTGGACCACGGCGGCCTCCGGGAGACCTTCGCCGTCACCACGGCCGGCAACGCGGTGCACGTCGACTCCCGCCTCGGACCGGTGACGCTCACGGCCGTCCCGCGCTTCGCCGACCCGAGCAGCCAGATCGCCCCAGGCTCGCTGCTCGCACCCATGCCCGGCACCGTCCTCCGCGTCGAGACCGAACCGGGCGCGGACGTCGACGAGGGGCAGACCCTCGTCGTCCTCGAGGCCATGAAGATGGAGCACCGCATCGCCGCGCCGTCCGCCGGGACGGTCACCGAACTGAACGTCTCCGCGGGACAGCAGGTCGAGTCCGGCGCCGTCCTCGCCGTCATCGAAGGGACCCCCGAATGAGCTTCACCGAGACCGAGGAGCGGCAGGCGCTGCGCGCGGCCGTCGCCGAGCTGGGCGCCAAGTACGGCGCCTCCTACTTCGTGGAGAAGGCCAAGGCCGGGCAGAAGACCGACGAGCTGTGGGCCGAGGCCGGACGGCTCGGCTACCTCGGCGTCAACGTGCCGGAGGAGTACGGCGGCGGAGGCGGCGGCATCGGCGACCTCGCCGCCGTGTGCGAGGAACTGGCCGCCGCCGGCTGCCCGCTGCTGCTGATGGTCGTGTCCCCGGCGATCTGCGCGACGATCATCGCGCGATCCGGCACCGAGGACCAGCGCGAGCACTGGCTGCCGCGCTTCGCCGACGGCTCGGTCAAGATGGCGTTCGCGATCACCGAGCCCGACGCCGGCTCCAACGCGCACCGCATCACCACCACCGCGCGGCGCGACATGGAGGGGGCGGGCGGGTGGGTGCTGAACGGGCAGAAGACGTTCATCTCCGGCGTGGACGAGTCGGACGCCGTCCTGTTCGTCGCCCGCACCGAGGACCAGAAGGGCAACCTGCGGCCGTCGCTGTTCATCGTCCCGGCCGGCGCGCCCGGATTCACCTACACGCCCATCGACATGGAGATCGTGTCGCCGGAGAAGCAGTTCATCTGCCATCTCGACGACGTCCGGCTCCCGTACGACGCGCTCGTCGGAAGCGAGGACGGCGGCCTGCTGCAGCTGTTCGCCGGCCTCAACCCCGAGCGGATCATGGCGTCCGCGATGGGCGCGGGCATCGGCCGCCTCGCCCTCGGCAAGGCCGTCGCCTACGCCAACGACCGGCAGGTGTTCAGGACGCCGATCGGCGCGCACCAGGGCCTCGCGCACCCGCTCGCCGCAGCCAAGATCGAGCTGGAGCTGGCGCGGCTGATGGGGCAGAAGGCCGCCTGGATGTACGACGAGGGCGACGACGCGGGCGCGGGCGAGGCCGCGAACATGGCCAAGTACGCGACCGCCGAGGCCGCGATCCACTGCGTTGACCAGGCCATCCAGACCCACGGCGGCAACGGCCTCACCACCGAGTACGGGGTCGGGATGCTCGCCGGCGTCGTCCGGCTGATGCGCATCGCCCCGGTCAGCCGCGAGATGATCCTCAACTTCGTCGCGCAGCACTCCCTGGGCCTGCCCAAGTCCTACTGAGCGGAGCGGTGGCGGCGGGAGGCCGCGCGTCCTACACTCCTGACGGTCCGAGCTCGATCAACACCTCAGCGCGAACCCGAGGGACTTCCGTGTACGGTCCTCCGCCCGTCCCCCCGCCCGCCCTCCCCCCGCCGGGAGCGCCCATGGAGCCGCCCGGCGCCCCGCCCCGCGGGCGGCGCCTCGCGGCCTGGGGCATCGACACCGCCCTGCTCGTCGGGGCCGCCGCCCTCCTCGGCATGATGACCTGGGGACGGCTGAACGGCCTCCTCGGGGACGGTTTATGGGGTGAGGCCCTGTCGGCGACCGGTGGGCTCCTGCTGACCGGCGGCGACGTCCAGAAGGCCGCGGAGGACTTCGGCATGGGCCTGTGGCGGGACGTCGTCGCCGCCGTCGAGCAGGCGCTGCTGCTGCTCGTCCTGATCGAGTTCCTCCACCAGTTCGCCGGTCAGGCCCTCGCCGGGAGGACCCTCGGCAAGGCCACCCTCGACTTGCGCGTGGACAACGTGAAGACGGCCAAGTCCCGCGCGCTGCGCCGCTCCCTGATGACCACGGCGGGCGGCACCGGCCTCTACTGCACCGCCTGGATCCTGCTGCTGCACGGCCTGTTCTTCCCCGCCCTCGTGATGTGGCTGGCCGCCGTGGCGGTGTTCCTGGCCAACAGCGCGCCCGCTCTCGTGGGCGCCCGCCGCCGCACGCTCGCCGACCTCGTGGCGGGCACCGCCCTGGTTCGCGCCGGCGCGTACCGGCGCGCCGCCGAGGCCGCCCGGCAGGGCGTCGGCGCCGCCTGGGACGGCACCCAGGCCGCCGGCCAGGTCGCGGGGCAGGCCGTCCGCGACAACGCCGCCCGCCTGGCGCAGGCCGAGCAGGTGCGCCGGGCCGTGGAGTCAGAGCGC
Organism: Actinomadura chokoriensis; assembly: GCF_041463665.1. GTDB lineage: Bacteria > Actinomycetota > Actinomycetes > Streptosporangiales > Streptosporangiaceae > Spirillospora > Spirillospora chokoriensis_A. Next base: position 9,679 of record NZ_JAXCEJ010000050.1, read on the forward strand.
GCCCGGCAGATCCAGGACGTCGGCCGCCAGTCCGCGGAACGGTTGCGCGGCGCGGTGACCGGCGAACGGGCCCGGCAGGCGCAGGACGTGGGGCGGCGGGTGGGCGGACGCCTCAAGAACGCCTACCAGGAGCGCAGGGGCGACCGCGGCCGGCCCGAGACGCTCCCGCCGGTACCGCAGCCCGCGGCCCTGCCGCCGCCCCAGCCGCAGTTCGGCGAGCACCCGTACGCCCAGCCTGGCCCGTACGCCCAGCCTGGCCCGTACGCGCAGCCTGGCCCGTGCCCGCAGCCTGGCCCTCACGTGCAGCCCGGCCCGCATGTGCAGCCCGGCGCGTACGCGCAGCCCGATTCGCATGCGCAGCCGTACGGTGTGTGGCAGCCTCCCGCCGACCCTGGGGAACCGCCCGCCGCTCCGTCCCGCTGACCCTGGCGACGTCCGGCGGAGGCCTGTGCGGCCTCCGCCGGACGGTCACGCGAGCAGGGCGTCCAGCTGCTCTTCGAGCGGCACCGGCGCGGTGCGGCGGTTGTCCACGGCGATGTGCGGCACCGGGGGAGGCACGTCCGGGCGCATCCGGGCCGTGAACTCTTCGAACGCGGCCAGTTAGGCGGTGTCGCGGGGCGAGCCCCGCTCCTCCAGCCGGTGGCGGAGCGTCGGGGCGTCCGACCGGATCCAGACGAGCCGGACGGGCGGCCCGCCCAGCTCCAGAGCCCACGCCGCCCAGCGGGACGCGTCGCGGATGTGCCCGGTGAACGGCCCGCTCAGCAGCACCGGGCAGCCGTGCGAGCGGATCTCCCGGGCCGTCGCCGTCATGCCCGCGTACTCATGCGGCTTGACGTGCTCGTCGTACCAGGGACCCTCGCGCTCGCCCGGGTCACGGGAGGACGCCGCCAGGGTCGCCGCCACGAACGGTCCGTACATCGTGTCCTTCTCTGGCTCGTACCTTCCTGACCTGCGGATACCGCCACGGTGTCGCCTCTGAGCTGCGGATACACCTACTTGGCTCTACGCAGAATTACCGCGTTCTCGTTGTCTCGGACGGAACAGAGACGGAACAGATTCGGTCACGCGGTCCCCCGATCAAGGCCGGTCGCCTCATGGCGACACACAGCCGCCAGACATAAGGCGGCCCCGGAAACGCGGTGCTACCCACACCGGCCGGGGCCTTGATCCGGAAGCGAAGGTTCCGAACCCATGCAGATTCTCGCACTGGTCTACGCGACCGAAGACAAGAGCAGCACGGCCGACAAGAGCTCGTCGTGGCCGAACGGCGAGCCCAAGTCCGTCCGGGACGCCCACGACAAGCAGCAGGGCGGCCAGCGATGAGCGGCGACCCCGACAACATGCTGTCCAACGAGACGGTCAAGGTGGTCCTCGCCGTCCTGGACGGCCTCGCGATCCCGTACGCGGCGACCGTCGCGCACGACGAGACCCGCACCCGCATCCTCCGCGACCGGCTGACGCACGTCGTGGTGATGCTGGAGGGCCTGCTCCGTTCGGGTCGCCCGAACGTTGACGACGCCATCTCCTACTTGGAGGAGAAGCTCTCCGAGCACCAGCCGATCGGTTACGTCACCGACCAGCAGGCGCGGCGGCGCTGCGAGGCCGGCGCGACGTGGACGGACGCGGTGTCGCTGGACTACCAGGGGCCGGAGGCGGGCCGGTGACCGCGTCCATCATCGCCTTCCCCGGCACCGGCCAGCCCGGCCCCCGGGAGTGGCTGGCCCGGTTCGCCGCGGCGGCCGTCACCTCCGATGTCCCGGCGCCGATGGTTCGGGCCTGCCGTGCCGGTGACCGCGTCCCGGAGGACGTGTTCGTCCACGGTGAGCCGGTGTCTGTGACGGTCGCCGGCCGGATGGGCTACGCCGACATCGCGGCGGCGTGGCGGCGGGTGTGGGAGCTCGCGCCGGCGGCCGGGTCCCGGGTCCGTATCGCGGGCGGCCGGGTCCTGGTCGACCTGCCCGACACCTTCGGGGGTGCGGCATGAACCGCGCCCGGCATGACGGAACGGAGGTGGCCCGCAATGGGTGACCCGGTCGTGTTCACGGTGATGTTTGTTGCGCTGTACGCGGCGCACGCGGTCGCCGATCACTGGGTGCAGACGCACCACCAGGCGTGCGGGAAGGGCGCGGCGACCTGGCGTGGCCGGCTGCTGTGCGCCCGGCACGTGGCGTCCCTGACCTTCACGCAGACGGTGGCGGTGGCCGCGGCGGTCTGGGTGACCGGGGTGAGCGTGTCACCGGCTGCTGCGGCGGCCGGGCTGGCGGTCAACGCGGTCTCGCACTACTGGGCGGACCGGTGGTCCACGCTCGCGTGGCTGGCGCGCATCCTCGGCAAGGGCGAGTTTCACCGGCTCGGCGACGGCGGGTCAGCGCCGACCGGGACGGGCGCTTACGCCCTTGACCAGTCCTGGCACGTCGGGTGGCTGTTCGTCGCCGCTCTGATCGGTTGTATCGGGGGTGCGGCATGAGCACCTCGGAGATGCTGCGGACGGCGGGGCTGTGGCCGCTGCTGGCGGTGCTCGTGCTGGCCGGGGCGGTGCTGCTGCTGCGTGTGGTGGCGCTGCCGCTGGCCGGGGCTGCGCTGCTGCTGGACGGCCTCGCCGACCTCGCCGCACGGCCGCTCGTCGGCGCGGTGCCGGGTTCGGGGGTGGACCGGTGAACCGCGGAACGACGACGCCGGTTGACGCCGAGGGCCTGGCCGAGGAGCTGGCCCGGTCCCGCGCCGCTGATGATGTGCGCCGCGCTGATGAGCTGACGCGGGTGCGGGCGCAGGCCGGGCACGACCGGGACCGCGCCGACGTCGCGACCGAGGTCCGTCTCGCCGAGCTCGACCGGGCTGAGCGGGAAGCGGCGGCGACCGCCACGGCGCGGCTGGCCCGCATGTACCGGGAAGCCAAGGAGGCCGGGGAGCGGACGCGGATCACGGCCGGGTTGGCGCGGTCGGGTGAGGCGCGGGCGCTGCGGTTGGAGCGGCTCCGCGTGGCCAACCTGCGGGTCCTGGTGCCGGTGCTGCTGGGG
>NZ_JAXCEJ010000051.1:0-7624 GCF_041463665.1 Actinomadura chokoriensis
GCTCAAATCATGGCGAATCCTCCGCAAGCTCCGCTGCAGCCCCAGCAAGGCCGGCCACCTGGTCAAGGCCATCGCCGTCCTACAGAACTACGAACTCACCCGAGGATGAAAAAGGGTCACTGGGTGTATCCCGGATGGGTCGCCGATCAGGGCGCCTGGGACAGCCCCCGAACGCAGGACGACTGGCTCCGCAACGCGCGGTTCATCGTCAACCGCTACAAGGGTCAGGGCGTCATCTGGATCACGTTCAACGAGGCCAGCGCTTACATCTACAAGGAGCTCACCACCCGTCCGATGGACCTCGGCCAGATGATGAAGATGCGCGATGCCCTCCTGAAGACGCACCGCACCGCTTACGACATGATTCACAAGGTCGATCCAGGCGCCCCCGTTTCGAGCAACGTCGCCTATGGGACGGCTGTCAACGGCATCTTCGACGCGGCTCTGTTCAACGAGGCCACTGACAAGCTCGACTTCATCGGCATCGACTACTACTACGGCGCCAACCTGCAGAACTTCACCGCGGTGTACGGGATCACCGGCGAGTTCTGGAAGATCGACCCTGAGCCGGAGGGGCTGTACTACGTCCTGAAGAACTACCAGCGGCGCCTGCCGCACCTGCCCGTTTTCGTCGTCGAGAGCGGTATGTCGACCGACGACGGCAAGCCACGCAAGGACGGCTACACACGCTCGGACCATCTCCGCGACCACATCTACTGGATCCAGCGTGCGATGGCCGACGGCGTGAAGATGATGGGCTACAACTACTGGAGCCTCACCGACAACTACGAGTGGGGCAGTTACCGTCCGCGGTTCGGCCTGTACACGGTGGACGTGCTGACAGACCCGACGTTGGCGCGTCGTCCGACCGACGCGGTCCCCACCTATCGGTCGATCATCGCGAATCGGGGCGTGCCGTCCGGGTACGTGCCGGTGCGCAAGCCGGGATGGTGCTCGATCGAGGACCCCGTCGCCAGCTGTCTCGGCACCACTCCGACGCCGCCCGCCGCGTACCGAGTCCCGGGGTGACGGAATGACCTGCGCGTCCACGGGTACCGCCACCGCTAGCGCAATCGACCGGGGGAGCGCGTGGGGGACGTGCAGACGGAGCCAGGGGTCGTGGCGCGCGGGTCCGGCACCGCGAGACTGGGGCCGGGCTCGGGCGGCGTAGCCGACGGCCTGCTCGTGGCCCTGAAGCGCGCCGCCGCCGCGTTGCGCGACGCCGGGATCGGCTACGCGCTCGCGGGCGGTTTCGCGGCGTACGCGCACGGCGCCGCCATGTCGACGCATGATGTCGACTTCGCGGTGCGGGAGCGTGACGTCCAGTCCGCCTTGGACGCGCTCGGGGCGGCGGGCATGACGCATCTGGAAAGCCCGGAGAACTGGCTGGAGAAGGCGTACGACGGCGAGCACCTCATCGACCTCATCCACACCCCGTCCGGACGTCCCGTGGACGATGAACTGCTGGGCCGGGCCCAGGAGATGGCGGTCGGGGCGGTGTTGATGCCCGTCCTGCCCGCCACCGACCTGATGGTCATGCGGCTGCTGGCGTTCACCGAGACCGCGTGCGATTTCAGCGCGTTCCTGCACGTCGGCCGGGCACTGCGGGAGCAGGTGGACTGGCGGCGGGTGGGCGCGGAGACCGCCGGGTCCCCGTACGCGTACGCGTTCCTGACGCTGCTGGCCCGGCTGGACGTGATCGACGGGGACGTGCTGTGACGGAAAGGGGGCAGGCCATGACCGACATGTCTGGGTATGTGGCCGCGCACATCCAGGAGCACCTCGCGATGGACGCCTACGAGCTCGGCATCCGGGTGGACGTCCGCGGCGAGGTCGTGCACCTGCGCGGCGAGGTGATCAGCGAGGAGCGGAGCCGGGCCGTCGAGGAGGCGGCCCGCGTAGCCGCCGAGGGCCGCGAGATCTGCAACGAGCTGCACGTCGTCGCGGTGCCCGAACCGGACGGAGAGGAGCAGATCTCATGATCCGTGTCGCGGCGGTGGGGGACCTGCACGTCGGGCCCGACGTGGCCGGGACGTACCGGGCGCGGCTGTCCGCGCTCGCCGACCACGCGGACGTGTTCCTGGTGGCCGGGGACCTGACCCGGCACGGGACGGTCGAGGAGGGCCTGGCCGCGGCCGGCGAGCTGCGCGACCTCGGGATCCCGGTGGTCGCCGTGCTCGGCAACCACGACTACCACTCCGACGCCGAGGACGAGATCACCAGCGTGCTGCGGGACGCCGGCGTGACCGTCCTGGAAGGCGGCGGGACGGTCCTGGACTGCGCCGGGACGAGCCTCGGCATCGCGGGTGGCAAGGGGTTCGGCGGCGGGTTCGAGGGCCGCTGCGCCAGCGACTTCGGCGAGCCCGAGATGAAGGGGTTCATCCGGCACACCAGGGACTTCGCGGGACGTCTCACCGAGTCCCTCGCGAACCTGGACACCGATGTGACGATCGCCCTCACGCACTACTCGCCGTGCGCCGACACCCTCGAAGGCGAGCCGCCGGAGATCTACCCCTTCCTCGGCAGCTACCTGATGGGCGAGGCGATCGACGCGGCCGGCGTCGACCTCGCGATCCATGGCCACGCGCACAAGGGGACGGAGAAGGGCCTCACGTCCGGCGGGGTGCGGGTGCGGAACGTGGCGCTGCCGGTGATCCAGCACGCCTACACCGTCTACTGGCTGGAAGTGCCCGAGCGCGCGGATCGCGCGCGCGCCCGCGAACGGGTGTCGGCCTGGTGACGTCCTGCGTCTGCCGGCCTGCTGGCGTCCGACCCCTGTCGGCCTGCTGACGTTCGGCTTCGTCAGCCGGGGTGTATCTCTCCCCCGGCGGGGACCAACGTCTGCCCGGTGTAGTACGACGACTGGCGGTTGGAGGCGAAGAACACGTAGGACGGCGCGATCTCATCGGGATCGGCGGGACGTCCCATCGGCGCGTTCTTCCCGAAGCTCTCCACGCGCTCCTCGTCGAACGTCGCGGGGATCAGCGGCGTCCACACCGGCCCCGGCGCGACGCAGTTGACGCGGATCTCGCGGTCCATGAGGTTCTGGGCGAGGCTCGTGGCGAGCGTCATCACGGCGCTCTTGCTGGCGGAGTAGTCGATGAGCGTCTTGTTGCCGCGCAGCCCGTTGATGGAACCGGTGATGACGATGGACGACCCCGGCCCCATGTGGTCGAGGGCCTCCTGGATGGTCCAGAAGACCGAGAACACGTTCACCTCGAACGTCCGGCGCAGCTGGTCGTTGTCGATCTCCCGGACGTCCTTCACCGGCGTCTGCATGCCGTGGTGCAGGACGAGCACGTCCATCCCGCCCAGTTCGCGGACGGTCTGCTCGACGACCTCGCGGCAGTGCCGCTCCTCGGCCATGTCGCCGCCGAACGTGACGCACCGCCGTCCCTCGGCCTCGACGAGGCTCGCCGTGTGCCGGGCGTCGTCGTCCTCCTCCAGGTAGGTGATCGCGACGTCCGCGCCCTCCTTGGCGAACGCCACGGCGGTGGCGCGTCCGATGCCGGAGTCGCCGCCGGTGATCAGCGCGCGGCGGTCGTGCAGCAGGTCGCTGCCGATGTAGTCGCGCATCTCGTCGCGGGGTTCGGGGGTCATGTCCCCGGTGCGGCCGGGGTAGGACTGGCTCTGTGGCGGACGTTCGCTCATGGTCCGGCGCGTGCCCGGGGCTGCGGAAAGCAAACGCGCCCTCTATTGTGACCCATGAGTAACAACGCGCCTCCGCAATCCGTCGGGGTGTGAGCAGAGCGCGCGACGACGTCTGGATAGCATCACCCCGAACCACATTCGGTCCCTCACGTAAGGTGTCGCTTATGGACCTGAACGGAGTTTCCGCCGTCGTATCCGGTGGCGCGAGCGGCCTCGGTGAGGCCACCGTCCGCGCGCTGGCCGCCGAAGGCGCCAAGGTGGTCGTCGCCGACCTGAACGAGGACAAGGGCAAGGCCCTCGCCGACGAGGTCGGCGGCGTCTTCGTCAAGACCGACGTGTCGAACGAGGAGCAGGTGCAGGCTGCGGTGCAGGCCGCCGTCGACACCGGCGCCCCGCTGCGCGTCATCGTCAACAGCGCCGGGATCGGCTGGGCGTCGCGGACGGTGAACCGCGACGGCAGCCCGCACGACCTGGCCTCCTTCGAGACCGTCATCCGGATCAACCTCGTCGGCACCTTCAACCTGATGCGGATCGGCGCCTCGGCCATCTCCAAGACCGAGCCCGCCGACGCCGACGGCGCCCGCGGCGTCGTGATCAACACCGCGTCCGTCGCCGCGCTGGAGGGCCAGACCGGGCAGATCGCCTACTCCGCGTCCAAGGGCGGCATCGTCGGCATGACGCTGCCCGCGGCGCGCGACCTCGCCGCGATCGGCGTCCGGGTCAACACCATCTGCCCGGGGATCATCGACACCCCGATCTACGGCTCGGGCGAGCAGGCGGAGGCGTTCAAGGCCAAGCTCGCCGCACCCGTCCCGTTCCCGAAGCGGATGGGCACGGCGGCGGAGTTCGCGCACCTCGTCAAGTCCCTGATCGAGAACGACTACATGAACGGCGAGACGATCCGCTTCGACGGCGGTATCCGCTTCCAGCCCAAGTGAGGCCCTGAATGACCGACGCTGTTCTCACCGAAGAAGACGGCGCCGTCCTCGTCATCACCATCAACCGTCCCGAGGCCCGCAACGCGGTCAACGGCGACGTGGCGAAGGGGATCGCGGCGGCGCTGGACGAGCTCGACTCCCGCAAGGACCTGTCCATCGGCGTCCTCACCGGCGCCGGCGGGACGTTCTGCGCGGGCATGGACCTCAAGGGCTTCCTGACCGGCGACAACCCCATCGTCGAGGGACGCGGGTTCGCCGGCATCGTCGAGCGCCCGTCGGCCAAGCCGCTGATCGCCGCCATCGAGGGCTACGCGCTCGCCGGCGGCTGCGAGGTGGCACTGTCCTGCGACATGATCGTGGCTGCCCGGGACGCCCAGTTCGGGCTGCCCGAGCCCAAGCGCGGCCTGGTCGCCGCGGGCGGCGGCCTGCTCCGCCTCCCGCAGCGCATCCCGTTCCACATCGCCATGGAGATCGCCCTCACCGGCGACAAGTACCCGGCGGAGCGGATGGCCGAGCTCGGGTTCGTCAACCGGCTCACCGAGCCGGGCGGCGCGCTCGCCGCGGCCAAGGAACTGGCCCTGAAGGTCGCCGAGAACGCGCCGCTGGCGCTCGCGGCGACCAAGAAGGTCATCGTCGAGTCCGCGGACTGGACCGACGACGTGGCGTGGAAGAAGCAGCAGGAGATCACCCTGCCGGTCTTCACGTCCAAGGACGCCCAGGAGGGCCCCGCCGCGTTCGCCGAGAAGCGCAAGCCGAACTGGAAGGGCGAGTAGCCCTGTCCCGCGCCGCGAGACGCCCGGAACCGCACGGTTCCGGGCGTCTTGCCGTCTCTGTCCGGCGTATCCCGCCCACGCAGGAGTTTCCCGCCCCCTGCAGTAAGTGATCCCGTACTCTTTTGCGCACCCTTGCTGTGATCTTGAAAGTGGGAGCCCATGAGACGCGACGCGGCACTGGTGATCGCCACCGCCCTGGCCTGCGGAGCCGGGACGGTCGCGGTCGCCGCACCGGCGAACGCCGCCGGCTGGACGAACATCCCCAGTACGGCCCTGACCTACGACGGCACCCTCGACCGGGTCGACTTCGGCGCCGGGGACGCGGGCTGGGCCGTCGGCGCCGCCGGCTCCTTCTTCGGCCCGCAGGCGAAGATCGTCCGCTGGACGGGCTCCGCCTGGGTCGCGGACACCAGCCCGGTCGGCTTCACCCCGATCGACGTCGCCGTGGCCGGCCCGTCCAAAGCGTGGATCATCGGCTACAACCTCGGCGGCACCCTCGGCCTCTACTGGAACGGCACCGCGTGGAGCCAGGTCGCCTACCCGCTGGTGGGCTTCCCGACCGCCGTGTCCGCCGCCCCGGACGGCACCGCCTACTCCATCGCCGGCCTCGACGCCTCCGGCGGCGGCCCGTCCGCCATCCTTCGCTGGACGGGCAGCGCCTGGGTCGACCCCGTGGTCCCGCTGCCGCCGTCCTCGTCCATCACCGCGGTGGACGTCCGCGCCGAGGACGACGTGTGGCTCGCCGGCACCACGGCCGAGACCGGCACGTCCGTCACCGGGCTGGTGATGCACTTCGACGGAACGTCCTGGACGCGGATCAACGTCCCCGGCGACCTCGGTGTCCCCGGCTCCCAGGGCACCCTGCACCGCATCGTCGCGAACTCCCCGACGAACGTCTACGTCCTGCGCGCCCGGCAGAACGCTCAGACCACCAACGCGCTCCTGCGCTACGACGGCACGTCCTGGACGACGATCAACCTCCCGCTGTCCGCTACCGGCATCGGCCTGTCGCCGGACGGCGACGACGGCGTGGTCGTGCTCCCGGTCACGACCGGCGCGAACAGCCAGTACATGCACTACAACGGCTCGTCCTGGACGACCCTGAACGGCCCCGCACGCACCGGCACCGTCCAGGCGACCGACGCCGACGCCCGCCCCGGCACGTCCGCCATCGTGAGCGCCGGCACCGACACCCAGCCCAGCAAGAAGGCCCCCTTCATCGAGTACTTCAGCTGATCCGCTCAGCCCGCGCCCGTCCCGCCATCGCAGCGGGACGGGCGTTGTTCCGTCCGGCCCGGGTGGGACGGTCCTGGCCGGGGTAGAGATCAACAACGAAGACGATCACCGGGCATGTCCGGCCTGCCGGAGGGGAGCGAAGGTCCATGGGAAAGCGTTCAGGTGCCATACGGGTTGCGGCCCTTCCCGCCGCGGCGGGGCTGCTCGCGATGGTCGTCCATGCTCCGCACGCGTCCGCTCAGGAGAACCGTGGAGACGATCCGTGCAGGGCTCTCACCCAGGGGCAGACGCGCTACGACGCCCGCGGGGCCCGGCACGTCGTCTTCGCCGTCGCGGCCGGGTACGGGACGACCGAGGTGACCGTCACCGAGTGCGTCAGGAAAGGCCGCGTCTGGAAGCAGGTCCTGAGCGCCCCGGGGCATGTGGGCCGGAACGGCTACGCCGAACCGGGCGCCAAGCGGGAGGGCGACGGGAAGTCGCCGACCGGTTCCTACAGCATGACCGAGGGGTTCGGCGAGGGTGACCCGGGAACCCGGCTCCCGTACCGCACGCTGCGGGAAAGCGGCGACTGCTGGGGCTCGACGATCGGCGACAGGCGGTACAACCGCTACTACCGGGGCGAGTGCCTGCCGGACGACGAGAACCTCTCGCAGATCATGCAGAGGGGCCCGTACAAGCAGGCCGTGGTGATCAACTACAACCGGCCGCCGGACTCGCCGATCGTGCCGGGGAACGGCTCGGCGATCTTCATGCACATCGGCTCGGGGCAGACCGCGGGCTGCGTCTCGATGGCCCGGCCCGAGCTGGAGTCCGTCATGAGGACGCTGCGCCCCGGAGACCGGATCATGATGGGAACGCGTCAGGCGCTGTTCGCACACCGTACGACGCGTTGAGTTGCGGCGAGTCGTTGCCTCCGACGCGGCGGTTTCTAGTGTCTGTTGCAACGAGGTCCTTCTGGAAGGATCTTGTTGTGCCAGGACGTCGTCTTACGCTCGGTGAGCGTGCGCAGATTGAGGTGTTGTTCGG
>NZ_JAXCEJ010000052.1:0-6515 GCF_041463665.1 Actinomadura chokoriensis
CTGGAAAACCCCAGCCCAAACACTCAACGAGTACCTCGTTGCAACAGCCGCTTGACATCGCCCGCGCTCATACCAACAACACGCCGCAAGTCGACGCACCGGTGAACCTTGGTGGACACCGCAGTAGCTCGGCTGGCTCGGCCGGTTCTCTAGTTCGGCTAGTTCGGTGCGACGCGGATGTCGCCGTCGTTGGTGTCGAGCTTGATCTTCCGTTCGGAGCGGGAGTCCTCGTGGATGCCCGAGTCGATCTGCTTGCTGCCGTTGTTGGTGGACGTGGTGATCGCGTAGCCCACCCCGGCCGGCAGGAAGAGTTCGACGGAGCCGTTCGCGGTGCCGGCGTCGACCCTTGCGGGGGGCGCGGCGAGACGCAGGAGGATGCTGCCGTCCTTCGTCCGCGCGGTGATCCGGTCGGCGGTCAGCCGGCTTGCCTCGATGCTCCCGTTGGCGGTGTCGAGGTCGGCGACGGTGGCCGTCCCGCTGAGCCGGATGCGGCCGTCCCGTGACCGGGCGGTCAGCTTGTCGGCGGTGAGCTCGGTCGCGTCCACGGAACCGTTGTCGCTGCGCAGGTCGGCGATGGCGGCGCGGCCCGAGACGCGCACCGACCCGTCGCGGGAGCTGAGGGACGCGGTGGACGCGCGCAGGTTCGTCGCGGTGATCGAGCCGTTGTCGCTGTGCAGCTTCACCGTCCCGGCGAGCCCGGACGCGTTGATCGACCCGTCCCGCGCGGAGATCTCCACGGGTGTGGAGCGCGGCACCTGGACGCGGTAGGTCACCCCGCACGCGGAGAACCCGATCACCTGGGTGGCGCACTTGGACGAGAGATTCAGCGTGTCGCCCTCGGTGACGTGCTTCACCCGCGGCTTGTTCTTGTGGTGGGACCAGCGCAGCCGTTCGCTGACCCTGATCCCGGGGGAGTCGGACGCGGTCACCTCGACGCGGCCCCCGCCCGCCTGGAGCTTCAGCTTGGTGACGCCGCCCGGCGCGGTATAGGAGCGGTCCTCGTGGTGGGTACCGAAGCTCAGGTTGCCGCAGGCGGTCAGCCCCACCGCCGCCACCGCCAGAACCGCCGTCCCCGTCAAGGTCCTCACGTGGTCTCTCCCGTAGTCGCCGTGCACCGTACAAGAACAGCCTGGCGTGGACGGGACGGCGTCACCAGGTGGGGAGCCGGTCATCCGGTGGTGGGGCTAGCCCCACCACCGGACACCCGTCAGCGCTCGCCGCCCGGCTTCCACAGGACGTCGCCGTGCCCGTCGTTCGCGACGCGGCACAGGATGAACAGCAGGTCCGAAAGCCGGTTGAGGTACTTGGCGGTGAGCGGGTTGACGCCGCTCTCCGCCGCCTTGCCGCTCTCCGCCGGCTCCCCGCCCTCCACCGACTCGCCGCTCTCCGCCGCCTCGCCGGCGCTGCCGTGCGCCTCGATGGCCGCCCAGGTGGTGCGCTCCGCCCGCCGCGCGACCGTCCGCGCCACGTGCAGGAGCGCGGCGCCCGGCGTCCCGCCGGGGAGGATGAAGCTGCGCAGCGCCGGAAGGGAGGCGTTGTGCTCGTCGCACGCCTCCTCAAGCCGCTCGATATAGGACGGCTCGACGCGCAGCGGCGGGTACTGCGGGTCGGGGACGACCGGCGCGCACAGGTCGGCGCCCACGTCGAACAGGTCGTTCTGGACGCGGGTCAGCAGCGTGACGACGTCCTCCGGCAGCGAGCCGAGCGCGAGCGCCGCGCCGATCGCGGCGTTGGCCTCCTCGACGTCGGCGTAGGCGGCGAGGCGCGGATCGGTCTTGCGGGTCCGCGACGCGTCGCCCAGCGCGGTGGTGCCGTCGTCGCCCGTCCGGGTGTAGATCCGCGAGAGCACGACCGGGTTGTCCCTGTTCTTCGCCATAGCGGCAGCCTAGCCTCGCATTGGAGCGAAGCCCGTTCGGTAGGGTTCCGGAAAGACCTCGGAGGCTGCCGTGTACGACTACATCATCGTGGGAGCGGGCAGCGCGGGCTGCGTCCTCGCCGCCCGGCTGACCGAGGACCCCTCCGTGAAGGTCCTGCTGCTGGAGGCGGGCCCGCCCGACGACGCGCCGGAGATCCACATCCCGGCCGCGGTGGCGTCGATGATCAAGGGCCCGTACGACTGGGACTACGCGACCGTCCCGCAGGAGCACGCCGCGGGGCGCAGCGTGTACTGGCCGCGGGGCCGGACGCTCGGCGGCAGCTCGTCCACCAACGCGATGATCTACATCCGGGGCGCCCGGCACGACTACGACACCTGGCGCGACTCCTACGGCTGCGACGGCTGGGGCTACGAGGACCTGCTGCCCTACTTCCGCCGCGCCGAGGACCAGCAGCGCGGCGACCTCCCCTACCACGGCGTCGGCGGCCCGCTCCGCGTCGAGGACCTGCGCTACAAGCACCCGCTGACCCGCGCGTGGGTGCAGTCGGCCAAGGCGTACGGCCTCGCCGCCAACCCCGACTTCAACGGCGCCGACCAGGACGGCGTGGGCTTCTACCAGGTCACCCACAAGCGCGGAAAACGCTGGTCGACCGCCGCCGGATACCTGCACCCGATCGAGTACCGGCCGAACCTCACGGTCGTCACCGACGCCCTCGCCACCCGCGTCACGATCGAGGACGGCCGGGCCGTCGGCGTCCGCTACGACGCGCGCGGGGAGACCCACTCCGTCCGCGCCGAGGCGGAGGTCCTGCTGTGCGGAGGCGCGGTGAACAGCCCGCAGCTCCTCATGCTGTCGGGCATCGGCCCCGCCGACCACCTGCGCTCCCTGGGCATCGATGTCCTCGTCGACTCCCCGGTCGGCCGGCGGCTCCAGGACCACCCGTTCGTGAACGTCATGTTCGCGACGCCCCGCACCAAAGTCCTGTGGGAACAGGCGAACACCCGTGCCTTCGCCCTCTACCAGGCCCTGGGGCGCGGCCCCTACGCGTCGAACGTCGCCGAAGCGGGCGGGTTCGTCCGGACGGTCGAGGGACTGCCCGCCCCCGACCTGCAGTACCACGTCCTGCCGACGCCGTTCGTCAACCAGGGCCTCACCGATTCGTCCGAGCGGCTGCTGTCCGTCATGGTCACCGCCATCGCGATCGCGAGCCGCGGCGCGCTGACGCTGCGCTCCGCCAGCCCCTACGCCAAGCCGCTGATCGACCCGGCCTACCTCGCGGAGAAGGCCGACCTCGACATCCTGGTCGCGGGCGTCCGCCAGGCCCGCGAGATCGCCGCGACCGGCCCGCTCGCCTCGCTGATCCTCGGCGAGTGGGCGCCGGGCGACCAGGCCGACTCCGACGAGGCCATCACCGCCTTCGTGCGCCGCGAGGTCGCGACGCTCTTCCACCCCACGAGCACCTGCGCGATGGGCGGGGACGACTCCGTCTGCGACACCTCCCTACGCGTCCGAGGCGTCGAGGGCCTCCGTGTCGTGGACGCCTCGGTCATGCCGTCCGTCCCCCGGGGCAACACCAACGCGCCGACGATCGCCATAGCCGAACGAGCCGCCGACCTCATCCGCGGCCGCACCCCGCTCGCCCCGGCCGACGCCCGGAAATGAGGAGCGCCCCCGTCCTGTCCGGACGGGGGCGCGAGGTGCGTACAGGCCGCGGGCGTCACCGCTTGAGCGCCTTCGCGATGCGGACGCGGCGGGCTTCCTTCGCCTCGCTCCGCAGCATGCGTACGCGGTCCTTGATGATGACGTTGCTGAACTCCGGGCGGATCATGTCTGACTCCTTGTCCCGCCGGGCCCTCTCGGCCCGACATGTACAAGGTTCGTCCTAAGCCCCCACCCCCCACATGGGGACGACGCCTTATCTAGGCCGCCTAGGACGCCTTAGATCCGCTCAGGTCCGGGCGCTGGTGCGTCTAGGCTGGGCGTCCGCGCTCGCGTGTCTGTGCTCGCGCGTTCGGGCTCGTGTGTCCGGGCTCGTGCGTCCGGTCGGAGTAAGGGGTGGACGAGTGGGCGAGGGGTCTGCGACGATCCGGGTCATGATCTATGAAAGGGGCGTCGCTGCCCTCGTCCGGTGAGCGATGTCGTGCAGCGGGAGGCTGCCGCCATCCGTGCCGAATGGCTCGGGCATCTACTCTGCACCGAGCCCGCCGACCGTCCGGCCGCCGAAGCGGCCATCTCCGAGCTGTACCGGCTGATCGGGCTCGATCCGCCGCGTTTCCACTGGGTCGCCTCGCCGCCCGCCGCCCTGGAGACCGTTCCGCCCGGCGTGCGGCTGCGGGCGTCCGAGAGCGCGGAGCGCCTCTCCGACTGGCCTCTACCGCTGCGTTTCCGCAGGCTGATCAGCGGGTTGTCCGTGGATGTGGACGCCAGGGTCATGCGGGACTACCGGTGGCTGAACCCGATGCTGCGCCAACTGGTCCGAGCACCGATCACGGACTCGACCCGGAGCACGCTCCGTCTCACGCTCCGGTCGCCACACGAGAGTGTTGAACGGGGCGCCGACTGGTACAGGGCCCTGTGCTGTTCGTTGGTCGCGCATTATGACGCTGTTCGCCGGACGTCCGGCGTCGTCTACACACCTGAGCAGAACCACCTGCTCGACCTGTGGGCGGCGCCGGCCCGGTCCTGCGGATGGTGGTGGCCGCGCGAGGACGTCTGCGTCGTCTCCGAACGGCCCGTCGAAGTCCACACCGAGGTCTGGGGCGACGAGGGGCAGGTGCGGCTGCACCGCACGGACGGTCCCGCGCTCCGGTATGCCGACGGCTGGGACGTCCACGCGTGGCACGGGACGAAGGTGCCGGCCTGGGCGATCGACCAGCCGAGCGTCGACCGGATCGCGCGGGAGGCCAACGTCGAGGTCCGGCGGTGCGCGATCGAGAACATCGGCTGGGGCGAGTACATCGACCGCGCCGGACTGCGGCTCGTGGCCGTTGCGCCCGACCCTGGCAACCCCGGCTCCGAGTTGCGCCTCTACGACCTGCGCGAGCGGTCCAGGGTGCTGCTCGCCGTCAACGGCTCCACCGAACGCGACGGGCACCGCCGCCGGTACGGGCTGACCGTCCCGGCCGCCTTCGACGACCCGGTCGCCGCCGCCGGATGGACTTATGGGCTGTCCGCCGGCCAGTACTCACGACTCGTCCGCCGAACCTGAAGGTGATCCCCATGACCGTGACACTCGCGTCCCTCTCCCAGCAGACCGGGCTCACCGTGCTCGACCATCTCGAACAGTCGGTGAGCATCCCCGTCGTCGACGGCATCCAGGCCCAGGGCGACCTGCTCGTCATCCCCATGTCCGAAATCTCGGCGTCCCTGTCGCTCCGCCCGAACGCCGTCTGGACGGACATCCCGTCCGAGGGCGTCGAACTCCTCCGCGGCGCGGCGGGCGGCAATCCGCACACCCTCGTCGCCGACCCCGGCACCTGCCGCTGGACCATTCAGGTCGGGGACTCCACCGGCCTCGCCATCGGCGTCTTCGAGGCGTCCGCCCCCGTCTACCTCCTGCACCCCGAGCATGGCGCGTCCGGCTGCACACCCGGCCGGTACGTCGTCCGCCGTCAGCGCGAGTACGCCCCCGGCAGTTGGAGCCCCCGTCTCGTCGCCGACTGATAGAGGTGCTGGAGGTGGGATCCCCCGCGTAATGCCCGGCATCGAGCCGAACCAGCCGGGATCCTTCTCCGATGCTTCCGCGCAAGGCGCCGCGACCCGTTTGCCTGTGACCTGCGGGTGGCGGCGCCTTTCGCATCCTTAACGCGTCTTTCGTTGCCGGTCTTCTCTGTGACTTTTATTTTCGATTTTTCGCGGCCGATGGCGATCGCGTCGCCCGTCGCCGGACCGCCGTGCTGGCTTGCTGTGGGCGGGTGGGCGGGTGGGCGGGTGGGCGGAGGTGGCTTCCGAGGGCCTGGAGCCCCCTTCTCTTATCTGCCGGTTGCTGTCTGGTGAATTCCTGCCGGGTGTGCGCGTGGTCGAGGTCTTCTTTTATCGGGTTTTGTGTGGTTGCTGTGGGTGGGCGGTTGAGGTGGCCTTCCGAAGGCGGGTGCGTTTGTTTCTGTGTGTTGCCGGTTGCTGTCACGTTGGTTGCGGTGGTGGTTTGGGTGGGATGTTTTGCTGCGGGGTGGGCGCGGGGTGCTGCCGGTGCCGCGCTGCGCGCGGAAAAGCAGTCGGCGAGGACGAGTGGTAGGTGGGGGTTGTCGGTGATGGCGCGCGCGAAGCGCGCGTTCAGGTGCGAGAACTCCGAGCCCGCCTTTCACCCGAACACCTCCCTCAACCCAGCGACCGCAACCAACGTGACAGCAACCGGCAGCTCGCCGTCCGGCGCGCACCCACCTTCGGGAGGCCACCCCAGCCGCCCACCTGCAGCAACCACCCCGACCCCGATAAAGCCGCGCTCAACCCCCACCAACCGTTGGACGACCACCGACCGCAAGGAACGTCCTTTCTGGAGGGCGGCAGTAAGAATAGTCGGTGACAGAAATATGGCGTGTCTGAATTGTCCACCACTTCTAGCGGGGACGCCGAATATAATTGGGGCAGGAATTGAGGTTGGGAGGTGAACCCCGGTGTCGATGCCCGCCCAGGCCAGCA
>NZ_JAXCEJ010000053.1:0-6179 GCF_041463665.1 Actinomadura chokoriensis
CTCGATCATCGCGATCCAGCTGGTGTCCCGTGCCCGTCAGTCCGGCCTGGTCATCACGCCCCGTGATGTGTTCCAGCACCAGACCGTCGAGGAACTGGCCGCCACCGCACAACCGGTCGGCGAGGGACAGGAGATCGAGGCCGAGGCCCCCGGCGCCGGGGTCGGCCCCGTCCCCGTCACCCCGATCGTCGCGTGGCTGCGCGACCGGGTGGCCGGCGACACCGCGCTGATCCGCGGCTTCCACCAGTCGACGCTGCTGCGCACGCCGCCGGATCTCGGGATCGAGCGGCTGACCGCCGCGTTCCAGACGCTCCTGGACCACCACGACGTCCTCCGGCTCCGCCTGGACGGGTGGCAGCCCGTCGTCCGGCCGCCCGGGACGTGCGACGCGGCCGGCCTGGTCACCCGCATGGACGTCGCCGGGCTGGACGCCGACAAGCTCCAGTCCGTCATCACCGAGCAGGCCGGGGCCGCCCGCGAACGCCTCGACCCGTCCGCCGGGACGATGGCGCAGCTCGTCTGGTTCGACGCGGGCCGGGAGCAGGGGCGGCTCCTCGTCGTCCTCCACCACCTCGTCGTGGACGGCGTGACCTGGCGGATCCTCCTGCCCGACCTCGTCACCGCCTGGGCCGGGGGAGCACTCGACCCCGTCCCGACGTCGTTCCGCCGCTGGGCGCAGAAGCTCACCACGGCCGAGCGGGACGAGGACGAGCTGGAGGACTGGCTCGACATCGTCGACGGCCCGCCGCAGAACCTCGCCAAGCGCCCGCTCGACCCGCGCGTGGACGTCGCGGCCCGCGCCCGCTCGGTCACGCTCAACCTGCCCGCCGACGTCACCGGGCCGCTGCTCACCGACGTCCCGGCGGCGTTCCACGGACGCGTCAACGACGTCCTGCTCACCGGCCTCGCCCTCGCCGTCGCGCAGTGGCGGCGGCACCGGGGCGGGCGCGGCACCGGCGTCCTCATCGACCTTGAGGGCCACGGCCGCGAGGACGTCGTGCCCGGCGCCGACGTCTCCCGGACGGCCGGCTGGTTCACCTCGATCCACCCCGTCCGGCTGGACGCGGGCAACGCGACCGGCGGCGCCGCGCTGAAGACGGTGAAGGAGCAGCTCAGGGCGGTGCCGGACGGCGGCATCGGCTACGGCCTGCTGCGCTACGGGGACGGCGAGGCCGCCGAGGAGCTGGCCGCGGTCCCGCGCGCGCAGATCGCCTTCAACTACCTCGGCCGCGTCGCGGGCGGGGACGAAGACGCCGACTGGACCCTCGCGTCCGAGGAACTCCCCGCGGGCGAGGACCCCGCGATGCCGATGGCGCACGTCCTGGAGATCAACGCCGTCACCCGCGACCTGCCCGGCGGGCCCGTGCTGTCGGCGACCTGGACGTGGCCGGGCGGCCTGCTGGAGTCCGCCGACGTCCGCGAACTCGCCCAGGGCTGGTTCACCGCGCTGCGCGGCCTCGCCGCGGACGCCGCCGCCGGGGACGCGGCCGGCTTCACCCCGTCCGACCTGCTCGTAGACCTGGACCAGAGCGAGATCGACAAGCTGCAGACCGCGTGGAGGCAGAAATCGTGAACCGGGGGGACCTTGAGGACATCCTGCCGCTGTCGCCGCTGCAGCAGGGTTTCTTCTTCCACGCCCTCTTCGACGCGGGCGACGGCGATGTCTACACGGCGCAGATCGTCCTCGACCTTGAGGGCCCCCTGGACGCCGCCGCGCTGCGCACCGCCGCCGGGACGCTGCTGCGCCGCCACGCCAACCTTCGCGCCGCGTTCTGGCACGAGGACCTGTCGCGCCCCGTCCAGGTGATCCCGCGTGCGGTCGAGCCGCCGTGGGAGGAGGTCACCGCGTCCGGCGCCGAGGCCGACGCCGTCGTCGCGCGGGAGCGGGCGCGCGGCTTCGACATGACCGCGCCGCCGCTGCTGCGGTTCGTCCTCGTCCGGATGGGCCCCGAGCGGTTCCGGCTGATCTTCACGAATCACCACATCCTGCTGGACGGCTGGTCCACGCCGATCCTCGTGACCGAGCTGTTCCTGCTCTACATGCAGGGCGGCCATGACACGGGGATGCCGCGCGTCACCCCGTACAAGAACTACCTGGCCTGGCTCGCGAAGCAGGACCGCGCCGCCGCCGAAGAGGCGTGGCGCCGCGCCCTGCACGGCGTGGAGGAGCCCAGCCTCGTCGCCCCCGAGACCGCCGCCCGCGCCCCGGAACCTCCGAAGCGCACCATCACCGAACTCGACGAGAAGACCACCCGCCGCCTGTCCCGGGCCGCCCGCCGCCACGGCGTCACGCTGAGCACCGTGCTGCAGGGAGCCTGGGGGCTCGTCCTCGGCCGGCTCCTCGGCACGAACGACGTGGTGTTCGGCGCGACCGTGTCCGGCCGCCCGGCCGAACTGCCCGGCATCGAGCAGATGATCGGGCTGTTCATCAACACGCTGCCGATCCGCGTCCGCTACCGGATGGACGAGTCGCTCGGCTCCCTCCTGGAACGCCTCCAGCAGGAGCAGACCGACCTCCTCGCCCACCACCACCTGGGCCTCACCGAGATCCAGCGCGCGGCGGGCCACGGCGGCGCCCTGTTCGACACGATGACGGTGCTGGAGAACTACCCGTTCGACCCGTCCTCGATGGACGGCTCCCTCAACGGCGTCCGCATCGCGGCGGCCGACTCCTACGACGCGACCCACTTCCCCCTGTCGTTCGTCGCCGCGCCCGGCGAGCGGCTGTCGCTCCGCCTGCACTACCGCCCCGACGTCTACGAACGCCCGGTCGTCGAAGCGCTCCTCGCCCGCGTCCGCCGTTTCCTGGAGGCGTTCGCCGAGGACTCCGGCCGCCTGATCGGCACGGTCGGCCTCGTGGACGACGCCGGGCGCGCGACCCTGGCCGCCTGGAACGATACGGCCGGCGAGATCCCGTCCGGCACTCTTCCGGCCCTCTTCGAGTCGCAGGCCGCCCGCACGCCATCGGACGTGGCCCTCGTCTGCGGCGGCACCGCCCTCACGTACTCGGAGCTGAACGAAAGCGCCAACCGCCTGGCTCACGAGTTGATCGGCCGAGGCGTAGGCCCCGAAGACCGGGTGGCCCTCGTCCTCCCGCGTACTCCAGAGATCGTCGTCGCGATCCTCGCCGTGTTGAAGGCGGGCGCGGCCTACGTCCCGATCGACCCGGACTACCCGTCCGACCGCGTCGCCTACATGCTGGAGGACGCACGCCCGGCCCTCACCATCACCGCCGACGACTTCCCGGACACCGTCGGGAGGCCGACGCATGATCCGTCCCGGGCGCTGCGGCCCGAGAACGCCGCGTACGTCATCTACACGTCCGGATCCACAGGGCGGCCCAAGGGCGTGACCGTCCCGCACGTGGGCGTGCTCAACTACTTCGAGGCGCACCGGGACGCGTTCATCGACCCGGTGGTCGAGGCCGCCGGCGGGCGGCGGATGCGGTTCGCGCATCTTGCGTCGTTCTCGTTCGACACGTCCTGGATGGGGCTGCTGTGGATGATGTACGGCCACGAGTTGCACCTCGTCGACGACGACACGCGCCGCGACGTTGAGGCGTACACGGAGTACGTGGCACGCGCGCAGATCGACCTGGTGAACACCACCCCGTCGCACTTCACCTCGCTCCGCGAAGCAGGTTTGCTGGACGGCGACGGGCGGCATCTGCCGACGCAGTTGCTCCTCGGCGGCGAGGCCATCGGCGAAAGCCTGTGGGCCGAACTCCGCGCGATTCCCGGTCTCACCACACGCAACTTCTACGGGCCCACCGAGGCGACCATCGACACCATGAACCAGGTGGTGGCGCGCAGCGAGCAGCCATCGGTCGGCGGCCCTCACCGCAACACCCGCTCGTACGTGCTCGACACCGCGCTTCAGCCCGCGCCCGTGGGCGTTCCCGGTGAGCTCTACCTAGCGGGAGCGCAGCTCGCGCGCGGGTATCTCGACCGGCCCGGCCTGTCCGCCGAGCGGTTCGTCGCCGACCCGTTCGGCGTGCCCGGCGACCGCATGTACCGGACCGGCGACCGGGCCCGGTGGCGGCCGGACGGCACGATCGAATACCTCGGCCGCGCCGACGACCAGGTGAAGATCCGCGGCTTCCGGGTGGAACCGGGCGAGATCGAGAACGTCCTCGCCGGATGCGACGGCGTCGCACAGGCCGCCGTCGTCGTCCGCGAGGACCGGCCCGGCGACAAGCGCCTCGCCGCCTACGTGGTGGGTCCGGACGTCGACGTCGCGGCCGTCCGGCGGTACGCGGCGGAGCGGCTGCCCGACTACATGGTCCCGGCGTTCACCGTCCTGGACGCGCTGCCGCTGACCGTGAACGGCAAGCTCGACCGGGCCGCGCTGCCCGCGCCCGACACCGGCGCCGCCGCGAGCCGCGAGCCGCGCTCCCCGCAGGAGGAGATCCTCTGCGGGCTGTTCGCGGACATCCTCGGCGTGCCGAGGGTCGGCGTGGACGACGGATTCTTCGACCTCGGCGGCGACTCGCTCACCGCGACCCGGCTGGTCAGCAGGGTCCGGTCCGCACTCGGCGCCGAGCTGCCCGTCCGGGCGCTGTTCGAGGCGCCGACCGTCGCGGGGCTCGCCGAACGCCTCGCCGACGCGGCCGGCGCCGTGCGCCCGCCGCTGGTGCGGGCCGAGCGCCCGGACGTCGTGCCGCTCTCCTACGCGCAGCAGCGGCTCTGGTTCCTCAACCGGTTCGAGGGCGCGTCGGCGACGTTCAACATGCCGATCGCTTTGCGGCTGAACGGGGCGCTCGACCTCGACGCGTTGCGCGCCGCGCTCGCCGACGTGGTGGCGCGGCACGAGCCGCTCCGCACGATCTTCCCGGACGGGTCCGGCACCGCCCGCCAGCTCGTCCTCGAACCGGCCGCCGCCCGGCCCCGCCTCGACATCGCCGAGACGGCCGAGGCGGCGCTGCCGATGGCCCTGGCCGCCGAGGTCGGCCGCGGCTTCGACCTGTCGGTCGAGCCGCCGCTGCGCGCCCGGCTGTTCGCGCTCAGTCCTGGAACGGGCGGGGACGGCACCCACGTCCTGATGCTCGTCCTGCACCACATCGCGGCGGACGGCTGGTCGATGGCGCCGCTCGCCCGCGACGTGATCCTCGCCTACGCGGCCCGCGCGGAGGGACGCGAGCCGCAGTGGGCGCCGCTGCCCGTCCAGTACGGGGACTACACGCTCTGGCAGCAGGAACTGCTGGGCTCCGAGGACGATCCGGAGAGCCTGGTGTCGCGGCAGCTCGCGTACTGGCGGGACGCCCTCGCCGGGTTGCCGGAGGAGTTGCGGCTTCCGGCCGACCGGCCGCGCCCGGCGGAAGCGTCCTACCGGGGCGGAACGCACACGTTCGAGTTGGACGCCGACCTGCACGCGGGCCTCCTGGCCCTCGCGCGAGAGAACGGCGCGAGCCTCTTCATGGTCATGCAGGCCGCCTATGCCGCCCTGCTCACCCGCCTCGGCGCCGGGACAGACGTGCCGATCGGGTCGCCCATCGCGGGCCGCATGGACGAGGCGCTGGACGATCTCGTCGGCATGTTCGTGAACATGCTCGTCCTGCGCACCGACACGTCGGGGGATCCGTCGTTCCGGGAGCTGATCGCGCGGGTGAAGGAGACCGACCTCGCCGCGTACGCGCACCAGGACCTTCCGTTCGAGCGGCTCGTCGAGGTGCTCAACCCGGCGCGGTCGATGGCCCGGCACCCGCTGTTCCAGGTCGCCCTGTCGTTCCAGAACAACCCGGAGGCCCGGCTCGAACTGGACGGCCTCACCGGCGGCGCCGAACCCCTGACGGCCGGTGCCGCCAAGTACGACCTGTCCCTCTACCTGGAGGAACGGCACGGCGACGACGGCGCGCCCGGCGGCATCGAGGCCGGTCTCGAATACGCCCTCGACCTGTTCGACGCCGACACGGCCGTGACCGTCGCGGACCGCTTCGAGCGCCTCGTCCGCGAACTGGTCGCCGCCCCCGACGCGCCCATCACCACCGCCGAGATCCTCGACCGGAGCGAGCGCCGCACGCTGCTGCGCCGCTGGGCAGGAGGCAAGAGCGGCGACGTCGAGCGGGCGACGATCCCGGCGCTGTTCGAGGCGCAGGCGGCGGTGCGTCCGGATGCGCCCGCCGTGACGTTCGAGGGTGTGTCGTGGACGTACGCCGAGGTCAACGCGAAGGCGAACCGTCT
>NZ_JAXCEJ010000054.1:0-5722 GCF_041463665.1 Actinomadura chokoriensis
CATCCCGGCCTCATCCCACACGACGGAGAGTGACAACAACCCTGGGGACCGATCCCGGTCGGGCCGGTCAGGCACCCGTCCTCGTGTAGGTGATCGCTCTCTGTACGGGTCTGGGGCTTTGAGGGCCACTCTGCGTGACCGGTAACCGTCACGGGCTGTGAAGGGGTTCACGGGCCCCGAAACCCGGGCGAGAGCAGCGGTGCTATACCCGTCAGGGTGCCGTGAGGTGCCCGGGTGCGGGGTTCGTGCCCAGGGGGGTCGAAGTTGATGTTCCGGGCGGAATGTCCGGCGGTATACGAGGACGGGTGCCAAATGGGCCGGGGTGCCGGGAAAGGTCCCCAGGTGGAGGTGTGGAGGGGATGGCCCTGCCGGGACCTCGGGGGCGGGTACGACCGGCAGGGCCACGCCGGTCAGGTGATCTGCCGCGCCACCCACGACGCAGCGTCCGGGACGCCGGCCGGAGGGCGGACCGTGCGGACCGGTCCCGCGGGTGTGCGGCACCGCCACGACCCGTCAGGCTGCGGCAGCAGCGTCCCGGCGATCCGGTCGTCGCCGTCCACGAGGAACCACACTCCGGACCGTTCAGTCAACTGGTAGGCGCCGATCGTGACGTCACCCATGGGTGCCGCTCCGCAGGTTCCCCAGGATCGCGACCGCCGCGCCGACGATGTCGCCCGCTTCGGCGAGCGGCTCGCCCGTGCAGTCGAAGAACCACCACGCGTCACGGTCGAGTGGCCATGGTCGGCAGACGATCGTGTCGGTTTGCTGTCCGCCGTCGTTGAGGATGGCGAGGCTGTCCGCGTCCACGCGGGTGAGGACGCCACGGACGTTGAGATTCGCTGCCAGTGCCGCGAGGCGTGCCTCTGCGTGCTTGCGCTGCTGTGCTTCCTGTGCCGGGAAGTTCATATCGGAGACCGTACGCCCCTCTGTAGTCCTCCGTATACAAGTGCAGAGGGATCCATAAGATTATGCAGGTCAGGGCCGGTCTACGGTTCCCCACATGGCAGATCTCGACCATGAGGGCGGAACGCCGCTGTATCGGCAGATCGCGGACATCATCGCTGCTCAGATCGAGTCGGGGGAGCTGCAGCCGGATCGGCCGATCCCGAGTGAGACGCGCATGGCGGAGGAGTACGGGGTGGCGAGGCTGACCGCACGGCGAGCGGTCCGTGAGCTGGTAGAGCGCGAGCTCGTCTATGTCGTCCGCGGCAAAGGTTCGTTCGTCCGGCCGGAGGAGTAGCCGCCCCGCGAGGCTGAAAGCGATGTTAAGGACGACACGGCTTTCAGCGATGTTGCACCCAACATCCCTGAACAGGCGCCCGAGGTGCGCACGGGCCGGACGCCCGCCCTGATACTCATTACTTGAGTAATAGGTTTCGCCCCTCGCGCGCACGGGCCGGAAGACGATCAAGGAGACGTTGACAATGTGCACGTCTCCAAGATCACCGAGTTTCCTTGGGCAAATTCGGTGATCTTGCAGGCAAGCCCAGGCATGCCCGGTGCCCCCGCGCGCTCGGGCTCGGGCACGGGGCCGGGCACGGGGCCGGGCCGGTAGGTCTCGCGGATCGCGGCGGCGGTCGGCTTCCCGTTCGTGCGCTCGACGGTCTCGCGCCACACCTCGGCCCGCTCCGGCTCGGGAACGCGGGCCAGCTCGCGAGCGTGGGACTCCACGAGCGGGGCGGGGAGGCCGCTCTCCAAAATTTTGGGGACTACGGACGCCGCCTCAATGAACTGCGAGGCGCGCCGATCGCTGAACCCCCACCGCTCGAGGCAGTAGTCCTCGAAGGTGCCGAAGTCGGCGCGGTACAGGCGGCCGTCACGAATGCGCAGCAGGGCGGACCCTCCTGGACGTGCGAGAGCGGCGACGCGGGGGACCCCGGCACAGGGTGTGGTCGCGTCGCCGCTCTTGTGGTCTCACCGTAGGCCGCCGCCGGGTTGGGGCGCCAGGGCTCGACGGTGGGCCTTTCGCATGGGGTGGGTCCGGGCTGTGACGGTTCGTCGGTGACGTCAGAGCGCGTCTTTGAGCATCTGGACGTGCGCTCGGAAGACGTGACCGCCGAAGGTTTCGGCGAGGTCGGCGGTCAGGGCGGGGTAGGAGTCAGCGCGGACCCACGCGGCGCGGCGGGCGTCGTCGGCGCCGGCGACCGCGGGGAAGGTGTCGCGGGCGATCCGGCCGAGGTAGGCCACGCACAGCGTGGTGACCATCCATGCCTCATCGCTCGCGCGGGGGTCGGGGACGTACCGCGGCGCCGTCGCCGTCCAGTGCGCGCCGGGGATGTCGAGCCCGGTCTCTTCGGCGAGCTCGCGGATCGCGGCGGCGGTCGCGTCGGTGTCTTCGGGGTCGACCTTCCCGCCGGGGATCGCCCAGCCGTGCCCGTCCTCACGCTCGATCATCAGGGCCCACAGCCCGCCGTCGATGTCGCGGGCCAGGACCAGGGCATCGGCGCACCGGCACTCGCCCCAGTGGCCCAGCTCGTTACGGCCGCGCGTGATGCCGGTCTTCTCGCACGGGTTCACCGGCCGGCCGTCCACCACGGGGAACGGGATGGCCGCGGCTGCCTGCCGGGTCGTCCAGTCGATGCGGGTCGGGTCGGTTTCGGGGTCGGCCCACCCGTCGCGGACACCGTCGGTGAGCACGTCGGGGTGGGTGTAGGTGCGTGGCTGGCTGGTCATGGCAGATTCCTCCCAGGAGTGGGTTCTTCTGGTGGCCGCCGCACGGGCCTCTACCGGCTCTAGCGGCTCTAGTTCGCAGGTCAGGGGGGTCTTGTCGGCTAGGGGGAGGGTCTAGTTCCTAGAGGCTGAGGGCCTAGAACTAGACCCTCCCCAGACGCCCGTTAGGGCCGGTTTCAGAGGCGGTCCAGGGCGCTCGTGACGTCGTCGCGGCGGTACCCGTTGCGGTTGCGGCCGTCCAGGTCGACCTGGCGGGGGGTGACGCCGAGCGGCTTGAGCGCGCCGGCGAGCTTGGCGGCGTCCCACCCGCCGAACTCGGGACGCCGGGTGAGCGCGGGAAGCATCTCGGCGGTGTGAGCGCCCTTGGGGTGGCGGCCCATGGCGTCCAGGACGGCGGTCAGCAGCCGCACGTCGGGGCGGTCCGCGGTCGCCGGGAGCGTCCCGGCCTCCTCACGCAGGGCGTAGGCGCGGCGCGCGATCCCGGCGACCTCATCGTCGCTGAGGTAGGCCGAGCGGGTCTGTACCGGGTCGGCGCCTTCGGCCAGGACGTACCCTGCGCCGCGCTGGGTAGCGTCGAACACCGCCGCGGAGTAGCCCTGACCGGCGCGGCCCGATCCGAGAATGGTGTCGGAGGCGTCCGGGGTGGTGCACCGCAGCGCCCACCGGATCGACAGGATGTCGCGCAGCCGGGTCGGGACGACGTCGGCGGCCGGCCGCTGCGTGATCGTGCCGGTGATCATCCCTGCGGCGCGGCCACGCCCGACCAGGTCAGCGATACCGGTGATGAACTCCTTGCCCTGCTTGGCGTCGCCGTCGCCCAGGGAGAATTTCTGGATCTCATCGACGTGGAACACGATCGGGTGCAGTCCCAGCCGAGCGGCGACATCGCGAGTGAGTTTGCGTTCCCCGGCTTTGCGGAGCAGCGCGTACCGGCGCGCCATCTCTTCCTGCAGGTCGGCCACCATGGACATGATCAGGCCGTGTTCGGGGCGTTCCAGGACCCGGTGTGCGACCGGTTCCCAGTCGGCCAGGTCGAACCCGCCTTTCCCGTCGGCGAGCCACAGCTCGACGTAGGGGTCGAGCGCGGCGAACGCCAGGACGTTGTTCGCGGCGACGGACTTGCCGCCGCCGGGTTCCCCGCCGATCAGGTACGAACGCTCCACGAGCGAGAACTCGACCGCGCGTCCGCGGGCGTCGCGGCCGGCGAACACGCGGCCGGTCCAGAAGTCGACCGGGTCACGGCGGTTGACCAGCGGGGAGGTGACGGCGTCGCCTTGCATGGGGTCGGTGTCGGCGACCCACAGCCCGATCCGCCCGGCGTGGCCCTTGACCGGGTCGACCGCGAGCTGGACGACGTCGACGCCGATCGAGGACGCCAGTTCGGCGCGGCGTTTGGCTGCGTGCTTGGCGGTGGTCCCGGCGGGGAGCTCCACCATGGCCTCCCACGCGCCGGCCACGCGGGTGATGGGCCCGATGACGCGGATGTCGTCGGCCTTGCCGAGCTTGGCGTCAGCGACGGCGCGGCGGACCGCTTTGGAGCCGGGGTGGGTGCCGAGCGCTTTGCGGCCGGTGTCGGCGCCGCCGCGCAGCGAAGCCAGGTAGCGGCGTTCGGCTGCGCCGGTCAAGGCCAGGACCAGCAGCAGCCCGGCGACGGGGACCAGCGGCGACAGCAGCACCCAGGACGCAGCTCCGCCGGCCGCGACCGTGGCGGCGGTGCTGGCCGCGGCCTTCTTACGGGTCTGCCGCACGTCCAGGACGAGCCGCGGGTTGGTCGCGAGTTGCGCGTCCAGTTCCCGCGCGCAGACCCACTGCCAGAACATGCCCAGGCAGCGCAGGGCGCCCGGGACGCCGTAGCGCAGTTCGTGACGCAGCACCGCAGCCGCCACCACGTCGGGGCGTTTGACGATTTCCATCGCCCGGTATCCCGCCATGCGCGCGGCGGCCGTCATCTCCGACAGCGTGTCGGGGCGGACGTCGACGGGCCCGGCCGCGGCGACGGGGACGATCTCGCCTTCGAGGACCTCCTCGGTGTCGTCGGTGGCCGTGTCGACCACCGCGGCGGCCCGGTCGGGCTTGTGGAGCTGGACCACGTCGGCGGTGTGTCCGTCGGGCAGTGCCATGATTGAGACTCCTCTCGGTGAGAGGGAGCGGGCGGCGGCGTGCCTGGTGAAGCTGGCCGCCGCCCGCGCCGGGGTTGTCAGGTGGCGGTCTTGGGGATCGAGCGGCACAGGCCCGCGTGCCCGTTGGCGGCGGTCCGGGCGGTCGGCAGCGGCTGCCCGAACTCCTCGGCCTGGTCGCAGCCCTGGCACTGCCAGGTGTAGCCGCCGGTCCGGGCCGTGACGTGGACGTGGGCGCCGCCGAGGGTCTGGAACCGGATCACCGGCCCCCTGGTGGTAGTGGACATGTGTTCCTCCCGTGGGGTTACTGGTTGTCGAGCTCGGTCAGGTGGCGGCGGACGGTCGTGACGGACTTGCCGACCGCTTCGGCGATCTGCGCGGGGGTGGCGTCGGGGTGCTCGGCGATGTGGTCGACGATCCGGCGGCGGGTCGCCTGCCCCTGCAGGCGCCGCGCGGCGGCTGCTGACGCGACCCGATCCGGGCCGGTGTCGGCCGGGACGGGTCCGGGCTGGTCGCCGTCGATTTGGTGCGTCCCGTTCACCGGGCCGGTACCGGCGCCGGTGGCGGGCGTCGCGCCGTTCGATGCGGCGCGCTGGTCGGCCAGGAACGCCGCCACCTGCTCGGCGGTCACCCGGCCCTGATCGGACACCCACAGCTCCGGGTCGCCGGCCGCGATCCGGTCCCACTGCGCCATCCCGGACGGCGCACCGTCGCCGTCGTCGTCGTGGTCGTGGTCGCTGGTGGGTGCGCAGCGGCCCGCCAGCGACAGCAGCCGCCGCCCGCCGCGCTCCACCGGCCACACCACCGCAGGTGCAGCCGTGACGGGCCCTGAAACGCTCTCAGAGCGTCCAGGCGGGGCGGGGGGACGCAGGTCCATCTCGGCCAGCAGCGGCACCCGCTCACCACTCGCCCGGTCCGTCCACGGGTCCGCAGCA
>NZ_JAXCEJ010000055.1:0-5422 GCF_041463665.1 Actinomadura chokoriensis
CGGGTCGTCACCAACGACCACCCCACCCCCACCGGATCCAACTCCGGCCGAGACTCCACAAACTCCCGCAGCCGACCCGCCTGCGCCCGCAACGCACCCTCACCACGACCCGACACCACCCACGGCATGTTTCGCGTCATAAGCGATGAGCGCTTTCCAGCACTCATTCCAAGCAATTTACTTCCGTCATTCTCATCCACACAGTCGAGCCAATCAGAAAGTATAATATGGCAATTTATGCCACCAATACCAAAGGAACTTATCCCAGCCAGTCGTGGTTCCGTACGACGCGGCCAAGGGTCAAGGGTTGACTGCACACACAAACCAAGCCTATTTATGGGAATCAGCGGATTAGCGGACTTAAAATTCCGACTAGCGGGAAGGTGTGCATATTTCATCGAAAGTATGACCTTGAGCAAACCAGCCAATCCGGCAGCTCCCTCCAAGTGGCCAATATTCGTTTTTACCGAACCAACAAAAAGGGGAGAACCCGCCTGTCGCCCTTCTCCAAAAACTGCACCCAGCGCTGCCGCTTCAATGGGGTCCCCCAGTTTTGTACCCGTGCCATGTAGTTCCACGTATTGGACATCAACGGGATTGATGTGAGCCTGGGCGCATGCGAGCCGTAAAACTTCCTCCTGAGCAACTTGACTAGGTACAGTGAGGCCAGTTTCAGCGGCCCCACTATTTACGGCACTGCCGCGAAGAACGCTATAGATTTCATCACCGTCAGCGATTGCCTGCGATAGAAGCTTAACGACGAGAACAACCCCACCTTCTCCCCTGACGATTCCATTTGCACGCGAATCGAAGGTATAGCACTCTCCTTCTGGAGACAGTGCGCCAAGTCGAGATATTCCGACTAAGCTTTCCAGGGCAAGATTTAGATGCACTCCCCCCACAAGTGCCGCTATAGACTCACCATTACGCAAACTCTGGCAAGCCATGTGCATAGCTACCAACGAAGACGACTGTCCGGTATCCACTACCAAACTGGGGCCACGAAGACCCCAAAAATAGGATATACGGTTCGCAATCATGCTACGATGCAGCCCGGTAAATGAATACTGAGAAATAGCCGTCACACCATACCTATGAAGCAACATAGAGTAATCATTAGAGATGGCACCTACATAAACACCAAAAAGGCTACCTTTAATATCTTCTGGACTGACCCTCGCATCCTCTAGAGCCTCCCAACATAGCTCCAGCATCAAACGCTGCTGCGGATCCATCGCTGTAGCTTCCCCCGGAGTAATACCGAAGAATTTTGCATCGAAGCGATCGATATCCTCTACAAACCCTCCGCGTCTTGCGTCAGAAAACTCCGAAAGTCGCAACATTCGTGAAAGATCCGGGTCGAGATCCGACCTACTTTTAGGACTATCTATAATTGCACTATCGCCCGTTCGGAGAAGCTCCCAGAACCTCTCCGGATTAGGAGCTTTAGGAAGCCGACAAGAAGCACCGATGACCGCCACAGGCTCGGCGGCACATCCGACTTCTATTTCCGGTGCCATGATTACTCCTAGAGCCAACTGTTACTTCCACCAGCGGTTCATTGAAGGATAGTTGACTATTTGAGTCACCTATCGACTTTCCATGAAATCCGTCAAAGAAAACAAAATTTCTAATTGCGTCGCAATGAGATAACAGTGCATCAGCATGGGCGTCTGTGTTTAAGTGACAGCAGAAACGCCAGGATCACGGCTACGATGTCGATCTAGAAGCGGGATAATCCGATCCCCAAAAACGTGTTCCTGATCAACTGAAGTGGAGGCGTACACAGACTATTTGGGCCCATTATGCGGGAACTGTGCCTCTCGTTGAAGGGATCAGACTCATCTGCAACTTCTGGCGGCAGCCTTTTACAAGCAAAGCGCCGAGCCAAAAGGCCGACACTGACCCCATGGACTCTCTTTTACTCGTAGGTTGCACCATGACAAGGTTGCCCCAACTTTCCCCGTTTGTCCAGACTACGGATGCCCGCACTTGAACATGGGCGGTCACGTTGAGTCAGCAGCACCATCAGACTGAGTTGATTCCAACCGCGTTCGACCTGGTAGTGCAGGGTGCGAATGGTTTTACATCGGGGCCTCTTGACTAGTTGAGCAGCGGAACTCCGCATGCACGAGGTTTCGGCCGACGGCATCGCGTTCGCCCATGGCGTGGTGCCGGTTGAACAGCTTGGCCCGTCTGCCGGGTGTGTGCCGCTCAAGTATTGACTTACATGGTCTGAGCTGCGGCTATACGATGTGAGGCTGTTCGTTGATCACGCCCAGAAAGGCAGGTCTTCGCCGTACGGAGGACAGGTCATTGAGCCTTTTCCATCTTGATCGTGCTGGTCACAGCGTGGTTGCGGTGCTGGACCCGCGTCCGAGGCGGATCTGGTGGGTAACGCAGCGGTCGTGTAGCCGACGCTGCAGTCATCAAGCGCATTGGGCGGGGTGCTGTTGCACACCACGGTCAGCAACATGGGGAACATCGTGAACGAGCACGTCATCGCAGAGACGAGCGCGTGGCACCTCCACCAACATCACCTGCTTGGTGCCGGTCGACGAGCCCTCCGACGACTCCAGAGGGGGTATTCCCTCAGGTGTGGAAAGTGATCTTGCTGGGGAGCAAGTGATCAGTGGGTGAAGCGCCCACGTTCTTCGGGGGGAGAACGACACGTCATGTCCGTGATCGACCGTGTCGACGGCACCACCTCAACTACCGTAAGCGATCTTCCGGCTACCGTGACGGAGGTGAGTGAGCCCGAGCACCACAGCGCGCAGGACCAGCGGCGTCCGATCCGGGAGCTGGTCGATGACCGGCTGCTGGACGAACTGCTGGCCCGGTCCCGCGACCAGGCCGGCGGGCTGCGCCTGACCGGTGAAGGGTCGATGCTCGGCGACCTGGTCAAAGCCGTCCTGGAACGCGCTTTGGAGGCCGAGCTGACCGCCCATCTCGGCTACGACAAGCACCATGCCGACGGCTACGGGACCGGCAACTCCCGCAACGGCAAGATCGCCAAGACGGTGCAGACCGGGGTCGGGCCGGTCCGCCTGCACGTGCCCCGCGACCGGGCCGGGTCGTTCGAGCCGGTGCTGGTGCCCAAACGCGCCGGGAGGGTGTCGGGCGGGCTGGACGACATGGTCATCAGCCTGTACGCGCACGGCATGACGGTGCGCGACATCATCCACCACCTCGACCAGGTGTATGGCACCCAACTGTCACCCGAGACCGTCTCCCGCATCACCGACCAGGTGATGGAGGAGGTCAAGACCTGGCAGCGCCGCCCGCTGGACCCCATCTACCCGGTGGTGTTCCTGGACGCCCTCATGGTCAAGGTGCGGGCTCTGTCGCAAACCGTGTGATCCCGGCGGACCTGATGCGCGAAGATGATCTCTGTGTGATTCAGACGTTGTCGAGCTTCTCTTCCCTCAATGGGCATCGCTGCAGGTGGAGCTCTGCGAACGACGTGACGGCGCTGTGGTGGTCCAGGCGAGGGCGAAGGCGGCGGCCGCTTCATGCTCGCGTTGCGAGGCGGTGTCGGGTCGACGGCATGGCTGGTATGTGCGGCGCCTCCAAGACGTCGCCGCCTCCGGCTGTTCCGTAAGACTTGAATTGAGGGTTCGCCGTTTCCGGTGCGTGAGCAGCGAGTGCTCGGTGAACACGTTCACCGAGCAGATCCCGGGACTGACTCGGCCGTATGCCCGGACGACCACGTCGTTGCGGAACCTGCTCACCGCAATCGGGCTCGCACTTGCCGGCCGGGCAGGAGTTCGGATGGCTGAGACCTTGGGAATCGCAGTCGGCAGGGACACGCTCTTGCGGTTGGTCAGAGCGATCCCGGATCCACCTGTCGGCCAGGTTCAGATCCTGGGAGTGGATGATTTCGCCATCCGGCGAGGACATAACTACGGAACCATCCTGATCGATCTGGGAACGCGGCGTCCGGTCGATCTGATCAATGGCCGGGACGGCGACGCCCTGGCCGCATGGTTGCGTTCCCGGCCGCTGCCGGAGGTGATCTGCCGGGACAGAGCCGGCGGTTATGCAGAGGGAGCCCGGCAGGGAGCGCCGGACGCATTGCAAGTCGCCGACCGTTTCCACTTGTGGCGCAATCTGGGCCAAGCGGTGGAGAAGGACGTGTCGGCAGCCCGGGCGAGCTTGGCGGCGGCTTTGGCGGCCGCTGTAGAGTCCCGGCGCACCAGCGACGCCCCCACGGTGGTCAATCATCGTGAGCTGCAGGTCGTAGCACGGATCCGGAAGCATCATGCCGCTGTGCACGAACTCCTAAACCAGGGACTGAGCAAGGCCGCGATAGGACGGCGGCTCGGTCTGCATCAGGCGACGGTCCGCAAATACGCCAACGCGACGGTCGAGGAGGTCACCGCGGCCAACCAGCAGCGCGCCAGCATTCTAGACGGCTATCACGAGCATCTGCACCGCAGGTGGAACGAGGGTATCCGCAACGCCACCCAACTCATCAGAGAGATCACCGCACTGGGTTATCGCGGAACAGCACAGCAAGTCCAACGCTATCTACGTCGTTTCAGGCCTACTGGAACGAGCGAGGTCGAGATTCCACCTCCCCGGCCACCAGCCGTCCGGGACCTCACACGCTGGATCATGTCCAATCCCGAAAACCTCGACCAAGAGTCGACCATCAGATTCCGAAAGATGCAGCGCCTCAGCCGAGATTTGCACAGGCTGACCAGGTACGTGAAGGATTTTGCTGTGATGCTCACCCAACTCGAAGGCCAAAAGCTCGATGACTGGATCACCTGCGTCGAAAAGGACTCCCTCACCGCGATAGCCGGGTTCGCACGGAATCTGCGGCGTGACTACGACGCCGTCCGTAACGGACTGACCATGTCCCATAGCTCCGGCCCAGTCGAAGGGCACGTCAACCGCGTGAAAATGCTCAAACGCCAAATGTTCGGAAGAGCGAAGCTCGACCTTCTCCGAAAACGAACACTCCACGCCGCGTGAGATCACGGACTTTGCGACAGAGCCAAGGTGCGCGACAACCACGTCGTGCACAACAAGCCCGCCTACCTGGCGGTCGGGATCGACACCGACGGCGACAAACACGTCCTGGGCATTTGGGTCCCCAAAGCCGGCGACGGCAACCCGGTCGGCACCAACCGCATCGGTGAGGGCGCCGCGTTCTGGCGCAGCGTGGTCGCCGACCTGCGCAACCGCGGCGTCCACGACATCCTCATCGCCTGCGTCGACGGCCTGACCGGGTTCGAGGACGCCATCACCTCGGCGTTCCCGCACACCACCATCCAATCGTGCGTGGTGCACCGGACTTGTAAGGAAACAACACGGTGCTTCTCGGTTTCCGGTTCGATGAGTCGGTATGGCCATCTCGGGCGAGGTTCGCGATCAGCTTGCGGCGCGCTTCGCGGTGTTGTTGCCGCATCTGAAC
>NZ_JAXCEJ010000056.1:0-1660 GCF_041463665.1 Actinomadura chokoriensis
CCCGGGGGTGCGGGAAGTTCTCGTCCGAGCGTCAGGCTCGGTATCCAATTATCAACTGCGGTCACCCAGTTGTTTCCTGGGAACCACACAGGGACGCGAACATACTCGCAGCGATTCGGATTGAACGTCATGTGTGTTCAAGCCACTCGGCCTATTAGTACCGGTCGACTCCACACGTCACCGCGCTTCCATCTCCGGCCTATCAACCCGGTCGTCTACCGGGGGCCTTACACCCACAAAAAGGGGTGGGAGAACTCATCTCGAGGAAGGCTTCCCGCTTAGATGCTTTCAGCGGTTATCCCGACCGAACGTAGCCAACCAGCCGTGCCCCTGGCGGGACAACTGGCACACCAGAGGTCCGTCCGTCCCGGTCCTCTCGTACTAGGGACAGACCCTCTCAATTCTCCTACGCGCGCAGCGGATAGGGACCGAACTGTCTCGCGACGTTCTAAACCCAGCTCGCGTGCCGCTTTAATGGGCGAACAGCCCAACCCTTGGGACCTACTCCAGCCCCAGGATGCGACGAGCCGACATCGAGGTGCCAAACCATCCCGTCGATATGGACTCTTGGGGAAGATCAGCCTGTTATCCCCGGGGTACCTTTTAGCCGTTGAGCGACACCACTTCCACACGTAGGTGCCGGATCACTAGGCCCTGCTTTCGCACCTGCTCGACACGTCCGTCTCACAGTCAAGCTCCCTTGTGCCCTTGCACTCGCCACCTGATTGCCAACCAGGCTGAGGGAACCTTTGGGCGCCTCCGTTACACTTTAGGAGGCAACCGCCCCAGTTAAACTACCCACCAGGCACTGTCCCCCACCCGGATACACGGGTGCGGGTTAGACGCTCAAAACGACCAGAGTGGTATTTCACCAACGACTCCACCGACACTGGCGTGCCGGCTTCACAGTCTCCCACCTATCCTACACAAGACGCTCCAAGCGCCAATGCCAAGCTATAGTGAAGGTCCCGGGGTCTTTCCGTCCTGCTGCGCGAAACGAGCATCTTTACTCGTACTGCAATTTCGCCGGGCCTGTGGTTGAGACAGCGGGGAAGTCGTTACGCCATTCGTGCAGGTCGGAACTTACCCGACAAGGAATTTCGCTACCTTAGGATGGTTATAGTTACCACCGCCGTTTACCGGCGCTTAGATTCTCAGCTTCGACCCGATAAGGATCTAACCGGTCCTCTTAACGTTCCGGCACCGGGCAGGCGTCAGTCCGTATACAGCGTCTTACGACTTCGCACGGACCTGTGTTTTTAGTAAACAGTCGCTTCCCCCTGGCCTCTGCGACCCCACCCAGCTCCCGCCGCAAGGGCGTTCACCAAGCGTGGTCCCCCTTCTCCCAAAGTTACGGGGGCAATTTGCCGAGTTCCTTAACCACAGTTCACCCGATCGCCTTGGTATTCTCTACCTGACCACCTGAGTCGGTTTAGGGTACGGGCCGCCAGTACACTCGCTAGAGGCTTTTCTCGACAGCATGGGATCACTCACTTCACCTAAAACGGCTCGGCATCAGCTCTCAGGATTCACAAGAGACGGATTTACCTGTCTCTCTCCCTACAGCCTTACCCCGGGACAACCACCGCCCGGGCTGAGCTACCCTCCTGCGTCACCCCATCACTCACCTACTACCCCCTCGGGCCGACCGCTAGCCCCG
>NZ_JAXCEJ010000056.1:1760-3573 GCF_041463665.1 Actinomadura chokoriensis
GAACCAGGCCCGAAGGCCCAACCCGGTATTCAGGGTCTTAGCATCAGAGAGTTCAGCGTTGGCGCATACCAGCGGGTACGGGAATATCAACCCGTTGTCCATCGACTACGCCTGTCGGCCTCGCCTTAGGTCCCGACTTACCCTGGGCGGATTAGCCTGCCCCAGGAACCCTTGGTCATCCGGCGCACACGTTTCTCAC
Source organism: Actinomadura chokoriensis (assembly GCF_041463665.1). Lineage (GTDB taxonomy): Bacteria > Actinomycetota > Actinomycetes > Streptosporangiales > Streptosporangiaceae > Spirillospora > Spirillospora chokoriensis_A. The sequence continues at coordinate 1,960 of NZ_JAXCEJ010000056.1, forward strand.
GCGTGACTCGCTACTCATGCCTGCATTCTCACTCCCACAGCCTCCACCACTCGATCACTCGGCGGCTTCACCGGCTGCAGGACGCTCCCCTACCCATCACACCACAAGGATGCAATGCCACGGCTTCGGCGGTGTGCTTGAGCCCCGCTACATTGTCGGCGCGGAATCACTTGACCAGTGAGCTATTACGCACTCTTTCAAGGGTGGCTGCTTCTAAGCCAACCTCCTGGTTGTCACAGCAACTCCACATCCTTTCCCACTTAGCACACGCTTAGGGGCCTTAGCCGATGATCTGGGCTGTTTCCCTCTCGACTACGAAGCTTATCCCCCGCAGTCTCACTGCCACGCTCTCACTTACCGGCATTCGGAGTTTGGCTGACGTCAGTAACCTTGTAGGGCCCATCAGCCATCCAGTAGCTCTACCTCCGGCAAGAAACACGCGACGCTGCACCTAAATGCATTTCGGGGAGAACCAGCTATCACGGAGTTTGATTGGCCTTTCACCCCTAACCACAGGTCATCCCCCAGGTTTTCAACCCTGGTGGGTTCGGGCCTCCACACCGTCTTACCGGCGCTTCACCCTGCCCATGGCTAGATCACCCCGCTTCGGGTCTACAGCATGCGACTAAAAACGCCCTATTCAGACTCGCTTTCGCTACGGCTACCCGCCACCGGTTAACCTCGCCACACACCATAACTCGCAGGCTCATTCTTCAAAAGGCACGCCATCACGAACAACCCCGAAGGGCTGAGGACGCTCTGACGGCTTGTAGGCACACGGTTTCAGGTACTATTTCACGACCCCTCACCGGGGCACTTTTCACCATTCCCTCACGGTACTGATCCGCTATCGGTCACCAGGAAGTATTCAGCCTTACCACGTGGTCGTGGCAGATTCACACAGGATTTCACGGGCCCCGTGCTACTCGGGAACACACCCAAGAGACACCGCAATTTCGTCTACCGGACTCTCACCGTCTACGGTCGGCCTTCCCATGCCATTCGACTATCACGATGCTTTATAACTCTTCGCCGGACTGGTAGATCCAGCAGGATGGTCCCACAACCCCGCACACGCAACCCCTACCAAGTATCACACGCGCACGGTTTAGGCTCCTCCGCTTTCGCTCACCACTACTCACGGAATCACAATTGTTTTCTCTTCCTGCGGGTACTGAGATGTTTCACTTCCCCGCGTTCCCACCAACCTGCCTATACATTCAGCAGGCGGCGACACCCCATGACGGGTGCCAGGTTTCCCCATTCGGAAATCCCCGGATCAAAGTCTGGTTGCCGACTCCCCGAGGCATATCGCAGGCTCCCACGTCCTTCATCGGCTCCTGATGCCAAGGCATCCACCGTATGCCCTTAAAAACTTGAACACACAAAACGATCAAAACAAATCGCAGACAAACAACAAAACCACGAAAGTCTCACGACCCCCGCGATCCCATCATTCGCCAGAGATGCTCGCGTCCACTGTGCAGTTCTCAAAAAACAACCGGGCCCACCAGCACCGCACCACCCAAAACAGGCGGCGCGGCGACTGGTCCCGCAGTCCGAGGCCACCAGGCTCGCGCCCGTCCCCTCAGGACCCAACAGCGTGTCCAACCC
>NZ_JAXCEJ010000057.1:0-4740 GCF_041463665.1 Actinomadura chokoriensis
ATGTCCGGCGGTATACGAGGACGGGTGCCAAATGGGCCGGGGTGCCGGGAAAGGTCCCCAGGTGGAGGTGTGGAGGGGATGGCCCTGCCGGGACCTCGGGGGCGGGTACGACCGGCAGGGCCATCCCGGTCTAGGTGTCAGGCTGGCTCGTCCTGCTCGTCCTGGTCGGTGGGCAGGATGCTGGACGGGTCGGTGACGGCGTCGGCGAGCTCCTGGACGCGGTCGGGGTCCTCCCGCTTCCCCATGAGCCAGTACGCCGATTCCGGGACGATCGCGTCCATGAGCGCCTTGTAGGCCTCGAGTTGCTCGGGTAGGCCCGGTTCGCGGTCAGCCATGGGTGCCGCTTTGCAGGTTCCCCAGGATCGCGACCGCCGCGCCGACGATGTCGCCCGCTTCGGCGAGCGGCTCGCCCGCGCAGTCGAAGAACCACCACGCGTCACGGTCGAGTGGCCACGGTCGGCAGAAGATCGTGTCGGCCTGCTGTCCGCCGTCGTTGAGGATGGCGAGGTTGTCCGCGTCGATGCGGGTGAGGACGCCACGGACGTTGAGATTCGCTGCCAGTGCCGCGAGGCGTGCCTCTGCGTGCTGGCGCTGCTGTGCTTCCTGTGCCGGGGTAGTCATGGCGTCACCGTACGCCTACTTGTCATATGACGTCACGTGGTGAGACGTGACGGTAGGCATTGCCTTGAGGCACCTAGCGTCATCACATGACCGTTGATCTTGACGGGCCGGAACCGTTGTACGAGCAGATCGCCGAGGTGCTCGCCGGCCGGATCGCTGATGGCACCTACCCGCCGCGGCGGCGTATCCCGTCGGAGGCTGCGATCTGTGAGGAGTTCGGGGTGGCGCGTCCGACCGCGCGGTCAGCGGTCCGGTTGCTGGTCGAGCGTGGCCTTGTCCAGGTGGTTCGCGGCAAGGGCGCGTATGTCGTCGAGACGGCCGGCGAGGTCGACCAGGCGGACGAGTAGCTTCCCGGCGAGATCAAGCGCGGTCGCGAGGCCGTCACGGACAGCGAGAAAACTGTCGCAGATCTGCGACAGTTCTCCGAGCCTGCCGAACCGTGGACGGGTGACGAGTGGGGCGGCTGGTCGCAGTGGGAGGACATGCCCACGATCGCCCCCGCCGGCGCGCACGTGGGGTGGACCGTCCGTAGTCCCCAAAATTTTGGAGAGCGGCCCTCCCGCCCGCGCGCACGTGGGGTGGACCCTCCTGGACGTGCGAGAGCGGCGACGCGGGGGACCCCGGCACAGGGTGTGTTCGCGTCGCCGCTCTTGTGGTCTCACCGTAGGCCGCCGCCGGGTTGGGGCGCCAGGGCTCGACGGTGGGCCTTTCGCATGGGGTGGGTCCGGGCTGTGACGGTTCGTCGGTGACGTCAGAGCGCGTCTTTGAGCATCTGGACGTGCGCGCGGAAGACGTGACCGCCGAAGGTTTCGGCGAGGTCGGCGGTCAGGGCGGGGTAGGAGTCCGCGCGGACCCACGCGGCGCGGCGGGCGTCGTCGGCGCCGGCTACCGCGGGAAAGGCGTCGCGGGCGATCCGGCCGAGGTAGGCCACGCACAGCGTGGTGACCATCCATGCCTCATCGCTGGCTCGGGGGTCGGGGACGTACCGCGGCGCCGTCGCCGTCCAGTGCGCGCCGGGGATGTCGAGCCCGGTCTCTTCGGCGAGCTCGCGGATCGCGGCGGCGGTGGCGTCGGTGTCTTCGGGGTCGACCTTCCCGCCGGGGATCGCCCAGCCGTGCCCGTCCTCACGCTCGATCATCAGGGCCCACAGGCAGCCGTCGATGTCGCGGGCCAGGACCAGGGCGTCTGCGCACTGGCACTCGCCCCAGTGGCCCAGCTCGTTACGGCCGCGTGTGATGCCGGTCTTCTCGCACGGGTTCACCGGCCGGCCGTCCACCACGGGGAACGGGATGGCCGCGGCTGCCTGCCGGGTCGTCCAGTCGATGCGGGTCGGGTCGGTTTCGGGGTCGGCCCACCCGCCGCGGACACCGGTGGTGAGCACGTCGGGGTGGGTGTAGGTGCGTGGCTGGCTGGTCATGGCAGGTTCCTCCCAGGAGTGGGTTCTTCTGGTGGCCGCCGCACGGGCCTCTACCGGCTCTAGCGGCTCTAGTTCGCAGGTCAGGGGGGTCTTGTCGGCTAGGGGGAGGGTCTAGTTCCTAGAGGCTGAGGGCCTAGAACTAGACCCTCCCCAGACGCCGGTTAGGGCCGGTTTCAGAGGCGGTCCAGGGCGCTTGTGACGTCGTCGCGGCGGTACCCGTTGCGGTTGCGGCCGTCCAGGTCGACCTGGCGGGGGGTGACGCCGAGCGGCTTGAGCGCGCCGGCGAGTTTGGCGGCGTCCCACCCGCCGAACTCGGGACGCTGGGTGAGCGCGGGAAGCATCTCGGCGGTGTGGGCGCCCTTGGGGTGGCGGCCCATGGCGTCCAGGACGGCGGTCAGCAGCCGCACGTCGGGGCGGTCCGCGGTCGCCGGGAGCGTCCCGGCCTCCTCACGCAGGGCGTAGGCGCGGCGCGCGATCCCGGCGACCTCATCGTCGCTGAGGTAGGCCGAGCGGGTCTGTACCGGGTCGGCGCCTTCGGCCAGGACGTACCCTGCGCCGCGCTGGGTGGCGTCGAACACCGCCGCGGAGTAGCCCTGACCGGCGCGGCCCGATCCGAGGATGGTGTCGGAGGCGTCCGGGGTGGTGCACCGCAGCGCCCACCGGATCGACAGGATGTCGCGCAGCCGGGTGGGGACGACGTCGGCGGCCGGCCGCTGCGTGATCGTGCCGGTGATCATCCCTGCGGCGCGGCCACGCCCGACCAGGTCAGCGATGCCGGTGATGAACTCCTTGCCCTGCTTGGCGTCGCCGTCGCCCAGGGAGAATTTCTGGATCTCATCGACGTGGAACACGATCGGGTGCAGTCCCAGCCGAGCGGCGACGTCGCGGGTGAGTTTGCGTTCCCCGGCTTTGCGGAGCAGCGCGTACCGGCGTGCCATCTCTTCCTGCAGGTCGGCCACCATGGACATGATCAGGCCGTGTTCGGGGCGTTCCAGGACCCGGTGTGCGACCGGTTCCCAGTCGGCCAGGTCGAACCCGCCTTTCCCGTCGGCGAGCCACAGCTCGACGTAGGGGTCGAGCGCGGCGAACGCCAGGACGTTGTTCGCGGCGACGGACTTGCCGCCGCCGGGTTCCCCGCCGATCAGGTACGAACGCTCCACGAGCGAGAACTCCACGGCCCGGCCGCGGGCGTCGCGGCCGGCGAACACGCGGCCGGTCCAGAAGTCGACCGGGTCACGGCGGTTGACCAGCGGGGAGGTGACGGCGTCGCCTTGCATGGGGTCGGTGTCGGCGACCCACAGCCCGATCCGCCCGGCGTGGCCCTTGACCGGGTCGACCGCGAGCTGGACGACGTCGACGCCGATCGAGGACGCCAGTTCGGCGCGGCGTTTGGCTGCGTGCTTGGCGGTGGTCCCGGCGGGGAGCTCCACCATGGCCTCCCACGCGCCGGCGACGCGGGTGATGGGCCCGATGACGCGGATGTCGTCGGCCTTGCCGAGCTTGGCGTCAGCGACGGCGCGGCGGACCGCTTTGGAACCGGGGTGGGTGCCGAGCGCTTTGCGTCCGGTGTCGGCGCCGCCGCGCAGCGAAGCCAGGTAGCGGCGTTCGGCTGCGCCGGTCAAGGCCAGGACCAGCAGCAGCCCTGCGACGGGGACCAGCGGCGACAGCAGCACCCAGGACGCAGCTCCGCCGGCCGCGACCGTGGCGGCGGTGCCGGCCGCGGCCTTCTTACGGGTCTGCCGCACGTCCAGGACGAGCCGCGGGTTGGACGCTAGTTGCGCGTCCAGTTCCCGCGCGCACACCCACGACCAGAACATCCCCAGGCAGCGCAGGGCGCCCGGGACGCCGTAGCGCAGTTCGTGACGCAGCACCGCCGCCGCCACCAGGTCGGGGCGTTTGACGATTTCCATCGCCCGGTATCCCGCCATGCGCGCGGCGGCCGTCATCTCCGTCAGCGTGTCGGGGCGGACGTTGACGGGCCCGGCCGCGGCGGGGACGATCTCGCCTTCGAGTACCTCCTCGGTGTCGTCGGTGTCCGTGTCGACCACCGCGGCGGCCCGGTCGGGCTTGTGGAGCTGGACCACGTCGGCGGTGTGGCCGTCGGGCAGTGCCATGATTGAGACTCCTCTCGGTGAGAGGGAGCGGGCGGCGGCCGTGGCCTGGTGAAGCTGGCCGCCGCCCGCGCCGGGTTCTACCTGGTGGTCTTGGGGATCGAGCGGCACAGGCCCGCGTGCCCGTTGGCGGCGGTCCGGGCGGTCGGCAGCGGCTGCCCGAACTCCTCGCCCTGGTCGCAGCCCTGGCACTCCCACCAGTAGCCGTCCGGTCCGGCCGTGACGTGGACGTGGGCGCCGCCGAGGGTCTGGAACCGGATCATCGGCTTCGTGGTCGTGTTGGTGGACATGTGTTCCTCCCGTGGTTACTGGTTGTCGAGCTCGGTCAGGTGACGGCGGACGGTCGTGACGGACTTGCCGACCGCTTCGGCGATCTGCGCCGGGGTCGCGTCGGGGTTCTGCGCGATGTGGTCGGCGATGCGGCGGCGGGTCTCCTGGCCCTGGTGGCGGCGTGCTGCAGCCGCCGAAGCGACCCGATCCGGGCCGGTGTCGGCCGGGACGGGTCCGGGCTGGTCGCCGTCGATTTGGTGCGTCCCGTTCACCGGGCCGGTACCGGCGCCGGTGGCGGGCGTCGCGCCGTTCGATGCGGCG
>NZ_JAXCEJ010000058.1:0-4051 GCF_041463665.1 Actinomadura chokoriensis
AGGAGGTCGGGGTTGGCGCGGCCGTACATCTGCCTCTTGATCATTTTACAAGTTACGTGGCATCAGCCGCGGAGACGATCATGGTCTCTTCGGTCTCACCCACGGACTTGAGGGGCTGTGTTGGGCGCGGTGGTGCTGGAGGAGAAGTGGCCGGTCCTGGGGCGGCATGGGCGGGCGGTCGAGTGGTTGCGCATCTGGGTTGATCTGGGGCGGGCGCCGCGGACGGTCGATGCGTACGCGCGTGGGCTGGCCGAGTACTTGGAGGTGTGTGACCGTGAGGGCGTCGACCCCGTCGAAGCGGGTCGGGCGCATGTCGCGGTGTTCGTGCGGGAGCTCACCTCGCGGCCGAGCAGGCGTGGGGCGAACGTGGTGTCGCTGGATTCGGGTGTCGGGCTGTCGAACGCCACGATTCAGCAGCGGCTGGTGGCAGTCCGGTTGTTCTACGACTTCTTGATCGAGGAAGGCCTTCGGGAGTCCAACCCGGTCGGCCGCGGGAAGTACACCCCGGGTCGGCGGTTCGGCGGCCAGCAGCGGGGCCTGGTGCCGCGGCTGGCCAAGCTGCCGTGGATCCCCAGCGAGCGGCAGTGGGCGGACGTCCTGGACGTCGCCCGGCACGAGTCGGTCCGTAATCGGGTGATGCTCGCGCTGGCCTACGACGCGGCGTTGCGCCGCGAGGAGCTGTGCTCGTTGCGCACCGACGATCTCGACCCGGCGCACCGGACGTTGCGGGTGCGGGCGGAGACGACCAAGAACCGGCTGGAACGGGTGGTGCCGTACTCGGCGGCGACCGGGGTGCTGCTGTCGGGTTACCTGGCCCATCGGGCCACGATCAGCCGGGCGCGGGGCCTGTTGTTTCTGTCGGAGTCGCGGCGCAACCACGCCCAGCCGCTGAGTTTGTGGACCTGGTCGAAAGTGGTGCGCAAGGTCGCCCTGGACGCTGGTGTTCCGCAGTTCTCCACGCACACGACCCGGCATTTGTGCCTGACGGATCTGGCGCGGATGGGGTGGGAGCTGCACGCGATCGCGACGTTCGCCGGCCACCGGTCGACGGAGTCCACACTGGCCTACATTCATCTGTCGGGCCGGGATCTGGCCGACAAGCTCGCCGGCGGCATGGAGCACATCCACGCCTGGCGAGTACGGATGCTCACCGACACCACCGCGACGGCGGAGGTGTCCCGGTGACCGCGTCGATGGAGAAGACTGCCGACGCGGCTGGTGGTGGACGCTGGCAGTGGCCGGTCCCTGCGGACCGCTACGACACCGCGGCCCAGGTCCGGGTCGCCGAGGTGAAGGCCATTCGCGAACTCGGGTTGGAGAACCTGCGGCGGCTTCACCGCCATGATCCAGCAGCTCCGGGTTGGGCGCTGATCAGGCGTCTTCTGCAGCCGCTGGAGGCGGCCAACGCCAGCCTGGACTCGCCGCCCACCAGCCACCGCAGGCGGGCCATGGCTGACGCGACGGCGGTGATCCTGCTGCGCTGCGCACAGCTCGAACGGTCGTACTGGGGATGGAGTGTCGAGGAGTGGACGGAGGCGATCGGCGCGGACCAGGCTGGTTTCCGGCGGTCGGCACCGGCCTGGGCCGATGACGCGGTCCGCTCCTATGTGTCCTCGCACGCCTATCTGCTCGGCGGGTTCAACGAGTTCCACCGCTTGGGGAGTCTCCAGCGGCTCACGATGGCCCGGCGGATCTTCGGACGTGACCGGGTGGACGCCGAGATCACCAAGGTTCGGGCCGTTCTGGACCAGTGGGGCTATCGACTCGGCCGCGGCGACGACACGCTGTTGCCGATGGTGATCTGCCAGCTGTTCCTGCTCAACCGCAGCCCGCATGTCGAGGATCTCACCACCGAGTTGTTCGATCGGATCCGCAGTGAGCGGCTGCTGGGCGACCTGCGTCTCAACACCCTGCACGCCGTTCAGCGATCGGTGGCGGCCCTGGGGTTCTGTCATCCGCCTCTCCTGGCCAACGGCGGCGGCAGAACGCCGCGGGCCGGGGGCGCTCCCGCGATCTGGACCGAGTGGGTGGACCGTTGGCACGCCACCTCGACGCTGACGCCCAAGACCCGCGGTAACGTCCGGGCCGACCTGCTCAAGATCGGGCGGTGGGCCGCCGCCGAACAGCCCGATGCAGCAGATCCGGCCAACTGGACCCGGCAGACCTGCGCGACCTGGATCGGCGCACTGGACCGGATGAACGTCGGCGACTACACCCAGCGGACCGTCGGTCTCGCCGGCCGGATCGGCGAACCTCTTCAGGCGCCGACGAAGGCCGGTCGGATCGCAGCGGCCCGAACGTTCTTCCGCGACTGCCAGGAGTGGGAGTGGTTGCCCCGCCGGTTTGCTCCCGAATGCGCCCTGGCCACTCCGCGCAGCATCGGCGCGTTGCTCGGCCCCAACCCCAGGGTGATCGCCGACGACGTCTGGGCGAAGCTTCTGTGGGCAGGACTGAACCTGCAGGCTGCTGACCTTCCGGCGACCCGTGCCGGGTTCTTCTACCCGGTCGAGCTGGTTCGGGCGATCACCCTGACCTGGTTGTTCAGCGGGCAGCGCAGCGACGAGATCGCCCGCCTGCGGCGGGGCTGCATCCGTTGGCAGCACGACGGGCAGACGATCGGCGGTGACGACTCCGAGGTGCTCGTCCGCGATGCCGTCTGTCTGCTGGATGTTCCGACTCACAAGACGGGCACCGCGTTCACAAAGCCCGTTGACCCGCTCATGGGCGAGGCGATCGAGGCATGGCAGGCGGTTCGGCCGGTCCAGCCGCAGATGGTGGATCGCCGGACCGGCGAGAAGGTGGACTTCCTGTTCGCCTTCCGGGCCCGCCGCGTTCCGTCGACCTACATCAACGGCACCGTCATCCCGTTGCTCTGCCGCAAGGCCGGTGTCCCGGCCGCCGACGTTCGCGGCAACATCACCAGCCACCGGGCCCGCTCCACGATCGCCTCCCAGCTCTACAACGCCAAGGAGCCGATGACGCTGTTCGAGCTGCAAGCCTGGCTCGGGCATCGCTCGCCCCAGTCCACGACCTTCTACGCGAAGATCACCCCGACGACGCTGAACAAGGCCTACGACGACGCCGGCTACTTCGCCCGCAACGTCCGCACCATCGAGGTCCTCCTCGACCGGGACGCCGTCACCTCCGGCCAGGCAGCCGCTGGGAAGCCGTGGCAGTACTACGACCTCGGTCACGGCCTGTGCTCCTACACCTTCTTCGAGCAGTGCCAGCACCGGATGGCCTGCGCCAAGTGCGACTTCTATACTCCCAAGGACTCGACGAAGGCCCAGCTGCTCGAGGCGAAGGGCAACCTGCAGCGCATGCTGGTGAGCATCCCGCTCACCGACGACGAACGCGCTGCGGTCGACGACGGCCAAGTCGCCTTGGACAAGCTCCTCGCCCAGCTCGCCGACGTCCCCACTCCAGCGGGGCCGACGCCCCGTCAACTCGGCGTCCCGGCCACCGCGACGATGTTGCCGATCGTCACGATCAAATGAAGATGCGACCGCAGCCACCCGATGCCACAGTTCAGTCTCATGACGCTGCTGGATCTACTCGTGGAATTCGGCCTCACCGGCCAAGTCGGTCCGCTCCACTGCGGCATGCACTTGGACCAGGCCGAAGAGATCCTCGGCCCCGGCCGACCACACCCCGCCCACGTGCTGAAGGGCTCCGACCTCGACGGATACCCCTACTCGTGGGGCGGCCTCGACTTGGTCGTCACCCAACGATCTGTCAGCGGCATCTGGATTCGGCTTCAGGCGGGCTCCACCGCACACCTGCCCCCGATCATCCTGCCGGGCTCCCACTCCCACCCAGCCACCGTGCTCCGCGAGGACTTCATCTCCGCGCTGAATACTGCCGGGTGCGCTCACGAGATCGAACAGAGCCTCACCTTCAGAAGCCAATCCAGCATTCGAACCCAGCCCGCCGACGTCTGCGCGGTGTTCTTCCCACCCCACCAAGACCAGCACGTTCCCGAACGCGAAGGCCTCTACCTCGGCGTGATCCACAAGCACATCGCTTGACAGATCGGATTCCACATAATGAT
>NZ_JAXCEJ010000059.1:0-4023 GCF_041463665.1 Actinomadura chokoriensis
CTGGCCACCCGCTACGACAAAACCCCCGAAAGCTACGAAGCCGGACTCCACCTGCGCGCAGCCATCATCTGGCTGCGCAGCCTCCCAGCCCCCTCATGATCTGAACTACGAACAGGCCCTAGTTAGGTGCCGACAGGCAACGTCGCGACATTGACGAAGAGGGCTGCGGTGGGCGTTCGCTCGTTCGCCGGGTCCGCGGAGCTTGGCGTGTGCGCGGTTGGCGTCCTTTTGTGGTTCGGGCTTGTCGCGTCCCTTGTAGGGCGTGAGGATGTGGGCGCCGGCGCCCTGGTAGGCCTTGTCGGCCAGCACCAGCAGCCCGGTGGCGGCCAGTGCCCGGATGACGCCCCAGGTCCGGGCCGCGGTCAGGTCGTGGACCGAGCCGCGCAGCGGTCCCGACACCCATAGCAGGGTCCCGTCCGGTGCGGCGATGACCTGGAGGTTCATGCCGTGGCGGCGGTGTTTCCCCGAGTAGTAGGGCCGGTCGGCGGCGACCCGGTCGATCGAGATCAAGGTGCCGTCCAGCACCAGGTAGGGCAGCCCAGCTTTGACCGCTTTGGCCAGGGCGGATCCGAGTTTGGGCGCGCGGGCGGCGAGCAGGTCGACGGTCTCGTTGACGTAGCGCCACGCGGTGGTGGTCGAGACGCCGAATCCGGCGCCCAGTTCGGCGTAGGTCTCGCCCTTGCGCAGGTAGACCAGGGTCATCAGGGCCTGCATGCCCGGGGGTAGGGCCCGGCCCTTGCTGCCGAGGGCCTGGCGGTGGCGGCGGACGACACCGGTGGCGTAGGTCAGGGTCCGGCGCGACAACGGCAGCGAAGCACGGTACAAAAGCATGTGAGGCCTCTGGTGGGGACGGGGGTTGTGAGAGATCAACCGTCCTACCAGGGGTTTCTTGACGTCCGGCACCGCCCACGCCGTCCGCGATCATGCTGTGATCAGCACACACGAATCTGTCGCTGGAGGGTCGGGAGCTGGCGCGGTGGCATTTCGGGCGGTAGGGCTCGGGGCCTGTCTTCCGCCGGTTTCCCGGTCGGGTGTGCTTTCCCCGATGACCGTGACCAGTTCTGCTCCGTTTCCAGCTCCCGCCCGTCAAACCGTGCATGCGGTTCTCCCGCACACGGCTTACCGACGTCGTTCACCGCCGGCATTCGGTCTTACCCGCCAAGGCTTTCCAGCCCTGGGTGCGACGACGATTCCATACAAGCTGATCAGGCCGAGGTCGATGGGCCGCGCGTTGCTCATGACCCACCATCCGAACTTCGCGCTGCGCCGGTGCTTCTTGCTGACGAACCGCGCCAGCCGCCACTGCGCGAATCTCCTGATCTTGCTGAGACGCTCTGCCGAATGCCCGTACTTGAAGTACGCCGCCCAGCCGCGAAGAAACCTGTTCAGGTCCTCCGCGATCGCCTCCGGCCGTCGCGGCAGCCTGCTCCGGTCGGTGATCTCCCGGATCCGGTCGCGGGCATGCCGCATGGCCTTGTCCGCGGGCCAGCGCGCGAGGAACACAAAGCCACGTTTCCCGTTGACGCCTCTGGATCTGACAAGCCGGTGATGGAACCCAAGGAAATCCAGGCCCTCCCCACCGACCTCCAGATGGACGATGCGGGTCTTGGCCGCCTTGGGCTCCAACCCCAGACCGGCCAGCAGCTCGGTCAGCCGGGCAAGAGCCCGTTCGGCCTGACTGCGCGACCAGCACATCGCGATCAGATCGTCTGCGTAACGGACCAGCACCCCATCCGCTTCGTCCCATGCCCGGTCGAGCCGGTGCAGGTAGACGTTGCACAAGACAGGGCTGATGACCCCGCCCTGCGGGCTGCCGGTGACTTCGCGTCGCACCTGCCCGTCCTGCATCACCCCGGCGCGCAGAATCTGCCGCAGGAGTTTCAGGACGGTCCGGTCACAGACGCGTTCCTCGACCGCTCGCATCAACTCATCGTGCGGGATCGCCGTGAAGCAGCTGGCGATATCCGTCTCCACCACCCACCGGCGCCCTTTCGCCTGCTCGTCAATGAGCACTTGCAGGGCGTCATGGGCTGACCGCCGGGGCCGGAACCCGAACGAGCAGTCGAGCATGTCCGCCTCAAAGACCGGTTCGAACACGATCTTTAGCGCGGCCTGCACGACCCGGTCCCGAACGGCCGGGATCGACAACGGCCGCCATTCGTCCCTGACCCCCGGTTTGGGTATCAGAACCCGACGAGCGGGCAGCGGACGATAACGGCCTTCCCGAAGCTCAGCGGCCAACTCATCCAGGAGCCGGGCAATCCCGTACTCCTCGACTTCGGCCAGGGTGGTCCGGTCGATGCCCGGTGCGCCGTTGTTCGCACGCACCGTCACCCACGCGCGTTGCAGGACGTCTCTGCGATAGACCTTGTCCATCAACGCGTGGAACCTGCGTCCGGGATCGGCCTTGGCCGCCCGGTAGAGCACATGCTGCAAGGCACGGACCGGATCACGCGGCACTGACAGCCGACGCGATCCCGAAGCGGCGGTAATAGCCTGACCGGCACTCACCGGGCCTCCTCCTCAACATCACATGCATCGACGAAGCAGTGGCCCTTCCCTCACCGCCGGTTGTGTTGTCCGGTCGGCTCGATCAGTACTACGGCCACCTCCGACGCCCTTCCGGCACGCCACCCACTTCCCGAGGTCATCGGTTATAGGGTGCGACGCTCCAGCAACAATTTCCGCAGGTCACTGGGCCGGGGAGGGCCTCCCCAGTTCCCGCCGCCACTATCGGCACGTTCCGCGCCCCATACGCCGGGGAGTTCTTCGCGGCTGCTTCCAGGCTCTTCACCGCTTCCATGGCCTTCACCCCGATTCCGAAGGGCTCGGCACTCCCTTGCCCCACCCTCACGGGCGGGTGAGTAACGACGCCGCAGGCTTCGCTTCACACTACGGACCGCACCGTCGCTCCCCCATCAGGGCCTTTGACGCTGGGCTTCGACCCCGCCCGTTTCCAGACGGAACCGCCAGCCTGCTACCGGGCCTCCTGGCAGCTACCCGGACCGGACTCACACCGGCAAGCGACGACGAGCTTACGAACAAGATCAGCCGCTCACGCGGCATCACCTCCCGTTCTGCTGGGCGCACGAAAAAGGCTCAGTATGGGCATAAGTAGAAGGCATAGGGCAACATTTCCGTGGATTCATTGAATCGAGTGATCCAGTTCGTCGGCGATCCTGTGAAGACTCCTCCTGCGGTCGACTGGGAGAGGCTGAGGGAACGTACCTTGCTGCGCTTTCCGAGTGACTATATGGGAGCTGTGTCGAAGGTATCCACCCCTCGATATCGACAATTTTTTGGGAACATTTCATCCGGTCGAGAATGCGGAAGGAGAGAACCTGCTGTCCTGGGCGGAGGACATTCTGGGGGCTGCGGTAGATCTGATCAATGAGTTCCCGACCCTTGGGCTGGTTCCATTTCCGCTCTACCCCCTGGAGGGCGGATTGTTTCCCTGGGGTGTCACCGACAACAGTGACCACCTCTTCTGGCGAACGCAGGGGCCGCCTGATGGATGGACGGTTGTAGTAGCGGGTTACTCCTACGCCAAGGACGCTTGGTGGGAGTTCAACGGCTCCATGACGGATTTCATCGCGGGGATCATGACTCGCGAGATCACCTGCCCTGTGCTCGCCTCGGATTTCCCATCCGCGGAAGCCAGGATTGAACAGGTCCCTTTCCCGTAGACATCGCTCGCGCGCTGCGCGATCTCCGTCACAAGTGAACAGCCCGCTCAACAGGTGAGGTGCGATCGGGCAACGTCGCGACATAGACGGCGAGGGATGCTGCCAGCGAGCAGCGCTCGCTGGCGCTGGCCGCACCAGTATGAACTCGCCTTCCAGTGCTGAAGTTGGTGCACTGGTTCGTGATCGTGGACTTGCAGCCAGCTATGGGTGCATGGTGAGGTGGGCCGTCGGCGAGGTGCCAGCGTTGGCTGGTCCTTTTCCGACGGCCTCCTCCCGAACCCGCCGTGCGGCTTTCACCGCAACGGGCTCTCCGGTGACTGCTGCGTGATGGCAGGGT
>NZ_JAXCEJ010000060.1:0-3779 GCF_041463665.1 Actinomadura chokoriensis
CGTAGACCTCGTCGCCGGTCACCCAGGATGCGATGACGCCGGCGTCCAGTGCGCGGCCGATCATGCGGGCGGCCAGGGCGGGTTTGGTGGCGAAAGCGACGGTGTCGGGGATCCCGGCGGCCCTGCAGCGGCCCGCGTCCTGGGTCCAGGAACGCGGGACATACAACTCCCGGTCGATCGCCGCGTGCCCGAGCGGGGTGGAGTAGGCGAGGTAGACGGCGACCTGACTGTTCTCGATGCGTCCGGCGGTGCCGGTGTACTGGCGTTGCACGCCCACTGTGTGCGTGCCCTTCTTCAGGTCGCCGGTCTCGTCCACGACCAGCACCGCGTCCTGGTGGTGCAGGTGCTCGACGACGAAGCCGCGCAGGTCATCGCGTACCGCGTCTGCATCCCACCTGGCCCTGGACAGCAGGTGCTGCAGACCGTACGGGTTGGCGTCCCCGGCATGCTCGGCGAGCGTCCAGCAGTTCTTGCGCGGCAGGTCCGACAGCAGCCCGAGCACCAACGCCCGGGCCCGGCGCCGGGGTTCAACCCGGCCGAACCGTCCCGCGATGCGACCCATCAAAACCTCGAACGCTTCCTGCCAGCGGCCAGGATCTATGCTGTGACCTGCGGCCACCGACTGATCTTCTGTCTTCACACACCGATGATCACCGGTGGCCGCACCCATTCCCGGACCAGCCCCGACCAGCAAGCTCGCGATCTACAACTGGAGTACTAGCGGCAACTGCCCGCCGACTTCTCGCCCTGGAAGACGGTGTACTGGTACTTCGTGCGGTGGAAGAAGCAGCGGGTCATGCTGCGGATGCTGGACGTGCTGCGGCAGAGGGTCCGCCAGGCCGCGGGCGGCCGGGACGCCGCCCTCGGCGCGGGCATCATCGCCTCCCAGACCGGGAAGGCAGCCGGTACCGTCGGCTGGGGAGAACGCGCGGGTATGACCCGGGCAAGAGGGTGGCCGGACGCAAGCGCTTCATCGTCACCGACACCCCGCCGCCCGCCAAGCCCACCGCCCCCTCGAGTACCTATAACGAGACTCTTCTCAAACACCTACTAAGACATAGACGGGCGCTTGCGCTCGGCTTTGGGGCGGCGCTGCGGGAGTAGATCATTGGGGATGCCGAGGTCCCGGATTGCGCTCTGCAATGTCTTGTTGAGCGGATCCCCGCTGATCATGGGGGAGATGATGAGGCCAGCCTGGATGAGACAGACCGTCGTCCAGATGGTGTTAGCCCGGCCCTTGTGGTCGGCCGCGAACCGGAGGGCCACGCTACCGTCCTTGAGAGGTTCCAGATAGCCGAACGCCGTCCACGCGCTCGCGTGAGTGTAGTCGCACAGGTTCCGGTACACCGGGTACATGTCAGCGTTACCGAAAGCGGTATCCATCTGATCGAATGAGTCGAACTCCCCCTTGATCTTGTTGTGCCAGTCAGCCGCCGGGGTTCCTGGTGCTGGGATGGTCGAAGGCCGCGAGCCGACCGACACTCCGTCCGGCAACTTCCAGTTCGCTCGTTCCAGGTTCTCGATCAGCTTCTTGCGGTTCTCCCAGGTGGAGTCCTCCACCACGGCGATCCCTGCGGCGCCGACGTCGGCAAGCCAGATCATCGAGTAGGTGTGTTCCAGTATCGCCCGTACGAGGGGTGTCGTCTCGATCGTGTGGCCTGCATCGACGAGTGTGCGCAGGGCGGTCGCGGTCCGGTTGATATGCCGCCACCAGCCGAACAGGGTGGGAAACTCCACCGCACGCTGTCGGTCGACGTCCACGCCCTGGTCGGCGGAGGCGATCTGGTCCGCCTCCGCTATCAGTACACCGGCGATCGCCTCAGCGCGCTTTAGGGTCTTCTTGTTGTCCCCAAACCTGTACTCTGCCATGGCAACGTACGCTGGCAGAGATTGCCGACATCTTCCACCGCCGCCGGTCAGCACCGGGTCCCAAACAGGGTTTGCGCGACCGCAACACTCTAGCGGGCGACCAAGCCACCAAATGCCGGAAAGTAGCGGTGGCCGCGTGCGAGACTCGGAACGTGGAGCAGTTGATCGTCAGCGTTGAGCAGGACCATCTCGAAGGGTTGATCAAGTCCCCCGTCGCGGGACTCGCCGAGTTGGTCTGGAACGCCCTGGACGCAGACGCCTCTACTGTGAGCGTCGACCTGGCGACCAACGCTATGGACGGGATCGAAGCCGTCACGGTCACCGATGACGGCACGGGCAGACGGTGAGTCCGGAGGGGTGGGGGCGTGGATGATCCGCGAAAGGACGCCCACGTGATCGTCATCAAATATGCGATCCGGTCTTCACCCCCGCACTCGATGAAGTTTTCAAAGCCGAATGGCTCGGGGTCGTAAGGATTTTGCCACGGGCACCATGGATGAATGCTATCTGTGGGGCGCCTAAGTGGTGCCATTCGTCGCGACCTGCTGGACCGACTGTTGATTCTGGGGGAGCGGCACCTGGCCATGGTGCCCGGCGACGCACATTCTCAGTCGCTTTACCAGTCATCATCGAGATCTTTGTGATGCTTATAATGCTCCTCAAGTTCTACAAGTGTCACTTGTTCATCTTCGATCTGTGCGACCGAGTACTGGAAAAATGATTCGGGAGCTGCAACTATGTCTTGTACCGCCTCGCCGAGCAGTGGGAGACCTTGGTGGGTGTAGTACGTCACCGCATCGAGTGTCGAGGCGACCCAACTCGCCTTCTGGTAGAGGTGGAGCGCTACCGCGATAGAGCGCTCCGAAAGGAATAGGTCGACAGGATCAAGGATCGCAAATGCCGATGCCTCAAGATCGCCGTTTGTGCAGAGAGTTCGCACCGCGTGGATGACGGCGACACGGATAGAGAGAAGATGGTGCACCCGGTCAGACAGCGTGGCATCAGCGCACAACTGACCCCATGACTTGAGCGTGGCTACCGCCGCTCGTTCGTTCCAAAGGGAATCGAGATGTTCGTACCTTCCTGCACCATTCGCGAATCGTTCGATCATGTCGGTGAGCGCCGGATCTAGGTAGTCTGCGGGGCGCACAGCCGGGGCCTTGTGGAGTGCTGGCCCAGTGCTGAAGTCCAACTTTTCGACAGCGTCCAACAACTCGCCGATCTTGTGACCGAAAGGCCTTAGTGGCGGAAACGTGCCGTCCGTCACGAACCCATGGCAGGCAATCGTCAACTTGCAGAGCCGCTCCAATCCGCTTGTATAGGCGTGCAAGCCGACGTGGAGGGGATACATCTGAGCATGGCCAACGGGCCAATCGTCGTCACGAATCGGTACCGCGCAAAGCCTGCGAACACCCGTCGCCACCAGTTCGGAGGCGAACAGCGTCTCAGAGACGAGATAGTTCCACCGGGTTGGCATCAAGGTGCCTCCAGTCCGTGGCGCACACGTCGCAACACGCCGCGAGTCTAGGGGAGTCAGATCGAGGTGCACGATGCATTTTCGTTCCGTGGGCGGCTCCCATCTTGAAGTCGCTGGTCAGAGGCTGATCGCGACCCGCTCGGCGCTGTGCCTGCCGAAAGCTACGTCCGTGCAGGTGAGAAGTGCAGGGGTGGGCTCCGATGCGGAGCTTGATCAGTCCCAAGGACAAGCTGCTGTCGACGGCGCCTCAATACTGGCTCTGGCACACATTTCGTGATCGGCTCAGTCGGCGAGCAGGATGCGCTTGCGGAGGAGGTCGGGGTTGGCGCGGCCGTACATCTGCCTCTTGATCATTTTACAAGTTACGTGGCATCAGCCGCGGAGACGATCATGGTCTCTTCGGTCTCACCCACGGACTTGAGGGGCTGTGTTG
>NZ_JAXCEJ010000061.1:0-3644 GCF_041463665.1 Actinomadura chokoriensis
GTCTCGGCGTCGGTGACCGGGGCGGGGATCGTCAGGGTGAGAGCGCGGGCTGTTTTGATCGCGCGTGCGGCGTCGGCGGTGGTGACGAACACGGGGTTCAGTCCTCGCTGTCTGCGAGGGCGGTTATCTGCGCGTCGCTGAGATGCTCGATCTCGGATGGCTTCTGCACGGCGTACCGCATCGCGAGTTGCATCCGGTGCGCGGGGTTGTTCATGTCAGGGACGTCCGCGAGCTGGGCGAGGGTCTCGCGGACGGTGGGGCGTTCCGCGGTGTACTCGCCGAGGACGGTGCTCCATCCGGTGTCCTTGCCGATGCGGCCGACCATGGCGGCCTGGTCGTAGGCGCGTTCAGCGACCGCCGCGGCGAGGATCACGTCACCGTGGTCTTCGGCGCGTCGGAGGATCTCGGCTGCCTCGCGCGGGTCCTCGATCATCGCGGCGCGGTCGGCTGCGTCGCGGCGGGACCGGGCGTCGCCTCCCTCGGTGCCGGGCGGCGGGACGAACGCTTTGCGCCGCAGCGCCCGGTTCTGCTTGGCGACGCTGGCCTCTGCTTCGTGGAGGAGTTCGTCAGCGCGGGTCTTGGCGGTGCGGTAGGCGCGGGCGATGTCGGCGCGGACCACTTCGGGCTTGGACCGGGTGTCGCCGCGCGCTGTCTCGATCTTGTATTCAAGGAACTGGTGGGTTTCCTCGATGTTCACGCCCTGGCCCTCTCTGTTCACGCTGCCCGGTATTCGGCGACCGCGGCGGGGTCGATCCGCCATTCGCGGGAACCCGGTTGTCTGCGGCCGGTCAGCGTGCCGAGCCTGCACGCTTTCCTGACGGCGTCCGGGGTCACGTGGAGGATCTCGGCGACCTCGGTCGTTGTCAGGAACCACGATGGGATCCCGGGATCACTGACGCCTACTCCGGTCGCGTCAACGCGACCGCGGTAGTCGTGGACGAGGGTGTCGACCAGCAGCAGGCCCCGGTAGGTGTTCGGCTGCGCGCGGTGCTGGACGAGCAGCCGCCGCAGGATCACCAGGACCTCGGTCGGGATCTGCCGTTCGTCGGTCACTCGTCGCTCTCCTGGGTGCGGTTGAGCTTGGCCGCGTGCCGGGCGGCGAGGCCGTGTCGGCGGCGCTCTGCGAGTTCGGCGAGGCGCCGGCGGCGGCCGTCCCGTCGACGCGCGTACTCGTCTCGGCGGGCGGCGAGACGCTCGTCAACGGCGGCGCGCATGTCGTCATCGGCGCTCACGGGCATGTCAGTTCTCCTGTTCGTGGAGCAGGACGGGCTTGTGTTCGTCGCAGCGCCAGCCGCAGGCGTACAGGCGGGCGGGGGCGTTGCAGTTACGTGCGGGGACGCTGCCGGCCGCGCGTGCCCCGCAGTGGTGCGGGCGAACTGGGGGCCGCGGCGGTGGGGTAAGCGGCTCGGGCATGTCAGTTCTCCTCAGTGATCGGCGGGCGTGCCTTCACGCGCCGCATGTATGGATGTGGCGGTCTGTGCTGAGCCGACGGCGCGCATGTCGTCGTCCAGGCGGCTCATGCGGCGGCCTTCCTGTCGCGCAGGTCGACCAGCCGGGCCCACATCTCTGCCTCCACACATGCCTTGTGGACGGGTGCGCCGCTGTAGGCGAAGTGGGCGGTGTGTCCGCAGTGCCGGCACCGGTCGGGGCGGCGCCGGTCCCATGCGGGGCCGCAGTTGAGGCAGTTGGGTGGGTGCCGGTCGTGGTCGCCGCGGATGTCGCAGCAGAGCATGCAGCCCTGGGGGTGGAACAGGAGCGGCTGGTTCCTCCAGTCCAAGCCCACCCGGCCGTCATGGAGCCACCGGGCGAGCAGTGGGCGGTGTTCGACGAGCGCGAGGGCCGTCGTCTCGGCAGCGCGGGGCCCGGAGACGCGGAGGATGCCCTCCTGGTCGAAGTGCAGTCGCAGCCCCCGCCGTAGGGCGTCTTCGAGGAGACCGACCGTCACCATGTCTCGCCGTCCTCCTCGTCGTCGTTTCTGACGCTGTTAGAAGACTGCGAGCCCGTGACCTGGGATTCTGACGGTTCTGACGGTTCTGACACAGCCCTGCCGTCCGGCACTCGGTACAGGCCGCGCTGCAGCTTCACCAGCCGCCCGGCTTCTGTGTGCCGCTTGAGGTACGTGTGCGCGTTCGCGCCGAACTTGTCGGCAACGTCCTTCGCTTTGGCCTGCCGTCCCGGGCTCTTTCGGACGAAGTCGATGATCTGCGCGGATAGGTCTGACACGGCGGCTTCGTCTTGGCGCTTCTCGGCACGTTCGGCGGCCTGGTCCAGGTCTTCGCCGTCCAGCACCCAGTTCGTTCCGTCGACCAGCCGAAGCGCGTACTCGGCTTCCGGCACGTCCTTGCCTGTGACCTTCAGGAACGCGTCTTCGGCCTTACGCTTGCGCGCGAGGACGATCACAGCGTCCGCAGAGCCCGCGAGCCCGTTCGTGCCGGACACGGCGTCAACGAAGTCTTCAGCGGCGGCTTTGCGGTCGTGGTGGACAACGACGACGGCGAGGCCTGGGTGAGTGTCCGCGACGGTCTTCAACTGCGCGCCGACGCGGTAGTCCCGCTGATACTGAGATTCGCCTTGTAGCGCCGGCGGCATCACTCGACCGAGTGTGTCCAGCACGATCATCGCCGTGTCCGGATGGAGGCGAAGCCATGCCTCCATGACCGGGATGACCTTCCCCGGCGGAAGGGTCGTCATGTAGTGGAACAGGCCGGGGATCGGGCCACCGTCGAGGATGATGCGGCACCGCGACTGCATGCGCCGGTCGCCGTCTTCCAACGCCAGGTACAGGACGCGCCGCGCTTTGCCGACCGCCAGCTTGCCGACCGCGTGACCGCCAGCCGCGAGGCCGAGAAGGATGTTCCCGATCAGCCACGACTTCCCGGCCTTCGGTGGCCCGACGAGGATCGTCATGCCCTCCGGCAGCAGGCCGGGCACCGCCCACTGCAGCGGCGGGAACTCCTGGGAGTCCAGCCACACGCCGTCGCGGACGTCGCCAAGGAGTTCGGCGTCTAGTTCCTCTCGGCTCTGCTCGGTGTCAGAAGCGTTAGAAGTGTCATTTTCGCTGGTCACGGGCTTCCGGGTTTCTGACACCGATGTTTGTGGAGGGGCGGGCGGCTCAAACGGGTGCGGCTCTCCACCGAGAGCTTCCCCGTGGTGCTGTGGGTGCGTCTCGTGGCTCCCGCAGCTGACGCAGTAGAGGGCAGGGTTCATGCGCCCTCCCGCTGTGCCCATCGGAGCGCGGCTCGGTACACCGCGGACTCTGCTCGGACCCTTGGGTTGGCTGCTCCGCCGTACTCGGTTCCGTCGTGCCGGATCAGCGCGGCGTAGTAGGCCGGGCCGCCGGGCCGCTCTCGGCGGCGGCGCACTTCCATCTGCAGGGGGATGTCGCGGACGCTCTCAGCGACGGGACGCCACGCGCCGGCCATGACCTCCTCCGCCTCGGCACGGCCGACGTCGCGACCGTGGTCGAAACAGCTGGGGAGGAAGGCCATAGCTTCGCGGTAGCCGGCGTGCCGTGACTCGCGGTCGCGCTCGGCCTGGTCGCCGATCTCCTCGACGAGGGCGGCGGCCTGGGCGACGAGAGCCCGGAGCGTGTCCGACGTGTCGGTTACGCTGGTCGCGCTGATACCGGTCCTGGTGGGGGCCGA
>NZ_JAXCEJ010000062.1:0-3531 GCF_041463665.1 Actinomadura chokoriensis
TTTGGGGTGCGGTTGAGTCTGGGGATGCGCAGGCTTTGGCGGTGACTCTGGGGCTGGAGGGGGGTGATGCGCGCTCCTCGTTGGACACGCTTCTTCCGGTGTTGTCGTCGTGGCGTAAGCAACGTCGTGATCAGACCGTTGTGGACGGTTGGCGGTATCGGGTCACTTGGAAGCCGCTGGTGGGTGTTGCAGATTGTGAGCTTTCGGGGGCATGGCTGGTGGTGCTTCCCGCCGGTTGGGCTGGCGAAGGGGTGGCCGCTGCGTCGATTCATGCGCTGACCCAGCGTGGTGCTCGGGTGGTCGTGGTCGAGGTGGACATTGTCGATGGCGATCGTGATGTGCTTGCTCGACAGTTCCGTGATCTTGTTGGCAATGAGGAGCCGGCGGGAGTGCTGTCGCTTCTGGCCTTGGCGGGGGGGCGGCATCGGACGCATGAGGTGGTTCCTGCGGGATTTGCAGGGGCGTTGCTACTGATTCAAGCTTTGGGCGACGCCGATGTCCGGGCGCCGTTGTGGTGTGTTACCCAGGGTGCGGTGTCGGTGGCTGGTTCGGATGGTCTTGAGCGTCCCGTGCAGGCGTTGATGTGGGGTTTGGGTCGTGTGGCGGCTCTGGAGCATCCTGAGCGGTGGGGCGGCTTGATTGATCTACCCGAAGCTCCAGAAGAGCGGGTGTTTTCGCGGCTATGCAACGTCCTGGCGGGACACGCTGGTGAAGACCAGGTGGCGATTCGCGCTGCTGGAGTGTTCGGGCGACGTCTGGTTCGTGCTCCCCTGGGCGAGGCCGAGCCGGTTCGGGAATGGAAACCGCAGGGCACTGTGCTGATCACTGGGGGCACGGGTGCCCTGGGAGCCCATGTCGCCCGATGGGTGGCTCATAACGGCGCAGAGCATGTTGTGCTGACCAGCCGCCGTGGTCTCAACAGTCCAGGTGCGGTGGAACTCGAGACCGAACTCCGTGAGCTGGGCGTCCGCGTGACGGTGGCCGCTTGCGATGTGGCAGACCGCGACGCACTCACCCACCTAATTGAGGCCATACCCCCGGAATACCCGTTGACTACGATCATCCATACTGCTGCCGCACTTGATGATGGGGCAATTGATTCGTTGACTGTAAACCAGGTTGACCATGTGTTGCGTGGGAAAATGATCGGTGCATTGTATCTGCATGAACTCACTGAGCACCTGGATCTTTCTGCATTTATAATGTTTTCGTCGGCTGCAGCTACGGCTGCCGCATCAGGTCAGGGCAATTATGCTCCTGCAAATGCTTTCCTGGATGCGTTGGCTGAGCATCGGCGGGGGCGGCACCTTCCTGCTACCTCACTGGCATGGGGTGCATGGGACGGTGAGGGTATGGCCAACTTGCCTTCAGTAGGAGAGCTACTAACTCGGCATGGCTCTCGTGCCATGTCACCGGAACTGGCTATTGCGGCCCTGCAGCAGGCACTGCAGCACAACGAAACCTGCCTGACAGTAGCCGACATTGACTGGAGCCGATTTTTTGTTGCCTTTACGGCGATGCGTCCCAGCCCACTGCTGCAAGAGATCCCTGATGTTCAACAGCACCTGAAGAAGACCGACACTGAAATTTCCCCTCAGAGCGACCCGGCAGACCGGTCCCTGCTTCGCCAGCGCCTGGCCGGGTTGCCTGAGGTCGAGCAGGACCGGGTCCTGCTGGATCTGGTCCGCACCCACGCCGCCGCCGTCCTGGGCCACGGCGGGCCACAGGCGGTGGAACCCACCCGCGCCTTCAAGGAGCTGGGATTTGACTCAGTTACCGCGGTGGAGTTGCGGAACCGACTCAACAGCGCCACCGGACTCCACCTGCCCCCCACCCTGATCTTCGACTACCCCACCGCCACCACCCTAGCTCATTACCTCAAGACGGAAACAATCGAAGATGAAATGTATAGCGTTACGTCGGCATACGCAAAGCTGGCCCAATTGGAGGCGATCCTCTCGTCAGCTCCTCTTGGCGTTGATGCGAAAATCGAAATCGACAAACGGCTGCGAAATATTCACTTGCATTGGAGTCTCGAAGGAGAAAATCCGGCGGAGAATGATAAGATCGACCTAAGATCTGCTTCTCGCGATGAAGTGCTAAAATTTATCGACAAAGAGCTGGGTGAGCTTTAGTCTATTTTGTTCTGGATCGTCTGCCGTGCAGGGCTTGAAGCTGTTTACAATGGATGGGAAGTGCGATGAATAAAGAAGAAGAGTTGTTTGAATATTTGAGGAGAGTGGCTGATGATCTTCGTAAGACTCGATATCGTTTGCGCGTGCTTGAAGAAAAGGAGCGGGAGTCGATTGCGATTGTGGGTATGAGTTGTCGTTTTCCGGGGGGTGTGGGTTCTCCGGAGGAGTTGTGGGATCTGGTTGCTGCTGGTGGTGATGCGGTGGCGGGGTTCCCGATGGATCGTGGTTGGGATGTGGAGGGGTTGTTTGACTCCGATCCTGAGCGGTCGGGGAAGAGTTATGTTCGTGAGGGCGGGTTCTTGTATGACGCCGCGGATTTCGATGCGGGGTTTTTTGGGATTTCGCCGCGTGAGGCGTTGGCGATGGATCCTCAGCAGCGGTTGCTGCTGGAAAGTTCGTGGGAGGTGTTCGAGCGGGCTGGGGTGGACCCGCGCGTGATGCGGGGCACCCAGACCGGCATCTTCGCCGGCGCGACCCACCAGGGGTATGGAGGGCAGGTACTTCATCCGCCGGTGGGTGTTGAGGGGTATCTAGGCACTGGGACCACGATGAGTGTGGTGTCGGGGCGGGTGGCGTATGCGTTGGGGTTGGAGGGGCCGGCGGTCACGGTCGATACGGGTTGTTCGTCGTCGTTGGTGGCGTTGCATCTGGCGTGTCAGGCGTTGCGGCGGGGGGAGTGTTCGCTGGCGCTGGCGGGTGGGGTAGCGGTGATGCCCACCCCTGCCATGTTTGTGGAGTTCAGCCGGCAGCGGGGGTTGGCTGTTGATGGGCGGTGCAAGCCGTTTGCGGGGGCGGCTGATGGGACCGGCTGGGGTGAGGGTGTGGGGGTGCTGCTGCTGGAGCGGTTGTCCGATGCTCGCCGGAACGGGCGCCGGGTGCTGGCGGTGGTGCGTGGGTCGGCGATCAACCAGGATGGTGCCAGTAATGGGTTGACTGCGCCTAATGGGCCCTCCCAGCAGCGGGTGATCCGGCAGGCGCTGGCCAGTGCGGGACTGTCGGCGGGTCAGGTCGATGTGGTGGAGGCGCATGGGACCGGGACCACGTTGGGTGATCCGATCGAGGCTCAGGCGCTGCTGGCCACCTATGGGCAGGAACGTGCTGAGGACCGGCCGCTGCGGCTGGGGTCGGTCAAGTCCAATATCGGTCATACTCAGGCTGCGGCGGGGATGGCCGGGGTCATCAAGATGGTGATGGCCATGCAGCACGGGATGCTGCCTCAGACGCTGCATGTCGATGAGCCCACTCCTCATGTCGACTGGTCGAGTGGTGCGGTGCGGCTGTTGACCGAGGCGATGCCCTGGCCTCGGAGTGACCAGCCTCGCCGTGCCGGAGTGTC
>NZ_JAXCEJ010000063.1:0-3453 GCF_041463665.1 Actinomadura chokoriensis
CCCCCGCCTTCCAAATCCGCGCCATCCTCGCCGCCCTCCTGTCCCCCACCTGGGGCATCTACAGCGGCTACGAACTCTGCGAGAACACCCCCGTCCGCCCCGGCAGCGAGGAATACCGCGACTCCGAGAAATACCAGTACCGCCCCCGCGACTGGGACACCGCCACCCGCACCGGCACCACCATCGCCCCCCTCATCACCCAACTCAACACCCTCCGCAACACCCACCCCGCCCTCCAGCAACTCCGCAACCTCCACTTCCACCACATCGACCAACCCGAACTCCTCGCCTTCTCCAAACGCCACCTCGACGACACCGTCCTGACCATCGTCAACCTCAACCCCCACCAACCCCGCGAAGCCACCGTCCACCTCGACCTGCCCGCCCTCGGCCTCCCCGACGACCCCCACCACCACTACACCGTCACCGACCAACTCGACGGCGCCACCTACACCTGGACCCAAAACAACTACATCTACCTCGACCCGCACACAAAACCCGCACACATCCTCACGTTCCAGCGGAACGGTGACGAACGTGTGCGGGCCAGTGGGAGCCGGGCCGATGGGAGCATGGCCGGAGCGGACGGGACGACGGCCAGGTCGGGCCGGAGTTCGCTGCGGACCGCCCGGAACCGGCGCCGGCCGCCGGCCGGCGGCTGAGCCGTCAGACCCGGCCCGTCAGACCCGGCCCATCAGACCGGTGTGTCAGACCGGCTCGGCGCCGCCGAGCAGGCGGTCCTCGATGGAGCGGCAGCCGGTGAACACCGAGCCGAGCCCCTCCCGGTCGATGATCTCCCGGAGCCGGGCGGGCAGTGCGGGCAGCGCCAGGCAGCCGCCCTCGGCGGCGACGCGCCAGCGGATGCCGAGCAGGATCGGCAGCGGGTCGCAGCGGATGCCGAGGCGCTCGTGCATCCGCACCATGAGGTGCCGCAGGTTGCCCTCGACCAGCGTGGTCAGCGTCTCGCCGAGGCGCGGCACCGTGACCTCGTCCAGCACGCCGGACAGGTGGACGACCGTGTGGTCGCCGTCGCCGGCCTCCGTCGTGGTGATCATCAGCTCGGACGGGGCGGGCGGCGTCGGGGTGAGCCCGGCGTCCCCCGGGTGCAGGGCGCGGATGGCGTCGAGGACGTGCGTGGTGTCGGCGTCGCCCGCCGTCCCGGCCGGGACGGGCGCGGCCGTCGCCGACGCGACGTCCGGGAACACCTGGACGAGCTGCGCCAGCCCGGTGAGGTGCAGCGCCCGCCGCACGTGCGCGGACAGCGCGGGCACCACGGCGCGCAGCGGGCAGCCGAGCAGTTGCGCCCGCGTCTCGGCGCGGGCCAGCAGGACCAGCCCGGCCGCGTCGAGCAGCACCGCGTCGCCGAAGTCGACGACGACGCACACGCGCCGCCGCCTTCGCCCCGGGCCGCCGGCTGCGGCGAGCGATCCGGCGGCCAGGGACAGGGCCTTGCTCACCCCCTCCCGGATGCCCGCGTAGTTCTGCCAGCTGATCTGCGCGGGCATGGTCAGCACGATGAACCCTCGCCGGCTCTCGATGCTCAGGCCCGGTACCGGTACGGTCGTGTCCTTCATACGTCACATCCCGATCGGGGTTCTGGTGGCCGCGCGCGCGGGCCGGGACGGGGCGGTCAGAGTGGAGCCGGGCGGTCTGGACGCCGTCCGCCCGTCCGGATAGGGCGGCCGGCCGCCCCGCACGACGCCCGTCAGGCGGGACGCCGCGAGGCGCTCGATGGTCCGTTCCTCGGGCCGCACCCCGAGATGGGTGCAGCAGCACCACAGGTCGTCGACGCAGCGGCGCACGTTCTCAGCCGGAATGTCGGCGAAGCGAACGCGCAGCCGCGCTACGAGCTCATCGCGCGTCGGTACGACCGATGGCGACTTCTCCCAGCGCTCCACTGTCCCTCCGATCGCTTTGGACGGACGCTTTCCGTCCGAACCGATCAGAACCCGCCGGTTGGGCGGGTTCTGAGCTTGGAAATGACCTACCCGGGGCCTGCGACAGAAAAAGCGACGAATCTAAAAACACGGACATGACACCACCGCCACGCGGCAAGTCTTCCGAAGCCCGCGACGCCAGCGAACGCACCGTGCACGGCCGGGTTTTTGCGCTATTTTCCCGCGCCATGCCCGGCGGCTACCGGCCGATGACCGTCCCGACCGCCGAACGGAGGCCGGACGGACGCCGAACGGCATGCGGGGCCCGGTCGCCCCCCTGGCGCTCACCTGGCAGGTCGGGACGGCGCGCGCCCGAAACCGGCAGGATCGTCACTGAGCGTACGGAACCTTTTACGGATGGTTGCCTGTCGCGAACGTCCCTTGCGGCAGCGGCGGGCATTGCTGATCTAGATGTCTCCAACCGACCGGGGTGACCCATGCACGGCCAGCCGAAGAACTCCACCCGCAGCGCATCCGACCAGGTCACCGAGCCGGGCGTGGTCATCAGGCCCGCCGTGGACGCGGGCGGGGCGCCGGTCGTCCGGCCCGTCCCCGACCCGTACGACAAGGAGACGCCGCGAAACCCGCACTGGTTCAAGACGGCGGTGTTCTACGAGGTCTCGGTGCGCGGATTCGCCGATTCCAACAACGACGGTTACGGCGACCTGCGCGGCCTGATCTCCCGGCTCGACCATCTGCAATGGCTGGGCATCGACTGCCTGTGGCTGCTGCCCATCTACCAGTCACCGCTCAAAGACGGCGGCTACGACATCGCCGAGTACACGAGAATCCTGCCCGAGTTCGGGGAACTCGGTGACTTCGTGGAACTCATCGAACAGGCGCACGCGCGCGGTATCCGGGTGATCGCCGATCTGGTGATGAACCACACCTCCGACCAGCACCCCTGGTTCCAGGCCTCCCGCACCGACCCCGACGGGCCGTTCGGGGACTTCTACATGTGGGCCGACGACGACACCGGCTACCCCGACGCCCGCATCATCTTCGTCGACACCGAATCCTCCAACTGGACCTACGACCCCGTCCGCGGCCAGTACTACTGGCACCGCTTCTTCGCCCACCAACCCGACCTCAACTACGACAACCCCGACGTCCAGGACGCCATGCTGGAGAACCTGCGCTTCTGGCTCGACCTGGGCATCGACGGCTTCCGCCTCGACGCCGTCCCCTACCTGTACGCCCGCGAAGGCACCAACTGCGAGAACCTCCCCGAAACCCACGCCTACCTCAAACGCGTCCGCGCCGAAGTCGACCGCCTCTACCCCGACCGCGTCCTGCTCGCCGAAGCCAACCAATGGCCCGCCGACGTCGTCGAATACTTCGGCGACCCCGCCGCCGGCGGCGACGAATGCCACATGGCCTTCCACTTCCCCGTCATGCCCCGCATCTTCATGGCCGTCCGCCGCGAACAACGCTACCCCATCTCCGAAATCATGGCCCAAACCCCCAAAATCCCCGAATCCTGCCAATGGGGCATCTTCCTCCGCAACCACGACGA
>NZ_JAXCEJ010000064.1:0-2696 GCF_041463665.1 Actinomadura chokoriensis
GGACGGCCCTCTGCGGTGCAGTTGCCGACCTATGCCTTCCAGCGCAAGCGGTACTGGTTGGAGACGCCGGCCCAGGGCGCGGGTGAGGACACAGCCGTCGGCTCGGGGCTGAACCCGGCGGATCATCCGTTGCTGGGTGCGGTTGTGGGGTTGGCTGAGGGTGATGGGTGGTTGTTGACCGGCAGGTTGTCGCTGCGGTCTCATCCTTGGCTTGCTGACCATGCGGTGCGTGGGGTGGTGCTGGTGCCGGGAACGGCCTTTGTGGAGGTGGCTGTTCGGGCGGGGGATCAGGTCGGTTGTG
Organism: Actinomadura chokoriensis; assembly: GCF_041463665.1. Classification (GTDB taxonomy): domain Bacteria; phylum Actinomycetota; class Actinomycetes; order Streptosporangiales; family Streptosporangiaceae; genus Spirillospora; species Spirillospora chokoriensis_A. The sequence goes on from NZ_JAXCEJ010000064.1 coordinate 302, forward strand.
AGCGTGTGGAAGAACTCACTTTGGAGGCGCCGTTGGTGCTTTCGGAGCGGGGTGGGGTTCAGGTTCAGGTCGTGGTGGGTGCCCTCGATGAGAGTGGTCGCCGCTCGGTGAGTGTGTATTCGCGTGAGGAAGAGGCCGCAGAGCAGGAGCCGTGGACCCGTCATGCCGTGGGGGTTCTGGCGTCGAGGGTCAGCTCCGAGGTGTTCGAGATGGGGGTGTGGCCTCCTGAGGGCGCGGCCGCAGTAGGGGTCGAGGGGTTTTATGACCAGTTGGCGGCGGCAGGGTTTGAGTATGGTCCTGCCTTCCAGGGGCTGCAGCGCGCATGGCGGCGTGGGGATGAGGTGTTCGGGGAGGTCGAGCTGCCTGAAGAGCTGGTAGCTGAGGCTGGCCGGTTCGGTGTGCATCCCGCGCTGCTGGATGCGGCTCTGCATGGAATGGGGCTGGGATCGCTGCTGCGGAGTCCCAGCCCAGACAGCGGTGACCAGAATCTGCTGCCGTTTGCCTGGAGCGGTGTGACGGTGCATGCCAGCGGTGCTTCACGGCTGCGGGTGCGGTTGGCGAGGGTGGGGCAAGACGCGGTCTCGGTGACAGTGGCTGATGCCACGGGCGGCCCGGTGGCCTCGGTGGATTCGCTGGTGTTGCGGCCTGTCTCGGCGCAGCAGCTGCAGGCTGCGGGGTCAGCCGCCCAGGAATCGCTGTTTCGAGTGGAGTGGGTCACCGTCGGGGCTGCAGTGGCCGAAGTTTCGGCTGCCGACCGGTGGGCGGTATTGGGTGGAGGCGAGCTGGGGTCGGCTCTTGCGGGGGTGCCGGGGAACCGACTGCAGACCTATGCCGATCTGGCCATGCTGAGGGAGGCGGTCGCCGCGGGTGAACCGGTCCCGCAGGTGGTGATGATGCCGTTGCTGGAGGAGACGGAGAGGGAAACCTCGCCGGAGGAAACCCCCTCTCGTGTGCGTGCAGTGCTCTCGGAGGCCCTGGAGCTGATGCAGTCCTGGCTGGCCGATGACCGCTTCACCGCATCCCGGCTGGTGATCGTGACCCGCGGGGCCGTGGCCACCGGCTCTCAAGACCGCCCGGTGGACCTGGTTCACGCCCCGGTATGGGGACTGATGCGCTCAGCACAATCAGAGCACCCCGGCCGCTTCGTGCTCCTCGACTTGGACCAGCCCACCCCCACCCTTCCCACCCTGGCCACGGCACTGACCCTGGACGAGCCACAGCTGGCGATCCGACAGGACACGCTGGAGGCACCCCGCCTGGCACGAGCCGCCTCCTCACCCCAAACCCTCCAACCCCCCACCGGAGAAACATCATGGCGGCTGGATGTCACCAGTAAGGGGACGTTGGACAATCTTGCGTTTGTGGCGTCCCCCGATGTGACCAGGCCGCTGGAGCCCGGGCAGATTCGGATTGCGTTGCGCGCAGCAGGTGTCAACTTCCGCGATGTAGTCCTCGCACTGGGCATGGTTCCCGGGGAGGAGGTCATGGGGAGTGAAGGGGCAGGCGTCGTCACGGAGGTGGGGCCTGGCGTCACGAAGTTGGCTCCAGGCGATCGAGTGATGGGGATGATGAACGCCGCTTTCGGGCCGGTTACTGTAACTGATCATCGTTTGGTTGTTCCGATGCCTCAGGGATGGTCGTTCTCTCAGGCGGCCTCGATGCCGATTGCGTTCTTGACTGCGTACTACGGACTGGAGAACCTGGGTGGTTTGCAGCCCGGCGAGTCCGTGCTGGTCCACGCGGCTGCGGGTGGGGTGGGTATGGCGGCAGTCCAACTGGCACGGCATTGGGGGGCCGAGGTATTTGCTACAGCAAGCCCTGCCAAATGGGATGCAGTGCGATCACTGGGCCTGGATGATGCCCATATCGCTTCCTCGCGTACTCTGGAGTTCGAAAAGGAATTCCTCAATGTCACCAATGGGCAGGGTATGGATGTGGTGTTGAATAGCCTTGCTCGAGATTTCGTGGAAGCTTCATTGCGTTCGCTGTCTCGGGGTGGCCGATTTATCGAGATGGGCAAGACAGACATCCGTGATGGCGAGACAGTCGCAGCAGATCACCCTGGCGTGAAGTATCAGGCGTTCGACCTGAGCGAGGCTGGGCCAGAACGTATCCAACAAATGCTGACCGAGATAGTGAACTTGTTTGAACGCGGCGTTCTCCAATCTCTGCCGGTGCGGGCCTGGGACGTGCGACACGGCAAAGAGGCTTTGCGTTTTGTCAGCCAAGCCCGCCACATCGGCAAGGTCGTGCTCACCATGCCACCATCCTTGGATGGGTGTGGAACGGTTTTGGTGACCGGCGGGACCGGTGTGTTGGGAGGGTTGGTGGCTCGGCACCTGGTGGCTGAGCATGGGGTGCGGCATGTGGTGCTTGTCAGCCGTCGGGGGCCTGC
>NZ_JAXCEJ010000065.1:0-2553 GCF_041463665.1 Actinomadura chokoriensis
CGTGAGAACTCCCATGATCACGGACAGAAGGTCATCCTCGTTTCGGCGTCACTCCATGTAGCAGACCCCGATCCGGGCACTCGGGGACGATCGCCCCAGACAAGCCACCTTGAAATGGCCCTGCTTGACTTCGGAGCCTCTGCGGCCCCTCAGCGCAGCTTTCGTCGGGCAGGCTCCGCCTGCCCTCTTCCCGACGCGCCGCCCCCACCACCAGCCAGGAACCGCCCTGGTACACGTCCAAGAAGCACAACGGTCCCATCGGCGCTGCTGGATTCACAGGTCGCGGGCTTTCGACTGGCCTTTAGGTGACAGTATTGGGGCTTTAGGATCGTGCGGGGTGGGGGATATGCCCGGTCCCGATTTTATATACTCGGGATATGTGCATGGCGGGGATCGATCTGGATGGGGCGTCCACCACAGAATTGGTGAATGCCCTGTCGCTGATCGCCGCGGAACTCGCCGGGCGTGCCGCGCCGGAGTCGGCGGCGGTGTGCATGGAACTCACCGAGACACTCGCCGCCGCCACCGACCAGGCGGAATCGGCCATCGCCGGTTTCGTTTCCGTGGTCGACCGCGCCGCGGAACCGCGCCGGTGGGGGCTGCCGTCCACCCAGGCTTGGCTGCGCAGCCACCTGGGCATGCGCGACAACCGCGCCAAAGAGCGCCTCACCCTTGCCCGGCACCGTCACCGGCTCCCACGAGCGACCGCACGGTGGGCCGTCGGTGAGCTGTCCTATGGCTACGCCGCCACCATCGCCGGCGCGGTCGCCAGACTGGACGACGCCGACTGCCGGGCCGCCGAAGACATCCTGCTCGGGATGGTCGACCAGGGCTTCTCCGCCGGGAAGGTGGCCTCCTTCGGCAAGCGGGTCCGAGACGTCATCGCCGAGCGCGACGGCACCGAACGAGCCGACGCCGACACCCGGCACCGCTACGAACGGTCCTGGATCGACACCACCCGTTCACTGGACGGCGGTCGCTACGTCAAGGGCTGGCTGAACGCCGAAGACGCCGCCATCTGGGACGGCACGCTCGGTCCCCTGGCCAAGCCCGCGGGCGTCGACGACCACCGCGACCTGTCCGAACGCACGGCGGCCGCGCTCAGCTCCGTGCTGTCGGGCGGACACCGCGCCACCAAGGTCACCCTCATCTGCGACCTCGACACCCTCACCGGTGGCCAGGCCCCCGCGCGCCTCACCGACGGCACCCCGATCCCCGCCGCGCAAGCCCGCCGCATCGCCCTCAGCGCGGGCGTCTCCCCCCTCCTGCTGGGACGCGGCCACGCACCCCTCTACCTGGGCCACAGGGTCCGGTTCGCCACCGTCCCCCAACGCCAGGTACTGGAGACCCTCTACCCGACGTGCGCGGTGCAGGGCTGCGAGGTCCCCGGTGCGTTGTGTGAAGTCGACCATGTGAACGGTTGGGCCCTCGGCCGCAGCCCCACCGACATCGACCGGCTCGCCCTGTGCTGCGGATGGCATAACCGCTGGAAACACGCAAACCCGGCAAGAATGCACATCACCATTGCCCCCGACGGGCGCCACACCTACCGCATCCTGGCGCCACCCGACACCAAACCCGTCCGCTCACCTCCGCCCTGGCTTCAAGACGCCGCCTAGCTGTACTGACCACAGAAGTTGGTGGAGGGGCGTCCGCGGGTGGTTGTGCCTGGCGCGATCCAGGTACAGCGGGCTGGTGCCGACGCTGGAGAGAGGTCATCCGTCCAGCCGACGGCCCATTAGGACATCGTCCACGTACGCGCCGTCCAGCAGGAACTCCTCCGGCAGTACGCCCTCCACCTGGAACCCGCACCGCTCGTACAGCCGCCGCGCCGGAAGGTTATGGCCGAGCACGCGCAGTGACATCCGGCGGGCTCCCTGCGCGCGGGCGGCCACGCACGCGGCTTCGACCAGGGCCTGCCCGACCCCGCGGCCACGGACGTCAGGGGATACCTGCAAACCCTGGATCTGCCGGACGTGCTGATTGCTGGCGACCGGAGTGGGCGGGACCTGGCGGATGTAGCCGACTGCAGGCCGGCGAGTTCTGCCAACAGGAAGGACTCGACCCCGTGCCGCTCATCGAACACCGATGCGCCCTCTGCCCGCCGCGGCGTGACGTCGCTCAGCCAGGACCACCGGCCCGGTCGAGCGCAATCAATGCGGGGCCGTCCGACACGCAGGCGGGGCGGATCGTCAAATCATCATTCGCCACGGCGAAATGCTATACCTGCGCTGGAAAGGCCGTGGAGGGGCGTTGATCAGGCTGTCTTGAGTGGGGTGCCTTAGTCAATCCGGCGGTCTCGTTGTGCCCGGTTCTTTGTGCCTCTAGCTCGTCGATCCGGTCGTGGATCTCCTTGTCGGAGGCGATTGCCCGGTATAGGCCTCTCCGATCAAAGCCCCTCAACGAACCTCCGCGGAACAGTACTAGCATCAATGCCGGGAAGTTAAGGATCTCGGGTTGCTGTCAAGGGGGATCCGGTGAGGATGTTGATGGCGATGGTGGCCTGGTAGGTGGTTCGGTCGATGGCCGGGCCGCGGGCGTTGTACTTGGAGA
>NZ_JAXCEJ010000066.1:0-2438 GCF_041463665.1 Actinomadura chokoriensis
GGCTGGCCACCCGCTACGACAAAACCCCCGAAAGCTACGAAGCCGGACTCCACCTGCGCGCAGCCATCATCTGGCTGCGCAGCCTCCCAGCCCCCTCATGATCTGAACTACGAACAGGCCCTAAGGCGATCGTCTCCAGCACCCGGGCCCGCGTACGGCCGAGAAGAGCGGCGATCGCCTTCTCCCGGTCGGCGGGTGCCTCGCGCGAGGCCACCGACCACCGGCTCACATTGGCGACCGGATACGTCAGGACCGGCGGCAACTCGGGATCGAGCAGGGTGACCGGTGGCCCCCAGCAGAAGACGGACGGTTGCAGGATCAGCCCGCGGCCGTCCAGGTAGATGTCGTGATCGGCAGGGTAGTCCAGTTCCAGGACAGGGAAACTCCACCGCGCCGACGGATGAATATCGCCGAGCACCTCCGGCCAGCCGCCCTCGGCGAGTGCCTTGCAGCGCAGCGACTGGTCATGCCGGACCTCGGCGCTGATGCGATCCCAGTCAGGAGCCAGGCAGACCCTGGCGTATTCGGTCACGGCGTCGGCCAGCCTGCCGAGTGTCTCCGGGCGACCCGCGGCCAGACCTCCGACCCAGCCGGGGACGTGGCGGTCAGGATGCCGGACGGTCAACTCCACCAGATCGTCGCGCAGTCGCGTACGGCAGGTGCCGCGCAACGCCTCCGAGCCCGCCTCCAGCGTTCCCGACGCCGTGACGGGAGTGAGGAAGTCGACGGCGTAACCGGACGGCGGCACCAGATCGGTCAGCATTCGAGCCGAATCGGGGACCCGCGGCCCGACCCGCCGCCGCCACGGCCCGAACACCGCCGAGCCCTGCGGGCGCCGTAGCCGGTACAGGCTGAGGAGCAGTTCCCACATCGCATCCGGCCCTGCCGCCAGCCGCGTACGCGGCAGGTCCTCACCGGTGAAATGGATCCTCAGCATCGCCACCCCGTAGACGCCAAGCAACGAGAACCACACCATTCTCAGAATCGCATGACTGGTTGTCAATGGAGTTTAACTCTGCCCGTCCGGCGTTCTTAGATCTTCCTGCTGGACGGGCCACCGGGTTGAACTTGATCCACTTATGAAACGATCAACGGTAACACCGCTGAATGCCGTCCAGTGAAGCCGAACGAGCAAAATTATTGATCTTGCGGGGGTGATCAGCGATCTGCTTACGACATCATTTGGCTTTGTGGTGAAGAGCGAGGGTTGTCTGGACGATGGCGCTCAGGCGGCCAGGAGGCCAGGCCGTCGGGCGGTCGGGCCGTCGGGCGGTCGGGAGGTCGGGAGGTCAGGGGGCAGGGGGTCGGGAGGTCAGGCCGTCGGGTGGAGGCTGGCCGGGTGAGCAGCGGGCCTTCTGCAGAATGTGCCGGCACTTGAGCGTTGCGGAGCTCTGCTCGCCGAGCGCTCGGATCTTGGTGTGGTAGCGGTTGAACAGCTTCTGCGTTGCCGAGTTTGCGGGCGCTTCGTCTGTCTGTAGGGGGCCGATCGCGCCGCGACACCGATCTAGGTCTTGGGGGTGTGGGAAGCGATCGCGTGACTGGTGAGGGCGACGCTGATGCCGTGCGTGCGGGCGGCGGGCAGACCGTTTGGCGAGCCGTCCGGCGCCGGCGAGGCTCAGATCAGCTCGCTGTTCGGGTCGGTCAGGAACTGGATGTTCACGCCGTGCAGGCGAAGCTTGGTTGAGCGGGGCGGCCGGGCGCCGGTGCCAGTGAGCCGGTCGATAAGGCCAGTGAGTCGGTGGATCGGCGTAACCATGCCGTCCAGGATGAGGTAGGTCTTGCGGGCAGCGATCTGCGGTGCTCGGACAGGCCAGGGCCGGTTCGGCGAGCAGCAATGATCCTTCGGTGCCGGCGGATGGCGGTGGCCTCACCGATGCTGAATGCGGCAGCCAGAGGCGGGAAGTCTCGTTGCGGCGCAGATGCACCGGGGTTAGCAGCGGACGACCGGCAGCACCCGGCACCGGGAGTCGATCGAACGGCGTGGCGGTTGATCAGATCGGCGACGGATTTCGCAGACCGCGGGCTGGCGGCGTATCCGGCGCAGCACGGTAGAACAACTTAGAAGCTCCGGGCAGGGCTTTCTTTCGGGCGCGATCCGACGGGTTGTGTTCTGAGGCTCGCTGTTCTTGGTTCTGGGGTGTTTGTTCGGGTGGTGGGGGCGGCGCTGCGTACGGGGCAGGCTCCGCCTGCCCTCTGCCCGACGCGCCGCCCCCACCACCAGCCAGGAAAGATCGTCGTGTCACGTCCAAGAAACACAAAGGCCATGGCCGTCGTCGAATTCCAAGGAAGCGGGAGTTCGTCTAACCGAAGGGTGACAGTGACCCTTTTTCATCCTCGGGTGAGTTCGTAGTTCTGTAGGACGGCGATGGCCTTGACCAGGTGGCCGGCCTTGCTGGGGCTGCAGCGGAGCTTGCGGAGGATTCGCCATGATTTGAGCT
>NZ_JAXCEJ010000067.1:0-2175 GCF_041463665.1 Actinomadura chokoriensis
CGTGGCTGCCAAGAATCAACATGCTGGTTTTCCGGGGCCGGGATGCTCTGGTGGTGCGTCGGTGGAGGCGAGCAGGTCGGCGGCCGAGGCGTAGCGGTGATCGGCGGGGGTGATGGCGAGGTGGTGGCTGTCGAGGACGGGCAGGACGTCTTTGATCGCGTTCCAGAGGGTGCTGCGGCTGATGTCGAACAGTTCGGCGAGGGTGTCGAGGGTGCAGATTCGGCGTTGGTAGAGGATGGTGGCGAGGATCCGGTCGCCGTCGGTGATCTTCTGGCGGAAGACTCCGCCGCGGGTGCCGGGGCGTCGGGTTCCGCCGCGTTGGCGGTGGCGGCGCTGTTCGATCGCGGCGGCATAGGGCACGATCAGTTTCTCCAGCAGGGTGTCCAGCGCGTCGCGGCTCATGCCGGTCAGACGTGGGTCGGTCAAGGCGTGGCGGGTTGGGTGGGCCGGGGCGTGCGCGGCAGGATCGGAGCCGGCCATCCAGGCGCGTAGGTCGTCGGCTCGGGTGAAGTAGCGGATGACGGTCGGGGTGATGCTGATCTTCTCCTCGTCCAGGAGTTGCCGGGTGGCTTTGATCGCCTGGCCGATTGTGACCGGGTTGATCCCGAGCAGATCGCACAGAACCTTCTGTGGGCAGAGTTGCCGCAGGTAGATGACGGTGATCAGGACCTCGTCGGAGTTGGAGAGCAGGGCTCGGCTGCGGCCGGTGGTGGCGACACGTCGGCCGCCGCGTAGTACGTAGCGGTGCTGCTCGGCCCGGGCCTGCTGGGCCGGGGCGAGCCGTGAGCGCAGCGCGTCGAGTTCGTCGCTGCTCATGCCGGTCAGGCGGGGGTCGGCGAGCATCGCGAGGGTTTGGGTGCGGGCCGCGGCTCGCTGGTCGGCGCGCGGTGGGGCGATGGCGGCGCCGATCGGGGCGATGCTGTAGTTCCAGGCTCGGTGTTGGGTATGCGCGGTGATCGGCAGGGCCTGAAGCTGGTCGCGGCTGACCGCGATCCCGGTCGGGTAGGAGCCCGGGTCTAGGACGGCTTCGACCTTCAGGCCGGTCGAGGTGGTGGTCGCCGCGATCGTGTTCAGGACGACCTGATGGCTGGTCAGCGGCCGTCCGCGCCAGTTCATGGTGATGTGGGAGAACAGCCGGTGCTCGATTTTGTTCCATTTCGAGGTGCCCGGCGGGAAATGGCAGACCGTGACCGTCAACCCGCTCTCGGCGGCGAACGCGGCCAGCTCGGCCTTCCAGAGCCGGTAGCGGTAGCTGTTGGACCCGCCCGCGTCCGCGGTGATCAACAGACGGGACGCCTCCGGGTAGTCCAGGCGACCGCGTGCCTGCCACCAGCGGCGGATCGAGGCGACCGCGAACGCCGCGGTGTCGTGGTCGACCCCGACGTTCACCCAGCCGGTGTTGGAGGCCATGTCGTAGATCCCGTAAGGGACCACGGTTTCGACGTTCGGGCCGGCCCAGAAGCTGTGGTCCTCGACCTGCACCGGCCGGCCGCGTGGTTGCCATTCTCGTCCGTTCATGGGCAGCAGCCCGAGCTGCTCCTTCTTCTTGGCGTCCACGCTGATTACCGGCTCGCCCGCCGCCTGATGGTCTTTGACCTGCGCGTTGATATAGCGGAACTGGGCGTCCCTGTCAGGATGCTGATCGCCTTCCAGAACCTTGGCGGTGCCCTGCAGGCTGAACCCGTTCTGCTTCAGCAGCCGGCCCACCGTCGGCGCGGCCACCCGATGCCCCTGGCGCGTGAGTTCGGCGGCCAGATGCCGCAGCGACTTCGTCGTCCACCGCAGCGGCGATTCGGGATCTCCGCGCTCGTCCGGCTCGACCAGCGCCATCAGCGCCGGCAGCAGACGCGGATCGACGGCCTCGGCCCGCAACCGGCCGCCGCCCGTCCGCCGCACGCGCCCCTCGGGCAGCGGATCAACCCCGGATTCGAGCTCGAACACGCCCTTGCGGACAGTGGTCTCGCTGACCCCGGCCACCTGCGCGACCAGCCGAACACCCCCATGACCCAGCAGCCGGGCCTCGGTCGCCAACGCCAACCGCCGCTGACGCTCGTTCAGATGCGGCAACAACACCGCGAAGCGCGCCGCAAGCTGATCGCGAACCTCGCCCGAGATGGCCATACCGACTCATCGAACCGGAAACCGAGAAGCACCGTGTTGTTTCCTTACAAGTCC
>NZ_JAXCEJ010000068.1:0-1928 GCF_041463665.1 Actinomadura chokoriensis
GTTGGACCGGGTGGATGTGGTCCAGCCGGTGTTGTTCGCGGTGATGGTGTCGTTGGCTGCGTTGTGGCGTTCTTATGGGGTGGAACCGGCCGCGGTGGTTGGGCATTCTCAAGGGGAGATTGCTGCGGCGTGTGTGGCTGGGGCGTTGTCCTTGCAGGATGCCGCCCAGGTGGTGGCGTTGCGCAGCCGGGAGTTGGCGGTGCTGGCGGGCCGGGGCGGGATGGTGTCGGTGTCGGCGCCGGTGGAGCGGGTGCGGCAGTGGCTGCGACGCTGGGATGGCCGGCTGGATGTCGCAGCGATTAATGGGCCGGGTTCGACCGTGGTGTCGGGTGAGGTGCCGGCGCTGGAGGAGTTGCTGGCCGAATGCCAGGCCGAGGGGGTTCGGGCCCGGCGGGTGCCGGTGGACTATGCCTCGCACTCGGTGCAGGTGGAGTCGCTGCGCGAACGGCTTTTGGAGGTGCTGGCCGGGATCAGCCCGCGCCCGGCGGCGATTCCGTTCTATTCGACGGTGACCGCGGAGCTGATGGACACCACTGGGCTGGACGCCGACTACTGGTATCGCAACTTGCGGAACACCGTGTGTTTCGAAGAGGCCGCCCGGGTCGTGGTCGGGGCCGGGCACGGCGTTTTCGTCGAGGTCAGTCCGCACCCGGTGCTGACCATGGGAGTGCAGGAGACTCTGGAAGACCTGGGCAGCGATGCGGTCGTGGTGGGCTCTTTGCGCCGCGACGAAGGCGGTCTGGGACGGTTCCTGATCTCGCTGGGTGAGGTGTTTGTGCGTGGAGGGGCGGTGGATTGGGAGGCGGTGTTCCCTGGACGGCCCTCTGCGGTGCAGTTGCCGACCTATGCCTTCCAGCGCAAGCGGTACTGGTTGGAGACGCCGGCCCAGGGCGCGGGTGAGGACACAGCCGTCGGCTCGGGGCTGAACCCGGCGGATGCTTCGTTTTGGGGTGCGGTTGAGTCTGGGGATGCGCAGGCTTTGGCGGTGACTCTGGGGCTGGAGGGGGGTGATGCGCGCTCCTCGTTGGACACGCTTCTTCCGGTGTTGTCGTCGTGGCGTAAGCAACATCGTGATCAACTGTCCATTACTTCAGGCATTCAACGGTGTGTGGATGTAGATATCAGTGCTGATTCAGATGGTGGCACTGAAGCCAATGATTCTTCTCTAAAACAGTTGCTAGTCGAGTTGCCTGAGGTCGAGCAGGACCGGGTCCTGCTCGACCTGGTCCGGACCCACGCTGCCGCCGTCCTGGGCCACGGCGGGCCACAGGCGGTGGAACCCACCCGCGCCTTCAAGGACCTGGGATTTGAGTCCCTTACTGCGGTGGAGTTGCGGAACCGACTCAACACCGCCACCGGACTCCACCTGCCGCCCACCCTGATCTTCGACTACCCCACCCCCACCACCCTGGTCGGACTACTGCGAGGAAAGCTTTTGGGGTCTCCTGGCGTGGAGAGGGTGGGGGGTGGTGCCGATGAGGTCGAGCTCCGTCGGGTGTTGGCCAGCATCCCGATCGGGAGGCTCCGAGAGGCCGGGTTGGTGGACGCTCTGCTGCGACTTGCAAACGGCGAATCCGAGGACTTGACTCGGTTGATCGACAATAAGGCTAATGTGATTGATGGATTGGATGTGGAGGGTCTGGTTCGAATGGCCCACAGTAAAGTTTCTGATCCCACGCGAACCGCTGAGTCTTGATCTAGTGATAATCTTGGAGGTTTGCGGTGACTGCATCCCGTGATGAGGTTGTTGAAGCGCTGCGGGCTTCGCTGATCGAAAATGAGAAGCTTGAGCAGCATAATCGGCAGCTGGCTGCTGCGTTGAGTGAGTCGATTGCGATTGTGGGTATGAGTTGTCGTTTTCCGGGGGGTGTGGGTTCTCCGGAGGAGTTGTGGGATCTGGTTGCTGCTGGTGGTGATGCGGTGGCGGG
>NZ_JAXCEJ010000069.1:0-1725 GCF_041463665.1 Actinomadura chokoriensis
GTGAGGTGGGCCGTCGGCGAGGTGCCAGCGTTGGCTGGTCCTTTTCCGACGGCCTCCTCCCGAACCCGCCGTGCGGCTTTCACCGCAACGGGCTCTCCGGTGACTGCTGCGTGATGGCAGGGTTCCGATTGTGGATTTGGTCGTGGCAGTTCTTGCAGACGATCAGGGTTTTGCGTCGCCGCTCTGCCATGAGCCGGGCCCACTCGGGTTGTGACTGCCCGAGCCTTCCCAGATCTGCGAGTTTGCGGACGTGATGGACCTGGATTTCGTCCGTTGCGTCGCAGAGTTCGCACCGCCCACGGAGTAGCCGGGTGATCAGCTGTTTGCGGGGGTGTGTGGGACTGCGGCCGGGGTGGCGGTCGATGATGACCGCCTTCTTCTGCCGTTTTAATGGAATACCGCCGAACCTGGCGACCAGTGGTTTCCTGTCACCGCGTTCGATGCTGGCCTGGATGCACTTGCGGGGTCCCGCAGGAGTGTCGATGGTGGCCTTGTACTTTCGTGCCATCGTCGACACCGTTGATTTGTGCTTGCCGGCCAGTGTTTTGAGCAGTGAGGTCTGCATGACCCAGTGCAGGCGGCTGAGCCGGAAGGCGTCACCTGCCAGCAGGTAGTACTGGACGATGCCCCGGTAGGTGGACCCGTAGATGCCGATGATGTCTGTGTCAGTGGCATCCAGCAGCCGGGTCAGGTGCGCGGGTTCGCCGCGTTTCAAGTAGGGGGCACACTTTTCTTTGATCGCCGATGCGGGCACGTGGAGCGCTATGCTGCCGTTGGTCGATCTCCGGCCTCGGGTGGCTTTGCGGTCGCTGCGTCGCACGGCGATTTCGTAGCCGAGGAACCGGGCCCGCTGGGTGCGGGCATGAGTGATCAGGGTTTTGGCTTCGGAGAGTTCCAGTTTGAGGTCGTCGCGCAGGAACTGAGCGAGCCGCCGCTTGATCTGCTCGGCTTCGTGTTTGGGTCCGGCGAATCCCAGCAAGGTGTCGTCGGCGTATCGGATGTAGCGCAACCGCCGGTAGCCAGGGTCGTGCATATCCTGACTGGGCATCTCGCGTAGCCTCTTGCGCAGTTGCCGTGCCTGGGGCCTGTCACCGCGCTTGCGGGCCATGGCGAGTTGCTTTTCCACCTTGCGGTAGGCGGTGTTGCGTGCCCGCAACCCGCCTCGGGTGTATTCCGGGATCAGAACCGTCTCGACGTAGCGGTCCAGCCCGTGCAGGTAGATGTTGGACAGGATCGGCGATACCACTCCGCCCTGGGGTGCCCCCGACAGGGTGGCATGCCATGTCCAGTCCTCCAGGTATCCGGCCGTCAGCATGTTGCGCACCAGCCGCAGGAACCGTTTGTCATGGATCTTCTCCGCCAGTATGCGGATCATGACCTGGTGGTCTAGTGACCCGAAGCAGTCGGAGACGTCACCTTCGATGAACCAGGACGTCCCGGTCCAGACATCGGCTACCTCGCGTAGCGCGGTGTGGCAGCCTCGCCGGGGACGAAATCCATGGGAACGGCCGGAGAACTGGGGCTCATAATACGCCTCCAGAAGCAGGCGGATCACCTCGCCGACCAGTTTATCCGACCATTTCGGCATGCCCAGAGCTCTCTTGGTTCCATTCCTTTTTGGAATGTAGGTTCTCCGGACCGGGCTGAATCGGTAGCGCTCGTGGCGCATCGCGTCGATGATGCGTCCGATTTTGGTCAGCGACATGCTGTCAACGGTCTCTGCGG
>NZ_JAXCEJ010000070.1:0-1692 GCF_041463665.1 Actinomadura chokoriensis
TCGCCGACCGGTTGTGCGGTGGCGGCCAGTTCCTCGACGGTCTGGTGCTGGAACACATCACGGGGCGTGATGACCAGGCCGGACTGACGGGCACGGGACACCAGCTGGATCGCGATGATCGAGTCACCGCCCAGGTCGAAGAACCCGTCATCGACCCCGACCCGCTCCAACCCCAGCACCTCGGCGAACAAGCCCGCAAGAACCTCCTCCTCGCCGGTGCGCGGAGCACGCGAGGACACCCTCCCCGCAAAATCCGGAGCGGGCAACGCCTTGCGATCAAGCTTGCCATTGGCCGTCAACGGCAGCACGTCCAGCTCGACGACCACCGCCGGGACCATGTAGTCAGGCAGATCCCTTCCGGCGAATCTGCGCAGGTCGGCGGTGTCGACACCATCGGCCACGACATAGGCGACGAGACGGTCGTCGCGGACGATCACGGCAGCGTCCTTGACGGCGTCATGCCTGGTCAAGGCGGCCTGGATCTCACCCAGCTCGATCCGGAAACCACGCAGCTGCACCTGCTGGTCAGCACGCCCGAGGTATTCCAGGCGGCCATCGTCCAGCCAGCGGCCAAGGTCACCCGTCCGGTACATGCGGGTTCCGGGCTTGCCGTGCGGGTCGGCGACGAACCGCTCGGCGGACAGGCCCGGACGGTTCAGATAGCCGCGAGCCAGGCCCGCGCCCGCGACGTACAGCTCACCGGACACACCCGGCGGAACCGGCTGCAGACGATCGTCCAGAACATAAACCCGCAGGTCGGGGATCCCTGCGCCGATGACACTGCCGGGCGCGGACGCCGCATAAGCCCGGTCCAGCGCAAGATACGAGACATGCACCGTGGTCTCGGTGATCCCGTACATGTTGACCAGCCTCGGCGCGTCCTCAGCATGCCGGGAGTACCAGTCCTCCAAGCGACCAAGATCCAGGGCCTCGCCACCGAACACGATGAAGCGCAACGCCAGATCCGTACCCGGGTTGTCCCGGTCGGCGGCCATCAACTGGTAGAACGCCGACGGAGTCTGGTTGAGGACCGTCACCCTCTCCGCAGACAGCAAAGCCAGGAAATCCTCCGGCGAACGCGACGTCAGATACGGGACGACCACCAGACGGCCGCCGTACAGCAGCGAACCCCACAGCTCCCACACCGTGAAGTCGAACGCGTAGGAGTGGAACAACGTCCAGACATCGTCCGGACCGAAACCGAACCACTCCTCCGTCGAACGCAGCAGCCGCACCACATTCTGATGCGGAACCACCACACCCTTAGGACGACCCGTCGAACCCGACGTGTAGATCACATACGCCGGATGGTCCGGGTCGATGGCCACACCGGGGTTGGTGTCCGGCTGGCCGGTGACGTCCAGGTCGTCCGGGCCGAGCGTGACGACCGGGCGCGCATCCTCGACCATGTACGCGATGCGGTCCTCGGGGTAATCGGGGTCGATCGGAACGTAGGCCGCGCCCGCCTTCAGCACGGCCAGGATCGCCACGACAAGGTCGGCCGATCGAGGCAGCGCCAGCGCCACGAACTGCTCCGGCCCCACCCCCTGCCCGATGAGCCGGCGCGCCAGACGGTTCGCCTTCGCGTTGACCTCGGCGTACGTCCACGACACACCCTCGAACGTCACGGCGGGCGCATCCGGACGCACCGCCGCCTGCGCCTCGAACAGCGCCGGGATCGTCGCCCGCTCG
>NZ_JAXCEJ010000071.1:0-1488 GCF_041463665.1 Actinomadura chokoriensis
ACAACAAACCCGGTTGGGTGCTTCAAACGCCAAGCCAAGTAGTCACCTTCGCTGGTGGGAGGGTGTGCAGAATTTTGTGTAAACGGACAGTCCACCGCCGGCGCAAGCTGGCCTATCCGTAAGCACAATGAGCACCAAGAAACACGACGTACCCGAAGAACTGCTGTCTGGCCTGCTGGCCAACTACAAGAAACCCGAAGACCTCATCGGCGAGAACGGCCTGCTCAAACAGTTGACCAAGCTGCTGGTGGAGCGAGCCCTGGACGCCGAACTGACCGAGCATCTGGGCCACGAACGCAACGAAGCGGTAGCCAACACCACTGGCAACACCCGCAATGGCAAGAGCAAGAAGACCCTCAAGGGCGATTTCGGCGAGTTGCCCATCGAGGTGCCACGTGACCGCCATGGCAGCTTCGAGCCCCAACTCATCCCCAAGCACCAGACCCGCTGGGCCGGCTTCGACGACAAAATCATCTCGCTGTACGCCCGCGGCATGACGGTGCGCGAGATACAGGCCCACCTAGAGGAGATGTACGGCACCGAGGTCTCGCCCAGCCTGATTTCCTCGGTGACCGACGCCGTGGCCGATGAGGTCAAGACCTGGCAAGCCCGCCCGCTCGATGCAATCTACCCTATCGTCTATCTGGACTGCATCCATGTGAAGGTGCGCGAGGGCGCTGTGCGGGTCAAGGCGGTGTACCTGGCCATCGGCATCACCATGACGGGCGAGAAGGAGGTGCTGGGCCTGTGGCTGGCGCAGACCGAGGGGGCCAAATTCTGGCTGCAGGTCGTGACCGAGCTGCGCAACCGGGGCGTGCATGACATCTTCATCGCCTGCGTCGATGGCCTCAAGGGCTTCCCTGAAGCCATTGAGGCCGTGTTTCCCAGGACAGTGGTTCAGTTGTGCATCGTGCACATGGTGCGCCACAGCCTGAACTACGTCTCGTGGAAGCGTCGCAAAGAAGTGGCCGCAGACCTGAGACGCATCTACACGGCAACCACCGCCGAGGAGGCCGAGCTGATGCTCGGTGAATTCGAGGCCCGCTGGGATGCCGAGTACCTACCCATCGGCCAGTCCTGGCGCAGGAGCTGGAGCCGGCTGATTCCGTTCTTTGACTACCCACCCGAAATCCGCAAGGTCATCTACACCACCAACGCCATCGAGTCGGTCAACATGAGCCTGAGGAAGCTAACCAAGAACCGGGGCTCGTTCCCCAGTGACGAAGCGCTGACAAAACTGTTCTATCTGGCCCTGCGCAACATCAGTCAGAAGTGGACCATGCCCATCCGGGATTGGAAGGCTGCGCTGACCCGCTTTACCATTCAGTTCGGAGACCGCATCTCCGTCAATTGAAGTCCGAACCGTTTACACAAAAATTCGGACACGCCCCTTTCCGACGCATGACTGCCCAGCCAATCAAGAACAAAAGTGCCAGGCCTGCAACGATGGCAGCCTTGATGGCGTTTGACATGTGGTGACCGTGGCCG
>NZ_JAXCEJ010000072.1:0-1477 GCF_041463665.1 Actinomadura chokoriensis
CGCCACCGCATCACCACCAGCAGCAACCAGATCCCACAACTCCTCCGGAGAACCCACACCCCCCGGAAAACGACAACTCATACCCACAATCGCAATCGACTCCCGCTCCTTTTCTTCAAGCACAAGCAAACGACTTCTGGTCTCCTGAAGTTCTACCGTTACCCGCCGAAGGTAGCTTCGAAGCTTTTCTTCCGTCATCACTCAACACTTCCTTCTTGAAATGCCAATGCAGATCATCATTTCATAGAGCTATTGAATATTCAAATCTCTATCGATGATTTGAAACAGTTCATCGTCGGTGACTGAGTCAAGTTCACGAACAACTCGATCACCAACGGAATTCAATCTCTCCAGAAGAAGCTGGAGACGCGCTTTAATTCTCGTACGAAAATCATCGCTAGCCACAATTCCAGAAAGCCCGTTCTCTACTTCTACAAGCGCCGCTAGGAGGCGATCAATTTCTTCTCCCTGCGGTCCTAGAAGCTCTCCTCGCAGTAGTCCGACCAGGGTGGTGGGGGTGGGGTAGTCGAAGATCAGGGTGGGCGGCAGGTGGAGTCCGGTGGCGGTGTTGAGTCGGTTCCGCAACTCCACCGCAGTAAGGGAACTGAACCCCAAGTCAAGGAACCCCCGCCCTGAATCAACTTCATACGATGACTCGTATCCCAGGACGGCGGCGGCGTGGGTGCGGACCAGGTCCAGCAGGACCCGGTCCTGCTCGACCTCAGGCAACCCGGCCAGGCGCTGGCGAAGCAGGGACCGGTCTGCCGGGTCGCTCTGGGGGGAAATTTCAGTGTCGGTCTTCTTCAGGTGCTGTTGAACATCAGGGATCTCTTGCAGCAGTGGGCTGGGACGCATCGCCGTAAAGGTGGAGGCGAACAGATCCCATTCGATGTCGGCCACTGCCAGGCAGGTTTCGTTTTGCTGTAGTGCCTGCTGCAGTGCCGCAATCGCCAGTTCCGGCGCCATCATAGGAATTCCATAGCCGCTCAACTGGTCCGCGACCATGGGGTCATCCGCCATACCCTCACCGTCCCATGCACCCCATGCCAGTGAGGTAGCAGGAAGGTGCCGCCCCCGCCGATGCTCAGCCAATGCATCCAGGAAAGCGTTAGCCCCTGCATATGCACCTTGCCCCCCGCTACCCCAGATACCTGCACCCGAGGAGAACAACACGAAGGCATCCAGTGCATCTTGACTCAACAAATCATGCAGGTGTATAGCTCCGGCGACTTTCCCGGCGACGATGTCAGCGACATCCGCCAGGCTGGTTTCGGCTAGCGCACTCGGCTTACCTGCCCCGGCGGCATGCACCACGGCGCGGATACTCGCCCCCTCTGCCTTCAACTGCCGGATCAGGTGGGTGAGTGCGTCGCGGTCTGCCACATCGCAAGCGGCCACCGTCACGCGGACGCCCAGCTCACGGAGTTCGGTCTCGAGTTCCACCGCACCTGGACTGTTGAGACCACGGCGGCTGGTC
>NZ_JAXCEJ010000073.1:0-1466 GCF_041463665.1 Actinomadura chokoriensis
GGTCTCGGCCCGGCAGCCGACTGCCCTTTCTTGATTCGCCAAGAAAGGTCAGATCAAAGAAGGCGACCGGTACGACTCACACTCATAGGTGACACATCAGTACAAGGACATGGGTAACAGATCCAAGCTTGGCAGCTGGAGCCAACAGCAGCCAAGGAGCGATCACCATGCCCTGGAAGGAGTGCGCACCCATGGACGAGAAACTGCTCTTCATAGCCGACCACCTGCGCGGTGGTGCGCCGCTGAGCGAGCTGTGCAGGCGCTACGGCATCAGCCGCAAGACGGCCTACAAGTGGGTTGAGCGTTACCGCCAACTGGGCATGGATGGATTGCAAGAGCGCAGTCGCAGGCCCCACGGGAACAATCAGGCGATCAGCTATGCACAGCGCCGGGCCATCATTGAGCTGCGCACGCAGCAAAGGTCACAGATGGGGCCCAAGAAGCTGCACGCTTTGCTCCTGCAGCGTTGGGGCCCACAGGAGACACCCAGCAAAACCACCATCTACAACGTGCTGAAGGCTGAGGGGCTTGTTTGCAGCAGGCGTGTACGCAGACGCTCGGTGCCTACGGCCCAGCCCTTGCGAACGAGCAAGCAGCCCAATGGGGTGTGGAGTGCAGACTACAAAGGCCAGTTCAAGACAGCCGATGGTCACTGGTGCTATCCATTGACCATCATGGACCACGCCAGCCGCTATTTGCTGGCCGTGCATGTCTACGACAGCCCCAACTACGAGGATGCCAAACGCAGCTTTGAACAGGTGTTTCGGCAATACGGACTGCCCGAGCGCATACGCAGTGACAACGGTCCGCCGTTCGCCACTACTGGCGTGGCGGGCCTGTCACGCCTGGCGATATGGTGGATAAGGCTGGGCATCAGGCCGGAGCGCATCGAGAGGGGCAAGCCACAGCAAAACGGTCGCCACGAGCGGATGCACCGCACGCTCAAGCATGCCCTGGGCAAAGAGCCTGCGGCGGACAAAGCGGCATTGCAGATGCAGCTCGATGCCTTTGTGGAGCACTACAACCAGCAGCGCCCGCATGAGGCCTTGCAGCAAAGCATGCCGGCCCAGCACTACAGCGACTCGGTCAGGCCATACCCCTCAAAGCTACCGGAGCTGCAGTACCCGAAGCATTGGGAAAAAGTTCGAGTCAGCCACAACGGCCTGATCTACTGGCGAGCGCTGCGGGTCTACATAGGCTACCTGCTGGCGGGGCAGTGGATCGGGATGCAGGAGGTGGCCGCTGGCCAGTGGGATGTGTATCTGGGGCCGGTGCGACTGGGCTGCTTCAACGAAGAGGATGTGCGAGGACCCCAGAAGGACTATGTGAGCTTGAAGTGTTACCCATGTCTGTGAGCTGAGTTGTTACCCATGTCCTTGACACGTACAACCCGAATGTCCGCGACCCTCCGCTTCGCTGCGGGCGACCTGCATCGTGGCAGTTGCGGGGTTCGCCGTGAAACTCTC
>NZ_JAXCEJ010000074.1:0-1424 GCF_041463665.1 Actinomadura chokoriensis
CACGGCTCCGGAGTAGTCGCGGTCTCGGCCTGATTGTCCGGTTCGGCTGCTGCGGTTGCGGGGCTGGAGATGCGTGCAGGCACGGCCTGCGTGATCATGAAGGTGTCTAAGCTTTCTGATCACAAGAGAAGACCGTGCCTGCTCCTGCATCATCCCTGATCTTGGCTGTTGTTGGCGACCTGGCCGTTGTCGATCGTGAGGCGCTGGCCGCGCGGATCCCGGCCCTGGTGGCTCACCTGGCATGGGTTCCCGATCCACGAGACCCGCGGGGCGTACGGCATTCACTGGTGTCGTTGCTGGCCACGGCGGTCGCGGCCACGATCGCGGGGGCGCGGTCGCTGGCGGCGATCGCCGAATGGGCCGCCGATCCCGGGATGACAGCTGAACTGCTGGAGGCGCTACAGGTCCGGTTCGATCCCCTGTCCCGCCGGTTCGAGGTGCCCGACGAGGCGACATTCCGGGACGTGCTGGAACGCCTGGACGCCTCAGCGTTCACCGCGGCGACCAGTGCCTGGCTCGGTGAACTGGCCGACCTGCGGGACGGGGCCGGGCAGCAGGCCGGGGCGCGTCCGCCGATCCGGACGGGCCGGCCCAAGCAGGAATCGGTCGCAGTTGATGGCAAGGCGCTGCGCGGCACCCGCCATCACACTGCCTCAGGGAGGGCGCGGCACCTGCTGGCAGCGGTCGGCACCCGGCTCGGCCGCCTCATGGGACAGGTCGAGGTGGACGGCAAGACCAACGAACTCTCGGCGTTCCGGCCGCTCTTGGAACCCCTCGACCTGACCGACCGGGTCGTGACGGCCGACGCGCTCCATACCCAGCGCGACCACGCCGCCTTCCTGGTCACCGAGAAGCACGCTCACTTCATCCTGGTCGTGAAGAAGAATCAGCGGTCGTTGTATCACCAACTCAAAGCCCTGCCCTGGCGGAAGATCCCGGTCGGGCACACCGAGGACCACCACGGGCACGGCCGGACCGAACGCCGCGGCATCAAGATCTGCTCGCTGGCCGAAGGGCTGCTATTCCCGCACGCCCACCAGGCCATCTGCATCACCCGCAGAGTCCGGCCCCGCACCGGCGGCCGGTGGACCACCGTGACCGTCTACGCGGTGACCAGCCTCAACGCCCACCAGGCCACCGCCGCTCAGATCGCCCGGTGGATCCGCTCCCACTGGCGCATCGAAGCCCTGCACCACATCCGCGACGTCACCTACCGCGAAGACCACTCCCAGATCCGCACCGGCAGCGGCCCCGCCGTCATGGCCGCCCTCCGCAGCCTCGCCATCACCATCCTGAAATTCTGCGGCTGGACCAACATCGCCAAGGCCAACCGGCACCACCACAAGGACCCCCGCCGCTGTCTCGCCACCCTCGGCCTCACAAACCGACATCAAGGCAGATAACGCGAGAACCCCGGAGCCGTG
>NZ_JAXCEJ010000075.1:0-1242 GCF_041463665.1 Actinomadura chokoriensis
TGCTTCCGTCCCGGGTGGTGGTGTATCTGCTGCTGGCCGGGGTGTTGTTCGCCGAGTTGGGCTATGTGCAGGTATGGGGGCGGCTGACCGCGGGGCTCGGCGGGTCGCAGCCGGCGCCGAGCGGGGCCGCTTTGGCCCAGGCGCGGCGGCGGTTGGGTGTCGCACCGCTGAAGGCGCTGTTTGAGTTGCTGCGCGGCCCGGCCGCCACGCTCGGCGGCGCGGTGCGGTGGCGGGGTCTGCTGGTGTGCGCCGTGGATGGGACCGTGATGAGTGTGGCCGACAGCCCGGCCAACCGCGTGGCCTATCCCCGCCAGCGCGGGTCGGCTTTCCCGATGCTGCGTCTGGTCGCGGTGGTGGCCTGCGGCACCCGCAGCGTCCTGGACGCGGCGTTCGGCCCGGCGTGTGGGACCGGCAACGGCGAGACCGCCTATGCGGCCCGGCTGCTGGGCGCGCTGGGTGAGCAGATGATCGTGCTGGCCGACCGGGGCTTTGCCGCCGGGTGGCTGGTCGAGCAGATCGCCGATACCGGCGCCCACCTGCTGATCCGGGTCAAGAACGGCCGGTCGGCACCCAGGCTGCCGGCCCTGCACCGCCTGCCCGACGGCTCGTTCATCTCCCGGCACGGCGGGATCAAGGTCCGCGTCATCGATGCCGGCATCACCGTCTCCACCGCCGCAGGCTCATCCACCGGCAGCTACCGGCTCATCACCACACTGCTGGACCCTGCCGGCTATCCGGCCACCGACCTGATGCGGCTCTACCACCAGCGGTGGGAGGTCGAGACCGCCTACCTGGAGCTGAAATCCTCGATCCTGGGCGGCCGTGTCCTGCGTGCCCGGACCCCGGCCGGCACCGACCAGGAGGTCTACGCGCTGCTGATCGCCTACCAGGCACTACGCACCGCGATGGCCGACGCCACCAACAGCGACCCCCGCATCGCCCCGGACCGGGCCGGCTTCAGCACCGCCCTGGCCGCCGCCCGCGACCAGGTCATCCAGGCCACCGGCGTGATCGCCGACACCACCATCGACCTGACCGGCCGCATCGGACGAGCCGTCCTGGACAACCTGCTGCCCGACCGACGCACGCGCACCAACGCCCGCACCGTCAAACGCGCGATCTCCAAGTACAACGCCCGCGGCCCGGCCATCGACCGAACCACCTACCAGGCCACCATCGCCATCAACATCCTCACCGGATCCCCCTTGACAGCAACCCGAGATCCTTAACTTCCCGGCATTG
>NZ_JAXCEJ010000076.1:0-1141 GCF_041463665.1 Actinomadura chokoriensis
GTGGGCTGAGTGCGGTGGCTCAGGGAGGGGTTGCTGCGGGGGTGGTGCAGGGTATTGCGGCTGATGCCGGGGAGAAGGTGGCGTTTGTGTTCCCGGGGCAGGGGTCGCAGTGGGCGGGGATGGGACGGGAGCTGTACGACCGCTTCTCCGATTTTGCTGAAGAACTCGATGCAGTATGTGACTGCCTGGATGCTCGCCTAGATCATCCAATAAAGCAGACAATGTTTGCTGGTAAGGGTTCATCCAATGCGGATTTGCTGGATCAAACAGCGTTCACGCAAGCAGCATTGTTTGCGATTGAAGTGGCGTTGTTTCGATTGGTGAAGCGATGGGGAGTTGCCCCGGACTTCCTGGCCGGGCATTCTATTGGAGAAGTAGCTGCTGCTCATGTTGCAGGGGTCCTTTCTCTGCAGGACGCCTGCGATTTGGTAGTGGCTCGCGGCCGTCTGATGCAGGCACTGCCCTGTACAGGAGCAATGGTGGCGCTCGAAGCATCCGAAACTGAGGTGTCGCCTCAACTGGTGGGGCGAGAACAGCAAGTCAGTATTGCGGCAGTGAACGGCCCATCCTCGGTAGTCATCTCCGGTGATGAGCATCACGTATCTGAGATAGCTGCCCTATGGGGAAAGAGAGGGCGAAGGGTCAAGCGACTCCGAGTCAGTCACGCATTCCACTCTCCGTACATGGATAGTATGCTCGATGCTTTTAGAAAAGTTGTAGAGAGCTTGACCTTCCATCCCCCAATGATTCCAATCGTTTCCAATGTCACCGGTGAATTGCTTCGAGATGAGGAGGCATGTTCACCGGAATATTGGGTGCGGCATGTGCGCCAGCCAGTGAGATTCTACGACGCCATGATTTCGCTTCAGACCCGAGGGGTATCCACCTTTATAGAGTTGGGCCCGGGCGGGGCTCTCACCGCAATGATTCAGAACTGCCTCACCGACGCCCACACCGCAACTGCGGCACTGGCACCAGTACTGCGCCCGGATCGCTCCGAGACCCGGACCCTTCTCAACTCGCTGGGTGAGGTGTTTGTGCGTGGAGGGGCGGTGGATTGGGAGGCGGTGTTCCCTGGACGGCCCTCTGCGGTGCAGTTGCCGACCTATGCCTTCCAGCGCAAGCGGTACTGGTTGGAGAC
>NZ_JAXCEJ010000077.1:0-1138 GCF_041463665.1 Actinomadura chokoriensis
GGCGATGTCAAGCGGCTGTTGCAACGAGGTACTCGTTGAGTGTTTGGGCTGGGGTTTTCCAGTTCAGGGTGTGGCGGGGGCGTCCGTTGAGCTGGCGGGCGATCTCGTCGAGGTCGTGCTGGGTGTAGGTGCGGAAGTCGGTGCAGGAGCGGGGGAAGTACTGGCGCAGCAGCCCGTTGGTGTTCTCGTTGGAGCCGCGCTGCCAGGGCGAGTGCGGGTCGCAGAAGTAGACGCGGCAGCCGGTGGCCAGGGTGAAGGCGGCATGCTCGGCCATCTCCGACCCCTGGTCCCAGGTCAGCGTCGCGGCCAGCTCGGCCGGTACCCGGCCCATCAGCTTGGTGAGCACCCCCACCACCTCCTGGGACACCCGTGAGTGCGGCAGCGCGCCGAGCATCACGAACCGGGTGGTGCGCTCGACCAGGGTGATGATCGCGCTGGTACCGCGGGCCCCGATGATCAGGTCGCCTTCCCAGTGCCCGGGCACCGCCCGGTCGGCCGCCTGGGCGGGACGGGCCGAGATGTTCAGGCCGGTGGTCCAGGGCTTGGCGCTGCGCTCAGCGCGGGCCAGCCGCGACTGCGGGCGGCGGCGGGCCCGGCCGCTGCGCAGCACCGACCTCTCGCCCGGCCGCAACGCCAGCTGCCGGGCCAGCTCGGCCCGCATCCGGCCCCGGGCCTGGTAGTAGATCGCCTGGTAGATCGTCTCGTGTGACACCCGCATCTCCGGCTGGTCAGGGTAGATAGAGCGCAGGTGCGCCGCGATCTGCTGCGGCGACCACCGCTTCACCAGCAGATCACGCACCACCGGCCACAACCTGCCCTCGCGCCAGGCCCGGCCCTTGCTCCCGCTGTTGCCGATCAGCTTGCCCGGCCGGTACCGCCGCGCCCGCTCATCGGCCTTACGCTGCGCGGCCACATGCGAATACGTCCACCGGTACAACCCGCCCAGCCCACCCGGCCGGGCCGTGGTCGCCCGGCCCGGATGCCGTACTCCACTCCCGTCGGCCACGTTCGAGCACCGGTAGGAGTTGTTGCGCCGCACCTCCCGCCACACCGTCGACCGGTGCCGGCCGATCACCTCCGCGATCTGCGGAATCAACCGGCCCTCACCGAACAACACCTCAATCTGCGCACGCTCACC
>NZ_JAXCEJ010000078.1:0-1112 GCF_041463665.1 Actinomadura chokoriensis
CTAGGCCCTGTTCGTAGTTCAGATCAGTTGCCGCTGGTCACGATCGTGTGATTCCCCCCCGCCGGGGCGGGAGCGGGCGGTATCACCAGTGTGTGACACGCGGTGATGTGACCGATACGGAATGGGAACTGATCGAGCCTCACCTGCCGCTGGGAGTGTCGGGGCCGATCGGTGACCTGCGCAACCAATTCAACGCGGTGATGTGGAGGTTTCGGACCGGCAGCCCGTGGCGGGACGTACCGCCGTCTTACGGGAACTGGTCGACGATCTATGACCGGTTCCGGGCCTGGGCGGGCCGGGGAGTCTTCGAGAACCTGATGAACGCGATGATCAGTGAGGCGGCGGCCCGGGGCGATGTCGACCTGGACCTGGTCAGCGTGGACTCCAGCACCTCCCGCGCGCATCACCACGCCGCCGGCATGAGGGTCGCACCCGAACGCCTCCAGGAACTGGAGCGGGCCGTGGCCGAGGAAAAGGGGCTGCAGCAAAGGGGCAAACCGGGCCCGTAGAGCAGCAGCCCGAGGACGAGCCCGATCCCGAGCGCGAGCACCGGCGCCGGATACGCCGACGCCGCAAGGCCCGGCTGAAGGCCGCCGCCCTGGGCCGGTCACGAGGCGGGCTGACCAGCAAGATCCACCTGTCGGCCGACCGGCGCTGCCGTCCGCTGTCACTGATACTCACCCCCGGGCAGGCCGCCGACAGCCCCCGCTTCATCCCCGTCCTGGACAAGATCCGGGTGCGCGGACCGGTCGGCCGCCCCCGCACCCGGCCCGCGGCGGCCGCCGGCGACAAGGCCTACTCCTCCCGCGCCAACCGCACCTACCTGCGCAAACGCCACATCAAGGCGGTCATCCCCGAAAAGGCCGACCAGGCCGCCAACCGCAAGAAGAAGGGGCGGCGCGGCGGCCGCCCGCCCAGCCACGACGCCGACCTCTACACCCACCGCAACACCGTCGAACGCTGCATCAACAAGTTCAAGGAATGGCGAGGGCTGGCCACCCGCTACGACAAAACCCCCGAAAGCTACGAAGCCGGACTCCACCTGCGCGCAGCCATCATCTGGCTGCGCAGCCTCCCAGCCCCCTCATGATCTGAACTACGAACAGGCCCTA